>NZ_JARUXK010000001.1:2460213-2511710 GCF_031451435.1 Caballeronia sp. LZ008 | reverse complement strand
ACCGTGAAACGACTCCACGCCGATGATAGTGCGGATACCCGTGTGAAAGTAGGTAATCGTCAGGCTCCTCATGCTCCAAACAAAAACCCCACCCCAAAAAGGTGGGGTTTTTGCGTTTGAAGCGCGGTATCTGCAAATCCGCGAAGTGCGCGTTGCGCAAGCGCTAGAATCTCTCTACAGCTTTTCAAAAAGTACGGCAGCGCCGTCGATTTCCCCATGCTACGTCTAAGCGAACTCAAGCTCTCGCTCGATCATCCCGAATCGGCTATCGAAACTGCGGTTCTCGCGCGTCTCGCGGAAATCGGCGTTGGCGCGAACGAACTCGTGAGCTTTCACGTATTTCGCCGCGCACACGATGCCCGCAAGCGCGCCGATATCAAGCTCACCTACATCATCGATGTCGAGTTGCGAGACGAAGCGTCGGTGTTGAAGCGACTGGAAGCGCATCCGCATCCGCACTGCGGCGTGACGCCCGACATGGCGTATCGTTTCGTCGCAAAAGCGCCGGCGCAATCGACGATGCTGCGTCCCGTCGTCATCGGCATGGGACCGTGCGGGCTTTTCGCCGGCTTGATCCTCGCGCAGATGGGCTTTCGGCCGATCATTCTCGAACGCGGCAAAGCGGTGCGCGAGCGGACGAAAGACACGTGGGGCCTCTGGCGTCGCAACGAGCTCAATCCGGAATCGAACGTGCAGTTCGGCGAAGGCGGCGCAGGCACGTTCTCGGACGGCAAGCTCTACAGCCAGATCAAGGATCCCAAACATTACGGCCGCAAGGTGCTCGACGAGTTCGTCAAAGCTGGCGCGCCGGAAGACATTCTGTATTTGAGCCGGCCGCACATCGGTACCTTCCGGCTGGTGAGCATGGTCGAGAAGATGCGCGCGCAAATCCATCAGCTTGGCGGGGAAGTGCGATTTCAGCACCGGGTTGAAGACATCGACATCGATAACGGCAAGGTGCGCGGGCTCAAGCTTTCGACGGGCGAAACGCTGCGCTGCGATCACGTCGTGCTCGCCGTCGGTCACAGCGCACGCGATACGTTCGAGATGCTGCACGAACGCGGCGTCTACATGGAGGCCAAGCCGTTCTCGCTCGGCTTCCGGATCGAGCATCCGCAAGGCGTCATCGACAGAAGCCGCTTCGGGAAATTCGCCGGCCACGAAAAGCTCGGCGCGGCCGACTACAAAGTGGTCCATCACTGCAGCAATGGACGCGCGGTCTATAGCTTCTGCATGTGCCCGGGCGGCACGGTCGTCGCGGCGACGTCCGAGCCGGGCCGCGTCGTGACGAACGGCATGAGCCAGTATTCGCGCGCCGAGCGTAATGCGAACGCGGGCATCGTCGTCGGCATTACGCCGGATGACTACCCGGGCGGCCCGCTGGCCGGCATCGCGTTTCAGCGCAAGTGGGAAGAGCGCGCGTTCGAACTCGGCGGCGGCGACTACTCCGCGCCGGGGCAACTCGTCGGCGATTTCATCGCGGGGCGCGCATCCACTTCGCTCGGTTCCGTGGCGCCGTCCTACAAGCCGGGCGTAAAGCCGACCGATCTGAGCACCGCGCTGCCCGATTACGTGATCGAAGCGATTCGCGAAGCGTTGCCCGAGCTCGACAAGAAGATCAAGGGATTCGCGATGCACGACGCAGTGTTGACCGGTGTCGAGACGCGCACGTCGTCGCCGATCCGCGTGCGTCGCAAGGACGACTATCAGAGCGTCAATGTGGAGGGGCTTTATCCGGCGGGAGAGGGCGCGGGCTACGCTGGGGGCATCTATTCGGCTGCGATCGACGGCATCGAAGTGGCGGAAGCGGTCGCGTTGCAGATGATGGCGCAGCACGCCGAGACGGTCTGATCGTCCGCGCTCCCAACGAGGTCGCGAACATGCCATCCGATGCGCTTCTCATCACCAATCGAGCGGTTGCTGTCGTCTTGCCGAAGCAGCCGTTCGTCGATTGGATCAACCGCGCCGATCCGGCACCAGACCCGCAGCGTCCCGTTCTTTTCGACGAGGCGCGCGACGACCCAAACACGTTCCTGATTCCATGCGGAGGCGACGATGTTATTGAGTCCGCCGAGAAATGGATCAACCGAAACTGGCAGACGATTTTCGACCAGATGCTCGACGACTGGTACACGGACGACGCATTGTGGCCGCAGAAGCGATCGCTCAAACTCTTTCGCGAATGGTGCGAAGTGCGGCTTCACGGCACAGTGTTCGACTGTTCCGACGAGCCAATCCAAATCGACCTCGGACCGGCCTGATCAAAGAAAAACGCGCCGGAACACGGCGCGTTTTTTTCACCAAAATAGAAGCCTCAAGTCACCACACCCACCTGCCAAGGCACGAACTCACTCTGCCCATACCCGTGGAGTTCGCTCTTCGACGCCACGCCTGACGCACAGTCGAGCATCATCTGGAAGATTTCGTCGCCGAGTTGTTCGATGGTCGCGGAGCCGTCGATCACGCCGCCGCAATTGATATCCATGTCCTCTTCCTGGCGTTCCCACAGCGCGGTGTTCGTCGCCAGTTTGAGCGACGGCGACGGCGCGCATCCATAAGCCGAACCGCGTCCCGTCGTGAAGCAGATCAGATTTGCGCCCGATGCAACCTGGCCCGTCGCCGACATCGGATCGTAGCCGGGCGAATCCATGAACACGAAGCCTTTCGCGTCGATGCGCTGAGCGTACTCGTACACTTCGACGAGATTCGTTGTCCCGCCTTTCGCGACCGCGCCGAGCGATTTCTCGAGGATCGTCGTCAATCCGCCGACCTTGTTGCCTGCCGACGGATTGTTGTCCATCGCCGCGCCATTGCGCGCGCAGTATTCTTCCCACCACTTGATACGCGTGAGCAGTTTCTCTCCGACCTCGCGGCTCACCGCGCGGCGCGTCAGCAGATGCTCCGCGCCATACACTTCCGGCGTTTCGGAAAGAATCGCCGTGCCGCCATGCGCGACGAGCTTGTCGACCGCCGCGCCCAATGCGGGATTCGCCGAAATGCCCGAATAGCCATCCGACCCGCCGCACTGCAAACCGACGATCAGGTGCGACGCCGGCAGCGGCTCGCGCTGCACGCGATTGGCATCGGCGAGCATTTCCTTCACCAGCGCGATGCCGCGTTCGATCGTCTTGCGCGTGCCGCCGCTATCCTGAATCGTGAAGCTCTTCAGATGCGAACCGTCCTTCAGCCCGCTCGATTCGAGCACACCGGAAATCTGATTGGTCTCGCATCCCAGACCCACGAACAGCACCGAATGAAAATTCGGATGCACCGCGTAACCCGCAAGCGTGCGCCGCAAGATGCCGAGCCCTTCGCCCTGCATGTCGATGCCGCATCCGAGACCGTGCGTCAGCGCGATCACGCCGTCGACGTTCGGGTAATCCGCGAGCGCTTCCGGATGCACGTCGCGCCGGAAATGATCGGCGATCGCGCGGGCGACCGTCGCCGAGCAGTTCACGCTCGTCAGCACGCCGACGAAATTGCGCGTGGCGACGCGGCCGTCCTCGCGGCGGATGCCCATGAAAGTCGCGGGCTTGTCGACGAACGGCGTCGGATGCAGATCGACGCCGAACTCGTGCTCGCGCGCGAAATCGGCCATCGACAGATTGTGCGTGTGGACGTGCTGCCCGCGCGCGATCGCTTCCTTCGCCACGCCGATGATCTGGTTGTAGCGCTTCACGGGCGCGCCCGCCGCGATATCGCGCGTCGCGATCTTGTGGCCCGGCGGAATCAGCCCGGCGACGACGAGATCCTCCGACGCGATCCGCGCGCCGGAGAGCAACTGACGCGTCGCGATCACGACGTCGTCGTTGGGATGCAGCCGGATGACCGCATGGTCGGTGGATGTGGTGGACATGGTTTTGTTCTCAGACTCAGACCGTGGAAGGTGCGCGACCGTCGTCGCGCCGGGCTTGCTCTTCTTCGGCGCGATTGAGCGGTTCGATCTTGCCGACAATGAAAAGATAGCTGAACGCGCCGAGGAAGCAGAAGCCGCCCGCGACGCACAGCGGAATCACGAACGAGCCCTTGGTGATCGCGAGCATCACGCCGGTGAACGTGGTGATGACGATGCCTGCCAGATTCGACGCGAAATTCTGGATGCCGCCGATCGACGCGACGTGATCCGGCGTCGGCGCGACGTCGCTCGGGAGCGACCAGATCGATGCAGCGGCGAACGCGAGACTCGCGTAAGCGATGCCGAAGAACGCGAGCATCAGATAAATGTTTTCGACGAACGCGCACAGCGTGATGACGGACGACATCAGCATGCCGCCGACCATGCAGGTCTTGCGTGCGGCGGTCAGGCTCCAGCCGCGCTTGAAGAGCGAATCGGAGATGAAGCCGCCGAGCCAGCCGCCGGGAATCGACATCAGCGCGGGAATCGTGCCGAGCGTGCCGAGCGATTTCAGCGAGAAGCCGTGCGCCTGCACGAGATAGCTCGGGAACCAGGTGATGAAGAAGTAGATCACGAAGTTCAGGCAGAAGAAGCCGAGCATCATGCCCCACAGCGTGCGGTACTTGAACAGCGACGCCCACGACACCTTGTTCTTCGGCGCAACCGGCACCGGCGCGACATCGGTTTCGCCGGTGAGATCGCCCTTCGACTTGTTACGGTAGATCAGGAACCAGCCGAGAATCCACACGAAGCCGATCACGCCGGTAATGACGAACGACGCTTCCCAGCCGAACGAGCTGATGATGAACGCGACGACCGGAATGGACAGTGCCGAACCCACGCGCGAGCCCGAATCGAAGATGCTGGTCGCGAATGCGCGCTGCGATTTTGTGAACCATTGCGACACGAGCTTCGCGCACGACGGATACGCGCCCGCTTCGCCGACGCCCAGCATCAGGCGGCAGCCGAACATGCCGACGACGCTCGTCGCAACCGCGGTCAACGCCGTGAACACCGACCACCAGCCCACCGCGAGCGGCAGTGCGATGCGTGCGCCGACGCGATCGACGAACCAGCCGAACGGCATCTGCATGAGCGCGTAGCTCCAGAAGAAGCCGCTCAGGATGAAGCCCATTTCGGCCGGGCCGATATTGAGCGCTTTTTCGATTTGCGGCGCGGCGACCGCAAGGTTTGCACGATCGATGTAATTGATCGCGATTGCCAGAAAGGCCAGAAATATCACTACCCAACGCATTTTGCGCATCGTTTGTCTCCTCAATGGGGCGGCACTTCAATGTGTTCCAGCTCGATCCGCGATGCCGGCGCGGTGAGCCGTGATTGAAAATCGGTCGGGCCGGTCGTCAGGCGGTTTCGAGTGCGTCGCGAAGACGCGTTTGTTCGATGTCGAGCTTCAGTTCGCGCGCCAGATCGATGACGGGCTGAAAGCGTCGAACTTTCTTCTCGTCGTGATTGCGCGCGATGTCAGCGAGCCGATGGACGAGAAACGGGTTCTCGAAGCGGTTGCGCACGCTCGCGAGGTAGTCGGCCGCAACGTCGCCTTTGCCGAGCGCCGCGAATACGGGAAGCACTTCGTCGCGCCACGTCGCTTCGAGCGGCTCGCGATAGGCCGGATCGCCCATCGCGTCGAGTACGGTCATGTCCGGCGAGCCGTCGCGCGTGCGCCAGATCTGCGCGAGCATCGTGTGGCCGAGATTCAGCATCAGAAGCTTGAGGCGTTCGTAGTGCGCGAGATCGTCGGTGACGACGATGTCCTCGTGCTCGCACGGCAATACCATGCCGTCCTGACGCTCGATCGCCCACAGCGCGTACGGCTCCGCGATCGCGCCGACAGGTTGTATCGGCTCCGACACGATGCGGTCCACGAGCGAATTCACCCACACGCAGTCGTTCGTCAGATAAGCGATGAACGCGTCGTCGACGTTCCAGCCGCGCGCCACGCCGATCACCAGATCGCGCAGCGTATCGCCGTTGCGCGAAACGAGTTCGCAGGGCAGAAGCGTGATCGGCGCGCCGCCGGCGCGATGCCGCGCGTGCAGCAGCACCGCGAGCTTTGCCGCGAAGCCGCGCGGCGTGCGCTGGCCGTCGAGCAGATCGGCGGTGTCTTCATCGAAAAGCGCGTACCCTGCGTCGGCGGTGTTCGAGACGATCACTTTCACGTCGCGCTTCACGCGCTCGATCAGCAAGGGCCAGTCTTCGTTCGCGTGCAGCGCTTCGGTGATGGCATCGCATTCGACCGTCATATCGATGGTTTCATCGCGCTGACGGCCACGGATGCGCACCGGATAACGCCCGGCCGAGCGCAAGGCCTCGACACGCGCGCGGCTGTCGGCGCTCGACGTCGTCTGGACGACGGTGATCTTGCCGAGCGCTTTCGCCGGATCGCGGCGCGCTGCAACGGTCACGAAAAAATCGACGTGTGCCTGCAAAAAGCGGCTGGTGCCGAATTGAAGAATCGGATTGCTCATCGTCGCGCGCGCTAGGGAGGAATTTGGTCTGGGAACGGTTCCAGATCGCCGTAAAAAAATTGGCCCACCTGGCCTTACCGGATTGCATACTAGTGTCTTGAAATAGAATTGGTCAAGCCACTTGTAAGCAGTCTGCGGACGGCAAACGCCCGCCCCACGGCGCGTCAACCCTTCCACTGATTACAATCCACGTTTTCCCCGAGACGAAAAGCAGGAGCCAGCTCGTGAGCGTCAAACCAGCCGAAACGCGTCGCCTCTATCTACAGATCGCCGACAAGCTGCGCGGGCTGATCGAACAGCAGGATTTCGCGCCGAACGGCCGCTTGCCGTCCGAGCGCGAACTGGCGCAGACGCTCGGCGTGTCGCGGCCATCGGTGCGCGAGGCGCTTGTCGCGCTGGAACTGGAAGGGCGCGTCGAAATTCGCATGGGCTCGGGCGTGTACATCGTCGCGGCGCCGTCGGCGAAGCCGGCGACGAGCGAAGCGGAACTGGGCGAAAGCCCGATCGAGATCATGAACGCGCGCGGCGTAATCGAGGGCGCGATCGCGGCGAGCGTCGCGCCGTTCGCGAAACCGAAAGAGATCAAGGCGTTGCGCGCCGTGTACGAGACGATGGCGCGCGAAGTCGCGAACGGCCAGGTGCCGATGGCGGCCGATCGCGCGTTTCACATCGCGATCGCGCAGATGACCGGCAACGACGTGCTCGTGCGAACGGTCGGCAGTCTGTATGACGAGCGGCATAGTCCGCTGTCATCGACACTACGTGGGCACTTCGAAGGAGAGGAAACGTGGGCGGCCGCGCTTGGCGAGCATCGCGAGATTCTGGAAGCACTGGAAGCGCGCGACGCCATACAGGCGCAAGCCGCGATGCAGCGGCACATGCGTCAGTCCGCGGCGCGCCTCATGACCAAACGCAAAAGCTGACGCCGGCGCGCGCTCGGAACGCGCACCGGTTTCAGACGCGCGATCGCGTCAGCCCGGATAGGCTTCATCGACCTTCAGACCCGCCAGCTTGAAGATCACGCGCAACGTTTGCGGCGCAATCTCGCGGCGTGACGCGAGCGTCGTCAGGACGAAATCCATCACCTTGGCGTACTTCAGCATGGTCAGGCACGTTTCGATATCGGTGGATCCGTCGCGCATCGATTCGGCGAGGCGCAACATCTCCACGGAAATCTCTCGTGCCATTTCGAGTTCGAGTTGCTGCTTTTCGCTCCACGCGGGCATCGCGGTCAGTGCCGCGAGCATCTCCTGAAATTGTTTCTCTGCTTTCTTGTCCGGGATCGCATCCATCGCCGTCCTCTCATGTTCATGGCGCCGGCGAGTCGCATTCGCCGCGCTGTGCGTTAGGTGTTACGTAACAAGGTGGGCGCGGGTGACGACGTTCGACGTGTCGAGGCACGGCTTGTTACTGGCTTGTTGCTCCTGCTTGCTGCATCGGTACGCAGCCGCGAGGCCACGCTGTGTCGTCTTTTCCAATGGCCTCATTGTCCGACGATGCACAATCCGTTCCATGCGTTTGCTGCCACGCATTGGCCGATCAGCCGTGGCTGGAACAAGAGCGTCTTCGCGCTTTTGGGTAAACTTCCCCTTTTGAGACGGCAGAACCAGCGGTTAGCGCACATTCGGCGCGAACTGCTCCGCTTTTTTTATTCAACACACCTTCAAGATGACCAGGAAGTCCTCCGCGTCGGCTCCGGGCACACCCGACCCATCCACCAAACACGAGATTCGTCCAGGCCAGTCGATCGAACTGCTGAAGGAACTCCATATCCTCACGCGCGACGGCAAGATGAATCAGGACAGCCGCCGCAAACTGAAGCAGGTCTATCACCTCTATCAGTTCATCGAACCGCTTCTCGCCGAAGTTCACGAGCGCCAAGGGGCCGTATCACTTGTCGATCACGGTGCAGGAAAATCCTATCTTGGGTTTATTCTCTACGATCTCTTCTTCAAGACTCTGCGCGATCGGTCACACATCTTTGGAATCGAGACGCGCGAAGAGCTCGTAAAAAAATCGGAAGAATTGGCTGGCCGACTCGGGTTTACGGGGATGTCATTTTTGAATCTGTCGGTGGCCGAATCAATTGATTCAGATCGTCTACCTGATTCGATCGATATCGTCACCGCGCTTCACGCGTGCAACACCGCCACCGACGACGCCATCCAGTTCGCTCTGCAAAAGAAAGCGAAATACATCGTCGTGGTGCCGTGCTGTCAGGCGGAAGTGGCTTCGGTGCTGCGCAAGAACAAGGGCCACTCGCTTTCGAAGAACGTGCTGACGGAAATGTGGCGGCATCCGCTGCACACGCGCGAATTCGGGAGCCAGATCACGAACGTGCTGCGCTGCCTGCAGCTCGAATCGCACGGTTATCAGGTGAGCGTAACGGAACTCGTCGGCTGGGAACATTCGCTGAAGAACGAGCTCATCGTTGCGCAATTCAAGGACTTGCCGCGCGGCCGGCCTGCGCAAAGGCTGTCTGACGTGCTGGAAACGCTCGGGCTGGACGAGTTGCGCGAGCGCTTTTTCGCGCCCGCGCACTGATCAGGACTTCTCTTTCATCCACGCTGCGAAGCCGTCGTGCCCGAGACGGCGCAGCGTTTCGATATTGCGTTCGTAGATGTCGGCCGCATCGGGAAATGCAGCCACCGCGCGATCGATGCTCGCTTCGCGGATCAGATGGAACGTCGGGTACGGCGCGCGATTCGTGTAGTTGTCGATATCGTCGGGCCCGGTGCCTTCGAACCGATAGTCCGGATGAAAACTCGCGATCTGCAATTCGCCCGCGAGTCCCAATTGATCGACGAGGCGCTCGGCGAAGAAGAGCGCGTCGTTATAGTCGGCGAAATCGGCGAACGCGTGCGGCGTGATGAAAAGCGTCGTGTCGATTACTTCCGCGTCGGTGTCGCGCAAGAGGCGAAGTTCATCGGTCAGTTCCACGACGAGGTCGTCCACGCCGCGCGCCTCGCTCACCACATAGCGAATCTGCTCTTTGACATGCACGCTCTTCGCGAACGGGCACAGGTTGAGTCCGATCACCGCGCGGGTGAGCCAGTGTCGGGTCGCCGCGATCACGTCGTCGCGGTTGCTGCTGTCATTCATGAATCTTCCTGTTTGCGATGCCCGGCGCAGGCCGCCGCGATCAGCGTGCGCGCGATGCGCGGCGCGGCGAGCAGCGGGCCCGAACCGGGGCCGTAGGTCTGGCTCGTCGCGTAGATGCCGTCGACGAGCAACGCGAGCGATTCCGCCAGTTCGACGGGATTATCCGCTCCGGCGGCCGCCGAAATTTCGGCGAGACGGGTCATCAGGTAATTTTTGTTGCGCTCGACCGATTGGCGCGCGGGATGCGCCGGATCGCCGAATTCGCACGCGATGTTCACGAACGGGCAGCCGCGGTAATCGGGCGACGACGCGCGCTTCACCAGATCTTCGAGCGCCTGGACGAGCTGTTTCGCCGGCTCGCCGGGATGTTTCGCGACGCTCGCCTCGAAGCGCCGCCGGAATCTTTCATCCATGCGCTCCAGATACGCGACGACGAGTTCGTCTTTCGACGCGAATTGCCGATACAGGCTCATTTTATTGACGCCCGCCCGCTCGACGACGGCATCGACGCCGATCGCGCGGATGCCGTCGCGATAGAAAAGCTCCTGCGCCGCGTCGAGCAATTGCTCCTGCGCGGTCGCCGCGTCCGTGCGCGCGTTGCGACGGGCGGCGGTTTTCGGCTGATCGGACGTTACTCGGGTCAAGATCGGATCCTCGATGATTTCTGCTGCATGCTTGACATGTTACCGATCGGTAACTAAGCTCGCAACTCTGATGTGACAGAACGGTAACGAAGGTTCTTGCTTGAGATAAAAATCAACCTGACGGAGCAGCGATGAATTGGGTAGCGAGACGGCTGAACGGCCGTATGCATTACGGCTGGGTCGCGGTGGGCGTCGTGTTCCTGGTGTTGCTCGCGGCGGCTGGCACGCGCGCAACGCCGAGCGTCATGATGTTGCCGCTCGAAAAGCAGTTCGGCTGGTCGCGCGGCACGATTTCGCTGGCGATTTCGATCAATCTCGCGCTCTACGGTCTCGCGGGCCCGTTCGCCGCGGCCGCGATGCAGCGTTTCGGCGTGCGCCCGACCGTGCTGGCCGCAATTGCGACGCTTGCCGCCGGCGTCGGCATTTCGTCGATGATGACCGAGCCGTGGCAAATGGTGCTCGTCTGGGGCGTGATGGTCGGCAGCGCGACGGGCGTGGCCGCGCTCACGCTGTCCGCGACGATCGTGAATCGCTGGTTCACGACGCATCGCGGTCTCGCGATGGGCATTCTCACCGCGAGTTCCGCGACCGGCCAGCTCGTGTTCCTGCCGTTCCTCGCTTCGATCTCCGAGCATTACGGCTGGCGTCCGGTGGTGTTCGTCGTCGCGGCGGCGGCGGCGATCGTGTTGCCGCTCGTCGCGTGGCTGCTGCCCGAGCGCCCGGCCGATCTCTCGCTGCGTCCGGTCGGCGAGACCGCCGACTTGCCGCCCGGCGCGCTCCCGCCGCCGAAAAATCCGATCAAGGTCGCGTTCGGCACGCTCGCGATGGCCAGCAAGACGCGCGATTTCTGGCTGCTGTTCTTCAGCTTCTTCGTCTGCGGCGCGAGCACGAACGGTTACGTCGGCACGCATCTGATCGCGATGTGCTCCGACTACGGCATGACGCAAGTGCAGGGCGCGACGCTGCTCGCCGCGATGGGCATTTTCGATCTGTTCGGCACGACGCTCTCCGGCTGGCTTTCCGACCGTTTCAACTCGCGCGTGCTGCTGTTCTGGTACTACGGCCTTCGCGGACTGTCGCTGATCTATCTGCCGTATGCGTTCGGCATCGATTTCTTCGGCCTGCCGCTCTTCGCCGTGTTCTACGGGCTCGACTGGATCGCCACCGTGCCGCCGACCGTGCGCCTCGCCACCGATGTCTACGGCAAGGAATCGGCGCCGATCGTGTTCGGCTGGGTCGTCGCGGGCCATCAGCTCGGCGCGGCGTTCGCGGCGCTCGGCGGCGGCATGCTGCGTTCGAGCCTCGGCAGCTATACCGTCGCCACGATGATCTCCGGCGGCCTGTGCCTCGTCGCCGCCGTGACGGTGCTGCGCATCAATCGCGCGGGCCGGACGATGGGCGTCGCCGCGACCTGACGATCTGCACGCGCGCGCGAGCTTGTTTATCCTTGTCGCGTTGAACGGCGCGCATCTTTGCCGATGCGCGCCGTTTGTCTTTCATCACGCCAACGAGGACCAACATGAGCACGAAACCCGCTCCGACCGATGTCGACATCCACGAACTGATCGCCGGCCGCTGGAGCCCGCGCGCCTTTTCCAATGCGCCGATCGAGCGCACGACGTTGCATCGCCTGCTCGAAGCGGCGCGTTGGGCGCCGTCGTCGAACAATTTGCAGCCGTGGCGTTTCATCGCGTTCGATCGTCATCGCGACGAAGCCGCGTTCAAGCGCGCGTTCGATACGCTCGCGCCGTCGAATCAAAAATGGAACGTGAACGTGCCGCTGCTCGTCTGCGTGACGGCCTCGACGCTCACGCCGAAAGGCGACGCGAACCGCACCGCGACTTATGACACCGGCGCGGCCGCGATGGCGCTGGTGCTCCAGGCGCA
The DNA here is from genome assembly GCF_031451435.1 of Caballeronia sp. LZ008. Taxonomy (NCBI): domain Bacteria; kingdom Pseudomonadati; phylum Pseudomonadota; class Betaproteobacteria; order Burkholderiales; family Burkholderiaceae; genus Caballeronia; species Caballeronia sp. LZ008. The sequence continues at coordinate 2,499,696 of NZ_JARUXK010000001.1, read as the reverse complement.
CGCGCTCGGACTCGCGACGCATCAGATGGGCGGCTTCGACCGCGACGCCTTCCGTCAGGCGTTCTCGGTTCCAGCCGATGTCGAGATCATCGCGATGATCGCGATCGGGCATCACGGCGACGCGAGCGAGCTCGACGACGCGCTGCGCGAGCGCGAAGCGGCGCCGCGCGCACGCAAGACGCTGGCTGAAACGGCCTTCGAAGGCGCGTGGGACAAGGCGTTCAAGTAAGCGCGGTCAGTGCTCGTCCGCCGCCGACAGCGGACGAGCGACATCTTCGAGCGATTTGCGCTCCGCCGCGACGCCCCAGATTCCGGCGACGACCGCCGCCGCGATCATCAGCAGCGAGCCGATCAGATAGCCGACGAACACAGGGCCGCGCTCGTGCGTGTCGATCAACTGGCCGAAAAGCGTCGGCCCGATAATGCCGCCGAGCGCCGTGCCGAACGCGTAGAACACGGCGATGGCGAGCGCGCGAATTTCCAGCGGGAACGTCTCGCTCACGGTCAGATACGCGGAACTTGCCGCCGCCGACGCGAAGAAGAAAATCACCATCCACGCGATGGTTTGCGTCGTCACGGTGAGCATGCCGTGCATGAACATCCAGCCGCTCACCGTCAGCAGCACGCCCGAGATCGCATACGTCGACGCGATCATGCGACGCCGTCCGAGCACGTCGAAAAGTCTGCCGAGCAGCACCGGACCGAGAAAATTCCCGGCGGCGAACGGCAGCACGTACCAGCCGATGTGATCGCCCGGCACATGATAGAAATCGGTCAGCACGAGCGCGTAGGTGAAGAAAATCGCGTTGTAGAAGAACGCCTGCGCGGTCATCAGCACCAATCCGACGAGCGAGCGGCTGCGATGCGCCTTGAACAGCGTGTGGACGACTTCGCGGATCGGCGTGCCATCACGCGCGTGCAGACGCAGCGGCTTGACGGGCGTGTCGGGAATCTCGATGCCGTGCTGCCGGAAATGCGCCTCGATTTCCTCGACGACGTGCCTCGCCTCGTCTGCGCGGTTGTGCGTGATGAGCCAGCGCGGGCTTTCCGGCACCCACATGCGCATGAAGAGAATCGTGAGCCCGAGCGCCGCGCCGATCAGAAAGCACGCCCGCCAGCCCCAATCGGGCGGAAGCAGCGCGGGATCGAGCAGCACGATCGAGCCCGCCGCGCCGATGCCCGCGCCGACCCAGAACGTGCCGTTGATCGCGAGATCGGTCCAGCCGCGCAGGCGGGCGGGCGTGAATTCCTGAATCGTCGAATTGATTGCCGTGTATTCGCCGCCGATGCCCGCGCCCGTCAGAAAACGGAACAGTACGAACGTGGCGAGATTCCACGAGAACGCGGTCGCGGCGGTCGCGGCCACGTACAGAAAGAGCGTGATGAAGAACAGCTTGCGCCGGCCGAGCCGGTCCGTGAGCCAGCCGAACCCGAGCGCGCCGAGCACCGCGCCCGCGATATACGCGCTGCCCGCGATACCGACATCGGCATTCGAAAACTGCAGCGCCGGGCTCGATTTCAGCGCGCTCGCGACCGCGCCGGCGAGCGTCACTTCGAGGCCGTCGAGCAGCCAGGTGATGCCGAGCGCAAGGACGATCAGCGTGTGAAAGCGTCCCCACGGCAGGCGATCGAGCCGCCCGGGCAGATCGGTTTCGATGATGGCCGGGCGATCGCTGGCTGTATCGCTCAAACGGGTCTCCCGTGGCGTGGCGGTTTCGTTCATGCGTCCGGAGCGTGCTCTCGAAATCAAACAAATTGCCGCGAGGCGAGCAAGTTATATTCCGCTTTTGTCGAATAAACTCAATGGTTTAAAAATATCTGAAATGCGGTTGATGCGCCCGCGCGAACGTGTTAAAAACGCCGTCCATGTTTGAATGCGGCGTCTTCAGGACGCCGCCGATGCCCATGACTTATTGCGCGATCGATTTCGGCACATCGAATTCAGCGGTGGCTTTGCCCGACGGATTGTCGATCCGGCTGGCGCCCGTCGAAGGCGAAGCGACGACGCTGCCCACCGCGGTTTTCTTCAACACCGACGAGAATAACCAGTCCTACGGCCGCGCGGCGCTCGAAGCGTACATCGACGGCTTCGACGGCCGCCTGATGCGCTCGATGAAGAGCATTCTCGGTTCGCCGCTCGCGGACAACAGCACCGACCTGGGCGACGGCTCGGCGATCAAATACACCGATGTCATCACGCTCTTTCTGCAGCATTTGAAGCAGAAGGCGCAGGCGCTCTCCGCCGAACCGCTCACGCGCGCGGTGCTCGGCCGCCCCGTATTTTTCGTCGACGACGATCCGCGCGCCGACCATCTCGCGCAAAAGCAGCTCGAAGCGTGCGCGCACGCGGTCGGCTTGCGCGAGATCCATTTCCAGTACGAGCCGATCGCGGCGGCCTTCGACTATGAGGCCGGGCTGACGCAGGAAGGCCTCGTCCTGGTCGCCGATATCGGCGGCGGCACGTCGGACTTTTCGCTCGTGCGCGTCGGTCCGGAGCGCGCGCGGCATCTCGAGCGCAAGGGCGATGTGCTCGCGCACCACGGCGTGCACGTCGCCGGCACGGATTTCGACCGGCGCGTGGAACTCGCGACGGTGCTGCGCGAACTCGGCTATCAATCGCTCGATCCGAAAGGGCGCGAAGTGCCGAGCCCCGTGTATTTCGATCTCGCGACCTGGCATCTGATCAACACGGTCTATACGCCGAAGCGCGTGAGCGAATTGCAACTGATGCGCCATCTCTACACCGACGTGCGGCATCACGATCGGCTGATGCGCGTCGTGTATCGCCGGCTCGGGCACGCGCTGACCGCGCACGCCGAGGAAGCGAAGATCGACGTCGCCGCGGGCGGCACGACCGAAATCGACATGGAAGAGGTGGAAGAAGCGCTGCGCGTCGGGTTCGACGAGACGCAGCTCATCGCGGCCGGCGCGGACGAAACGCGGCGGATCGTCGAGGCGGCGCACGAGACGCTCAAGCGGGCGGGCGTCGCGCCGGCGGACGTGGGCGCGGTCTATTTCACAGGTGGCACGACGGGTCTGCGATTCCTGTCGGACGCGCTTTCGGCGGCGTTTCCCGGCGCGAAACCGGTATTCGGCGATCGCCTCGCCAGCGTGGCGAAAGGACTCGGAATCTACGCGCAACGCATCTTCGCCTGATGCGGATCACGCAGCCGCGCAGAAAACAAAAAACCCCGCCGAAGCGGGGTTTTTCATACGAATTCTAGCGGGTCTTAGACCGGCTTGATGTTCGCGGCTTGCTTGCCCTTCGGGCCGGTCTTCACTTCGTAGGAAACCTTTTGGTTTTCCTGAAGCGTCTTGAAGCCTTCGATGCGGATTTCCGAGAAGTGCGCGAACAGATCTTCGCCGCCGCCATCCGGAGTGATGAAGCCAAAGCCCTTTGCGTCATTGAACCACTTGACGGTACCGGTTTCCATGTTACTTGTTCCAAAAAAATGATGAATAAGGCCGAAGCCCAGGGGTGCGGAAAATCAAGGAAGGGGCAATGGGACCAACCGGAGTACCGTGATGGCGAACTCGAAAGAACCAATTCACTCGCCACTTGAAATCCTGCAAGAAGCTTTATACGGCGAAACGATTTCGCGGTCAATTAATATCCGACAACTCTGAAGGGATTTTTTTGAGATGCGTAAGCAAATTTTACAGCGCTTGCGCATCCGGTCTCGACTGGCTCAAGGAATCCCCGCTTTGGGGCGAACTTCTCTCCAATATGCACTGCATTCGAAAGGTGCAACCGTTAAACTACGCGCCTTCTTGACGGTTGCACCGATATCGCCGGCTGCCAGACATGGTCGTTGCTGGATCGGGCAACGGCGGCTCCGCGAGCCGTTTCTATTCCGGCAGTGCGAGATATTTGGAGGAAAAGTGACAGAGAAGTCGATTAAGCGAAACATCGGTCCGTTGGCGCTGATGCTGACGGGCCTCGGATCCATCATCGGGTCGGGGTGGCTGTTCGGTGCGTGGAAGGCGTCGCAGATCGCCGGACCCGCCGCGATTTGCGCGTGGATCATCGGTGCGGTGGTCATTCTGGCGATTGCGCTGACCTACGCCGAACTGGGCGCAACCTTTCCCGAATCCGGCGGCATGGTGCGCTACGCGCGCTATTCGCACGGCGCGCTGGTCGGATTCATCAGCGCTTGGGCGAACTGGATCGCGATCGTGTCCGTCATTCCGATCGAAGCGGAAGCGTCCATCCAGTACATGAGCACCTGGCCGTACGAATGGGCGCACGAGCTGTTCGTCGGACATACGCTCACGACTACTGGCCTGCTGTTGTCGGCCGTGCTGGTCGTCATTTACTTCCTGCTGAATTACTGGGGCGTCAAGCTGTTCGCGCGCGCGAACTCGATCATCACGATCTTCAAGTTCCTGGTGCCGGGTTTGACGATCGGCGGCCTCGTCTTCTCGGGCTTCCATTCGGAGAACTTCGGCACGGCGTCGAATTTCGCGCCGTTCGGATGGTCCGCGGTTCTCACCGCCGTGGCGACGAGCGGGATCGTGTTCAGCTTCAACGGCTTTCAGAGCCCGGTGAACCTCGCGGGCGAGGCGCGCCATCCGGCGAAAAGCATCCCGTTCGCCGTGGTCGGTTCGATCCTGATCGCGCTCGTGATCTACGTGCTGCTTCAGATCGCGTACATCGGCGCGGTGAATCCGGCGGATGTGGCGAAGGGCTGGCAGCACTTCAACTTTGCATCGCCGTTCGCGGAACTGGCGATCGCGCTCAACCTGAATTGGCTCGCCATCCTCTTGTACGTCGATGCGTTCGTCAGTCCGAGCGGCACCGGCACGACCTATATGGCCACGACCACGCGCATGATCTACGCGATGGAGCGCAACAACACGATGCCGAAGATGTTCGGCAACGTGCATCCGTTTTACGGCGTACCGCGTCAGGCGATGTGGTTCAACCTGTTCGTGTCTTTCGTGTTCCTGTTCTTCTTCCGCGGCTGGGGCACGCTCGCGGCGGTGATCTCGGTGGCGACGGTCATCTCGTATCTCACCGGCCCGGTCAGCCTGATGGCGTTGCGCCGCGCGGCGCCGGATCTGGATCGCCCGGTCAATATTCCGCTGATGGGCCTGGTCGCGCCGTTCGCATTCGTGTGCGCGTCGCTCGTGCTGTTCTGGGCGAAGTGGCCGCTGACCGGCGAGATCATTCTGCTGATGGTCGTCGCGTTGCCGGTGTACTTCTATTTTCAGAGCAAGGTCGGTTTCGCAGGCTGGGGCCGCGATCTGAAGGCTGCTTGGTGGCTCGTGGCCTATCTGCCGTCGATGGCGGTCATGTCGCTGATCGGCAGCAAGGACTTCGGCGGAAACGGATTGCTGCCGTACGGCTGGGACATGGCGGCGGTCGCCGTGCTCGCGCTGATCTTCTATTACTGGGGCGTGCACACGGGTTATCGCACGACCTATCTCGAAGAACGCGAAAGCACCGACGACATTCTTCACGAAGTCGGCGCGTAAGCGTTTCGCCTTCGCCGAAAAAGCCCGCCTGAGCGATCAGGCGGGCTTTTTTTCGATCAGTCGTCGGTGAAGACGTAGTTGGTCATCGCGAGCGCACGCTGGAATGTGCCGAGCGACTGGATGCCGAGCCGATAATCGTCCGCCGCCGCGCCGAGCGCGCTGAACACCGGCAGCAGATGCTCGTCGGTCGGATGCATCAGCGCGGCGTGCGGCGCGCGTGCACGATAGTCGAGCAGGGCGTCGATGTCGCGTTCGGCCATGCGGCTCTCGAACCAGTCGGTGAATTCGGCCACGCGCGGATCGGCGTCTTCAGGGCGAGCGCTGAAATCGGCCATGCGCAGATTGTGCGTGATTTGCCCCGAACCGACGATCATCACGCCGTCATAGCGCAACTCGCGCAGCGCCCGGCCGATGCGGAAATGGTGCGCGGCATTGAGATGCGGCTGAATCGATAGCTGCGTGACCGGCACCTCGGCGTCGGGGAACATCAGCAGCATCGGCACCCATGCGCCGTGATCGAGCCCGTGATTCGTCGTCGCGGCGGGAATGCCTTGCGCGCCGAGTAGCGCGGCGGCGCGCTTCGCCAGATCGGGCGCGCCGGGCGCCGGATAGCGCAGTTCGTAGAGCGCGCGCGGGAAGCCGTAGAAGTCGTGGATGGTTTCCGGGCGCTCGGCCGTGCTAGCGACCGGCTGCGCCGTGCCCCAATGCGCGGACAGCATCAAAATGGCGCGGGGGCGCGGCAGCGTCTGACCGAGCGATGCGAATTCGGCGGACGGCATCGACGGGTCGATCGGCAGCGTCGGCGCGCCGTGGGAAATGAAAACGGTGGGGAGTCGGCTCATGGCGGCAAATTCCTAAGCGGTATGCCGTGAATGTAGTACCGCTAGCTACGTTTATAAACGGTCCGGCGGGCAACGAATTGTGTCGCCGGCGTTGTCAATCCGACGCTTCGCCGCGCAGCCCGCGCCACGCGGGTGCAACCGGTTGGGCAAAGCCGAACAGATCGATGACGCGCGCGACGGTGTGATCGACCATTTCGTCGATGCTCGCGGGCTTCTGATAGAACGCCGGCAACGGCGGAAAGATCACACCGCCCATTTCGGTGACGGCCGTCATATTCCGCAGATGCGCGAGGTTGAACGGCGTTTCGCGCACAAGCAGCACCAGACGGCGACGTTCTTTCAGCACGACATCGGCGGCGCGAGTGATGAGATTGTCGGAGAGACCGTGCGCGATGCTCGCGAGCGTTCGCATCGAACAGGGTGCGACCACCATGCCGTCGGTTGCGAACGAACCCGACGCAATGGTCGCGCCGACATCGCGCACGCTGTGGACGACATCGGCGAATGCGTGGACCGCGGCTTTATCGAGTTCGAGTTCGTGCTGGATATTGAGCCAGCCGGCGCTGGAAACGAGCAGATGCGTCTCGACGCCGGACAGCCGGCGCAGCGTCTCGAGCAGACGCACGCCGTAGATGGCGCCCGTTGCGCCGGTGATCGCGACGATGAGCCGTCGTTTCGCGGCAGCGGGCGCGCTCACTTGCTAAAGACTTAAGCGGCGGCGAAAAGCTGTTGCAGTTCGCCCGATTGATACATCTCCATCATGATGTCCGAGCCGCCGATGAACTCGCCCTTCACGTAGAGCTGCGGAATGGTCGGCCAGTTGGAGAATTCCTTGATGCCCTGGCGGATGTCGTCGTCTTCGAGGACGTTCACGGTCTTGATCTGATCGACGCCGCATGCCTTGAGCACTTGGATTGCGCGGCCGGAGAAGCCGCACATCGGGAATTGCGCCGTGCCCTTCATGAAAAGGACGACCGCGTTCTGATCGACGATTTGCTTGATGCGTTCTTGCGTATCCATGGCGTTCCTGCGCTTGAGATTTCGGTGAGAGTTCTCGAAATGATAGCGGATTTCGATTACACGAGCCGGGCCGTCAGGCCGCAAACCGGCCGCCCGAGCAACGTTCGATGCCCGCGAGATCGCGCATCGAGTGCACGTCGCTGAAACCGCGTGCGGTGAGCAGCGCGCGCACCGATTCCGCCTGGTCGTAGCCGTGCTCGATCCACAGCGCGCCGTCGTGCGCGAGAAGACGCGGCGCGTTATCGACGATCGTGCGGATCGCGGACAAACCGTCGGCGTCGTCGGTGAGCGCGCCGCGCGGCTCGAAGCGCAGGTCGCCTTGTTCGAGATGCGGATCGCCGCTCGCGATATACGGCGGATTGCTGACGATCGCCTCGAACCGCAACGACGGATCGATGTTCGCGGTCCAATCGCTTTCGACGAAGGTCACGTTACCGCTCTTCAGCAGGCGCGAAGCGTTGCCGCGCGCGACATCGAGCGCGGCGCGCGACCGGTCGACGGCCCACACGCGCGCATCGGGCCGCGCGTGGGCGATCGAAATCGCGATCGCGCCGGTTCCCGTGCCGAGATCGAGCACGCGCGGGTTCGACGCATCGGCGATGGCTTCGAGCGTGAGTTCCACGAGCAACTCGGTTTCCGGCCGCGGGATCAGCACGTCGGGCGTCACGTCGAATTCGAGGCCGAAGAATTCGCGCTTGCCGATCAACTGCGCGATCGGCTCGCCGTTCGAGCGCCGCGCCGCGAGCGCCTCGAAACGCGCGACCGCGTCTTGCGGCAGCGTCTCGCGATCGCGCGTGATGAGTTCCGTGCGCCGCCAGCCGAGTACGTGCATCAAGAGAATGCGCGCTTCGAGCGGCGGCAGCGCGCACGCGCGCAATAACGCGGCGGCGTCGCTCACTCCGTTTCCCCGAGCGCCGCGAGCTGCTCCGCCTGATGCTCGGACACGAGCGCGCCGATCAGTTCGTCGAGATCGCCGTCCATGATGTACTCGAGCTTGTAGAGCGTGAGGTTGATGCGGTGATCCGTCATGCGCCCTTGCGGGAAGTTGTACGTGCGAATGCGTTCCGAACGGTCGCCCGAGCCGATCAGACTCTTGCGCGTCGCCGCTTCCTTCGCGTGCTGCTCGTGATACTGCTTGTCCTTGATGCGCGCGGCCAGCACCTTCAGCGCGCGATCCTTGTTCTTGTGCTGCGAGCGGTCATCCTGACATTCGACGACGATGCCCGTCGGCAAGTGCGTGACGCGCACCGCCGAATCCGTCTTGTTGATGTGCTGCCCGCCCGCGCCTGACGCGCGGAACGTATCGATGCGCAAATCGGCCGGATTGATGACGACTTCGCTGATCTCATCGGCTTCCGGCATCACCGCGACCGTGCACGCGGACGTATGAATGCGGCCTTGCGTTTCCGTCGCCGGAACCCGCTGCACGCGATGCCCGCCCGATTCGAACTTGAGCCGCGAATACGCGCCCTGTCCGGCGAGCCGCACGATCACTTCCTTATAGCCGCCGAGATCCGAGACGCTTTCTGACATCGTCTCGGCCGTCCAGCGATTGCGTTCCGCATAACGCAGATACATGCGCAGCAGATCGCCCGCGAACAGCGCGGATTCGTCGCCGCCCGTGCCCGCGCGAATTTCGATGAAGATGTTGCGATCGTCGTTCGGATCTTTCGGCAGAAGCATCGTCTGCAGTTCGCCTTCGATCTTCGTCATGCGCTCGCGCGCCTCGCCGATTTCCTCTTCGGCGAAATCGCGCATCGACGGATCGGAAAGCAGTTCCTGCGCGGTCGCTTCGTCGGTCAAAGCCTGTCGCCACAGAGCGTATTGCTCGACGATCGGACTGATTTCCGCGTGCTCGCGCGTGAGTTTCCGGTACTGATCCATGTCGGAAGTCACGTCTTCGCGGCTCAGCAGTTCGTTGAGATCGACCAGCCGCTTTGCAAGCTGGTCGAGCTTGCCTTGCATGCTCGTTTTCATCGGACGGAGATGACGCGGTGAGCGTCAGGAAGAACTGCGATCGGAAAGCCGCCGCGTAAATCGCGGACAGCCTTTGAGAATAGCAAAGAGAAGGCCGCTAACGTTCCGACGAATCGGACGACGAGCCGTGACGGTAGAAGCCGCTCATCAGGTCGATGAGCTGGTTGCGCTCCTCGCTGCTTGCTCGGTTGAGCGCGTGCGTCGGACCGTGAATCAGCTTGTTCGTGAGCGATTGCGAGAGCGCTTCGAGCACGGCGGCGGGGTCGTCGCCGCGCGCGAGCATCTTGCGCGCGCGTTCGAGTTCGGCGCGGCGCAGCGCGTCCGCCTGCGTGTGCATGTGGCGGATGACCGGCACGATGCTGCGCGCATCGAGCCATTGCATGAAATTCGCGACGCGCGTCTCGATGATCGATTCGGCCTGCGCGACCGCCGCCTGACGCGACGCGTTGCCCTCGCGCACGATCGCACCGAGATCGTCGACGGTGTAGAGGAACACGTCCTGCAAATTGCCGACTTCCGGCTCGATATCGCGCGGCACGGCGAGATCGACCATGAAGATCGGGCGATGCCGGCGCGCGCGCACTGCACGCTCGACCGCGCCGAGACCGATGATCGGCAGCGTCGACGCCGTGCACGACACGATGATGTCGAACTCGTGCATGCGCGACGGCAATTCGGAAAGCGGAATCGCGCGGCCGTTGAAGCGGCCGGCGAGCTTCTCGCCGCGCTCCGCCGTGCGGTTGGCGACGACCAGCTCACGCGGATTCTGCGCCGCGAAATGGGTGGCGCAGAGCTCGATCATTTCGCCCGCGCCGATGAACAGCACGCGCTGGCTGGAAATATTCTCGAAGATGCGCTGCGCGAGGCGCACGGCGGCGGCGGCCATCGAGACGGATTGCGCGCCGATTTCGGTCGTCGTGCGAACTTCCTTCGCGACTGCGAACGTGCGCTGGAACAACTGATTGAGATACGTGCCGAGCGCGCCGGCTTCGGACGCGGTGCGCACCGCGTCCTTCATTTGTCCGACGATTTGCGTCTCTCCGAGCACCATCGAGTCCAGCCCCGATGCGACGCGGAACGCGTGACGCACCGCTTCCGACTGCGGCAGCGCATAGACATGCGGCGCGAGCTCGGGAACGGGAATGTTGTGGTACTTCGAGAGCCACTGGATCGCGGCTTCGCGGGCGGCGGAGTCGTCGGTGGCGCAGTAGAGTTCTGTGCGATTGCAGGTCGAGAGAATCGCCGCTTCGGGCGACGCCTTCGCGAGCGGGCCAAGCCAAATGTCCTTCAGCGCGCCCAGCGCGGGCTTCAGCTGTTCGAGCGGAAACGCCACGCGTTCGCGCAGAGCGACAGGCGCAGTGTGGTGGTTGATTCCGATCGTGAGGAGCTGCATTTTTTTGGGCTGATGCTTTGGGCCTAAGCCGATGGCCTTTCAGATAGCCCAATATTATAGCCTTTTGCGTATTTCTTCATTTATAGGTGGCATTTGGGGCGCGACCGCGCCCGAAGTGCCGAAAACGCCCGCGCAGCCGGGCGTCGAGCGGTTTGCCGGAACCAGCGTGTGGCAGAAAGCCGCGCCTGTCAGCGGAAATACTTCGCAAGCTCGAGCGCTCGCGCCTCCAGTTCCTCGATCGGCATTTCATCGGTTCGGCGCGCCATTTGCCGGTTTCGCGCGCTATGTTCTTCCTCGCAGATCGCGGCGCGTGACGCGGAGTCATGATTCAGATGAAACAGCGAGGAATCCGGTCCGGCAAGTGCATGCCAACGCAGACCGAGCCGCGCGCCGCGGATGAACAGGTCGTCGTCCTCGCCGCCCCAGCCCGTGAACTGCGGATCCACGCCGCCGATACGGATGAATTCCGGGCGTTTAAAAAGGTTGATTGCGCCCGGCGTGTTGGCGTAGAGCACATTGATATCGTCCGGTAAATCGCCTTCCATGAACGGAGCGAATTCGTCGAAGTTTCCCGATTCGATAAACGTTTGGCGTCGATCGCCTGAAACATTCAGCACGCGCGAGAAGGGGCAAAGCACGTCGCTGGCATCGCCGTCCATTAATGCGTCGACGGCCGATTTCATCATGCGTGGATTGGCGATCATATCGGCATCGTGCATGCAGATAATCGGGCTTTTTGCCATTAACGCACCGAGATTGACGAGCCTCGCTTTCGGAAACGGGCCGGTATCGTGCACGAATACGTGCCGGATGCGCGAATCGCCGATCTCGGTCCAACTGAACGTGGGCGCGGCGTCCGCTTCGATCAGCCAGATGTGAAAGTCCGAATAGGTGCGGACAAGGTGGCGCAGAACGCCACGCAGGTTATCGCGCCTTTCCTGACCGGAGCCGCGATACGTGACGATCATTTCGAGACCACGCAGGGAAATTGGATTGGCTTCAGTCATAGGAAAATGCCGCCTTTGAAACCGTCAATTCGTCGCGTGAAAATCAGTAACGCGATTAACGAAGTGGCGATAAATGTGAGGTTCGCTTTATAAATGGCAAGAATATATATAAAGCGCAAAGATGAAAGGATTTTATCATTCGACCGAGCGGCGGAGTTTCGGAAAACTCGCATAATCTTCTCAAAAAGAAGAAGCGCGCTTTTGGTTCCCGTCGATGCGATTTCGGTACGCGCATTCCGAGCCTTGCGCTCCCCATATCCGGCCCCTAAACTCAAGCGCTACGTCGCGCCGAGGATTGCCCGAAATCATGTACATCCACCGATCTGCTCCGCTTTGCAACGAATCGACACCGATGGAGCATCGCCGCTGATGGGCTGGATCGGACTGATTTTTCTCGGTGCGGTGATCGGCGCGGCGGGCTGGTGGCTGCATCCGCTGCGCCGTGGGGGACGCGTCGCGCGCGGTCCGGCGGGCTACGTCTGGACGGCCATCGCCGCTGGCATACTGGCGACGGTTGTTGCGCGCATGCTCGGCAATATCGTCGATGTATATCACGACGGCGACACGCTCGAATGGCTCGCGTGCGCGGTCTTCGCGCTCTTCGTCGTGACGACGACTGTCGGACTGGCGGCGCGCCGCTGATCTCGATTTTGTGACGCGGGCGGGTGATCCTTGCCGCGCGTCGTGCTCTTCGCGCCCTACGCGGGCTTTCAAGCAGGTGACTTCATGAACGATCGCATTGCAGATTCAGCCATTCCGGAACCCGCCATGTTCGCGAGCCGCATCGAGTCGTTGCGCGGCCAGATGGCGCGCGAAAAGCTCGCCGCCGTGCTGATTCCATCGGCGGATCCGCATCTTTCCGAATATCTGCCGGAACGCTGGCAAGGGCGTCAGTGGCTTTCGGGCTTCACCGGCTCGGTCGGCACGCTCGTGGTGACGGCGGACTTCGCGGGCGTCTGGGTCGACAGCCGCTACTGGACGCAAGCCGAGACGCAACTCGCCGGCACCGGCATCGTGCTCATGAAGATGATGGGCGGGCAGCAGACCGCGCCGCACGTCGACTGGCTCGCTGAAAACGTCGCATCGGGCGCGACGGTCGCCGTCGACGGCACCGTGCTCGGCGTCGCGGCGGCGCGTGCACTGTCCGATGCGCTGAGTGCGCGCGGCATCGTATTACGCACCGATGTCGATCTGCTCGATGCCGTGTGGCCCGCGCGCCCCGGCTTGCCGGAGGCGGCCGTCTACGAGCATGCGGCGCCGAATGCGAGCGTCGCTCGCGCGGACAAGCTCGCGCAAGTGCGCGACGCGATGCGTGCCAAAGGCGCGCAATGGCACTTCGTTTCCACACTCGACGATCTCGCGTGGATCTTCAATCTGCGCGGCGGCGACGTGAGCTACAACCCGGTTTTCGTCGCGCACGCGCTGATCGGTCTCGACGACGCGACGATTTTCGTCGCGGACGGCAAGATTCCGGGCGCGCTCGTCGAATCGCTGTCGCGCGACAACGTGCGCGTCGCGCCGTACGCCGCCGCATCGGAATCGCTCGCGTCGCTGCCCGCGGGCGCGACGCTCCTGATCGACCCGCGCCGAATCACGCACGGCTTGCTGGAGAAAGTGCCGTCGGCGGTGAAAATCGTCGAGGCGGTGAATCCGTCGACGTTCGCGAAGTCGCGCAAGACCGCGGCGGAAGCGGAGCAGATCCGCGCGACGATGGAGCAGGACGGCGCCGCGCTCGCCGACTTCTTCGCGTGGTTCGAGGAGGCGCTGGGACGCGAGCGCATCACGGAACTGACCATCGACGAGAAGCTGACTGCCGCGCGTGCACGCCGCCCGGGTTTCGTCACGCTGAGCTTCGGCACGATCGCGGGCTTCAACGCGAACGGCGCGATGCCGCATTACCGCGCGACGCAAGCGTCGCATGCGGTCATCGAAGGCAACGGTCTGCTGCTGATCGATTCGGGCGGCCAATATCTGAGCGGCACCACGGACATCACGCGTGTCGTGCCGATCGGCGAAATCACGGCCGAGCACAAGCGCGATTTCACCGTCGTGCTGAAGGGTACGATGGCGCTTTCGCGCGCGCGTTTTCCGCGCGGCATCCGTTCGCCGATGCTCGATTCGATCGCGCGCGCGCCGATCTGGGAAGCGGGCGCGGACTACGGCCACGGCACGGGACACGGCGTCGGCTATTTCCTGAACGTGCACGAAGGCCCGCAAGTAATTTCGCACTACGCGCCCGCCGAACCGTGGACGGCGATGGAAGAGGGCATGATCACGTCGGTCGAGCCGGGCATTTATCGGCCGGGCAAGTGGGGCATCCGCATCGAGAATCTCGTGATGAACAAGGCGGCGGGCAAGACCGAATTCGGCGATTTCCTCGAATTTGAAACCCTGACGCTTTGTCCGATCGACGCGCGCTGCATCGATGTGTCGTTGCTGCGCGAAGACGAACGCGCGTGGCTCAACGCGTATCACGAAACCGTGCGGCGCCGCGTGTCGCCGCATGTGACGGGCAAGGCGCTGGCATGGCTCGATGAGCGGACCAAGGCGATCTGACCCACGGAGCAGCGAGCAATGACCATCAAGGCAGTCGTATTCGATTTCGGCGGCGTGCTGATCGACTGGAATCGCGAATATCTCTACAAGCATCTGATTCCAGACGACACCGAGCGCCGCTGGTTCCTCGACAACGTCTGCAAGATGGAATGGGTCGTGCAACAGGACGGCGGGCAGACCATCGAGGACGGCACCGCCGAACTGATCGCCGTCTATCCCGAGCACGAAGCGCTGATCCGCGCGTTCTACGCCCGCTGGCCGGAAATGGTGTCCGGCGTGCTGGAAGAGGGCGTGGCGCTCGTCGACCGGCTCGAAGCGGCGGGCGTGCCGCTCTTCGGCCTCACGAACTGGTCGGCGGAGACGTTTCCGTATGCGTGGGAACGCTTCGACGTCTTGCGGAAGTTTCGCGAGATCGTCGTGTCAGGGCGCGTGGGCCTCGTGAAGCCTGATCCGCAGATTTTCGGTTTGATGCGCGCGGAAATCGAACGGCATCTGCCGGGCGTTCAGCCGAACGAACTCGTGTTCATCGACGACAACCCGATGAACGCGCAAGCCGCGACGGCGCTCGGCTGGCACGGCGTTCACTACACCGGCGCTCTGCAAACCGAAACGAAGCTGCGCGCGCTGAATCTGCCGATCTGAAAGTAAAGCGAGAAGGCGACGCGCTATTGCCCGAGCAGGTTCTTCAGCGCGTTGCCGATTCCCCGAACCGTATCGCCCGCGCCGCGCGCGACGCCTTCAGCGCTGACGCCCAGCGCCTTCGCGAATCCCGCCGCGAGCTTCTTCGACAGACTCTCGCTCAGCGAAAATTTCGGATCGCGCAGATCGCCTTCGAGCGTGAAGTCGAGCTTGATCTGTTCCTTGCGGTCTTTGAGCGCGGCGATCGCGGCTTTCGTCGGAATCGAGAGAAAGGTGTCGAGCGCGTTGCCGGTATCGCTGATCTGCAGATGATTCAGCGTCAACGTGCCGGGCGCGTGAATGCGGTAATTCTTCACGGTTGCATCGATCGTCATGTCGATGGTGCCGCCTGTCACCGCCGCCTTTGCGCCGGCCTTCTTCAGCAGATACGGATCGAGCGTCGCGACATCGACGTTGCGCAGCGTCGCGCGCGTCTGCGAATCCTTGTTGGCGATGATCATCCAGCCGCCCCACGTGACGTTGCCCGTGTGCGACGGACCTTTGATGGAACCGGTCATCGAAAGCTCGGTGCGCTCGGTGAGCGCGGGCAGATGCAGATGATCGACAGTGGCGCGCGCATCGCCGATCAGCACGCGATACGGCGGGTTCGGCACGGAGCCGTCGAAGAACTCCATCGAGCCGCGCTCGAACGACACGCGATCGATGATTTTTTCTTCTTGCGCGTGCTCCTGACGTTCCTTGCTGTCGGGCCGGGCGTCGGCTTCGCGCGCGGTTTCCTTGAGGCCGGGCAGGATGCGTACGCGGCCATCGGCGGAGCGGACGATCGACAGATAGTAGTTGTCGACGCTCACGCTGCGCAGATGAATCGGCCTCGAGATGAGCGATTGCATGTCGACGTCGAGCACGATGCGCTCCGCGCGCATCGCGTCGCCGGCTGGCCAGTCTTTCGGGCCGCGCAGCCGCACGCGCGAGAGCGTGACGTGCCCGAAGCCGACGTCGATCTCTTCCACCGAACCGTTCGGGCCGAGCGTCTCGAGGATCCGCTCTTTCATCTGATGGACGACGAAAAACCAGCCGCCGATCACCACGACGACGAGCGCCACGACGATTCCGATTGCCCAAAGCGCTCCCCGCCGCGCGCTCGATCCCGCCATCTGCGTGTGTCTCCGTGTCGGCTTACTGGAAAGCGTCGCTCGAAAAAGTAAGTGGCGACTGCGCCCTACACAGTCGCCACTTTTACGCCTGATGTCGGTGCGCGCCCCCGCATAGGCTCTTTCGTCAGACGTTAGCGCGTGATCGGCTTGTAGCGCAGACGCTTGGGCTTCGCGGCTTCCTCGCCGAGACGCTTGCGCTTGTCGGCCTCGTATTCCTGATAGTTGCCGTCGAAGAATTCGACGTGCGAATCGCCCTCGAACGCGAGGATGTGCGTCGCGATGCGGTCGAGGAACCAGCGGTCGTGCGAAATCACCATCACGGAGCCGGCGAATTCGAGCAGCGCGTCTTCGAGCGCGCGCAGCGTTTCGACGTCGAGGTCGTTCGACGGTTCGTCGAGCAGCAGCACGTTGCCGCCCGCGATGAGCGTCTTCGCCAGATGCAGACGTCCGCGCTCGCCGCCGGACAGATTGCCGACGAGTTTCTGCTGATCGCTGCCCTTGAAGTTGAAGCGGCCGATATACGCGCGCGACGGCGTTTCGTATTTGCCGACCGTGAGGACGTCGGCGCCGCCGGAGATTTCCTCGAAGACGGTCTTGTCGGCGGCGAGCGCATCGCGGCTCTGATCGACGTACGCGAGCTTGACCGTCGGTCCCTTGACGATTTCGCCCGAATCCGGCTGCTCCTTGCCGGTCAGCATGCGGAAGAGCGTGGACTTACCGGCGCCGTTCGGCCCGATGATGCCGACGATCGCGCCCGCCGGAATCTTCATGTTCAGGTTGTCGATGAGCAGGCGGTCGCCATACGCCTTGCTGACGTTCTTGAACTCGATGACTTCATTGCCGAGGCGATCGCCGACCGGAATGAAGATTTCCTGCGTTTCGTTGCGCTTCTGGTATTCCTGGCTGTTGAGTTCCTCGAATCGCGCGATACGCGCCTTCGATTTCGCCTGACGTCCCTTCGGATTCTGTCGCACCCATTCGAGTTCTTTCTTGATCGCCTTCTGACGCGCGGATTCGCTCGCCTCTTCCTGCTTCAGGCGGTCTTCCTTCTGATCGAGCCAGCTCGAATAGTTGCCCTTCCACGGAATGCCGTGTCCGCGGTCGAGTTCGAGAATCCATTCGGCGGCGTTATCGAGGAAGTAGCGATCGTGCGTCACCGCGACGACGGTGCCCGGATAGCGCGTCAGAAACTGTTCGAGCCATTCGACGGATTCGGCGTCGAGGTGGTTGGTCGGTTCGTCGAGGAGCAGCATGTCGGGCTTTTGCAGCAGCAGCTTGCACAGCGCGACGCGACGCTTTTCGCCGCCCGACAGATGTTCGATTTTCGCGTCCCACGCGGGCAGGCGCAGCGCGTCGGCGGCGACTTCGAGTTGCTGCTCGGGGCTACCGCCATCGCTCGTCGAGAGGATGGCTTCGTACTTCGCCTGTTCGGCGGCGAGCGCGTCGAAATCGGCGTCGGGTTCGGCGTAGGCGGCGTAGATTTCGTCGAGCTTCTTTTGCGCCAGGAAGACATCGCCGAGACCTTCTTCGACGGCTTCACGCACGGTCTGCTGCGGATCGAGCTGCGGCTCCTGCGGCAGATAGCCGATGTTCAGATTGGGCATCGGCGTGGCTTCGCCTTCGATGTCCTTGTCGACGCCCGCCATGATGCGGATGAGCGTCGATTTGCCGGAACCGTTCAGGCCGAGCAGACCGATTTTGGCGCCGGGGAAGAACGAAAGGGAGATGTCTTTCAGGATCTGACGCTTCGGCGGGACGATCTTGCCGACGCGGTTCATGGTGAAGACGTATTGGGCCATATTGTCCTAGCTGGATGGATGAATGCGGGGCGCCCGGTTCGGCGCGCGAGGATGTTCGGTGGCGCGGATTCGCGCGTTCCCGCCGTGGCGTTTCGCGCAGGCGGGATGAGGTGGCATTGTACTTCGCGGTGGAGGCGGTCATTGCCAGGCGGCTACGCCCCCGTGCCGCGAGCATGTGCCGCTGTGATGCTGGCTGAAGCTGTAGGAGCCGTCGCGGCATTGCGCGGTCGCGCCCGCGGGGACAGCGCCGGAGCGCGTGCGCGCGGGCGAGTGGACGACGTTGCCGTCGCGGTTGACGTAATGACCGTGGTTGTCGAGATCGGACTCGTCGGGCTGCGGTTGATACTGGTACGGGTTGCCGCGATAGGCGAAGGCGTCGGACGTTGCGAGCAAGCTCGCCGCGATCAGCGTGAAAGCTGTGAATGCGCGCAGTGCGTGTCTCTGCATCTTGTGGTTGTCTCTCGTTGTTTTTGTCGATCGCAGCGTTGCTGCGTTGTCTCGTCCGCGCAAGAAAAAAGCGGAGTGTCCATGAAAAGACACTCCGCTTCGCGAGGCAAGCCGCTTTGACGTTTCTTTACGTCGCGCGTCAGACGTTAAACAAGAAATTCATGACATCCCCGTCGTGCACGACATACTCCTTCCCTTCGGCGCGCATCTTCCCGGCTTCCTTCGCCCCTTGCTCGCCCTTATAAGCGATGTAGTCATCGAACGAGATGGTCTGCGCGCGAATGAACCCGCGCTCGAAATCCGTGTGAATGGCACCCGCCGCCTGGGGCGCCGTATCGCCGATATGAATCGTCCACGCGCGCACTTCCTTCACGCCCGCCGTGAAGTACGTCTGCAGGCCGAGCAGCTTGAAACCCGCGCGAATCACGCGATTCAAGCCCGGCTCGTCCATGCCCATGTCGGCGAGGAATTCGAGCTTGTCGGCATCGTCGAGATCGGCGATTTCCGCTTCGATCGCCGCGCACACCGCGACCACCGGCGCGTTTTCCGCTTCCGCATGCTTGCGCACCGCGTCGAGATGCGGGTTGTTCTCGAAGCCGTCGTCCTTCACGTTCGCGACGTACATCGTCGGCTTGGACGTGATCAGACAGAACGGCTTGATGAGCAGCAGTTCTTCTTCCGTCAGCGAAAGGCCGCGCACCGGCTTCGCCTGATCGAGCTGCGCGCGCACTTTTTCCAGCACGGCGACGAGCTTGATCGCTTCCTTGTCGTTGCCCGACTTCGCCGCCTTCGAATAGCGCGCCTGCGCTTTTTCGACCGTCGCCAGATCGGCGAGCGCGAGTTCAGTATTGATGACTTCGATATCCGCGATCGGATCGATCTGGCCCGCGACGTGGATCACGTTCTCGTCCTCGAAGCAGCGCACGACGTGCGTGATCGCGTCGGTTTCGCGGATGTTCGCGAGGAACTGATTGCCGAGGCCTTCGCCTTTCGACGCACCGGCGACGAGCCCCGCGATATCGACGAATTCGACGACCGCCGGCAGGATGCGCTCGGGCTTCACGATTTCGGCGAGCGCGGTGAGGCGCGCGTCCGGCACTTCGACGACGCCGACGTTCGGCTCGATCGTGCAGAACGGATAGTTCTCGGCGGCAATGCCCGCCTTGGTCAACGCATTGAAAAGAGTGGACTTGCCGACATTAGGCAAGCCGACGATGCCGCATTGGAGGCTCATGGAATCCTTCGAACTGGTAAGACGGCGCGGGCCGCGCGGGTTTCGTCAAAAATGGTGCGCAATGAGCGGGCGAGAACCGCCCGCCACGCTACGGCCGCGTGCGGCGGCCAGGCAAACCGCTATTGTACCGCCGCACCGTCGCGGGCAAGCGCCGCCGCCGGCTCGCAAACCCGTTCGAACCCCACGGCTATAATGCCCGGATGACTCCGCATCCACTGAAATTTCACGCTATCGTCGTCGGCGGCGGGCTCGTCGGCAAGACGGCGGCGCTCGCGCTCGCGCAATCCGGGCTGCGCACCGCGCTCGTCGCGTCGCGCGCGGCTGGCCTGCCGCCGGGCGCGGCGTTCGATTCGCGCATCTACGCGCTGTCGTCGAGCTCGCAGGCGCTGCTGGAGCGTCTGCGCGTCTGGCAGGCGCTCGATCGTTCGCGGCTCGGTCCCGTCTTCGACATGCGCGTGTTCGGCGATGCCCACGCGGAATTGCACTTCTCGGCGTTTCAGGCGTCGGTGCCGCAGCTCGCGTGGATCGTGGAATCGTCGCTGATCGAGCAATCGCTCGATGCCGCGTTGCGCTTTTCGCCGAGTCTTTCGTGGTTCGAATCGCGCGCGCAGGGCATGACGGTCGAAACCGACGCCGCGCACATTGCACTCGCGAGCGGCGAAATGCTGGAGACGGATCTGATCGTCGGCGCGGACGGCGCGCATTCGTGGGTGCGCGCGCAAATGGGCGCGAAGATGAATCGGCGCGATTATCGGCAGACGGGCGTCGTCGCCAATTTCAAGGCCGAAAAGCCGCACGGCGAAACGGCGTACCAATGGTTCCGCGATACCGAAATCATCGCGCTCTTGCCGCTGCCGGGCGATCACGTTTCGCTCGTGTGGTCCGCGCGCACCGAACACGCCGACGAACTGCTCGCGCTCGATCCGGCGCAACTCGCCGCGCAAGTCGAAACGGCAACGCAAAACCAGCTCGGCACGCTCGATTGCGTGACGCCGGCGCAAGGCTTTCCGCTCGGGCTGCAAACCGTCGACAAACTCGTCGCGCCGCGTGTTGCGCTCGTCGGCGATGCCGCGCATCTGATTCATCCGCTCGCGGGGCAGGGCATGAACCTCGGCCTGCGCGACGTCGCCGCGCTCGCGGACGTCATCGCGAACAAGGAGTCGTTCCGCGATCTCGGCGATCCGATCCTCCTTCGCCGATACGAACGCGCGCGCCGTGAAGACATCCAGAAGCTCATGTTCGCGACCGACGGCCTGCAGCGGCTTTTCGCCGTGCCGGGTACGCTCGCGCGCGCGGTCCGCAACACCGGCATGGCGTTCGTCGGCGCGCAGCCGCTCATCAAGCGCTGGCTCGTCTCGGCGGCGCTCGGCTGAAACAATCTCACTTTCTCGGGCGCGATGCCGCACGACTCACAGGAAACCGCATGAAAACCACCCTCAGACTGGCCCTGGCGACGGCCGCGGCGCTCGCCGTGACGCTCGGCGTCGGCTGTTCGGCGCAGGCCGATCAGACCACCGACAAGCTGAAGTCGGCGCTCGAATCGCGCATGGGCGACGCGACCATCAAGAGCATCGAAAAGACGCCGATTCCCGGTCTCTACGAGGTGAATCTCGGCTCGCAGATCGTGTATAGCGACGCGAGCGGCAATTACGTGCTGATCGGCGATCTCGTCGATACACGGAACAGCAAGAACCTCACCGAGGCGCGGCTTGCCGAAACCAACAAGATCGACTTCGCGAAGCTGCCGTTCGAGAACGCGGTGAAGGTCGTGAAGGGCAACGGCAGCCGCAAGATCGCGGTGTTTTCCGATCCGAACTGCCCGTACTGCAAGCAACTCGAATCGACGCTGAAGTCGATCGACAACGTGACGGTCTACACCTTCCTGTATCCGGTGCTCTCGCCCGATTCGACGGCCAAGTCGAAGTCGATCTGGTGCGCGCAGGATCGCGGTGTGTCGTGGGAAAGCTGGATGCTCGATCACAAGGCGCCGACCGCGTCGGCATCGTGCGATACGACCGCCATCGACAAGAATCTAAAGCTCGGCCGCGCGATGAACGTCACCGGCACGCCGACCGTATTCCTCGTCGATGGCCGGCGTCTGCCAGGCGCCGTGCCCGCCGACCGGCTCGAAAAGGAACTGTCCGCCGTGCGCTGAGCGCGGTCCGAAACGAAGAAGGGAGGCGCGTCATGCGCCTCCTGTGTTTTTACGGCCTTGCATTTCCGAAAGCGCAGCGTAAACAAGCAAGGCGCCGGGCGCGGTTCGTTCAAGATCGACGCGCCCAGAACAAGAACAAAGGACATCGAGATGACTACGCTTTTGCAAACGGTGCAGCCCGTCCGCTACCGCATCGTTCCGAAAAATCCCGCCGCGCATCTCTTCGAAGTGACGCTGACCGTAGCCGTTCCCGATCCGGCCGGCCAGCGCTTCATGCTGCCGGTCTGGATTCCGGGCAGCTACATGATCCGCGAGTTCGCACGCAACATCGTGACGCTGCAGGCGTTCAACGCGGCGGGCCGCAAGATCGCCATCGAAAAGATCGACAAGCACGCGTGGCAAGCCGCGCCGACCGACGGCCCGATCACGCTGCGCTACGAGGTCTACGCGTGGGACATGTCGGTGCGCGCCGCGCATCTCGACGACACCGTCGGCTTCTTCAACGGCACGAGCACGTTCCTCGCGGTGGAAGGGCAGTCGGGCGCGCCGTGCGTCGTCGATATCGAACCGCCGCAGGGCGGCGCGTATCGCAACTGGCGCGTCGCGACGGCGCTTTCAGAAGCGCGCGGCACGAAGCGCTACGGTTTCGGCGCCTATGAAGCGGCGAATTACGACGAACTCGTCGACCATCCGGTCACGCTCGGCGAATTTGCGCTCGGCAGTTTCAGCGCGCACGGCGTGAAGCACGACATCGTGATTTCGGGGCGCGTCGTCAATCTCGATATGAACCGGCTCGCCGCCGACCTGAAGCGCGTCTGCGAAGCGCAGATCGCGCTCTTCGAGCCGCGCACGAAGAAAGCGCCGATGGATCGCTACGTGTTCATGACCGTCGCAGTCAGCGATGGTTACGGCGGGCTGGAGCATCGCGCATCGACGGCGCTCATCTGCAATCGCACGGATCTGCCGGTGCAGGGCCGCCCGGAAACGACCGAGGGTTATCGCACGTATCTCGGCCTGTGCAGCCACGAGTATTTCCATACGTGGAACGTGAAGCGGATCAAGCCGGCGACGTTCGCGCCGTACGATCTGTCGCAGGAAAATTACACGACGCTCTTATGGCTCTTCGAAGGCTTCACGTCGTACTACGACGATCTGATGCTCGTGCGCAGCGGCCTGATTTCCGCCGGCGATTATTTCAGTCTGCTCGGCAAGACGATCGGCGGCGTGCTGCGCGGCTCCGGGCGGTTCAAGCAATCGGTCGCGCAAAGCTCGTTCGACGCCTGGGTGAAGTACTACCGCGCCGACGAAAACGCGTCGAACGCGATCGTCAGCTATTACCAGAAAGGCTCGCTCGTCGCGCTGGCGTTCGATCTGTCGATTCGCGCGCAGACCGACAACCGCAAATCGCTCGACGACGTGATGCGTCTGCTTTGGCAGCGCTACGGTCGCGAGTTTTACAACGGCAAGGGGCGCGGCATTGCGGAGGAAGACGTCGAGGCGCTTTTCGCCGAAGCGACCGGCGCTGACCTGCGCTCGCTGTTCCGCGACGGCGTGCGCGGCACGCGCGATTTGCCGCTCGATGCGCTTTTCGAGCCGTTCGGCATCGCGCTCGCCCCCGATCTCCCGGGCAACGGCGCGGCGGTCAAGCCGTCGCTCGGCGCGCGCGTGCGTGGCGGCGCGGATTGCACGCTGGCCGTCGTCCACGAAGGCAGCGCGGCGCAGAAGGCGGGATTGTCGGCGGGCGATGTGCTCGTCGCGATCGACGGACTGCGCGTCAACGGCTCGAATCTCGATGCGCTGCTGTCGCGTTATCTGCCGGGCGCGAAAGTGGAGGTGCACGCGTTCCGTCGCGACGAGTTGCGCCGCACCGAGGTCAAGCTGGACGGACCGGAAGTCGCGCGTTACGTGCTGACGGCCATCGACGGTCGGGGTCCGTCGAAACAATGGCGCGAGCGCTGGCTGAAAGGCTGATTGCCGGAATATGTGGCGGATTGTTCTATCGGTGCAACGATCCGTCACGATCTGACGGCTTTTTCCCGAAGGTCGAAATGAGAAGAATGCTTCCTAACGGGACGCCGAGTGCGCCCGAACCTCTCAGAGACAGGAAGCCATCATGACGACGATTCTCCAGATCAACTCCGCCGCCCGTTCGCAAGGCGCTCAATCGACGCTGCTCGCCGACGAACTGACCGCGAAACTGCAACAAAGCAATCCGGGCGCGAAGGTGGTCGTGCGCAATCTGCTGGGCGACGCGCTGCCGCATCTCGACGACGCCACGCTCGGCGCGTTCTTCACGCCCGCCGATCAGCGCACCGCCGAGCAAGCCGCGATCAACGCCAAGAGCGAAGCGCTGATCGCCGAGCTGCAAGCCGCGGATATCGTCGTAATCGCAGCGCCGCTGTACAACTTCGGCATCTCGTCGCAACTGAAGACGTATTTCGACTGGATCGCGCGTGCGGGCATCACGTTCAGCTACACCGCGAATGGTCCGGAAGGTCTCGTGAAGGGCAAGAAGGTGTACGTGGTGTCGGCGCGCGGCGGCAAGTACGCAGGCACGCCGAACGATTCGCAGACGCCGTTCCTCAAGACGTTCCTCGGCTTCCTCGGCATGACGGACGTGAACTTCATCTACGCCGAAGGCCTGAACATGGGACCGGAAGCGGCTGGCGCGGCACTCGCGTCGGCGCGTGAGGCGATCGCAGCGGTTTAAGCGCTTTCGTATCGAAGAAAAACCTCGCGTGGCGGGGTTTTTTGCGTTTCAGGCGAGCAATTCAGGCTCGGCGGGCAGACGCCAGTCGATCGGCGCGCGTCCGTGCTTCGTCAGATATTCGTTCGCGAGCGCGAAGTGCCCGCAGCCGAAGAATCCGCGATACGCCGACAACGGCGACGGATGCGCCGCCTCCAGCACGCAATGCGCCTTCTGCGTGTCGTCGATCAGCTTGCGCTTCGCCTGCGCGTGCGCGCCCCACAGCATGAACACGAGGCCATCGTGACGCTGCGCCATTTCGTGGATCAGCGTGTCGGTGCATTGTTCCCAGCCGCGTTTCGCGTGGCTTCCGGCTTTATCGCGCTCGACCGTCAGCGACGTGTTCAGCAGCAGCACGCCTTGTTTGGCCCACGAATCGAGGCAACCGTGCGCGGGCGCGGGAAATCCGAGACTCGCGTGAATCTCCTTGAAGATGTTGCGCAAGGACGGCGGCGGGCGCACGGGTGCGGGCACCGAAAACGCGAGGCCGTGCGCTTGCGGCGCGCCTTTGTCCTCGCCGTGATACGGGTCTTGTCCGAGGATGACGACCTTCACGTCGGCAGGACTCGTGAGGCGCAGCGCGCGAAAGACATCGGCGGGATAGACGGTCTTGCCAGCGGCGCGCTCGGCATCGACGAACGCGCACAACGCCGCGTAATGCTTGCTGTCGATGAACGGCTTCAGATGGCGGCACCAGTCGGCGGGCAGCGCGTCGAACTGACTTTCGAGCGTCGTGGAGTTCGACGACGCGTTCGCGGCTTCGTTATCCGCGAAAAGGGAAGGCTGCTGATTCATGCGTTGCGGTTCTTGCCTTCGGGCGGCTCGCGCAGCAGATAGCCGCGCTGCGCCTTGCTGAGGTCTTCGGGAACGATCTCGGGAAACGCGCCGCGCAATTCCGCCGCGAGCATCGAAAGCGCGCTTTCCTCGCCGGATTTCAGTTCCAGCTCCAGCTCGCTGATATCCGCGCGACGCGTCGTGCCGTCGACGTCCGCCGTGATTTCGCCGCGATCCAGCGCGACTTCGATATGCGAACCCTCGCGCTCGATGTCCCAGACGATGCGCCTGAAATTGGTCTTGAACAGCGCGATCAGGTCCGGCGCGGCGCGTTGCAGCGCTTCGCGCGCGGCGTCGTTGTCGCAGGCGGCGATGAGCGCATCGATTTCGAGCGCTTCGCCTTGCACCGGCAACTCCCACTCGTGCCGGTTGCTCAGGCCAGCCACCGATTTGCCGAGCGTCTTGAACGTCTGCAGCCATTGCTCCGGCGTGCGGCGCAGGCGCAGCGCGGATTTCGCCTTCGCGAGCGCGCAGTCCGGCGTGTCGAAGTAGACGTTGGCAAGCTCGATCGGCTTGCCCGCGCCGGTGCGTTCGTCGAAGAAGCGCGCCACGTCGTCGTGTTGCGACGGCGCGAGCGCGAGTTTCAATTCCCGTTCGATGCCCATGCGGTTCCCGTCGATGAGATTTAGAAGAACATGCGCGCGAGTTCGGCGCCCGGATCGTCGGCGCGCATGAACGCTTCGCCGACGAGGAACGTATGCACGCGCATCGCGCGCAGCCGGTCGACATCGACGCGCGACAGAACGCCGGATTCCGTTACCACGATGCGGTCATCGGGAATCTGCTCCAGCAAGCCGATGGTCGTTTCGATCGTCGTTTCGAACGTGCGCAGATTGCGATTGTTGATGCCGATGAGCGGCGTCTTCAGCGTGAGCGCGTCGCGCAGTTCGTCGGCGTCGTGGACTTCGACCAGCACCGCGAGCCCGAGCGAGTGCGCGTAGGCTTCGAGATCCTGCATCTGCGAGAGTTCGAGCGCGGCGGCGATCAGCAGGATGCAGTCCGCGCCCATCGCGCGGGCTTCGATGATCTGATACGGATCGATGATGAAGTCCTTGCGCAGCACCGGCAGACTGCACGCCGCGCGCGCTTCCTCCAGATACGCGACGCTACCCTTGAAGAACTGCACGTCGGTGAGCACGGAAAGGCATGCGGCGCCGCCTTTTTCGTACGAACGCGCGATGTCGGCGGGTACGAAATCCTCTCGCAGCACGCCTTTCGACGGGCTCGCCTTCTTCACTTCCGCGATCACCGCCGCCTGATTCGCCGCATGCTTCGCGCGCAATGCGCCGACGAAATCGCGCAGGTCGCGCGAACTGGCTTCGAGCTTCAGCTCTTCGAGCGGGGCGCTTTGTTCGGCAGCGCGGACTTCCTCGCGCTTGACCGCGATGATGCGATCCAGAATGTCACTCATGTCGGCTTCCGTTCGGGTTCCGTTATTTCTTTGCGAATTGCTGCGTGAACTTCACGAGCGTCTCGACCTTCTCGCGCGCCGCGCCGCTCTCGATCGCTTCGCGCGCGGCGGCCATGCCGGCTTCGATCGAATCGACGACATCCGCGGCATAAAGCGCGGTTCCCGCATTCAATGTGACGATCTCGCGCGCGACGCCCGCCTTGTTGTTCAGCGCGCCTAGCAGCATTGCCTTCGATTCCTGCGCGTCCTGCACCTTCAGCGAACGATTCGACACCATCTGCAGGCCGAAATCCTCCGGATGAATCTCGTACTCGGTGACTTCGCCGTTTTTCAGCTCGCCGACTTTCGTCGCGGCGCCGAGCGACACCTCGTCCATGCCGTCCTTGCCGTACACGACGAGAACGTGTTTCGCGCCGAGACGCTGCATCACGCGCACCTGAATACCGACGAGGTCTTCGTGAAACACGCCCTGAAGCTGATTCGGCGCGCCGGCCGGATTCGTCAGCGGCCCGAGAATATTGAAGATGGTCCGCACGCCGAGTTCGCGGCGCACGGGCGCGATGTTCTTCATCGCCGGATGATGATTCGGCGCGAACATGAAGCCCATGCCGGTTTCGGCAATGGAAGCGGCCACTTGTTCCGGTGTCAGATCGATGTTCACGCCGAGGGCTTCGAGCACGTCCGCGCTGCCGGATTTGCTCGACACGCCGCGGTTGCCGTGCTTCGCGACCTTCGCGCCCGACGCGGCCGCGACGAACATCGATGCCGTGGAGATATTGAACGTGTGCGAGCCGTCGCCGCCCGTGCCGACGATATCGACGAAATTCGAGTTGTCCGCCACTTCGACGTGATTCGCAAATTCGCGCATGACGGTCGCGGCAGCGGCGATTTCGCCGATGGTTTCCTTCTTCACGCGCAAGCCGGTGATGATCGCGGCGGCCATGACGGGCGACATCTCGCCGCGCATGATCTGGCGCATCAGATGCAGCATTTCGTCGTGAAAGATTTCCCGATGTTCGATCGTGCGCTGCAGCGCTTCCTGTGCGGTGATGGTCATGTCGTCAGGCTCGCTTTCCGGTCGAAGAGTTTTTCACGAAGTTTTCGAGCAGCGCGTGGCCGTGCTCGGAAAGAATCGATTCCGGATGGAACTGCACGCCTTCCACTTCCAGTTCACGGTGACGAACACCCATGATTTCACCGTCGGGCGTCCACGCGGACACTTCCAGACAGTCGGGCAAAGACTCGCGCTCAATAGCGAGCGAGTGATAGCGCGTCACGTTGAAGTGTTTGGGAAGATCGGCGAACACGCCTTTACAGTCGGTTTCGATCTGGCTCACTTTGCCGTGCATGATCGTCTGTGCGCGCACGACGCGTCCGCCGAACGCCTCGCCGATTGCCTGATGGCCGAGGCACACGCCGAGAATCGGCAGCTTGCCGGAAAACTCACGCAACACGTCGAGCGTGATGCCCGCGTGTTGCGGATTGCTCGGTCCCGGCGAAAGACAGATGCGCTCGGGGTTGAGCTTCGCGATTTCGTCGAGCGTGATTTCGTCGTTGCGATACGTGAGCACGTCCTCGCCGAGTTCGCCGAAGTACTGGACCAGGTTGTAGGTGAAGGAATCGTAGTTGTCGATCATCAGCAGCATGGTCTTGTCTCCTCAGAAGTCGCTGTCGAGGCCGTCTTGCACTTGCTCGGCGGCGCGCAGCACGGCGCGCGCCTTGTTCTCCGTTTCCTGCCATTCGGATTCGGGCACCGAATCGGCGACGACGCCCGCTGCCGCCTGAACATAGAGATTGCCCTTGTGGATGAGGCCGGTGCGGATCGCGATGGCCAGATCCATTTCGCCGCTGAAGGACAGATACCCGACAGCGCCGCCGTACAAGCCGCGCTTGATCGGCTCGAGTTCGTCGATGAGTTCCATCGCGCGAACCTTCGGCGCGCCGGACAGCGTGCCGGCAGGGAAGGTGGCGCGCAGCACGTCGAAATTGCTCATGCCTTCCTTGAGCTTGCCTTCGACCGAGCTCACGATGTGCTGGACGTGCGAGTATTTTTCGATGACCAGTTTGTCCGTCACGGTGACCGACCCGGTCTGCGCGATGCGGCCGACGTCGTTGCGCGCGAGGTCGATCAGCATGACGTGCTCGGCGACTTCCTTCGGATCGTTAAGCAGTTCGGTGGCGAGTTCGGCGTCGCGTTCGGGCGTGTTGCCGCGCGGGCGCGTGCCTGCGAGCGGACGAATCGTCACAATGCGATCGTCGGCGCGCTTTTCCTGACGCACGAGAATTTCCGGCGATGCACCGACCACGTGCACTTCGCCGCCGAAGTTGTAGTAGTACATATACGGCGACGGATTCAGCGAACGCAGCGCGCGATACAGCGAAAGCGGATTGTCGCGGAACGGCTTGATGAGCCGCTGGCCGACTTGCACTTGCATCAGTTCGCCGGCCGCGATGTATTCCTTCGCGCGGCGCACGGCGTTCAGATAATCGTCCTTCTTGAATTCGCGGAACGTTTCCGTACGCACGCTCGCGGATGTCACCGGCGGTTGAACCGTCACGCGCAAACGCGCCTTCAGTTCGCGCAGCCGATGCTTCGCCTTGGCATACGCTTCCGGCTTGGTCGGATCGGCGTAGACGATGAGATAAAGCTTGCCCGCGAGGTTGTCGATGACCGCGACTTCTTCGGTCAGCAGCAACTGGATGTCGGGAAGATCGAGATCGTCGGGCGGCGCACTGTGCGCGAGCTTCTTCTCGATGTAGCGCACCGCGTCGTAACCGAAGTAGCCCGCGAGACCGCCGCAAAAGCGCGGCAAGCCGGGCCGCGTCGCGACCTTGAAGCGCTTTTGATATTGCTCGATGAACGTGAGCGGATCGCCTTCATCCGTCTCGATGACGTTGCCATCGGTCACGACTTGCGTCTTGCCGTTTCGCACGCTCACGGTCGTGCGGGCCGGCAGACCGATGAACGAGTAGCGCCCGAAACGCTCGCCGCCCACGACGGACTCCAGCAGGAACGAGTTCGCGCCGTTGCGCTCCGTCTGCGCGAGCTTGAGATAGAGCGAGAGCGGCGTTTCGAGGTCGGCGAGGGCTTCGGCGATGAGCGGAATGCGATTGAAGCCTTCGTTCGCCAGCGATTGGAATTCGAGTTCGGTCATGTTGCGATCCTTGAGCGATGCGCGCTTTCTGGGTGGCGCGGTATCGGGGAGTGCAGGGCGCTGCGGTCGGTCGAATCTCGTGATGATCGCATACGACGGCCCCGCCGCTTCGATTTGCGGAAGCGGACAGGACGACTCGCGGCACTACACGACGCGTGCGTGAGCGAGGTTCGATATACGACGATTCAACGGAAACGGCGCGGGTATGCGCAGCGAAACAAAAAACGGATGCTGAAGCGCGATCACGCATGACGGCTTCAGCGCACCTCGGGCGAGGTTAGCGCGACCAGCGACGCCAGGGCCAGGCTCCCCGGTCGATGCTGCTCAGACTCCGTTTTCTGTTGAGAAACATGAATGGATGGACTTATTCAGTCAGTGTGGTGTCCGGCGGCGCCAAGGTGGCGGCAATCGCCGATGCTGCGGTGCGCAGCGAGGAAACTATACCATCGGATTTCACCGACTGTACAGGCTTCCCATGGTTGTAACCGTACGGAACGGTCAAGGTCGCGAGGCCGGCCGCGCGGCCCGCGAGCGCGTCGTTTTCCGAATCGCCGACCGCCACGGTCTCGCGCGGCAAGACGTCCAGTCGTTCGCATGCGGTGAGCATCGGGAGCGGATCGGGTTTCTTCGCGGGCAGCGAGTCGCCGCCGAGAATCACCTTGAAGAAATCCGCAATGCCGAAGTGCGCAAGCAACTCCACGGCGAAGCGATGCGGCTTGTTGGTCACGCATGCGAGCGCGACGCCGCTTTCACGCATCGCTTCGAGGCCTTCCCTCACTTCGGGGAATAGCGTCGAGTGCTTGCCGTTGACCTTCGCGTATTCGCTTTGATAGATCGCGAGCGCGTCGTCGAACTGCGCGACCGCCTGCGACGGCGACAGCCGCACGGCGAGCACGCTGCGGATCAGATTCTCCGAACCCTTGCCGACATAGCCCGTGACTTCATCGCGCGTGACCGGCTGTTCGATGGCGATGCGCGCGAGCATTGCATTCAGTGCCGCGACGAAGTCGTCGGCGGTGTCGACCATGGTGCCGTCGAGGTCGATGATCGCCGCGCGGATCGGACGATTCACAAAGGGCGATTGCGCCGCTGCGATCTCACTCATGCTTTCGCTCCAGATTCCACCTTCGCCAGTTCGGCGCGCATTGCGTCGATGACCGCCTTGTAGTCGGGCTTACCGAAAATGGCCGATCCCGCGACGAACGAATCCGCGCCGGCCGCCGCGATTTCCGCGATGTTGTCGACCTTTACGCCGCCATCGACTTCCAGATGGATTTCGCGCCCCGTGCGATCCCGATACGCATCGATGCGCGCGCGTGCCTCGCGCACCTTGTTGAGCGCCTCGGGAATGAACGACTGCCCGCCGAAACCCGGATTTACCGACATGATGAGCACGAGATCGACCTTGTCCATTACGTGATCGAGGTAGATCAGCGGCGTGGCGGGATTGAAAACGAGGCCCGCCTTGCAGCCGTGATCGCGGATCAGCGACAGCGTGCGGTCGATGTGATCCGAACCTTCCGGATGAAAACTGATCACATTGGCGCCGGCCTTCGCGAAATCGGGCACGATGCGGTCGACCGGGCGCACCATCAGATGCACGTCGATGGGCACGTCCACGTGCGGGCGGATAGCCTCGCACACCATCGGACCGATCGTCAGGTTCGGCACGTAGTGGTTGTCCATGACGTCGAAGTGGATCCAGTCGGCGCCGGCGGCGACGACGTTGCGGACTTCCTCGCCGAGGCGGGAAAAGTCGGCGGACAGGATGCTGGGAGCGATGTGGAATTGCGCCATGGACGTATGCGGGTAGCGACCTAAAGCCGTGATTTTAACCCGCGTTTTCCGCGGAGTCCCTCGTCCGAATGGCCAACGGATGGCGCGCGGATGTGGCGGCGGGACGCCAATCGTGTTGCGGGCGCCGCTCGCATCAAGCAGAATGCCAGACCAATGGCCGCGCGCCGGCGCGCCCGTGTCTGGCGGCCAAGCGGCCGATCGAATTGGAATTGGAACAACGATGAGCCAGTACGAATTCAGCGTTTCCGTGGAGACGCGGTATTTGCCGGACCAATCAGACCCGGATAGCAGGCAGTACGCATTTGCCTACACGCTGACGATCCGCAATACCGGCCAGGTGGCGGCGCAGTTGATCTCGCGGCACTGGATCATCACCGACAGCAACGATCACGTTCAGGAAGTGAAGGGGCTGGGCGTCGTCGGGCATCAGCCGCTGTTGCCGCCGGGCGAGCAGTTCGAATACACGAGCTGGGCGGTGATCGCGACGCCGGTCGGCACGATGCGCGGCGAGTATTTCTGCGTGGCGGAAGACGGCGAGCGCTTCGAAGCGCCCGTAGCGGAATTTGCGTTGCATATGCCGCGCACGCTCCACTGAGCGAAACAGCGGCAGGCGGCGCGAATCAGCGCCGTTTCGCGGGATCGTTCGAGCGGTTCTGGTTCTTCTTCTTGCCCGATGCCGTCCATACCACGATGAAGATCAGCAAGGCGAGCGCCACGAGCGACTCGAGCGCAAAAATAAGCATTGGATATTCGTCGAACAGATCAGACATGGCGGTTCCCATCAAGAACGAGCATTGTATGCGCTTCGTGCGGCCGGCCGCACGAGCAGCGGCCTGGGCCGCATCGATTGCAACCGCTGTCCTGCTCGCCTCGTGCGGCGGCGGCAATTACGTGAAGCCGGGGCCTGCGACGGCGACCGGCACGCCGATCATCACCGGACAGCGCGCCGCTTCGCGCCTGACTGCGGTGAGCTGGCAGCAGGTGCCGGGCTGGCAGGACGATTCGCTGATCGGCGCGACCGCCGCGCTGCGCCAGAACTGCAACCGGCTCTCGCGACAGGCCAACTGGCAGAAGGCGTGCGCGGCGGCCGAGCGGCTCGACGACCTCGACATGTCGGCGGCGCGCAGCTTCTTCGAAGCCTATTTCACGCCATTTCAGCTCGCCAACACCGACGGCACGCTCGACGGTCTCGTGACCGGCTACTACGAGCCGCTTCTGCGCGGGTCGCGCACGCGTCACGGGATTTATCAGTATGCGTTGTACCGGTGGCCGTATCGATACAAGCCCGGTTCGGCGCTTCCCGCGCGCGCGCAGCTCGAACGTTCGGGCGCGTTGAACGGCAACGAACTCGTGTGGGTCGACGATCCGATCGAAGCGTTCTTTCTGCAGGTGCAGGGTTCGGGGCGCGTCGTCATGGAAGACGGCAGCGTGATGCGCGTCGGCTTCGGCGGCACCAACAACCAGCCGTATCGCTCGATCGGCAAGGAATTGCTCGATCGCGGAGAACTCACGCCCGCACAGGCGACGATGCAAGGCATCAAAGCATGGGCGAAGGCGAATCCGGCGCGCGTCGACGCACTGCTCGACGTGAACCCGCGCTTCGTCTTTTTCCGCGAGATGCCCGCTAACGAAACGATGTCCGCAAGTCTCGGCGACGGTCCCGTCGGCGCGCTCGGCGTGCCGTTGACGCCGGAGCGTTCGATTGCCGTCGATCCGTCGGCGATTCCGCTCGGCACGCCCGTTTTCCTGCAGACCACGCGTCCGCTCAGCAATCAGCCGATGAATCGCCTCGTTTTCGCGCAGGACACCGGTTCGGCGATCAAAGGCGGTGTGCGCGCGGACTATTTCTGGGGACTGGGGGACGATGCCGGCGATCTCGCCGGGCGCATGAAGCAGGGCGGCAGGATGTGGCTGTTGCTGCCCAATTCCTGATATCGCCGGTTTCCCGGCAGCTTCACAAAAAGCTCGCGGCCATCATGGCTCGCGAGCTTTTTGCTTCACGACGCGACGTTGCGCCGGTCGATCACGCGCCGCGCCTTGCCGACGGATCGTTCGATGCCGTTCACCGCGAGCACGTTCACCACGGCGCTCACACCGATCAGCGCCTTGATGTCGTAGGCGAGCGCGGACTTCGCGTTTTCGAGCGCGGTCACATCCGGCGCGGATTCGGGGCAAGGCTCGACGTTCAGCGTGAGTACGTCGAGCGGGCCTTCCTTGGTGAGCACGATCTGATAGTGCGGCGCGAGTACCGGGCGCTTGAGCAGCAACTCCTCGATCTGCGTCGGGAAAACATTGACGCCGCGCACGATCATCATGTCGTCGGAGCGGCCGGTGATCTTCTCCATGCGTCGCATCGTGCGAGCGGTGCCGGGCAGAAGGCGCGTCAGATCGCGCGTGCGATAGCGGATGATCGGCAGCGCTTCCTTCGTGAGCGACGTGAACACGAGTTCCCCGAATTCGCCGTCCGGCAGC
Organism: Caballeronia sp. LZ008; assembly: GCF_031451435.1. Taxonomy (NCBI): domain Bacteria; kingdom Pseudomonadati; phylum Pseudomonadota; class Betaproteobacteria; order Burkholderiales; family Burkholderiaceae; genus Caballeronia; species Caballeronia sp. LZ008. Next base: position 2,465,580 of record NZ_JARUXK010000001.1, on the reverse strand, counting down.
ACCTCGCCGGTTTCCGGATCGATGATCTCGGGATAGAAGTGATCTTCCCAGATCGTCGGGCCGTCCTTGGTCTCCGCGCATTCCGATGCCACGCCCGGCCCCATTACTTCCGAGAGTCCGTAGATGTCGACGGCGTCGATGCCCATGCGCGTTTCGATCGCGCGGCGCATGTCGTTCGTCCACGGCTCCGCGCCGAAGATGCCGATGCGCAGCGAGCAACTTGCCGGATCGATGCCCTGGCGCTCCAGTTCATCGGCGATCGACAGCATGTAGCTCGGCGTGACCATGATGATGTCCGGCCGAAAATCCTGGATCAGTTGCACCTGCTTCTCCGTCTGGCCGCCGCCGAACGGAATGACGGTGAGTCCCGCGCGCTCGGCGCCGTAGTGCGCGCCGAGTCCGCCGGTGAAGAGGCCGTAGCCGTAACTCACGTGCACCTTGTCGCCACGACGTGCGCCGGCCGCCCGAATGGAGCGTGCGACGAGGTTCGCCCAGTTGTCCAGATCCTGCGCCGTGTAGCCGACGACAGTCGGCTTCCCCGTCGTACCCGATGACGCGTGGATGCGCGAGACCCGCTCCTGCGGAACCGCGAACATGCCAAACGGATAGTTGTCGCGCAGATCCTTCTTGGTCGTAAACGGAAAACGGCCAAGATCCGAGAGCGACGTGACGTCATCCGGATGAACGCCTGCTTCGTCAAACTTGCGCCGATAAACCGGCGAGTTCTCGTAAGCATGCTTGAGCGTCCATTTGAGACGCTCGAGCTGCAGCGCCGCGAGTTCGTCGCGGCTCGCCTTCTCGATCGGATCGAGCGGCAGCGATGTGGTCATTGCTGTCTCCTTGATGCTGACTACGCGGCGCGGCTTTTAGATGCCGCGTCCGTTATATGAACGAGTCCGTCACACGGGAATTACGTTGCCTCTTATCTGAGCCGACTTGCCGCGGAACATCGCGACCGGCTCGCCTTCGCGATTCGTCACGCGGATATCGTAGATACCCGTGCGCCCGCTCAGCGTTTGCTCGATCGCTTCGGCAGTCAGGCGATCGCCGCCCTGCACGGGCCGCAAAAACTCGATCGAGCAGCCCGCCGCGACCGTGCTGATGTTGTACGAGTTGCAGGCGAACGCGAACGCGGAGTCCGCCAGCGTGAACATCAGGCCGCCGTGGCAAATCGCATGGCCGTTCAGAAAGTCGGGGCGCACGTCCATTTGCAGACGCGCATAGCCGGGCCGGACTTCGATCAGCTCGATGCCGAGCGCGCGCGAGCATGCGTCCGCTTCGTACATGGCTTTCGCCGTGGCTTCCGCGAGTTGTTGTGGCGTCACAGATATCTCCAGTTCGATTCGGTTCTCACAGACCTTCGAAGCGCGGTGCGCGCTTCTCCTTGAACGCGGCGACGCCTTCGATGTAATCCGGCGACGCACCGAGCTCGCGCTGAAGATCGCGTTCGAGATCGAGCTGCTGGTCGAAAGTCCTGTTCGCGCTCGCGCGGATCGCTTTCTTGATCGCGACGACCGCGCGCGCCGGCTGCTGCGCGAGTTGGGCGGCCAGTTGCGCGGCCGCTTGCTGCAGCTCGGCATCGTCGACGACGCGCCACACGATGCCCCACGCCTCCGCCTTCTCGGCGCTGAGTTTTTCGCCCGTCAGCGCGAGCCCGAGCGCACGCGCCTCACCGACGCGGCGCGACAGCAGCCATGTGCCGCCCGAATCGGGCAGGAGGCCGATCTTCACGAATGCCTGAATGAAGCTGGCCGAGCGCGCCGCGACGACGAAGTCGCACGCCATCGCGAGATTCGCCCCGGCTCCAGCGGCCGTGCCGTTCACTGCCGCGATGACCGGCATCGGCAAAGCCTGAAGCCTGCGCACGAGCGGATTGAAGTGCTCGTCGATGAGATCGCCCAGATCCGACATCGAGCCAGGCGTGAAATCCAGATCCGCGAGATCCTGTCCCGCGCAGAAGCCGCGACCCGCGCCGGTGATGACGAGCGCGCGCGCATTGCCCGCTTGTATTTCAGTGAGCGCCTGATTCAACTCGCGATGCATCTCGCGCGTGAAGCTGTTCAGTTTGTCGGGGCGATTGAGCGTCAACGTCGCGACGCGCGTCTCGACATCGACGTGAAAGAACACGGACTTCTCTGTCATTACATTTCCTCTCTCGACGAATCCGGCTGCGGCGGCGCGTGCTCGCCGCCATTCCTTGCATCCGATACTAGCCGCGCGACCGCGAGCTTTCCATTAGGCCGAATGGCATAAGCCGTTTGCACGGCGATCCGGCCTTTGGATCGTTTGTGTCGATTGGCTTATGCCGTCTGGCCAGCTTCCGCCGACGCGGCCTTCGGTGCAACATGGACGCGGCTTTGCACTACTCGGAAGCGATTTGCGACGAAAGCTGCATCCGAAAGCGCTGCGTTGGCCGCGGGGTTCGCGCCCGTGCCGTGGAAGTCGGAGAATGCCGCGGTCTGATTGACGAAGACGCCGCCGGTGAGGTTGATCGAGAGCGCGACACCGCCTTCAATGGCTGCTTCGTGCGCGGCTTCGATCACCTTGTCGTCGGTGCTGTAGACCGAGAACGTCAAGGCGCCGTGCGTGCGCGCGATCGACCCGGCGAGTTCGAGCGATTGCGCGGTCGAGTCGGTCGCGACGACGAACGAAATCGGGCCGAACCATTCCTTGGTGAATTTCGCTTCGTCGGTGCGCGCGTCGAGCTTGAGCATGAGGGGTGTGTGAACGCGGGCTCCGGGAAACGCAGGGTGCGTGAGAGATTGGCTGTCGAGCAGCATGTCGCCGAGCTTGCGCGCTTCGGTGACGCGTTCCACGACGCCATCGTTCTGAATCGCTCCCGTGAGCTCGACGGCGCGGGCCGGATCGGATGCGAGTTTTTCGACGGCGCCCGCGAGCGCTTTCGCGACGTCATCGAAGCTCAGTTGGCCTTCGGCGGTGCGGATGCCATTGCGCGGCACGTAGATGTTCTGCGGCGCGGTGCACATCTGACCGGAATAGAGGGCGAGTGAGAAGGCGATGTTGCGCGCGGCGGACTTCATGTCGTCCACGGAATCGATGACGATCTGATTCACGCCCGCCTTCTCGGTGTAGACCTGCGCCTGATGCGCGTTGCGCTCGAGCCAGGTGCCGTTTTGCGTGCTTCCCGTGAAATCGATGAGCTTGATTTCGGGACGCACGGCGAGTTCCTGGACCAACGCGCCGTCGTTGGGTTCGGTGGCCAAGAGCGTGACGACGTTCGGATCGAAGCCGGCCTCACGAAGCACTTCACGCGCGATTCGCACGGTGATCGCGAGCGGCAGGATCGCGCCGGGGTGCGGCTTGACGATGACGGCGTTGCCGGTTGCGAGATCGGCGAACATGCCGGGATAGCCGTTCCAGGTCGGAAACGTGCAGCAGCCGAGCACAAGCCCCGTGCCGCGCGGGACGATGGAGAAGCGCTTTTGCATCGCGAGCGGCGGATTTTTGCCCTGCGGCTTTTCCCAGTGCGCTTCGGCGGGGATGCGACGTAGCTGGTCCCACGCATAGACGACGGCTTCGAGCGCCCGGTCTTGCGCGTGCGGGCCACCGGCCTGGAATGCCATCATGAATGCCTGGCCGGTCGTGTGCATCACGCCGTACGCGATCTCGAAGCTGGCGCGGTTCAGGCGCGACAGGATTTCGAGGCTCACGCCCACCCAAGCCTGCGGGCCGGCGGCGCGCCAGGCGGACTGCGCCTTGGCCGCAGCTTGAGTCAGCGCGTCGGGATCGGCCTTCGGATAGCGGACGTCCAGCGCGATGCCGAACGGCGAACGCTCCTTCCCGACCGTTTCGCCCGTCGAAGGCTGATCGAGTTCGAAAGTCTTGCCGAGATGAGCTTTGAATGCTGCCTCTCCATCGGCGCTGGCCGTTTCCCCGTACACTTTGGGGCTCGGCATTTCGGCGAACGGGCTCCAGTAGCCGCGCGTTTCGATGGCTGCGAGCGCTTTGTCGAGCGTCGCTTCGTGCTTCGTGAATAGCGGATGTGTCATGGTCGCGAGAAGAGAAGAACGAGGGAAAGGTGCCAGGCCGAATAATTAACCGACCGGTTGGTTGGTGATGGTAGCATTATCGAGATGCAGTGACGAATGACTTTTCATTAGGGCTTACCTGAGGATCGCAAGGAGGAGCGAATGGCTTACGAGAATCTGCTGGTCGAGACGCGTGGTCGGGTCGGACTGATTGCGCTGAATCGTCCGAAAGCGCTGAACGCGCTGAATGACGCGCTGATGGACGAACTGGGCGTCGCGCTCAAGGCATTCGACGCCGATGGAGACATCGGCGCAATCGTGCTGACCGGCAGCGAAAAGGCGTTCGCGGCGGGTGCGGACATCGGCATGATGGCCGGCTACTCCTATATGGATGTCTACAAGGGCGACTACATCACGCGTAACTGGGAAACGATCCGCACGATTCGCAAGCCGATCATTGCCGCGGTCGCGGGTTTTGCGCTCGGCGGAGGTTGCGAACTCGCGATGATGTGCGACATCGTCATCGCCGCCGACACGGCCAAGTTCGGTCAGCCCGAGATCAAGCTCGGCGTGATTCCGGGAGCGGGCGGCACGCAGCGCTTGCCGCGCGCTGTATCGAAAGCCAAGGCGATGGATATGTGCCTGACTGCGCGCATGATGGACGCGAGCGAGGCCGAACGGGCGGGGCTGGTGTCGCGCATCGTCGGGGCGGATCGCCTTCTGGACGAGGCCGTCGAAGCGGCGACGATCATCGCCGGCTTCTCGCTGCCCGCCGTGATGATGGCCAAGGAGGCTGTTAATCGCGCTTACGAGACAACGCTCGCAGAAGGTGTTCATTTCGAGAGGCGTCTGTTCCATTCTCTGTTCGCGACGGAGGATCAGAAGGAAGGCATGGCGGCGTTTGTTGAAAAGCGTAAGCCGGTTTTCAAGCATCGGTGACGTTCATGTGAGAAAGCGCTTGCGCTCCTCGATTCCGCTCACTAGAATTCCGTTCCTTCGCGATTCGATGAACGCGAAGGAAGCGGGAGAGGGCGGTATCGGCGGTGTGCTCGGGGGTAGGTTGTAGAAGGCTCCGGGCGCGGATCGGCAGGAAAAAGAAACTTCGAATTCTTGTTGACACGAACCGAAACGTTCTTCATAATCTCGTTTCTCTGCTGCTGATGCAGCGACGCAAGGCGGAACTTGAAGTAAGACTTGTCTTGCGATGTGCTCTTTAAAAACTAACAGCCGATAAGTGTGGGCGCTTGATGGCGAGTGCGGCTGGTTCTTCGGAATCGGTAATAGCAAAGGTATCAAGAGTCTCACACGAAGTATCAGAGGAAGGTTTGTTCATCTTTGGATGGAATAAATCATCGTCAGTACGTTGAGTGAGCGACCT
>NZ_JARUXK010000001.1:2415694-2455056 GCF_031451435.1 Caballeronia sp. LZ008 | reverse complement strand
CCACCCCTTCCCATCCCGAACAGGACCGTGAAACGACTCCACGCCGATGATAGTGCGGATACCCGTGTGAAAGTAGGTAATCGTCAGGCTCCTCATGCTCCAAACAAAAACCCCACCCCAAAAGGTGGGGTTTTTGCGTTGGGGCGTGAAAATCTAAATCGCAATTAGGCCAGCAGAAGCGTAACGGCGACCATCAACGGGCGAGGAATTTCTCCGCCAGTCTTACCCAGTACGACGATCCGATCGATAACAAATCATCATTAAAGTCGTAGCTGGCGTTGTGCAACATGCACGGCCCCGCGCCGTGTCCTTGCTCCCGGTGCCCGCCGTCGCCGTTACCTAGAAACGCATAACATCCGGGCTTTTCGAGAAGCATGAACGAAAAGTCCTCGGCGCCCATCGTCGGCTCGACGGCGCTATCGACCTTATCCTTGCCCACCACTTCTGCCATAACTTCCGCCGCGAATCTTGCCTCTTCAGGCGAATTGATCGTCGGCGGATAGTTTCTGTGGAAATGAATTTCCACCTCGCAGTCGTAGGCCGCTGCGGTTGCATCGGCGATTTTGCGCATGCGCGCCTCGATCAGATCGAGCGTCTCCACCGTAAAAGTACGCACAGTTCCTCCGAGCCAAGCCTGATCGGGCACCACATTGGCAGCCTGGCCAGCGTGAATCTGGGTAATCGAAAGCACGGCCGTATCGATCGGCTTCTTGCTTCGCGTGATGATGCTCTGAAGCCCGTTCGCGATCTGAACCGCCGTAAAAACGGGATCGCGCCCGTTATGTGGCAAGGCCGCGTGCGAACCGGTTCCTCGAATGGCGATGCGAAACTCGTTGCTCGAAGCCATGATCGGCCCTTCGACGACACCGAAATGCCCCGCCGGAATGCCAGGCCAGTTGTGAATGCCGAACACCGCATCGACCGGAAACCGCTTGAAAAGACCATCTTCGATCATGGCCTTCGCGCCCGCGCCGCCTTCCTCAGCCGGTTGGAAGATGAAGACGACCGTCCCATCGAATTTGCCGTGCCTGGCCAGATATTTCGCCGCGCCGAGCAGCATCGCCGTATGACCATCGTGGCCGCAGGCATGCATACGGCCGTCGTTCGTCGATCGATGTCCGAAAGTGTTCAATTCCTGAATGGGCAGCGCGTCCATATCCGCGCGCAGCGCGATCGAGGCGCTGCCGGCGCCGCGCTTCAACACGCCGACGACGCCTGTCTTGCCCAATCCCCGATGCACTTGAATTCCCCAACTTTCGAGGCTCTCGGCAACCAGTTTTGCAGTGCCAATCTCTTCATAGCGCAATTCGGGATGGGCATGGATCGTTCGTCGGAGCGTCTTGATCTCGTCGTGCGATGCTTCGATTTCTGGGATCAGATTCATTTGAACTGCTCTCACGTTTGAATTCGGATTGCGCGTATTGACCGCGCCTGGTCGTTCCATTCTACGCCGCCGCTATTTGCGCCATCGGACGGTCGATCGCATAGCGGCCGTAATAGAATTCCGTCATCTGCCGCTTTTACTTCGATTTACGGACTTTCCGATGAACGCTCCAGCCGAGTTTGCCCGAGCCGTGTGCCCGCACGATTGCCCCGATACTTGCGCGATGCGCGTAACGGTCAAGGATGGAAAAGCGGTCAAAGTCAGCGGCGAACCTGATCATCCACCGACGCAAGGTGTGTTGTGCACAAAGGTCACGCGCTATGCCGAGCGTACGCATCACAAGGATCGTCTTCTGACTCCGTTGCGTCGAATCGGCAAAAAGGGCGAGGGCCGATTTGAGCCGATCGGCTGGGACGAAGCATTGCGACTCGCCGCCGAACGCCTGCAGCCTATCGCCCGGCGCGCGCCTGAAGCCATCGTTCCATACAGCTACGCGGGCACGATGGGCCTGGTGCAAGGCGAAAGCGTCGCTGCCCGATTCTTCAACGTGCTTGGCGCATCGCGACTCGAACGCACGATTTGTGCGGCCGCGGGCGCCGCCGGCCTGCGTTACACGTACGGCGCGAGCCTCGGAATGCATTCGGAGTATTACGAAGAGAGCGAGCTGATTCTGATCTGGGGCGCGAATCCGATCGCGTCGAGCCTGCACTTCTGGACGCGCGCGCAGGAGGCAAAGCGTCGTGGCGCGAAGCTGATCGCGATCGATCCGTACAAGTCGCTCACGGCGGAGAAGTGCCATCAGCACATCGCGTTGCGCCCGGGCACCGACGCCGCGCTCGCGCTCGGCATGATCGACGTGTTGATCCGCGAGAATTTCATCGATCACGAGTATGTGAGCGCGCATACCGTCGGCTTCGATGAACTTGCGGCGCGCGCGGCGCAGTATCCGGCTTCGCGCGTGGCGCAGATCTGCGGCATCGACGAAAAGGTCGTTATCGAACTCGCCCGTGCTTTCGGATCGACGAAGAAGGCCGCAATTCGCCTCAATTACGGCATGCAGCGCGTGCGCGGTGGCGGCAATGCCGTGCGGGCGATTGCTTGCTTGCCGTCGTTGACTGGCGCGTGGCGCGAGCGCGCCGGAGGCCTGCTGCTTTCGTCGTCCGGCTGGGCGCCGATCGACGGCGCCGCGCTCGAGCGTCCCGATTTGCTGCCGGGCTGGCCCTCGAAGCTTCCGCGCGCGATCAACATGAACGCGATCGGCGACGCGTTGCTGCATCCGGGCGACGAAGCATTCGGGCCGAAGATCGAAGCGCTGATCGTCTACAACTCGAATCCCGTTGCGGTCGCGCCCGATTCGGCGAAAGTCGAGGCGGGCTTCGCGCGCGAGGATCTGTTCACGATCGTGCTCGAACACTTCCAGACAGATACCGCCGATTACGCGGACCTCGTCTTTCCCGCGACGACGCAGCTCGAGCATCTCGACGTCCACAAGTCCTACGGGCACACGCACGTAATGGCGAATCTGCCGGCGATTCCACCCGTCGGCGAAGCGCGCCCGAACACTGAAATATTCCGCGGACTCGCACGCGCCCTGGGCCTTACCGAGCCGGCGCTTTTCGAGACCGACGAGCAGATCGCATCGAAGGCATTCCGCTGGAACGACCCGACGCTCGAAGGTCAGAGCTGGGACACGTTGAAGGCGTCCGGCTGGCTGAAGCTCGGAATCGCGGAAGCGCCGCTGGCCGAAGGCGGGTTCCGCACCCCGTCGGGAAAATGCGAGTTCTACAGCGAGCGCCTGAAACGCGAAGGTCTCGATCCGTTGCCCGATTACCTGCCGCCGTACGAGTCCGCGGACGGATCGCCGGATCTGGCGGCCCGCTATCCGCTCGCGATGATTTCGCCGCCCGCGCGCAACTTCCTGAACAGCAGTTTCGTGAACATCGAAAGTCTGCGGGCGGCGGAGCGCGAACCGCATCTCGATATTCACCCCGCCGACGCGCAAGCGCGCGCCATCGCCGATGGCGCAGTCGTGCGCATCTTCAACGATCGCGGTTCGATGCAGGCCCGCGCGCGCGTGACGGAACGCGCGCGCGAAGGCGTCGTCGTCGGCTTGTCGATCTGGTGGAAGAAGTTGTCTCCCGATGGCCGCAACGCCAATCAGGTGACGAGTCAGGCGCTGACCGACCTCGGGGGCTCGGCGACGTTTTACGACTGCCTGGTGGAAGTGGAGCCAATGCATTGACAAGCTTCGGAGCGGCGGACTCGGACGGGTTTGGTGGAAGGCGTCTAACCCGATTGTCGGAGACCGGCCGAAAAGCTAGGATCTCGTTTCCGCACGATCATTCTAAAATCATATAAAGGAGACGCCGTATGGAGAAACCCTGGCTGAAGTCTTACCCGGCCGGCGTGCCTGCGGAGATCGATCCATCCGCGTATCGGTCCGTTTCGGAGCTGCTCGAGGACAGCTTTCGCGCGAATCGCGATCGCCGCGCGTTCGTGTGCATGGGCCAGGCGATCACGTACGCCGAACTCGACGCGATGTCGAGAAAGCTGGCCGCGTGGTTCCAGAAGCGAGGAATGAAGCCGGGCGCGCGCGTCGCGCTGATGATGCCGAACGTGCTGCAGTATCCGATCGCGATCGCGGCGGTATTGCGCGCGGGTTACATTGTCGTCAATGTGAATCCGCTTTACACGCCGCGCGAACTCGAGCATCAGCTCAAGGACAGCGGCGCGGAAGCAATCGTCATTTTGGAGAATTTCGCCGGCACGTTGCAGGCGGTCGTCAAGAACACGGCGATCAAACATATCGTCGTCGCGGCGATGGGCGATCTCATGGGTTTGAAAGGGGTGCTCGTCAACTTCGTCGTGCGCAGCGTGAAGAAGATGGTGCCAGAGTGGAAACTGCCTGGCAGCGTCCGATTCAATGACGCGCTGAGCGAAGGCGGCCGCGGCACGCTCCAGCCGGTCACCCAAAGTCCCGATGACGTCGCGTTCCTGCAGTACACCGGCGGCACGACGGGCGTCGCGAAAGGCGCGACGCTCACGCATCGCAATCTGATCGCGAACACGCTGCAGTCAGAAGTGTGGCTCGACCCGGCCCGCAAGCGCCGTCCCGACATCGATCAGTTCGTTTGCGTGGTCGCGCTGCCGCTTTATCACATCTTCGCGCTGACGGTCTGCGGCATGCTCACGATCCGTACCGGCGGCCTTGGCGTGCTGATACCGAACCCGCGAGATATCGCCGGAACCATCAAGGAACTGAAGGGCGTTCCCATCAACACATTCCCGGCCGTCAACACGCTCTACAACGCGTTGTTGAATCATCCAGACTTCAACAAGCTCGATTTCTCGAAGCTCATCGCTGCGAACGGCGGCGGGATGGCCGTGCAGGAAGCCGTCGCGAAGCGCTGGTTCGCGGCGACCGGCGTGCCGATCGTCGAGGGTTACGGCTTGTCCGAAACCTCGCCGTGCGTGACCTGCAATCCGGTGACGGCGACCGAATACACGGGCACGATCGGCTTGCCGCTTCCGTCCACGGAAATCTCCATCCGCGACGACGACAACAACGAAGTGCCGCTCGGCCAGCCCGGCGAGATCTGCATTCGCGGCCCGCAGGTGATGGCGGGCTACTGGAATCGTCCCGACGAAACCGCGAAGGTGATGACCCCCGACGGCTTCTTCCGCTCAGGCGACGTCGGCGTGCTCGATGAGCGCGGCTACGTGAAGATCGTCGATCGCAAGAAGGACATGATTCTCGTCTCCGGCTTCAACGTGTATCCGAACGAGATTGAAGATGTTGTCGCGATGCTGCCCGGCGTGTTCGAAGTTGCCGCTGTGGGCGTGAAGGATCAGGCGTCGGGCGAAGCGGTGAAGCTCTTCATCGTGCGCAAGGATGCGAGCCTGACGGAAGCGGATGTCATCGCGTACTGCAGGGAACGGCTGACCGGCTACAAGCGTCCGCGCACGATCGAGTTCCGCAACGAGTTGCCGAAGAGCAATGTCGGCAAGATCTTGCGGCGCGAATTGCGCGACGGCCGCGCGTAGCGGCTGCGTCGTCCAAAGCGAAAAGCCTTCGTGTCGCGAGATGCGAAGGCTTTTTTGTTGCCCGCAGCGGAACGAAAAAAAGGCGCCCGAAGGCGCCTTTCAGTGCGTACTGCTTTGTTACGACCTTATTAGAACTTGTGGCGGATACCGACAACAGCGGCAACCTGGTTCGACGTCGACGACGCCGACAGGCCGTTGATGTTCGCAACCGCAGGGCGGTTCAACGAATCCGTGCCGCTTGCGTGCTGGTAGATACCGTCGATGTACACGTCCGTGCGCTTCGACAGGAAGTAGTCCGCGCCGAGCATGCCTTGGTGGTACTTGGCATCGGCCAGGCCGTAACCCTTCGTGTAGTCATATGCCACGCCCAGCAGCAGGGCCGGGGTCAGCTGATACTTGAAGTTGATTTCGGCGTTATGGAACTTGCCCGAGCCGCCCGTGTAGCCAGCCGGGTTCAGGCCAGCGCCTGCTTCGTTGTTGACGTCCTTGAACTGCGTGTTGCTATACGTCGCGCCGATGGTCGCTGCGCCGAACGTGTAAGCACCGCCAGCCGAGATGACTTGCTGCGTCTTGGCCGATGCGAAGCCCGAGTACACGCGGCTCGACATGTTCGAAGCCGTAGGCGTCGTGGCAGCGTTGCGGCTCGTGGCGTTGTTGCCGAAGAACGAGTAGTTCGGGTCCTTGACGTTCAAGTAGCCCGCGCCCAATTGCAGCGGACCCTGCGAGTAGCCGAGACCAACCGACCAGATCTGGTTGCGGTTGAACTGGCCAGCTTGGCCGCCGAGGCTGTACAGGCCGCCGAACGTGAAGCCGGCGTAGTTCGCGCTCGTGTACTTGATCGCGTTGTTCACGCGATTCGAGTTGTTCATGTTGTCCAGGTCGCCCGGGTGCGCGCCGAAGTACGACGCCCACTGGCTACCGACTTCGAATGCGCCGGTGTAGTCAACCACGGAGTCGTACTGGCGACCCAGCGTGACCGTACCGAATTGCGTCGAGCCCAGACCGACATAAGCCTGGCGGCCGAACAGGTCGCCGCCTTGGCCCAGCTGGCCGTTGAACACGTTGAAGCCGCCTTCCAACACGAAGATGGCCTTCAGACCGCCACCGAGGTCTTCCGTGCCGCGCAGGCCCCAACGGCTACCTTGCAGGTTGCCGCTGTTCATGGAGTACAGCTTTTGGCCGTTGCTGTTGTTGTTGTACGCGAAGCCAGCGTCGATGATGCCGTACAGCGTCACACTGCTCTGCGCATGTGCGGCGCCTGCGAATGCGCCCAGTGCGGCGAGAGCGAGAAGCGACTTTTTCATTGATTGAATCTCCAAGGAGTGTTTGCGACTTTTGGCAAGGTCACTGTTCTTAGCGCCAGTGTGTTGACGGTCCCTGCCTGCTTCTTAACGAAGGTGACACGTAATGTAACAAAGAGGCTTTAACGGACAAAGGAAAAGGGGCTGGTCCGCCGGACTCATGTGACGTTTACGCAACAGGCGCTAAAATGTTGGTTTTGCAGGATATTTGCGACCCGTGTTTGCCCTAATTACCAAAACAGGTGCTTCATAAGGGGCGATCGGGCGGTCGACGGTGTCAGGTTGGTGCCATATTCGCGATCAGACTTCGAACCTGTAATCCGGAGAAATCGCACATGCTCCGTGGCCGCTGAACGCGGTATCCGGCAAGCCCGCGCCCCTTCGGCGCCAGTCGATGTGCGCTAAAATTCGTGTTTTCCGCGAGCGTCCGCTCCGTCTGCGGACCATGAAGAGAGAGGTGACACCATGACGCTCGATGAAGTCATCAGCGAATTCGATCGAGGCTTGCGGTCCATGACGGGCGTGAGCCGCATGTCGCGTCCGATTCCTGAATCGACGATGTCGCCTCTGGACGCGACCGGCGATGTCCTCTCGGAACAATCGCAACTCACCGAAGAGGAACGCGCCCATTCGGCCGGACTGATGCGCGTGAATCACGTTGGCGAAGTCTGCGCGCAAGCGCTTTATCAGGCGCAGAAGCTCGCCACAAGCTCGCCCGAGCTCAAGGCCAGTTTCGAGCGAGCGGCGCGTGAAGAGGAAGACCATCTCGCGTGGACATCGACGCGGCTCAAAGATCTGGAATCGCGGCCGAGCCTGCTGAACCCGTTGTGGTACGCGGGTGCGCTGGCGATCGGTTTCGTCGCGGGGCGCTTCGGCGATCGCGCGAGTCTCGGCTTCATGGCCGAAACCGAGCGTCAGGTCGAGCAGCATCTCGATGGCCACATGAAGACCTTGCCCGTCAACGATCACGCATCCCGCGCGATCGTCGAGCAAATGCGTCTCGATGAAAGCGCGCACGCCGCAGCAGCCATCGGCGCTGGTGGGAGCGAGGTTCCGTTTCCGGTGCGCGCGTTGATGCGCGCAGCTTCCAAAGTCATGACGCGCACGGCCTATTACATATAGTGTGACAAAGCCTCGTTCGCTCGCTTGCCGGGTCGAGCGAGGCATTCGCCGCCGAAACTCATCATCGAATCAAAAAACGGCTGTAAGAACCGTTACATTTCCCTCATTTCGCCTGCTCTTTTCACGTACTACCTTCACATCCCGCACTAGCTCTCTAATTCATAACGGTTTTCTCTTTTGCCGTTACTTCAAGCTCCTGCGCTAAGTCCTTGTTCTAGCAAATAAAAAGCACTCGAAAAAAAGGTGCGCGTCTTGACCGAGGAAATGCGTTCCTCTAAAGTGGGAGACAGTGTGAGAAAGTGGTCTTTTGTGTGATTCACAACCCATTTTCGAGCAAAACTGGAGAGGGACGGGCGTCGTGGTGGGCGTCCGAAAACGGGGAGAAGGGCGAGTGTTCCAAGGGGCGTCGGCGCTGACGCTCGATGCGAAAGGGCGGATGTCGGTTCCGTCGCGCTATCGGGAAGCGCTGCAAGGGCAGGCAGAAGGCCGGGTGACGCTCACGAAGAGCCCGGATGGATGCCTGTTGCTCTTTCCCCGCCCGGAGTGGGAAGTCTTCCGCGCCAAGGTCGCCGCGCTTCCGATGGAAGCCATGTGGTGGCGGCGCATCTTTCTCGGTAATGCAATGGATGTCGAACTCGACGGCAACGGGCGCGTGCTGGTCTCGCCCGAGCTGCGCGCTGCCGCGTCGCTGGAAAAAGAAGTGACGCTGCTCGGCATGGGCGCGCACTTCGAGTTGTGGGACTCGCAGACTTACGCGGCGAAGGAAGCTGCGGCCATGGCGCAGGGCATGCCCGACGCGCTGAAAAACTTCACTTTCTGACGCGGCGCTGAACAACATGGCTCCTGCGATGGGAAATGAACTGCAGCATCGCACGGTGCTGCTGAAGGAAGCGGTAGACGGGCTGCTCACGCGCGCGGACGGCATCTATATAGATGGCACTTTCGGGCGCGGCGGTCATAGCCGAGCGATTTTGCAGCGACTGGGTGACGCGGGGCGGCTGATCGCCTTCGACAAGGATCCTCTCGCGATCGCCACGGCGCAACAGATTCAGGATTCGCGCTTTTCGATCGTGCACGACAGCTTCGCGGCGTTGCGCGACGCGGCGAGCGAGCGCGGAGTAGGGCGGGTGTCGGGCGTGTTGCTGGACCTTGGCGTGTCGTCGCCGCAGGTGGACGACCCGGAGCGCGGCTTCAGCTTCCGCGCAGAAGGTCCGCTCGACATGAGGATGGACCCGACTCGGGGCGAGTCGGCGGCAGAGTGGCTCGCGCGTGCCACGGTGCAGGAAATCACGGAGGTCATCAGAGATTATGGGGAAGAACGGTTTGCTTTTCAGATTGCAAAGGCGCTTGTTGCTCGCCGGGCAGAGTCCGACCGTCTTGGGCCTCTCGACAGCACGCGCGAGCTTGCCGAAATCGTGGGTCACGTCGTCAAAACCCGTGAAAAGGGCAAGGACCCGGCAACTCGCACCTTTCAGGCTATACGGATTCACGTCAATCAAGAGCTTGCGGAGCTGCAGGTAGTACTCGAATCGGCATTGGCATTGTTGGAGCAAGGGGGGCGGCTGGTCGTGATCAGCTTTCATTCACTCGAAGACCGGATCGTCAAGCGGTTCATGCAGGCGCACGCGAGCGCGCCGGCGGTGGACCGTCGTTTGCCGATCCGCGCGGTCGATCTTCCCAGCCCGCCGCTGCGCGTGGTCGGCCGCGTGTTTCCGAGTGATGCCGAAGTCGCCGATAACCCGCGCGCCCGTTCCGCGGTGATGCGTATCGCCGAGCGGATCGCGCCATGAATCGCCTCAATATCTTCCTGCTCATCATCGTGCTCGGGTGCGCGCTGTCGGTCGTCAGCTCCACCAATCAGCAGCGGGAGATTTTCATCGACTTGCAAAGGGCGCAATCGCAAGAGCGTCAACTGCAACAGGATTACGCGCAGTTGCAGTACCAGCAGAGCGCGTTGTCGAAGACATCGCGCATCGAGCAGTTGGCCACCAACTCACTGAAAATGCAGCCCGTGACGACCGGCCGAACGCAATATCTCACCTACGACACGGCCGCCAACAAGGCCGCCGACGCACCCATGCCGCCGCCGCTGCCGGCGTCGGCGCCGCCTGCACGCGGAGCCAAGCGATGAAAAAGTCCGCGAAGCAGAAAGACATCGCTCACACGCCGAATGCGCTTCTCGCCGTGCGCCTGCCCATGTGGCGCTCGAAGCTCGTCGTGTTCCTGCTATTCATGGCGTTCGTCGCGCTGGCCGGGCGCGCGTTCTGGATTCAGGGCCCGGGCAACGCGTTCTTCAAGAAACAGGGCGAAAGCCGCTATCAGCGCACGCTCGAAATGCCTGCGACGCGCGGGCAGATTCGCGACCGTAACGGCCTCGTGCTCGCAACGAGTTTGCCGGTGAAGGCCATCTGGGCGATTCCCGAAGCCGTGCCGAACGATCTCGGCGCGGACAAATTCGCGCAATTGTCCAAACTTCTCGAAATGCCGGAAAAAGAGCTTCGCGCGAAGCTCTCGATGGACAAGACCTTCGTCTATGTGAAGCGCCAGGTGCCGCTCGAAGTCGCGCAGAAGGTCGCCGCGCTCGACATTCCCGGCATCTATTCGCGCGGCGAATACAAGCGCTTCTATCCGGAAGGCGAAATCACCGCGCACCTGATCGGCTTTACTAACATTGAAGACAAGGGACAGGAAGGCGTCGAACTCGGCGACCAGAACGTCCTCGCCGGCACGCCGGGCATGCGCCGCGTCATCAAGGACCGCATGGGCCATATCGTCGAGGACGTCGACGAGCAAGTCGTGCCGCACAACGGCGCGGACGTCGAACTTTCGATCGACAGCAAGATTCAGTACATCGCGTACACGAACCTGAAGGCCGCCGTCGAGAAGACGAAGGCGAAGGCCGGCGCGGCAATGGTCATCGACGTGAAGACGGGCGAAGTGCTCGCGCTCGTCAACTATCCCACGTACAACCCGAACGATCGTTCGCGGATGACCGGCGAGCAGTTGCGCAACCGCATTCTCACGGACACCTTCGAGCCGGGCTCGATCATGAAGCCGTTCACCGTTTCGCTCGCGCTCGATCTGCATCGGGTGACGCCGAATACGCTCGTCGAAACGGGCGGCGGCGTGTTCGTGCTCGACGGCGCCCGCATTACGGACGATTCTGGCTTCGGCACGCTCACCGTCGGCGGCGTGATTCAGAAGTCGAGCAATATCGGCGCGACCAAAATTGCGATGCAATTGCGTCCCGAGGAAATGTGGAACATGTACACGAGCATCGGGCTCGGTCAGGCGCCGAAAGTCGGTTTTCCGGGCGCCGTGACCGGGCGTCTGCGCCCGTGGAAGAGCTGGCGACGCATCGAGCAGGCGACGATGTCGTACGGCTACGGCCTGTCCGTGTCGCTGTTCCAGCTCGGGCGCGCGTACACGGCCATCGCGAACGACGGCAAGATCCTGCCGGTCTCGATTTTCCGCACGGCGGGCGATCAGCCGCCGCTCGGTCAGCAAGTGTTTTCGCCGACTACCGCGCGCGAAGTGCGTGCGATGCTCGAAACCGTCGTGTCGAAGGGCGGCACGTCGCCGGATGCGGCGGTGGCCGGCTATCGCGTCGGCGGCAAATCGGGCACGGCGTACAAGCATGCGGGCCACGGCTACGACCATTCGAAGTACCGGGCATCGTTCGTCGGCATGGCGCCGATGCCGAATCCGCGCATCGTCGTGGCCGTATCGGTGGATGAACCGACGGTCGGCAGCCACTTCGGCGGTCAGGTGTCGGGTCCGGTGTTCTCGGGCATCGTCGGCGATACCTTGCGCGCGCTGAACGTGCCGCCCGATATGCCAGTGAAGCAAATGGTCGTGACGGACGATCCGAACTCCGCCACGCAAGCGGCCGCCAAGCAGCCGGCGAATACGAACAACGCGAATACCGCGAAGAAATTCGCGGTGTCGAGCAATACGAAGACGCACCCGGGAGTCGTGCGATGAGCGCGCAAACCCGACAGAGCAAGATGCAAAAGGACGTATCACAAGCCGTTCAATGGCTGCGCGCCCACGCGCAGCCCGAGGCGCAATTGCACGCCGACACGCGCTCGCTCAAAAGCGGCGACGTGTTTCTAGCCTATGCGGTCGACGGCGCGGACAACCGTCCGTATCTCGACGCCGCGCTCGCCGCAGGCGCGGCTGCGGCGCTCTATCAGCCGGAGAATTTCGCGGGCAAGCCGGACGCGTCGAAGACGCTCGCCGTGAAGGCGCTGAACGAACTCGCGGGCCCGATCGCATCCGCGTGGTACGGCGAGCCGACCGCGTCGATGCTTACCGTCGGCGTGACGGGCACGAACGGCAAGACTTCGTGCAGCCAATGGATCGCGACTGCGCTCTCCGCGCTCGGCCGTCCGTGCGCGATCGTCGGCACGCTCGGCATCGGCATGCCGGGCAAACTGGTGCATAGCGGCTTCACCACGCCCGACGCGCCGCAGCTTCAGCGCAATCTTGCGCAATTGAAAGCTCAGGGCGCGGAAGGCGTCGCGATGGAAGTGTCGTCGCATGCGCTGCATCAGGGGCGCGTGAACGGCGTCGATTTCGATATCGCCATCTTCACGAATCTCACGCAGGATCATCTCGACTACCACGGCACGTTCGAGGCGTACGAAGCGGCAAAGGCGCGTCTTTTCGCGTGGCCGTCGCTGAAGACGGCAATCGTCAATCGCGACGATGCGGCCGGTCAGCGTCTGATCGAATCGCTGCGCGGCAAGGTGCGGACGATTGCCTACGGCGTCGAGATGCCCGCCGATGCCGCGCCGAGCGCCGACGCGTTCCTGCTCGCAACGCAAGTCCGCGCGACTGCGACCGGCACTGCGTTTCATCTGTCGTCGGACTGGGGCGAAGCCGATGTCGAAGTCGGCACGCTCGGCACGTTCAACGTGAGCAATCTGCTTTCCGTGCTCGGCGTGCTGCTCGAAGTGGGCGTGCCGTTCGATGCCGCCATCGCGCGCATCGAAAAGCTCGAATCGGTCAACGGCCGCATGGAGCGTCTCGGCGGACGCATTCAGAGCGACGAGCCGCTCGTCGTGATCGACTACGCGCACACGCCCGACGCGCTCGACAAGACCCTCACCGCGCTGCGCCCGATCGCCGAGGCGCGCGGCGGCGAGCTCGTCTGCATGTTCGGCTGCGGCGGCGACCGCGACGCCACCAAGCGTCCGCTGATGGGCGAAATCGCCGAACGCCTCGCGGATCAGGTCGTCATCACGAGCGACAACCCGCGCAGCGAAGATCCCGTCGCGATCATCGATCAAATCGCCGCCGGCATGAGCGAAGCCGCGAAGGCGCGCCGCGTCGAAGACCGCGCGAGCGCGATTCTGCAAGCAATACGAAGTGCGGCGCGCGAGGACGTCGTCGTGCTCGCCGGAAAAGGGCACGAAGCCACGCAGGAAATCATGGGCAAGAAGCGCGCGTTCTCGGATCAGGATCACGCGCGTCTCGCTCTGGCCGCACGCGCCACACAACAACGCGGAGGCGGCGAATGACGATGTTCACTTTGCGCGAAGCCGCCGCGATGATTCCCGGCGCCGTCCTTAAGGGCGATGCGGGTATCGCCATCGCGCGCGTCGTCACGGACAGTCGCGGCGTGCAGGCCGGCGATCTGTTCGTCGCGGTGAAGGGCGATCGCTTCGATGCGCATGATTTCCTCGATCAGGTGGCGAAGAGCGGCGCGGCTGCTGCGCTCGTGTCACGCGACCCGAGCAACTCCGGTGCCTGGCCACTTCCGGTCATCAAGGTAAAGGACACGCGCGCCGCGCTCGGTGCGTTGGCGCACGGCTGGCGCAAGCGCTTCACGATGCCGCTCGTCGCGGTCACGGGCAGCAACGGCAAGACGACGGTCAAGGAGATGATCGCGTCGATCTTCGCGGCTGCGGTCGGCGAGGAAGCGCGCCTCGCGACCGCGGGCAACTTCAATAACGACATCGGCTTGCCGCTCACGCTGTTTCGCCTGAAGGCGTCGCACAAGCTCGCGGTCGTCGAGCTGGGCATGAATCATCCGGGCGAAACCGAAGTGCTCGGCAAGATCGCCGCGCCGGATGTCGCCGTCGTCAACAACGCGCAGCGCGAGCATCAGGAATTCATGGCGACGGTCGAAGCGGTCGCGCTCGAGCACGCATCGGTCATTCATGCGCTAGGCGATACCGGCACGGCCGTGTTTCCCGCCGACGACCAGTACGCCGTCTTCTGGCGCACGGCCGCGACCGGCAACGCGATCATCGATTTCGCGCTGACCGCCGATGCATCGCAGGCCGCCGTCACCGGTACGCTCGAAGGCACGACGGTCCACATGCAAACGCCGCAGGGCGCGGTCGACATCGCGCTGAACGTGCTCGGCGAACACAACGCGCGCAACGCAATGGCGGCGACCGCGGCAGCGCTTGCCGCAGGCGTTTCGCTCGACGTCATCAAGCGCGGTCTCGAAGCGTTCGAGCCGGTTAAAGGCCGCTTGCAGGTGAAGCGCGCGATGCTCGGCGCGCTCGCCGGCGCGACCGTCATCGACGACACGTACAACTCGAATCCCGATTCGATGCGCGCCGCGATCGACGTGCTCGCATCGCAGGCAACGCCCCGCGTGCTCGTGATGGGCGACATGGGCGAAGTCGGCGAGGAAGGTCCGGCGTTTCATCGCGAAGTCGGCGCGTATGCGGCGGAGTGCGGCATCGATGCGCTCTTCGCGCTCGGCGCCGCGAGCGTCGATTCGGTGAACGCATTCAACGCGGCCGCATCGAAGCAAACCGCGCAGCATTTCGCCGATGTCCGCGAACTGCTCACCGCGCTCGAACAGGCAGGCTACGGCAAGAAGGCCACGTATCTCGCGAAAGGCTCGCGCTTCATGAAGATGGAGCGCGTGGTGGATGCCTTGACGAGTCCACAACAACCCGCAGCGGGCCATGCGCCCGCTGCACATTGATTCACTGAAGAGAAGGACCAGCATGCTACTCGCACTCGCGCAATGGCTTCAGAATGACGCCAGCTTCATGCGCGTGTTCACCTACATCACGTTCCGCGCGGTGGGCGCCACCGCAACGGCGCTTCTGATCGGTCTCGTCTGCGGCCCGTGGGTCATCCGCAAGCTGACCTTGCTCAAGGTCGGCCAGGCCGTGCGCAAGGACGGCCCGCAGACGCATCTCGTGAAGTCCGGCACGCCGACGATGGGCGGCGTGCTGATCCTCATCGGCATTGCCATTTCCACGTTGCTGTGGGCCGATCTCACGAACCGTTTCGTGTGGATCGTGATGCTCGTCACGTTCGGCTATGGCGTGATCGGCTGGGTGGACGACTATCGGAAGGTCGTGCACAAGGATCCGCGCGGCATGTCGTCGCGCGAGAAGTATTTCTGGCAATCGGTGATCGGCCTGTTCGCGGCGGTGTATCTCGCGTTTTCCGTGTCCGAAGCGAACAACGCGCGCGTGTTCGATCTCTTCATGGCGTGGGTGCGCAGCGGCCTCTCGATGGGCCTGCCCGCGCGCGCCGACCTGATGCTGCCGTTCCTCAAATCGATCACGTATCCGCTCGGCGTGTGGGGCTTCATCGCGATGACCTACTTCGTCATCGTCGGGTCGAGCAACGCCGTGAATCTCACCGACGGCCTCGACGGCCTCGTCATCATGCCGGTCGTGCTGGTCGGCGCGTCGCTCGGCGCGTTCGCGTATGTGATGGGCTCGTCGGTCTATTCGAAGTACCTGCTGTTCCCGCACATTCCCGGAGCGGGCGAGCTTTTGATCTTTTGTTCCGCAATGGGCGGCGCCGGTCTCGCGTTTCTCTGGTACAACACGCACCCCGCGCAGGTCTTCATGGGCGATGTCGGCGCGCTCGCGCTCGGCGGCGCGCTCGGCACGATCGCGGTGATCGTTCGTCAGGAAGTCGTGCTGTTCATCATGGGCGGCGTGTTCGTCGCGGAAACGCTTTCCGTGATGCTGCAGGTCTTCTGGTTCAAGTTCACGAAGCGCCGTTATGGCGAAGGCCGCCGTTTCTTCAAGATGGCGCCGCTGCATCACCATTACGAGCTGTCCGGCTGGACCGAGACGCAAGTCGTGGTGCGCTTCTGGATCATCACGTTGATGTTGTGCCTGTTCGGTCTGTCGACGTTGAAGTTGCGTTGATTCATTCAAGTTTCGGTAAAAGGTAAAGCGATGTTTGGCGAGAAGTTTGTCGGTCGGCAAAGTCCGATGGTGCTCGTGCTTGGGCTGGGTGAATCCGGTCTGGCGATGGCGCGCTGGTGCGCCAGGCACGGTTGCCGCCTGCGGATCGCCGACACGCGCGAAGCGCCGCCGAATCTCTCCGAACTCGCGATCCACAACATCGATGCGGATTTCGTCGGCGGCGCGTTCACGCCCGCGTTGCTCGATGGCGGCATCGAACTCGTCGCGATCAGCCCGGGGCTGTCGCCGCTCGCGGATGACCTCGCGCCGCTGATCGCTGCAGCGAAAGAACGCGGCATTTCTGTCTGGGGCGAACTCGAACTGTTCGCGCAGGCGCTCGCCGGACTCGGCGCGAACGGCTATGCGCCTAAAGTCATCGCGATCACGGGCACGAACGGCAAGACCACCACGACCGCGCTCACCGGCCTCTTGTGCGAGCGCGCGGGCAAGTCGGTCGCGGTCGCGGGCAACATCAGCCCGGCGATGCTCGACAAGCTGACCGAAGCCATCGACCAGACCGCGCTGCCCGATGTCTGGGTGCTCGAACTGTCGAGTTTCCAGCTCGAAACCGCGCATACATTCGCACCGGATGCCGCCGCGGTGCTGAACATCACGCAGGATCATCTCGACTGGCACGGCGGGCTGGACGCCTACGCCGCCGCGAAAGGGCGCATCTTCGGCCCGGCCACGACGCGCGTGCTGAACCGCGACGACAGCCGCGTCATGAAGCTCGCGGCGAACGTCGCGCAACATCGCGTCGTGACGTTCGGACTGAACGAGCCGCTGAATGTCGGCGACTACGGTTTGCTGCGCGATAACGGCATGCAGTGGCTCGTCGTTGGCATCGATCAGGACGCGTCGGAAGAGACTGCGACTTCGCGTCGCCGCAAGAAGGACGAGGCCGAGCCGAACCTCGTTTCCAAGCGTCTGATGCCCGTCGACGCGCTGCGCATCCGCGGTCTGCACAACGCGGCGAACGCGCTCGCAGCGCTGGCGCTGGCTCGCGCGATCGATCTGCCGCTGGCGGCGCTTTTGCACGGCTTGCGCGAGTATCGCGGCGAGCCGCATCGCGTCGAAGTGATCGCGCAGATCGACGGCGTCGATTATGTCGATGACAGCAAAGGCACGAACGTCGGCGCGACGGTCGCCGCGCTCGACGGCCTCGCGCAACGCGTCGTGCTGATCGCCGGCGGCGACGGCAAGGGCCAGGACTTTTCGCCGCTCGAAGCGCCGGTCGCACGCTGGGCGCGCGCCGTGATGCTGATCGGCCGCGACGCGGCGCGCATCCGCGAAACGCTGGCATCGACGAATGTCGAATTGCAGGATCACGCGACGCTCGAGGAAGCGACGAACGCCGCCGCGAAAATCGCGGAAGCCGGCGACGCCGTGCTGCTTTCGCCCGCGTGCGCGAGCCTCGACATGTTCAAGAACTACGCACATCGCGCCGACGTGTTTCGCGGCGCGGTCGAAGATATCGCCGCCGCGCGGGGAGTGATGCTATGAGCTGGTCGGAACGCTTCGGATCGAAACTCACCGGACAGCGCAACGCCATGCCCGGCGACTCGCTCGCGGGCCGCTCGAATTCGGGCACGCGCGGCGGCATTTCGAGCGCGGTCAACGGCGTGCGCCCGGCGCGCTCGCGCATGCTCGACTACGACTATTCGCTGTTGTGGGTGATGATCTCGCTGCTCGGCCTGGGCATCGTGATGGTGTACTCGGCGTCGATCGCGATGCCGGATTCGCCCAAGTACGCGAGCTATCGCGACTATCACTTCCTCGTGCGTCACCTCGTTTCGATCACGACGGCGCTCGTCGGCGCGACCATCGCGTTCAAGATTCCGATCAAGACGTGGGAAAAGTACGCGCCGAAGCTTTTTCTCGTCGCGCTGGCGATGCTCATCATCGTGCTGATTCCGCACGTCGGCAAAGGCGTGAACGGCGCGCGCCGCTGGATTCCGCTCGGCATCACGAACATGCAGCCGTCGGAGATCATGAAGCTCGCGGTGACGATCTACGCTGCGAACTACACCGTGCGCAAGCAGGAATTCATGCACAGCTTCGGCAAGGGCTTTCTGCCGATGGCGGTCGCGGTCGGCGCGGTCGGTGCGCTCTTGCTGCTCGAGCCCGACATGGGCGCGTTCATGGTGATCGCCGCGATCGCGATGGGCGTGCTGTTTCTCGGCGGCGTCAACGGCAAGCTGTTCGGCGGCCTCGTGCTGACGGCGGTGGGCACGTTCACGATGCTCGTGTGGCTGTCGCCGTGGCGTCGCGAGCGGATCTTCGCGTACCTCGATCCGTGGGACGACCGTTACGCGCAAGGCAAGGCGTATCAATTGACGCACTCGCTGATTGCGTTCGGGCGCGGCGAGTGGTTCGGCGTCGGCTTGGGCGGCAGCGTCGAGAAGCTGAACTATCTGCCGGAAGCGCATACCGACTTCATTCTCGCGGTGATCGGCGAGGAGCTCGGTTTCGTCGGCGTCATCTGCGTGATCCTGCTGTTCTACTGGATCGTGCGCCGCGCGTTCGAGATCGGCCGTCAGGCGCTTGCGCTCGATCGCACGTTCGCCGGTCTAATGGCGAAGGGCGTCGGCATCTGGTTCGGCGCGCAGACGTTCATCAACATGGGCGTGAATCTCGGTCTTCTGCCGACCAAGGGTCTCACGCTGCCGCTCGTGTCCTACGGCGGCTCGGGCATTTTGCTGAACTGCGTCGCGCTGGCGGTGTTGCTGCGCGTCGATTACGAAAATCGCGTCTTGATGCGCGGAGGAAAAGTATGACCGCGCAACGCGACCGCACCTTGATGGTGATGGCGGGCGGCACCGGGGGCCACGTGTTCCCGGGGCTCGCGGTCGCGCACTGGATGCAGGCGCACGGTTGGCGCGTCGTGTGGCTCGGCAATGCGAGCGGCATGGAAGCGACGCTCGTGCCGAAGCACGGCATTCCGATGGAATACGTGCGCTTCGGCGGCGTGCGCGGCAAGGGCATCAAGACCAAGCTGATGTTGCCGGTGAATCTGCTGCGCGCATGTTCGCAAAGCCTCGCCGCGCTGCGCCGCGTGAAGCCGGACGTCGTGCTCGGCATGGGCGGCTATATCACGTTTCCGGCGGGCATCATGACGAAGCTCGCGGGCTGCCCGCTCGTGCTGCACGAACAGAACTCCATCGCGGGGCTCGCGAACAAGGTGCTCGCGCATCTCGCAAAGCGCGTGCTCGTCGCGTTTCCCAATGCTCTGCCGAATGCAGAATGGACCGGTAATCCGATCCGTGCGGAACTAACGAGCGCATTGCCACCCAAAGAACGCTACGCCGCGCGTTCGGGACGCCTGAACGTGCTCGTCGTCGGAGGCAGTCTCGGCGCTGCCGCGCTCAACGAAACCGTGCCCAAGGCGCTCGCGATGCTCGCATCGGAAGAGCGCCCGCGCATCGTGCATCAGGCGGGCGCGAAGCATATCGAAGCACTGGAAGCGAACTACGCGGCTGCGGGTCTTACGCGCGGTGAAGACCTGCAACTCGTGCCGTTCATCGAAGACATGGCGAGCGCGTATGCATCGGCGGATCTCGTCATCTGCCGGTCGGGCGCGATGACCGTCTCGGAAATCGCCGCGGTCGGCGTGGCGGCGCTCTTCGTGCCGTTCCCGTTCGCCGTCGACGATCACCAGACGACCAACGGCGCGTTCCTCGCGAAGAACGGCGCGGCTGAACTGATACAACAACGCGATCTGTCGGCGCAAAAGCTCGCCGACTGGTTACGCGTACAGACGCGCGACACGCTCGCGGCTATGGCCGAGCGCTCGCGCGCGCTGGCGAAACCGGACGCGACCGAAAAAGTCGCGAGCATTTGCGCCGACGTGGCCGGCGCGCGTTTCGACGCGCAAGCTCGGGAGGCACACTAAATGAAGCACATCGTCAAACATATACATTTCGTCGGGATCGGCGGCGCGGGCATGAGCGGGATCGCCGAAGTGCTGCTCAATCTCGGCTATCACGTGAGCGGATCCGATCTTTCGAACGGCGCGGTCACCGAGCGTCTGCGTGCGCTTGGCGCGCGCGTCGAGATCGGTCATCACGAGCAGAACATCGAAGGCGCGAATGCGGTGGTCGTTTCGACGGCCGTGCGTCCCGACAATCCAGAAGTGCTCGCGGCGCGGCATCGCCGCGTGCCGATCGTGCCGCGGGCCGTGATGCTCGCGGAACTCATGCGCCTGAAGCAGGGCATCGCCATCGCCGGCACGCACGGCAAGACGACGACGACTTCGCTCGTCGCGAGCGTGCTGGCGGCGGGCGGGCTCGATCCGACCTTCGTCATCGGCGGGCGGCTGAACAGCGCGGGCGCGAACGCGCGTCTCGGCACGGGCGATTTCATCGTCGCTGAAGCCGATGAGTCGGACGCTTCGTTCCTGAATCTTTTCCCGGTGATCGAAGTCATCACGAACATCGACGCCGATCACATGGACACCTACGGCCACGACTTCGCGCGGCTCAAGCAGGCGTTCATCGAGTTCACGCATCGGCTGCCGTTTTACGGCATTGCCGTGCTATGTGTCGACGATCCGAACGTCCGCGAAATCCTGCCGTTCGTGTCGAAGCCGATCATCCGCTACGGTCTCGGCGCGGAAGCGCAAGTGCGCGCGGTGAACGTCGAGGCGCGCGACGGCCGCATGCATTTCACGACGCTGCGTGAAGACGCGCCGTCGCTCGACATCGTGCTGAATCTGCCGGGCACGCATAACGTGCAGAACGCGCTCGCGGCAATCGCGATCGCGACTGAACTCGAAGTCGCGGATGCCGATATCCAGCGTGCGCTCGCTGAATTCAACGGCGTAGGCCGTCGCTTCCAGCGTTACGGCGAAGTGAGCGCGGCGAGCGGCGAAGGCGCGTACACGCTCATCGACGACTACGGTCATCACCCGGTCGAAATGGCCGCGACGATCGCGGCGGCGCGCGGCGCGTTTCCGGGGCGGCGTCTCGTGCTCGCGTTCCAGCCGCATCGCTATACGCGCACGCGCGACTGTTTCGAGGATTTCGTGAAGGTGCTGTCGACGGTCGACGCCCTCGTGCTCACCGATGTCTACGCCGCCGGCGAAGCGCCCATCGTGGCCGCCGACGGCCGGGCGCTCGCGCGTGCGATCCGCGTCGCGGGCAAGGTGGAGCCGGTGTTCGTCGAGACGATCGACGAAGTGCCCGACGCGGTGACGACCATCGCGCGCAACGGCGACGTGGTGATCGCCATGGGCGCGGGTTCCATCGGCGGAGTGTGCGGCAAGCTGGCTAACCCCCAGCCTCAGTAAGAGCAAGACCATGAGCAATCAAGTGAATCAAATCGATCCGAAAGTCTTCGGCAAAGTCGCGGTGCTGCTCGGTGGCAATTCCGCCGAACGCGAGGTCTCGCTCAATTCCGGGCGCCTCGTGCTCGAAGGCTTGCGCGAGGCGGGCATCGACGCGCACGCGTTCGATCCGGCGCGGCATCCGCTTTCGGATCTGAAGGCGCAAGGCTTCGTGCGCGCGTTCATCGCGCTGCATGGCGGTTACGGCGAGAACGGGCAACTGCAGGGCGCGCTCGATTTCTACGGCATCCGCTATACGGGCAGCGGCGTGCTCGGCTCGGCGCTCGGCATGGACAAGCTGCGCACGAAGCTCGTGTGGCAGCAGACCGGCATTCCCACGCCGCCGTTCGAAACCGTCTTTCGCGGCGAAGACTACGCGGCGCGCGCGCAGGACATCATCGCGAAGCTCGGGCTGCCGCTCTTCGTCAAGCCGGCGAGCGAAGGATCGAGCGTCGCGGTCATCAAGGTGAAGAGCGCGGAAACGCTCGTGCCCGCGCTCGAAGAAGCGGTGAATTACGACAAGATCGTGATCGTCGAGAAGAGCATCGAGGGCGGCGGCGAATTTACGTGCTGCATCGCGGGCGATCTCGACTTGCCGGTCATCAAGATCGTGCCGGCGGGCGAGTTCTACGACTATCACGCGAAGTACGTCGCGGACGACACGCAGTACCTGATTCCGTGCGGCCTGACCGAAGCCGAAGAAACGCGCATGAAGCAGCTGACGAAGCGCGCCTTCGAGATTCTCGGCTGCACCGACTGGGGTCGCGCGGACTTCATGCTCGACTCGGACGGCAACCCGTATTTCCTCGAGGTGAACACGGCGCCCGGCATGACCGATCACTCTCTGCCGCCGAAAGCCGCGCGCGCGGTCGGCATCAGCTACAAGGATCTCGTCGTGAAAGTGCTGTCGCTCACGCTGAAGAACTAGGTCGATCACACACAGGACACGAACAAGCGAAACCATGTGGAACAACGTTCGCCAACTCAACCTCGCCGCCAACGGGCTGCACGTCGTGCTCGTGCTGCTGCTTCTCGGCGCCGCGGGGTACTGGGCGATCCAGCGTCCCGAGTTTCGCCTGCGCGAGATTCAGATCGACGGGGATACGGCGCACATCAGCTCGCCGGTCGTGCGGGCAAGCGTGATCGGTCATCTGAAGGGCAACTACTTCACGGTCGATCTCGATGCGGCGCGCGCCGCGTTCGAGCAGGTGCCGTGGGTGCGCCACGCGAGCGTGCGCCGCGTATGGCCGAACGCGCTCGCGGTGACGCTCGAGGAATACAAGCCGCTCGGCACGTGGGGGAACGATCAACTGGTGAGTGTGGACGGCGATCTCTTCACCGCGAATCAGGGCGAACTCGACGACGATCTGCCCGCGTTCGACGGCCCCGAGGGCACGGCGAAGGAAGTGGTCGCGCGGTATCACGATTTCGAGAAGTGGTTCGCGCCGCTCGACGCGAAGCCGGAAGAAGTCACGCTGTCGCCGCGCTTCGCGTGGACGGTCAAGCTGTCGAACGGCACGCAGGTCGAACTCGGACGCGAGCGTAATCAGGACACGCTGAACGACCGTTGCAAGCGTTTCGTCGCGTCGTGGCCGTCCGTCACGGGACGCTGGGGGAAGGACATCGAATATGCGGATTTGCGGTACCCGAACGGCTTTGCCATACGAGCCGCGAACATGCGCTTCATCAACGACACCGACAAGGCCAAGAAGTAAGCAGACATCACAGGCATGAGCACGCTATGAGCAAAGACTACAAAGACCTGCTGGTTTCCCTCGACATCGGAACGTCGAAGGTGGTCGCGATCGTCGCCGAATTGAAGGGCGAAGGCCACTACGAGGTAATCGGACTCGGTCAGAGCGACTCGAAGGGGTTGAAGAAGGGCGTCGTGGTCAATATCGAGGCCACGGTGCAATCCATCCAGCGCGCGCTCGAAGAAGCCGAACTGATGGCGGATTGCAAGATCACAAACGTATTCACCGGGATCGCGGGCAGCCATATCCGCAGCTTCAATTCGAGCGGGATGGTCGCGATCAAGGACAAGGAGGTCACGCAGGCGGATGTCGCGCGCGTGATCGAAACGGCCAAGGCGATCAACATCCCGACCGATCAGCAGGTGCTGCATATCCTCACCCAGGAATTCATCATCGACGGGCAAGAGGATGTGCGCGAGCCGATCGGCATGAGCGGCATCCGCCTCGAAGTGAAGGTGCACATCGTGACGGGCGCGGTGAGCGCGGCGCAGAACATCGTGAAGTGCGTGCGCCGCTGCGGCCTCGAAGTGAACGACCTCATTCTGCAGCCGCTCGCGTCGTCGCTTGCGGTGCTGACCGAGGACGAGAAGGAACTGGGCGTGGTGCTCGTCGATATCGGCGGCGGCACGACGGACATCGCCATCTTCAGCGAAGGCGCGATCCGACATACGGCGGTGATTCCCATCGCGGGCGATCAGATCACGAGCGACGTCGCGATGGCGCTGCGCACGCCGACGCCGGATGCGGAAGACATCAAGGTGAGCTACGGCATCGCGAAGCAGGCGCTCGCTGATCCGGACGAAATGATCGAAGTGCCGGGGCTGGGCGAGCGCGGTCCGCGCACGCTGTCGCGGCAGGCGCTGGCGGCGGTCGTGGAGCCGCGCGTCGAAGAGCTGTTCTCGCTGGTGCAGCAGGTCGTGCGCGAGTCGGGCTATGAAGAACTGCTGTCGAGCGGCGTCGTGCTGACCGGCGGCGCGGCGATGATGCCCGGCATGGTCGAGCTCGGCGAAGACATCTTCCTGAAACCGGTGCGCATCGGCGTGCCGGAATACGCGGGCGGCCTTGCCGATGTCGTGCGCAATCCGCGCTATTCGACGGCAATGGGCCTGCTCGCCGAAGGACGCTCGCAACGCATGCGCGGCCGCAAGGTCGCGGTACAGAACGGTTCGATGGGACAAGTCTTCTCGCGGATGAAAGACTGGTTCCTCGGGAATTTCTAAGCAATACGCAACACGCAACAAAAAGAATTTCGCGCCGGTACCGGCGGCTGGTGCGCGACAAGGGGTTGCCCGATCTCTCGTCGAATAACGCCGATCTTCATTCTTGACGGAGGCAACATGGATTTCGAAATGCTGGAAACGGAAACCAACGGAACGATCATCAAGGTCGTGGGCGTTGGTGGTGCTGGCGGCAACGCGGTTCAGCACATGATCAACCGCGGCGTGCAGGGCGTCGACTTCATCGTGATGAACACCGACGCGCAAGCGCTCGCCCGTTCGCGCGCGCCGGCGGTTCTGCAACTGGGCATGACCGGTCTCGGCGCTGGCGCGAAGCCGGAGAAGGGCAAGGAAGCGGCGGAAGACGCGCGCGAGCGTATCGCCGACGCACTGCGCGGCGCGCACATGGTGTTCATCACCGCGGGCATGGGCGGCGGCACGGGCACGGGCGCGGCGCCGGTGGTCGCGCAGATCGCCAAGGAAATGGGCATTCTCACCGTTGGCGTCGTGAGCAAGCCGTTCGAGTTCGAAGGCGGCCGCCGCATGCGCGTCGCGGAAGCGGGCTCGCAGCAACTGGAGGATCACGTCGACTCGCTGATCGTCGTGCTGAACGACAAGCTGTTCGAGGTGATGGGCGATGACGCCGAGATGGACAAGTGCTTCCAGTGCGCGGACGACGTGCTGAACAACGCTGTCGCCGGTATCGCTGAAATCATCAACGTCGATGGTCTCGTGAACGTCGACTTCGAAGACGTGAAGACGGTGATGGGCGAGCAGGGCAAGGCGATGATGGGCACGGCGACGGTTGCCGGCGTCGATCGCGCGCGTCTCGCCGCGGAACAGGCGGTCGCGAGTCCGCTGCTGGAAGGCGTGGATCTGTCGGGTGCGCGCGGCGTGCTGGTGAATATCACGTCGAGCCGTTCGCTGCGTCTGTCGGAAACGCGTGAAGTGATGAACACCATCAAGTCCTACGCAGCCGACGATGCAACGGTCATCTTCGGCGCCGTGTACGACGACGCGATGGGCGACGCGCTGCGCGTGACGGTGGTGGCGACGGGCCTGGGCCGCGCGGCGAAGAAGCAGCAGCAAGCGCCGATGACCCTCCTGCGCACGGGCACCGACAATCAGCCGGTCGCACACGCGCATCACGCCGCCGCGCACAATTCGTACGGTACGCAGCACGGTCAGAGCACGACGGATTACGGTCAGCTCGACACGCCGGCAGTGTGGCGCTCGACGCGTGAAACGGCGGCTTCGCACGTGCAGGCGCTGCAGGAAAAAGGCGTCGATACTTACGACATTCCGGCGTTCCTGCGCAAGCAGGCGGACTGAGCGAAGCGCACGTTATTTGCTGCTGAGTTCGTGACGAAGCGGCACACCGCGTGCACGCGCTGAACGTCCGGCGCGCACGATGCAGGCTTCGCGTGGGGCGACTGTCCAAGGCCGCGTCCTGATGCAAAACGGACGCCGGGCCGTGGCCAGCCGACCTCCACGAATCTGCCCCTGACGTCGAGGAAGGCAGAGTGAAGCCGAAATCGCTGCGGAGACTTTCGGCGCGGTTGCGGGACGATGCGATCGCGAGGATGTCCGCGAGCACTGATGAGGGAAGGACCGAGCATGATCAAAGTGGGTGAAACGTTGCCCGACGTGCGTCTCTTCGAGTTCATCGACGAGGCCACCGAGGGCTGTGCCGTGGGACCGAATGCGTTCCCGGTGCGCGAGCGGAGCGCAGGCAAGCGCGTGGTGATCTTCGGATTGCCGGGCGCGTTCACGCCGACGTGCTCCGCCAGACACGTGCCCGGCTATGTCGAAGCGGCGGCGGATTTGTCCGCGGCAGGCGTCGACGAAGTCTGGTGCGTTTCCGTCAACGACGCGTTCGTCATGAACGCGTGGGGACGCGATCTTCAAACCGCGGGCAAGGTGAAGATGATTGCGGACGGCAGTGCGCGTTTCACTCAGGCACTCGGACTGGATCAGGATTTGTCCGAGCGTGGCATGGGAATCCGTTCCCAGCGCTACGCGATGGTGGTCGACGACGGCGTGGTCAAGACGCTGAATGTCGAAGCGCCCGGCAAGTTCGAAGTCAGCGACGCTCGCAGTATCCTGGCGACGTTGCGCTGAGTGCAGCGGCGCGCCGCGTTGCCCGCGCGCAACGCTTGAAGCGCCCTCGCATTGAGCTGCAATTTGGGGCCGATGACCGGAAATGCCTCCATTCCGGCCATCGGCCCGTTCTACTTCACAAATCCTTCGCCTTGGCGTAACACAGGGAAACAGTTGATACCACCTGGATCAGGACGGCATGCGGCGAATGGAGTATAATTCGACCTATTAGAATTTAACGCACGATTAATTTCCTTTATAGGATCTTGAATCGGAAAGAACATCATGTTGAAGCAGCGAACAATCAAGACCGTCGTCAAAACCGTGGGGATCGGGCTCCATTCCGGCCGCAAGGTCGACCTGACCCTGCGCCCAGCGCCGATCGGGACGGGCATCGTCTTTTCGCGTATCGACCTGCCCGAGCCGGTCGATATTCCCGCGTCCGCGATGGCGATTGGCGACACGCGTCTCGCTTCCGTGCTGCAGAAGGACGGCGCGCGCGTCTCGACCATCGAGCATTTGATGTCGGCGTGCGCGGGCCTCGGCATCGACAATCTGTATGTCGATGTGACCGCCGAGGAAATCCCGATCATGGACGGCAGCGCGGCATCGTTCGTGTTTCTGATTCAATCGGCGGGTATCGAAGAGCAGAACGCGCCGAAGCAATTCATCAAGGTGACGAAGCCCATCGAAGTGCGCGACGGCGACAAATTCGCGCGCCTGGAACCGTATTTCGGCTTCAAGCTGAGCTTCACGATCGATTTCCGCCATCCGGCCGTCGACAAGACCGGTCAGGCGCTCGAAGTGGATTTCGCGACCACGTCGTATGTGCGTGAAATCGCGCGCGCCCGCACGTTCGGCTTCGCGCATGAAGTGGAGATGATGCGCGAACTGGGGCTCGCGCGCGGCGGCAGCATGGACAACGCGATCGTGCTCGACGAGTACCGCATCCTCAACAATGACGGCCTGCGTTACGACGACGAATTCGTGAAGCACAAGATGCTCGACGCGATCGGCGACCTGTACGTGGTCGGCCGTCCGTTGCTGGCGTCGTACAAGGCGTACAAGGGCGGTCACGCGATGAACAACATGCTGCTGCGTGAGTTGCTCGCGAACGAAGACGCTTATGAAATCGTCACATTTGAAGATACGAAAACCGCACCGCGCGGTTTCGGTTTCGACACGCAGACGGCGTTTGCTTAACTGAAAGCCTCAACGGATGAACAAGAATGAGCGGCCGGGCGCCGCTCATTTTTTTTGTCCGCGCGCCTGATGCCGCGCCGCCATCCGCGCGAGCGCTTCCTGTAGAGGCGACGGCTCGAGCGAGGCCGCCAGATCATGCAGCGCCGATGCGCCCGCCGCCGACATGCGCGCCTGCTTCGGCGGCGCGGATTCTTTCATCGGCTGCGGACGGACGCGGATTTTCAGCGCGTTGACGGCCCAGCCGCGTTGTTGCAGGTCGGAAAGCAGACGCGGCTCGATATGCCGCAGCCGCGCCGCCAGCGCGTTGTGCGCGGCGAAAAGCGCGAGGACTCCGTCCTTGATGAACCCCGGTTCCACGTTCGACGCCAGATAATCCGGCAAAAGCGAGCTCAGATCGCGCTGCAGCGCCGCCACTTGCTCGACGCCCGCGCGCAACGCGCGGAACGCATCGGTGCGATCGAGGACATCGGCGACGGCTTGCGGCCGCCGCGGATCGAAACCCGATCTTGAATTCGTAGAAAAGCGGCTCATTTTTGTATAGGCGCAGGCCCGACGGAACGGTTCGATTGTACGCGAGGCGGCCCGTTGCTTCGGGCGGGGAAACGAGTTTCGCCCGAGCTTTCAGCGGGTTGACTGTCGCGTTCCGTCTACGCACGCGCGGGCACGCCGACGCAAGGTCTGCCAAACTCACATGCTAAAATTCCCGATTCGAATTTCACCTTATGGACTTAAGTCGCCGAGGTTCTCCGAGCCCGGACGCAGCTTTGTGCTGTGGCCGTCCGAAGCCGCGACGCAGACACTGATCCGATGACGACCGGTTTCCTTCAGAAGATTTTTGGCAGCCGCAATCAGCGGCTGGTCAAGCAGTATCAAAAGACCGTTGCGGCAATCAATGCCCTCGAGCCGACCGTCGAGAAGTATTCGGACGACCAGCTGCGCGCCAAGACCGATGAGTTCCGCCAGCGCGTCGCGGGCGGCGAATCGCTCGACGTGATCCTGCCCGAGGCATTCGCGGTCTGCCGCGAGGCGAGCAAGCGCGTCCTGAAGATGCGCCACTTCGACGTGCAGCTCATCGGCGGCATGGTCCTGCATTACGGCAAGATTGCGGAAATGCGTACCGGCGAGGGCAAGACGCTCGTCGCGACGCTCGCCGCGTATTTGAATGCACTGTCGGGCCGCGGCGTGCACGTCGTGACGGTGAACGACTACCTCGCCCAGCGCGATGCCGAATGGATGGCGCGCCTCTACAACTTCCTCGGTCTGTCGTGCGGCGTGAATCTGTCGCAGATGGAACACTCGCAGAAGCAGGAAGCGTACGCGGCGGACATCACGTACGGCACGAACAACGAGTTCGGTTTCGATTATCTGCGCGACAACATGGTCTACGAGACCAACGCGCGCGTGCAGCGGCCGCTCAATTTCGCGATCGTCGACGAAGTGGACTCGATCCTCATCGACGAGGCACGCACGCCGCTCATCATCTCCGGTCAGGCTGAAGATCACACCGATCTCTACGTGCGCATGAACGCGCTGCCGCCGCTGCTCGAGCAGCAGATCGGCGAAGAGAAGGCCGACGGCACCGGCGTCGAAAAGCCGGGCGATTACACGCTCGATGAAAAAGCGCGTCAGGTGTTCCTGACCGAATCGGGCCACGAGAAGGCCGAGCGCCTGCTCGCCGAGTGGGGTTTGATCGGCGAAGGCGAGAGTCTCTACGCGCCGCAGAACATCACGCTGATGCACCACATCTATGCCGCGTTGCGCGCGCATACGCTTTTCCTGCGCGATCAGCACTACGTGGTGCAGAACGGCGAAGTCGTGATCGTCGACGAATTCACCGGCCGCATGATGACCGGCCGCCGCTGGTCGGACGGTCTGCATCAGGCGGTCGAAGCGAAGGAACACGTCCAGATTCAGGCCGAGAACCAGACGCTCGCGTCCATCACGCTGCAGAACTATTTCCGCATGTACTCGAAGCTGTCCGGCATGACCGGCACGGCGGACACGGAAGCCTACGAATTCAACGAAATCTACGGCCTCGAAACGGTCGTGATTCCGACCAACCGTCCGCCGAAGCGCGTCGACAAGCAGGATCAGATCTACAAGACGTCGAAAGAGCGTTACGACGCGGTGATTCGCGACATCCGCGATTGCGTCGAGCGCGGTCAGCCGACGCTCGTCGGCACGACGTCGATCGAAGCGTCCGAATTGCTGTCGCACCTGCTCACGCAGGCGGGCGTGAAGCACGAAGTGCTCAACGCGAAACAGCACGCGCGCGAAGCGACGATCGTCGCGGAAGCGGGCCGTCCGGCCGCCGTCACGATCGCGACGAACATGGCCGGCCGCGGCACGGACATCGTGCTTGGCGGCAACGTCGAGAAGCAGGCGTCGTTCATCGAAGCGGATCTCTCGATCCCCGAGAACGAGAAAGCCGCGCGCATCCAGAAGCTGCACGACGAATGGCAGGCGCTGCACGATCACGTGAAGGCGGCGGGCGGTCTGCATATCATCGGCACCGAGCGTCACGAGTCGCGCCGTATCGACAACCAGCTGCGCGGCCGCGCGGGCCGTCAGGGCGATCCGGGTTCGTCGCGCTTCTATCTGTCGCTGGACGATCCGCTTCTGCGCATTTTCGCGGGCGACCGCGTGCGCGCGATCATGGATCGCCTGAAGATGCCGGAAGGCGAGCCGATCGAAGCAGGCATGGTCACGCGTTCGATCGAAGGTGCGCAGCGCAAGGTCGAAGCGCGCAACTTCGACATCCGCAAGCAACTGCTCGAATACGACGACGTCGCGAACGATCAGCGCAAGGTCATCTATCAGCAGCGTAACGAACTGCTCGAAGCGAACGACGTGCAGGAAACCATCGCGGCGATGCGTCAAAGCGTGATCGGCGACGTCGTGCGAACCTTCGTGCCGGCGGGCAGCATCGAAGAGCAGTGGGAAGCGCCGGAGCTGGAAGAAGTGCTGCGCAACGACTGGTCGCTCGATCTCGCGGTTCAGGAGATGATCAACGAGTCGAATTCGATCGACGCGGAAGAAATTTGCGAAGCCGTGCTCGCCGCCGCCGACGAAGCGTACGAAGCGAAGGTCGCGATGGTCGGCCGCGAATCGTTCAGCGCGTTCGAGCGCTCGATCATGCTGCAGACGCTCGATAGCCGCTGGCGCGAGCATCTCGCCGCGCTCGATCACTTGCGGCAGGGCATCCATCTGCGCGGCTATGCGCAGAAGAACCCGAAGCAGGAATACAAGCGCGAGGCGTTCGAACTGTTCGCCGCGATGCTCGACGCCGTGAAGCAGGAAGTCACGCGCGTCGTGATGAACGTGCAGATCCAGTCGCCGGAGCAGCTCGAAGAAGCCGCCGAGCAGTACGAAGAGAAAGGCAGCCATCTGGAAAACGTGTCGTTCACGCACGCGGATTTCAACGCGCCGGCCGCCGAGCCGACGCCCGCCGCGGCGGCGGCGAGCGCCACCGCGCAGATGGTCAGCCAGGCGATGGCCGCCGGCGACGACATCAGCGTGGCGACGCGTCCTTCGGACGACGTGCCGAAGGTCGGCCGCAACGATCCGTGCCCGTGCGGCAGCGGCAAGAAGTACAAGAACTGTCACGGCAAGCTGGTGTAATCGGCTCGTGACCTGACGAACAAGCGACGCAGCGATGCGTCGTTTGTCTTTGCAGCATCCATCATTCACGGCGCCGGTTCGAATCCGCTGACCGGCGTCAGTCTTTCATCATGTGCCGGTTCGATGAGCCGGCATTCGCCACTTTCAGCGAGACGCGAACATGGCCGTCAACTTCCCCTCGATCGATCCCGCAGCGCTTCATCCCGTCCCCGGCGTCACGCTCGGTTACGCGGAGGCGAACATTCGCAAGCCCAATCGCAAGGACGTGCTCGTCATTCGCGTCGATGAAGGCGCGAGCGTCGCGGGCGTTTTCACGCAGAATCGCTTCTGCGCCGCGCCGGTTACGGTCTGCCGTGAGCATCTCGCGGCGGCGGGCCAAGGCGGCAAGGGCATTCGTGCGCTCGTCGTGAATACGGGCAACGCGAACGCGGGCACCGGCGAGCCGGGCATGGCGCACGCGCGCGAAACCTGCGCGGAGCTCGCGCGTCTCGCCAATCTCGATGCGCAGCAAATCCTGCCGTTCTCGACCGGGGTGATTCTGGAGCCGCTGCCGATCGATCGCCTGAAGGCCGGTCTGCCCGCCGCGCTCGCGAATCAACAAGCCGCGCACTGGTTCGACGCCGCGCAAGCGATCATGACGACCGACACGCTGCCGAAGGCGGCGTCGCGCCAGGTAACGATCGACGGTCACGTCGTCACGCTGTCGGGCATCAGCAAGGGCGCGGGCATGATCCGCCCGAACATGGCGACGATGCTCGGCTTCCTCGCATTCGATGCGAACGTCGCGCAGCCGGTCCTCGATCAGCTCGTGAAGCACGTCGCGAATCGTTCGTTCAACTGCATCACGATAGACGGCGATACGTCCACCAACGATTCGTTCATCCTGATCGCGTCGGGGAAGTCGTCGCTGCCCCCGATCACATCGACGGATTCGCCCGCGTACGCCGCATTGCGCGACGCCGTGACCGAAGTGGCGCAGGAACTCGCGCAACTCATCGTGCGCGACGGCGAAGGCGCGACCAAGTTCATGACGATCACGGTGGAGGGCGGCCAGGACGCGGCGGAGTGCCGTCAGATTGCCTACGCGATCGGCCATTCGCCGCTCGTTAAGACCGCGTTCTACGCGTCCGATCCGAACCTCGGCCGCATTCTCGCTGCGATCGGTTATGCGGGCGTAACGGATCTCGATGTCGGCAAGATCGATCTTTATCTCGATGACGTGCTGGTCGCGAAAGCCGGCGGGCGCAATCCCGCGTACAAGGAAGAAGACGGCCAGCGCGTGATGAAGAAGAGCGAGATCCTGATTCGCGTCGTGCTCGGGCGCGGCGACGCGCAAGCGACCGTCTGGACCTGCGACCTTTCGCATGATTACGTGAGCATCAACGCCGACTATCGCTCCTGAACGCGGACAACTCGATGGATAAACTCGAACAATTTCTCACGCGCGCCGAAGCGGTGCTGGCGCGCATCGAAGGCATGTTGCCGCCCGCCGCGCCCGATATCGACTGGGAATCCGCGGTGGCGTTTCGCTGGCGCAAGCGTCAGGGACGCGGCTTCCTGCAACCCGTTTCCGCCATCTCGCAGATCTCGCTCGACGACCTTCAGAACATCGATCGTCAGAAATCGCTCATTCGGCAGAACACGCAACAGTTCGTGAACAAGCTGCCCGCGAACAACGTTCTGCTGACGGGCGCGCGCGGCACGGGCAAGTCGTCGCTGATCAAGGCGTGTCTGAACGCGTATGCGAAGGACGGCTTGCGCCTGATCGAAGTCGACAAGGACGATCTGCATGATCTCGGCGATATCGTCGATCTGATCTCCACGCGGCCCGAGCGTTTCATCGTCTTCTGCGACGATCTCTCGTTCGAGGAAGGCGAGTCGGGCTACAAGGCGCTGAAGGTCGCGCTCGACGGCTCCGTCGCCGCGCAATCGGACAACGTGCTCATCTACGCGACGTCGAACCGCCGCCATCTGTTGCCCGAATACATGAGCGACAACGAGACGTACAAGCACACGTCCGACGGCGAGATTCATCCTGGCGAAGTGGTCGAAGAAAAGATTTCGCTTTCCGAGCGCTTCGGCCTTTGGGTCAGCTTCTATCCGTTCAAGCAGGACGACTATCTGTCGATCGTCGGACACTGGCTGAAGCACTTCGGCTGCGCCGACGCCGAAGTCGAAAGCGCACGCGGCGATGCGCTCGTGTGGGCGCTCGAACGCGGATCGCGCTCGGGCCGCGTGGCGTGGCAATTCGCGCGCGACTGGTCGGGACGCAAGCAATGACCGATGCGAAGCCGGACATCGCGCCCGATGGCCGCAAGGTGACCGAAGTGGCCGTCGGCGTGATGGTGCAGCACGACGGGCGCTATCTGCTTGCGCAGCGGCCCGCGGGCAAACCGTATGAAGGTTACTGGGAGTTTCCCGGTGGCAAGCTGGAGCCGGGCGAGAGCATCGAGGCGGCGCTCGGTCGCGAACTGCACGAGGAACTCGGCATCGATGTCACCGCGTGCCAGCTCTGGCGCACGCTGGAGCATGATTATCCCCATGCGTACGTGCGGCTTTTCTTCTGCAAGGTGACGGAGTGGAACGGTTCGCCGGTCGGCCGCGA
This sequence comes from Caballeronia sp. LZ008, assembly GCF_031451435.1. Lineage (NCBI taxonomy): Bacteria > Pseudomonadati > Pseudomonadota > Betaproteobacteria > Burkholderiales > Burkholderiaceae > Caballeronia > Caballeronia sp. LZ008. The sequence goes on along the minus strand of NZ_JARUXK010000001.1, from coordinate 2,421,199 downwards.
AGGTCAGGCGATCGCCTGGCAGACGCTTCCCGTCGAGGTCGCGCCGCTCCTGCCGGCAGCCATTCCGATTCTGGAATGGCTCGAAGAGGAAGAGCGCGAATAACGGCGCTCAGTTGAGTCCGCCGCGATTGTCTTCGTCCGGCGGCGTTTCCTGCGAATTACCCGCGATCTTGTACTTCTCGGCCGCCCACGCGCCGAGATCGATCTGCTTGCAGCGCTCGGAACAGAACGGGCGAAAGCGGTTTTCGGGAACCCAGCGGACATCCTTGCCGCAGGTCGGACATTTGACGACAGTGGTCATGACGAATACGAATTGAGCCGGTTACGGACGATATTTGACCACATGAGGCCAAACCGTTCCGATTCAAAGGCTGCAAAGCGTCAGATGAAACGGCACGTCGACATCGACGGCGCGCGGTTTCAGATCGCCGTCCTGCACCGTGAAGCGCACCCACAGCATGTACTTGTTCGCGCTTGCTTCCGGAATCACGCGCGTGTCCGGTGAGACGCGCACTTGCATCAGCTGATACGTGCGGCCGGACAACATCTGCTGGTAGCTGCCCTGCATCGCCATGACTTTCGATGCCTGACCCGACTCACGCGCGAGCCGCAATACGATGGCCGCCGCGTCGCGCAACGCGAGCATGGGCATGACCCACTTCGCGATGTCCTGGCGGCGCTCCTCGACCGGCAACTGCTGCCAGGCGTAATACGACGGCAAATCGAACTTGCACGTTCCGCCGGGAATGATCGTGCGGCTACGGATGCTCGCGAGCCATTCGTTGTCGGCGAGATGCTGGCCGGTCTTGCCGTGCATTTCGGTGAGGCCGGCGAGCGTCTGCTCTATTTCGCCGAGCACGGCTTCGAGCGCTTCCTGTTCGATGCCCGGATTGCCGCGAAACGGCGCGAGCGTTTGCCGCTGCCGTTCCAGTTCCTTCATGAGGTCGGCTTTGAGGTCCGTGCGGCCAGCGACTTCCGCGATCTCGAAGAGCGTCGTGAGTGCAACGTGATGTTCTCGCGCGTCTTCCTGAGTCAGAAAGAACGTGAAGCGCTCGAACAGGTCTTCGAGGCGCAGCAGCGTCCGGATTCGCTCGTTGAAGGGATACTCGTAAAGGATCAAGCGCGCTCGCCTCGGCGTGGGTCGGTTGCTTCCATGAGCGGAAGTGAGCACATTCTAATGCCGCATCCTCACCCTAGCAAATCGGGCCATATTCGGGCGCCGAATGGCTCGTTTCGGCGGAAAACGGGGAACTTTTCGACGATTTCGCTAACTCAGGCGATCGCCGTCGCGTCATGCGGACGCAAGCGAAAGATAACGGCCGTGCAGTGTTTCGACTTGCTGCGCGAGCGTGTCGAGCGTGGCGGTTTCATCGTTGAGCACGATGTCGTCGGCAGCCGCGAGACGCGCTTCGCGAGACGCCTGCTTCGCGATGATCGCGAGTACCTGTTCGCGCGTGAAGCCGTTGCGCCGCATGACGCGAGCGATCTGCGTCTCGAGGGGGCAATCCACCACGAGCACGCGCGACACGCGGCTCGCCCATTCACCGGACTCGACGAGCAAGGGCACCACGACGATGTGATACGCGCCCTGCGCCGCGAACCGCTGGCGTTCCGTCTCGGCGCGAATCAGCGGATGCACGATGCCTTCGAGGCGCGCCTTCGCGGTGTCGTCGGCGAAGACGAGCGCGCGCATCTTCGCGCGATCGAGCGAGCCGTCCGCCGCGATGAATCCGTCGCCGAATTCGCTCGCGATGAGCGGCATCGCGACGCCGCCCGGCGCCGTGATTCGATGCGCGATCAGGTCCGTGTCGATCAGCGGCACGCCGCGCGCTGCGAAGAGATCAGCGACCGTGCTCTTGCCGCTGCCGATGCCGCCGGTAAGACCAATGCTGAACATCCGTTGCTCCGTTCGGTTCGATCAACCTAACAATGCATAAAGCGGCGTGCCGATGAAAAGCGTGATCGCGCCGCCCGCCGCGAGAAACGGTCCGAACGGCAACGGCTCTTCGAAACGCATGCGCTTGCGCCACGTCGCCACGATGCCGAACGCGGCGCCCGCGACGGCCGCGATCAGAAGCACTTGCGCGAGCGCCGACCATCCGAGCCACGCGCCGATCGCGGCGAGCAGCTTGAAGTCGCCGTAGCCCATGCCTTCCACGCCGCGCACGAGCTTGAAGAGCCAGTACACGCACCACAGGAACAGATAGCCTGCGACTGCGCCCGTCACGGCGTCGTGCAGCGTCGCGAATCCGCCTTCGCCGAAATTGACGAGAAGCCCGGCCCAAAGCAGGGGCAGCGTCAGCACATCGGGAAGATAGCGTGTGTCGTAGTCGATGAGCCCTGCCGTCAGCAAGGCCGCGCATAGACCGAGCGCGGCCAGCGCGGGCCACGTGGGACCGAACGCGTAAAGCGATAGCGCCGCCAGCGCGCCGGTCGCGAGTTCGGTCAGCGGATAGCGCGGGCTCACGCGTGCGCCGCATGCCGAGCAACGTCCGCGCAGGGCCAGATAGCTGATGACGGGAATGTTTTCCCACGCGCGCAGCACGTGCTTGCAATGCGGGCACGCGCTGCGCGGCACGGCGAGATTGAAGCGCTCGGGATAGGGATCGGCGGCGGCGAATTTGGTGGCATCGGACGCCTCGGGAATGGCTGCGTCGACTTCCGCGCGCCATGCGCGTTCGAGCATGACGGGCAGACGATGCACGACGACAGTAAGAAAACTGCCGATCACAAGGCCGAACACGATGGCGAACCCGTACTGCACGGCCACGGGCAGCGCCGCGAACGCCGCCAGATAGCGGCTCGCGAAATGCGCGGCGGTCGGATCGAACGAAGGCTGCATGATGGACGAACGGTTGCTTTGGCCCGCGATGCTACACCACGTTGCCGAGCTGAATGACAGGAAGATACATCGCGATGACAAGGCCGCCCACGAGCGCGCCCAGCACCGCGATGACGATCGGCTCGCAAAGACTCGCGAAGCCGCCGATGCGCTCGTCCACCTGACGGTCGGCGAGCGTGGCTAGATCGAGAAGCATCGCATCGAGCGAGCCTGATTCTTCGGCGACCGCGATCGGCTGCACGACGTCCCGCGGAAAGCATCCGACGGCGCGCATTGCGGCCGCGAGACGCTCGCCGTTGTGCAGGCGCGCGGCGATGTCGACGGTGGCGCGGTCGAACACGCGGTTTCCTGTGGCATGCGTGAGTGAGTTGAACGCATCCGACAGCGGCGTGCCCGCCGAGAGCAGCGTGCCGAGCGCGCGGCTCCATCGCGCGACCGCGAGCGAGCGCAGCAGCTTGCCTGCAAGCGGCAGGCGCAGCGCGGCGTGATCGGCGGCGGCGCGTGCATCGGGCGAACGCTTCATCCAATTCCATCCGATGAATACCGCAGATGCGGCTGCAATCCCGAACGGCACGCCGACATTCGCGACGCCGTCCGAAAGCGCGAGCACGAAACGCGTCGGCGCGGGCAGCGCGGCGCCGAAGCCGTCGAAGATCGTCTTGAAGGTCGGCACGACGCCGATCAGCAATCCCGCCGTAATCGCGAGCGAAAGCAGCAGCACCATCACGGGATAGGTGAGCGCGGCGCGCAATCTGGCCCGTTGCGACGCCGCCCGCTCGCGGTCGTCGGCGAGGCGGGCGAGCACCGTCGGCAACGCACCCGCGACTTCACCGACCGAAACCAGCTGGCAGTACAGCGTGCCGAACGCAGCCGGATGCCGTGCCAGCGCGCCCGAGAATGGCACGCCGCGCGTGATATCGCGGGCCAGCGCGCGCACGATGCGCGGCATTCCGCTGGCGGACGCGCTGCCGGCGAGCAATTCGAGCGCGCCGACGAGCGGCAGTCCCGCGCGCAGCAGGCCGGCGAGCTGTCGCGTGAAGACGGTCACGTCGGCGGTCCGCGCTTTGGGCGGCGGCGCGGCGCCGAGCGTTTCGAGCAAGGTGACGATCACGCCTTCGCGCCGCAGCGACGCGCGGGCCGCGAGTGCGTCGGCGGCGATGATCTTTCCCCGCATCGGCTGGCCTTCGCTGTCCATGCCGCGCCACGCGAAGCGCAGTTCGAGCGCGTCGTTCATCATTCGATCTCCGTCGCGTCGACTGCTTCGGCGACGCTCGTTACGCCTTCGCGCACGCGCGCGAACGCCGCATCGCGCAACGCGGGCATGCCTTGCGCCTGCGCCGCGCGCGCGATCGCATGCGTCGCGGCGCGCGAGACGATCAACTCGCGCAGTTCATCCGATACCGGCATCACCTGGTGCACGCCGACGCGCCCGCGATAACCGACGCCATGACACGCCGGACAGCCGCGCGGCTCGAACGGATGAAACCCGTCCGCGAGCGCCAACGCCGACGGCGCGCGGCAGAACTCGCACAGCTTGCGCACGAGCCGTTGCGCGGTGACGAGCTTGAGCGCCGACGCGAGGTTGTAAGGCGCGACGCCGATATCGATGAGACGCGCGATCGCGGCGGGCGCATCGTTCGTGTGCAAGGTCGAGAGCACGAGATGGCCCGTTTGCGCAGCCTTCACCGCGACGTCCGCCGTTTCCGCGTCGCGTATTTCGCCGACCATGATGACATCCGGATCCTGACGCATGAACGCGCGCAGCGCCACGGCGAAGGTCAGTCCCGCCTTTTCGCGCACGCTCACCTGATTGATGCCCGCAAGTTGAATTTCGGCAGGATCCTCGACCGAGCACACGTTGCGGGCTTCCGCGTTGAGCATCTGGAGGAAGCAGTAGAGCGATACGGTCTTGCCGCTGCCGGTCGGGCCGGTCACGAGGACGAGACCGTGCGGCACGCGAATCGCCGATTCGACCGCGCGGCCTTGCGCGTCGTCGAGACCGAGCGAGGCGAGCGAAAGGTCGGGCGGCAGCGCTTCGAGCCGCCGCAGCACGAGTTTTTCGCCAAAGAGCGTCGGCAGCGAATTGACGCGATAGTCGCCGATCCGCCCGCCCGGCAGATTCAGCCGCAGCCGGCCGTCCTGCGGCACGCGCCGCTCGGCGATGTCCATTCGCGCCAGCACCTTGATCCGCGTGACGAACGCATCGCGCAAATGGGGCGGCGGGCGCTTCAATACGTGCAACGCGCCATCGACGCGCAGCCGGATGCGCCATGCGTGCTCGGACGGTTCGACATGGATATCGGACGCGCCGCGCTCGGCGGCTTCGCGCAAGGTGTCGGTGAGCAGCGAGACGGCGGGCGTCTCGTGGTCGGATGGCGTTTCGCGGAAGGAAGGGGAAATCATGGCGTCGGCGGTCGAGTCGAGATGATCCGATGATCCCGTCCTCGGCCGCCGGCGCACAGTCGTCCGAATGGCTAACGCAGCGCGTGTCGCGTGCCTTCGGGCGGGCGGAAAATCTTGACGGTTCGGATCGCCTGATCGTCGCTGCGCATCACTTCGAAGGTCACGCCCGCGATCTGCACCGAAACGTCGCCGTCGGGGATGTCTTCGAGCGTTTCGAGGATCAGGCCGTTGAGCGTTTTCGGGCCGTCCGTCGGCAGCGA
>NZ_JARUXK010000001.1:2117164-2415684 GCF_031451435.1 Caballeronia sp. LZ008 | reverse complement strand
AGATGACGCTCTGCGGCCGCCAGTTGCGGATGAATTGCGACGCGGCCGCCGCATCGCCGATCTGCGACAGATGCAGCCAGCGGTTCAGTTCGCGCAACGGCATGCTGCCCGCCACGATGCACTCGCCGCTCTCGTCCCAGCCGCCGCGCGAGCCGGCGCCGCGCGGAATCGTCGTCGTGAATTCGCCGATCAGCTCTTCGATGATGTCCTCCGGCGTGACGAGGCCCTGCAATTCGCCGTACTCGTCGACCACGATCGCGATACGGTGGCCGCTTTCCTGGAAGTACTGCAATTGCTGGAAGACAGGCGTGCCCGCGGGCACGAAATACGGTTCGGTGAGCAGTTCGCGCAGCGTGTCGCGCTCGAGTTCCTGGTTGTGCAGCGCCGAGAGCGTCTTGCGCACGTGCAGAATGCCGAGCACGCGATCGATGTCGCCCTGAAAGACGACCAGCTTGTTGTGGTAGCACGTCTCGAGCTGGTGCAGGATCTGTTCGAAGGGCGCGTCGAAGTCGAGCGCTTCGATGCGCCGGCGCGGGATCATCACGTCATCGACGGTGATGTTCTCCAGATCGAACAGATTGAGCAGGATGCTGCGGTGCTTGGTCGGCATGAAGCTGCCCGTTTCCAGCACGATGGTGCGCAACTCTTCGGGCGAGATCCGCTGATCGCGCTTGCCCTTCGTGTTGATGTGCAGTGCGGCGAGGATCGCGTTGGCGAACAGATTGACGAACCAGATGAGCGGCCGCGCGACGCGCATGAGCGGCGCGAGCACGAGGCTCGCCGGCAGCGCCACTTTCTCGGGATACGTCGCGCCGACGATCTTCGGCGCGATTTCCGCGAACACGATGATCAGGAATGCAATGACGCCCGTCGTGATCGACAGGACGAGGTTGTTATGGCCGAAGGTGCGCAGCGCGATGGATGTCGTGAGCACCGGGATGATCGTGTTGATCAGGTTGTTGCCGATCAGGATGACCGAGAGAAGCTGATCGGTCTTCGCGAGCAGGCCTTGCGTCGTGCGGGCGCGTAGCGATCCTTGGCTCGCCAGATATTTCAGGCGATGGCGATTGAGCGCCATCATCGACGTTTCGGAGATCGAGAAGAAGCCGGAAAGGAAGAGAAGCAGAAAAATGGCGCAAATTTGCGCCCATAAGGGAAGGTTGTCCACGCGGTGATCGAGTAGGGGCGGAGATGGGAGGCAATATAGCAGACGGGCCGGCAAGCTCGCCCTCGGCCTTTCGGCCAGCGTACGCGGTTTTGCCGCCGGAAATAAAAAACCCGCATGGCGAACCATGCGGGTTTTTGCAATTCTGGTCGGGGTGAGAGGATTCGAACCTCCGGCCTCTACGTCCCGAACGTAGCGCTCTACCAGGCTAAGCTACACCCCGAATTTGACCAACTTGGACTCTTACGCTGCTTCAGTCTCGTTCAAGACTGCCGTGACGTCGAGTAAGAACACAATTCTAGCAGGCTATCTTTGTAGATGGAAGGGGGAAATGAAGAAATCGCATTTGCCGCTGCCTGAGCTTCCTTGCGCGCGCATTCCAGCGTGTGATCGAGCGCGCCGGACGTCGTGATTGCGTGGAAGATCGTGTCGAAGCGATCCGTGCCGCCTTGCTCGATCGCCTCGCGTGCGAGGGCCGCCTGGTCCGGCGTGCCGTGCTCCATCAAATAAATGAGCGGCAGGGTGGGCTTGCCTTCGCGCAGGTCGTCGCCGGCGTTCTTGCCCATCGATTCGGGCGTGCCGGTGTAGTCGAGCCAGTCGTCCATGATCTGGAACGCCGTGCCGATGCGCCGGCCGAACTCCGCCGCCGCCGCTTCGGTCCGCGCATCCGCACCCGAAAGCACCGCGCCGAGCTGCGCCGCCGCTTCGAACAGCTTCGCCGTCTTGTAGCGGATCACCTGCATGTAGCGTGCTTCGTCCACGTCCGGATCGTGCATGTTGAGCAGTTGCAGCACTTCGCCTTCGGAAATGATGTTGGTCGCGACGGACAGGATTTCCATCACGCGCATCTTGCCGACGCTCACCATCATCTCGAACGAGCGCGAATACAGGAAGTCGCCGACCAGCACGCTCGCCGCATTGCCGAACAGCGCGTTCGCGGTCTTGCGGCCGCGGCGCAAATCCGATTCGTCGACGACGTCGTCGTGCAGCAGCGTCGCCGTGTGGATGAACTCAACCACCGCCGCCAATTCGTGACGATGCCCGGTCGTGTCGCCCAGCGCGCCCGAGACGAGGAGCAGCAGCGCCGGCCGCAGCCGCTTGCCGCCCGCGCCGATGATGTACTCCGAAATCTGGTTGATCAGCATCACTTCTGATGCCAGGCGCTGCCGGATGACGCGATTGACCTGCTGCATGTCCTCGGCGATCGGGGCGAGCAGCGCGGCGGCGTTGGGAGAGGAAGTGGCGGTGGACGACATGATCGGCAAAAAGGGTAATCCGGCGGATTATAAGGCGAATCCGACAGACGCCGGGTGGTCCGGTGTTCCGACTCGCGCAATGTCGGCGAATTTCGGCTGCGATTCGCTTCGTTTTCGCCGAGGTTCGGAGCCGGATCGCGCGTTGCGCTGCCCGCGCGGGCATCGTCACGGCACTTTGACGTCGAGCGTAACTCTATGTATAATCGCGTGTTTTCCCCGCGTGGTGCGTGGAAAAAGAATTCTGAGTGAGGTTCTCAATGTACGCGGTCATAAAAACCGGCGGCAAGCAGTACAAAGTTGCCGTTGGCGAAAAACTTAAAGTAGAACAGATACCGGCAGACATTGACGCTGAAATCACGCTCGACCAGGTTCTCGCAGTAGGCGAAGGCGAATCGATTCAGTTCGGTACGCCGCTGGTCAGTGGGGCTTCCGTCAAGGCTACCGTCGTGTCCCAAGGTCGTCACAAGAAAGTGACCATCTTCAAGATGCGCCGCCGGAAGCACTACCAAAAGCACGCTGGCCATCGCCAGAACTACACCGAACTGCGCATCGACGCGATCAACGCGTAAGCGCATCGGTTAAGGAGCTAAGCAAATGGCACACAAAAAAGCAGGCGGGTCTTCCCGCAACGGCCGCGACTCCGAGAGCAAACGCCTCGGCGTGAAGGTGTACGGCGGCCAGGCAATCAACGCAGGCGGCATCATCGTTCGCCAGCGCGGCACGCGCATGCACCCGGGTGAGAATGTCGGCATCGGCAAGGATCACACGCTGTTCGCGCTGGCCGACGGTCACGTCAAGTTCGTGACCAAGGGCGCTGCGAAGAAGCACACGGTCGTCGTCGTCCCGGCAGCGTAAGTTTTACGCACGGGCTTCAGGACCGAAGAAATGGCCCCGCGAAGTTCGCGGGGCCATTTTTATTTGGTGCGGTCAAAAAATGGTTATGAGTGACCGGCCAGGTCGGTCACGGCAAAATAGAGCGAATACACGGGACGGAGCAACGCATGAAGTTCATTGACGAAGCGAGGATCGAAGTCATCGCCGGCGACGGAGGAGATGGCAGCGCGTCGATGCGCCGCGAAAAGTTCGTCCCGTTCGGCGGACCGGACGGCGGCGACGGCGGGCGCGGCGGCAGCGTCTACGCGGTCGGCGACCGCAACATCAACACGCTGATCGACTACCGGTTCTCCAAGAAGCATCAGGCGCGCAACGGCGAAAACGGCCGCGGCGCGGATTGCTACGGCAAGGGCGGCGACGACATCACGCTGCGCATGCCGGTCGGCACGATCATTTCGGATCAGGAAACGGGCGAGATCATCGCCGATCTGACCGAGCACAATCAGCAGGTCTTGATCGCGAAGGGCGGTGCGGGCGGCCTCGGCAACCTGCATTTCAAGTCGAGCACGAACCGCGCGCCGCGTCAGAAAACCGACGGCAAGCCGGGCGAGCGCCGCATGCTCAAACTCGAGCTGAAAGTGCTCGCGGATGTCGGTCTGCTCGGCATGCCGAACGCGGGCAAGTCCACTTTCATCTCGTCGGTGTCGAACGCGCGGCCGAAGATCGCGGATTATCCGTTCACGACGCTCGCGCCGAATCTCGGCGTAGTGCGCGTCGGGCCGAGCAAGAGCTTCGTGATCGCGGACATTCCGGGTCTCATCGAAGGCGCGGCGGAAGGCGCGGGCCTCGGGCATCGTTTCCTGCGGCACTTGCAGCGCACGGGCGTGCTGCTGCATCTCGTCGACATGGCCCCGTTCGATGAAAACGTCGATCCGGTCGCGGAAGCGAAGGCGATCGTCAACGAACTGCGCAAGTACGACGAGCAGCTTTACGAGAAGCCGCGCTGGCTCGTGCTGAACAAGCTCGACATGGTGCCGGAAGACGAACGCGAGGCGCGCATCGCCGATTTCGTCGAGCGCTTCGAATGGGACGGTCCGGTCTACGAGATTTCGGCGTTGACCGGTCAGGGCTGCGAGGCGCTCACCTACGCGATCTACGATTACATCTCGCAGCATTCGGACGCATCGCGCGCGGCTGAAGCGGAAGATCTCGCCGCCGACGTGCGCTTCCGCGACGACGAAACGAAGGAATAAAGCAACCACGAGGAGAAAGCGCACGATGCGTTCGGTCATCGCCGCTGCGAAGCGAATCGTAGTGAAAGTAGGGTCGAGCCTCGTCACCAATGACGGTCGCGGGCTCGATCATGCGGCAATCTCGCGCTGGGCGTCGCAAATCGCGGCGCTGCGCGAACAGGGCAAGGAAGTCGTGCTCGTGAGTTCGGGCGCGATCGCGGAAGGCATTCACCGGCTCGGCTGGACAAAGCGACCGCGCGAAATCGACGAATTGCAGGCGGCGGCCGCGGTCGGCCAGATGGGTCTCGCGCAAGTCTACGAAAGCAGCTTCGGCGCGCACGGCATCCGCACCGCGCAGATTCTGCTCACGCACGCCGATCTCGCCGATCGCGAACGCTATCTGAACGCGCGCTCGACGCTGCTCACGCTGCTGCGCCTGGGCGCCGTGCCGATCATCAACGAGAACGACACCGTCATCACCGACGAAATCAAGTTCGGCGACAACGACACGCTCGGCGCGCTCGTCGCGAATCTGATCGAAGGCGATGCGCTCGTCATTCTCACCGATCAGCGTGGCCTCTTCACCGCCGATCCGCGCAAGGACCCGAACGCGACGCTCGTCGAGCAAGCCGACGCCGGCACGCCCGAACTCGAGCAGATGGCGGGCGGCGCGGGTTCGAGCCTAGGACGCGGCGGCATGCTGACCAAGATTCTCGCGGCGAAGCGTGCCGCGCACAGCGGCGCGAACACGGTCATCGCGAGCGGCCGCGAAGCCGATGTGCTCACGCGCCTCGCATCGGGCGAGATGATCGGCACGCAACTCATCGCGCGCACCGCACGCATGGCGGCGCGCAAGCAGTGGATGGCGGATCACTTGCAGGTGCGCGGGCATGTAGTCATCGACAAGGGCGCGGTCAACAAGCTCACCGCCGACGGCAAGAGCCTTTTGCCGATCGGCGTCATCGACGTGAAAGGCGCCTTCGATCGCGGCGAAGTAATCGCGTGCGTCGACGATCAAGGGCAGGAAGTCGCGCGCGGCATCACGAACTACAGCAGTTCGGAGGCGCGGCTGATTCATCGCCGGCCGAGCGGCGAGATCGAATCGGTGCTCGGCTACATGCTGGAGCCGGAACTGATCCATCGCGACAATCTCGTGCTCGTCTGAAACGAAAACGCCCGCTGAATCAGCGGGCGTTTTCACATCGTCACGCCGACGCGCGGCGCAATCAGCGCAGATTGATCACGCTTTGCGTGCGCTTGTATTCCATGTTGTTGACGATCTGTTTCGCGGTGCCGACGGGCAGCTTGCTCGTGCAGAAATAATCCTGATAGAGCGCCGCCTGATACGCGTTCAGCTCGCCGTTTTCGATGCGCTTGAAGTCGAATGCGGAACCTTGATCCCAGCCGTTCTGATCGTCGTTGATGCTCGCGTAGCGACGCCATTCGTAGGTGTCGCAACGAATGCCTTCATAGTTGACGTTGCGCGCGCCCGCCGGACTCGTCGCGACGATCACGTAACGAATGACGCCATCCTTGCCGACCGTGAGCGTGGTCTTGTCGACGGCGAACGTGAGCGGCGTGTTCTGCGACACGTTGAACGCGACCAGATTCGATGCCTGCGGCAGCGGTGGCATCGTGTCGATTTTTTCTTCGGTCCAGTTCGGCTTGCGGTCGAGCAGATAGGTGAACACGCCGTCGTCCTGCGTGGACGGCGCCTTGTTGCTGGAACAGCCGGCGAGCACGGCGAGCGCTGCCGCGGATGCCGCGATTACCGCGAGTGAGGCATTCACTTTCAATTGGGTCTTCCCGGAAACATGCGCGCGGGCTTCATGCGCCCGCCCGGCGGAACAAAGCGAGATGGCACGGCGAGAAGTTCGCCGTGCCATCGATCGCAATCGAGTTGAGTGTCAAAGTGCTCGAAGCGTTGCAGTGCCCGGATTCACGATGAGCGCTGCACGATCACATGCACTTCTTCGCTGACCGTGCATTCTGCCTGAACTGCCGCGCCGGAGGCAGTAACGGCAGGAGCTTCGATCGTCATCGTCTGGACGACGCGTGGATAGCGCGGTCCGTGATGCGCGGCTCGCTCGCCGCGCTCACCGCGGGAGTTGGTACGCCGCAGAAAGCGGGACAGCTCGGATAGAGCCATTTGATAAACGTCGCGCTTGAACTCGATGACCGCATCCAGCGGTACCCAATACTCGTTCCAGCGCCAGGCATCGAATTCCGGATGGTCCGTCGCGCGCAGGCAGATGTCGCAATCGCGGCCCACCATGCGCAGCAGAAACCAGATCTGTTTCTGACCGCGATAATGTCCGCGCACCTCGCGCTTGATGAACTTGTCCGGCACCTCATAACGCAGCCAGTCGCGCGTGCGACCCACAACTTTTACATGCTCCGGTAGCAGGCCGGTTTCTTCGTGTAACTCCCGATACATCGCTTGCACAGGGGTCTCACCGTATTTGATGCCCCCTTGCGGAAACTGCCAGGAATGTTCACGCAGCCGCTTGCCCCAAAACACTTCGTTGCGCGCGTTCAAGAGGATGATGCCGACGTTCGGGCGAAAGCCTTCACGATCCAGCATACAGCCACCTTCAAATCCTTTAAAATTGCTTTGATTATAAACAGTTATTGGCCTCGACGCACTGGCACGAACCCCAATTCGGGGCATCCGTGTGAATGTCTTTGCCAGAGCATCCGGCAGGCGGCAAAATCTTCTTTTCTCGCCGGTCGTTCCGTCGTTCACCTTGATCCGCCTGCTTCGGCGCTGTCCGCTCCGAAGCGCGCCGCATTTGGAAAATTTGAATGAAAGCATCCCGTTTCTTCATTGGCACCCTGAAGGAAGCTCCCGCCGACGCCGAGATCGTCAGCCACAAGCTGATGATGCGTGCAGGCATGATCCGCCGCGTCGCGGGCGGCATCTACGATTACATGCCGATCGGTCTGCGCTCGGTGCGCAAGGTCGAGGCCATCGTGCGTGAAGAGATGAACCGCGCGGGCGCGCTCGAATTGCTGATGCCCGCCGTGCAGCCCGCCGAACTGTGGCAGGAGTCGGGCCGCTGGGAGCAATACGGCCCGGAACTGCTGCGTTTCAAGGATCGCCACGAGCGCGATTTCGTCATGGGCCCGACGCACGAGGAAGTCGTGACGGACATCGCGCGCCGCGAGATCAAGAGCTATCGCCAGTTGCCGGTGAACTTCTATCAGATTCAAACGAAGTTCCGCGACGAAATCCGTCCGCGCTTCGGCGTGATGCGCGGTCGCGAATTCATCATGAAGGACGCCTATTCCTTCGATAAAGACCTCGACGGCCTCGCAGAGTCGTATCGCAAGATGTACGAAGCCTACGTGCGCATCTTCACGCGCATCGGGCTGGAGTTCCGCGCGGTCGCGGCGGACAACGGTTCGATCGGCGGCAGCGGTTCGCATGAATTCCACGTGATCGCCGATACGGGCGAGGACGACATCGCGTATTGCCCGAGCTCGGACTTCGCGGCGAACGTCGAAGCCGCCGATGCGCTGCCGCTCATCGCGCAACGCGCCGCGCCGACCGAAGAACTGAAGAAGACGCCCACGCCCGGCGCCGCGAAGTGCGAGGCGGTCGCGCAGCTTCTGAACATTCCGCTGGAACGCACGATCAAGTCGATCGTTCTCGCGACCGACAACGAAGGCGCCGAACCGACCATCTGGTTGCTGATGCTGCGCGGCGATCACTCGCTCAACGACATCAAGACGGGCAAGCTGCCGGGCCTGAAGGGTTATCGCTTCGCGACGGAAGCCGAGATCGTCGAATGGTTCGGCACGCCGCCGGGCTACCTCGGTCCGCTCAACACGAAGAAGCCGGTGCGCGTGATCGCGGACCGCACGGTCGCGAACATGAGCGACTTCGTCGTCGGCACGAACGAGGTCGATTACCACACGACCGGCGTGAACTGGGGCCGCGATCTGCCCGAGCCGGAAGTCGCGGACATTCGCAATGTCGTCGCGGGCGATCCGTCGCCGGACGGCAAGGGCACGCTCGAAATCTGCCGCGGCATCGAAGTGGGTCACGTGTTCCAGCTCGGCACGAAGTATTCCGATTCGATGGGCGCGACCTTCCTCGACGAAAACGGCAAGCCCGCGCCGATGCAGATGGGCTGCTACGGCATCGGCGTGACGCGCGTGCTGGGCGCGGCAATCGAACAGAATTTCGACGACAAGGGCATTATCTGGCCGGAAGCCATTGCGCCGTTCGAAGTCGTGATCTGCCCGATGGGCTACGACCGCAGCGACGCCGTGCGCGAGCAGGCGGACAAGTTGTACGCGACGCTGCAGCAGGCCGGCATCGACGTGATTCTCGACGATCGCGGCGAGCGTCCGGGTGTGATGTTCGCGGACTGGGAATTGATCGGCGTGCCGCATCGCATCGTGATCGGCGATCGCGGGCTGAAGGAAGGCAAGCTGGAATATCAGGGCCGCCGCGACGCGGAAGCCACGCTGCTGCCGGTCGATGAAGCCGCCGATGTCGTCGTCGGGAAAGTGCGGGCCGCGCTCGCGAAGTAATGCAGTACAACTTCCTGTCGGCGACGATCCTGCTGCTGCTGATCACCGATCCGCTCGGCAATATCCCGATCTTCATCAACGCGCTGCGCGGCGTCGCCAAAGAGCGGCGCCGCGTGGTCGTGCTGCGCGAAGTGGCGATCGCGTTCGTCATTCTGCTGGTGTTCATGCTGGCGGGCGATCGCTTCCTGCGCGCGATGAACCTCACCGATGTCTCGTTGCGCATCGCGGGCGGCATCGTGCTGTTTCTGATCGCGCTGCGCATGATCTTTCCGCATCCGGACGGCGCGATGGGCGGCGATTCGCGCGGCGGCGAGCCGCTGATCGTGCCGCTCGCGATTCCGGCGCTGGCGGGGCCATCGGCGCTCGCGACGGTGATGCTGCTGACGTCGCAGGCGCCCGGCAAAATGTTCGAATGGATCGGCGCGCTCACGGTGACGATGATCGTCTGCGCGATCGTGCTGATTCTCGCCGAGAAGATTCAGCAATGGCTCGGCGAGCGCGTGGTGACGGCTTTCGAGCGTTTGATGGGGCTTGTCCTTGTCGCGATTTCCGTCGAGATGATGCTCACGGGCATACGCACTTTCGTGCATCAGCTATGAAAAAAGCGGCCCGCGGGCCGCTTTTCTTTTGGATACGGGCGGGGATCACGCCCCTTCCGTCAACGCCCGGATCGTCGGCAGATTACGCCAGTAACCCTTCGCGTCCATCCCGCAGCCGAACACGTAACGATCCGGCACTTCGAATCCGCAAAAATCCGGACGCAGCGGCTTCGCCTTCGGGATGATCTTCTCGCACAGCACCGCGGACAGAAACGTCTTCGCGCCCATCGCCATGATGCGATCGCGGATCGCGGCCATCGTTTCGCCTTCGTCGAGAATATCGTCGAGCACGAGCACCACGCGATCCTTCACCGATTCCGCCGGCGCGACGCGCCACTGCATCTCGCTGCCGCCCTTGATGGCGTTGCGATAGCGCGTCAGGTGGATGTAATCGAACTCGAGCGGGAAGTCGAGATGCGGCAGCAGCATGCCGGTGAACACGGCCGCGCCCCCCATGACCGAGAGCACGAGCGGGAAGTCGTCTTTCGTCGCAGCCTTGATGGCCGTGGCCATCTTGCCGATCGATGCGTTGACTTCGTCAGCCGTCACGATCTCTTCGGAGTGGCTGAAAATATGGAGGGCTTCTTCGCGATTCATAAGGGGAAGCGGGAAAGGCTGACTTCTAAGTGTGGAAAAAAACGGCGGCGTGCGCCATATGATAAACCCGCGTTTCTTTCGAGTCGGACGCCCGAAGAGAACGCGGGTTCAATAAACGTGCGGGTCAGCGCATGCCGGGCAGCATGCCCTTCATGCCGCGCATCATCTTTTGCAGGTTGCCGCCTTTCAGCTTCTTCATCATGCCGCGCATCTGCTCGTACTGGTTGAGCATGCGGTTCACCTCCTGAACGTGCACGCCCGCGCCCGCGGCGATACGGCGTTTGCGCGCCGCCTTGATGAGCTCCGGCTTCGCGCGTTCCTGCAGCGTCATCGAATTGATGATGCCTTCCATGCGGCGCATCTGCTTTTCCGCGTTGTTCATGTCCGCGCCTTGCGCGGCCTGCTGAAACTGCGCGGGCAGCTTGTCCATGAGTGACGAAAGGCCGCCCATCTTCTTCATTTGCGAGAGCTGCGCCTTGAAGTCGTTCAGATCGAAGTCGCCGCCTTTCTTGACCTTGTCGGCGAGCTTCTGCGCGGCCTGGCTGTCGACGCCGCGTTGCGCTTCCTCGACGAGCGCGAGAATGTCGCCCATGCCGAGAATCCGGTTCGCCATGCGATCCGGATGGAAGACTTCGAGGCCGTCGAGCTTTTCCGCGACGCCGACGAACTTGATCGGCTTGCCGGTGACGTTGCGCACCGAAAGCGCCGCGCCGCCGCGCGAATCGCCGTCGAGCTTGGTGAGCACGACGCCGGTGAGCGGCAGCGCGTCGTTGAACGCCTTCGCGGTGTTGACCGCGTCCTGCCCCAACATGGCGTCGACGACGAAGAGCGTTTCAGCGGGCTTGAGCAGCGCGTGCAGCTCGCTGATTTCCTTCATCATCGCTTCGTCGATACCGAGACGGCCGGCCGTATCGACGATCACCACGTCGTGATAGTGCCGCTTCGCCCAGTCGATCGCCGCGCGCGCGATATCCGCGGGCTTCTGATTCGCTTCCGACGGGAAGAAGTCGGCGCCGACCTGTTCCGTCACCGTCTGCAACTGACGGATAGCGGCGGGGCGATACACGTCGACGGAAACGGTGAGGACCTTCTTCTTGCTCTTTTCGCGCAGCAGCTTGGCGAGCTTGCCGGTCGTGGTGGTTTTGCCCGCACCCTGCAGACCGGCCATCAGGATCACGGCGGGCGGCGCGACCGCCAGATTCAGCTCGGCTGCCTTGCCTTCGTAATCGCCGCCGATCACGGCCGTCAGTTCCTTCTGGACGACGCCGACGAGCGCCTGACCCGGCGACAGGCTCGACAGCACTTCCTCGCCGAGCGCCTTTTCCTTCACCTTCGCGATGAACTCGCGCACGACCGGCAGCGCGACGTCGGCCTCGAGCAGCGCGAGACGCACTTCCCGCAACATCTCTTGCGTGTTGGCCTCGGTGAGCCGGGCTTCGCCGCGCAGCGTCTTGACGACGCGGGCCATCCGTTGAGTCAGGTTATCGAGCATGGGAAACGGTAGTGAATGCGGCCCTTTTTCAGCGCAAAACGACGTAATCGCCCCGCGTTGCCGCAAGGGAGAAAACGTCGTGATTCAAGGGCCTAGTGTAAACTTCGAACATGGATATTGTACTGTATGCCCTCACTGCGCTTCTCTATGGCGGACTCGCCGTAGCGGGCTGGCGCGCGCATCGCCACACGGCCGTGGAGCCGGCGCTGGCCGGCGTGCCTCCGGGCATCGCATCGCCGGCGGCGGCCAAAAAATCGCCGGACATGGGCGGATTGGGCCGCGCTCTATTATTAGTAGCGTTGCTCGTGCACGGCCTCCTGCTGCACACGACCATCTTTCCCCAGAACGCGATGATCTTCGGCTTCGCGTTCGCGCTCTCCGCGATGTTCTGGCTCGGCGCGGGCATCTACTGGATCGAGAGCTTCTTCTTTCCGCTCGACGGCCTGCGCCTGCTCGTATTGCCGCTCGCGTGCATCGCGTCGCTGTTGCCGCTCGTCTTCGGCGGCGTGCGCGTGCTGTCGTATTCCGCCGCGCCGATGTTCAAGCTGCATTTCCTGATCGCGAACATCGCGTACGGACTCTTCGCGATCGCCGCGCTGCACGCCGTGCTCATGCTGATGCTCGAACGCCGCCTGCAGCGCATGCGCGGCCTCGCGACGCGTCATACCGGCAATGGCTGGCTCGCGAGCTGGCTCGACACGCTGCCGCCGCTTCTGACTCTTGAAAAGCTGCTGTTCCGCCTGATCGCGGCGGGCTTCGTGCTGCTCACGCTCACGCTCGTGTCGGGCATCGCGTTCAACGAGCAACTGGTCGATCGCGCGCTGCGCTTCGATCACAAGACCGTGTTCGCGTTCGTCTCCTGGCTGATGTTCGGCGCATTGCTCACCGCGCGCCGCCTCTCGGGATGGCGCGGACGCGCCGCGTTGCGCTGGGTGCTGGCGTCGTTCGCCGCGCTGCTGCTCGCGTACGTCGGCAGCCGCTTCGTGTTCGAAGTGTTGCTGCATCGCGCGGTCGTCTGAGCGTCTGAATCTATCGGCATTGAATCGATGCGAAATTTCTTCTTTCTGATCGTCCTCTTTTTTCTGTGCCAGTGGCTTCTGAAGAAGCTGCGCCGCGCGAACGAGCGCGCGCAGCAGGGCGACGCGCCAGCCGGCGGCGCGACCGCGGGCGGAGCGCATGACGCACGCCGCGCCCGCAGCGGCAACGGTCATGGCAACGGCGCGGCCGCGAGCGCGCCGCAACTCGCCGATCCGCTCATCCGTTGCGCGCAGTGTGGCGTGCACACGCCGCGCAGCGAATCGATCATCGTCGCGGGCGAGCGCTTCTGCTGCAGCGATCACGCGCGCCATTACGCGGCCCGTCCGACCGGACGCGACGCACGATGAACGCCAACGTCGTCAGACAGCGCGATCCGCATATCGACGCGCAAGGCTGGTTCACGCACGCGACGCGCCTGCCGTCGCCGAACTTCGAGGCGCGTCCGGGCGACGCGGTGCCGACGCTCATCGTCGTGCACAACATCAGCCTGCCGCCCGACGATTTCACGACGAACGCCATCGCCGATTTCTTCCTCAACAAGCTCGATCACGACGCGCATCCGTACTTCGATCATCTGCGCGGCATGCGCGTGTCGGCGCACTTCGTGATCCGTCGCGGCGGCGCGATCGAGCAGTTCGTCTCCTGCGACGAACGCGCGTGGCACGCGGGCGTTTCGTCGTTCTGCGGGCGCGAGCGCTGTAACGACTTTTCGATCGGCATCGAGCTCGAAGGCAGCGATCGCGTGCCCTTCGAAGACGCGCAGTACGACGCGCTCGCCGCGCTCGTGCGAGTCGTGGTGAAGCGCTATCCGATCGATGCAGTCGCGGGTCACTCGGACATCGCGCCCGGCCGCAAGACCGATCCGGGCCCGCATTTCGAGTGGTCGCGTCTGCGTCACGGCAGCGCGCTGCCGCCGTCGTTCTTTCCGTTTCAATCCAACATCTGAGCGCTGCGTAAGGTCTTTCTCGTTGCGGCGCAGCAGCGTCGCGCGCGAGGCCTTGTCGCGCTTTGCGATAGCAAAAGTCAACCCCGCTACCGCAGACTCAGGGCAAATAAAACTTTTTGAGACTGCGATGTTGTCCACTATACTTGGTGCCGACAGACGTACTTTGCACTAGATCTTGTGTTGTTGACGCGGCGCCCGCTCCAGTGAGCCGGCGCCGTCGGCTTTCCGGCGTAGAAGAAGTTTGGCTGGCCCGGGGCGATGCGCGAGACGGTTTCTCTTTGCGAGGAGAGAGGCGTCGGGCGCGTCGGGCGCCAGCGAGCAGCACCGTGAAGAAGGCATGCAAGCAAGCGCGAATTGCGTCGACCGACACCGCGCGCCAACGCGGGCACCGCATGAGACGCCAATGACAATGCGGGCCGTAAGCGCCGCGATTCGTGTTTTCAGCCTGCTGCATTCACAGCCCGGCTTGATCGCCAAAACACCGCGCGACTTTCACGACGAGTTCGTCACGCGCGCGGCATAAGTGATAAATCCGCGGACCATCCGCACCAATCGAACACCAGGAGTTTTGCACATGCAAACCACCGAAAACGCCACGACTTCATTCGAAGGCGCATCCGCACAGCCGATGAGCGGTGCGCAGGGCGTGGGCGCTCAGGCGCTCGCGCCGAACACGACGTTTGCCGACTACAAGGTCATCCGTCGCAACGGAAGCGTGGTGTCGTTCGAGCCGACGAAAATCGCGATCGCCGTGACGAAGGCATTCATCGCGGTGAACGGCGGTCAGGGCGCAGCTTCGGCGCGTGTGCGCGAGCAAGTCGAGCAACTGACGCAAGCCGTCGTGCGCGCGCTCGTGCGCAGCCGTCCGCACGGCGGGACTTTCCACATCGAAGACATTCAGGATCAGGTCGAGCTCGCGCTGATGCGCGGCGGCGAGCACAACGTCGCGCGCGCGTACGTGCTGTATCGCGAGAAGCGCACGCAGCAGCGTTCGCAAGAGCGCTCGGCCGCGCAAAACGCGCAGTCGCACGAAGGCGCGATCAACGTGACGGACAACGGCGTCACGCGTCCGCTCGATCTCGAAGCGCTGAAGGCGCTGATCGTCTCCGCGTGCGCGAATCTGGGCGATGCGGTGTCCGCCGAGCCGATCGTCGCGGAGACGGTGAAGAACCTGTACGACGGCGTGCCGATGTCGCAGGTCTACGATTCGGCCATTCTCGCCGCGCGCACGATGATCGAGAAGGATCCGGCGTACAGCCAGGTCACGGCGCGCATCCTGCTGCACACGATCCGCCGCGAAATTCTCGAAGAGGAAGTGACGCAAGCCGAAATGGGCGAGCGTTACGCCGAATACTTCCCGCAGTTCATCAAGCGCGGCGTCGAAGCCGGCCTGCTGGATGACAAGCTGCAACAGTTCGACCTCAAGCGCCTCGGCGCCGCGCTCGATCAGAATCGCGATCTGCAGTTCGGCTATCTCGGCCTGCAGACGCTGTACGACCGCTACTTCCTGCACGTCGACGGCACGCGCATCGAGTTGCCGCAGGCATTCTTCATGCGCGTGGCGATGGGCCTGTCGCTGAACGAGATCGACCGTGAAGCGCGCGCGATCGAGTTCTACAACGTGCTGTCGTCGTTCGACTTCATGTCGTCGACGCCGACGCTCTTCAATTCGGGCACGCATCGCTCGCAATTGTCGTCGTGCTATCTGACGACGGTCGCCGACGATCTCGACGGCATCTACGAAGCGCTGAAGGAAAACGCGCTGCTCTCGAAGTTCGCGGGCGGCCTCGGCAACGACTGGACGCGCGTGCGTGCGCTCGGCTCGCACATCAAGGGCACGAACGGCAAGTCGCAGGGCGTCGTGCCGTTCCTGAAGGTCGTGAACGACACGGCCGTCGCGGTGAACCAGGGCGGCAAGCGCAAGGGCGCGGTGTGCGCGTACCTGGAATCGTGGCACCTCGACATCGAGGAATTCCTCGAGCTGCGCAAGAACACCGGCGATGACCGTCGCCGCACGCACGACATGAACACGGCGAACTGGATTCCCGATCTGTTCATGAAGCGCGTCGTCGAAGGCGGCGACTGGACGCTGTTCTCGCCGTCGACCTGCCCGGACCTGCACGATCTGTTCGGCGCCGACTTCGAAAAGGCGTACGTCGCTTACGAAGAAAAAGCCGCGCGCGGCGAAATCAAGCTGTTCAAGAAGCTGCCGGCGGCGCAACTGTGGCGCAAGATGCTTGGCATGCTGTTCGAGACGGGCCATCCGTGGATCACGTTCAAGGATCCGTGCAATGTGCGTTCGCCGCAGCAGCACGTCGGCGTCGTGCACTCGTCGAACCTGTGCACCGAAATCACGCTGATCACGAGCGAGACGGAAATCGCCGTCTGCAATCTGGGCTCGGTGAACCTCGTCGCGCACATGGTGAAGCAGGCCGATGGCAGCTACGCGCTGGATCACGCGAAGCTCAAGCGCACGATCAGCGTCGCGATGCGCATGCTCGACAACGTCATCGACATCAACTACTACGCGGTGCCGAAGGCGCGCAACTCGAACCTGAAGCATCGTCCGGTCGGCATGGGCATCATGGGCTTCCAGGACTGCCTGCATCTGCTGCGCACGCCTTATGCGTCGGGCGAGGCGGTCGAATTCGCGGATCGTTCGATGGAAGCCGTCTGCTACTACGCGTACTACGCGTCGACGGAACTCGCGGAAGAGCGCGGTCGTTACGCGACGTATCGCGGCTCGCTGTGGGATCGCGGCATTCTTCCGCAGGATTCGCTGAAGCTCCTGGCCGAGGCGCGCGGCGGTTATGTCGAAGTGGATACCTCGGAGACGATGGACTGGGCGCAACTGCGCTCGCGCATCTCGACGTACGGCATGCGCAACTCGAACTGCGTGGCGATCGCGCCGACGGCGACGATTTCGAACATCATCGGCGTGTCGGCGTGTATCGAGCCGACGTTCCAGAACCTGTATGTGAAGTCGAATCTGTCGGGCGAATTCACGGTGGTCAACGACTACCTCGTGCGTGATCTGAAGGCGCGCGGCCTGTGGGACGAAGTGATGGTGTCCGATCTGAAGTATTTCGACGGCACGCTTTCGCGCATCGACCGCATTCCGGCCGATCTGCGCGCGATCTACGCGACCGCGTTCGAAGTCGACCCGAAGTGGCTCGTGGAAGCGGCGTCGCGCCGTCAGAAGTGGATTGATCAGGCGCAGTCGCTGAACATCTACATGGCGGGCGCGTCGGGCAAGAAGCTCGACGAGGTCTACAAGCTCGCTTGGATTCGCGGTCTCAAGACGACGTACTACCTCCGCACGATGGCGGCGACGCACGTCGAGAAGTCGACCGTGGCGCACGGTGCGTTGAATGCGGTGCCTTCTTCTTCCGGTGACGGTGGGGCGGGTGCGGCTGGCGGGTTTGGTGGCGGTGCGGCGTCGGCTGCCGGGAATGGTGGCTTCAATGCTGCTGCCGCGAGCGCGCCGGCGGTGGAGGCGGCTCAGGAAGCCGATGGTCCCGTCTGTATGATGCGCCCCGGCGATCCGGGCTTCGATGAGTGTGAGGCTTGTCAGTAAGGTTTTGAGCTGAGAGTCGGTCTCTGCGGACCGGTGCTGGGTGCTTCCTGCTTATGGAAGCGGTCGGTGCCGGTCCGTTTTTGCTTTTTGCTTTTTGCTTTTTGCTTTGCGTTTTGGTTTCGGTTTCGCTGGATCCCGCTTTCGTGTCGGTCTATTAGCGTTGCCCCTGTGCGGGGCGGCACTCACTTTCTTTGCTGCTGCAAAGAAAGTAAGCAAAGAAAGCAGCTCGTCACGGCCCGCGGTCACACGCAATTTGGGTAGTCCTCTCGTCCCAGGCGGCACTCGCCTAAAGAGTGCCCTCAAACACCTAATCGGACTTGGATCGCGCACGGTCCGCCGCCCGAAGACGTTGAGGACATTGGTTCAGCACGAGATGGCTTCGGCACAGCGCTACGCGCTGCCGCCGGGTACGCAAGGGAAACCAACGGGCGGCAAGTGCAGCGGGACGGAGACGTTAGTAGAGAAGCGCGTGCATCCCCGATTGACCGGACGGCCGCGGAGCGGGCTGGGGCTATTTGGTGCTGAACCCGTTTGGTGTGTGGTGCGATGAGACGGACCGTGCGCGAGCCAAGCCCGATGGGGCCTATGAGGGCACTCTTTAGGCAGCCCACGAACGACGAGAGGACTACCCAAATTGCGTGTGACCGCGGACGTATCAGTAGCTGCTTTCTTTGCTTACTTTCTTTGCAGCAGCAAAGAAAGTGAGTGCCGCCCCGCACAGGGGCAGTGCTAATAGACCGACACGATCACGGGATCCGGC
Source organism: Caballeronia sp. LZ008 (assembly GCF_031451435.1). Taxonomy (NCBI): domain Bacteria; kingdom Pseudomonadati; phylum Pseudomonadota; class Betaproteobacteria; order Burkholderiales; family Burkholderiaceae; genus Caballeronia; species Caballeronia sp. LZ008. The sequence goes on along the minus strand of NZ_JARUXK010000001.1, from coordinate 2,397,646 downwards.
GAAACACTGAGCCGACACGATCACGGGATCCGGCGAAACCCCGAGCCGACACGATCACGGGATCCGGCGAAACACCGAGCCGACACGATCACGGGATCCGGCGAAACACCGAGCCGACACGATCACGGGATCCGGCGAAACAAAACGCAAAACAGCGAACTCACCCCCGCGTACCGCGAGAAATCTCCGTCCCAGCATCATGCGAAAGCCGCGCCGTAATCGGCATCGAAAGAAAAGAGAACAGCCCGACGACGACAAACGCCGGCCAGAAATCCGACCATTGCACACTCGCATGACCGTTCAGATATTGCGAGAGCTCGAGCGTGATCCCCGCGATCGTCACGCCGAGCCCGAGCGAAACCTGCTGCACGAAGCTAGCAAGGCTCGTCGCGCGGCCCACATCGCGTGTTTCGATCTCAGCGTAAGCAAGCGAGTTGAGGCTCGTGAACTGCAACGCAGGGAAGAAGCCGCCGAGCAGCACGACGGCCCAGATCACCCAGGCCGGCGTGCCGGGAAAGAACGCGCCGCACGCCGCGATCGCGATACCCGACAGCGCCGCGTTGTAGAACAGCGTCTGACGGAAGCCGAAGCGATGCAGCACGCGCGATGCGAACGAGCGCATGAACATGCCGCCGAACGCCGACGCGCACGTGATCGCGCCGGACTTGAACGCGCTCATGCCGAGACCCTCCTGCAGCGCGAGCGGCAGAAGAAACGGCACGGCGCCAAGCCCGATGCGAAACATCGAACCGCCGAGCACGCTCGCCTGAAACGTCGACACGCGGAAAAAGCGCAGATCGAGCAGCGGCTTCTCCACACGTCGCGCGTGGACGCAGTACAGCACGACCATCAGCGCGCCGGCGACGCACATCGCAAAGGCGACGCGCTGCGGAATCAGTTCGCCGCCGACGAGCGAGAGTCCGAGCAACAGCAGCACGCCCGCGCTCGCGGAGAGAAAGAAACCGAACCAGTCGAGACGGCCCGGATGTTCCTCGTGCGAGTTGGCGATGTAGCGGTTGGTCAGCCAGATGCCCGCGATGCCGATCGGGATGTTGATGAAAAAGATCAGGCGCCAGTGCAGATACGTCGTGATGAAGCCGCCGAGCAACGGCCCGACCGCTGGTCCGAGCATTGCGGGCACCGAGAGGTAATTCATCGCGCGTATGAACTCGGAGCGGCGCACCGAGCGAAAGATGATGATGCGGCCGACAGGCACCATCATCGCGCCGCCGACGCCCTGGATGAAGCGCGCGACGGTGAAGGGGCCAAGCGATGTGGAAGCCGCGCACAACAGCGAGCCGACGACGAACACGCCGATGGCCGTGCGGAACACGGCGCGTGCGCCGAAGCGGTCGGCGACCCATCCGCAGATCGGTATGAAGACGCCGAGTCCGAGCACGTAGCTCGTGACCGCAACCTTCAGCGTCACGGGATCGCGTCCAAACGCGCGCGCCATTTCAGGAATCGCGGTAACGATGACGTTGGCGTCGACGCTTTCCATGAACATCGCGCACGCGACGATGAGAGGGGCAATGAAAGCTTTGACGGCCAGCGGCATGTTGATTCGCGATCGACTCTCGGCGGCAAGAGCGGCGATTATGGCACCGATATGCAGCAATCGCTGAAGGATCGAAGCGCGCTGCGTGGTGCGATGAACATTGAACGAGGAGTGAAGAAGCGATGGACCCGCAAGACCTGCAGCGTCTCGTCACGCAGACGATGCCCTATGGCAAATACAAGGACAGGCTCATCGCCGATCTGCCCGGTCACTATCTCGCGTGGTTCGCGCGTGAGGGTTTTCCACAAGGCAAACTCGGCAGCCTGCTCGCGTTGATGCACGAGATCGATCACAACAATCTGCGCTCGCTGCTCGATCCTTTGCGCGGCCGATGAGCCTTGCGCAGCGCGGTTTCGTGTGAGACGGATCGTCGCGTAAACACGCTATAGATTGTGTTGGCGAGATTTGCAAGCACAAGATATTGTGGAAATACGAGACGTCAAATGCTAAACTTCGGCAACGAATTCGACGCGCGCAGCAGGCATCGACGCTCCATCGAAGTGCTTGCGTCAGCGTGTATCGAGCGATGCGAAGTGCGTGCGGTCACACACATCGAAGCTCATCGAAGAGGAGCGCATGAAGGTCGCGCGTTCATCGATTCGCGACGCATGTTTTGCATCGCATCGCGGGTCGACGAGAGACTTCGATCGATGATCGCAACGCGTCACGCTTCGATGCGTTCGCGCTTGGCAACACAGCATCGAGCGGATCTTCGCAATGGAGCGCGCGTGCTTTGCATCGCATAAGCAGCGTCGTCCGCAGAGCCTTGCGCGACAAGGCTTGCAGAGCAGCGATGAAGTCACGCGAAAGCACGCTGCGATGTCACGGAAGTCACTCGATCAGGACCGCTTCACACTCGATTCAAGAGATGTCGCATCGAGCTTCGCACACACGGCTTCGAGCCAAGTGTTGTATGCAGGTAGCAACGTCGAATCTAAATCGCATGAAAACGAGAATTTTCATGAGCAAACTCTTTTATCGCTCATGAAAAGATGGTACAAACCGATCTAAATTGATGGTGAGAATTTATGCTCAACTGGGATGACGAGACCACTGCCGTAGCTCCCTCGAGCGCTCCGCAACAGAACCCGTTGCGTAACGCTCAAGGCACGACTTTCGGTACGCAGGCAGCGCAAGCTGCAACTCATCAAGCTGCCCATCAGATTGCTCAGGCGAACAACATCTTTTCCGATGGCTTCGTTCCGCCCGCAGCCGCAACGCCTTCCGCCAGCGCGATCGCCGCGCAAAGCGAAGCGCGCGTCAATGTCGCCGACAAGCGCATCATCAACGGCAAGACCGACGTCAATCAGCTCGTCCCGTTCAAGTACAAGTGGGCGTGGGAGAAGTACCTCGCCGGTTGCGCGAACCACTGGATGCCGCAGGAAGTGAACATGTCGCGCGACATCGCCCTGTGGAAAGACCCGAACGGTCTCTCGGACGACGAGCGCCGCATCGTCAAGCGCAACCTCGGCTTCTTCGTCACGGCGGACTCGCTCGCCGCGAACAACATCGTGCTCGGCACGTACCGTCACATCACCGCTCCGGAGTGCCGCCAGTTCCTGCTGCGCCAGGCGTTCGAAGAGGCGATCCACACGCACGCGTACCAGTACATCGTCGAATCGCTGGGTCTCGATGAAAGCGAGATCTTCAACGCGTATCACGAGGTCAAGTCGATCCGTGACAAGGACGAGTTTCTGATTCCGTTCATCAACACGCTGACCGACCCGGCCTTCACGACCGGCACGCTCGAAGCGGACCAGAAATTGCTGAAGTCGTTGATCGTGTTCGCCTGCATCATGGAAGGCCTGTTCTTCTATGTCGGCTTCACGCAGATTCTGGCGCTGGGTCGCCAGAACAAGATGACGGGCGCGGCGGAACAGTATCAATACATCCTCCGCGATGAATCGATGCACTGCAATTTCGGCATCGACCTCATCAACCAGATCAAGCTGGAAGAGCCGCAACTGTGGACCGCCGACTTCAAGGCAGAGATCCGCGAGCTCTTCAAGCAGGCTGTCGATCTTGAATATCGCTACGCTGAAGACACCATGCCGCGCGGGGTTCTCGGCCTGAACGCGTCGATGTTCAAGAGCTACTTGCGGTTCATCTGCAACCGGCGTTGCCAGCAGATCGGACTGGACCCGCTCTTCCCGAACGAGGAAAACCCGTTCCCGTGGATGAGCGAAATGATCGACTTGAAGAAGGAACGCAACTTCTTCGAGACACGCGTGATTGAGTATCAAACCGGCGGCGCGCTCACCTGGGAATAATAAAAATCCAGGACGTGTTGCAGACGAAATCGATGGGACGGACGGGCAGCAGCGTGTCGCTCACGCGCGCCCGGCCGACAAGGTTTAGGAGAACGGTCGCCTGATGCAAAGTGCGCCTACTGACTTGGCGGGCCGTGTGGCCCGAATAGAAGACAGGCGTTTTGCGCTCCCTGAAAAGGGATGGGCAAACTTCCCCCCGGAAAATGCCAGCGGCATGCTCGCTGGCTCGATCAAGCGATGGCCGGCGCCGCGAAGAAGCGGTGCTGACTCAATTTGGCGCGCGGTGCCTCGGGGCACGGCGCGCCTTGCCGTATTCATTAGCGTAAGCAGGTGGGATCAGCGTACGCCGATGAATAATCCGCTTCGTAGCGTGCGTTATAGAGAAGGCGACACGTGGGAAGCGGGTTTTGACGAAGGGTGTTGTTTGAACTGACTCTCATCTGAAAACCTGAAGGAGAAAAACCATGGCAGTTGCCAAGAAAAAACCCGCCGCAAAGAAGGCTGCAGCGAAGAAAGTCACCGCCAAGAAGGCCGCTCCGGCGAAGAAGGTTGCGGCCAAGAAGGTCGCTGTGAAGAAGGTTGCAGCGAAGAAAGTAGCGGCGAAGAAGGTCGCAGCGAAGAAGGTCGCGGCGAAGAAGGCACCCGCGAAGAAGGCCGCAGCGAAGAAAGTCGCGACCAAGAAAGTAGCGGCGAAGAAGGTTGCTGCAAAGAAGGTCGCGGCGAAGAAGGCTCCCGCGAAGAAGGCCGCAGCGAAGAAAGTCGCGACCAAGAAAGTAGCGACGAAGAAGTCCGCAGCCAAGAAGGCGCCTGCGAAGAAGGCCGCTGCGAAGAAGACCGCGGCGAAGAAGGCGCCGGCGAAGAAGGCCGCAGCGAAGAAGGCCGCTGCGAAAAAGGCTCCCGCGAAAAAGGCTGCTGCGAAGACCGCAGCCGCTGCGCCTGCGCCTGCTGCTGCGCCCGCACCCGCTGCGAAGAAGGCCCCCGCGAAAAAGGCTCCGGCCAAGAAGGCCGCTGCTGCGAAGAAGACTACGGCTGCCGCTCCTGCCACGACGGCAACGACCGTCTCGGCGCCTGCTCCGGCCGCTCCGGCTGCTGCGGTCAAGACGGCGTTGAACCCGGCAGCGGCATGGCCGTTCCCGACGGGCAGCCGTCCGTAAGCTCTCGCAGTACGCAGCACCCAGGCACAGTGCGCTGTGCCCTTAGTCCGGGTATGCCTACCCGGCCTGAACCCGTCGTCGGGGAAACCTGGCGGCGGGTTTTTCGCTTCGGCCAACGAATTTCATCGCTTGCTCGGGGCGTCGAAAAAGAAAAAGCGCATGCATCTTTCGATACATGCGCATTCTTAGGATGACGCGGCGCTATTTGTCCGCTGAATGCCCTCGTCAGTGAGTGACGCGCGTGACGCCGCCGCTCGACAACAGACGCACTCGCTCGCCCGCCTGAAACACTTCGCCGTTCGCGGTCTGCGTGATCGCGCGCAGGTCGCCGTTATCGAGGCGCACGGTGATCTCGAGACCGTTCTTCATCGCGACGCTATTCTCGACCGCGTTGCCCGCGACGGCGCCAGCCAGCCCGCCGATGATGCCCGCGATGATCGAACCGTTGCCGCCGCCGATCGCACTCGCCGCCGCGACGCCGCCGAGCGCGCCGCCGCCGATCGTGCCGAGGCCCGTAGGCTGGCCGTTGTTCGAGCTGATCTTCACGCCGCGCACGCTTTCGACGGTCGCCATGCGCACCGTTTCCTCACGCTGCGCCTGCGACGCCGTGTAGACGTCCGACGAACTGCTGTTGTAGGCGCAGCCCGTCAGCGCCACCGAGCCGACGAGCGCCATGGCCAGCGCGATACGACTTACCGTTTTCATTCCTTCACTCCAATCATTCAGAACAGGCTGCTTCCGAAGGCCTGCTTGAAACGCTCTTCGATTTCGGCGCGCGTCGGCGCGTAGGTTTGCGGCCCCTGATGTTCGATTTTCAGCGAACCCATCAGACTCGCGAGACGACCCGTTTTCTCCCAGCCAAGCTTGTTTTCGATGCCGTACAGGAGCCCGCCGCGGAATGCGTCGCCGCAACCGGTCGGGTCGACCACCTGACGCGCCGCGACGACCGGAATCTCGGCCACGCCATCTTCATGATAGATCTGCGCGCCGTGTTCGCCACGCGTGACGACGAGGGCATCGACCCGGCTCTTGATGTCTTCGATCGACCAGCCGGTCTTGTTGCTCAGCAGCTTGGCTTCGTAATCGTTGACCGCCACGTAGGTGGCGAGTTCAATCATGCGACAAAGTTCCACGCCGTCCAGAATCGGCAATCCCTGGCCCGGGTCGAACACGAACGGCACGCCCGCGCGCGCCAGCCCTTCGGCGTGCTCGCGCATGCCTTGAGCGCCGTCCGGTGCGACGATGCCGAGCGAGATGCCCTGCGCTTCGTCGGCGCGGTTCAGATGCGATTCCATCATCGCGCCGGGGTGGAACGCGGTGATCTGGTTGTTCGCGAGATCGGTCGTGATGAAGCATTGCGCCGAGTGCTGATCGGCCAGCACGCGCACGTATTCCTTCGACAAACCGAGCGCGTCGAGCCGGTCGATGTAGAGCTGCGCATCCGCCGCGCCGAGCGTCGCCATGATCTTCGGATCGCCGCCGAGCAGCTTCAGCGCATACGCGATGTTGCCCGCGCAGCCGCCGAAGTTGCGCCGCATCGTCGGCACCAGGAAGCTGATGTTCAGCATGTGCACCTGATCCGGCAGGATGTGGTCGCCGAAGCGCCCCTGGAAAGTCATGATGTTGTCGTAGGCGAGCGAGCCGCAAATGAGCGTAGCCAAGGCGAACGTCCTTTATAGATAGGGGCCGAGGAGAGAAATCCGCATACGGCGCGCGGCGAGCGCTTCACCGTGCCTCGTATGCGCGGACCGCTCCGGTCGGAAGCGGTCCGGCGAGACGATTTACTTCAGCGCGGCGAGCGCTGCATCGTAGTTCGGCTCATTCTTGATCTCGGGCACGAGCTCCGAATGAAGCACCTTGTTGTTCTCGTCGAGCACGACCACGGCGCGCGCCGTCAGACCCTTGAGCGGGCCGCTCGTCACGTCGACGCCGTAAGCCTGCGCGAATTCGTGGCCGCGGAACGTCGATGCCGTCACGACATTGGCGATACCTTCGGTCGTGCAGAAGCGCTTCGCGGCGAACGGCAGATCGCCCGAAACCACGACCACGACCGTGTTGTTCAGGCCGGCGGCCGCTTCATTGAATTTGCGCGTCGAGGTGGCGCAGGTCGGCGTGTCGAGACTCGGCACGATGTTCAGCACCTTGCGCTTGCCCGCGAAGTTCGCGAGCTTGACGTCGCCGAGATCGGCGCCGACGAGCGTGAATTCGGACGCCTGCTGGCCCGGGCCCGGGAACGTGCCGCTGACGTCGATAGGGTTGCCGCCGAGGGTAACTTGACTCATGTTGCGCTCCAGAGAATTGTCAGATGCTGACGGGAAAATCGCGCGTGCAGGCGCCGCGAGGAGCATGACGCGCGTCGTGTGGAACCGGGGCAGGCGGCGTTCGCGCGCCTGCCCGACATCACGGGTAAAAGACCTGAACCCGGTAATTGGCGGCAACCGCGTCGCCCGTATCCAGCCGGACGATCACCGGTTGCGCGCTTTGCGGCGCGAGGCCGACGGCGAATATCGTACCCGGTCGCGCGTAATCCTGCGGCCAGAGCACGCGCCGGATCGCGACGTTGTTCTTGTCGTCGAGCAGCGTGAGTTCGAGCGCCGGATACGCCAGCGCGACGTCCATCCGGTTGCGCAGCGACAATTTCAGTTCGAGCTTGTGCGGGCCGTCCACCTGGCGCAGCCCGGAACTCTCGATCTGCAATCCGTCGATGTCGCGCGGCGGCGAGATCGTGCAGCCGATCTGATCGCAGACGTTCGAATAGAGCGCGTGCGAGCCGGGCACGTAGACCATCAACGTTTCGCGTTGCCACCATGCGAGCTGCACGAGCAACAGCAACGCCAGCAGCACGGCGACGATGACGCCCACGACACGTCCCGCCTTCCCGGCTCCGCCGCGGCCACGCACCGGCGCGCGCGTTTCCCGCGACTCGCGAATCACGGGAAACGCCTCGTTCGCGCTGACGCGCCGAGCAGGAGCGGGCGGCTTCCTGGCGCCGAAACCGGGCTCCGCGTCGTCGCGCCATGCGGGTACGGCCGGTTCCGCGGCGGCGCGCGCGGGCGGCGCGTCCGGCTGATGAACCGGACCGATGAACGGCTCGGCGCGATCGTCGACAGCATTGGCGAGCGGCGCGACGGGCGGTTCGCCGAGCGGCGTATCGTCGGCTTGCTCGGAGTTCGCGGCATCGGGATGCGGCACGCCGACGCGAATGTACTGCTTCAGGCGAGCGGGTTCCGAAGGCAACGCGGACGGCTCGTTCGCGGCATCGGCTTGATCGGGTTCGCTGCGCGGCGACGCGGCGCGTGTCTGGCTCGACGCGCTCGACGCTGCAGGAGCGTTCGCATAGACGGTGCCTTCGCTGTCGGCATCGGGATGCTTGATGGAACTCGGCGCGCCGAGATCGAGGTTGCGCGGCGCGAACGGGCGCGGCTTGAGCGGCGCATCGGGCGGCGCGTTCACATGCGCGGGTGCATCGGCGGCGGCAGCGTGGCCTGCGCCCGAGCTTGTTGCCGGACCGACGGCGGCATCATCGTCGATGATCGCGGCATGCTGAGCGACGCCTGCCGCGGCCGGCTCGTCCGGAAGCTCGAAGCGATGATGCGCGGCATCGAAAACTTCCTGACAGTGTCCGCAGCGCACGCGGCCGTCATGCGGCGCGAGCAGATGCGGGTCCAGCTTGAATACGGTTTCGCAGTGGGGGCAGCGGGTTGCCAGCGCCATATAAGAAGTGCCGTTGGCCTGACGGCCTGATCGTGGAGGATGGCGCTATTCTAAAGGCTTTCGCGCCGCGTTCCCGCGAGGCATACCCAGCCTTCGTGCTCGCGCCAAACGCCGATGTCGATCCACTTCGCATAGACCGCCGCGACCTCGTCGGCCTGGCGCGCGAGCACGCCCGACAGCGCGATTCTGCCGCCCGGCTTTACCTTCGCGGCGAGCATCGACGCCATCAGCTTGAGCGGATTCGAGAGGATGTTCGCGACGACGATATCGAACTCGCCGGCGGGGCACGCATCGGGCAGGCCGTAGATCACGTCCGCGCGATTGCGCTCGCTGTTCTGACGCGCCGACTCGACCGCTTGCGGATCGATGTCGATGCCGACGACCGGATCGGCGCCGCACTTCTTCGCGAGAATCGCGAGGATGCCGGAGCCGCAGCCGTAATCGAGCAGCGATTGTCCCGGCTTCACCGACTGCTCGAGCCATTCCATGCAAAGCCGCGTGGTCGGATGGCTGCCGGTGCCGAACGCGAGGCCCGGATCGAGTTCGAGCACGAGCGCGTTCGGATCGGGCGCGTCGTGCCACGAAGGCACGACCCAGATGCGCTCGCCGATGGCGATCGGATCGAACTGCGCCTGCGTGAGACGCACCCAGTCCTGCTCCTCGACCTCGCGCACCGTGAACTGCGGGGTTGCCGCGAGGCCGATCTCGTTCGCGGCCGCGGCGAGCAGCACGTCGGGATCTGCGTCCTCGGCGAGCAGCGCGACGACGCGCGAACGGTTCCACGCACGCTTTTCAGGCACGAGACCCGGCTCGCCGAAGAGCGGCTGTTCGTCGGGCGTGTCGGCGTCGGCGTCTTCGACGGACACCGACAGCGCGCCGACTTCAAGCAGCGCATCCGACAGCGCTTCCGCGTGCTCGCGATCCAGCTCGGCGATCAGTTCCCGGTAACTCATGCTATCTCTCTGAATAAGGCGTGCTTCAGGACTCTTCGGCGACCGCGGCCTGGCGCGCCGCCAGCTTGTTCTCGAGATAGTGAATGCTCGTGCCGCCTTCGACGAACTTCGCGTCGATCATCATTTCGCGATGCAGCGGGATGTTCGTCGAAATGCCTTCGACGACCATTTCCGACAGCGCGATACGCATGCGGTTGATCGCCTGCTCGCGCGTCGCGCCGAACGCGATCAGCTTGCCGATCATCGAATCGTAGTTCGGCGGAACGAAGTAGTTCGCATACGCGTGGGAATCGACGCGAATGCCCGGGCCGCCCGGCGTATGCCACGACGTGATGCGTCCCGGCGACGGCGTGAACTTGAACGGATCTTCCGCGTTGATGCGGCACTCGATCGCGTGGCCGCGGAACTGGATGTCCTTCTGGCGGATCGAGAGCTTTTCGCCCGCGGCGATGCGGATCTGCTCCTGCACGATATCGACGCCCGTGATGAGTTCCGTCACCGGATGCTCGACCTGCACGCGCGTGTTCATTTCGATGAAGTAGAACTCGCCGTTCTCGTACAGGAACTCGAACGTGCCCGCGCCGAGATAGCCCATCTTCTTGCACGCGTCGGCGCAACGGTCGCCGATGCGCTCGATCAGCCGCCGCGCAATGCCCGGCGCCGGCGCTTCCTCGATCACCTTCTGGTGACGGCGCTGCATCGAGCAGTCGCGCTCGCCGAGCCAGATCGCGTTACGGAACGAGTCCGACAACACCTGAATCTCGATGTGGCGCGGGTTCTCGAGAAACTTCTCCATGTACACCTGCGGGTTGCCGAAGGCGCGGCCCGCTTCTTCGCGCGTCATGTTGACGGCGTTCACGAGCGCCGCTTCGGTGTGCACCACGCGCATGCCGCGCCCGCCGCCGCCGCCCGCCGCCTTGATGATGACGGGGTAGCCGATTGCGCGCGCAATCTTCACGATCTCGCGCGGATCGTCCGGCAAAGCGCCTTCGGAGCCCGGCACGCACGGCACGCCGGTCTTGATCATCGTCTGCTTGGCGGTGACCTTGTCGCCCATCAGGCGGATGGTCTCGGGACGCGGCCCGATGAACGTGAAGCCCGATTGCTCGACGCGCTCGGCGAAGTCGGCGTTTTCGGAGAGAAAGCCGTAGCCGGGATGGATGGCTTCGGCGTCGGTGACTTCGGCCGCGCTGATGAGCGCCGGCATGTTCAGGTACGAGAGATTCGAAGGCGCCGGTCCGATGCACACGGCTTCGTCGGCCAGCTTGACGTACTTCGCTTCCTTGTCGGCTTCGGAATAGACGACGACTGTCTTGACGCCCAGCTCGCGGCACGCGCGCTGGATGCGAAGCGCGATTTCGCCGCGGTTCGCAATGAGAATTTTTTCAAACATAGTGGGTCGGCTCATCAACGGGCTCGCGCGAGCGGCCCTCGGGGATCCAATCGGCGGCGCGCTTCTCGACGAATCGATGCCGCATGAAGCGCGCCGGCGCGGCGGGGCCGGGCGGCGGCTGCGAGGCGCATCCGCGGCACGGCCCGGTGCGCCTTTAGTCGCCGATCACGAAGAGCGGCTGGCCGTACTCGACCGCCTGGCCGTTCTCGACGAGGATTTCCTTCACGACGCCGGCTTTGTCCGCTTCGATTTCGTTCAAGAGCTTCATCGCTTCGATGATGCACAGCGTCTGGCCTTCCTTCACCGTATCGCCGACCTGGATGAACGGATCCGCGCCCGGCGACGGCGCACGGTAGAACGAACCGACCATCGGCGAGGTCACGATGTGACCTTGCGGCGCGGCGGCCGCGGGCGCAGCGGCTGCCGGCGCGCCGGCTTCCCCTGCACCGCCGAATTGCGGCGCGGCCGGCGACTGCACTTGCGGTGCGTACTGCTGCGGCGCCTGCATGTAGACCGGCGCGGCGTTCTTGACGATGCGAACCTTGCCTTCGCCTTCCGTCACTTCCAGCTCCGAGATGCCGGATTCCGAGACGAGGTCGATCAGCGTTTTCAGTTTACGAAGGTCCATCGAAAAATCCCCTTTCAATACTTGGAGACCGGGACTGCCCGGCACTTGACTTGATTTGTGGGTGTTCTGACTGCTCAGCCGCGAGTCGGCGCGGCCAGCCGTCCGACACGCACGCTCGCGAAAGCGCCCGCGCAAACGACGGCTGCAGAATCGGTCGGCACGCCGGTAGCGTTCATGTCGAACGTATCGGCGTGGTCGCTTCGAAGCGCGCGCCCGAACAGCACGCGGATGACGGCTGCGGATGCTCCACGCCTTCCGACCGCCGTTTTGCGGAGGTCGGACTTGACGGCGAGGGGGCCACATGGCACCGGCAGAGTTGTCATAGTCGCTTCGGGTTGTGCGGAATTCGGCGCACTTTAGCGCCGTTTAGAGAATTTTGTCTAGTTTTACTGTGCAGTCCGGCTCGCAACCATGGGACAAATTACCGCCGCGTATTGGGAGTCGCGTCGAATTTCCAGCAAGATCGGCGTACTGCGTGCTAACTCGCAGCTTACTCGACGCAAGCCACGGCGTACACGCAGCCAATTTTTACAGGCTGTCGAGCGTATGTTTCAGCTCGGCCGGGTCGACTTCGCCCAGTTTCGTGGAGCGGATTTTCCCATTCGCGTCGATCACGACGGTAAACGGCAGGCCGCCCGCATTATTGCCGAAGCTACGCGCAAGATCCGCGCCGCCGAAGCCGGTGACGTAGACGGGATAGGCGACCGGCACTTTCTTAAGAAAATCGTTGACGTTCTTCTCGCTATCGACGCCGAGTCCGATGAACGTGATGCCTTTCTTTTCGTAATCGCGCTGCATCGCGGAGAGCGTCGGCATTTCCTTCACGCACGGTCCGCACCACGACGCCCAGAAGTTCACGACGACCGGCTTGCCCTTGAACGCCGCGAGCGGTTGCGACGTGCCGGAAGCGCCCGGCGGCGTCGCCTTCCACAGTTGATCGACGGCGTTGCCGCTCGGCTGCGTCGCGGCCACGGTATCGCCGCCGGTGAACAGATGGCCCGCGTAGAAGCCGCCGACGGTCGCGGCGACGGCGACCACGAGGGCCGCCAGAATGCGTGTGCTTTTCATGAGCGTAGAGAAGATAGATCAGCCGCTGATCTCGAGCGGCGGGACATCGGGGTGATCGAGCAGCGTGCGTACGGCCGCCGCGTTCGCGCGGGCGAGGCGTCCGCGGTTGTCCGCGCGCACCGCGCCGCGCAGATCGTCGGGACCGTAGAGCGCGATATGCACGCCGACCGGCTCCTCGTCGCGTGCGCGATGCAGAAAGCTCAGCGTCTCGACATAGCCGCGCCCCGCGAAGTGCCGCGTCTCCGACACGTCGTATTGCACGTTCGCGTTCAGCAGATAAATGGCGACTTCCTTGGGATTGTCGCAGAAGCATTGCAGATGAATATCGGAGTGCTCGCCTGCGGTGCCGTTGAGCACCGCGCCCGTCAGATATGGATCGAAGGGTGTCAGGCGCTCCATCCAGTCGAGCGCGACTTCGCGCATCCGGCGCAGCACGGCTGGCTGGCTGTCGCTCTGGAAAATCGCCTGATACTCGCGGATTTCCTCTTCGATCTGGTCGTTATCGGGCAGGAACTCGCCGCCGATCTTCGCCTCGCCGACGACCTGCCGCGCAGCCTTGCGCTTGGCGGTGGAGTAGTCGAGGCCGTCTTCGGCGATCATCCTCGCGGCAGCGATCGCGATTTCCTCGCGCACGCGCTGCGGATCGAAATGTGATTTGCGAACCATGCCGGAATGATACTAGATAAGCTCGAGCGGCCCTTTTGCGGGCCAAGGGCGGCAGGCTTGCGCCGGGGGAAAAGCGCTTAGCCTGCTCGGTTACAATATGCGCCTTCAGGCGCCTTTCTGCACGGGTTTGCCCTCAGGTTCACCGGTACGGCGCCGTTCCTGTTTTCGCATCTCAATCGCCCGCGCGGCGCGACACGGTTTATGCACATCCACATCCTCGGCATCTGCGGCACCTTCATGGGCGGACTTGCCGTTCTGGCGCGCGAGGCGGGCCACAAGGTCACCGGCTGCGACGCCGGCGTCTACCCGCCGATGAGCACGCAACTCGAAGCCCAGGGCATCGAACTGATCGAAGGTTACGGCATCGAGCAGCTCGCGCTCGAGCCGGATCTCTTCGTCATCGGCAACGTGGTGACGCGCGGCAATCCGCTGATGGAAGCCATCCTCGATCGCGGCCTGCCATACACATCCGGCCCGCAGTGGCTCGGCGAGCATGTGCTGAACGGCAAATGGGTGCTCGCGGTGGCGGGCACGCACGGCAAGACCACGACGAGCTCGATGCTCGCATGGCTGCTCGAAGACGCGGGCATGAATCCCGGCTTTCTGATCGGCGGCGTGCCGTTGAACTTCGGCATTTCCGCGCGCCTGACCGATTCGAGCTTTTTCGTGATCGAAGCCGACGAGTACGACACCGCATTTTTCGACAAGCGTTCGAAGTTCGTGCATTACCGTCCGCGCACGGCCGTGCTCAATAATCTCGAATTCGATCACGCCGATATCTTCCCCGATCTCGCGGCCATCGAAACGCAATTCCACCACCTTGTGCGCACGGTGCCGGGCGTCGGGCGCATCGTCACGAACGGGCGCGAGGCGGCGCTGGAACGGGTGCTCACGCGCGGCTGCTGGTCGGGCGTCGAACGCTTCGGCGTCGAAGGCGGATGGCAGGCGCTGCCCGTCGAACAAGGCGCCGCCGTCGACGAGCAGTTCGCCGTGTATTGGGAAGGCGAGCGCCAGGGCGTCGTCGACTGGCAGGTGCAGGGCGAGCACAATCGGATGAACGCGCTCGCTGCGATCGCGGCCGCGCGCTCGGTCGGCGTGCCGGCGGCGCAATCGGCGAAATCGCTCGCGAGTTTTCGCAACGTCAAGCGGCGCATGGAAGTGAAGGGCAGCGTCGACGGCGTCACCGTCTACGACGACTTCGCGCATCATCCGACCGCAATCGAGACGACCGTCGCGGGCCTGCGCACGCGCATCGGCAATTCGGATACGTCGCGCATCCTCGCCGTGCTGGAACCGCGCTCGAACACGATGAAACTCGGCACGATGAAAGCGCAATTGCCGGCGAGTCTCGCGGGCGCGGATCTCGTCTTCGGCTACGGCGCGCGCGAAGGCCGCGACAAGCTCGGCTGGAATCTCGCAGAAGCGCTGTCCCCGCTCGGCGACAAGGCGCGGGCATTCGACGAAATCGAACCTCTGGTGAAGGCGGTCGCGGCCGCCGCGCGCCCCGGCGACCACGTACTCGTGATGAGCAACGGCGGCTTCGGCGGCGTCCATCAGAAACTGCTCGACGCGCTTTCGGCGCGTGGCGCAGGAGGACATTCGTGATTCTCTATCTGCACGGCTTTCGCTCGTCTCCCCAATCGTTCAAGGCGCGCGTGATGCACGCGCGGCTCGCGGAACTCGGGAGGCTCGGCGAATGGCAGTGCCCGTCGCTGCCGGTATCGCCGTGCGATGCCGTCGCGCTGGCCGAATCGCTCGCGGCGGGCGAGAAAGCGGGCGATGTGACCGTCGTCGGCAGTTCGCTCGGCGGCTATTACGCGACGTATCTCGCGGAGAAACACGGCTGGCGCGCCGTGCTGCTCAATCCGGCGGTCGTGCCGGATCGCGATCTGAGCCATTTTCTCGGCGAGCAGCCGTTGTGGCACGGCGGCGGAACGATCACCGTGCTGCCGCGCCATCTCGACGAGTTGCGCGCGCTCAAGGTCGAATCGATCACGCGGCCCGAGCGCTACTATCTGATCGCGGCGACGGGCGACGAAGTGCTCGATTACCGCACGATGCTCGACCACTATCCCGGCGTGCGAACCACGCTGATTCAGGGCAGCGATCACGCGATCAGCGACTTCCCGGCTTATCTCGCCGATGTCATCGCGTTCTGCGACCAGGCGCCGCCACCCGTGCGCGCGACCGCAGCCGCCTGAGCCCATTCATTCGCCGGCGCGCGGCAAGCGCGGCCCGGTCCACCGTTTTACGAGAGTATTGAGTGAACGTTTTCTTCGAGGAATCGGGTAGTTTCAAGGCCGGATCGGTGTTGTCGAAACAGGGCGACGCGTTCCAGGTCGAATTGCCGGGCGGCCGGCGCGCGAAAGTGCGCGCGAAAGACGTGCTGATCGAGTTCGAGAAGCCCGCAGCCGGCGATCTGATGCAGGAAGCCGACGCCATCGCGCAGGAGATCGATCTCGACTTCCTGTGGGAATGCGCGCCCGACGAGGAATTTCCGTTCGCCGCGCTCGGCGCGGATTACTTCGGCGACAAGTTCGGACCCGCCGAACGCGCGGCGCTCGTCCTGCGCATGCACGGCGCGCCGGTTTACTTCCGGCGCAAAGGGCGCGGCCAGTATCAGCGCGCGCCGCAGGAACAATTGCAGATGGCGCTCGCGTCGCTCGAACGCAAGCGTCAGCAGGCGCTCGTGCAGCAGGGCTGGGAAGAGGAACTGAAGGCGGGCAAGCTGCCCGATGCGCTGAAGGGCAAGGCGATCGGCCTGCTCACGAAGCCGGACAAGAATTCGATCGAGTACAAGGCGCTCGAAGCGGCGGCGGCGGCGCGCGGTATCTCGCAGGCGCGGCTGATGCTCGAATGCGGCGGCATCGCCTCGCCCCGACAGTTGCACGAGGCGAAGTTCCTGTCGGAGTTCTTCCCGCACGGCATCGGTTTTCCGTCGGTGCAGCCGGGACCGCTGCCCGAGGATTTGCCGGAAGCGCACGTCGAAGCGTTCTCCATCGACGACGTCACCACCACCGAAATCGACGATGCCTTCTCCGTCGAGCATCTTTCGGATGGCCGCGTGCGCGTGGGCATCCACATCGCGGCGCCGGCGCTCGGCATTACGCGTGGCGACACGATCGACGCCATCGCGCGCGGGCGTCTCTCCACGGTCTACATGCCCGGCGACAAGATCACGATGCTGCCCGACAACGTCGTCGACGTGTTCACGCTCGGCGAGGGCGGGCTGCGCCCGGCGCTGTCGCTGTACATCATCGTGAATCGCGAGACGCAGGATATCGTCGCCACTGAAACGCGCGCCGAACGCGTGTTCGTGAAGAGCAACCTGCGCCACAACCATCTCGACGAGTTCGTCACCGAGGAAACGCTCGCGGCCGGCACGGGCGACTATCCGCACAAGGAAGACATCGCGGTGCTGTGGCCGCTCGCGCAGGCGCTCTTCGAAAAGCGTCAGCAGGCGCGCGCGACTTACGGCCTCAAGCGCGAAGTGCAGCGCAACAACGACTTCAACTTTTATGTCGATGGCGAGCACATCACGATCACGCCGCGCCGTCGCGGTTCGCCGCTCGATCTGATCGTCGCGGAACTGGCGATTCTCGCGAATTCGTCGTGGGGCGCGTTCCTCAACGATCACGGCGTGCCGGGCATCTATCGTTCGCAGCGCGGCTTCGGCGGTCCGGGACCGAAACGCACGCGCATGCAGACGACGCCCGCGCCGCACGAAGGCCTGGGCGTCGCGCAATATGCGTGGAGCACGTCGCCGCTGCGCCGTTATGTCGACCTCGTCAATCAATGGCAGTTGCTCGCGTGCGTGCAGCATGGCGTGACGGCCAAGCTCGCCGCGCCGTTCAAGCCGAAGGACGCGGACCTTTTCGCCGTCGTGCAGGGTTTCGACGACACGTACACCGCGTATGCCGATCACCAGCGCCGCATGGAGTATTTCTGGTGCCTGCGCTGGCTCAAGCAGGAGAACAGGAAGCACGTTCCCGCTTCGGTCATCAAGGACGATCTCGTGCGGCTCGAAGAGATTCCGCTGATCCTGCACGTGCCCGGCCTCGGCGTGCATGCGCGCGGCACGCGTGTGATGCTCGAAGTCGTATCGATCGACGAGCTGACGGTCGAAGCATCGTGCCGTCTGCTGCATGTGATCGACGCGCCGTCCGCGAGCGCGCCGGTCGAGGAAGAAGAGGCGGAAGAAGAGATCATCGAGACGAGCGATCTTTCTGCCGAAAGCGAAGCCGAAGCGCAGGCGGAAGCGTCGGTGGAGCAGCCACAACCGGAAACGCCCGACAACGCGCAGGAACCGACGCCATGAAAGACCAATACGCGGTGATCGGCAATCCGATCGAGCACAGCAAATCGCCGTGGATTCACGCGAAGTTCGCCGCGCAGACCGGCGAGCCGATCGAATACGGCCGCATTCTCGGGCCGCTCGATGGCTTCACGCGTGAAGTGAAGGCGTTCATCGCGTCGGGCGGACGCGGCATGAACGTCACCGTGCCGTTCAAGCTCGAAGCGCACGCGCTCGCCGATTCGCTGTCGCCGCGCGCGGCAGCGGCGGGCGCGGTGAACACGCTCGCCTTCGGGCCGGATGGCGTGCGCGGCGACAACACCGATGGCGTCGGCCTCGTGCGCGACATCGAAGTGAATCTCGGCGTGAGTCTGAAAGGCGCGCGCATTCTGCTGCTCGGCGCGGGCGGCGCGGCGCGCGGCGTCGTGCTGCCGATCTTCGATCGCGCGCCGGCGGCGCTCACCATCGTCAACCGCACGGCGGCGAAGGCGCATCAGCTCGTCGATCAGTTCGCGCAGAACGCGTCCGAGTGCGGCGTGCGTTTCTCGGGCGGCGGCGCCGACAGCGCGGAAGCCGGGCAGTACGACGTGATCGTCAACGCGACCGCGGGCAGCCTCGACGCCGCCTTGCCCGATTGCGACGACAGCGCGTTCGGCGCGGGCACGCTCGCCTACGACATGATGTACGGCGCGCAGCCGACCGTCTTCATGCAACACGCGTCGAAGCTCGGCGCGCGCGCATCGGACGGTCTCGGCATGCTGGTCGAGCAGGCCGCCGAATCGTTTTTCATCTGGCGCGGCGTGCGCCCGGATGGCGGCGCGGTGCTGCGCGATCTGCGCGCCGCGCTGGCCGCGAAAGCCTGACATGACCACCGCGCCCGTCGGCAGCCAGGGCAGCCGCTCGCCGCGCGTGCGCAAAGCGGTGCGGCTCGGCCCGGCGCGCTGGATCGCGTACGGCGTATCGGTGCTCGGCATCGCGTTCATCGCGACGCAAATGTGGTTCTTCGCGCAGATCGGCATCTGGACGATCGTCAATCCCGGTCCGACGGCCTTCATGCGCGCCGACGCGTGGACGCTCGCGAAGACGCATCCGGGCATTTCGCTGCAACGCACCTGGGTGCCGTACGAGCAGATTTCGCGCAATCTGAAGCGCGCGATCATCGCTTCGGAAGACGCGAATTTCGTCAATAACAACGGCTACGAAACCGACGCCATCCTTCAGGCGTGGGAGAAGAACAAGGCGCGCGGAAAAATCGTCGCGGGCGGCTCGACCATTTCGCAGCAGCTCGCGCGCAACCTGTTTCTGTCGCGCGAAAAGAGCTATGTGCGCAAGGCGCAGGAGCTCGTCATCACCTGGATGCTCGAGTTCTGGATGGACAAAGAACGCATCTTCGAGATCTACCTGAATTCGGTCGAGTGGGGCAACGGCGTGTACGGCGCGGAAGCGGCGGCGCGGTATTACTACAAGACATCGGCGGCGAAACTGACGGCCTGGCAGAGCGCGCGGCTTGCGGTGATGCTGCCGCGTCCGAAGTATTTCGACGACCATCGCAATGCGCCGTATTTGTCGCAGCGCGCGGGCGTCATCGCACGGCGGATGGGGGCAGCGGAACTGCCGCAGTGAAATTTAGCTGGCCGCGATAAACAATGCAAAGCCCTGATAATTCAGGGCTTTTTTGTTTTCCAGAAGCTTTCGGCTGCAAGCTCCTCTCCCATTATGTGAGCACGACGATCACATATTGAATAAATCGAAGAGCCGGAACTACAATCCGGCCAAAGCCTGAAACGGCACGCGCGGGCGACGACCGGAGCGACTTCCGGCGCGCACGACCAGAACAATGGAGACACGTCATGCATTCGATCGCACGCCCGCGCTCGCGGGCCTCCTTGCACGATTCGTACGCTCATTCCATCGGGGGCGCGCCCGCGTGCGTCATCCGGCGCGCATCGTGATCGACGAGGGATTCGCGCCATGACCAAATTCCAGACCCCTGAAACCGACGTCGCCGAGGCGGGCGCAGCGCGCGCCAAGTCCAACGGCGCGAGCGGGACGAAGCACACACCCGATCCCGACGCCATCGCGCTGCCGAGCGCGCTCGTCGACATCACACCGCAGCAGGCGGGCACGCAGACGCTGTTGCGCGGCCTCGCGATTCTCGAAGCCGCCGCGAACGGCGCGCGCGACCTGCGCGCGTTCGGCGCGGCGCTCGGCACGACGCGCAGCACGACGCATCGGCTCGTGAGCTCGCTCGTGCAAGCGCGCTATCTGCGTCAGGTGCAGGGCGGCTATCTGCTCGGGCCGAAGCTCATCGAACTCGGCACGATCGCGCTCGAACAGATGCCGCTCACGACCGTCGCGCGACCGCATCTGCAGGCGCTCGCCGAGCATACGCACGACACGATCCATCTCGGCGTGCGCGACGGCGACGACGTGCTCTACATCGACAAGATTCCGGGCACGCGCGGCCTGGAGATGCGTTCGCGCGTCGGGCACCGGATGCCGCTCGCGTCGACGGGCATCGGCAAGGCGATGATGCTCGACCTCGAAGCGAACGCGTGGAAGAAGCTGCTGGAAGCGTCGCATCGCGTGCTCGCGAGGATGAGCTTCAAGCCCGACAACCGCCCCGACTTCGACACCTTCCAGCAGCGCATGACGCGCTATGCGCAAGGCGGCTTCACGTTCGATCTCGAAGAGAACGAGGCGTCGATCCGCTGCGTCGCCGCGCCGGTGCGCGATGCGTCGGGCGCGATCGTCGCGGCATTGTCGGTGGCGAGCACCATTCCCTACATGCCGCACGAGCGCATGGAGGAACTGATTCCGGTCGTGCAGCGCGAAGCGCACGCGATCTCCGAGGAACTTGGCTGGCGCGCGCCGCAGGCCGCCCGCAGGATCAAGCGATGACCGCATCCGTTTCCACGCCCGCGCTCATCGCGCTCGACTGGGGCACGACTTCGCTGCGCGCCTATCTGCTTGGCGCCGACGGTCTCGCCCTCGATACGCGCGCATCGTCGGCGGGCATCATGAATCTGCCGGCGGGCGGGTTCGATCAGGCGTTCGAGCAAACCTGCGGCGCGTGGCTCGACGCGCACGCGCACTTGCCGGTGATCGCGGCGGGCATGGTCGGCAGCGCGCAGGGCTGGGTCGAAGCGCCGTACGTCGAAACGCCGGCGAACGCCGATGCGCTCGTCGCGGGCATCGTCGATGTGAAGACGGCGCGCGGCGTCGTGCTGCATGTCGTGCCGGGCGTGCTGGAGCGCGGCGTGTTGCCCAACGTGATGCGCGGCGAGGAAACGCAGATTTTCGGCGCGCTGGCGAGCGAGCCGGCGCTCGGAAACGCGGGCGGCGCGCTGATCGGACTGCCGGGCACGCACGCGAAGTGGGCGTTCGTCGCCGATGAGCGCATCGAGCGTTTCTACACCTTCATGACGGGCGAGACCTTCAGCGCGCTGCGCGATCACACGATCCTCGGCCGCACGATGCATCCCACCGCGACGCACGACGAACAGGCGTTCCTGCGCGGCGTCGAGACGGCGCGCGATGCCGGTCATCCCGGCGTGCTCGCGACGATCTTCAGCACGCGCACGCTCGGCCTCACGGGCCAACTGAGCGCGGAGCAGCAATCGGATTATTTGTCGGGCCTGTTGATCGGCCATGAATTGCGCGGACTGAACGAAGTGCTTGCGCGCGAACAATCCGCGCTCGCGGGAAAGCCCCTGCGCCTGATCGGCAACGATGCGCTTTGCAATCGCTATCGCGCCGCGCTCGCGCGTTTCGGATGCCACGATGCCGCCACGGTCGCGCACGCCACCGAGCACGGCCTTTATGGAATCGCCGCGCTGGCCGGGCTGGTCGCGGCCAGGCGCGCGGCCTGAAAAGGAGAGAACACGATGCAGCCTCCCATCAATCTGCCCGCGCCCTACGGCATGCACGCCGGTCTCGCAAAGGCGTTCGCCGCGTGCCCGCTGATCGCGATACTGCGCGGCGTCACGCCCGCCGAAGCCGCCGATCACGGCCGCGCGCTCTATGAAGCGGGCTTTCGCATCGTCGAAGTGCCGCTGAATTCGCCGCAGCCGTTCGACAGCATCGCGGCGATCCGTCAGACGCTCCCCGCCGATGCGATCGTCGGTGCGGGAACGGTGCTGCATCCGAGTTACGTCGATAGCGTGAAGGCCGCGGGCGGCGAGCTCATCGTGATGCCGCACAGCGACGCCGATGTCGTGCGTGCCGCGAAGGCGCAGGGTCTCGCGTGCGCGCCGGGCGTCGCGACGCCGAACGAGGCGTTTCTCGCGCTGAAGAACGGCGCGGACGTGCTGAAGATGTTTCCCGCCGAGCAACTCGGCCCAACGGTGACGAAGGCATGGCGCGCGGTGATCGCGAAGGACGTGCCGCTCGTGCCGGTCGGCGGTATTGCGCCGGACAACATGGAGCCGTTCTTGAGCGCAGGCGCGAACGGCTTCGGCCTCGGCTCGGCGCTCTACAAGCCGGGCCAGAGCGCGGACGTCACGGCGCGGCACGCGAAGGCGTTCATCGACGGACTGGCCGTTGCACGAGGCGCAGCCAAATGAACCGCCTCGCCGGCAAGGTCGCGATGGTCACGGGCGCGGGACGCGGCATCGGCGCGGCGATCGCGCTGGCGTTCGCGCGCGAGGGCGCACGCGTCGCGCTCGCGGAACTCGACATCGGCACGGCCCGCGAAACGGCCGAGCGCATCGGGGAAGAAACCGGCGCGAACGTCATCGCGGTCGAAACGGACGTGACGCAAAGCGCATCGGTGAAGGAAGCCGTCGCGCAGACCGAAGCCGCGCTCGGCCCGCTCGACGTGCTCGTGAACAACGCCGGCATCAACGTGTTCTGCGATCCGCTCACGATGACCGACGACGACTGGCGCCGCTGCTTCGCCGTCGATCTCGACGGCGTGTGGAACGGCTGCCGCGCGGTGTTGCCGGGGATGGTCGAGCGCGGGCGCGGCAGCATCGTGAACATCGCGTCGACGCACAGCTTCAAGATCATTCCGGGCTGCTTTCCGTATCCGGTGGCGAAGCACGGTGTGATCGGCCTCACGCGCGCGCTCGGCATCGAGTACGCGCCGAACAACGTGCGCGTGAATGCGATCGCGCCGGGTTACATCGAAACGCAATTGACGCTCGACTGGTGGAATTCGCAGGCTGATCCGAAGGCCGCGCGTCAGGCGACGCTCGATCTTCAGCCGATGAAGCGTATCGGCGAGCCGCGGGAAGTCGCGATGACGGCGGTGTTCCTCGCATCGGACGAGGCGCCGTTCATCAACGCGAGCTGTATCACCGTGGATGGCGGGCGAAGCGCGCTGTACCACGACTGAAGCAAACGAGATCACGAAGGAATGACGCACTGGCCGCTGTGCGGACATCAATCAACAAGAAAGCGGCCACACACTTCGTAGCGCCCGCGCGCGGGCATTTTTCGACATCGGAAAAAGTCGGGAGACAAAAAATGAAACGCAGACTGTTCCTCACGCTGATCGCCGCTGCCACGGCAACGAGCGCGTCCATGATCGCGGCGCCGGTCGCGCAGGCCGCCGACGAGGTCAAGATCGGCTTCCTCGTGAAGCAGCCGGAAGAGCCGTGGTTCCAGGACGAATGGAAGTTCGCCGAAATCGCCGCCAAGGAAAAGGGCTTCACGCTCGTGAAGATCGGCGCGCCGTCGGGTGAAAAGGTGATGAGCGCGATCGACAACCTCGCCGCGCAGAAGGCGCAGGGCTTCATCATCTGCACGCCGGACGTGAAGCTCGGGCCGGGCATCGTCGCGAAGGCGAAGGCCGACAAGCTCAAGATGATGACGGTCGATGACCGCCTCGTCGACGGTTCGGGCAAGCCGATCGAATCCGTGCCGCACATGGGCATTTCCGCATACAACATCGGCAAGCAGGTGGGCGACGGCATCGCCGCCGAGATCAAGAAGCGCGGCTGGGACATGAAGGATGTCGGCGCGATCGACGTGACTTACGAGCAATTGCCGACCGCGCATGACCGCACGGCCGGCGCGACCGATGCGCTCGTCGCCGCCGGTTTCCCGAAGGCGAACATCGTCGCCGCGCCGCAGGCGAAGACCGACACCGAGAACGCGTTCAACGCCGCGAACATCGCGCTGACGAAGAATCCGCAATACAAGCACTGGGTCGCCTACGGCCTGAACGACGAAGCCGTCCTCGGCGCGGTGCGCGCAGCGGAAGGCCGCGGCTTCAAGGCGGACAACATGATCGGCATTGGTATCGGCGGATCGGACTCGGCGTTGAACGAGTTCAAGAAGCCGAATCCGACGGGCTTCTACGGCACCGTCATCATCAGCCCGAAGCGCCACGGCGAAGAGACGTCCGAGCTGATGTACGCGTGGATCAAGGACGGCAAGGCGCCGCCGCCGCTCACGCTCACGACCGGCATGCTGGCTACGCGTGAAAACGTGGCATCGGTGCGCCAGCAGATGGGACTGGCATCGAACTAAGTCTTTCGTGAGGGAAGCGGGCCGCGCGTGCGGTCCGCTCGAGAATAGGAGGCGATGTGTCAGCGACGCTGCGTTTTGACAATATCGGCAAGGTGTTTCCAGGCGTGCGCGCGCTCGACGGCGTGTCGTTCGACGTCAACGCCGGCGAAGTTCACGGTTTGATGGGCGAGAACGGCGCGGGCAAATCGACCTTGCTCAAGATTCTCGGCGGCGAGTATCAGCCCGATTCGGGGCGCGTGCTCATCGACGACAAGGAAGTGCATTTCGCGAGCGCGGCGGCATCGATTGCCGCGGGCATCGCGGTGATTCATCAGGAATTGCAGTACGTGCCGGATCTGACGGTGTCCGAGAATCTGCTGCTCGGCGCATTGCCGAACCGGCTCGGCTGGGTCGACAAGCGCGCGGCCAAGGCGCACGTACGCGAGCGGCTTGCGGCGATGGGCGTCGATCTCGATCCGAATGCGAAGCTGCGCAAGCTGTCGATCGCGCAGCGGCAGATGGTCGAAATCTGCAAGGCGCTGCTGCGCAACGCGCGCGTGATCGCGCTCGACGAACCGACGAGTTCGCTGTCGCATCGCGAGACGGAAGTGCTCTTCAAGCTCGTGCGCGATCTGCAGGCGGATAACCGTGCGCTGATCTACATCTCGCATCGCATGGACGAGATTTACGAACTGTGCAACGCGTGCACGATTTTCCGCGACGGGCGCAAGATCGCCTCGCATCTTTCGCTCGCGGATGTGCCGCGCGAAACGCTCGTGCAGGAAATGGTCGGGCGCGAGATCAGCGACATCTACAACTATCGCGCGCGTCCTTTGGGCGACGTGCGCTTCTCCGTGAAGAACGTGGAGGGCGATGCATTGAGCGCGCCCGCGAGCTTCGAAGTGAAGCGCGGGGAGATCGTGGGCTTCTTCGGGCTCGTCGGCGCGGGACGCAGCGAGCTGATGCATCTCGTGTACGGCGCGGACAAGAAGAAGGGCGGCGACATAACGCTCGACGGCAAGCCGATCAAGGTTCGCAGCACCGGCGAGGCGATTCGTCACGGCATCGTGCTGTGTCCGGAGGATCGGAAGGAAGAAGGCATCGTCGCGATGGCGACGGTCGCGGAGAACATCAATATTTCGTGCCGGCGACACTATCTGCGCGGCGGGCTGTTTCTGGATCGCAAGAAGGAGGCGCAGACGGCCGAGCGCTTCATCCAGTTGCTGAAGATCAAGACGCCGAGCCGGAAGCAGCGCATCCGTTTTCTTTCGGGTGGCAATCAGCAGAAGGCGATTCTGTCGCGCTGGCTCGCGGAGCCGGACCTGAAGGTCGTGATTCTCGACGAACCGACGCGCGGCATCGACGTCGGCGCGAAGCATGAGATTTACAACGTGATCTATCAGCTTGCGGAGCGCGGCTGCGCGATCGTGATGATTTCGTCGGAATTGCCGGAAGTGCTGGGCGTGTCGGACCGGATCGTCGTGATGCGGCAGGGGCGTATCGCGGGCGAACTGGCGCGCGAGAAGGCGAGCGAACAAAAAGTGTTGAGCCTTGCGCTGCCGCAGGCGGAAACGGTCGCGCAGGCGGCGTAAAGACGAGAGGAGCGAATCATGGAAGCAAGAGAAAACATCGTGGGGCAGGCGACGGAAAGCGTCGCGAACGCGCTGATCCCGCAAAAGAACGACAAGCAGAAGTGGTGGCAGCAGATCACGGAATACAGCCTGATCGTGATCTTCATCGTGATGTTCGTGACGATGTCGCTGACCGTCGATCACTTCTTCTCGATCGAGAACATGCTCGGCCTCGCGCTGTCGATCTCGCAGATCGGCATGGTCGCGTGCACGATGATGTTCTGCCTCGCGTCGCGCGACTTCGACTTGTCGGTGGGCTCGACGATCGCCTTCGCCGGTGTTCTGTGCGCGATGGTTCTGAATGCGACGGACAACACGTTCATCGCGATCATCGCGGCGGTGGCTGCGGGTGCGGTGATCGGGTTTGTGAACGGCGCGGTGATTGCTTATCTGCGAATCAATGCGCTGATTACGACCTTGGCGACGATGGAAATCGTGCGCGGGCTCGGGTTCATCGTGTCGCACGGGCAGGCGGTGGGTGTGTCGTCGGATACGTTCATCGCGCTCGGCAGTCTGTCGATGATCGGGATTTCCCTGCCAATCTGGGTCACGCTTGCGTGCTTCATCGTTTTTGGCGTATTGCTCAATCAGACGGTGTATGGACGTAATACATTGGCTATCGGCGGTAATCCCGAGGCTTCGCGGCTCGCGGGGATCAATGTCGAGCGCACGCGTGTGTGGATCTTTTTGATTCAGGGCGCTGTGACCGCGCTGGCTGGGGTCATTCTCGCTTCGCGGATCACGTCGGGGCAGCCGAATGCCGCTCAAGGCTTCGAGCTCAATGTCATTTCTGCTTGTGTTCTTGGCGGTGTTTCTCTGCTGGGCGGTAGGGCGACGATTTCCGGTGTCGTGATTGGCGTGCTCATCATGGGTACTGTCGAGAACGTCATGAACCTTTTGAATATCGACGCGTTTTATCAGTACCTCGTGAGAGGGGCTATCCTGCTTGCTGCCGTTCTGCTCGATCAGTTGAAGAATCGCGGGTCGCGGGATTGATGTTTTGCGGTTGATGTCGTTGTTGATGTTTTGCCGTTGATGTCGCTGGATCCCGTTTTCGTGTCGGTCTATTAGCACTGCCCCTGTGCGGGGCGGCACCTACTTTCTTTGCTGCTGCAAAGAAAGTAGGCAAAGAAAGCAGCTTTTCAGGCCCGCGGTCACACGCACGTTGGGTAGTACTCTCGTCCCAGGCGGCACTCGCCTAAAGAGTGCCCTCGAAGGACTAACCGGGCTTGGCTCGCGCACGGTCCGCCGCCCGAAGGTGTTGAGAACGCTGGTTCAGCACGAAATGGCTTCGGCACAGCGCTACGCGCTGCCGCCGGGCATGCAAGGGAAACCAGCGGGCGGCAAGTGCAGTGAGATGGAGACGGCAGCAAAGAAGCACGCGCGGACCCGATTGACCGGTCGGCCGCGAAGCGGGCTGGAGCTATTTGGTGCTGAACCAGTTTGGTGTGTGGCGAGTGAAGGCAGACCGTGCGCGAGCCAAGTCGGGTTGGGACTATGAGGGCACTCGTTAGGCAGCCCACGATGGACGAGAGGACTACCCAAATTGCGTGTGACCGCGGGCGTATCGGAAGCTGCTTTCTTTGCTTACTTTCTTTGCAGCAGCAAAGAAAGTGAGTGCCGCCCCGCACAGGGGCAGTGCTAATAGACCACTAAGAAACCGGGATCCGGCGAAAAGCGCAAAGCAAACAAGCGCGACAAGCGCAGCAACGAGAGACAAAACCCAATGTCAACGATCGAAAAGAACCTCGCAAGATACCCCAGCCTGCAAGGCAAAACAGTGCTGATAACCGGAGGCGCAACCGGCATCGGCGAAGGCTTCGTCGAACACTTCTTCGATCAGGGCGCGAAAGTCGCCTTCTTCGACATCGACACCGACGCTGGCGAAGCGCTCGCCGACCGCCTCGGCGCGGCTCTGCAAGAAGGCCAAACGCGCCCGATGTTCCTCAACGTCGACCTGACCGACATCGACGCACTACGCAAAGGCATCGCCGATGTAAGAGCCGCCCTCGGCCCCATCAACGTGCTCGTCAACAACGCCGCCAACGACAAACGCCACGCAATCGAAGACGTCACGCCCGAGTCGTACGATGCAGGCATCGCGGTCAACATCCGCCATCAATTCTTCGCGGCGCAGGCCGTCATCGACGACATGAAGCGCGCGGGCGGCGGCTCGATCATCAATCTCGGCTCGATCAGCTGGATGCTCAAGCAAGGCAACTTCCCCGTCTACACGACGTCGAAATCGGCAGTGCAAGGCATGACGCGCGGCCTCGCGCGCGATCTCGGCAAATTCGGCATCCGCGTCAATACGCTCGTGCCGGGCTGGGTGATGACCGAAAAGCAAAAGCGTCTGTGGCTCGACGAGGCCGGCAAGGAAGCAATCAAGCAAGGCCAGTGCATCGACGGAGAACTGCTGCCCGCACACCTCGCGCGCGCGGCGCTCTTTCTCGCATCGGACGACAGCAAAATGATCACGGCGCAGGACATGATCGTCGACGGAGGATGGGCCTGATGAATCCGATGCGAGCGCAACTTCTCATCGACAGCCAGTGTTCGCTCGGCGAAGGCGCGACGTGGTGCGCCGCGAGCGGCCGCTTCTGGTGGACCGATATCGAAGGCAAGAAGCTGTGGCGCTACGATCCGCGCGACGGCGCGAGCGAATCGTTCGACATGCCCGAGCGGCTCGCCTGCTTCACGCCGTGCGCCGATGCGCGTTTCCTGCTGCTCGGCCTCGCATCGCGGCTCGCGTTCCATGAAATCGCGACGGGCAAGATCGAAACCATCATGGAAGTCGAAGCCGATCTGCCGACGCGCCTCAACGACGGCCGTTGCGACCGCGAAGGGCGCTTCGTGTTCGGCACGAAACACGATGTGGACGATGCGCAACCGGTCGGCGCGTTTTATCGGCTGAACGCGGATCTGTCGCTGGAAAAGCTGCCGCTCGGGAATTGCGCGATCTCGAATAGCATCGGCTTCTCGCCCGATGGCGCGACGATGTACTACTGCGACTCGCCCACGCGTCAGATTCGCGTATGCGACTATCCGACGTTCGACAACGACCGCGTGTTCGTCGAGCTGACGGATGCGACCGGCGTGCCCGACGGCTCGATCGTCGATGCGGACGGCGGCTTGTGGAACGCGCAGTGGGGCGGCGCGCGCGTCGTGCGCTACGGAAGCGACGGCCGCGAGACGGCGCGCATCGACGTGCCGAGCGCGCAGCCGAGTTGCGCCGCGTTCGGCGGCGCGGACTTGGGCACGCTGTATGTGACGACGGCGCGCATCGGCCTCGGCGAAACAGACGCGCACGCAGGCGGCGTGTTCGTCGCGACGCCCGGTGCACGCGGCATCGCGGAAGCCGTATTTGCGGGCAAGGCGTAACCAGAACACGAGGCGGCGCGCGATCGACGCGCCGCCCGACTCATCCCGGCAACGCCGGGTTCTTCGCCTCTCGATGGAGCACGAGTCATGGCTGTCGCGCGAACAGAGCAAAGACCGAATCCTGCATCGACGTCCAAGGAACAGGCGAACGCCCGCCGTGCGCGTCTCGCCGCCGCCACCGAACCGCCGATCCGTCCCGGCCCGAGCACCGCGGTCGTCGCGATGGGCGGCGCCGATGTCGACGGCTGCATCACGCTCGCCAACGCGCATTTGCGGCTCGAGCTGGCACCGTCGCTCGGCGGCGGCATCACGCGCTTCGACTGGCGGCACGAAGGCACGCTCGTGCCGATCTTCCGGCCGTGTGTCGAGCCGGGACCGGACACCGATCCGAATCAGCTCGCGTGCTATCCGCTTTTGCCGTATTCGAACCGCATCGGCAACGGAAACTTTCAGTTTTCCGGACGCTCGATCGACGTGCCGTGCAATCGCGCGGGCGAACCGCTGCCGCTGCACGGCGATGGCTGGCTCGGCGCGTGGGAAGTCGCGGAGCAGGATTCCGCGCGCGTGCGTCTCACGCTCGATCGCAGCGGCGGCACGCCTTACGCGTTTCGCGCCGCGCAGACTTACACGCTCGACGAAGCGACGCTCGCCGTGACGCTCGATGTCGAAAATACCGGCGACGAAGCGCTGCCGTTCGGCCTCGGGCTGCATCCGTTCCTGATGCGCGAGGCGGACACGGAGTTGTCGGCGGCGGCGGGCGGCGTGTGGCTGTGCGGCGACGACTGGCTGCCTGTGCGGCATGTTCCGACGCCGCCCGCGTGGCAATTCGGCGTTGCGTATCCGATGCCATCGGAAATGGTCAACAACGCGTTCACCGGATGGAGCGGGCGCACGAGCGTGCTGTGGCCGAAGCGCCGCCTGTCGCTGACGATCGCCGCCGACACCGATTACTACGTGCTCTACGCGCCGCCCGGCGAAAGCTTTTTCTGCTTCGAGCCGGTCGATCATCCGATCAACGCGGTGAATCTGCCCGGCGGTGGGGAAGCGAACGGCATGACCGTGCTCGAACCGGGCGAACGCTTGTCGCGGGAATTCCGCTTCACCGTCGAGCGCACCGGGGAAGCGACGCGGCGCGGAAGGCCGCGCACGCGGGCAGGCGCGAAGGCGCGGGCACGGGACGCGGCGCGCTGATCCGCGCCGGAAGCGCGACGGAAGCGCGACGGAAGATGACGCCACGCACGTTAAAATGCGTGGCATCGACGTTTTCAACATCTTCCCGCCATGTCCTTCATCGAATCGCTCAATGCCGCGTGGTCGCGGACTCAATCGCTTCTGTGCGTCGGCCTCGACCCGGAGCCGGCGAAGTTTCCCGGCGCACTCAACGGCCGCGCCGACGCGATCTTCGAGTTCTGCAAGACCATCGTCGATGCAACCGCGCCGTATGCATCGTCGTTCAAGCCGCAGATTGCGTACTTCGCGGCGCATCGCGCGGAAGATCAGCTCGAAGCGCTGATCGCGCATATCCACGAGAAGCACGCCGGCATTCCGGTGATTCTCGATTCGAAGCGCGGCGATATCGGCAGCACGGCCGAGCAGTACGCGAAGGAAGCGTTCGAGCGCTATCGGGCCGATGCCGTCACCGTGAATCCATACATGGGCTTCGATTCCATCGAGCCGTATCTCGCGCATGAGGGCAAGGGCGTGATCGTGCTGTGCCGCACGTCGAACGCGGGCGGCTCCGATCTGCAATTTCTCACGACCGATGGCAAGCCGCTGTATCAGGTCGTCGCCAGGCTCGCGGCGGAAAAGTGGAATGACAAGGGCCAGTTGGGCCTCGTCGTCGGTGCGACGTTTCCGAAGGAAATCGAAACGGTACGCGGGATCGTCGGCGACATGCCGCTTCTGATTCCGGGCATCGGCGCACAGGGCGGCGATGTCGAAGCAACCGTGCGCGCGGGCCGCACCGCGAACGGCACGGGCATGTTGATCAATTCGTCGCGCGCGATCATCTACGCCGGCAAGGGCGATGATTACGCGCAAGCCGCGGCCGAAGCCGCGAAGAAGACGCGCGATACGATCAATCAGTATCGGTGAGCGCGCGCTTCAACTATCGGCAATAGGCGCGAACAGCGCCTCGATGTCTTCGGCGGAGAACTTCTCCACCGCGCGCGCATCTTCGGACAGAATGCCCGCCGCGAGCGCTTAACGATGGCGATGTACAACGGCGGCTCGGTCGGCAATGTGACGTTCGATTGCGGCCGAAGGTCTTCCGACCCATCCAGCGGGCCACCTGATCCTTGCTGAACGTGACGGAATCGGCCGGATTGTCGATGCGCTTGTTCATGCGATCGACGCGCGCTCAGCGCTCGCTCTGATCCATGAACTCCAGCAGCCTGCGCAACGCATGCGCGGCGGCCTGCGTTCGCACTTGTTCGCGGTCGCCCTTGAAATGCTGGGTCTCGATCTGCGTATTCAGACGATTGCTCCATCCGAAGCACACGGTACCGACCGGCTTCGCCTCGCTGCCGCCCGCCGGTCCCGCCACGCCCGTAATCGACACCGAGACCTGCGCGCGGCTGTTGCGCAGCGCGCCTTCGGCCATGGCCTTCGCGACCGGCTCGCTGACCGCGCCGTGCTGTTCGATCAGCGTCGCGGGCACGCCGATCATCTCGATCTTCGCGAGATTCGAATACGTGACGAAGCCGCGCTCGAACCACGCGCTGCTGCCCGAAATATCGGTGATGGCGGTCGCGACCATGCCGCCCGTGCACGACTCGGCGGTGGCGAGCATCAGCCGTTCGGCGTGCAGCTTGTTGCCGACGCGAATCGCAAGTTGGTGAACGACGGTGTCGGTTGGCATGGCGGTGGTCTCGATGGATGGAAAAATCAGACGGTCATGCGCCAGAGCGCGATCACGAGCAGCGTGAAGAACGCCGCGACGAGATCATCGAACATGATGCCGAAACCGCCTTTCAACCGGCGATCGAAATATCGGATGGGCGGCGGTTTCACCATGTCGAAGAAGCGGAACACGACGAACGCCCACAATTGCCCGGTGAAGGTCGCGGGCGTGACGAGCAGCAGCACGAGCCAGAACGCGACGATCTCGTCCCACACGACCGGCGACGGATCGTCGGTGCCCATTTTCTTCGCGGTGAAGCCGGTGAACCAGCATCCGGCGATGAAGCCGGCGACGATCAGCGCGCCCCATTCCGCGACCGTCAGATGCGGATTGAACACGACGAACGACACCCATGCGAATAACGTGCCGACCGTGCCCGGCACGATGGGAGACAGTCCGCTGCCGAAGCCGAGCGAAAGAATATGAAGCGGATGGTCGAGCATGAAGCGCGCGCTCGCCCGGCGCGGCTTGCTGCGCGGCGCGGCCGGGTCGCCCGCTAGCGTGGGGTCAGTCTGCATGGAAATGATCGAAGCCTTGCAACGTCAGGGAGAGCGGGGCGCCCGACGCATCGCGCCAGGCGATTGCGGGCGCACCGGATGACTCGATTGTACCGATGCGCGTCAGCGGCACTTCCACGTCCGTCGCGATCTTGGCGAGCGCGTCGCGGGCATCGACGGGCGCGGTGAAGCAGAGCTCGTAGTCGTCGCCGCCCGCGAGCGTGCATTGTCGGCGCGCGGTTTCGGGCAGCGCGCGCACGGCATCGGAGCACGGCACGGCATCGGCATCGACGACCGCGCGCACGCCCGAACGCTTCAGGATGTGCATGAGATCGCCCGCGAGGCCATCGGAGATATCGAGCGCCGCGTGCGCCACGCCGCGCAACGCCATGCCCAACGCGACGCGCGGTTCCGGGCGCTCCAGCGCGCGCCGCCAGGCGGAAGCTTCCGGCGCGGACCACTCGCCGCGAATCGCGCCGAGGCCCGCGCGCGCGTCGCCCAAGGTGCCGGATACGTAGATGTCGTCGCCGGGACGCGCCGCATCGCGACGCAATGCCGCACCCTGCGGCACGTCGCCGAACACCGTGATGCAGATGTTGAGCGGCCCGCTCGTCGTATCGCCGCCGACGAGCGCGCAATCGTGACGTTCCGCGAGCGCGAAGAGACCGTTGCTGAACGCTTCGAGCCAGGCTTCGTCGGCGCGCGGCAACGCGAGCGCGAGCGTGAACGCGTGCGGCTTCGCGCCCATCGCGGCGAGATCGGACAGGTTCACCGCGAGCGCCTTGTGACCGAGCGCGTACGGATCGACATCGGGAAAGAAGTGGCGTCCTTCGACCAGCATGTCCGTCGAAATGGCGAGCTGATGGCCGGCGGGCGGCGCGATAAGCGCGCAGTCGTCGCCGATGCCGAGCGGCTTCGCGGCCTCCTCGTCATGACGCGGGGAAGGCGCCGTCGCGCGGCGTGCAAAGAAACGGTCGATCAGTGAAAACTCGGAGAGCATGCGTCGGCGCTTGAGGTTGATTGTTGCAATGCACGATGAAAAACACAGCGCGCCGAAACCGGCGCCGCATCTCGAAAACACTCGGCCGATGCCCGCGAAGGCTTGCCGGACGGACCGACCAGACGTTTTCCAGTCATGGCACTTGTAGCCGAAATGCATGGAGCGCGGTCCGAAACCGCGACTGATTGGCGCTACAATGCGTTCGAACTTCCATTCTAATTCCCGCACTGCTAGCCCGCCTTATGACGACTGACGCCAATACCAAGTTGCGCGAAGCTGCGCTCGACTATCACGAATTTCCGGTTCCCGGGAAGATCGCGATCGCCCCCACCAAGCAGATGATCAACCAGCGCGACCTCGCGCTGGCTTACTCGCCGGGCGTCGCGTTCGCGTGTGAAGCGATCGTCGAAGATCCGCTGAACGCCGCGCGCTTCACCGCGCGCAGCAATCTCGTCGGCGTCGTCAGCAATGGCACGGCCGTGCTGGGCCTCGGCAACATCGGGCCGCTCGCATCGAAGCCGGTGATGGAAGGCAAGGCCGTGCTCTTCAAGAAGTTCGCCGGCATCGACGTGTTCGATATCGAGCTGAACGAAAGCGATCCGCACAAGCTCGTCGACGTGATCGCCGCGCTCGAGCCGACTTTCGGCGGCATCAATCTGGAAGACATCAAGGCGCCGGACTGCTTCATCGTCGAACGCGAATGCCGCAAGCGCATGAAAATTCCCGTCTTCCACGACGATCAGCACGGCACGGCCATCGTCGTCGCGGCGGCGATCACGAACGGTCTGAAGGTGGTCGGCAAGAACATCGGCGAAGTGAAGCTGGTCGCGTCGGGCGCGGGCGCGGCGGCGCTGGCGTGCCTGAATCTGCTCGTCGATCTCGGCATGAAGCGCGAGAACATTTTCGTGACGGATCTGGCCGGCGTCGTCTACAAGGGCCGCACGGAGCTGATGGACCCGGACAAGGAGCTCTTCGCGCGCGAAACGAGCGCGCGCACGCTCGCCGAAGTGATCGAAGGCGCGGACGTGTTCCTCGGGCTTTCGGCCGGCGGCGTGCTCAAGCAGGACATGGTCAAGCAGATGGCCGCGAAGCCGCTGATTCTCGCGCTCGCGAATCCGACGCCGGAAATCCTGCCGGAACTCGCGCTCGAAGTGCGCCCGGACGCCGTGCTCGCCACCGGCCGCACGGATTATCCGAATCAGGTCAACAACGTTCTGTGCTTCCCGTTCATCTTCCGCGGCGCGCTCGATGTCGGCGCGACCGTCATCACGAAGGAAATGGAAATCGCTGCGGTGAACGCCATCGCGGAACTGGCGCGTCAGGAGCAGAGCGATATCGTCGCGACGGCTTATGGCATTCAGGATTTGTCGTTCGGCCCGGAATATCTGATTCCGAAGCCTTTCGATCCGCGTCTCATCGTGAAGATCGCGCCGGCCGTCGCGAAGGCGGCGATGGACAGCGGCGTGGCGACGCGTCCGATCGAGGACATGGAAGCGTACGAGCAGCATCTGCAGCAGTTCGTCTATCACAGCGGCACGACGATGAAGCCCGTGTTCCAGCTCGCGCGCAGCGTCGAGCCGGAGAAGAAGCGCATCGTGTTCGCGGAGGGCGAGGAAGAGCGCGTGCTGCGCGCGGTGCAGATCGCCGTCGATGAAAAGATCGCGAAGCCGATTCTCATCGGCCGTCCGGCGGTCATCCAGCAACGCATCCAGAAATTCGGCCTGCGTCTCGCGCCGGGCGTCGATTTCTCCGTGGTCGATACGGACCACGACGAGCGCTATCGCGATTTCTGGCAGACGTACGCGAAGATGATGGCGCGCAAAGGCATCAGCCAGCAGATGGCAAAGCTCGAAATGCGCCGCCGCACGACGCTGATCGGCGCGATGCTCGTGCAGAAGGGCGAAGCCGACGGCATGATCTGCGGCACGGTGAGCACGACGCATCGTCATCTGCACTTCATCGATCAGGTGATCGGAAAGAAGGAAGGCGCGAACGTGTACGCGGCAATGAACGCGCTCGTGCTGCCGGGGCGTCAGATTTTCATCGTCGATACGCACGTGAACGTCGATCCGACGCCCGAGCAGCTCGCCGAAATCACGATGCTCGCGGCGGAAGAAGTGAAGCGCTTCGGCATCGTGCCGAAGATCGCGCTCCTGTCGCATTCGAACTTCGGCACGAGCAATGCGCCGACCGCGCAGAAGATGCGCGACGTGCTCGCGATCCTCAAGGAACGCGCGCCCGATCTCGACGTCGACGGCGAAATGCACGGCGACGTGGCGCTCGATGCGCGTCTGCGCAAGGAAGTGCTGCCCGAATCGACGCTCGAAGGCGACGCGAACCTGCTGATCCTGCCGAACATCGACGCGGCGAACATCTCGTACAACCTGCTGAAGACGGCGGCGGGAAGCGGCATCGCGATCGGGCCGATCCTGCTCGGCGCGGCGAAGCCGGTTCACGTGCTCACTTCATCGGCGACGGTGCGGCGAATCGTCAACATGACGGCATTGCTGGTGGCGGATGCATCGGCGGCGCGCTGATCGCGGCTTGCTTTGACCAAGAACGCGGCGGGCTTTCCCGCCGCTTTTTTTGCGCGAAAAAAAGCGTGCCGTGGATACACGGCACGCCGCGAAAAAAAGCAAAGGAGTGTTTGCTTTACACGCAAAAAGCGGGATCGAACGGCAAGCGCGATGCCGCGAAACTGGCGACGAGTGAGGCGGCTCGTCCAACGCTTCAGATCCCACGAGCAAATTATTATCCTGACTGGGATAAAAATCTCTCAGATTTCGGCTAATTCTTCGGATGATTACGTCATCAGAATTTGCGGGATCGGTCCAAACTGCGAAAAAATTTCCGATTTTCGGGCGAACGTTGCTTCGCCCTGTCATTAGCGATACCCTTACATCTTTCATGGTCGTGAATTCTGGTGTAACGCGAGGACAACCGTTTGGTGACACGCGCGAGGGCTCTTTCGTTTTTCGTCGCCTTGAGCGTCCTGTTGGGCGCGTGCGGCAAGGATGAACCTCGAAGCGGCGTTCAGGAGATGGTTGCTTCGGCGAGTCCGGCGCCCGTCTCGCCGGCCGAACCGGTCCGTGAAGCGCAGGTGCGGCAACCGCAAGCGACCGGCGAGCAGGAGCGCGACGGGCTGGCCACCGTCTACATTGCGCAGTTGCCCAAGCAGGCGGTCGCAACCTTGCGGCTGATCGAAGCGGGCGGCCCTTTCCCTTTCGAGAAGGACGGCGTCGTGTTCGGCAATCGCGAGCGTTTGCTTCCGCGGCATCCACGCGGCTACTACCACGAATACACCGTTCCCACGCCTCGCGCGCGGGATCGCGGCGCGCGCCGGATCGTGTGTGGCGGTCCGAAGAAGAAGCTCGACGATTGCTACTACACGGACGACCACTACGCCAGTTTCAAACGCATTGCGGATCAACTACGGGATTAACGGCATGAGCGACAACATCTACGCGCACGACCACAGCGTCGCGGGTGATCTTTTCGCCACCGGCGATGGCAACCTGTTCCAGCGAGTATTGCGGCTACGCATGACAGAACACGACAACAGACCCGACGACGAGACCAGGCCCGAGGAGCTCCATCCGCAAGAGGATTCGGAATCGCTGTTCGCAACCGTGCGGCCGAACATCGTGCAGTCGATTCGCGCGTTCCGGGTGCAGGATCTCGCGGACGAAGCGAACCGCCTCGGCCAGCATTTCCTGTACGCGTATCTCGGCCATGCGCAGAGCAAACAGGAAGTGCTCGAGACTATCGCTCTTTCGTTTCTCTTTCCCAAACACTTCGGCAAGAATTACGACGCGCTTTACGATTCGCTCACCGATCTCGTTCACAAGGCGGGCTCGCAACCGGGTTTCGTGATCGTGCTGGAACAACTGCCGATCGCGCAGAAGTTCGACAAGGAAGGCCGCGAAGTGCTGCTGGACGTATTCCGCGACGCGGCGGAATTCTGGGCGGAAAGGAAAGTGGCTTTCCGCGTGTTCTATTCGTTCGTCTGAGCATTCGAACCAAGGCCGGCGCAAAGCAGGAAAATAGCCCGATGGGTTTCCATCGGGCTATTTTTTTACCAGCCGCCCCAGCGCGCGGCCAGCGCCGCCAACACCGCAATGCCCGCCGTCTCCGTGCGCAGCACGCGCGGGCCGAGCCCGAGCGTGGAAAAACCCGCATCGACGATCGCGGTTTCTTCCGCGGGCGAAAAACCCGCTTCCGGCCCGATCAGCAAAGTAACGGGACTCGCCGGCGGATCGACGGGCAACGATGCGAAGCTGACTTCGGCGCGCGGCGAGAGAAGGAGGCGCAGTTCGCCGTCGATGGCGAACTGCAGGTCGGCGAGCCAGGCGCCGAGATCGCGCGGCGGCGCAACCTCGGGCACGCGATTGCGCCCGCATTGCTCGCACGCCGCGCGCGTGAGCGCCTGCCAGTGCGCCTGGCGACGCAATGCGCGCTCGCCGGCGAGACGCACGACGCCGCGCTCGGCCGTGATCGGCGCAATGCCCGAGACGCCGAGTTCCACCGCCTTCTCGATGAGCCAGTCCATCTTGTCGCCGCCCGCCACGCCTTGCGCGAGCGTCACGCGATACGGCGGCTCGGCCTCGCGATCGCTGTGTTCGTCGATGCGCGCGGTCGCCGCGCGTTTGGCGATATCGACGAGCTCGCCGCGATATTCGCCGCCGCGGCCATCGAAGAGTGTGATTGCATCGCCCGTTTGCAGACGCAGGACGTGCACATGACGCACGACGTCATCCGGAAGGGCGAAGGTTTGGCCTGCGCAGAGCGGGCCGTCGACATGAAAACGTGGCATGAATGATTGATCGCGGACTCGGCCGTCCGCGGATAGTGAGAATGCCTGCGCGCTCAGCGCAGATGCCGCGCGATCGCCCAGCGATAGCCGTCCGGATCTTCGATCTGCGCGAAGCGGTCGCCCCAGAACTGGTCCTGCGGCTCGATGAGCGCCTTCGCGCCGACTGCGAGCGCCTGATGGAACGTGGCGTCGACGTCATCGACGTATAAATAGAAGGACTGCGGCGCCATTTGCCCCGCGCTCTTCGGCGTGCGCGCCTGCGAACCGTACGCGCCTTCGGGCGCGAACATCACGATCAACTGCCCGCGATACGTCATCTCGACATGGATGACCGTGCCGTCGTCGTTGACGCTGT
Organism: Caballeronia sp. LZ008; assembly: GCF_031451435.1. Taxonomy (NCBI): domain Bacteria; kingdom Pseudomonadati; phylum Pseudomonadota; class Betaproteobacteria; order Burkholderiales; family Burkholderiaceae; genus Caballeronia; species Caballeronia sp. LZ008. The sequence goes on along the minus strand of NZ_JARUXK010000001.1, from coordinate 2,358,913 downwards.
CGCGCACCGCGAAGCCTAGCGCTTTTTCATAAAACGCAATGCTCACGCGTGCGTCGCGCACGGTGAGATACGGAGTCAGCCAGGGCACGTCGGCGGGGCGAGGGTCGGTCATCGAAAGCACTCCTTGAAGCCTTGCTGCTGCACATTGGGAAGCATTTTGCCATGAAGCCGTAGGATCAATGGACCGGCGAGGAACCTGCGCGATACGCCGCGCGCCGGACGGATTTCGCCAGATGAACGTCCGTTGACCGCGCGCGTTACCGTGTAAGGTCACGGATTGTCATGCCGCCGTGACAGTGCGGCGACGCGTGAAGTGCACGGAACATGCCCGCGCCCGGGACGTCCGGACGCACCGGATTTGCGCCCTTACAGACGCGTGTCAATCGGACCGGTCTGTTAGAATGATGGGCTTCCGATCCTCGTCGTTTCTCGTCGTTTCCAAGTCGTTCCGGTCCTGAAAACGTGGTGTGTGCGGGTCCGGCCCGAGTGAGAAGTACTGCAAGAGAAGCACCGCGGATCATTTCAGCACCTGCCCAGACTCGACATGACGATCCCGACCTCCAGCCAGACCGCCCTCATGGCCAACGCAATCCGCGCGCTCGCCATGGACGCCGTTCAACAAGCCAACTCCGGCCATCCCGGCATGCCGATGGGCATGGCGGAAATCGGCGTCGCGCTGTGGTCGCGCCATCTGAAGCACAATCCCGCGAATCCGCACTGGTTCGATCGCGACCGTTTCGTGTTGTCGAACGGTCACGGCTCGATGTTGCTGTATTCGCTGCTGCACCTCACCGGCTACGACCTGCCGATGAGCGAGCTCAAGAACTTCCGTCAACTGCATTCGAAGACGCCGGGCCATCCGGAATACGGCATCACGGCCGGCGTCGAGACGACCACGGGCCCGCTCGGCCAGGGCGTCGGCAATGCGGTCGGCATGGCGCTCGCCGAGGCGCTGCTCGCCGCCGAATTCAACAAGGCTGACGCGAAGATCGTCGATCACTACACGTACGTGTTCCTTGGCGACGGCTGCCTGATGGAAGGCATTTCGCACGAAGCGTGCTCGCTCGCGGGCACGCTCAAGCTCAACAAGCTGATCGCGCTGTACGACGACAACGGCATTTCCATCGACGGCCACGTCGAGCACTGGTTCCACGACGACACGCCGAAGCGCTTCGAAGCGTATGGCTGGAACGTGATCCGCGCCGTGGACGGCCACAACGTCGATGCAGTCGATGCCGCTATCGCCGCCGCGAAGAAGTCGGACAAGCCGACGCTGATCTGCTGCCGCACGGTCATCGGCAAGGGCGCGCCGACGAAGGCGGGCGGTCACGACGCGCACGGCGCGCCGCTCGGCGACAAGGAAATCGCGGCGACGCGCGCGGCGATCGGCTGGAACTACGGTCCGTTCGAAATTCCGCAGGAAGTGTATGCGGCGTGGGACGCGAAGGAACAAGGCACGCACGCCGAAGCGGAATGGAACAAGGCGTTCGACGCCTATCGCGCGAAGTACGCGTCGGAAGCGAGCGAATTCACGCGCCGCATGAGCGGCGAGCTGCCGGCGAACTGGGCCGAAGCTGCCGCGAAGATCATCGAGGACGCGAATCAGAAGGCCGAAACCATCGCGACGCGCAAGGCCTCGCAGAACGCCATCGAAGGGCTGGCCGCGGCACTGCCGGAACTGCTCGGCGGCTCGGCCGACCTGACCGGTTCGAACCTCACCAACTGGAAGGCTTCCAAAGCCGTTCGCGCCGCAGGCGACGCCGAAAACGCGAATCCGGAACACGCGGGCATCCAGTGGGGCAATCACATCAACTACGGCGTGCGCGAGTTCGGCATGTCGGCTGCGATCAACGGCATCGCGCTGCATGGCGGCTATCGTCCGTTCGGCGGCACGTTCCTGACGTTCTCGGACTACAGCCGCAACGCGCTGCGCGTCGCCGCGCTGATGAAGTCGCGCTCGATCTTCGTCTTCACGCACGATTCCATCGGTCTCGGCGAAGACGGTCCGACGCACCAGTCGATCGAACATGTGTCGAGCCTGCGCCTGATCCCGAATCTGCAGACGTGGCGTCCGGCCGATACGGTGGAAACGGCGGTCGCGTGGACGCATTCGATCGCGCACAACGGCCCGTCGACGCTGATTTTCAGCCGCCAGAATCTGCAATTCTCGCCGCGCAACGACATTCAGATCGCCAACATCGCGAAGGGCGGCTACGTGCTGCGCGACTGGAACGACGATATCCCCGCGCGCAAGATCATCCTCATCGCGACCGGCTCGGAAGTGCAGCTCGCGATGCAAGCCGTAGAGGCGCTGGCGAAGGAAGGCATCGGCGCGCGCGTCGTGTCGATGCCGTGCACGAACGTCTTCGACAAGCAGGACGCCGAGTATCGTGAGCGCGTGCTGCCGAAGGGCGTGGCGCGCGTGGCGATCGAAGCGGGCGTGACGGATTTCTGGCGCAAGTATGTGGGCCTCGAAGGCGGCGTGGTCGGCATCGACACGTTCGGCGAGTCGGCTCCGGCGGGCGCGCTGTTCAAGCATTTCGGCTTCACGGTGGAGCATGTTGTCGCGACGGCGAAGGCCGTCCTCGCCGCGCAGTAAAATTCGCGGTCAGCGAAGCAGGTTTTTTTAAGCCAAGGAGATAGACCATGACGATTCGCGTTGCAATCAACGGCTATGGCCGTATCGGCCGCAACACGCTGCGCGCCCTCTATGAAAACGGCAAGAAGCACGACATCGAGATCGTCGCCATCAACGACCTCGGCGATGCCAAGACCAACGCGCACCTGACGCAGTACGACACGGCGCACGGCAAGTTCCCGGGCGAAGTGTCGGTGGACGGCGATTACCTCGTCGTCAACGGCGACAAGATCCGCGTTCTGGCGAACCGCAACCCGGCCGAACTGCCGTGGGGCGAGCTGAAGGTCGACGTGGTGATGGAGTGCACCGGCTTCTTCACGACGAAGGAAAAGGCGAGCGCGCACATCAAGGGCGGCGCGAAGAAGGTCATCATCTCGGCGCCGGGCGGCAAGGACGTCGACGCGACCATCGTGTACGGCGTGAATCACAACGTGCTGAAGGCGTCGGACACGGTCATCTCGAACGCATCGTGCACGACGAACTGCCTCGCGCCGCTCGTAAAGCCGTTGAACGACAAGATCGGCCTGGTGAACGGTCTGATGACCACGATCCACGCGTACACGAACGACCAGGTTCTGACGGACGTCTACCACGAAGACCTGCGCCGCGCGCGCTCGGCCACGCACAGCCAGATTCCGACGAAGACGGGCGCTGCTTCGGCCGTCGGCCTCGTGCTGCCCGAGCTGAACGGCAAGCTGGATGGCTACGCGATCCGCGTCCCGACGATCAACGTGTCGGTCGTCGATCTGTCGTTCATCGCCGCGCGCGATACGACGGTCGATGAGATCAACAAGATCATGAAGGAAGCGTCGGAAGGCGAACTGAAGGGCGTGCTCGGCTACAACGATGCGCCGCTGGTCTCGATCGACTACAACCACAACCCGGCTTCGTCGACGTTCGATTCGACGCTCACGAAGGTGTCGGGCCGTCTCGTGAAGGTGTCGAGCTGGTACGACAACGAATGGGGCTTCTCTAACCGCATGCTGGATACGGCGGTCGCCCTCGCGAACGCGAAGTAAGTTTCAGCCTGCTGAAACGACAAAGCCGCTCTTCGGAGCGGCTTTTTTTCGCCTCAAGCTTTGCTCGGAACGGGAAAATGCACGCCCGCACGCTGCGCCGCGTTGACGATGTGACCTTCGATCGCGCGGCCGGCCTTCTCGCCGTCGCGCGCCTTCAGAGCCTCGATGATGACCGCGTGTTCGTGATACGTCGATAACACCAGTTCGCGCCGATAGAACGGCAGCCGCTGGCTCTCCTTCATGATGTCGGCGCTGCCGCGCAGGATCGATTCGATCGCCGCATTGCCCGCGAGACTCACGATACGCATGTGAAACGCGAAGTCGAGTTGCGCGGCTTCTTCCAGCGCCGATTCGGTCAACGCGGCGTGCAGCGAGTCGAGATTGTCGTCGAGCCAGTCGATGTCCGCGTCGCCGATCGAATGCGCCGCGAGCCGCGCGACGAATCCCTCCAGCGCGAAGCGCATCTGATAGGTGTCGGGCAACGACGCCTGATCGGCGAAGCGCCACGGATGTGCGTTGCTTGCCTGCGCACTGCTGACATACACGCCTTTTCCGGGCCGGATATGCAGCATGCCGAGCGCTTCGAGCGTCGAGAGCGCCTCGCGTAGCGACGCCCGGCTGATCGCCAATTCTTCCGATAGCTGCCGCTGCGCCGGAAGCAGACTCCCGACCGGATACATGCTCGATTCGATGCGCTCGCGAATGGTCGCGATGGCGGCGTCGGTCACGGTATGCGGGACGTTTTTCATAGGAAGAAAACTGAATTGGCCGGTCTGACCGCCATTGTATGCGCGTGCCGTGCGCGCGTGTGAACGACCGTGTCGCGGCCATTTCCGTACCCGGCCGGAACAGGGTAAACCGCTACCAAAGCTTCCTTGACGGCTCTATATCGGCTTTCTAATATTCCCCATCACAGCACTGGTCCGACCAGTCGGAACAGTCGCTCTGGTCCCGAGACATTACACGAGGAGACGGTCGTGTCGAGATTTCTGAATTCGCTGTTCGGCAGGGTGATGATCGCGCTGGTCATCGGCGTGGTGGTCGGCGCGCTGTTTCCGCATTTCGGCCAGTCGTTGCGGCCTTTGGGCGACGGTTTCCTGAAGCTCATCAAGATGGTGATCGGGCCGATCGTGTTCTGCGTCGTCGTGAGCGGCATGGCGAGCGCGGGCGATCTGAAGAAAGTGGGACGCGTCGGGCTGAAGGCGGTCGTCTACTTCGAGATCATGACGACGCTCGCACTTGTCATCGGCGCGCTGCTCGCATGGTTCACGCGGCCGGGCGTCGGCATGAATATCGATCTGCACTCGCTCAATGCCGCGTCGCTCGCGACCTACACGGAGCACGCAAAAAGCCTGAAGGACACCGCGGGCTTCCTGTTGAAGATCATCCCCGACACCGCGATCGACGCTTTCGCCAAAGGCGACATCCTGCAAGTGCTCGTGTTCGCGATCCTGTTCGGCTCGGCGCTCTCGATGCTCGGCGAAAAGGCACAGCGCGTGACGGTTTTCATCGACGAGCTGTCGCATGTGTTTTTCCGCATCATGGCGTTCATCATCAAGCTCGCGCCGCTCGGCGTGCTCGGCGCGATCGCCTTCACGACCGGCCAGTACGGCGTCGCGTCGCTCAAGCAGCTCGGCCTGCTCGTGATTGTGTTCTACGCGAGCTGCTTCCTGTTCGTGTTCGTCGTGCTGGGTATCGTGATGCGCCTCGCGGGCTTCTCGATCTTCAAGCTCGTGCGCTATCTGCGCGAGGAATTGTCGATCGTGCTCGGCACCGCGTCGTCGGATGCCGTGCTGCCGCAGATCATGCGCAAGCTCGAATGGATGGGCGTGAAGGATTCGACCGTCGGTCTCGTGATTCCGACCGGCTACTCGTTCAACCTCGACGGCTTCTCGATCTATCTCACGCTCGCGGTGATCTTCATCGCGCAGGCGACCAACACGCCGCTGTCGATGCATGACCTGATCGTCGTCGTGCTCGTGTCGCTGGTGACGTCGAAGGGCGCGCACGGCATTCCCGGCTCCGCGATCGTGATTCTTGCCGCGACGCTCTCCGCCATTCCCGCCATTCCCGTGCTCGGCCTCGTGCTGATCCTGCCGGTCGACTGGTTCGTCGGCATCGCGCGCGCGGTGACGAATCTGATCGGCAACTGCGTGGCGACGGTGGTCGTCGGCGTCTGGGAGAACGACATCGACCGGGCGCGCGCCCAACGCGTGCTCGATCAGGACGCCGAGTATCGCTTCGTGCCCGCCGCGCCGCAATCGGAGCAAGGCGCGCACGGCAACGAACACGCACACGCGATCTGACTCGACGCAACCCGGGCATTGAAATGACCGACTGTCGCGACACGCACCTCGCGGAATCGCGCATCTTCGGAGGAATCGAATGAAAACATTGACGCTCGAACCGCTCACGCGCGAAGCCTTCGCCCCGTTCGGCGATGTCATCGAACTCGAAGGCGCGCGTCATTTCCCGATCAACGCGGGCACGACGGAGCGCTTTCACGATCTCGCGAACGTGGAAGTCGGCTTCGAAAGCGGAGGGCGGCCGCTTATCAACGTGTTTCGCGGCCGGCCGCGCCCGCAGCCGGTCGTGGTTTCGATGATGGAGCGCCATCCGCTCGGCAGTCAGGCTTTCGTGCCGCTCGCGGACGTGCGCTATCTCGTGGTCGTCGCGCCTGCGGGCGAGTTCGATGCGGCTGGTCTGCGGGCCTTTTACGCGTGCGGCTGGCAGGGCGTGAACTATGCGCGCGGCGTGTGGCATCACCCGCTGATCGTGCTCGACGAGCCGGGCGATTTCATCGTCGTCGATCGCGGCGGCGACTTGCCGAATTGCGACGAAATCGACCTGCCCGAACGTTACGCGCTGATCGAAGCGGCCGCGCGCGCAGCTTGATACAACATGCGGTAATCGAAATGCAATGCGAATCGATCGCATGCGCATAACATGAAACGTACGGGCGAAACGAAACCGCCGTCCATCGCGAGATGAACGGCGGTTTTTCATCCGCGCGCCCAAGAGCGGCGCGCGAAGCTCAATGCTTGCGGTGCGGGCAGTTTTCCTTCGTGCATGCGCCGTACAGCGCGAGCGCATGCTCGTGGAGCTTGAAACCGCGTTCCTTCGCGATCGATTGCTGACGGCGTTCGATCTCCGCATCGAAAAACTCTTCGACGCGGCCGCAGTCGATGCACACGAGGTGATCGTGGTGTGATCCCTCGTTGAGCTCGAAGACGGCCTTGCCCGATTCGAAATTGCTTCGCGACAGCAGGCCGGCTTGCTCGAACTGTGTGAGCACGCGATAAACCGTCGCAAGACCGATATCGAGCTCTTCGTTGAGCAGGCTTCGATACACGTCTTCAGCGGTCAGATGGCGCACCGGACTGTGCTGGAAAATTTCGAGAATCTTGAGGCGGGGCAGGGTCGCCTTGAGCCCGATATTCTTGAGATCGGCGGGATTGGTCATGGCTAGGCATCCCTAGAGTACAATTCAAGGTTCTCATAGTAATGCGTTTTGCCAAATCCTGACATCCCAAGCGGCGTCAAGGCGTCAAGGTGAATTAGCTAATGAGGGCCGAAATGAGTGCGGCCTTGAAGCGCCTCGCGTGAAAGGTGAAATGTTTTCCAAATATTTATCGAATTGCAGGGAGAGCCGTCGCATGCGGGGAACCGTAATAGCAGCAACCTTGGCCGCATTGCTCGCCGGCTGCTCGACGTACGACAGCGTCACGCAGAAGATCGCGCAAAGCATCACGCCGTACCGGATCACGGTTGTGCAAGGCAATTTCGTTTCGGCGGAAGCCGCGGCGCAGATGCAGGTCGGCATGTCGCGTGATCAGGTGAAGCAACTCCTCGGCACGCCGCTTCTGACGGACATGTTCCACGCCGATCGCTGGGACTACGTGTTCTATTTCAAGCGTGGGTCGACATCCGTCGTTCAGCAGCGTGACTTCGTCGTCAACTTCGCGAGCGATCGCGTCGTGAGCTGGTCGGGCGGCGAGAATCTGCCGTCGAACCTCGAGCTGCTCGCCGAAATCGACGGCGACAAGGGCGTCAAGGTCGCGAAGCCCGCGACGCCGGCGGCGGCATCCGCGCCGGTGGCGTCGACCGCGGCGGTGACAGCGCCGGTCGGCGAGCCGTCGACGCAACCGAATACGGCAGCGGCATTTGCCGGCGATGCGAACCAGGAAGCCGCGCAGGCCGCGAACCGCGCAACGGCGCAAGTCGAAATGCCGACGGGGCGTCAGCGCTCCTCGGCGTTCAGCAGCGCGCCGACGAGCTCGGGCGGCGCGCCGGGTTCCACCAACAGTTCCGGCAGCAACTCGCAGATTCAGCTGCAGCGCCGCCCGCAGACGATCAACATTCCGGACAGCAGCGCGGTCGGTCCGGCGGGTTCGTCGCCGGCTCCGGCCAACGCAAGCGGCCAGGCGCAGTTCTATCTGCCGCAGCAAAGCCAGTAAGCAGTTCAGCCGCTCGAGGACGAAGCCGCGCCATGCGTCGACGCGGCGCCGCTTCATCCGCACAGCCCATTCGCATCATCCGTCGCGCGTGCCGCGCGCGATTCAACACGAGACTGCCATGAAGATCGCCATTGCCGGCGCGTCGGGCCGCATGGGCCGGATGCTGATCGAAACCGTCCTCAACGAGCCCGAAGCGCAACTCGCCGGCGCCCTCGACCGCCCCGGCGCGCCGCAGCTCGGACAGGACGCGGGCGCGTTCCTCGGCAAGACCACGGGCGTGTTGCTGACGGACGACATCGAGGGCGTGTTCGCCGACGCCGACGCCCTCATCGACTTCACGCGTCCCGAAGGCACGATGGCGCATCTGGCAGCGGCGCTGCGGCACAACGTGAAGATGATCGTCGGCACGACCGGTTTTTCGGACGAGCAAAAGGCGCAACTGAAGCAGGCGGGCGAGAAGATCGGCGTCGTGTTCGCGCCGAACATGAGCGTCGGCGTGAACGTCACGTTGAAGCTGCTCGAATTCGCCGCGAAGCATTTCGCGACCGGCTACGACATCGAGATCATCGAGGCGCACCATCGTCATAAGGTGGATGCGCCGTCGGGCACCGCGCTCGGCATGGGCGAAGTGATCGCCAAGGCGCTCGGCCGCGATCTGAAGGACTGCGCCGTGTACGCGCGCGAAGGCGTGACCGGCGAGCGCGATCCGTCGACGATCGGCTTTTCCGCGATTCGCGGCGGCGATATCGTCGGCGATCACACGGTGCTCTTCGCGGGCATCGGCGAGCGCATCGAAATCACGCACAAGTCGGCGAGCCGTCTGTCGTACGCGCAGGGCGCGCTGCGCGCCGCGCGTTTCCTCGAAGGGCACGACAAGGGCTTCTTCGACATGCAGGACGTACTCGGCCTGCGCTGATTTTTTATGGCAGCAACGGGCGTCATTCATTACCTTCAATCCGGCGATGCCGTGACGCACGCGGTCGCGGGTCTGCTGCTCGCCATGTCGCTCGCGAGCTGGTGTTTCCTGCTCGTGAAGGCGTGGATTCTGGCGCGCGCCAAGTGGCAAGGTCCGCGCGCATTGCAGCGTTTCTGGCAGGCGCCGAGTTTGAAGGATGGCATCGGCGCATTGCAGCGCGCGGATCGCGAGCGTGTGTTCCTGCCACTCGCTGAAGCCGCGTGGCGCTCATCGGAAGCTGAAATGCCCGGCGCGATGCTCGCCCGCGTCGAGCGCAGCGAGCGCGTGTTGCGCGCGCTGCGTCATGCGTTGCAGCGTTCGCAACGAAGGCTCGAATTCGGTCAGGTTCTGCTCGCATCGGTGGGGAGCACGGCGCCTTTCGTCGGCTTGCTCGGCACCGTCTGGGGCATTTATCACGCGCTGTCGAACATCGCGTCGAGCGGTCAGGCGATGATCGAAAACGTCGCCGGGCCGGTCGGCGAGGCGCTCATCATGACGGCGTTCGGTCTCGTCGTCGCGATTCCCGCCGTGCTCGCGTACAACATTCTCGGGCGCTACGTGCGGCAGATTTCCGAGGAACTCGACGGATTCGCGCACGATCTGCATGCGTTCGTGTGCGGTCCGGCCGAATAGGAACGCGGCGATGGCCTTCGGCGGACTCGACAAGAAGACGAACGGTGCGCCGATGGCGGACATCAACATGACGCCGCTCATCGACGTCATGCTCGTGCTGCTCGTCATCTTCATCATCACCGCGCCGCTTTTCACGCACGCGATCCGGCTCGATTTGCCGAAAGTCTCGTCGCAGCCCGCGCGCGAGACGCCGCAAACCGTCACGCTGTCCATCGACGACGCCGGCAAGCTCTTCTGGAACGACACGCCCGTCACTTTCGATCAGATGCGCGCGCGTTTCGCCGACGCGGGCAAGAGCGCGCAGAAGCCGGAACTGCATCTGCGGGCGTCGAGCGCGACGCGCTACGACGTCATCGCGCAGGTAATGGGCGCGGCGCAGCAGGCCGGTCTGGAGCGCATCGGCTTCGTCACGCAGCCCGCGAAACCGCAGCAGCCAGCGCGCGCGCAATAAGCGCGCGAACCGGCGCGCATCGAACGGTATAATCGCGGTTTCCCCGTTCGGCGGGCCTTGGCCCGAGCCAGCAGGCCCGAATTCCGACGCCGCGCCGTGTCAGCAATGCCGCAGCGCCCGGACTCGTTGCCCGAATCGATAGCGGCGAGTCCCAAAGTCCGTTCCCAGCATTTGCCGAAAGCCAAACCACACCATGCACGATAAATACGCACCCGCCGACGTCGAATCCGCCGCGCAGAGCAACTGGCGCGCGAACGACGTCTACCGGACGACCGAGACGTCGGCCAAGCCCAAGTTCTATTGCGTCTCGATGCTGCCGTATCCGTCGGGCAAGCTGCACATGGGTCACGTGCGCAACTACACCATCAACGACGTGATGTACCGTTACTTGCGTATGAACGGCCACAACACGCTGATGCCGATGGGCTGGGACGCGTTCGGCATGCCCGCCGAAAACGCGGCGATGGCGAACAACGTGCCGCCGGCGAAGTGGACGTACGAGAACATCGCGTACATGAAGAAGCAGATGCAGTCGATGGGCCTCGCCATCGACTGGTCGCGCGAAGTCGCCACCTGCTCGCCGGATTACTACAAGTGGAACCAGTGGCTGTTCCTGAAGATGCTGGAAAAGGGCATCGCGTACAAGAAGACGGGCACGGTCAACTGGGATCCGGTCGATCAGACCGTGCTCGCCAACGAGCAGGTCATCGACGGGCGCGGCTGGCGCTCGGGCGCGCTCGTCGAAAAGCGCGAAATCCCGATGTACTACCTGCGCATCACCGATTACGCGGATCAACTGCTCGACGATCTCGACGGCCTCGGCTGGCCCGAGCGCGTCAAGATCATGCAGCAGAACTGGATCGGCAAGAGCTTCGGCGTGAACTTCGGCTTCCCGTATGAAATCGACGGCGAAGCGAAACTGTTGCGCGTATTCACCACGCGCGCCGACACGATCATGGGCGTCACGTTCGCGGCGGTCGCGGCGGAGCATCCGCTCGCCACGCGCCTCGCGCGCGACAACGCCGATCTCCAGGCGTTCATCGACGAATGCAAGCGCGGTGGCGTGGCCGAAGCCGATGTCGCGACGATGGAAAAGAAGGGCGTGCCGACCGGCTTCTTCGTCACGCATCCGCTGACGGGCGCACAAGTCGAAGTGTGGATCGGCAATTACGTGCTGATGTCCTACGGCGAAGGCGCGGTGATGGGCGTGCCGGCGCACGACGAGCGCGATTTCGCGTTCGCGAAGAAGTACAAGCTGCCGATCAAACAGGTGATCGATGTCGAGGGCAAGACGTACTCGACCGACGCCTGGCAAGAATGGTACGGCGACAAGACCGCGGGCAGGCTCATCAACAGCGGCAAGTACGACGGCCTGACGACGGAAGAAGCCATCGACGCGATCGCCGCCGATCTGAAGGCGAAGAACCTCGGCGACAAGCAGGTCACCTGGCGTTTGCGCGACTGGGGCATCTCGCGCCAGCGCTACTGGGGCACGCCGATTCCGATCATCCATTGCCCGTCGTGCGGCGACGTGCCGGTGCCGGAGAAAGATCTGCCGGTCGTGCTGCCGGAAGACCTCGTGCCGGACGGCTCGGGCAACCCGCTCGCGAAGTCGGAAGCGTTCGTGAACTGCACGTGCCCGAAGTGCGGCGCGGCGGCGAAGCGCGAAACCGACACGATGGACACCTTCGTCGATTCGTCCTGGTACTTCTCGCGCTACACCGCGCCGGACGCGCCGACGATGGTCGACGAGCGCACCGATTACTGGATGCCGATGGATCAGTACATCGGCGGCATCGAGCACGCGATTCTGCACCTCTTGTACTCGCGCTTCTGGACCAAGGTCATGCGCGACATGGGCCTCATCAAGTTCAGCGAGCCCGCGAAGAATCTGCTCACGCAGGGCATGGTGCTGAACGAAACGTTCTATCGCGAGGACGCGAGCGGCAAGAAGACTTGGTACAACCCGCTCGAAGTCACGGTCACGCACGATGAAAAGGGCCGCCCGACGGGCGCGACGCTGAACGCGGACGGCCAGCCGGTCGTGCTCGGCGGCGTCGAGAAGATGTCGAAGTCGAAGAACAACGGCGTCGATCCGCAAACGCTGATCGATCAGTACGGCGCCGACACGGCCCGCCTTTTCGTGATGTTCGCCGCACCGCCCGAGCAGTCGCTCGAATGGTCGGGCGCGGGCGTCGAAGGCGCGAGCCGCTTCCTGCGCCGCGTGTGGCACTTCGCGCATGACAACGCCGATGCGCTGCGTCAGCACGCGAAGCTCGACGCATCGAAACTCGGCGACGCCGAGAAGACCTTGCGCCGCGAAATCTATACCGTGCTGAAGCAGGCCGATTTCGACTACGGCCGTCTGCAGTACAACACGGTCGTGTCCGCCGCCATGAAGATGCTCAACGCGGTCGAAGGCGCGAAGAACGTCGGCGCCGGCGTGCTGAACGAAACCTTCGGCGTGCTGTTGCGCGTGCTGTATCCGGTCGTGCCGCACATCACGTTCCAGTTGTGGTCGGAACTCGGCTACGAGAAGGAATTCGGCCCGCTCCTCGACGCGCCCTGGCCGAGGGTCGACGAAGCCGCGCTCGAGCAGTCGGAAATCGAGCTGGTGCTGCAGGTCAACGGCAAGGTACGCGGTGCGCTGACGGTCGCGAAGGAGGCATCGCGCGAAGACATCGAAAAGGCCGCGATCGCGCACGAAATGTTCGAGAAGTTCGCCGAAGGCCGCACACCGAAGAAGGTGATCGTGGTGCCGGGGCGTCTCGTCAACGTGGTCGTCTGATGCGCACAACCAAGGGAGTGGATGTGACCGGCAAAGTCAGCGCGAGCAGGCGCTCGTTTCTCTCGTTCGTCCCGCTCCTCGGCGGCGCGGCGATGCTGTCCGCGTGCGGCTTCCAGCTTCGCGGCCAGCAGGACTACGCGTTCAAGCGGCTCGCGATCACCGGCGGCACGCCGCAGATGGTCGCGCGCCTCGAGCGCATGGTTCAGGGCGGCAGCGACACCGTGATCGTCAAACCGTTCGAGAAGCCGGACGCGACGCTCAATCTGAACGAAGGCCAGGGCATGCGCACGCTGAGCCTGAACGCGCAGGGCGTGATCCAGGAATACGAGCTCGTCTTCTCGCTGAACTACACACTGCTCGGCGCCGACGGCACGTTACTGATTCCGCCGAGCACCATCGCGCTGAATCGCTCGATGACATACAGCGATCAATACACGCTCGCGAAATCGCAGGAAGCGACGCTGCTCTACAACGACATGCGCAACGACGCGGTCGATCAGCTGACGCGCCGTCTCGCGACGGTGCGTTCGCTGCATCCGGCGCCGGGCGAGCAGACGCCGGGCGTCTCGCCGCGCGCGCCGCTGCCGGTGCCGCCGCTTTGATCGGCCGGGTTCGCTTGGCATCATGCAACTGAAGCTCGACGCGCTCGAAGCGCATCTCGCGAAAGGCCTGAAAGGGCTGTACGTCGTCTACGGCGACGAGCATCTGCTCGCGCAGGAAGCGTGCGACCGCATTCGGGCAACGGCGCGCGCGGCGGGCTTCACGGATCGCACTGTGTTCACGGTCGAGCGTGGATTCGACTGGAGCGCGCTCATCGGCGCAACGCAGTCGATGTCGCTGTTCGGCGACCGTCAACTGATCGAACTGCGCATTCCGACCGGCAAGCCCGGCAAGGAAGGCGCGGAAGCGCTGAAGACGCTCGCCGACGCCGATAACCCGGACGTCGTGACACTCGTCACGCTGCCGCGTCTCGACGGCGCGACGCAGAAATCCGGCTGGTTCACGGCGTTGCTGGGCGCGGGCGTCGCGTTGAAGGTCGATCGGATCGAGCGCGCGCAATTGCCCATGTGGGTTGGCCAGCGCCTCGCGCAGCAAGGCCAGCGTGTCGCGCCGGGCGAGGAAGGGCGGCGCGCGCTGTCGTTCATCGCGGAACGCGTGGAAGGCAATTTGCTCGCCGCGCATCAGGAAATCCAGAAGCTCGGGCTGCTGTATCCCGAGGGCGTGCTCACGTTCGAGCAGATTCACGACGCGGTGCTGAACGTCGCGCGCTACGACGTGTTCAAACTCAACGAAGCGATGCTGACGGGCGATGTCGGCCGTCTCGCGCGCATGCTCGATGGCCTCAAAGGCGAAGGCGAGGCGGCAGTGCTCGTGCTGTGGGCGCTCGTCGAGGAAGTTCGCACGCTGCTGCGCATCAAGCGCGGCGTCGCATCGGGCAAGCCGCTCGCGACACTCATGCGCGAGAACCGCGTCTGGGGCCCGCGCGAACGGCTGATCGGCCCGGCGCTCTCGCGCGTGACGGACGAGGCGCTGGAAAAGGCGCTGTCGCTGGCGGCGCGGCTGGATCGGCAGGTGAAGGGACTGTCGGGCAGCACGGGCAAGCGCGGCAGCGAGCCGCCGCCGGATCCGTGGGCCGGCATGTTCGAACTGGCGATGGCCGTCGCGCACGGCGGCAAGACGGCGCAGCGCGCGCCAGCGCCACGACCGCGTCGCTAGAACGCTTCCGTCACGCGCTGTTGCAATCTGTGCAACAGCTTAGAATGAACTTTTCGACGCGCGCAGCGCCGACGCAACGAGACCCACGATGAACATCGATCAATACATGACCGACCTCGGCCGCCGCGCCCGCAAGGCTTCGCGCGCGATGGCGCGGGCGTCCACGGCGGCGAAGAACGCGGCGCTCATCAAGGTGGCCGACGCCATCGAGCGCGAGCGCGAAGCGCTCAAGGAAGCGAATGCGCGCGATCTCGCCCGCGCGCGCGAGAAGGGTCACGACGCGGCGTTCATCGACCGCCTGACGCTTTCGGACAAGGCGCTGAACACGATGGTCGAAGGCTTGCGTCAGGTCGCCGCGCTCGCCGATCCGATCGGCGAGATCAGCGGGCTCAAGTTCCGTCCGAGCGGCATTCAGGTCGGGCAGATGCGCGTGCCGCTCGGCGTGATCGGCATCATCTACGAATCGCGGCCCAACGTGACCATCGACGCCGCCGCGCTCTGTCTCAAATCCGGCAACGCGACCATTCTGCGTGGCGGCTCCGAGGCGCTCGAGTGCAACACGGCGCTCGCGAAGCTGATCGGCGTCGGGCTCGAAGCGGCGGGCTTGCCGCAGGACGCGGTGCAGGTCGTCGAGACGGCGGATCGCGCGGCGGTCGGCAAGCTCATCACGATGACCGAATTCGTCGACGTGATCGTGCCGCGCGGCGGCAAGAGCCTGATCGCGCGCCTGATGGAAGAAGCGCGCGTGCCGATGATCAAGCATCTCGACGGCATCTGCCACGTCTACGTCGACGATCGCGCCGATCTCGCGAAAGCAGCGGCCATTTGCGACAACGCGAAGACGCATCGTTACGGCACCTGCAACACGATGGAAACGCTGCTCGTCGCGCGCGGCATCGCGAACGAGGCGCTGCCGCAACTCGCGCGCGCGTTCCAGGCGAAGGACGTCGAGTTGCGCGTCGATGGGCAAGCGCGCGCCGTGCTCGAAGCGGCGCACGTCGGCTCGCTCGTCGATGCGACCGAAGAAGACTGGAGCACGGAATATCTGGCGCCGGTGCTGGCGATCAAGGTCGTCGGCGATCTCGACGAGGCGATCGAGCACATCAACACGTACGGCTCGCACCACACGGACGCCATCGTCACCGAAGACCACGACCGCGCGATGCGCTTCCTGCGCGAAGTCGATTCGGCGAGCGTGATGGTCAACGCATCGACGCGTTTCGCGGACGGCTTCGAATTCGGTCTCGGCGCGGAAATCGGCATCTCGAACGACAAGCTGCATGCGCGCGGACCGGTCGGTCTCGAAGGGCTCACGTCGCTCAAATATGTCGTGCTGGGGCGCGGCGAAGTCCGTCAATAAAAATCAGAACCGATGCTCTGGATCAAATCGCTGCATATCGTGCTCGTCGCTTCATGGTTCGCGGGGCTGTTCTATTTGCCGCGCATCTTCGTGAACCTTGCGATGGAGAAAGACCCCGCGGCCACCGCGCGTCTGCTCCTCATGGCGCGCAAGCTCTTTCGCTTCATGACGTTCATCGCCGTGCCCGCGCTCGCGTGCGGGCTGTGGCTGTGGCTCGTCGTGGGCATCGGCGCGGGGCAGGGCTGGCTGCACGCTAAGCTGACGATCGTCGTCTTGCTGATCGCCTATCACGCATATTGCGGGCGCTTGCTGCACACGTTTCAGCGCGGCGAAAACAAGCGTTCGGACAAGTGGTATCGGATGTATAACGAGCTGCCGGTGCTCGGGCTGCTCGGCGCGACGCTGCTCGTCGTGATCAAGCCGTTCTGACGCGTTCGTGCTTCACCAGATCGAGGACCATTTCCCCGAACACTTCGGGACGGCCTTCGAAGAAACGCTGGACCACATTCTTCTCGAGCATGTAGCGGCGCAGCGATTCGCGTTCTTCGTGATTGTTCGCGAGCCTGACCGCCGCTTCGACATATTCCTCGACCGTGTCCGCGACCAGCCAGCCGGGCATGTACGCGCGCATGAACATGGCGCCGTCGATGCGCTCGAACACTTCCCGCCCTGTCTTGCACACGCCCGGCAAACCGACGGTGAACGCGTCCACGATGCCGTTCGTGTTGCCGAACGGGAAGGGGCTCAGGAACATGTCCATGTCGTTGAGATAGCGGATGTATTTCATGTAGGGCTGCTGCGGAACGATTAGCGCGTTCCGTTTCGCAAACGTCTCCGCGGCGGATTTCGCCAGGTGCAACAGCGCGACGGCGTTTCCACCGCTAGTCAGAAAATGGAAGCGGACCGGGGCGCGGCTGCGCTCGGAAATTTTTCGGCATGCCGCCAGAAAACCGGGCGAGAGCTTCATCAGGCTGGCAGCAATGCCTATGTTGATTTCCGCCGACGGCTTCTTTGCCGGAAAGTCGATCGCCTTCATCGCGCCCGAAGGTCGATAAGGCTGGCCATCTTTCGGAAGTCTCAATAGCTTTTCGCTGAAACATGCCGGATCGCCGACGTAATCGTCTTCCACGCTGACGTAATCGATACAGTCCGAGCGAGTGGTCGCGGGATGGCCCAATGCCGCGATCTGAATCGGCGCGAGCCGCATGTTCGACACGTTGAGCGTCAACAACGACATGCCCACGCTCGGCATGTAGAGGACGTCGGGGCATTCGCGTTCGGCGAATTCGCGAATCGCCGCGAGTGTGCGACGGAAGCCTTCTTTGACTGGCAATTCGATCACGCGCGTGAAGACCTGCCGTCCGAGTTCGCCTATTGCGTCGGCATCGCACATCGCGACGATATCGAAACGAGCGCGCGCGGCCTGCAAATTGAGCGAATGAGTACGCATGATCGAATGGCCATCGCCGAATGCTTCGAGCACGACGAGCATGAGCGGTCGGGCTCGTTCGGCCCGTCGCGACGCGGTGAGCTTCGTGTCGAGATCGGTCAGGCCCGTCGCCGCGAGCGTCTTGCGCACGAGCTTGTTGATGCTGCGTTTGATTGCATGCCTGTCCTCGATTTCGGCATAGGTGCAGTGCATGTAAAGGCCCAGCAGCGGGTCCATCTCGATTTCCCAGAGATCGCTCTGCTGGTCAAGTGTCCTGTCGAGCCAGCTGAGGAGCGCCTCACGTTTGCGGTGCGCTTCGGTTGTGCCGGGAAGCATTTCGCCGGCTGTCGCAATGGCGAGATTGAGCGTCGGAATGGGGTCCGCACGCATGCAGGCGGAATAATCCAGCGTCAGGCGCGATTCGGAATTGCACAGCAGATTGAGCCGTTTCACCGCGTCAGGATAGGGCAGTTGCACGGTTCCATCCTCGTGGACCACCGGAAGAAAACCCCGTGCGAGATGGTCTGCATTGGTAAGCGGCGCCGCGCCGAGAAAGCGCTGGACAAGCGAGCGGCAGCCTGAGAATTTCAGAAACCGCGATTCCGTGAGCGTGATTTCCGTATTCCCGAGGAGTGCAACGATGGCCGCCGCCACGCGGCTGACGAAGCGTTCGAGTTGGCGCTCCCTGCTGGGTGTCGGCCATATCGCGGAAGGCGCCACAAGAGTCAGCAAATCAGGAAATGGAACATCGCGCAGGTAATGATCGAATTCGCAAAGCAGCGCGATGGCTTCGTCCGGCTTTCCGCCATAAACACAGGATTCGAAGCGCTCGACAGTGAAGGAACAGTCCATGTTGCATGGTCCTGCAAGACATCCGGTTTGTGGGAAGAATAGGCGATGCATCGCCCTTCGTTCGACGTCGAAGCGAACTTCGCCGCTTACGCACCCACCCGCCGCCCTTCGAGCACGTCCTTCGCTTCCGCAAGCTTTTCCGCCAGCGCGGGTCCCCGCGCCAGGGCGAGGCCGACCGCCAGAATGTCGCCGATCGCGAGATGCGAAACGCGCGATGTCATCGGCGAAAAAATGTCGGTGTCTTCATCGACGTTCGCGAACAATCCGACTGTCGCGAGACGCGCGAGCGGCGAGTTGCCGTGCGTGATCGCGATAACCTTCGCCCCGCCGTTCAGCGCCGATCGGCACGCATCGAGAATGTCCCGCGTGCGTCCTGTATTCGATATCGCGACGACGACATCGCCCGCACCGAGAAGCGCCGCCGAGGTGGTGTAGGTGTGCGGGTCCGAGTATGCGACAGACGGCACGCCCAACCGAAAAAATTTGTGCTGCATGTCGAGCGCGGCGATGCCCGACCCGCCCGCGCCGTAGAACTCGATGCGCCGTGCATCCGCGAGCATCGCGATTGCCGCCGCGACGCTGTCCGACGACAGGCTGTTGCGCACCGCGATCAATGCGCCGATGGTCCGGTCGAGCACCTTCGCCGCGACGCCTGCGGCCGGTTCGTCGGTGCGTACGTCGCGATACACCGTGGGAACATCCGCTGCTACGCCTTGCGCCAAGCGAATCTTGAACTCGCGAAATCCCGAAAAGCCGAGCGCCTGACAGAAACGCGCAATCGTCGGCTGGCTGACGCCCGCGCGCGCGGCGAATTCGGTCATCGACAGGTCGAGCACCTCGCGCGGCGCTTCCAGCACGTATTCAGCCAGCTTGCGCTCGGACGGACGCAGTTGCGCGCGCATCGCTTCGACTTGGGACAGCAACATCGGAATTCTCGCCTATTCTGAAAATTGCTACGGACTATAACGGATGATCGGTTTTGTACAAATACTACATACGTTGGATTCGGAATCTTAGGGAAATCCCGTAAACGTCCGTGCGATAAGCGTCTTGTTCATGTGACTGCTTGTCGCTCTGGCCAGGTTTTCGATTGTCATCGTGTAGTTTTTCTCCTAAACTCGCGAGACACGGCGCCCATCACAAGACAACGATTCAAACGCCGTCCCTCGCAATGTTCAACCCAATCTCAACGGCAGGCAGCCGGGAGTGAGACGAAGGAGCTTCGATGGTTTCCCCGCATCCGCAACTCAAGAACGTCACCGATCGCATCATCGAACGCAGCAAGCCGACGCGCGCAGCCTATCTCGCGCGCATCGACGCGGCGCACGGCCTGTTCCCGGCGCGCGGTGCGCTGTCCTGCGCCAATCTCGCGCACGGCTTCGCCGGCCTCGAGGGCCAGGAAAAGTTCGCGATCAAGGCGGTGCGCGAGCCGAACATCGGTATCGTGTCGTCCTACAACGAGATGCTTTCCGCGCACGCGCCGTACAAGAGCTTTCCGGACATCATCAAGCAGGCGGCGCGCGCGCATGGCGGCATCGCGCAATTCGCGGGCGGCGTGCCGGCTATGTGCGACGGCATCACGCAAGGCAACGCGGGCATGGAGCTGTCGCTGTTCTCGCGCGAAGTCATCGCGATGAGCACGGCCGTCGCGCTGACGCACAACATGTTCGACGCGGCGCTGTGCCTCGGCGTGTGCGACAAGATCGTGCCCGGACTCGCGATCGGCGCGCTGCAGTTCGGCCATCTGCCGACCATTTTCGTCCCAGCCGGCCCGATGACGAGCGGTCTCACTAACGACGAAAAAGCCAAGGTGCGCCAGGAATTCGCGACCGGCAAATGCGATCGCGGCGCGCTGCTCGAAGCCGAAGCGGCGGCGTATCACGGTCACGGCACCTGCACGTTCTACGGCACCGCCAACAGCAATCAGATGCTGATGGAAGTGATGGGCCTGCATCTGCCGAGCGCGGCGTTCGTGCATCCGCATACGGAACTGCGCGACGCGCTCACCGCCGAGGCCGCGCGCCGCGTGCTCGATATCACGCTCGAACGCGGCAACTACACGCCGATCGGTCATGTCGTCGATGAAAAGGCGATCGTGAACGGCATTGTTGCGCTGCTCGCGACGGGCGGTTCGACCAATCACACGCTGCATCTCGTGGCGATCGCGCGGGCGGCGGGCATCGTGATCGACTGGAACGATTTCGACGAGCTGTCGCAGGTCGTACCGCTGCTCGCGAAGATCTACCCGAATGGCAAGGCCGATGTGAATCACTTCCACGCAGCAGGCGGCGTCGCGTTCCTCGTGCGCAATCTGCTCGAAGGCGGGCTGCTGCATGAGGACGTGCAGACGGTCGTCGGCAAAGGGCTGTCGCATTACACCAAGGAGCCGAAGCTCATCGACGGCAAACTGCAATGGGTCGACGGCGCGGCAGAGAGCCACGACACGAAGGTGCTGCGCGCGATCGGCGAGCCGTTCCAGCCGGACGGCGGACTGCGGCTGATGCAGGGCAAGCTCGGGCGCGGCGTCATCAAGATTTCGGCGGTGGCGCCGGAGCATCGTGTGGTGAAGGCGCCGGCCATCGTCTTCAATTCGCAGGAAGAAGTGCAGGAAGCGTTCGACAAGGGCGAACTGAAGCGCGATTTCGTCGCCGTCGTGCGTTTCCAGGGCGCGCGCGCGAATGGCATGCCGGAGTTGCATCGATTGACGCCGCTTCTGGGCGTATTGCAGGATCAGGGCTTCCATGTCGCGTTAGTGACCGATGGACGCATGTCGGGCGCATCGGGCAAGGTGCCGGCGGTCATTCACGTATCGCCGGAAGCGCTGCTGCAAGGTCCGCTCGGCAAGGTCCGCACCGGCGACATGCTCGTGATCGACGCGCCCGCGGGCGTGCTCGACATCGAAATCGATGCGAACGAATGGGCTTCACGCGAAGTCGAGGCGCCGCTGCATCAGGCGGAGAACGAAGCGGGCTTCGGCCGCGAGTTGTTCGGCGTGTTCCGCAGCGCGGCGTTGCCGGCGGAGCAGGGCGCGTCGGTCTTCGGCGCGTTGATCGGCGCGGCAGCAAGCCACGACGGACACGCGCACGCGACGGCCGCCGCGCCCGAACGAAACGCGCTTCGCGACAATGCGCGGGCGGCTGCGTCGGCGCTGAACAAGGCGCACGCCACGAATCACTGAACGGAACAACGAAGGGCGTAACGCCCGGAACCTGAGAGAAACCCGCGGACAGACCCCAAGGGCGCCGCTCAAAAACCAGGAGTCGCATCAAATGAAAACGGTAAGCGAAATCGTGCGTCTGGGACCGGTGATCCCGGTTCTGGCTTTCGAAACGATCGAGCAAGGCGAGCACGTGTCGCGTGCGCTGCATGCGGGCGGCGTGAAGGTGCTGGAAATCACGCTGCGCACGCCGGCGGGCATCGGCGCGATCGAGCGCGCGAGCCAACTGGCGGACGATATCGTCGTCGGCGTGGGCACCATCACGAAGCCGGAGCATTGCGCGCAGGCGAAGAAGGCGGGCGCGCAATTCGGCGTGTCGCCCGGTCTCACGAAGGACATGCACAAGGCCGCGCAGGACGCCGGATTGCCGCTCCTGCCGGGCGTGATGACGCCAAGCGATATCATCACGGCGATGGAACTCGGCTATGAAATCGTCAAGTTCTTTCCGGCGCAACAGGCGGGCGGCATTCCGATGCTTCAGGCGTTCTACGGACCGTTCCCGAACCTGAAATTCTGTCCGACGGGCGGCATCACGGCGGAAACCGCATCGAGCTTCCTGGCGCAGCCGAATGTGGTGTGCGTCGGTGGGTCGTGGCTCACGCCGAAGGCCGCGCTCGCCGCGCAGAACTGGGAAGAAGTCACACGCCTCGCGCGGGCGGCGAGCGAATTGGCGCCGCATAAGTAAATTGCTGCACTAATCGAAAACGCGTCACGGCCGTGCGAGCGGCGGGGCGCGTTTTGTTTTTTCGCCTTTCGGTCAGGGCAATTCGTGCCCGACGATGCTCGTCTTCCGACATGCTTTCGCGTGCGCCGTCAGTCGAGCGCGCGAACATCAAGCTTTTTCGTCAAGCGATTCGATCAATATTTGAATCGGATAAATCCAAATTTCGAAACGCATTGTGTTTAAGACGTTTTGCGCATTTTAAGACTCGGATAAGACTAGTCTCATTAATCCCTGATTCACTGGGAATTCTAGAGATTCTTCTATATATTTAGCTTTCAGAAGTTCCCCGATATATCCAATCGCGGAAGCGAAGAGGATCAGGACGGTTCGGCGCATTCTGCACCATTCCTCCTTGCTTCCGCGCGATGCTGCTCGCACCAGCGCCGATCCCGCCGCACCAGCGTTCAACCGTGCCGGCCGAAAGATCGACTTGCCGCGGAACCTCTTCTTCAGAAAGCGAAATTTAATATCTTTAGGATGCCAATCCGATGACCATCCGAGTCGGAATATCAGTCGTCACGCATCAAGGCCAAAACATCTGGCAAAACGGCCTGGGCCAGAACGTGATCTTTCTGTCGGAAGCGCTTCAAAAGCTTCCGTTCATCGAGAGTGTTTCGCTCATCGACGTGGGCGACCAGAACGCATTGCCCCCGCAAGTGGACGCCGCGTCGAAAGGCCTACGCATCATGCGGATTCATGAGGCGACCGACGCCGTCGACGTCATCTTCGAAATGGGCGGCGCGCTCGACACCGAATGGCTCGATCTCATGCGCGCGCGTGGCAAGAAAGTCGCGTATTACTGCTGCGGCCAGCCGTACGTGGGGCTCGTCGAAGCGCCAGTGTTCGACAAGCCCGTGCACGTCATGCGCGCGGACCGTTACGACCAGGTCTGGCTGATGTCGAAGGATCGCGCGTCCGTCCCGATGATGCGTACGCTGCATCGCTGTCCCGTTCATATCATTCCGTTCATCTGGCATCCGCAGTTCATCGAGAGCCGCATCGTCGAAGTCGAGGAGCACGGTCTGCGCTACGGCTACGAGCGCCGCGCGGACAAGTCGGCTCAACCGGCCATCCAGCCGCAAGGTTTCCGGGTCGCAATGTTCGAGCCGAATATTTCGGTGGTGAAAACATCGAGCATTCCGATGCTCGTCTGCGAAGAGGCGTATCGCGCGGATCGTTCGAGCGTGTCCGCCATGCATGTGCTCAATTCCATGCACATGAAAGATCACCCGACGCTCATGTACATGGCCAACTCGCTCGACATCGTGAAAGACTCGAAGGCGACGTTCCATGGCCGTAACGATATCGCCGGCTTCATGGCGCAATTCGCCGATGCAGTCGTGTCGCATCAGTGGGGCAACGATCAGAATTACCTGTATCTGGATGTGCTCTACGGCGGCTATCCGCTCGTCCACAATTCGCCGTGGCTGAAGGATGCCGGCTACTACTATCCGGGCTTCGACGCGCAAGAGGGCGGACGTCAGCTGCTGCGCGCGTTCCGCGAGCATGACGATAATCTCAATGCATATCGCGCAAACGCACAGCGCGCCATCGACGCGGTCAGTCCTTTCAATCAAGCCAACCTGGATGCGTTCGCCGAACGGTTGATCAACCTTTGTGAGGGCAGCAAGCTCGAGGTAGGCGTATGAACATGCAAAGCAAATCCCGCATGCCGGAGCGGATCAACGTCGGCGTTTCCATTTTCATCCGCAAAGGCGAGCAGTCGCTGTGGGAAAACGGCATCTTCCAGAACTGCCTTTATCTCGTGATGTTGCTCATGCGCTCGCCGCGCGTGAAATCGACTTATCTGGTGACGGGCGGCGGCGACGGCGGCCCCGAAGACGCAAAGCGTTTCCTGTCCGATTCGCCTGTGCCGCTCATCGACATGGAAACGGCCATGTCCAAGCTCGACGTCATGATCGAAATGAGCGCGCAACTCAGCAAGGAATGGGCGATCAAGTTCCGCGAGAAGGGCGGCAAGGTCATCACGATGCGCGTCGGTAACGACTATGTCATCGATATCGAGCGCATGGTCTTCAATCTCCAGCACGCGCTGCTGATTTCGGGCGCGCCTTACGACGAAGTCTGGACGCTGCCGGAATACGAAGTCAGTTGCAAACCGTACTTCGAAACGCTCTTCCGCGCGCCGGTCAAGCTTATGCCGCACCTGTGGAGTCCGGTCGTGCTCGAACGCGAAGCGGCGAAGCTGCCGAATGGTCAGAAGTTCGGTTATCAGCCGGGGCGCCGGCGTTGGCGCGTCGGAATTTTCGAGCCGAACGTCTGCATGGTGAAACGAGCTATATCCCGATGCTCGCCTGCGACGTGGCGCATCGCGAGAATCCGGACATGCTCGAACGCGTATGGGCCTACAACACGTTCAAGCTGAAGGATCACGCGGCGTTCGTCGGTTTCGCGCACAGTCTCGATTATGTGAGACACGGGCTCGGCAACTTCGAAGGACGCTTCCCGTTCGCGCAGATCGTGCCGGCTTCCGTCGACGCGGTCGTGAGCCATCAGTGGGAAAACCCGCAGAACTACGTGTATTACGAAGCGCTCTACGGCGGCTATCCGCTGATTCACAACTCACATCTGATCGGCGAGTGCGGCTATCGCTATCACGATTTCGATTGCGAAGAAGGCGGCCGCGCGTTGCTTCGCGCCTTCGCCGAGCACGATGCCAATCTCGAAAGCTATCGCGCGACCGCGAAGAAATTCCTTCACACGCTCGATCCGGAAAACGAAGACAACGTGCGGATCTACACGCAGGCGATCGAGGCCGTCTACGCGAAGGCGTGAGTTCGGGATTCAGGCATCTGCCGCGAGGCAACGGAGTTAAATGGAATGAAGAAGTTGCGAATTGGCATCACGATCGGCCTGTTTCACGAGGCCGAAACGTTGTGGAACAACGGTATCAAGCAGAACGCGGTGTTTCTCGCGGAAGCGCTCAAGAACTGTCCGAACGTCGAGAGCGTCGTGCTCGTCAACACGACGCATGTGGCGATCACGAACCAATTGCCCTGGGATCTCGAGCGCTGGCCCACCGTCACATTCGATGACGCGAAGGACAAGGTCGATGTACTGATCGAACTCGGCGGCCAGATCGACGCGAACGCGACGGCTTATCTGAAAGAGCGGGGCGCGCGGCTCATCTCTTATTGTTGCGGTTTCGAATACGTCCACGCGATGGAGTCGATTCTGTTCAACAGACCCACTTTCGGCGACAACCTGTTCGTCAACCAGCGCTATGACGACATCTGGATGATTCCGCAAGTCGCGAACATCAGCGCGCCGTACTTCGAGGTGATGCGTCGTCAAACCGCGCGGGTCGTGCCGTTCATCTGGAGCCCGATGTTCCTGAACGCGCGTACCGTTTCGTTGCCGCATTCGGGCGAGTATCAGCCGCACGCGGGGCCGCGTCGCCTGAGCGTGATGGAGCCGAATATCAACGTCGTGAAATTCTGTCTCTATCCGGCGATGATCGCGGAATTGGCGTATCGCGAACGGCCGGACGACATTCAACTGCTTCAGGTGACCAACGCGCAGAATCTCGCCACGCAGTGCCGCGAATTCATTGTGTTGATGAACCAGCTCGACATCGTGCGGAACCACAAGGCGGTGTTTCTCGGACGCTTCGACACGCCGACATATCTTGCCGAGCATACGGATATCGTCGTGTCGCATCAGTGGGAAAATCCGCTGAATTACTTCTATCTGGAGGTTTGCTGGCAGGGTTATCCGCTTGTCCACAACGCTACGTTGTGTACCGATCTGGGTTACTACTACCGAGACAATAATGTTGCCGAAGGGGCGCGCCGCGTGGTCGAGGCAATCGATCAGCATGATGCGAACGTGGGCCGTTACCGGGACGAGCAGCGCGCGGCAATCGCGCGTTTTCTGCCAGACAACGCGGAACTGGTAAGCGGATACGCCGGTTTGCTCGATGAACTTGTGAAAAAGCCGCTGCGTTAAATCTCTACAAAACGCGGTTCGGCTCGACGCCGAGGCTGATCACTTAGATCAGCCTCGGCGTTTTACTTTGACGTGTTGATTCCCGTTCGTCTGCTTTTCTCAATGAGCGGTGCGACTTTGCGCCTCAGCTTTGCGTCGAAAATAAGAATAAATAAGACATATCCGAGCATTAGTTAATCGGACTGGCAATATGGTCCGTTTGAATCGGATTAATCCGAAAGACGGCAAAACATCTTCCTCCGCTTTTTCCACCTCACTTGCGCGAATTTAGGACATGTCCGCTTCATCGAAGTGGCGAGTCTGAATATTCTCTGCAGTGGTCAAAGTTGTTTCCTTTGTTTTTGTGAAGACGCTCGTTTTTGTGGGTCAATTCGGTTTATGAATAAGTCATACCGCAGTATTTGGAATGAGAAGGTAGGGACGTTCGTTGCAGT
Source organism: Caballeronia sp. LZ008 (assembly GCF_031451435.1). Classification (NCBI taxonomy): domain Bacteria; kingdom Pseudomonadati; phylum Pseudomonadota; class Betaproteobacteria; order Burkholderiales; family Burkholderiaceae; genus Caballeronia; species Caballeronia sp. LZ008. The sequence goes on along the minus strand of NZ_JARUXK010000001.1, from coordinate 2,332,271 downwards.
CGCCGAGACTGCAATGGCGCGAGGCAAGAAGAGTTCTGGCGGCGCGGTATGCGACCTAGAAGACGGTCAGAGCGCCATATTAGCGGCTTACCGGCAGGAAGATAACGATCCGCGCGACGTGTTCCGTGTGGCGGCAGGCGTCGGCGCGTCGGTGGCGATGCTATTTGGCGGTTCGACGGCTTGGGCTCAGAACTCCTCGATGTCGCTGTGCGATGGCGGCACCGGATACGTTTACAAGTCCAACTCAGCGACACCGACAGCTGATTCCGGTACCTACTGCGCCGGCGGCTTTAGCGGAGTCGTACTAAGCGCCGGCACCGGCTCCAGCGCCAATTCAATCTCCATCAGTAACACTACCGGCATCACGTTCACCGGAAATAACATCGCCTTCTCGAACGGGAACGTGAGTTTCTCAGGCAAGAACCTTGTCAACCTGAAAGACGGGAACATCGCGGTCGGAAGCATGGACGCCATCAATGGCGGGCAATTGTTCACGGTGTCCAGTTCGGCATCGACCAGCATCAGTTCCCTGTCGACGTCGACCTCCACGACGATTTCGACCATGGGGTCGACGGTCAATAGCTGGTCGACTTCGGTGACGTCGATCTCGCAAAGCATGTCGACGTCATATGCCTCGTTGTCGACCGGGTTCAACTCCATCTCGGGCAGCGTGTCCACCGGCTTCAACTCCATTTCGACGCAATGGAGCACGCTGTCGACCAGCACGTCGACCACGGTGAAGTCCTTGTCGACCTCGGTGTCGTCGATGTCCACGACCGTCAGCACGTTGTCTACGGCAGTGAGCACCGCAAACAGCAAGGTGGTCAGTCTGTCCACCGGCCTGAGTTCGCTTTCCATGTCTGCCTCCACGGGCTTGAGCACGCTGTCGGGCTCGGTTTCCACGGGCATCGTTTCGCTTTCCTCTGGCTTGAGCACGGCTTCGAGCAGGGTCAATAGTCTTTCCACCGGCGTAAGCTCCGCCACGAGCACCGTGAGCAGCCTGTCCACGGACATCAGCACGAACATCAGCACGGTGGGCAGTCTCTCCACGGTCGTCAGCACCACGAGCGACGCCGTGGTGTCGCTGTCCAGCGGCCTGAGCACGACGAACAGCTCGGTCAATAGTCTGTCGACCGGCGTGAGCACGGCAGCGACTTCGGTGATCAGCCTGTCGACAGGCCTGAGCACGACCGCCAGCACCGTTAGCTCGCTTTCGAGCGGCTTGAGCACGACCAACAGTACCGTCAGTTCGTTGTCGAGCGGTCTGAGCACGACGAACAGCAAGGTCGATTCGCTGTCGACCGGTCTGAGCACGACCAATAGCAACGTCAGCTCATTGTCCACTGGACTGAGCAGCGTCAACAGCAACGTCAGCTCGCTCTCGGCCGGAATGAGCACGACCAACGTTGCGATCAGCTCGTTGTCGAGTGGCTTGAGCACGACCAACAGTACGGTCAGCAGCCTTTCCACGGGTCTGAGCACCACGAACAGCAATGTCGGCATCCTGTCGACGGGCCTCTCGACGCTCTCGACGTCGGTCTCGACTGGCGTCAGCTCCTTGTCGTCGGGGCTCAGTACGGCTACCTCGTCAGTCAACAGCCTCTCGACTGGCCTCAGCACGGCCAGCAGCAAGGCAGACAGCCTCTCTACGGGGCTGAGCACGGTTAACACGAAGGTGGACAGCCTTTCCACGGGACTGAGCACCACCACGTCGTCGGTGACTTCGCTTTCGACGAACGTCAGCACGATCAGTAGTACGGTTTCGAACTTGTCTACGAGTCTGAGCTCGCTTTCCGTGTCTGCCTCCACGGGCGTCAGTTCGCTGTCCTCGGGCCTGAGCACGACCAATAGCGCGGTCAACAGTCTGTCGACCGGCTTGAGTTCGACGAACAGTACGGTGAGTTCGCTCTCGATCGGCTTGAGCACGACGAACAGCACAGTGAGCTTACTCTCGACCGGCTTGAGCACGGCCAACAGCATGGTGACTTCCATGTCGTCGGGCGTGAGCAGTATTTCCACGGCGCTGAGCACGACGAACAGCAACGTCGACAGTCTTTCCACCGGCCTGAGCACGGCGGGCAGCAAGGTGGACAGCCTGTCCACGGGTCTCAGCACGACCAACAGTTCCGTGACCAGCTTGTCGAGCGGCGTGAGTTCCCTGTCGACCGGCCTGAGCACGACCAATAGCACGGTAAGCAGCCTCTCGACAGGTCTGAGCACGGCCACCAGCAAGGTGGACAGCCTTTCCACCGGCCTCAGCACGACCAACAGCACGGTCAACACGCTTTCCACGAGCTTGAATTCGCTTTCTGTCTCGACGTCGACCTCGGTCAGTTCGCTGTCGACCGGCCTCAGCACGGTGAACAGCAAGGCAGACAGTCTTTCTACCGGCCTGAGTACCACCAATACTAAGGTGGACTCGCTGTCCACCGGCCTGAGTACGACGAACAGCAATGTCGATAGTCTTTCGACCGGTCTGAGCACGACGAGCAGCACCGTCACATCGTTGTCGAGCACCGTGAGCACGCTCTCGACGGGTCTGAGCACGACCAACAGCGCTGTCAGCAGCCTGTCGACGGGCTTGAGCACGGCCAGCAGCAAGGTGGATAGCCTTTCCACCGGACTGAGCACGACCAACAGCGCGGTTAGCAGTTTGTCGACTGGCTTGAGCACGCTGTCGACCTCGGCGTCGACTGGCATTAGCACGTTGTCCACGGGTCTGAGCACGACTAACAGCACGGTCAGCAGTCTGTCGACCGGCTTGAGCACGACTGCAAGCAAGGTCGATAGCGTGTCGACGGCTCTGAGCACGACGGACAGCAAAGTAACCAGCCTGTCGTCGACGGTGAGTACCTTGTCGACGGGCTTGAGCACGACGAACAGCGTGGTGAGTTCGCTGTCCACCGACGCAAGCACCACGGCAAGCAAGGTGGGCAGCCTGTCCACCGGCCAGGATCTGCTCTCGACGTCCATGTCCACTGGCGTGAGTTCATTGTCCACGGGCCTCAGCGTCGCAACGAGCGCAGTGGGCAGCTTGTCTTCGGGTCTGAGCACGGTCGCGAGCAATGTCGGCTCGCTCTCGAGCGCGGTAAGTACGCTGTCAACCGGCCTGAGCACGACCAACAGCACGGTTGCGGTGCTCTCCACGGGTCTGAGCACGACCAACTCCAACGTGGGCAGCATTTCGACTGCGCTCCAAAGCGCGGTGATGTATGACGATTCGACCCATTCGCAGATCACGCTCAACGCGGGCAAGTCGGCGGTCCGACTGACCAACGTCGCAGCCGGCTCGAGCGATCTGGATGCGGTGAACTTCGGTCAGTTGACCTCGCTGTCCGCCTCGGCTTCGACCGGCATCAGCTCGCTGTCTGTGGCTTTCTCGACCTCGGGCGCCGAGACGCTCAATTCGCTGTCCGCCTCGGTTTCGACCAGCGTGATTTCGCTCTCCACGGGCGTGAGCTCGGTGTCCGCGGGTGTGAGCTCGCTGTCGGTGTCGACCTCCACGGGTATCAGCTCGCTGTCCACGGGACTCAATTCGCTGTCGGTGTCGACTTCCACGGGCCTCAGTTCGCTGTCCACGGGCCTGAGCTCGCTCTCGGCGTCGGCCTCGACGGGTATCAGTTCGCTGTCGGTGTCGACCTCCACCGGCATCAGTTCGCTGTCGACGAACGTGAGTTCGCTCTCGACGGGCGTGAACTCGCTGTCGACAGGCATCAGCACGCTGTCGGCCTCGACCTCCACGGCGGTGAACTCGCTGTCCACGGGCCTGGCCAATGCGGTGATGTACGACGATTCGACTCATTCGAAGGTCACGCTGGGCGGCTCGGGTCATGCGCCGGTGAGTCTGACCAACGTCGCGGCTGGTTCGAGCGAACTGGATGCGGTGAACTTCGGTCAATTGAGCTCGCTGTCGAGTTCGACCTCGACGGGCTTCAATTCACTGTCGACGGCCATCTCGAACTCGAACGGTAACTTCGATTCGCTGTCCTCCAGCGTGAGCTCGCTGTCCACGGGCGTGAGCTCGCTGTCGGCGTCGAGCTCCACGGCGATCAGTTCGCTGTCCACCGGCGTGAGCTCGCTCTCCGCTGGCGTCAGCTCGCTGTCGACCAACGTGAGTTCGCTGTCCACGGGCATGAGCTCGCTGTCGGCCTCGACTTCCACGGCGATCAGCTCGCTGTCCACGGGCGTGAGCTCGCTCTCCGCAGGCGTGAGCTCCCTGTCCGCAGGCATCAGCTCGCTGTCGGCGTCGACTTCGACGGGCATCAGCTCGCTCTCGACGGGTATGAGCTCGCTGTCGGTCTCGACCTCGACGGGCATCAGCTCGCTGTCCACGGGTATCAGCTCGCTGTCGGTCTCCGCTTCGACGGGTATCAGCTCGCTCTCGGCCTCGGCTTCGACGGGCATCAGCTCGCTGTCGACGAACGTGAGTTCGCTCTCCACGGGTGTGAATTCGCTGTCGACAGGCATCAGCACGCTGTCGGCCTCGACCTCGACGGCGGTGAACTCGCTGTCCACGGGCCTGGCCAATGCCGTGATGTATGACGATTCGACTCATTCGAAGGTCACGTTGGGCGGCTCGGGCCATGCGCCGGTGAGTCTGACCAACGTCGCGGCTGGTTCGAGCGAACTAGATGCGGTGAACTTCGGTCAATTGAGCTCGCTGTCGAGTTCGACCTCGACGGGCTTCAATTCACTGTCGACGGCCATCTCGAACTCGAACGGTAACTTCGATTCGCTGTCCTCCAGCGTGAGCTCGCTGTCCACGGGCGTGAGCTCGCTGTCGGCGTCGAGCTCCACGGCGATCAGTTCGCTGTCCACCGGCGTGAGCTCGCTCTCCGCTGGCGTCAGCTCGCTGTCGACCAACGTGAGTTCGCTGTCCACGGGCATGAGCTCGCTGTCGGCCTCGACCTCCACGGCGATCAGCTCGCTGTCCACGGGCGCGAGCTCGCTCTCCGCAGGCGTGAGCTCCCTGTCCGCAGGCATCAGCTCGCTGTCGGCGTCGACTTCGACGGGCATCAGTTCGCTCTCGACGGGTATGAGCTCGCTGTCGGTCTCGACCTCGACGGGCATCAGTTCGCTGTCCACGGGTATCAGCTCGCTGTCGGCTTCGGCCTCGACGGGTATCAGCTCGCTGTCGGCTTCGACCTCGACGGGCATCAGCTCGCTGTCGACGAACGTGAGTTCGCTCTCGACGGGCGTGAGCTCGCTGTCCACGGGCGTGAGTTCGTTGTCGGCCTCGACCTCGACGGCGGTGAACTCGCTGTCCACGGGCCTGGCCAATGCGGTGATGTATGACGATTCGACTCATTCGAAGGTCACGCTGGGCGGCTCGGGCCATGCGCCTGTGAGGCTGACCAACGTCGCGGCTGGTTCGAGCGAACTGGATGCGGTGAACTTCGGTCAATTGAGCTCGCTGTCGAGTTCGACCTCGACGGGCTTCAATTCACTGTCGACGGCCATCTCGAACTCAAATGGCAAGTTCGATTCGCTGTCCTCCAGCGTGAGCTCGCTGTCCACGGGTGTGAGTTCGCTGTCCACCGGCATGAGCTCGCTGTCGGCGTCGACCTCCACGGCGATCAGCTCGCTGTCCACCGGCGTGAGCTCGCTCTCCGCTGGCGTGAGCTCGCTGTCGACGGGTCTGAGCTCGCTGTCGGCCTCGACCTCGACGGCGATCAGCTCGCTGTCGAGCGGTGTGAGTTCGCTCTCCGCAGGCGTGAGCTCGCTGTCGACCAACGTGAGTTCGCTGTCCACGGGCATGAGCTCGCTGTCGGCGTCGGCTTCCACGGGCATCAGTTCGCTGTCGAGCGGCGTGAGTTCGCTCTCCGCAGGCGTGAGTTCGCTGTCCGCAGGTGTGAGCTCGCTGTCGGCAGGCATCAGCTCGCTGTCGAGCTCGGCTTCGACGGGTATCAGCTCGCTGTCGAGCGGCGTGAGCTCGCTGTCCACGGGTATGAGCTCGCTGTCGACTTCGACCTCCACGGGCATCAGCTCGCTGTCGAGCGGTGTGAGTTCGCTCTCCGCAGGCGTGAGTTCGCTGTCCGCGGGTGTGAGCTCGCTGTCGGCTGGCATTAGCTCGCTGTCGACGTCGACCTCGACGGGCATCAGCTCGCTGTCGAGCGGTGTGAGCTCGCTCTCCGCGGGCGTGAGTTCGCTTTCGGCAGGCATCAGTTCGCTGTCGACGTCGACCTCCACGGGCATCAGCTCGCTGTCGAGCGGCGTGAGCTCACTCTCCGCAGGCGTGAGCTCGCTGTCGGCTGGCATCAGTTCGCTGTCGGCGTCGACTTCGACGGGCATCAGCTCGCTCTCGACGGGTATGAGCTCGCTGTCGGTCTCGACCTCGACGGGCATCAGCTCGCTGTCCACGGGCATCAGCTCGCTGTCGGCCTCCGCATCGACGGGCTTCAGCTCGCTGTCGGCTTCGACCTCGACGGGCATCAGCTCGCTGTCGACGAACGTGAGTTCGCTCTCGGCGGGCGTGAGCTCGCTGTCCACGGGCGTGAGTTCGTTGTCGGCCTCGACCTCGACGGCGGTGAACTCGCTGTCCACGGGCCTGGCCAATGCGGTGATGTACGACGATTCGACTCATTCGAAGGTCACGCTGGGCGGCTCGGGCCATGCGCCGGTGAGGCTGACCAACGTCGCGGCTGGTTCGAGCGAACTGGATGCGGTGAACTTCGGTCAGTTGAGCTCGCTGTCGAGTTCGACCTCGACCGGATTCAATTCACTGTCGACGGCCATCTCGAACTCAAATGGCAAGTTCGATTCGCTGTCCACGAGCGTGAGCTCGCTGTCCACGGGCGTGAACTCGTTGTCGGCGTCGACCTCCACGGGCATCAACTCGCTGTCCACGGGCGTGAATTCGCTGTCGACCAATGTGAGTTCGTTGTCCACTAACGTGAGTTCGTTGTCCACGGGCATGAGCTCGCTGTCGGCCTCGGCCTCCACGGGTATCAGCTCGCTGTCCACGGGCGTGAGCTCGCTCTCCGCAGGCGTGAGTTCACTGTCGGCAGGCGTGAGCTCGCTGTCGGCCTCCGCTTCCACGGGCATCAGCTCGCTGTCGACCAACGTCAGCTCGCTGTCCACGGGCGTGAGCTCGTTGTCGAGTTCGACCTCCACGGCGATCAGCTCGCTGTCCACGGGTGTGAGCTCGTTGTCCACAGGTATTAATTCGCTGTCGGTCTCGGCATCGACGGGCATCAGCTCGCTGTCGAGCGGCGTGAGCTCGCTCTCCGCAGGCGTGAGCTCGCTGTCGGCTGGCGTGAGTTCGTTGTCGGCCGGCGTGAGTTCGCTGTCGGCGTCGACCTCCGCGGGCATCAGCTCGCTGTCGAGCGGCGTGAGTTCGCTGTCGGCTGGCGTGAGCTCGCTGTCGACCAACGTGAGTTCGCTGTCCACGGGCCTGAACTCGCTGTCGGCCTCGACCTCGACGGGCATCAGCTCGCTGTCGAGCGGGGTGAGCTCGCTGTCCTCGGGGGTGAGCTCGCTGTCCTCGGGGGTGAGCTCGCTGTCGGCAGGCGTGAGTTCGCTGTCCGCAGGTGTGAGCTCGCTGTCGGCAGGCGTGAGCTCGCTGTCGGCGGGCGTGAGCTCGCTGTCCACGGGTCTGGACTCGCTGTCGGCGTCGACCTCCACGGGCATCAGCTCGCTGTCGAGCGGTGTGAGTTCGCTTTCCACGGGTGTCAACTCGCTGTCGACCAACGTGAGTTCGCTGTCCACGGGGCTGAACTCGCTGTCAAGCTCGACCTCCACGGGCATCAGTTCGTTGTCCACAGGCGTGAACTCACTGTCCACGAACGTCAGCTCGTTGTCCACGGGTGTGAACTCGCTGTCCACGAACGTCAGCTCGCTGTCGGCTGGTGTGAGTTCGCTCTCTGCAGGCGTGAGCTCGTTGTCGGCAGGCGTGAGTTCGCTCTCGGTCTCCACCTCGACGGGCATTAGCTCGCTGTCGACCGGTGTCGACTCGCTGTCCACGAACGTCAGTTCGCTGTCCACGGGTCTGGACTCGCTGTCGAATTCGACTTCGACGGGGATCAGCTCGCTGTCGAGCGGCGCGAGTTCGCTCTCTGCAGGCGTGAGTTCGCTGTCGGCGGGCGTGAGCTCGCTGTCTACGGGTATCAGCTCGCTGTCGGCCTCGACTTCCGCGGGCATCAGCTCGCTGTCGAGCGGCGTGAGCTCGTTGTCCGCGGGTATTAACTCGCTGTCCACGAACGTAAGCTCGCTGTCCACGGGTATTAGCTCGCTGTCGAGCTCGACTTCGACGGGCATCAAGTCGCTGTCCACGGGTGTGAGCTCGCTCTCCGCCGGCGTGAGTTCGCTGTCGACGAACGTCAGTTCGCTGTCCACGGGTCTGAACTCGCTGTCGAGCTCGACCTCCACGATGGTGAATTCGCTGTCCACGGGTGTTGAATCGCTGTCGGCTTCGACCTCGACAATGGTGGACTCGTTGTCCACGGGTGTGAGCTCGCTGTCGGCGTCCACTTCTACGGGCATCAGCTCGCTGTCTACGGGTATTAACTCGCTGTCAAGCTCGACCTCGACGATGGTGAACTCGCTGTCTACGAGCGTTGACTCGCTGTCGGCGTCGACTTCGACGGGCATCAGCTCGCTGTCCACGGGCGTGAACTCGCTGTCGGTGTCGGCTTCGACGGGCATCAGCTCGCTGTCCACGGGTGTGAACTCGCTGTCGGCGTCGGCCTCCACGGGCATCAGCTCGCTGTCGGCTTCGAGCTCCACGGGCATCAGTTCGCTCTCCACGGGTGTGAACTCGCTGTCGACCAGCATGAGCACGCTGTCGACTTCGACCTCGACGGGCATCAGCTCGCTGTCCACGGGCATCAACTCGTTGTCGGTCTCGACCTCCACGGCGATGAACTCGCTGTCCACGGGCCTGGCCAATGCGGTGATGTACGACAACACGGACCACTCGAAGGTCACGCTGGGCGGCTCCGGCCACACGCCGGTGACGCTCACGAACGTGGCTGACGGTTCGAGCCAGTACGACGCGGTGAACTTCGGCCAGTTGAGTTCGCTGTCGGCCTCGACTTCGACGGACATCAGCTCGTTGTCCACGGGCATCAGCTCGCTGTCGACCTCGACCTCCACGGGCATCAGTTCGTTGTCCACGGGCGTGAGTTCGTTGTCGGTGTCGGCCTCCACGGCGGTCAGTTCGCTGTCCACGGGCGTGAGCTCGCTGTCGGTGTCGACCTCCACGGCGATCAGCTCGCTGTCCACAGGCGTGAGTTCGCTGTCCACGGGCATTAGCTCGCTGTCGACTTCGACTTCGACGGCGATCAGCTCGCTGTCCACGGGTGTGAGTTCGCTGTCCGCGGGCGTGAGCTCGCTGTCGGTTTCGACCTCGACTGGCATCAGCTCGCTGTCCACGGGTATCAGCTCGCTGTCGGCTGGTGTGAGTTCACTGTCCACGGGCATCAGCTCGCTGTCGGTGTCGACCTCCACGGCGATCAGTTCGCTGTCCACGGGCGTGAGCTCGCTGTCGACGGGCATCAGCTCGCTGTCGACTTCGACTTCGACGGCGATCAGCTCGCTGTCCACGGGTGTGAGTTCGTTGTCGACGGGCATCAGCTCGCTGTCGACTTCGACCTCGACGGGCATCAGTTCGCTGTCGACGGGCATGAGCTCGCTGTCGGTCTCGACCTCGACGGCGATCAGCTCGCTGTCCACGGGCGTGAGCTCGCTGTCCGCAGGCATCAGCTCGCTGTCGACTTCGACCTCGACAGGCATCAGCTCGCTGTCTACGGGTATCAGCTCGCTGTCGGCTGGCATCAGCTCGCTGTCCACGGGTATCAGCTCGCTGTCCACGGGTATCAGTTCGCTGTCGACTTCAACCTCGACGTCGATCAGCTCGCTGTCCACGGGTATCAGCTCGATGTCCACGACCGTGAGTTCGATGTCCACGGCCATCAGCACCGTGATCAACGACGTCACCAGTATGTCGACCTCGTTGAGCTCGATCGTCAATGGCAAGGGCATCAAGTACTTCCACGCCAATTCGATCCTGCAAGACTCGTCGGCGACCGGTAAGAACTCGATCGCGATCGGCGGCAACGCCAGCGCGACGGCGGAAAACTCGGTGGCGCTCGCGACCAACGCTGTGGCCGATGAGGCAAATACGGTGTCCTTCGGCAATTCGACCGACAAGCTGCGCATCACGCATATCGCTGACGGTGTCAACGACGACGATGTCGCGACCGTGGGTCAGTTGAAGGAAACGAGCCTGTATAAGGACGGTACGAACGGGAAGCCGAAGGCGGCCGTCACGTTCGACACGACGTCGACCGGAGAGACGGACTACAGCAACATCACGCTGGCCGGCAAGGACGGAACGACCATTCACAATGTGAGTACCGCCATCGCCCCGACTGACCTTGTCAACAAGGCGCAGTTGGATGCGCTGTCCAGCCAGATTGCGAACATAACGACTTCCGATAACCCGTTGTTCGCAGCGGACGGCAATCGTGCAACCGAAGCGGCTGTAGCAAGCGGCACCCATGCGACGGCAAGCGGCGCGAAGGCTCAGGCAACGGGTGCGAACTCGGTCGCCAACGGCTCGAGCGCGGTTGCCAGCGGCGTCGGCGCGGTGGCTATCGGTGCGAACACGCGGGCAACGGCGGATGACTCCGTCGCGCTGGGCGCGAGCTCGGTGGCTGATCGTGCGAACACGGTGTCGGTTGGCGCAGCGGGTAGCGAGCGCCAGATCACCAACGTGGCTGCCGGTACGGAAGGCGCGGATCTGGTCAACGTCAACCAGTTGAACGATGCGGTCACGCAATCGAACAGCTACACCGACAGCGTCGTGAATGGCATGCAAGGCGCCGTCGCCGAGGTGGGTCGTAACGCCTACTCGGGCATCGCTGCGGCAACGGCGTTGGCGATGATCCCGAACATCGACCAGGACAAGATCATGTCGGTCGGTGTGGGCGGTGCGACGTATCAGGGTTACGCGGCAGCGGCTGTTGCGGTCAACCTCCGTGTCACCCAGAACCTGGTGCTGAAGGCCGGTGCTGGTTCGAGCCGCAACGGAACGGTGTACGGCGCTAACGCTTCGTACCGCTGGTAAGAGTGAGCGCCTGACCTGACGGTCAGGGAGTCTGGGCAATCGTGTTGTCACGCGATTGCCCAGATCGATCACTCGCCATTTGTCGACCATTACCTGTCAAACGCGAAATGTCTAAATTATTTTTCACGATCCTCGCTGCAGTCGGAGTGCTCTCCGCTTGCACGACGGACACGGGCTTGAGCTACTCCGCTCAAAATTTGAATGTTGCCGGTCAAAGCGGGGCGCAACGCGTCACCTGTTCGGGGCTGTTCGAATCGCAGAACAGTTGCGTGTCGAAGGCTGCCCGGATTTGCGAGGATCGCCAAGTAATCGTGGTTCAAGCCCTCGACAACCCGCAGCTCAGGCCAGGCGGAAGCCGCGCGCGCCAATTGGACTTCCAGTGCGCAGCGGCAACGAAGCCGGCGGCCTGATGCATTGCAAATCGTTCGGGCGAGAAGGCTTGAACTTCCATTCGAAACCGACGCTTACATGAGCGTCGGTTTTTTTTCGGCCGCGTTTCGCACGCGCGCGCTTCTCGCTGCCATTTCTCGGCCGACTTCCTCGCTTACAAGTAAAATTCCGTTGCCCAGCGCCGTGTTTGCGCTTGCCGGATGTTGCCGCGTGTGCAGTGCAACGACGGCAAACGCATACATAGCGCAGAAAACCTCAACAAAATCAAGGAGGCGTTATGCCAGCCGTCCACGGGAGCATGCTACTGCTCTACGCGGTGATCGCGATCGCGGTTCTGATCCTGATGATCGCCCGCTATAAGGTTTACCCGTTCCTCGTTCTCATGATCGTGTCCGTATTGCTTGCCCTCGCGGTCGGCATGCCGATGGACAAAATCGTGAAGTCGTTCGAAACCGGCAACGGAAATACGCTCGGTCACATTGCTGTCGTCGTCGGCCTTGGCACGATGCTCGGCAAGATGATGGCCGAATCGGGCGGAGCCGAGCGCATCGCCAATACGCTGATCAATCTCTTCGGTGAGAAGAACATTCACTGGGCCATGATGGTCGTCGCGATCATCGTCGGCTTGCCGGTGTTCTTCGAAGTGGGCTTCGTGCTGCTGATCCCCATTGCGTTCAACGTCGCGAAGCGCACCGGCAAGTCGCTGCTGCTGATCGGCCTGCCGATGGTCGCGGGTCTCTCGGTCGTGCACGGTCTGATTCCGCCGCACCCGGCCGCGTTGCTCGCGGTGCAGGCGTATCACGCGGATATCGGCAAGACGATCGCCTACGGTCTGCTCGTCGGCGTGCCGACTGCGATCGTCGCCGGCCCGCTGTTCGCGCTGCTGATCCACAAATACATCAAGCTGCCCGACGCCAACGCGCTCGCCGACCAGTTCACCCAGAAGCACGGCGATACGGAGAAGACGCGCGATTTGCCGAGCTTCGGCATCACGTTGTTCACCATTCTGCTGCCGGTCATTCTGATGTTGATCGGTAGCTGGGCCGATCTGGTCTTCACGCCGAAAACGCTGCCGAACGATTTGCTGCGCTTCATCGGCCAGTCGGATATGGCACTGTTGATCGCCGTGCTGGTCAGCTTCTGGACCTTCGGCGCGAAGCAGGGCTTCAACCGTGAGCAGATTCAGAAGTTCTGCGGCGAGTGCTTGGCGCCGATCGCGGGCATTACGCTGATCGTCGGCGCGGGCGGCGGCTTCGGCCAGGTTCTGCGCGATAGCGGGATCTCGCAGCAGATCGTCGCGAGCGCCTCATCAGCGAGTCTGTCGCCGCTGTTGCTTGGCTGGTTCGTCGCCGCGCTGATCCGTCTGGCGACGGGCTCGGCCACGGTCGCGATGACCACCGCCTGCGGCATCGTTGCGCCGATCGCCGCCGCGGCGGGCGGTCACACGAGCCCGGAACTGCTGGTGCTCGCCACCGGCTCCGGCTCGCTGATCTTCTCGCATGTGAACGACGGCGGCTTCTGGTTGATCAAAGAGTATTTCGGGATGACGGTCGGTCAGACGTTCAAGACGTGGTCGTTGCTCGAAACGATCATCTCTCTGATGGGCCTGGGCTTGACCTTCGTGCTCGCGATGTTCGTGTAAGGAGACTTCGATGATTTTGATCGCAATGGGCGTGTCGGGTGCCGGCAAGTCCCTCATCGGCGAGATGCTGGCGGAGCGGCTGCACTGCACTTTCACCGACGGCGACGCGTTCCACAGCGCCGCGAACAAGGAGAAGATGCACAAGGGCATCCCGCTGACCGACGAGGATCGCTGGCCGTGGCTCAAGACCATTCGTGCCGCGATCGAGGAAAAGCAGCGTGCGGGCGAGACGGCGGTATTTACGTGCTCGTCGCTGAAACGCTCGTATCGCGACATCCTGCGCGACGGCGATCGCGACGTGTGCTTCATCTATCTGCACGGTACGATGGATGTGCTTCGCGAGCGTCTCGGTTCGCGCACCGGACACTTCTTCGATCCCTCGCTGTTGCAGAGCCAACTCGACACGCTGGAAGAACCTGGCGAGGACGAGGCGATTACGGAAAGCATCGAGCTCACGCCCGAGCAGATCGTCGACAACGTGCTCGAGAAGTTGAAGACGCGCAAATGACGCGCCAATGAAAAGAGCCCCGGAATTCCGGGGCTTTTGTCTTTTTGCTTAGCTGATCCGCTTCGCCAGCTCCACCGCCTTGCCGATATACGAGCCGGGCGTCATCTCCAGCAGCAGCTTCTTCGCGTCGGCCGGAATCGCCAGCCCGCCGATGAACGTCTGCAGCGCCTCGCGCGTGATGCCCTTGCCGCGCGTCAGTTCCTTCAATTGCTCATACGGGTTCTCGATGCCGTAGCGGCGCATCACCGTCTGCACCGGCTCGGCGAGCACTTCCCACGTATTGTCGAGATCTTCGTTCAGACGCGCCGCGTTCACTTCGAGCTTGTCGAGGCCACGGATCAGCGCGTCGTAAGCGAGCAGCGAGTACCCGAAGGCGACGCCGATATTGCGCAGAACCGTCGAATCGGTGAGATCGCGCTGCCAGCGCGAGACCGGCAGCTTGTCAGCGAGATGGCGCAGCGTCGCGTTCGCGAGGCCGAGATTGCCTTCCGAGTTCTCGAAGTCGATCGGATTGACCTTGTGCGGCATCGTCGAGGAGCCGATTTCACCGGCCTTCGTCTTCTGTCTGAAATAGCCGAGCGAAATGTAGCCCCACACATCGCGATCGAGGTCGAGCAGGATCGTGTTCGCGCGCGCGACGGCGTCGAACAGTTCGGCCATATAATCGTGCGGCTCGATCTGGATCGTGTACGGATTGAACGTGAGCTTCAGCCGATTTTCGACGACATCTTTCGAGAACGCTTCCCAGTCGAAGTCCGGATACGCCGACAGATGCGCGTTGAAGTTGCCGACCGCGCCGTTCATCTTGCCGAGCAGTTCGACCTTCTCGATACGCGTGATCGCGCGCGCAAGACGCGCCGCGACATTGGCGATTTCCTTGCCGAGCGTCGTCGGGCTGGCGGGCTGACCGTGCGTGCGCGAAAGCATGGGCTGCTCTGCGTGCATGTGCGCGAGCTTCACGAGACGTTCATGCACCGAGCGCAGCGCGGGCAAAATCACGCGTTCGCGCGCGCCGGCGAGCATCAGACCGTGCGATGTGTTGTTGATGTCTTCCGACGTGCACGCGAAGTGGATGAATTCGCTTGCGCGCTCCAGTTCCGGCTGGCCCTTGACCGACTCCTTGAGCCAGTATTCGACGGCCTTCACGTCGTGATTCGTCACGCGTTCGATGTCCTTGATGCGCGCCGCATCGTGCGCGGTGAAGCGCTCGGCGAGGCCCAGCAGGAACTGTTCGGAAGCGTCGGAGAAGCGCGGCACTTCGGCGAAACCCGCGCGCGACAACGCGATCAGCCAGTGAATCTCAACCGTCACGCGATGGCGCATGAACGCGGCTTCGGAAAGCCAGTCGCGCAGGGCTTCGGTCTTGGCGGCATAGCGGCCGTCGAGCGGCGAGAGCGCGGTGAGCGCAAAGAGGGTATCGGGACGGGTATCGGACATGATTGCTTGTCGCAATGGAAGGAAAAGACGCGAGAACCGCGCATTTTACCATCGGATGCGTCCCAATCTCCGAAGCTCACCTCGCCCGCAGTTCCTCGTCGAGTGCGCGGAGCTGCGCGGGCGTGCCGACGTTTTCCCATCGGCCTTCGTAGAGCTCGCCGCTCGCGCGCCCGGCCGCGATGGTTTCGCGATAGTACGGCGTGAGTGCGCGGCGCGTGCCGGGTGCGAGATCGTCGAACATGCGCGTGTCGTACAGACCGATGTTGCCGAACGTATAGCGCGGCTCGCCTTCCAGCGCGAGCGTGCCGTCGTTCAGCGCGAAGTCGCCCTTCGGATGGAACGGCGGATTCGGCACCATCACGAGATGCATGCCGGGCGAGGGCATCGAAGTGAGCGTCGAGGCGCGCTCGCGCAAGGTCGCGTAATCGAAGTCGCAAAAGACGTCGCCGCTTACCGCGATGAACACGCCATCGCCGATCAGATGACGCGCCCGTGCGATGCCGCCCGCCGTCTCCAGCGCTTCGGTCTCGGCCGAATAGCGCAGCTCGACACCCCATTGAGAACCGTTGCCGAGCGCGCTTTCGATCTGATCGCCGAGCCACGCATGATTGATGACGATCGTTTCGACGCCCGCCGCCGCGAGACGCTCGATCTGCCACATGATCAAAGGCTTTCCGCCGACCGGCAGCAACGGCTTCGGACAGAGGTCGGTGAGCGGGCGCATGCGTTCGCCGCGTCCGGCGGCGAAGATCATCGCTGTTTTCAAAGCGTGCGTCATCGTGAATCAAAAGGTGTAGCCGACATCGACCGCGCGCCCTTCCAGCGAATCGAGCAGACGCGCGAACGGCCACAGCGGCGCGTAGCGTTCCGCGACCTTGCGCGCATAACCGATGAAGCGCGGCAGATCGGCGAGATAGCGCGGCTTGCCGTCGCGATAGTGAATCCGCGCGAAGAGGCCGAGCACCTTGATGTGGCGCTGCAGGCCCATCCATTCGAGCTGGCGATAGAACTCGCCGAAATCCTCATCGACGGGAAGTCCGGCCTTTTTTGCGCGCTCCCAGTAATACGCGACGCAATCGAGCTGAAACTCTTCTTCCCAGCTGATGAACGCGTCGCGCATGAGCGAGGCCATGTCGTACGTGATCGGGCCGTACACCGCGTCCTGAAAGTCCAGCACGCCCGGATTCGGCTCGCACACCATCAGATTGCGCGGCATGAAGTCACGCAGCATGAAAGTCTGCGGCTGCGCGAGCGCGCTTTGCACGAGCAGCGTGAACGTGGCGTCGAGCGTCTTGCGTTCGTCGGCGGTGACTTCATGGCCCAGATGGCGTCCGATGAACCACTCGGGCATCAGCTCCATCTCGCGGCGCAGGAACGCCTCGTCGAACGGCGGCAGCACGCCTTCGCGCGCGGTTTGCTGAAAGCGGATCAGCGTGTCGATCGCGGCGCGCATCATCGGCCGCGCGTTCTTTTCATCGAGCACCGACATGTAAGTCGTCGTGCCGAGATCGGTGAGCAGCATGAAACCGGCGTCGAAATCCGTTTCCAAAACTTTCGGCACATGCACGTTCGCGGCCTCGAGAAGCCCGGCGACCTGCACGAATTCGCGACATTTTTCCGGCGGCGGCGCATCGACGGCGATGAGCGTTTTGCCGAACGCCGCATCGCTCTCGAGCCTGAAATAGCGGCGAAAGCTGGCATCGGCGGAGGCGGGAGCGAGGCTCGCGACGTTCAGCCGGTAGGGTCCGGCGACGTTTTCGAGCCACGAGCGAAGCTGGTTCAGGCGGGCGTCGGAAGGAATGTGCGTCATAAATTCGAGGGGCCAAACATCTTGCCATATAATACCCCACGACTTTTTTAAGCGATCCGTTTCACGCCTGGCACCAGGCTCCCGACGACTGTGAGCGTCACCGTTCGATCGAGTGTCGTCCCCGCTTAGCAACGGACCGTCAAGTTCGTGACTGCGGAAAGGCGCGGCCGCCTGCCCGGCGGCATCGGGCGCGTGGGACGCGAACGGGATCGAACCGCCACCCATACATGCCGCCACGACAGTTTCCCGTATCGAAAATCAAAGGCGACGACAAGCCACGCAGGCGGCGGCTCGTCGCTGCGCTTCTATCCGTTCCAGGCTTGATGCCCGCTCTTGCCCACGCGCAGCTCGTGGGCGACGCCGCCTATCCGCAGCCGCTCGACGGCCCGGGCAGCCTGCGCCTCGCGCCGGAGCTCCAGGAACGCCCGCTGCAAAACGGCCAGCAGCCCTCGACCTTCCTCCTCAGTGACAAGGCGACGGGCACGACCGACGAAGACATGGCGGCGAAGGGCTCGGCGGAGATCCGGCGCACGGTCACGGTCATCAAGGGCGACGCGCTCCACTACGACCAGGACACCGACATGGCCGATGCTTTCGGCAATGTCAGGCTGATCAACAACGGCGTGTCGTTCGTCGGTCCCGAAGCGCATCTGAAGGTGGAAGCGAATGAAGGGTTCATGACGAACCCGAAGTACCGCTTCAATCTGACGGGCGGCTCGGGCAGCGCCGCGCGCGCCGACATGATCGACAACGAGCGGGCGCGCATCGACCACGGCACGTACACGGCCTGCCAGTGCGAGTCCGATCCGGCGTGGTACATCAAGGGCACGTCGTTCGATTTCGACACCGGCGCCGAAGAGGGCATCGCCCACAACGGCGTGCTGTTCTTCCAGGGCGTGCCGGTTTTCGGCAGCCCGTGGCTGTCGTTTCCGCTGACGGGCGACCGTCGCAGCGGCCTTCTGCCGCCGACCTTCACGCTCAGTTCGACGACCGGCTTCGAAGCGACGATCCCGTACTATTTCAATATCGCGCCCAATCGCGATCTGACCATCACGCCGCGCATCATGACGAAGCGCGGCGTACTGGGCGAGGCGACATATCGCTATCTGTCGCCCACGTACTCGGGCTCGCTCGACGTCAACTATCTGCCCGACGATCGCGTGACGCATTCGAACCGCTACGCGATCTTCTGGCAGCACCGTCAGAACTTCGGCAGCGGCTTCGGCGGTTACATCAATTACAACAAGGTTTCGGACGATCAATATCCGGAAGACCTGGGCAACGCGTCGAATCAGTTCCTGAACGGCACGCAACTGCTGTATCAGCAGGAAGCGGGGCTCACGTACAACAACGGCCCGTGGTCGGTGCTCGCGCGCGAACAGCGCTGGCAGACGCTGCAACCCTCGACGCCGCCGTACGCCCGCGAGCCGCAGGTCAACGTTCAGTACAACAAGTACAACGTCGGCGGCTTCGACTACGGCGCGGAACTGGACGCCACGCGCTTCACGATCACGACCGACGGCGCCACCGACGGCAACCGGCTGTACTTCAATCCGTACCTGAGCTACGGCGTCAATGCGCCCGGCTATTTCGTCACGCCGAAAGTGCAATGGCACTTCGCCTCGTACGATCTGAGCCATATCGCGACGACGCAGGTCGCGGGTTCGTCGCCGCCGGTCGCGGGGCAGCCGAAGAACTTCACCGAATCGATCCCGACGCTCAGCTTCGACACGGGCCTCGTGTTCGACCGCTCGGTGCGGCTTTTCGGGCAGGACTACATCCAGACGCTGGAGCCACGGCTCTACTACGTCTACACGCCGTATCACAATCAGGACTTCGCGCCGATTTTCGACACCGCCGAAGCCGACTTCGGTCTCGCTGAAATCTACACGCCGAACACGTTTGTCGGGAACGACCGGATCGCGGACGCAAATCGCCTGACGGCCGGCCTGACCACGCGCTTCATCAACCCGGCGACGGGCGACGAGCGTGCGCGTTTCGTCATCGCGCAGCAGTATTATTTCCAGAGCCAGCGCGTCACGATTTCGCCGGATCAGCCGCCGGGACAGGCAAAGCACTCCGACCTGATCGCCGGCGCGGCCATCAAGCTGGGTGCTGGTTTCGCTTCGGAAACTGCGTTCCAATATAATGTGGACAACAACCAGCTCGTGCGCTCGAGCATCGGTTTTGCGTTCAGTCCCGGCGCGCGCAAGGTGATCAACGTCGGCTATCGCTACACGCGTTCGAACCAGACAACGCTGGTGAACGAGCCGATCAACCAAATCCTGGTCTCGGGCGAATGGCCGCTCACGAACCGTCTCTATGCCGTCGGCCGCGTGAACTATGATCTCGCGAGCCATCGTCTCGTCGACGGGCTTCTGGGCTTCCAGTACGATGCCGACTGCTGGGCGTTCGGCTTCGGCATGCAGCGCTACGCCAACGGCGTGAACACGCTGGGCCAGCCGTCCTCGGGCACGCGCGTGCTCGCGCAGCTGACGTTCAAGGGCTTGTCGAACGTCGACAACGGGCTCGTCAGCGCGTTCCGCGCGAGCGTTCAGGGTTATCAGCCGCCGCCGGCAGCGGCGCCGCCGCTCTCCCGGTATAGCGATTACGAGTGAGGCCGGATCGGGCTCACGGCGTCCACGGACGTGCAGCGAAGAGCGCGTCGGCGGCCGCGCAGGGCAGGACACACAAGCAGGACACGAACGGTGAAGTCCGTATTTGATGGAGTATCTGTGGCAAACGTGAATATGTTTCGATCGACGGCAATCGCAGCGGGCGTGCTGGTCGGCGCGCTGATCCTGAGTTCGCCGGCCGGTGCGCAGGCGTTGTCGAATCGCAATGTGCAGGTCGCGGATTCCGTCGTCGCGGTGGTGAACGACGGCGTCATCACACAGCGCGAACTGGAAGAGCGCACCGCCCTCATCGTCAAGCGTCTCCAGCAGCAAAACGCGCCGGTGCCGCCTGCGGATCAGATGCAGCGGCAAGTGCTCGATCAGATGGTGATCGAGCGCATTCAGCTTCAGAAGGCGAAGGAAGACGGCATTGTCATCGACGACGCCACCGTGAACCGCACGCTCGCGCGTCTCGCGCAGCAAAACCAGATGACGCTCGACGTCTACCGCTCGCGCATCGAGGCGCAGGGCGTGCCTTGGTCCACCTTCATGCGCGACGCGCGCACGGAGCTCACGCTCTCGAAGCTGCGCGAAAAGGAAGTGGATAGCAAGATCACCGTGTCCGACGGCGAAGTGGCGAACTACATCGCCAGCCAGCGCGGTCCGGGCGCGCGCAACGCGAGCGATCTGCGTTTGCAGCACATCATGTTCAAGCTGCCGTCGGACGCGCCGGAAAGCGAAGTCGCGAAGGTTCAGGCGCAGGCCGAAGCCGTGCTCAAGCAGGCGCAAGCCGGCGACGATTTCGCCAAGCTCGCAAAGCAGAATTCGCAGGACACGGACGCCGGCAAGGGCGGCGATCTCGGTTTTCGCGCGCCCGGCTCGCTGCCGGCGGGCATCGTGACTGCAGTGTCGACGCTGCGTCCGGGCCAGGTCGTGCCGACGCTGCTGCGCACCGACGGCGGTTTCGAAATCATCAAGCTGGTGGATCGCCGCGCGAGCCAGGGCACCGCCGGCGATGCGCCGAAACTCGTGCAGACGCACGTGCGCCACATCCTGCTGCGCGTGTCGGACGGTATGTCGGAACAGGCCGCGCGCCAGCGGCTGCTCGACATCAAGCAGCAGGTCGCGAACGGCGGCGATTTCGCCAACTTCGCGCGCACGTATTCGCAGGACGGTTCGGCGTCGCAAGGCGGCGATCTTGGCTGGATCAGCCCGGGCGAGACCGTGCCGGAATTCGAGCGCGCGATGAACAACCTGCAGGACGGCGCGGTCAGCGATCCGGTGCGCAGCGAGTACGGCTATCACCTGATTCAGGTGCTCGCTCGCCGGGATGCGGAAGGATCGGCGTCGCAGCAACTCGACATCGCGCGTCAGGCGATCGGCCAGCGCAAGGCCGAGCAGGCGTATTCCGACTGGCTGCGCGAACTGCGCGACACCGCGTACGTGCAGTACAAGGGCGTCGCTGCCCAAGCGCAGTAACAGCATGAATGCCGATGCCCGACCGCTCGCCATCGCCATTACGACCGGCGAGCCGGCCGGCGTCGGCCCGGAACTGACGGCGGCGGCGCTACGCGAGGCGCGCGAGCGCTGGCCATCGGCGCGCTTCACGGTGCTCGGCGATCGCGATCTGCTCACGTCCCGCGCGGGCGGCGCATGGCCCGACTCGGTCGACATCGAACATCACGCGCTCGCCGTTCCCGCCGAAGCGGGCAAACTGAATGCGGCGAACGGGCGCTACGTGCTCGGTCTGCTCGATGCCGCCATCGACGGCGCGGTCTCCGGCCGGTTCGACGGCATCGTCACCGCGCCGCTGCAAAAGAGCACCATCAACGATGCCGGCGTGCCCTTCACGGGCCACACCGAATACCTCGCCGAGCGCACGCATACGCCGCGCGTCGTGATGATGCTCGCGGGTTCCAGCGAACGTCCGTTGCGCGTCGCGCTCGCGACCACGCATCTGCCGCTGAAGGACGTGTCGGCGGCGCTCAGCATCGACGGTCTCGTCGAAACGCTCACCATCATCGATCACGATCTGCGCGCGCATTTCGGCTTGCCCGCGCCGCGCATTCTCGTCACCGGGCTCAATCCGCACGCGGGCGAAAACGGCTATCTGGGCCGCGAGGAAATCGACGTCATCACGCCTGCGCTCGAACGCGCCCGTGCGCTCGGCATTGATGCGCCCGGTCCGTATCCCGCCGATACGCTGTTCCAGCCGCGCTATCTGAAAGACGCCGATTGCGTGCTCGCGATGTTCCACGACCAGGGCTTGCCGGTGCTGAAGTACGCGACCTTCGGCGAAGGCATCAACGTGACGCTCGGCTTGCCGATCATCCGCACGTCGGTGGATCACGGCACCGCGCTCGATCTCGCCGGCACGGGCCGCGCCGATCCGGGCAGCATGATCGCCGCCATCGATGCCGCCGTTACGATGGCGCGCCACAAGCGCAGCGCCTGAGCTCGCGCGCATTCAATTCGAATCAGTATGTCGACCAAACACCAAGGCCATTTCGCGCGCAAGCGCTTCGGGCAAAACTTTCTCGTCGATCAGGGCGTGATCGATTCCATCGTCGATGTGATCGCGCCGAAGCGCGGCGAGCGCATGGTCGAAATCGGGCCGGGCCTCGCGGCGCTCACCGAGCCTCTGATCGAGCGGCTTGCCACGCCCGAGTCGCCGCTGCACGCCGTCGAACTGGATCGCGATCTGATCGGCCGTCTGGAAAAGCGTTTCGGCGACAGGCTCGTCGTGCATTCCGCCGATGCGCTCGACTTCGATTTCGCTTCGCTCGCGCTCGAAAGTGAGAAGCCGACGCTGCGCATCGTCGGCAATCTGCCGTACAACATTTCGAGTCCGCTGCTGTTCCATTTGACGACGTTCGCGCACAAGGTCATCGACCAGCATTTCATGCTGCAGGACGAAGTGGTCGAGCGCATGATCGCCGAACCCGCGAGCAAGGACTACGGGCGTCTTTCGGTGATGCTGCAATACCGCTACGTGATGGACAAGCTGATCGACGTGCCGCCCGAATCGTTCAATCCGCCGCCGAAGGTGAATTCCGCGATCGTGCGGATGATTCCGCTCGCGCCGCACGAGTTGCCCGAAGTCGACGAAACCGTGCTGAGCGACGTCGTCAAAGCCGCGTTCGCGCAGCGCCGCAAGGTATTGCGCAACAACCTGAGCGCGTACCGCGACGCGATCGATTTCGACGCGCTCGGCTTCGATCTCACGCGCCGCGCCGAGGAAGTGCCGGTCGCGGAATTCGTCGCGCTGGCACAAGCCGTTCAGCGCTCGAAGGGCTGAACGCGGCCGGCATCCGACAGCAGTTTCATCAGCCGTTCCAGCCGCACGCGCTGCTCGTGAAGCAGGCCACGCGTCGCGCTCACCTGCTGCACGCGAGTGCACCAATAAGTCTGGCCGAACAGCGAATTCGCGCCTTCCGCCGACAGCACGCGTTCCAGATGCCCGATTGCGGCATCGACGTTTCCCGGCGTGTAAGGGCTCGTGATCGTGGCGTCTCGTTCGAGTGTTGCGTTCATCGTCTTGTCCTTGTTCGCGTTGAATCCGGACGAGTGATTCTGCGAGCGGGGCGGGACATATCGCGTCCCGAAGACGCATCGTCGATCGGGACACGATGTGTCTCGACCGGCTGCTATGATCGTCGGTCCCATTGAAAGGAGCGAGCGCCATGCGCTTCATACACGCGGCGGACATCCATCTCGACAGCCCGTTGCACGGCCTCTCCGCCTACGCGGACGCGCCCGCGGACATGCTGCGCAACGCCACGCGCGAGGCCTTCTCGAAGCTCGTGTCGGTGGCGGTCGACGAACAAGTCGACTTCATGGTGATCGCCGGCGATCTCTACGACGGCACCTGGCGCGATCACAACACGGGCATCTTCTTTTGCCGTGAAATGGGGCGGCTGCGTCGCGCGGGCATTCCGGTGTACGTGCTCTTCGGCAATCACGACGCCGAAAGCGAAATGACGAGCCAGCTTCAGTTGCCCGACAACGTCCACACGTTCTCGACGCGAAAGCCGCAGACCTTTCTCATCGAGGATCTGAAGGTCGCGCTTCACGGCCACAGCTTCAAGGAAAAAGCGGTCACGACGAATCTCGTCACCGCGTATCCGGCGCCGGTCGCGGGATATTTCAATATCGGCGTGCTGCATACCGCGCTCGAAGGCGGATCGATGCACGCGAGCTACGCGCCGTGCTCCGTCGCCGAACTGCACGCGAAGGAATATCACTACTGGGCGCTCGGCCATGTGCACGATTACGCGATCTGGCAGGACGCGTCGACCATCGTGTTTCCGGGCAATCTGCAAGGACGCAATATCCGCGAGACGGGACGGCGCGGCGCGGTCATCGTCAATGTTTCGGACGCGGAAGAGGTGAGCGTCGAGCGGCTTTTCATCGACGTGCTGCGTTGGGAAGCCGTGACGGTCGACGCATCGCAGGCGGGTACGCTCGATGAAGTCGCGCTCGCGGTCGGACGTGCGCTCGAAGCGCTCGTCGAATCGTCCGCGGCGCCCGTGCCGCACGCCGTGCGCGTGACGATCGCCGGCGCGACCGCGGCGCACGGCGAACTCTTCGGGCTGGAAGCGCAACTGCGCGCGGAAGTCCTCGCGCAGATCGCCGCGATCAGCCACGACCGGCTCTGGCTCGAAAAAGTGAGGATCGCGACCGAGCCGCTCGCGCACAGCGAGCCCGCCACCGGCCGCACCGATGCGCTCGCCGATCTTCACGGTCTTCTCATCGAAGCGGAATCCGACCCGGAGTTTCTGAGCATGTTGAAGGAAAGGCTGATCGCACTGGCGTCGCAGGCGCCGAGCGAGTTGCAGAAGTCCGTGCCGGAGCTCGAGCGCGTGCGCAATGGCGAAATCGCTAAGCTCGTCGCCGAAGTGCGCTCGGGGCTGATCGCGCAATTATCGGACGCGGAGTAAGGCATGCGTATCGGCAAGCTCGAACTCATCCGCTACGGCAAATTCACCGATCACACGGTGGAGTTTCCGGCGGCGGAACACGATTTTCACTTTGTCGTCGGTCCGAACGAGGCGGGCAAATCCACCATCAAGAACGCGATTTCCGAGCTGCTCTTCGGCATGCCGCATAGCTCGCCGCTTGCGTTCGTGCATCCGCAAAGCGATCTGCGGCTCGGGGCGTCGATCGAAACGGGCGGCGACGCGTTCGCGTTCCATCGTACGAAGAGCCGCAAGTCGTCGCTCTGCACGCCGAACGGCGATGCGCTGCCCGCCGACGCGCTGGCGACGTTTCTGGGCGCATCCGATAAAGGCTTCTTCGAGCAGATGTACTGCCTGAATCACGAGGCGCTGCGGCGCGGCGGCGAAGCCATTCTCGATGCATCGAGCGATGTCGGGCAGGTGCTGTTTCAATCGGCGGCGGGCATCGCGAGTCTCGGCGACGTGCGCCAACGTCTCGCTGACGAGGCCGATCGACTGTGGGCGAAGCGCAAGTCGGGCGATCGCGCGTATTACATCGGCCTGAAGCAATACGACGAAGCCACCGCCGAGCTGAAGACGGCGAGCGTGAGAACGGCGCAGTGGCGTCGCGCGCACGGCGCCGTGGAAGAGGCGGAGGAGAAGCGTCGCGACGAAGACGCGCGCCGCACGGAGCTCGAAACGCAGCGCGCCAAGCTGGAGCGCGTGAGGCGCGTGGCGCCGTATTTGAACGTGTGGCGTGAGAAGGCCGCGGAATTGCGCGAACTGGGAGATGCCGTCGATCTGCCCGCGAACGCCGAGGCGACGCTGCAAAACGCGCTGAAGCGGCTCGCGGCGGCGCAAAGCGCGCTCGACGTCCACACAAGAGCCGCCGCGCAGTTGCAAGCCGATCTCGACGCGATCGTGATCGACGACGCGGTCCTCGCCGCGCAAGCGCGCATTCGTGCGCTCGACGCCACGCGACAGCGCTGTGCCGATCACGCGAACGAAATCGCGCGGCTCGAACAGGAAGTCGCGCTGCGGCTGCGCCAGATTGCGCAGGACGGCGCGCAGCTCGGCTGGCCGCTCGACGAAGCGGGCGTGCGCGGCGCGATGCCCGGCGCGCTCGCGCTTCAGACCGTCACGAGCCTGATGCTCGAACGCGGCGAACTCGAACTCGCCGCGCGCAATGCGGAGCAAGCCGCCGACGCATGCGCCGCGCAGATCGTCACGCTGCAAACGAAGCTCGCGCCGATCGCGAACGGCGATGTGTCGCCGGGTCTGCGCGCTGCATTGCGTGCCGCGCAGAAGTATCGCGATGCGAGCGCGACGCAGCAGCGCCTCGAAGATGCGAAGCGCGACGCGCAACAGTTGCTCGAAGCGGGCATGGCGTCGCTCGGGCGATGGTCGCGTCCGATCGGCGAACTCAAGTCGATGACGCTGCCGGCGGCGGAGCGCATCGCCGCATTGCGCGCGCAGCGGCAGGATCTGTCGTCGCGGCTGACGCTCGCGGCCGATCGCGCGAAGGAAGCGCAGGACGCGCTGCACGCCGTGCGATCGGAACTCGACAGTCTGGTCGAGACGCACGATGTCGTGACGGGCGATCAGGTTCGGGACGCGCGTACGTCGCGCGATGCAGCGTGGCGCGCGATCCGGTCCGGCGACGTCGCGCTCGATCGAGGCGCTTCCGGTTTCGAAACGGCGATGCACGCGGCGGATGGTCTCGCCGATCGTCAGTTGGGTTCCGTGAATCACGCGACGCAACTCGCGGCCTTGAAGCGGCGCGTCGCGAACGAAGAATCGACGCTCGCGCGACGCGAGCAAAGCGTGCGCGAAGCAGAGTCGGCGCTGACATCGTTCGACGAATCGTGGCGCGCGCTCGCCGCGCAGTCGCAGATCGCGGACATGTCGCTCGACGATGCGCCGTCGTGGATCGCATCGCGTGACAAGGCGCTGGCCGCGTCGCAGACGCTCGATGCGCGCGCCGAAGAACTCGCGCGCGAAGCCGCCGATTCCCGCGCGCGCCGCGACGAACTCGCGCGGCATCTGGACGACGCGGACGCACGCGCCGATCTCGACGCGCTCTGCGATCTGGCCGAGGCGAAGATCGCAGCCGTCGACGAAGCCGCGGTCACGCGCCGCAACGTATCCGCGCAACTCGACGAAGCGCAAGCCGAGCGCATCGCGCGGCAAGGCGCGGCGAAAGCGGCGCGCGAAGCGTTCGAACGCTGGCAATGCGAGTGGTCGGCGGCGATCGCGAAAGCGGGACTCGCGAACGCAGCGGATTCGCAGGCGGCGGCGGAAGCGGCCATCGACATGGTGAAGAAGATCGGCGCGCAACTGACGCACATCGAAACCGTACGCAACGGCCAAATCGACGCGATGCGCGCGGCGCTCACAGCGCTCGACGCCGAGGCATCGCACCTTGCGCGCGAACTCGACGAATCGCTCGCGGCGCTCGGCGCGAACGCGACTGCGACGGCGTTGTCGGCGCGTCTCGATCTCGCTTGCGCCGCGCATGGCGAGCGTGAGCGTTTGAAGAAGGAGCACGCGTCGGCGAGCGAGCACGTGCGTCGCGCTCACGCCGATGTCGAGGAAGCGAAGGCGACGCTGCGTCCGCTCTACGATCTGGCGGGTGTCGATACGCCGGACGTGCTTCAGGCACGCATCGCGCAATCGCAGAAGAAGCGCGAACTGGCCGCCGCCGTCGACGACGCGCGCGCCGCGCTCATCAAGGGCGGCGATGGCCTGACGCTCGACGAACTCATCGCGGAAGTGGAGGGCGCGGACATGTCGAACGTGCAGGCGGAGCTCTCGCGCATCGGCGCGGCGCTGTCGGAATCGGTGAGAATCGCGAGCGAAACGGCGACGGCACTCGACGCCGCGCGCCGCGAACTCAATGCCATTTCAGGCGAAGCGAACGCCGCGCGCGCCGAAGCGAAGCGCCAGGAAGCGCTCGCCACGATGTCCGATGCCGCCGAGCGCTTCGTCAAGGTCGAAACGGCGTCGACGCTGCTCAAGTGGGCGATCGACCGTTATCGCGAGCGCCGTCAGGGACCGATGCTGTCGCGCGCAAGCACGATCTTTTCGGCGCTCACGCTCGACACGTTCTCGCGGCTCGTCGTCGATTACGATCGTCAGCCGATGGCGCTGTCCGCGATTCGCGCGAGCGGCGAGCATGTGGATATCGCCGGCATGAGCGAGGGCACGCGCGATCAGCTGTATCTCGCGCTGCGGCTCGCGGCGCTGGAAGAGCATGGCGAGAAGGCGTCGGCGTTGCCGTTCGTCGCCGACGATCTCTTCATCAACTTCGACGATGGCCGCGCGCGCGCCGGCTTGCGCGTGCTCGCGCAGATCGCGAAACGCACGCAGGTGATCTTTCTGAGCCACCACGATCATCTCGTCGATATCGTGCGCGAGGTGTTCGGGCCGCAGGTGAACGTGCGTTATATGGGTTGATGCGTCAGCTCGTCCGATAGCGCTTCGCCAGCTTGGCGAAATCCTCGGCGAACTCGTCACGCAACGCTTGCGGCGCGAGAATCTCGACCCCCGCGCCGAGCGCGCGCAGCCACCAGCGCAGCTTGAGACTTGGCGTGACGGTGCCGGTGACTTTCATGCGGCCGTCGGGCAACGTGTCGATTTTCTGATCCTTCGACATCGGCGATTCGCGCAACTGATTGCCCGCGTTGCCTTCGAACGCAAGTTCGAGCAGCACCGGCGGCTCGGGCAGAAAGTCGAAGACCTGCTGCGTTTCGATGTATTTGCGCAGCTTGAAATCGTCCGGATACGTGAAAGATTCGCCCGACTCGGAAACCGAGCGAATCCGGTCCAGCCGATACAGCGCGCGCGTCCATTCCGTTTCGCCTTTCTCCGGACGCGGCGCGCGACTCGGATCTTGCGCGACCATATACATCACGCCCGCGGATTCGACCAGCGCGAGCGGCCACAGCTTTTTCGTGCGGGGTTCGTCGCTGCGTTCGCCCCGATATGCCGCGCGATACTGCACGAGCAGTTCGCGCTCGAAGAACGTAGCGGTCGCGACCGTCTGAAAGATTTCCGGACGCAGCTTCGGCCGAATCAGCGTGAAAGCGCCATCGACGGAATCGATCTTGTCCGCCCACGCGCGATAGATGCGGCTGTCCGCCGTTTCCTGCGACAGCCGCGATTCGGCGGCCTTGAACAGCGGATCGATGTCGCGCGTGACGGCATTCGGCAGCTTGTTGCCCGCAAAGCGCTGGAGGATGTGAAACGCCACCGCCTCCGATGCGCTCATCAAACCGCTCATGCCTTCCTGCAAGCCGTGCAGCCACGGCTTGCGCTGCCAGAGCAGCTCGCGGCCGTTGAGCATGGATACGACGCGCGCATCGGCTTCGAGCGCCGTCAGATGACGCTGCACCTTCTTCGTATAGCCGACGCGATGACCGCGCTCTTCGAGACGTCTGCGGACTTCGGGCGTCGATAGCCACGCGGTCGCGTCGCGCTCGGTAGGGAGCACGCGGAGGATGGCTTCGTCGAGGCTGGAGGTCATGATGCGCAGGCGAGGAAAGGTTGCTCTTGATTATAGAAATTATCGAGACAAATCGTGTCTTGATCGGACGGGGCGGCCATCAGGCTTTCGGATTTTTCGGGTGACGGTCTTCGACATAAGCGGAAAGAATAGCGGCGCCGGGGGATGAGGCCCCAGCATGTCGAGGAGCGAAAACAATGAGTAGAAGGGAACAGGCCAACGAGGAATTTCTCGCGGGTCTCAAGAACCGGACATCGCGCGCGATCCAGCAATATTTCTTTTCGCACGGGGTCTGCGTGGGGCGTTCGGACGTCCGCAAAGCGATGGCGCTTCCCGAGCATGAACAGACCTTCGCGTCGTTGGCGCCATCCTTCGCGCAAGTCAACGAATCGATCAGCTTGCTGACGGACATCGGTTCCTTGTCGCTTCCGTCGAAAGAGAAGACGATGCGCGCGGTGTATGAAATCGAAGGGCGGTTGCGGGAGCGCGGCGGTTGCGTCGAAGGACTGGAACGGGCGCTCGCGCGAATCGAGATGGCGCGCAATTCGATACCCGCCGAGCCGAAGCTCTGGCCCTACACGTTCTGGGGCGTGTTGTGCCTGCTCGCGGCGTACTTCGTCTGGCCGAGTGCGTTGGTCGGCGTGATGCTGCTGGGCGCCGGGTTCAACAGACATTCGAGCTACAAGAAGCGCAAGGCCGAAGCGGACCGTGCGTTGAGTGAAGCGAACGATATGTTCGAGGCCGTCGCCGCGCTCGAGCTCACGCCGCGGCTAAGGCTGCTGGAACAGTGATGCGAAGGACCGAACGGCCAAAGCAAAAAGCCCAGTCGCAATGACTGGGCTTTTTACCTGATACTTGGTAGGCCGTACGGGATTCGAACCTGTGACCAACGGATTAAAAGTCCGCTGCTCTACCAGCTGAGCTAACGACCCGAAAGAGGCAAAATTATAAACTTCGATTCGCGAATCTGTCAACCCGCTCGGTTGAAGAATCATCAAATCATCGAAAGAAAAACGCCCGCGGCTCCATTGCCCGCGGGCATTCTCCTCGAGAGGCGCGAAACTCCGAACTTCGGCTTCGCTTACTTCACTTGCGACATCTTGCTCTGCGCGGTCTGCGCGACTTCCGTGCCGGCGTACTGCGAGATGATCTGCTGAAGCGTCTGCTTCGCAGCCGCTTTCTGACCTTGCTCGATCTGGTTGTTCGCGATTGCGAGCAACGCCTCGGGCGCTCGCGGATGCGTCGGATAACTCTTCACCAGGTCCTGCCAGATCGCAGTCGATCCCTTGTAGTCGCGCTGCGCATAGAGCGCATTGCCGAGCCAATACCGCGCCGTCGGCTGATACGGGCTCTGCGGGTACTTCGCCACGAACGCCTTGAACGACGCCGCGGCATTCTTGTAGTCACCGTTACGGAACTGAGTCGACGCTGCGTTGAACGCTTCCGTCTCGCCCGGCTGCACCGAACCCGTCACGCCATCGATCGTCTCTTGCTGCGGCTCGAATTTCTTCAAGCGCGAATCGAGATCGGCGTAATAGTCCTTCTGCTGCTTCTGCAGCGTGGCGACCTGGTTGGCCAGATCCTCGTTCTGGCCACGAACCGTCGCGACCTGCTGATTGAGCTGGTCGATACGATTCTGCTGATCGAGGATCGTGCGCTGCGCGGCCTGCAACTGACTGGACAGGCTGTCAGTCTTCGTGCGCAGATCGAGCACGGCTTTACGCGCTTCGTTGTCGTCGAAGACGCCGGCGTGCGCGGGCGCACTCAACATCGTCGAACCGACTACACACGCGGCTGCGGCCGCGCGCAGCAAGGGAAAGCGATACAACATAGGGCGACTCACCCGTGACTGGTTACGTTAAGTAAATTACTGCTGGTACACGAGGTCCGCACGGCGGTTCTGTGCCCACGACGATTCGTCGTGACCCGTTGCAGTCGGCTTTTCCTTGCCGAGCGACACGGCTTCCATCTGCGAATCGGCGACGCCCATCAGCGACATTGCACGACGCACGGCTTCCGCACGCTTCTGGCCGAGCGCGAGGTTGTACTCGCTCGTGCCGCGTTCGTCGGTGTTGCCTTGAATCAGGACGTGACGCTCCGGATGGCTCTTCAGGTACGACGAGTGTTGTTGCAGCAGCGGCTGATAGTCGTCCTTCACGGCATAGCTGTCGAAGTCGAAATAGATGCTGCGCTTGGCGAGCGGGCTGTTCGGATCGTTCAGTGGGTCGATGTTGACCTGCTTCACGTCCGTCGGGTTCGGCTGCGTGCCGACTGCACCCTTGTTCTGGCCTTCGTCGAGCTTCACGCCCGAGTGACACGCCGCCAATGCGCCGACCATCGCAACTGCCAGGCCGATACGAAGTTTCGACATCATGGTACCTCTCCTTGTGTTGTAGCTGAACGTTGTATGTGAAACGTTATTGCTGGACTTATTGCATGAACGGACCCCAGGACGGCTCGCGCACCACACCGCCCTGAACTGACAAGACTTGCCGCGTGCGACCGTCGGTCGAAACGGCTGCCAACACGCCACGTCCGTTCACTTGGGTGGCGTAGAGGATGTACTGACCATTCGCCGCGAAGCTCGGCGATTCGTCATGCGTCGTGTCGGTCAGCCCCGTCGCCGTGCCGGACGCGAGGTCCTGCAGATACAGCTTGAAGCCGCCGCCAGTGCGCGAAATGTACGCGAGTTGCTTGCCGTCCGGACTCACGCGCGGGCTGGTGTTGTACGCACCCGCAAACGTGACCCGCTGGGCCGCGCCGGCGCTTTCACCCGCCGCCGGCATCTTGTAGATCTGCGGTTGGCCGCCGCGATCGCTCGTGAAATAAATCCAGTTGCCATCAGGAGAGTAGAACGGCTCGGTGTCGATGGAACTGCCTTGTGTCAGACGGCGCAGGCCGGAGCCGTCTGCGTTGACTTCGAAAATCTGCGTGTTGCCCGTGCGCGAGAGCGCGACCGCGAGCTTGCGGCCATCAGGCGACCACGACGGGGCACTGTTGTTGCCCTTCTGATTCGACACGACTACGCGACGTCCCGTCGGCAGGTCGTGGATGTACACCACCGGCTTCTTTTTCTCGAACGACACGTATGCGACCTTCGTGCCGTCCGGCGACCACGCCGGCGAAATGATCGGTTCCGGGCTGGAGAGGGCGATCTTCGCGTCCTGACCGTCCGAATCCGAAATCTGCAATTGATAACGGCCGCCCGTCTGAATGACGTAGGACAGACGCGTTGCGAACACGCCGCGGCCGCCGAGCAGCTTCGCGTAGATGTAGTCGGCGATCTTGTGCGCGCTCATGCGCAGGCCGCTTTCGGCGCTGACGAGCGACAGGCCGCCCAGGTTCTGCTGCTTGACGGTGTCGTAGAGCCGGAAGCGCACTTCGTATTGGCCGTTCGGCAGCTTGTTCACGCTACCCGACACGAACGCGTCCGCGCCTTTTGCCTTCCACGCGCCGAGATCGACCGTATCGGATTCCGCGACCGGCGCGCTGCCGGCGTCGATATTCGTGAACTTGCCGCTGCGCTGCAGATCCTGGCGAATGATCGCGCTGACTTGCTGCGGCGAACTCGCTTCATTGGCGAAATTGGCCGTCGCGATCGGAAACTGGGTCGAACCGACGCCGGTCACGAGTACGTTCAACTGGGCGTGTGCAGCGGTGCCGGCTGCGATCAGGCAGGACGCGACCAGCGTTTTCAGGCCAAGCTTCGTCATCAAACTCATGCTGTATAGGTTCCAGATAAATGCGTTTTCAAGTGTCCGCGGACTGCAGAACAGACCCGCGGTCGCACATTTCGTTCCCGCTGCTTAATGCGAGCTTTCAAGCGCGCTTCACTGCTGACTAGCGCGTTAACCGCCCGCCGGACGCAGCGTGATCGTGAAGCTCGAAGGCGCCTTGCCGTCGATATCCACTGGCATCGGATCCGAGCGCTGTACCGCGCGCAGTGCCGCCTGATCCCACTGCTCGTTGCCGCTCGAGCGCGTGATATTCGCCGACAGCAGCGTGCCCGACGGCGAGCAGCGTACCGACACGACCGTCTCGAGCCCGGCCGTTTCGCCGGCCCACACGATGTTCGGCCGCACGCGACGCTGCACCTTCTCGGCGTAGCCAGGCGAGGTCGCATTGCCGCCCGCGCCCTTGCCGGTGCCGCTCTTGGCCAGGCCTTCGCCGCTGCCCGCCGTGCCGCCGCCCAACTGCCCTTGCAGTTGCGAGAGACGCGCCTTGCGCTCGGCATCGAGCTTGGCTTTCGCTTCCGCGTCGGCCTTGGCTTTCGCTTGCGCCGCGGCCTTCGCTTTCGCGTCGGACTCAGCCTTGGCCTTGGCTTGCGCGTCGGCCTTCGCCTTGGCTTCCTGCTGTTCCTTCTCCTTCTCCTTCTGCTCCTTGAGCTGTTCCTGCTTCTGCGCTTCGGCTTGCTGCTGCTTGTCCTGCTGCGCCTTCTGTTGCTGCTTCTGCAGGTCGGCCTGACGCTGCTGCTCGATCTGCTTCTGCTTGTCCTGCATCGCCTTCTGCTGGGCGGCTTGCGCGGCAAGCTGCTGCTGACGCTTCGCTTCCGCTTCCTGCTTCGCCTCTTCCTGCTGACGGCGCTGCTCGGCGAGTTGCGCTTCGCGCGCGGCGGCTTCCTGCTGCTTGCGCTTCTTCTCCTGCAACGCGATGTCCGCGTCTTCGTCCTTCGCCGGCGGCGGCGCGGGCTGCAGCTTCACCGGCGCGGGCGGCGGCGGGGCAGGGCGCGGCGTCGGCGCGGGCGTGTCCGGAATCTCGGTCCAGATTTCCGCTTCCGCGCCCGCCGGCGTGTTGTTCTGCCAGTTGATGCCGTGATACAGGAACCAGCCGAGCAGCAGATGCATCAACGCCGCGAGCGCGAACGCCTTACCCGTGCCGCGTTCACGCGGCGGGCGATTCGGTCGCGCGGACGATGCGCGTGTCGGCCTGTGCGAAAGGGTCATTGCGATTTGACGAGCAATCCGACGCGCTTCACGCCGCGCGCCTTCATATCGGACATCACGTTCATCACGACTTCGTACTTCACGGTCTTGTCCGCCGCGATCACGACGGGCTGATCCGGATGTGATTCCTGACGGTTGAGCACGAAGCTGTTGAGATCGTTCATCGTCATCTTCTGCTCTTGCGTCGCGCCGCCTTCTTCCTTGTAGCGCACGTTCATGCTGCCGTCCGCCTTGATGTTGATGACGAGCGGCGGCTGCTGCTCCTGCGGCTGCGCATTGCCGACGGTCGGCAGATTGATGATCGAGGGCGAAACGAGCGGCGCCGTCACCATGAAGATGACGAGCAGCACGAGCATCACGTCGATGTATGGCACGACGTTGATGTCGGCCATCGCGCGGCGCGAGCCGCCGCGCATGCTGGAACGAATGGGGCCTGCCATCGCGGACTCCTTCTGTTAGTGCGCCTGACGCTGCAGGATGTTCGAGAACTCTTCGATGAAGGTCTCGAAGCGGATCGCCAGACGGTCGATGTCGTGCGCGTAGCGGTTGTACGCGACCACTGCGGGAATCGCGGCGAAGAGGCCGATCGCGGTCGCGACGAGCGCTTCGGCGATGCCGGGCGCCACGTTCGCGAGCGTCGCCTGCTGCACATTGGCGAGACCGCGGAACGAATTCATGATCCCCCACACCGTGCCGAAGAGACCGATATAAGGACTCACGGAACCGACCGACGCGAGGAACGCAAGGTTCGCTTCGAGCACGTCCATTTCCCGCTGGAAGGCGGCGCGCATCGCGCGGCGGGAACCGTCGAGAATCGCGCCCGGATCGGTGATCCGGCGCTCCTTGCCCTTCAGGAATTCACGCATGCCGGATTCGAAGATACGCTCGAGCGCGCCGATCGTGTGACGGTTGTTCGCCGCGCTTTGATACAGCGCCTGCAGGTCGCCGCCCGACCAGAAATCGCGCTCGAAGCGCTCGGTCTGCGCGCGCGCGCGGCGAATGGCAAACCACTTGCGGAAAATGAAGGTCCACGACAGGAGCGACAGCAGCAACAGCAGCGCCATCACGGCCTGCGCGAGCAGGCTCGCGTGAACGACGAGGGAAATGATCGACAGGTCTTGTGTATTGTTCATAAAGGTCTGCTGTTACGTCCCGGAAGGGGCGTCCGGTCAAAGCGTCATGCTTTCGTGAAATGGATGTGAATCAAACGAAAGCCGTGCCGTGGCCGGCTCATGCTCGTTAATGCTTCCTCTGTTCCCGATGCCCGGTTTCGCTTCGGTGTGCGATGAGTTCATCGTTCAGGCTCGGTCTTGATCTGCGCCGCGCGATGCCGCGGCGAGCGTCGCGTGCGGGCCGCGCTTCAATCCTTCGATCACCGCATCCGGAATGGCGGCCGGGCGAATCGACGCGCGATCCACCGAGGCAACGCGAATGTCGCCGCTCGCGAGCAGCACGCCGTCGCGCCACGCTTCCTGATGAAAATCCACCGATGCACGGCCGAGGCGCTCGATGCGACTTACAACGCGAATGACGTCATCCAGGCGCGCCGGCGACGAATATTCGACGGCCGTGCGTCTCACGACGAACAGGATGTCGCTCGAATCGGCGAGACGCTGCTGATCGATTCCGCACGCGCGCAGCCATTCGGTGCGCGCCCGTTCGAAGAACTTCAGGTAGTTCGCGTAGAAGACGATGCCGCCGGCGTCGGTGTCCTCGTAATACACCCGAATCGGCCACTCGAAAGTCAACGGATCACTCACCTTTGCGCCGCTCCGCTCGCGCAGAGGCTCATAAACACGATCTGGCTCGCATTTTGACAAATATTCATCGGCGGCATTTTACCGGAACCGGAAGCACCCCCGCCAAATCCTTAGGCAGATATCGGAATCAGCCGCGGTGAATTTGCAACGGTGCGAACGTCTGGGCGACCGGCATCATCTCGATCGCGTTGATGTTCACGTGTGCCGGGCGCGTGGCGATCCAGTAGATCGCGTCGGCGATGTCCTCGGGCGTGAGCGCCTGCACATCCTTATATACAGTCGCGGCTTTGCTGTCGTCGCCCTTGAAGCGCACGTTCGAAAACTCGGTGCCGCCGACGAGCCCCGGCTCGATGTCCGTCACGCGAAGGGCGGTGCCGGCGACGTCCGCGCGCAGGTTCAGACTGAACTGCCGCACGAACGCCTTCGTCGCGCCGTACACGTTGCCTCCGGCGTACGGATACGTGCCCGCCACCGATCCCATGTTGAACACATGTCCGCGATTGCGCTCGATCATGCCCGGCAAGATCGCGTGCGTGACCGTCACGAGACCCGTGCAGTTCGTGTCGATCATGTTCTTCCAGTCGTCGAGATTCGCGCGTTGCGCGGGTTCGAGGCCGAGCGCGAGTCCGGCGTTGTTCACCAGCACGTCGATCTGCGCGAACGCGTCGGGCAGGGCCGCGACGGCGTCGCGGACGGCGTTTTCGTCCCGTACGTCGAGTTCGACTGGCAGAAGCGCGTCGCCGAGTTCGTTCGACAGCGCGACCAGGCGCTCCTTGCGACGCGCGGCGGCGATCACACGATGGCCGCCTTTGACGAACGTGCGGGCGATGGCGGCGCCGAATCCGGCCGACGCGCCGGTGACAAAAACGATCATGAGCGGACTCCGAATGGACTGAGACGGGCAAAGCCGACGCGCGCAGGGCGACGCGTCCGGCAACGGCGCAAAGCGTACTTCCATTGATGCGGCGCGGCAAGCAACCGTGGGCGCGAACGATCGTGCTTTAAGCGTGGCTGCGCGCCCGTCCGATTGCCCTGTAAGCCGGTTGCCTAAAGCATGGCCGGCCATTACACTACAACGCTCAAACCCCGCGTGACTGGCGATAGAATCTTCGGATTCAAGGTGGAGCGACCCACCAGGAAGCGCGGAGCGTCGTTTTGCCGTTCGCCTGGGCAGCTGAGATCCGCACGCCGTCGCTGCGTTGCTGGTGGCTGTCCGTTCCGCGAAACCGGATTCTTCCTCTATCCGCCGCGCCTGGACTCCATCGGTTTCCAGCGTCTTTTGCGTCTGCTTCGAACGTGGCGCACGCGCGATCCGGTCAACCTGTTTTGATCTCACGGAAAACGTATGTTTGACAGAGCCGAAAGTACCCTCGCCAATGTCGATCCCGAATTGCTCAAGGCGATCGAGCAGGAAAACCGCCGCCAGGAAGATCACATCGAGCTGATCGCGTCGGAAAACTACACGAGCCCGGCCGTAATGGCCGCGCAGGGCTCGCAACTCACGAACAAATACGCCGAAGGCTATCCCGGCAAGCGCTATTACGGCGGTTGCGAATATGTGGACATCGTCGAGCAGCTCGCGATCGACCGCGTGAAGCAGCTCTTCGGCGCCGACGCCGCGAACGTGCAGCCGAACTCCGGCTCGCAGGCGAATCAGGGCGTGTTTTTCGCCGTGCTCAAGCCGGGCGACACGATCATGGGCATGAGCCTTGCCGAAGGCGGTCACCTCACGCACGGCTCGCCGGTCAACATGTCGGGCAAGTGGTTCAACGTCGTGAGCTACGGCCTGAACGAAGCCGAGGACATCGACTACGACAAGACCGAAGCGCTCGCCAAGGAACACAAGCCGAAGCTGATCGTCGCGGGCGCGTCGGCGTTTGCGCTGAAGATCGATTTCGAGCGCCTTTCGAAGATCGCGAAGAGCGTCGGCGCGTACTTCATGGTCGACATGGCGCACTACGCCGGTCTCGTCGCGGCTGGCGTGTACCCGAATCCGGTGCCGCACGCGGACTTCGTCACGACGACCACGCACAAGAGCCTGCGCGGCCCGCGCGGCGGCGTCATTCTGATGAAGGCCGAGTTCGAGAAGCAGATCAACTCGGCCATTTTCCCGGGCATTCAGGGCGGTCCGCTGATGCACGTGATCGCCGCGAAGGCCGTCGCGTTCAAGGAAGCGCTGTCGCCGGAATTCAAGGCGTATCAGCAAGCCGTGGTCGATAACGCGCGCGTCCTGGCCGAAACGCTCGTGAAGCGCGGTCTGCGTATCGTCTCGGGCCACACCGAAAGCCATGTGATGCTCGTCGATCTGCGCGCGAAGAAGATCACCGGCAAGGCAGCGGAAGCCGCGCTCGGCGCCGCGCACATCACGGTCAACAAGAACGCCATTCCGAACGATCCGGAAAAGCCGTTCGTCACGAGCGGCGTGCGCCTCGGCTCGCCCGCGATGACCACGCGCGGCTTCGGCACGAAGGAAGCGGAGATCGTCGGCAACCTGATCGCCGACGTGCTCGACAATCCGGAAGACCAGGCGAACCTCGAGCGCGTGCGCGCGCAAGTGGCCGATCTGACCAAGCGTTTCCCGGTCTACCGTTAATTCGCGAGCACACCGCCGATGCGCTGCCCATTTTGCCGACACGAAGATACCCAGGTCGTGGATTCTCGCGTGTCGGAGGATGGCGCGGCCATTCGGCGGCGGCGGCGCTGTCCCGCGTGCGACAAGCGTTTCACCACGTATGAACGCGTCGAACTGGCGCTGCCGAGCGTCGTCAAGAAAGACGGCAGCCGCACCGAGTTCGATCGACGCAAGATCGTCGCGAGCATGCAGCTTGCGCTGCGAAAGCGCCCGGTCGCCGCCGATGCGATCGATGCCGCCGCGTCGCGCATCGAGTATCAGTTGCTCGGCAGCGGCGAGCGCGAAGTGCAGAGCGAGCGTCTCGGCGAGCTCGTCATGAACGAGCTGCGACAGCTCGATACCATCGCTTACGTGCGTTTCGCCTCCGTCTACAAGCGTTTCGAAGACGTCTCGGAATTCGAAGACGTGCTCGATGAATTCCGGCGCACCGCTCCGAAGAAGTCGAGTTCGCGCAAGCGCTGATCTTTTCCGCATCGTTTCCTTCCCAAGCCTCGTTTCCTGACATTCGCTCGCGCAGTCTGCCCGGTATCGGAGAACGCGAACACTCGGCCATTCGGCTAATGGCGGCGCGCCTGACTTATCGCTAGATTGAGCTTTTCGGCTCGATTCGATCGATAAGGCATGCAGACGATTCCCGCATCAAATCAAGGTTTCACGCTCGTCGAACTATGCGTGGTGCTCGCCGTCATGGCGATCCTCGCGACGTTCGCCGCGCCTTCGTTCGTCGCGTGGCAGGCGCGCGATCAAGTCGATGCACGGGCGCGCGCGCTCTTTTCCACGCTGTCGCTTGCGCGCGCCGAAGCCGTGCGGCGCGGTGCACGCGTCACGCTTTGCAGGATCGATGCGTCTCGTCATTGCCTCGCATCGGGCCGAAGCTGCGAAAGCGGTGTCACCGACTGGTCGTGCGGATGGGGCTTGTTCGCCGAGCGCGACGGTGTTTCGACGCTTTTGCGCATGCAGCCGGCGATGACATCGGTTTCCATCGCCGGGACATCGACCGAGCTTTCGTTCACGCCGCCTTCGGGGCAGGTGATCGGCGGATTCCGCAGCTTCGAATTCGGTCCGCGCGGCGCCGATTCCGCCGCGAATCCGTCGTCACGTCGATGCATACGGCTCGCGGCAGGCGGCCGGGCGCGCATGACTTCAGGCGGCTGCGGAGCATCGGCATGAAAGACGTTCAACGTGGAGATTCGCTGATCGAAGTGATGATCGCGCTTACGCTGATGGCCGTGACCGCGCTCGGACTCATCGCGACGCAAAGCGCGCTCGCGCGCGGCGAACGCGCGGCGTTGCTGCACGAACGGGCCGCGATGATCGCAGATTCCGTCGCGGAAGGCATTCGCAGCGAAGCGGACCGCGCGGCGATCGTGTCGCAATGGCAGGGGAGAGCGGCGTCGATGCTGCCTGCGGGCGACGTGGCAATATCCGATCGCGCCGATGGCGTGCGCATCGCGACCGTGAGCTGGCGCGCGCAAGACCGCTCCGAGCCGTGCCCCGAACCGCAGGCTAAGCCGCTCACGTCGTGCATCGCCGTGGCGTTTGCGCGATGACTCCGCGCTTGCTCTCATCGCGCGGCCATACGCTGCTGGAAATGACGATTGCGCTCGCGCTCGGCATGCTGATCGTGACCGCTTCGCTGTCGCTCTATCGCGGGCAGCGCGCCGCTTTCGACCGCGCCGCCGATGCCGCGCGCATTCACGACGCCGCGTCCAGCGCTTTGGAAATGCTCGCCCAGCAGATCCAGATGGCCGGATTCGCATCGAGCGTGGAATCGCCGGTCGATGCGTCGATGTTCGGTTGCGCGCAAGGCCGCGTGATTGGAGCGGATACAACCGCATCGTGCGAATCGCTCGCAAGCCATTCGGACGGCCTGCAGGTTCGCTATTCAGCCGACGCCCTCTCGACCTGGCCGTCGACCGCGGGCGCGCCGACCGATTGCCTCGGCCAGGCGGTCTCCGACGCCATCGTCACGAACCGGTTCTACGCAAAGCCGAGCAGTTCCACCGGAGAGCCCGAGTTGTACTGCGAAGGCGGCGGCAGACAGGCGCAGCCGATCGTCGAAGGCATCGAGCGAATGCGGGTGATGTATTGGCTCGCGGGGGCGCCGTCCGCATCGGATGCTTCGGCTATCGCGCGCGAACGCTGGCGCGATGTCCATGCTGCGGACGTATGCATCGTCGTGCGCGGTTTCATCGCACAGGCCAAGCGGAAAGCGAACTATGTGGATTGCAACGGCTTGCCCGTAACCGTCGAGGACGGCCACGTTCGCCAGGTCTTCTGGCGGCGCGTCGCGATACGGAATTCGGTGGCGTCGCCGTCCGGAGGCGCGCAATGAAGCGACGTTCGCTGACACGCGCAAGCACGTTGCCGATCGTGCTGATCCTCGCCGCGATGATGTTGATCACGGCTGCCGCATGGCTGCAAACGTCGCTCGTAGCGGCGCGCGCGACTGTCGCGACGCGCGAGCGCGTCCACGCGTTTCATGCCGCGGACAGCGCGTTGATCCGATGCAGCCGAATGCTTTCCCTCGCGTTGCCAACGCCGAGTTCGAAGGACGAGCCGTCGCGATGGCGCGCGAAATCCTCGTTCGACGGACCGTCCGCTGCCGCGATCGCGCCGTTCGCTTCGTGGCCGTACGCGCGCCGCGCGCCGCAATGCCTGATCGAATCGCGGGCCAACGCGTCGTATTTGATTACCGCGCGGGGCTTCGGCGCGAATGCCGATTCCGAGGCTTGGCTGCAACTTAGGATCGATATCGCCGATGGCGTGAGCACCCAATATTGGCGGCGCGTCGTCGCCAGGCCGTTTTGAGGATCGATATGAACGAAAAGGGCTTCAGTCTGCTTGAACTGATGATCGCGCTGGGCGTTGCCGCGATCATCGCGACTTTCTCGATCCCGGCGTATCGGGCGCACGTGGTGAAGGCGCATCGGCTCGACGCCGCGTCGGCCTTGCTGCGCGCGGTTCAGTTCGTGGAAACCGCGCGTCTTGCGCAAACATCGGAAAGCGGCGAGGTGATCGCGCTCGCTTCCGGGCTCGATCGCGCGCCGTCGAGCGGGGCGGCCGTGTACAGCGTGGCCGTGCTGCCGGAAACGCCGACGAACGGCGGTTATGCGATCGAAGCCGTGCCGGTCGCGGCGGGCGCGATGCAGGACGATGTCTGCGGCGTGTTCGTCATCGATGCCACCGGGCTGCGCTGGAATCGCCCGCCTGACGCGACCACGCCGCTCGATGCGGCACAGTCGGCGTCATGCTGGGCGGGGAAGAGTTGATGCGGGCGTCAGAAAACGGTCGGATCGACGGCGTCGTTGGAGGTTTCGGGCGCGGCGTTCTTCATCTGCGTGTAGATGCGCCAGCCTTCCCATCCGGCGAGCGCGAGACCGCCCCATTTGAGCACCGGCTTCGCGCTGTGCAACAGCTTCGTCCGCACCGGCTTGGTGAGTACGAGCGAGGCGAGCGATCCGATGACCGGATACTGCTTGAACAGCAAGCCGACATTGCCCGAGCCGAGCAGCGAAGCGAGCATGCCGCCAATGCCGCCCGCCGAGCCGCCGCGGCCGCGCTTGCCCCAGCGGCGCGAGCCGCCGCTGCCAGGCATCAGGAAGCGCAGCACGCTGAAATGCGTGACCGACGTGCGCAGATCATAGGTGGCTTGCCGCAGCTCCATGCGCTCGACATCCGCGCGGGCGATCAGCAGTTCCTTGCGCAGCGCGCGCATGTGCGGCGTGCGCAGCTTCTGCATCTTGCCGCGCTTGGGAGGCTTGAAGGTGTCGTCGTGTTGGCTCATGGCTTGATTTGGGCGCGGGAATCAACGGAAGGTATCGCGGTCCTTGCGGAATTCGGCGAGCGTGTCGTCGAACATGTTCGGCGCATCGCGCAGATTGCTGCGCGCACGCAGGCCGCATCCGACCGCGATCAGCGCGTACAGAAGGGTGATGCCGCCGAGCGCCTGCCAGCGATACGTGTCCCAGAAGAAGATGGCGATGAGCACCGTCAGGGAGATGAGCGCCATCATCGCGAGCATCATGGCGGCGAGCCCGAGGAAAAGCACGCCGATGAGCCGCTCCTTTTCTTCCTGAAGCTCGATGCCGATGAGTTCAAGGCGCGTCTCGAAGATGGCGAAGGCGGAGCTCAGAATTCGTCGCAACGGTCCGGGAGACGATTGCTGCGTTGGCCGTTCTGTCGTCATGGCTTGAATGCGAGAGGCGCGTTTGGTGCCGCTGTTGGTGGGTCCGGTCGGCGCTCGAGGCAGCCGGCCGGTGCGAGTGTCGAACCGCGCGCCCGGGCGAGGCGCTCGCGGTTCAGTCCAGCGGGGACCGCGACAGAAAGCTGATTAGCAATCTGCGGGCCATTGAATCGAAGACGGGTGCTTTACTTCCGGTTGATCAGAAGTCCGATCACCATGCCGATGCCAGCCGCGATCCCAATGGACGCCCACGGATGCTCGTGCACGTAATCGTCGGTGGCGCGGGCGGCCTTCTTGCCTCGCTCGATCACGACGACTTGCGCGTCGGCGGCTTTTTCCTTGGCTTGCTTGAGACGGGTGAGTGCGGTCTCGCGCAGTTCGGAGGCGCGTTCGCCAGTGGCGGTAGCTGCTTGCTTCAAGAGATCTTCGGCGTCAGCGAGTACTGATTTGATATCCGACATGAATCGCTCCTTGTTGATTTCTGACATTAAAGGCTCCAATCGGTGAGGTTACGCGAATCGTAACCAAAGATGGGATCGCTGACGAGGAGACGTGCGCCCTGCCGCGCTGAATGTCGCAGTTTCCGTTCCAGTCGCATCGGGCCGTGCGCGACAGCCGACGCCTCGTGATTTCATCGACATCGTTTCGAATTGATACGATCTGGCCCGTAAAAGTTTCAGGTGTAGATCGAAAGTTACACACGCCGATGCGCAAATGCACGCGTGAAAACAAAAAGGGCTGGCGCAACATGCGCCAGCCCTTTTCAATTGTGAATGAAGCTTGTTTAGAAAAACGCCTGAATTCCGGTTTGGGCGCGTCCGAGAATCAACGCGTGAATATCGTGCGTGCCTTCGTACGTGTTCACCACTTCGAGGTTCACGAGATGACGCGCGACACCGAATTCATCGGAGATGCCGTTGCCGCCGAGCATGTCGCGCGCGAGCCGGGCGATGTCGAGCGCCTTGCCGCACGAATTGCGCTTCATGATCGACGTGATCTCGACGGCCGCCGTGCCTTCGTCCTTCATGCGGCCGAGGCGCAGCACGCCTTGCAGGCCGAGCGTGATTTCGGTCTGCATGTCGGCGAGCTTTTTCTGAATCAGTTGATTCGCGGCAAGCGGCCGACCGAATTGCTTGCGATCGAGCGTGTACTGTCGCGCCGTGTGCCAGCACGCTTCGGCCGCGCCGAGCGCGCCCCAGGAAATGCCGTAGCGCGCCGAGTTGAGGCAAGTGAACGGACCTTTGAGGCCGCGCACGTTCGGCAGCATGTTCTCTTCGGGGACGAACACTTCGTCCATCACGATCTCGCCGGTGATCGACGCGCGCAAGCCGACCTTGCCGTGAATCGCCGGCGCCGACAGACCCTTCCAGCCTTTCTCGAGGATAAAGCCGCGGATCTCGT
Source organism: Caballeronia sp. LZ008 (assembly GCF_031451435.1). Classification (NCBI taxonomy): domain Bacteria; kingdom Pseudomonadati; phylum Pseudomonadota; class Betaproteobacteria; order Burkholderiales; family Burkholderiaceae; genus Caballeronia; species Caballeronia sp. LZ008. Next base: position 2,288,438 of record NZ_JARUXK010000001.1, on the reverse strand, counting down.
CGCGCCCGTCTTCCTCCAGCTTCGCCCAGACGACGAACACGTCCGCGATCGGCGAGTTCGAGATCCACATCTTCGTGCCCGACAGCGAGAAACCGTTCTGCACTTTCTTCGCGCGCGTCGTCATGCCGGCCGGATCGGAACCCGCGTTCGGCTCGGTGAGACCGAAGCAGCCGATCCACTCGCCGCGCGCGAGCTTCGGCAGATACTTTTCCTTTTGCGCGTCGCTGCCGAACGTGTTGATCGGCACCATCACGAGCGATGACTGCACCGACATCATCGAGCGATAACCCGAATCCACGCGCTCCACTTCACGCGCGATCAGCCCGTAGCACACATAGTTCAGGCCCGGGCCGCCGTACTGTTCGGGAATCGTCGGTCCGAGCAGGCCCAGTTCGCCCATTTCGCGGAAGATCGCCGGATCGGTCTTCTCCTCGCGAAACGCCTGCATGACGCGCGGCTGCAGCTTGTCCTGCGCGTACGCGCGCGCGGCGTCGCGCACCATGCGTTCGTCTTCGGTCAGTTGCTGATCCAGCAAGAGCGGATCTTCCCAGTTGAAACGGGCGGCGTCGGCCATGTGCATCTCCTGATTTCATCGTGAAGCGCCGTGCGCCGACCGGCTCGCGCGATCGGCCGAAGCGCGTGGCGCTTGACGTGAGTTCCGCTAAGCGGAACAATGTTTTGCAAATCAGCTTCGAGTTTATCACCCGATGTCGACAGATTCCAACCGAAATTCCGGGCGCCTCATCTCGTCGGAGGATGTCGACGAGCGCAAGTTCGTCGTCGCGCTCGCTCGCGGGCTCGACCTGCTGCGTGCGTTTCGTCCCGGCGAGACGCTGCTCGGCAATCGCGATTTCGTCGACCGCACGGGATTGCCGAAGGCGACGGTCAATCGTCTCGCCTACACGCTGACGACGCTCGGCTATCTGCGTTTCGACGAACCCGCGGGCAAATACGCGCTCGATACCGGCGTGCTGTCGCTTGGCTTCACGCTGCTCGCGGGCGCGGACACGCTCGAACTCGCGCGTCCGCACATGCGCGCGCTGGCGCGGGAGATCGGCGCGGCGGTGTCGCTCGGCTGCCGCGACGGGCTCGACATGATCTATCTGGAAACCATCCGCAGCGAGACGGCGCTGACGCTCGGCCTCGCGCCCGGTTCGCGTCTGTCGATGCTCACGAGTTCGATGGGCCGCGCCTATCTCGCCGTGCAGGACGACGCGGCGCGCGAAGCTCTGTTTGAGGAACTCGGCAGGAACGAAGGCGAAGAGAAGGTCGAAGCGGCCCGCCGCTCGATCGAGGATTTCGCGCGCGACGGCTGCTGCTACTCGTTTCGCGAGTGGCACGACGATGTGAACGCCATCGCCGCGCCGGTCCGCGATCTGCGCAACGGACGCTGGCTCGTGCTGTCGAGCAGCGGGCCGGCGTCATCGATGGGCGAAGCGTATTTCCGCGAGACGATCGGCCCGAAGCTGAAGGCGCTTGCCGCGCGTCTCGCGTAACGACTCAGAGCACCGTTCGGACGTGCCAAAGCTCCGGGAACAGCACGACATCGAGCATCTTGCGCAGATACGACGCGCCTGCCGTGCCGCCCGTGCCGCCCTTGAAACCGATGATGCGCTCCACCGTCGTCACATGCCGGAAGCGCCATTGCCGGAACGCGTCTTCGAGATCGACGAGTTCCTCGGCCATCTCGTACAAATCCCAGTGTTGCGACGGATCGCGATACACCGCGAGCCACGCCGCTTCGACAGACGGATCGTGCGTCGTCGGCTGCGTCCAGTCGCGGTTCAGGCGCGCCGGATCGATCGCGAAGCCGCGTCGCGCGAGCAGGCGGATCACTTCGTCATAGAAAGAGGGCGCCTCGAGCGTTTCGCGGACCTGCGCGAGAATCTCCGGCCGATGCGCGTGCGGCTTCAGCATCTGCTCGTTCTTGTTGCCGAGCATGAACTCGATCTGCCGATATTGATGCGACTGAAAGCCCGACGACTGTCCGAGATACGGGCGCATCGCGGTGTATTCGGAGGGCGTCATCGTCGCGAGGACGTTCCACGCCTGCACCAGCTGCTCGAAGATGCGCGACACGCGCGCGAGCATTTTGAACGCGGGCGGCAATTCATCGCGATGCACCGCCGCGAGCGCCGCGCGCAGTTCGTATAGCGCGAGCTTCATCCACAGCTCGCTCGTCTGATGCTGCACGATGAACAGCATCTCGTTGTGATCCGGCGAGAGCGGACGCTGCGCGTTGAGGATCGAATCGAGGCCGAGGTAATCGCCGTAGCTCATCGAATCGGAGAAATCGAGCTTGGCGTCGTGCCAGCCTTTTTCTTGCGTCGCGTTCTGCGCGCCGTGGCCGAAAGGGCAGCCTTGTGTAGTGCTCATCTCGACGTTCCTCTCACGTCACCGATGCGCGCTCGGCGAACTCGGGCGCGCGCCAGCTTTCGGTCGCGAGCACGTCGCGCAGGATTTCGACGGCGTCCCATACATCGACGAAACGTGTATAGAGCGGCGTGAAGCCGAAGCGCAAGATGCGCGGTTCGCGATAATCGCCGATCACGCCGCGCGCGATCAGCGCCTGCATCACTTCATAGCCGTTCGGATGCTCGAAGCTCGCCTGCGAGCCGCGTTGCGCGTGATCGCGCGGCGTCGCGAGCGACAGCGGAAAGTCGCCGCAACGTTCCTCGACGAGCTTGATAAACAAGTCCGAAAGCGCCAGCGATTTGCGACGCAGAGCCTGCATGTCGGTTTGAAGGAAAACATCGAGCCCGCATTCGACGAGCGACATCGACACGATCGGCTGCGTGCCGCAAAGAAAACGGCCGATGCCGTCGTCCGGCCGATACACCGGGTTCATTTCGAACGGCTTCTTGTGCCCCCACCAGCCGGAAAGCGGCTGCGAAAACGCGTTCTGATGGCGCTTCGGCACCCAGACGAACGCGGGCGAACCCGGCCCGCCGTTCAAATACTTGTACGTGCAGCCAACGGCGTAATCCGCGCCCACACCGTTCAGATCGACCGGCACCGCGCCCGCCGAATGCGCGAGATCCCAGACCGCGAGCGCGCCCGCGCGATGAATCGTCTGCGTGAGCGCGGCCATGTCGTGCATGTAGCCGGTGCGATAGTTGACGTGCGTAATCATCGCGATGGCGGTGTTTTCGTCGATCGCCGTCGGCAATTCGGAAGGGTCATCGACGAGACGCAGCTCGTAGCCGCGATCCAGTTGCTCGATCAAGCCCTGCGCGATGTACAGATCGGTCGGAAAGTTCGAACGTTCGGAGACGATCACGCGCCGCTTCGGATCGCGCTCGTTCGCGAGCTTGAGCGCGGCCGACAGGATCTTGAAAAGATTCGCCGAAATCGTATCGGTGACGACGACTTCGTCCTCGCCCGCGCCGATCAGCGGCGCCAGCTTGTTGCCGAGGCGCTTGGGCAGCGCGAACCAGCCGGCCGTGTTCCAGCTGCGGATCAGGCCTTCGCCCCATTCGGCGGCGATCACATCGGCGGCGCGCGCGGCGGCGGCCTTGGGCGGCACGCCGAGCGAGTTGCCGTCGAGATAGATCACGCCGTCGGCGAGCGCGAACTGGTCGCGCAGCGCGCCGAGCGGATCGTCGCGGTCGAGCGCCGCGGCTTCGTCACGATGTTTCATCGAAAAGTCCATAAATTTGAAGATCATCAAGAAAGCGGACGCAGGACGGCGCGAACGGGACTCGCGTCGAGCGTCGAGAATTTGAGCGGCAGGGCGATCAGTTCAAAATCGCCGGGCGCGGCGGCATCGAGCACGAGGCCTTCGAGAATCGCCATGCCGTGCGCGCGGATGCGCTTGTGGGCATCCATCGTCTTCGAGTCTTGCGGATCGAGCGACGGCGTATCGATGCCGATGAGTTTCACGCCTTTTTCTGCCAGCAAGTCGATGGTTTCGGGCGCGACGGCGGCGAACGCGCTGTCCCACGCGTCGAGCGGCGCGTTCGTGTAGGTGCGCAACAAAACGCGCGGCGGACAGTCGGCGAGATGCGCGGCGACGTGCGCGGGCGTCACGAGCGGCGACGCGCCGATGCAGTGCACGACGCGGCACGCACCGATGTACGTGTCGAGCGCGACTTCGCCGATCGGCGCGCCGTGTTCGTCGTAGTGAAGCGGGGCATCGGCATGAGAGCCGGTGTGCGGCGAAAGCGTAAGCCGCGCGACGTTGACGGGCGAGCCCGCCTCCATGCGCCACACGCGCTCGATGCCGACCGGCGTATCGCCCGGCCAGACGGGCGTGGCGGGATTGATCGGTGGAGAAATGTCCAGAAGCGTCATGACGCGCCCTAGCAGAAAGCGTGGAGATGCGTCAAATCATAGTCGTGTCATCTCGAAAAGTGCTTGCGAAATAACCACCCAAAACTGTCGCGCTTAGAACATAATTCGATGAAACGGGCTAGGGGACTCAAAAATGACCGGATTCACGCTCGATGCAACGGATTGCCGAATTCTGGCGGTACTGCAGGAAGATGGACGGATCAGTAACCTGGACCTGGCGGAGCGCATCTCGCTCTCGCCGTCGGCGTGTCTGCGCCGAATGCGGCTGCTGGAAGAGGAAGGGGTGATCGCGAGCTATCGCGCGTGCCTCGACCGCGAGCGGCTTGGCATCGAACTGGAGGCGTTCGTCCACGTTTCGATGCGCAATGACCAGGAAAATTGGCACGAGAAGTTCGCCGCGGCCGTGCGCGAATGGCCCGAAGTGGTCGGCGCGTTCGTCGTCACGGGCGACACGCATTACGTGCTGCGCGTGCTTGCGCATAACCTCAAACACTACTCCGACTTCATTCTCTCGAAGCTCTACAAGGCGCCTGGCGTGATCGACATTCGCTCGAACATCGTGTTGCAGACGATGAAGGACGACGCGGGCGTGCCGGTCGCGCTGATCGAGCAGCCGGGGCGCGGCCACACGGCGTAAGTTATTCGAGCGGTCCGAGCGTGTGAAAAGCGCCCGCCTGGAAGACGAGCGGCGCGACGTCGCTTGCGTCTTCGCGCACGCCGCATCGCTCCACTTCGCCGACGAAGATCACGTGATCGCCTTCGTCGTAGCGGCTGCGATTGTGGCATTCGAACCACGCGAGCGCGCCGTCGAGCACGGGCATGCCGGTATCGCCGGCGGCGTGCGAGACGCCCGCGAAGCGGTCGCCCTTGACGGTCGCGAAGCGCTTGCACAGGTCGATCTGCGACGCCGCGAGCACATTCACCACGTAGTGGCTATTGGCGCGGAACACCGGCATCGACGCCGATTTCGTCGCGAGACTCCACAGCACGAGCGGCGGTTTCAGCGACACCGAGTTGAACGAACTCGCGGTGATACCGATCAACTGGCCGGATTCGGTGCGCGTCGTGATGACCGTGACGCCGGTCGCAAACTGGCCGAGCGCGGCGCGAAACGCGGTCGGATCGAAATTCGGGGTTTTGGCGCGTGTCATTCGGCAGATCGGCAGGCAAATGGGCGGTCGAGTGTGTCGTGTGCTACCGAGCCGGCCGCGCGTCGCGCTTCAGTCGGAAGAACCTTTTCAGAAGCCATGTAAAAGCTGGAGATTTGTGTCGATTCTATCGGAATCGGCTGCCGCCGGCCGTCGAATGACCGTACTGCGGCAGCAAGTTCTCTGCCGCACGAGGGCTTTCTGCGCGGCGTGCGCAAACCCAGTAAGCTCGATTCATCGCGCCCGGGCGATTGAATAACCGGACGGACGCATCCATATGCATGATCCGCGGCGTGGCCGCATGCACTTGATGAGGAGCTTGCCTTATGACTCAACCCGGACTTGAGACCGCGACACTCGGCGGCGGATGTTTCTGGTGCACCGAAGCCGTGTTTCTCGCGGTGCAGGGCGTGGAGTCGGTCGAATCGGGCTATGCGGGCGGCAAGGTGGTGAATCCGTCGTACGAGCAGGTTTGCAGCGGCGACACCGGTCACGCGGAAGTGGTGAAGGTCGTGTTCGATCCGTCGGTCATCACGTATCGCGAAGTGCTCGAGATCTTCTTCGCGACGCACGATCCGACGCAGCTCAACCGACAAGGCAACGATGTGGGCACGCAGTATCGCTCGGCCGTTTTCACGCATTCGGACGAACAGCGCAAGACGGCGCTCGAAGTCATCGAGGAACTCGGTCGCGAGGACGTGTACGACAAGACCATCGTCACGCAAGTCGTGCCGCTCGACGACGATTACTATCCGGCCGAGGCGTATCACCAAAACTACTTCGCGCAGCATCCGAATCAGGGATATTGCGCGGCGGTCGTCGGGCCGAAGGTCGCGAAGTTTCGCAAGAAGTTCGTGCATCGCCTGAAGGCGTGATGCGCGTCTAGCCGCTAGTCGATCCGCGCGCGCTCGCATGCCTGCGCGATGCCGCGCGCGAGTTCGAAGCAGGTCAGCGGCGCGGAGCCTTCCGCCTTGTTGTTCGCCGCGATCACGACCGGCTGGCCCGCGATCGCATATCGCGCGGCCAGTTCGGCGAGCGCTTGGCGCGTGTCGAGGTCTTCGTCGACGATCTTGTCGAACGGCTCGTACTTCGCTTTCGCCTGCTCGTATTTGAAGCCGCTGTGCAGACTCCAGCGCACGATGAGCGGTCCCATTTTTTCTTCATCGAGCAGCGCGAGCGCTTTCGCCTGACGGCGCACGTCCGGCATGCGCGCATGAACGCCGATGCAATACCGCACGTTCGCGTCACGCAATGCGCGGATAAAGCGCGGCGTGAGCATCGCGGCGTCGCGGATCTCGACGGCGTAGCACGCGTCGCCTTCGAGCGGCGGCAGCGTTTGCAGAAACGCCGACAGCCGCTCGATGAAGCGCGCCGGCTCGACGATCATCGCGTCGGGCAGCGGCGAGAACTGGAACACGAGCGCGCCCGCTTTTTCGCCGAGACCGCCGATGCACGGCGTCACGAACTCGTCGATGGCGATCTGCGCATTCAGGAACGCGGGATTTTCCGCGTCCGGCGTGCCGCGCTCGCCGCGGATGAAGGCATCGGTGACGGATGCGGGCGCTTTCACGATGAAGCGGAAATGCGCGGGCACTTGCGAGGCGTGACGCGCGTAATCGGCGAGCGACAGCGGCGCGTAAAACGACCGGTCGATGGAGACGCTCTTCAGGAGCGGATGCGCGCCATAAGCGGTGAGGCCGTCGCGGGAGAGTTTGGTGTTCGAGTAGTCATCGCCATAAACGATGCCGCGCCAGCCGGGAAACGACCACGTCGATGTGCCGAGATGGATCGCGTCCGGAAGACGCTTCGCGAGGGCTTCGAGTTCGGGTTGCAAGGGCGCGGGAAGGACGCCGCGCGGTTTGGGTTGTCTCGGCGGTTTGGCTGGTTCGATAGAAGCTGGCGCGGACTCGCCGAAAAGATCCAACGCTTGATCCGTCGTGATGGTGACTTCGTGCTTTCGAGGTTCGGCTTCGTTGTTCACACGGTTGTGAGTGTTCATGAGTGGCAAGCCGAAATTCAGAAGAATCGATGCGACTTGAGCGACGATGCGCGAAAGAAGTCGCAGTGTAGCGGATAGAATATCCGAGTGTCCGGGCAGGGGATCCGGGATGAGACAGGAGTATGAGATAGGAACGCGCCGTATGGGAAAAAGCGGTCGTGGCAGCCTCGAACGAAACCGGTCTGGAAGATTTTCCGGAAAGCTGTCTCTGGTCGATCGAGCAGATCATGGACGGCGAATTCTTGCCCGGATAGTCGAAAAAACAGGCGCGGCACCGGAAAGCGCTGCGCCTGCTTGAATCATCAGCACCTGTCTCAGAGCGCCTTCTCATAGATATACCGCCGCGACCACGGCAGCGTCGTCGCGCTGCGTCCCGCCTTGCGGCAGATCACCTGATAGATCGACACGTCGTCGTTCTCGAACGCATACGCACAGCCCGCGAGATACACGCGCCAGATGCGGAAATGCTCATCGTCGACGAGCTTCTTCGCTTGCTCCGCGTTGGCCTCGAACCGCTCGGCCCAGATGTCGAGCGTGCGCGCGTAATGCCGCCGCAGGCTTTCGACGTCGATCGCCTCCAGCCCGCCGCGCTGCATGCATTCTAGCGCGAGGCTGATGTGCGGCAGTTCGCCGTCCGGAAACACATACTTGTCGATGAACTCGCCGCCGCCGAGCGATGTCTCGCCGCTGTCGGCATCGGAAGACGTGATGCCGTGGTTCATCGCGACGCCGTCATCGACAAGCAGATCGCGAATCCTCGAGAAGTATTCCGGCAGATTCTTGCGTCCGACGTGCTCGAACATCCCGACGCTCGTGATCCGGTCGAACTGCCCCGGAATATCGCGATAGTCTTGAAGGCGAATTTCGATCCGGTCGGCGAGGCCCGCGGCTTTCACGCGCTCGGTCGCGAGCTTGAACTGATTCTCCGAAAGCGTGACGCCGACGCAATTCGCGCCGAACTTCTGCGCCGCGCGGATCACGAGCGCGCCCCAGCCGCAGCCGATATCGAGCAGGCGCTGGCCCGGCTGCAACTGGATCTTCGTGAGAATGTGGTCGATCTTCTTCAACTGCGCGGTGTCGATGTCTTCGTCGCCATTCTCGAAGTAGGCGCAGGAATACACCATGTTCTTGTCGAGCCAGAGCTGATAAAACTCGTTCGACACATCGTAGTGGTACTGAATGGCTTTCTTGTCCGACGTCTTCGAGTGATTGAAGTAGCGTCGCACGCGGGCGAGCTTGCTCGCGCTCGTCACCGTGCTTTTCGCGAGCGAGTAGCCGATGTTGATGATGTCGGACAGCTTGCCTTCGATGTCGATCTTGCCCTTCACGTAGGCTTCGCCGAGATTGTCGAGACTCGGTTCGAGCAGATAGGGCAGCGCGGTCGCGCTCTTTACGTGCAACGTCACCTGAGGCGCGGCGAACTGGCCGAAATCGTGCTGCTGGCCATCCCACAGCACGAGACGCGCGGGCAAATTGGCCCGCGCGCGCACTTCCTCAACCCACTGCGTCAGCTTCTTCTCCCAGAACATGCTTGTTTCTCCGCGCTAAAGAAAATCAAGGTGAAGGCTCGCGCCTTCATGTTCGTTGCCGTTGCGATCTCGGTTGCTGCCAATGCCCGCGTTTTATTGACTTACGGCGCGAGTCTCATGATTTGCCACGGATCGCCCGCGCCGTCCCGCGTGTACACGATGCGGTCGTGCAGGCGCGACGGGCGTCCCTGCCAGAATTCGACGGTGTCCGGCACGAGGCGATATCCGCCCCAGTGCGGCGGGCGCGGCGGCGCGTCGCCGTACTTCGCGATCATCTCGCGCTCGCGCGCTTCCAGCGCCTCGCGGCTTTCGAGCGGCTTACTCTGATCCGATGCCCACGCGCCGATGCGCGAGCCGAGCGGACGCGACGCGTAATACACATCGCTCTCCTCATCGCTCGTCTTTTCGACGCGGCCCTCGATGCGCACCTGACGCTCGAGCTCGATCCAGTGGAACAGCAGGCTCGCGGCCGGATTCGCGGCGAGTTCGCGGCCCTTGCGGCTATCGTAATTGGTAAAAAAAACAAATCCGCGTTCGTCGACGCCCTTGATGAGCACGATGCGCGCGGACGGACGGCCTTGGCCATCGACGGTCGCAAGCGTCATCGCATTCGGTTCGGGCAGCTTCGCATCGAGCGCCTGGGCGAACCAGGTTTGAAACTGGCTTATCGGATTCGGGTCGACGTCGGACACATCGAGCGCGCCGCGCGAATAGTTTTTGCGAAGGTCTGCGAGGGTCGTCATTTTTTATGCAAGCGCTACAGTCGCGTCAGTATAGCCAAGGTGAAACGATCTTGCCCTGATTACCCATGGCCCGCACCGCGTGCCGGGAGCGCGGCAGTCGCGGCTATCACGTTCATGGTTTCGATAAGGCAGAATACGCAATTCGACCGCATTTTGCATGATCGAACTACCACGTTCGCGAACTCGATAGCCGTCTGTAAGCGTTGCTTGACGCCGCACAACGTGCGGTGCTTTTCGGCAGCTTTTAGTTTGCTTTCAATGCATCCGATTTCATCCATCCGCACGACATGAACGCTTCATCCGAAACCACTGCGACGCCCAGCGTCCACGAACTCGCCGATCGCGACCGGCGCTTCGGCGGCATCGCGCGCCTCTACAGCGCGCCTGCGCTCGCCGCGTTCGAGCGGGCGCATGTCGCGGTGATCGGCATCGGCGGCGTGGGTTCGTGGGTTGCCGAGGCGCTTGCGCGCAGTGCTGTCGGCCGGCTTACGCTGATCGATCTCGATAACGTCGCCGAAAGCAATACGAATCGTCAGGTTCACGCGCTCGACGGCAACTACGGCAAGGCGAAAGTCACGGCGATGGCCGAGCGCATCAAACTGATCGATCCGGCGTGCGACGTGCGGCAGATCGAAGACTTCGTGGAGCCGGGCAATTTCGATGAAACGCTCGGCGGCGGTTTCGACTATGTGATCGACGCGATCGACAGCGTGCGTACGAAAACGGCGCTCATCGCGTGGTGCGTGGCGCGCAAGCAGGCGCTCATCACGGTCGGCGGCGCGGGCGGGCAGCTCGATCCGACGCGCATTCGCATCGACGATCTCGCGCTCACGATTCAGGATCCGCTGCTCTCGAAAGTGCGCGGCCAGTTGCGCAGGCTGCACGGTTTTCCGCGCGGACCGAAGGCGCGATTCAAGGTCAGCGCGGTGTATTCGGACGAGCCGCTGATCTATCCCGAAGCGCCCGCGTGCGACATCAGCGAAGGCGCCGAACATCTCGAAACCGGCGCGAATTACGCGGGGCCCGTCGGGCTGAATTGCGCGGGCTTCGGTTCGAGCGTGTGCGTGACGGCGAGCTTCGGCTTCGCGGCGGCCGCGCATGTCTTGCGGGAATTGGCGAAGCGCGCCGCGTGAAAGGAAAATGGCCAGCTTCGATAGCTGGCCATTTTTTCATCCAAAGCCGGCGATCGATCGACGATCAGTTGATCGCCGCGCTTAACTTGCGCCGCCACTGCGAAACGAGATCCGGCTGATTCGCGGCGAGTTCGAACACCGACAGCATCGTCTTGCGGCCGACGTCGTCCATGAAGGCGCGGTCGCGCACGACGATCGCAAGCAGATGTTCGAGCGCGCCAGCGTAATCGCGGCCCGCGATCAGCCGATTGGCCAGGGCGAAGCGCGCATCGAGATCGTCGGGGTTCGCGTTCACGGCGTCGATGAGCGCGTCGGCGGGCGGCAGATCGGCTGCTGCATCGGCGGCGTCGAGCTCGGTCTTCAACGCGTTGTAGCGCGCGTCGATGCCTTGCGTCGTCTTCGGCGACAACAGCTTGACCTCTTCCTTCGCTTCGTCGATGCGGCGTTCCGCGATCAGCCATTCGATCAGATCGAGACGCGCGTCCTCGTAACCCGGATCGAGCGCGAGCGCGGCCTTGATGGTGTCGATCGCGAGCTGGCGATCGCCCGCGGCCCACGCGCTCTGCGCGGCGCGGCGCTCGGCATCGGCGCCGGCGGGCACGAGACGGTCGATGAACTCGCGCAACTGGCCTTCCGGCAGCACGCCGATGAACTGATCGACCGGCCGTCCTTCCGCGAACGCAATGACGTGCGGAATGCTGCGCACCTGGAAATGCGCGGCGAGTTCCTGATTCTCGTCGACGTTCACCTTGACGAGATTCCAGGCGCCCGCCGCTTCGACTTCGAGCTTCTCGAGCATCGGGCCGAGCGTCTTGCACGGGCCGCACCAGGGCGCCCAGAAATCGACGAGCACGGGCGCGAGCATCGACGCGTTGATGACATCTTTCTCGAATGTGGCGAGGGTCGTATCCATGCGTTTTCTCCTAATGCTTTCGGTCGATCCCGATTACGTGGGGACGACACAGCCGGTTCTCAAGCGTCAGGCTTCGGGCGCGCGATTCTCGCGGCGCTGCGGCGGCAGCGGAATGAACTCGGTCTCGCCGGGCACGTGGCCCATGCGCTGCTCGCTCCAGGCGATCTTGGCCGCGTCGATCTTCTCGCGCGAACTCGACACGAAATTCCATTCGATGAAGCGCGGGCCGTCGAGCGGCGCGCCGCCGAGCAGCATCGTGACCGCGCCGTTCGCGCTCGTCAGCTTCGCGTCGGCGCCGGGCGCGAGCACGGCCATCTGCTGTTCGGGCAGCGGTTCGCCGTCGATCGACAAATCGCCGCTCACGAGATACACGCCGCGCTCCTCGTGCTCCGTATCGAGCGTGATCGCGCTGCCGGGCGTGAACTGCGCGGCGACATAAAGCGTCGGCGAAAACGTGCGCGTGGGCGCTTTCGCGCCGAACGCCGTGCCCGCGATGATGCGCAGCGTGACGCCGTCGCGCTCGATCTGCGGCAACGCCGCCGCTGCGTGATGCTCGAATGCCGGCTCGATGTCCTCGCTCGCGGCGGGCATCGCGACCCACGTCTGGATGCCGTGCATCGTCTGGCCGGATGCGCGTTCCTCGTCGGGCGTGCGCTCGGAATGGACGATGCCGCGGCCCGCGGTCATCCAGTTGACGTCGCCGGGAACGATCTTCTGCACGGAGCCGACGCTATCGCGATGCATGATCGCGCCGTCGAACAGATACGTGACCGTCGCGAGCCCGATATGCGGATGCGGACGCACGTCGAGGCCGTTTCCGGGCACGAGCGTTGCGGGACCGATATGGTCGAAAAAGATGAAGGGTCCGACGGTGCGCGCCGCGAGGGCGGGCAGCACGCGCCGCACCATGAGGCCGCCGACGTCATGTTGGTGTGGCTTCAGCAATGCGCGGATCGTCGAAGGCATGGCGGGTTCCGGAAGGAAGATCGCGCGCCGGAATGGCGCGTGGATCAGCCGATTCTACCGGCCGATGCCGCGCGGCGCAGGCGTTGCCGCCGAGACTTTCGTTTTTTTGGTGCCGCGTGGGTTCCAGGCACGCGGCTTCGCGCAACTTTCGCAACGTGACAATTTGGATAGGGAGTCGAAATGAGCAAGAACAAGCTTTTGATCGCCATCACCGCTGGCCTTTTCACCGCCACCGCCGCAACGAGCGCGTTCGCGCAGACCTCGTCGGGCAATTCGTCTGCGGCGATGGGCAACGACACCGCCGGCGCCACCACCGATAATTCGGCCGCGACCACGCCGAAGAAGCACAAGACGCACAAGCACACGACGAAATCGACGGCGACCAAGAAGACGCCGGCCGTCGAAACCGGCAACGATGCGGGCACGGAATCCGGCCAGACGAAGTAAGCGCCGTTTCGCATCACCGCAGCGAAAGCGCTCGCGCCTTTCACGAGGCGCGGGCGCTTTTTGCGTGCATCGTCATGCCGCGCAGGATTTGACAAGCCTGCCGCCGCGCCCTCGGCTACACTTTACGGCTCGCCAACGACGCACATGACACAAGGAAGAGGGCGATGTCGCCAAAGGATTTGCTGATCGCATCGGTGGTCATTCTCGCGTGGGGCGTGAATTTCGTCGTCATCAAGCTGGGACTGCACGGTGTTCCGCCGATGCTGCTCGGCGCGCTGCGCTTCGCGCTCGCCGCCGTGCCCGCGATCTTCGTCAAGCGCCCGCAGATACCGCTGCGCTGGCTCTTTGCCTACGGCCTCACCATTTCTCTCGGGCAGTTCGCGCTGCTTTTCTACGGCATGTACGTGGGCATGCCCGCCGGTCTCGCGTCGCTCGTGCTGCAGGCGCAAGCATTCTTCACGCTCATCTTCGCGTCGATGTTCCTCGGCGAGCGCATCCGCGCGGCGAACGTCGCCGGCCTGCTGATCGCGGCGGCGGGGCTTGCGCTCATCGGCATGCGCGGCGGTCACGCGATGACCGTCACCGGCTTTCTCTTCACGCTCGCCGCCGCCGCGATGTGGGCGCTCGGCAATATCGTGACGAAGCGCATGGGCAAGGTCGATCTGCTCTCGCTCGTGGTGTGGGGCAGCCTGATTCCGCCGCTGCCGTTCCTCGCGCTCTCGCTCATCTTCGAAGGCCCGGCGCGCATCGAATACAGTCTCGCGACGATTCCGCTCATCTCGATCTTCGCGATTCTCTATCTTTCGTTCATCGCGACGATCGTCGGCTATAGCTTGTGGGGAAAGTTGCTCGCGCGCTATCCGGCGGGAAGCGTCGCGCCGTTCTCGCTGCTCGTCCCGGTGATCGGGCTGGCGTCGGCGGCGCTGTTTCTCGGCGAGGGTTTGAATTCGGCGCAGGTGGCGGGCGCGGCGCTCGTGATGGCGGGACTCGTGGTGAACGTATTCGGCGCGCGGCTCGTTCAGCGCATTCTGCCGGCGCGCTGAACGAAACCCGGCCGGATTTTCACGTCATGCGGCTCTTCGCGAGCGGCGGATTCGCCGCGAAGTAGCGCTTGATGCCCTTCATGATCGCGTTGGCCATCTTGTCGCGATAGGCGTCGTCGTTCAGGCGCGTTTCCTCGTCCGGATTGCTGATGAACGCGGTCTCCACGAGAATCGACGGAATGTCCGGCGCCTTCAGCACGGCGAAACCCGCCTGTTCGACCGAACCTTTGTGCAGCTTGTTGATGCCGCCGATTTCGTTCAGCACGAAGCTGCCGTAGCGCATCGAATCGCGGATCTGCGCGGTCGTCGACATGTCGAAGAGCGCGCGGTTCACGCTCGCGTCCTGCGACTTCACGTTGATGCCGCCGACCTGATCCGACGAGTTTTCCTTGTTCGCCATCCAGCGCGCAGCCGCGCTCGACGCGCCATGCTCCGACAGCGCGAACACCGACGATCCACGCGCTTCGGGCGACGTGAAGGCATCGGCGTGAATCGACACGAAAAGATCGGCGGAGACGCGCTGCGCCTTTTGCACGCGCACGTTGAGCGGCACGAAGAAGTCGGCGTCGCGGGTCATCATCGCGCGCATGTTGGGCTGGGCGTCGATCTTCGCGCGCAGCTTCTTCGCGATGTCGAGCGCGATGTGCTTCTCGTACGTGCCCTGGCCGCCGATCGCGCCCGGATCTTCGCCGCCGTGACCGGGATCGATCGCGACGGTGAGCAGGCGCGTCGTGCCGGCGCCTTGCTTGGGCGTGGAGAACGCGTAGGCGTCGTTGTCGTCGTCCTTCTTCGCGATGACGGGCGGCGGCGCCGGCACGCGCGGCTTGACCGCCGGTTTCGGCGGCGTTTCGGCGGGCGTTTCGTTCTGCGCGTACTTTTGGAAGAACTCGTCGGTGGAATCGGGCGTCGTCGGTTTCTGCGCGGTCGCCGGCCCGGAAAGCGTCGCGGGCGGCGGCGCGGACGGATTCGGATTGGCGCGGTCGAGCGCTTCCTGCTTGCGCTCGGTCTGCGCGAGCAGTTCCATCAGCGGGTCGGGTGCGACGGCCGGATACAGATCGAACACGAGCCGATATTTGTAGCTGCCGATCGGCCCGAGCGTGAACACCTGCGGCTTCACCGATCCTTTCAGATCGAACACCATGCGCACGACATGCGGCTGATATTGCCCGATGCGCACCGCCTGAATCTGCGGATCGTTCGGCGTGATCTTCGAGACGAGATCGCGCAGCGCCTGATCGAGATCGATGCCGGAGAGATCGACCACGAGCCGGTCCGGCCCCTGCAATAGCTGATTGGCGTTCTGAAGCGGCTGGTCCGATTCGATCGTCACGCGGGTGTAGTCGCGCGCGGGCCACACGCGCACGCCGAGCACGCTGCTCGCATGCGCGAGCTTCGGTCCGACGAGCGCGAGCACGAGCGTCGAAGCGCCTGCGCGCAACACCTGACGGCGACGCCAGTTGTGCGGCGCTTGGGCAGCCGATTCGATCGAATGAAATGGCTTGATCAACATCTTTCGAGACATGACTTTCCTGTTTCGCTAAATGCCCGCGCGGTCAGCACGCGGCCTTCATCGTTCGACGTTCCTTCGTCCGGCAGAGACAGCGCAAACACGAGATCCGGCACGCCGAGCAGGCCACCCGCCTGTTGCGGCCATTCGACGAGGCACACCGCGCCCGCATCGAAATATTCGCGAAAGCCGGCATCGGCCCATTCGGCCGGATCGGCGAAGCGATAGAGATCGAAGTGATAAACGTCGAGCGGACCGCTTTCGGTGACGAGCGAATACGGCTCGACGAGCGTGTAAGTCGGGCTCTTCACGCGGCCGACGTGGCCGAGCGCGCGCAAGGTCGCGCGCACGAGCGTGGTCTTGCCCGCGCCGAGATCACCGATCAACTGGACTTGCAGACCGTGAAAACGTTCAGACGAAGCGTGCGATATGGACAGACGCGTAGCGTCGATGGCGCGCGCGAAGCGTTCTCCGAAAGCGAGCGTCGCGGCTTCGTCGCGCAGGTCGAAGCGGCGTTCGAGAAGCGCGGCGGATAAGTCTTGCGTCGTTCGTGCGGGGCTTTCGGGCATTGCTCGTAAAATGTCGTGATGAACCGATTGCCGGAACATTCCGTTGAAATCACGACAGCGTCCAGCGACGCCGCCGCTGAATCCGATTCAGAGTCTCGCGTCTTCGATCTCGATGAAAACGCGCTGGCAGAACTCGCGCAGCGCATCGAGACATGGGGGCGCGAGTTGGGGTTCGGTGCGGTCGGCATCAGCGATATCGACCTGACGGATGCCGAGAAGGGCCTGACTGATTGGCTCGAAGCAGGCTATCACGGCGAAATGGATTATATGGCCAAACATGGGATGAAACGCGCAAGACCGGCCGAGCTTGTGGCCGGCACGCGACGTGTCATCACCGCGCGCATGGCCTATCTTCCTGCGGAAACGCTCGCGAAAAAGGGCGATGAAAGTGTCGCGACAGCCGACGGTCAGAAGAACGACTGGCGCGCGATCGAATGGTCGCGGCTCGCGAAGCCGTCGCAGGCGATGGTCTCCATCTACGCACGCGGGCGCGATTATCACAAGGTCATGCGCAATCGCCTGCAGCAGCTGGCGGAGCGCATCGAGCGCGAGATCGGGCCGTTCGGGCATCGCGCGTTCACGGATTCAGCGCCGGTGCTCGAAGTCGCGCTCGCGCAGAAAGCGGGCGCCGGCTGGCGTGGCAAGCATACGTTGCTGCTCGATCGCGACGCCGGATCGCTGTTCTTTCTCGGCGAAATTTTCGTCGATGTCCCGTTGCCCGTCGATCCGCATCCCGAGCACGAAGGCGCGCATTGCGGGCAGTGCACGCGCTGCATCGGCGCGTGTCCGACGGGCGCGATCGTGGCGCCGTATCGAGTCGACGCGCGGCGCTGCATCTCGTATCTGACGATCGAACTGCACGGCAGCATTCCCGAGGAGATGCGTCCGCTGATCGGCAATCGCGTGTATGGATGCGACGATTGTCAGCTCGTCTGTCCGTGGAACAAGTTCGCGCAGGCCGCGCCGGTCGCGGATTTCGACGTGCGCCACGGACTCGATCGCGCGACGCTCGTCGAGCTGTTCGCATGGAGCGCGGCGGATTTCGACACGCGCATGCAGGGCAGCGCGATCCGGCGCATTGGGCATGAGCGCTGGCTGCGCAATATCGCGGTCGCGATGGGCAATGCGTTGCGCGATCCGTCGCTCGATGCGGAAGAACGCGAAGCGATCGCCGATGCATTGCGCGCGCGTGCGGACGATTCCTCGGCGTTGGTGCGCGAGCATGTGCTGTGGGCGCTCGATCAAGGGACAAGAACGTGAAGCCATTCGATGCCGTGATCGACGCGCCGTTCGGCAAGGTCGGCATTCGCGCCGATGCGCAATGCGTGCGCGAGATCGTCTATCTGCCGGACGATGTCGGCAGCATTGAGCCTGAAACGCCGCTCGCCAAGGAAGCCGCCGCGCAGATCCGCGCGTATTTTCAGACGCCTTCGATGCGCTTCGACCTGCCGCTCGCGCTTCGCGGCACCGCGTTTCAGCAGCGCGTATGGCGCGGCATCTCGGGCATCGCGGCGGGCCAAGTCTGGACCTATGGCCAGCTCGCGCGCGAGATCGGCAGCGTGCCGCGCGCGGTCGGGCAGGCGTGCGGCTCCAATCCGCTGCCGATCGTGATACCGTGCCACCGGGTAGTGGCCTCGGGCGGGATCGGCGGTTTCGCGCATCATCCCGGCGAAGGTTTTTATCGCAACGTGAAGCGCTGGCTGCTGGCGCATGAAGGTGTATCGATCGCATGACGAGCGCAACGACTGAAGCAATACAAGCACCGGGACTCGTCGCGAGTCAGGACGCGATCGATCTCTTTTGCGATGCGCTCTGGCTCGAACACGGCCTCGCCAAGAACTCGCTCGAAGCGTACCGGCGCGACCTCAAACTCTTCGCGGAATGGCTCGGCAAGACCCGCGGCGCGTCGATCGATGCCGCCGTCGAAGCCGACATGAACGGCTACATGGCCGCGCGCCGCGGCGACAAGGCGACGTCCGCGAACCGGCGTCTGTCGGTCTTTCGGCGCTATTACGCGTGGGCGTTGCGCGAGCATCGCGTGTCCGCCGATCCGACGCTCAAACTGCGCTCGGCCAAGCAGCCGCCGCGCTTTCCGTCGACGCTCAACGAGTCGCAAGTCGAAGCGCTGCTCGGCGCACCCGACATCGAGACGCCGCTCGGCTTGCGCGACCGCACGATGCTCGAACTGATGTATGCGAGCGGCCTGCGCGTGACCGAGCTCGTCACGCTGAAGACGGTCGAAGTCGGCCTGAACGAAGGCGTCGTGCGCGTGATGGGCAAAGGCTCGAAAGAACGCCTGATTCCGTTCGGCGAAACGGCGCACGACTGGCTCGAACGCTATCTGCACGATGCGCGTCAGGTGCTGCTCGGCGCGCGCTCCGCCGATGCGCTCTTCGTCACCGCGCGCGGCGAAGGCATGACGCGCCAGCAGTTCTGGAACATCATCAAGCGTCATGCGCTGAACGGCGGCGTGCACGCGCCGCTCTCGCCGCACACGCTGCGGCACGCGTTCGCGACGCATCTGCTCAATCACGGCGCGGACCTGCGCGTCGTGCAATTGCTGCTCGGCCACTCGGACATTTCCACGACGCAGATCTACACGCACGTCGCGCGCGAGCGGCTGCAGAAGCTGCATCGGGAGCATCATCCGCGCGGATAGCGTCATCTGCGAACGATCGTGCCACGGCCGCGTTGCGCTGCATACTCGGCCGAATGGCCGATGGTGAGCGCCACGGCGCGCCGCTACAATGCGTGGCATGTCGAAAGCCAAACACGTGTCCGAAACGCCCGCGACGCAATTCCTGCGTCGTCACAAGGTTGAATTCGGCGAGCATCCTTACGATTACGTCGAGCACGGCGGCACGGAGGAATCCGCGCGTCAGCTCGGCGTGGACGAACATATCGTCGTCAAGACGCTCGTCATGGAAGACGAGCACGCGAAGCCGCTGATCGTCCTCATGCACGGCGATCGCACGGTATCCACGAAGAATCTCGCGCGTCAGATTGGCGCGAAGCGCGTCGAACCCTGCAAGCCCGAAGTGGCGAACCGGCATTCGGGGTTTCTCGTGGGCGGCACGTCGCCGTTCGGCACGAAAAAAGCGATGCCGGTGTACGTCGAATCGAGCATTCTCGAACTCGATCGCATCTATCTGAACGGCGGGCGGCGAGGGTATCTCGTGAGCATCGATCCGAGCGTGCTGACCGAGTTGCTGGGCGCGAAACCCGTGCAGTGCGCGAGCGTCGATTAGAATGCGTTCCGCTCTCGCCATAACCGAAAAGACACCATGATTTTTCTGCTCGTCGCCGTCGCGTCCTATCTGATCGGATCGATTTCGTTTGCCGTCGTCGTGAGTCACGCGATGGGACTGGCCGATCCGCGCTCGTACGGCTCGGGCAATCCCGGCGCGACGAACGTGCTGCGCACCGGCAACAAGAAGGCTGCGATCCTGACGCTGATCGGCGATGCGTTCAAGGGCTGGCTGCCCGTGTGGATCGTCGCGCACTTCGGCGCGAGCTTCGGCTGGGATCAAACGGGCATCAACACGGCGACGGCGCTCGCGGCCATCGCCGTGTTCCTCGGGCATCTGTACCCGGTTTTCTTCAAGTTCCAGGGCGGCAAGGGCGTCGCGACGGCGGCGGGCGTGCTGCTCGCGATTCATCCGGCGCTCGGTATCGCGACGCTGCTCACGTGGCTCATCATCGCGTTCTTCTTCCGCTATTCGTCGCTCGCGGCGCTCGTCGCGGCCGTGTTCGCGCCGTTCTTTCAGGTGTTTCTGTTCGGGCCGAGCCGCATCTCGCTCGCCGTGCTGGCGATGAGCCTGCTGCTCATCTGGCGGCATCGCGCGAACATTTCGAAGCTGCTGGCGGGCAAGGAAAGTCGCATCGGCGAGAAAAAGAAGGTCGCCGAATAATGCAAAAAGCCGTTCCGGCGCAAACCGGAACGGCTTTTTCGTTTCTGAAGCAATCAGGAATCAGTCGCGGAAGTTGTTGAAGTCGAGCGGCGTGTCCGTGACTTCCTTCTTGAGCAGCGCGATGGCGCTTTGCAGGTCGTCACGCTTCGCGCCTTGCACGCGCACCGCGTCGCCCTGAATGCTCGCCTGAACCTTGATCTTGCTGTCCTTCACGATCTTGACGATCTTCTTCGCCAGATCGCCCGAGACGCCTTTTTTCACCGTGACGACTTGCTTCAATTTGTCGCCGCCGATTTTCTCCTGCTTGCCGTAGTCGAGGAAACGCACGTCGACGCCGCGCTTGGCCATCTTGTTCAGCAGAACGTCCTTCACCTGGCCGAGCTTGAAGTCGTCGTCGGCGTAGAGCGTGAGTTCGCGCTCCTTCTGCTCGACGCGTGAATCCGAACCCTTGAAGTCGAAGCGCGTCGAGATTTCCTTGTTCGATTGCTCGATCGCGTTCTTCACTTCGATCATGTTTGCTTCGCTGACGACGTCAAACGATGGCATCTGTCTTTCTCCTTCATTGAGGCGACGAGCGCGCCGGGCAGGCGTGGCTCGCGCAATCGCTATAATCACGGACCTGTCGTCATTCTACCGACGCGCTTCGTTCATGTCGCTCCAGCTCCTCTCCGATTTCTCTCTGCTCGCCCACAACACGTTCGGCTTCGACGCGCGCGCGCGTCACGCGATGCGTATCGATTCCGTCGATGCGGCCGCCGCGCTCGCCACCGATGCGCGCATCGCAAACATGCCGCAACTCGTGCTCGGCGGCGGCAGCAATATCGTGCTGACGCGCGATTTCGACGGCGTCGCGCTGATCGTCGGCATTCGCGGCAAACGCGTGATCGGCGAAGACGACGATGCGTGGCTCGTCGAAGCCGGCGCGGGCGAGAACTGGCACGATTTCGTCGCGTGGACGCTCGCGCAGGGCATGCCGGGGCTCGAAAACCTCGCGCTGATTCCCGGCACGGTCGGCGCGGCGCCGATTCAGAACATCGGCGCGTACGGGCTGGAAATGGGCGAGCGCTTCGAGCGGCTGACGGCGGTAGAACTCGCGACCGGCGCACGCGCGGAATTCGATCGCGCCGCGTGCGCCTTCGGTTATCGCGACAGCTTCTTCAAGCGGGCAGGGCGCGGGCGCTTCATGATTACGTCGGTCACGTTCCGGCTGCCGAAAGCGTGGACGCCGCGCGCGGATTACGCCGACGTCGCCCGCGCGCTCGACGGCGCCGCGACGCCGGATGCGCAAGCCATTTTCGATGCGGTCGTCGCCGTGCGCCGCGCCAAGCTGCCCGACTGGACCGCGCTCGGCAACGCGGGCAGCTTCTTCAAGAATCCGGTCGTGAGTGCGCAGGCGTTCGAGGCGCTCAAGCAGCGCGAACCGGGCGTCGTTTCGTACCCGCAAGCCGACGGGCAAGTGAAGCTCGCGGCGGGCTGGCTGATCGACCAGTGCGGATGGAAAGGGCGCGGCATCGGCGGCGCGGCGGTGCACGATCGTCAGGCGCTCGTGCTCGTGAATCGCGGCGGCGCGACGGGCGCGCAGGTGCTCGAACTCGCCGAAGCCATCAGGCGCGACGTGCTGGCACGTTTCAATGTCGAACTGGAGATGGAGCCGGTGCGCGTCTGAAAACGAAAAAACCCGCCGCGGCGGGTTTTTTCTCGAGCCTGATTCCAACGAAAGATCAGTCCCCGCGCTGACGGCGCGCGTTCTCCGCGATACGCATGCGCAGTGCGTTCAGCTTGATGAAGCCGCCGGCATCGGCCTGGTTGTAGGCGCCGCCGTCGTCATCGAACGTCGCGATGGTCTTGTCGAACAGCGTTTCCTTCGAATCGCGCGCGACGACCGACACGCTGCCCTTGTAGAGCTTCACGCGCACCCAGCCGTTGACCTTCTCCTGCGTGTGGTCGATCAGCACCTGCAGCGCGCGGCGCTCCGGGCTCCACCAGTAGCCGTTGTAGATCAGCGATGCGTAACGCGGCATCAGATCGTCCTTGAGGTGCGCCACTTCGCGGTCGAGGGTGATCGACTCGATACCCCGATGCGCCTTCAGCATGATCGTGCCGCCCGGCGTTTCATAGCAGCCGCGCGACTTCATGCCGACGTAACGGTTCTCGACCAGATCCAGACGGCCGATGCCATGCTTGCCGCCGAGACGGTTCAGCTCGGTCAGCATCTCGGCGGGCGACAGGCGCTTGCCGTTCAGCGCGACCGGATCGCCCTTCTCGAATTCGATATCGACATATTCCGCCTGATCCGGCGCCTCTTCCGGCGACACGGTCCAGCGCCACATTTCGGCTTCGGCCTCGGCCTTCGGGTCTTCCAGATGGCGGCCTTCGAACGAGATGTGCAGCAGGTTCGCGTCCATCGAGTAGGGCGCGCCGCCTTGCTTGTGCTTCATTTCGATCGGAATGCCGGCCTTTTCCGCATACGCGAGCAGCTTTTCGCGCGAGAGCAGGTCCCATTCGCGCCACGGCGCGATCACCTTGATGCCGGGTTCGAGCGAGTAGTAACCGAGCTCGAAGCGCACCTGATCGTTGCCCTTGCCGGTCGCGCCGTGCGAGACGGCCTGCGCGCCGGTCGCGCGCGCGATCTCGATCTGACGCTTCGCGATCAGCGGACGCGCGATCGACGTGCCGAGCAGATACTCGCCTTCGTAGATGGTGTTCGCGCGGAACATCGGGAACACGAAATCGCGGACGAACTCTTCACGCAGGTCT
Organism: Caballeronia sp. LZ008; assembly: GCF_031451435.1. Lineage (NCBI taxonomy): Bacteria > Pseudomonadati > Pseudomonadota > Betaproteobacteria > Burkholderiales > Burkholderiaceae > Caballeronia > Caballeronia sp. LZ008. The sequence continues at coordinate 2,265,480 of NZ_JARUXK010000001.1, read as the reverse complement.
TCGATGAAGATGTTTTCCTGCTTGATGCCGAGCTGGAGCGCCTTCTTGCGCGCGGGCTCCAGCTCCTCGCCCTGACCGATGTCGGCGGTGAAGGTCACGACTTCGGCGTCGTAGTTGTCCTGCAACCATTTCAGGATGACGGAGGTGTCGAGACCGCCCGAATAGGCGAGCACGACTTTCTTGATATCGCTCATGGTGAACTCGTGTGCGGAAAAGCCGGTGCGGCGGTTGTGCGCCGCTTCGCGTCCGCCGGGCGCGCGACGGGCATGAAGTGCGCGGAAAAACTACTATTCTGACATTAAAAAGCCGCGCCTCCGCAAATTTGGGATGCGCGGCGAATCGGCAGCGCAGATTCGCTCAGTGATTCAGCTTGCCGAGCAGGAGATACTCCATCAGCGCCTTCTGCACGTGCAGACGGTTCTCCGCCTCGTCCCATACGACGCTTTGCGGACCGTCGATGACTTCCGCGCTCACTTCCTCGCCGCGATGCGCGGGCAGGCAGTGCATGAAGAGCGCATCGGGATGGGCGCGCGCCATCATCTCGGCATCGACGCAGTAGTCGGCGAACGCCTTCATGCGCGCTTCGTTCTCGGCTTCGTAGCCCATGCTGGTCCAGACGTCGGTCGTGACGAGATCGGCGCCGGCGCAGGCTTCGTTCGGATCGTCGAATTCTTGAAAAAACGGCTTGCTTTCCTCCGCAACCAGCGCGGGATCGAGCTTGTAGCCGAGCGGCGTGGAGAGGCGCAGTTTGAAGCCGAGAATCTGCGCCGCTTCGATCCACGTGTACAGCATGTTGTTGGCGTCCCCGACCCACGCGACGGTCTTGCCGGAAATCGGACCGCGATGCTCGTAGAACGTGAAGATGTCCGCGAGCACCTGACACGGGTGATATTCGTTGGTCAGCCCGTTGATGACCGGTACGCGCGAGCTTTCCGCGAAGCGCCGGATGATGTCCTGGCCGAACGTGCGGATCATGATGATGTCCACCATGCGCGAGATGACCTGCGCCGAATCCTCGATCGGCTCACCGCGGCCGAGTTGCGTATCACGCGTGTTCATGAACACCGCATGGCCGCCGAGCTGGAAAATGCCCGCTTCGAACGAAAGGCGCGTGCGCGTCGAGCTCTTCTCGAAGATCATCGCGAGCGTGCGATCGTGCAGCGGATGATAAGTCTCGTAGTTCTTGAACTTGCGCTTCAGGATGCACGCGCGTTCGAGCACGTACTCATAGTCGTCGAGGGAAAAATCCTTGAACTGAAGATAGTGGCGAATTTTCTTGGCGGTCATGAAACGCAAGCGGCGGCTTCGAACCGGCCGCCGCGCGTGAGCGTCGAGGCCGGACGGCGCCGCCGTCGGGAGTGGGTATCGCTTTTGAGCATAAAGGATTTTGCGATGTTTGACGAGGCTGGCCAAAAGGACGAGGATGCGCGCGCAGACCCGTCTCACGGCCTCGGGCTGTCCCTGATGGACGCATCCCATGTCTGTGTGCGCTGCGGAAAACAGGCCGCTGCGGTATAATCACGCTCGCTCGTTTCAACAGTTCTGCAACATTCAGCACCGTTTCACGCGCTTCTGCGGCGAAGGGTTCGCAAGAATCCGGTCGGCGTGACTTTGCGCGTTCCGATTTCGCGGTGGATTGCCCAGTGCTGTCGAGTCCGCCATTTCCTGTCGCGGGCGCGGACGATTCCGCCAGAATCGACCCGCGCAAGACCGCCCGGCGCTTTTCGCTAGCCGGCTCCTGCGGTTCCTGCGTCAGGCATGTGCGTTCCGGTGCGCGTCACCGGCCGTCAAAAGGTATTGCTACATGGCTGAATCATCCCCTACCGAGTACTTCATTCAAGGCATCACCAAGAGCGGGAGGAAATTTCGGCCGAGCGACTGGTCCGAGCGTCTCGCCGGCGTGATGTCGGGCTTCGGCCCAAAGGCGAAAGGGCCCAACGCCCGCCTGCAATATTCCATCTACGTGCGTCCGACGATGATCGGCGACATCAAGGTCGTGATTGTCGATTCCCGCCTGCGCGACATCGAACCGATGGCGTTCGACTTCGTTCTGAACTTCGCAAAAGACAATGATCTGGTCGTGACCGAGGCGTGCGAATTGCCGCCGCATCACGGCACGCAGACGCAGCAGCCTCAGTCCTGACCTCCGCGCGACGAAAGCCACAGACGAAAAGCGACAGACGCAAAAAAGCCCGCCGAAGCGGGCTTTTTCGTTACTGCGCAGCGGAAACAGGAAGCTGCTTCGGCGAACGCCCCGAACGCGAAACTCGCGAAACCGGAATGCGCCCGCCGGAAGCGAGCCGGAATTACTGGGCAGCGGGGGCTTGCAGGCCCTTGATGGCTGCAGCCAGGCGGCTCTTGTGACGAGCTGCCTTGTTCTTGTGGACGATCTTCTTGTCCGCGATGATGTCGAGCGTCTTGACCGACGTCTTGAACACTTCGGCGGCCTTGGCCTGATCGCCGGCTTCGATAGCCTTGCGAACTGCCTTGATGGCCGTGCGGAACTTCGAGCGCAGCGCCGAGTTGTGCGAGTTGGCTTTGGCGGCCTGACGGGCGCGCTTGCGAGCTTGTGCGGAATTTGCCATGACGGTTTCCCTTTTCCTGTTTCGCTGTTACTTGTCCGGAGCGCGCGGGGCCGGCGAAGGCCATGAAAGCCCTGACGCGGGCGATCGAGCGCGCTGCCTTTGATCTGAAATCCCGGGAACGATTGCCCGAGAACCTCTAAAACATCGCCGGCCGGGGCCGGAAAAGACGCGAAGCCGCAAAATCGGAGCGATTTTTGGAGCTTCGAAACCCGCGATTATAGCAAGGGAATATGAGACATGACAAGCGCGGCGTGGATCGCGCCGGCACTGGGCGGCTGCCTAGTCAAGGGTCAAACGAGCGGCATAGGCCGCCAGCATTGCCCCGAGTCTCGTGGGCGCGCCGCTCGCGGCCCGTATAATAAGCGCCCCATGAATCTATTCCGAGCCCTGCTGACGGTCAGCGGCTTCACGCTGCTGTCGCGCGTGACCGGCCTGATCCGCGAAACGCTGATCGCCCGAGCCTTCGGCGCCAGTATCTATACCGACGCGTTCTACGTCGCGTTCCGAATCCCCAACTTGCTGCGGCGTCTCTCCGCGGAAGGCGCGTTCGCGCAGGCGTTCGTGCCGATCCTCGCCGAGTTCAAGAACAGCAAGGGCCACGATCCGACCAAGGCGCTCGTCGACGCGATGTCGACGGTCCTCACCTGGTTCCTCGTCGTGCTGTCGCTTCTCGGCATGCTGGGCGCGAGCTGGGTCGTGTACGCGGTCGCGTCGGGGTTGTCGCACGAGGGCGCGGCGTACGGCCTCGCCGTCTCGATGACGCGCATCATGTTCCCGTACATCGTCCTCATTTCGATGACGACGCTCGCCTCGGGCGTGCTCAACACGTACAAGCAGTTTTCGCTGCCCGCGTTCGCGCCCGTGCTGCTGAACGTGTCGTTCATTGCCGCGGCGGTGTTCGTCGCGCCGCATCTGAAGATTCCGGTTTATGCGCTCGCGTATGCGGTGATCGTCGGCGGCGTGCTGCAATTGCTCGTGCAACTGCCCGGCCTGAAGAAGATCGACATGACGCCGCGCATCGGGCTGAACTTCCGCGCCGCGCTCGCGCATCCCGGCGTCAAGCGCGTGCTGCTGAAAATGGTCCCGGCGATGTTCGCAGTGTCGGTCGGGCAACTGAGCCTCATCATCAACACGAATATCGCGTCGAACATCGGGGCGGGCGCGGTGTCGTGGATCAACTACGCCGACCGGCTGATGGAATTCCCGACCGCGCTGCTCGGCGCGGCGCTCGGCACGATCCTGCTGCCGAGCCTCTCGAAAGCGCACGTCGACGCCAATCACGACGAATACTCCGCGCTGCTCGACTGGGGCCTGCGCATCACGTTCCTGCTGGCCGCGCCGAGCGCGATCGCGCTGTTTTTCTTCGCCGAGCCGCTCACCGCGACGCTCTTTCACTACGGCAAGTTCGACAATCATTCGGTCGTGATGGTCGGCCGCGCGCTGTCGGCATACGGGATCGGGCTGATCGGCCTCATCCTCATCAAGATTCTCGCGCCGGGCTTCTACGCGAAGCAGGACATCAAGACGCCGGTGAAGATCGCGATCTTCGTGCTCGTCATGACGCAGGTGAGCAACTACATCTTCGTGCCGATTTTTTCTCACGCGGGCCTGACGCTCTCGATCGGCCTCGGCGCGCTCGCCAACGCGCTGCTGCTGTTCGCGGGGCTGCGCCGCCGCAAGATCTATGAGCCTTCGGCGGGCTGGCTGCGCTTTTTCGTGCAACTGATCGGCGCGTGCCTGATTCTTGCGGGGACGATGCATTGGGTGGCGATCAATTTCGACTGGATCGGCATGCGCGCGACGCCGGTCCTGCGCATCGCGCTTCTCGGTGCAAGTCTCGTCGTGTTTGCCGCGTTATATTTCGGTATTCTTGCCGCAATGGGCTTCAAGTACGCCTATTTCAAGAGACGCACGCTTTGATGACGACAACGCGTATCCTCGACTACTTCTCCTCGCTGATGGCGGACGACGACAGCCTTCCGCTCACGGAAGCCGCCTTGTCGCTCGCGCAGGACGCGTATCCCGATCTCGACATGCAGGCCGCGCTCGCGGAGATCGACGAACTCGTCGTGCGCGCCCGTCGCCGCATGCCCGATGACGCCGACGCGAAGCAGAAAGTCGATGCGCTGAATCGCTACTTTTTCCGCGAGCTGGGCTTCTCCAGCAATCTCAACGATTACTACGATCCGGATAACAGCCATCTGAATGTGGTGCTGCGTCGCCGGCGCGGCATTCCGATCTCGCTTGCCGTCATCTATCTGGAAATGGCCGAGCAACTCGGCCTGCCGGTGCGCGGCGTATCGTTTCCGGGGCATTTCCTTTTGCGTGTCGCGACGCCGGGCCACGATCTGATGCTCGATCCGACGACTGGCCAGACGCTCTCCGAAGCGCAGATGGTCGAGATGCTGGAGCCGTATGTGCAGCGTGTGGGCGAGTCGATCGGCAGCGCGTTGCGCGTGCTGTTGCAACCCGCGACGCGGCGCGAGATCGTCGCGCGCATGCTGCGCAATCTGAAGGGTATCTATCTGCAAACGGAGCGGTGGCAGCGTCTGCTCGCCGTTCAGCAGCGGCTGGTGATCGCGTTGCCGAACAGCATCGAGGAAGTGCGCGATCGCGGTTTCGCGTATGCGCGGCTCGATTATCTGCGACCGGCGCTGGAAGATTTGCAGCGATACATCGAGATTCGTCCGGATGCCGAGGACGCGACCGTCGTCGAAACCGAGCTGCACGAGTTGCGGCAGCGCACGCAGCAAGGCGACTGAACCAAGCCGCGCGCGCCGTGCAGAGCGTTACTTAGGCTGCATGCGGATCGCGCCGTCGAGGCGGATCACTTCGCCGTTGAGCATCGGGTTATCGAAAATCGACTTGACGAGCAGAGCGTACTCGTCGGGCTTGCCGAGGCGCGGCGGGAACGGCACCATCGCGCCGAGCGCGTCCTGCACGTCCTTCGGCATGCCGAGCAGCATCGGCGTTTCGAAGAGGCCCGGCGCGATCGTCATCACACGGATGCCGCTCTTGCTCAGATCGCGCGCGATCGGCAGCGTCATGCCCGCGACGCCGCTCTTCGATGCCGCATAGGCCGCCTGGCCGATCTGCCCGTCATAAGCCGCCACCGACGCCGTGTTCACGATCACGCCACGTTCGCCCGCCGCGTTCGCTTCGTTCTTCGACATCGCGTGCGCCGCGAGCCGGATCATGTTGAACGTGCCGATGAGATTCACCGACACCACCTTCGAGAAGAGATCGAGCGCGTGCGGACCGTCGCGGCCGACCGTCTTCGCCGCCGGCGCGATGCCCGCGCAGTTCACGAGGCCGCGCAATGTGCCGAGACTCAACGCGGCATCGACGGCGCGTTGGCCATCGCTTTCCTGGCTCACGTCGCATTTGACGAACGCGCCCGACAGCTCTTTCGCGAGCGCTTCGCCTGCCGCGTCGTTCATGTCGGCGAGCACGACCTTGCCGCCTTGCGCCGCGATGAGCCGCGCGGTCGCCGCGCCGAGGCCCGACGCACCGCCCGTGATCAGAAAGGTGTTGCCTTGCATCTCCATGTCTCTTCTCCTTTTGTGCGATTCGTGCGCGCGAGAGCAGGGTTGAGCCGCTCGCGCCGATGTCATTCCTTTTGGGAAACGCGTCGATTGTAGCGAAGCCGCATGCTGCAAATTCGCACGACGGTCATGCGATTTCACGGACACAAAAAACCCGCTCACAGGGAGCGGGTTTTCGTCGAACGCGAATCAGGCAGCGCGTTACTTGAGCGCGTCGAACACGCGCGTGCGGATTTCATCGACGGCGCCGAGGCCCGAAATCTTGCGATATTCCGGCGCCTTCAGGCCGTTCGGCGCTGCGCCGCTCTTCGCCCAGTCGTTGTAATACGCGATCAGCGGCTTGGTCTGCGCGACGTACACGTCGAGACGCTTCTTCACGGTCTCTTCCTTGTCGTCGTCGCGCTGGATCAACGGCTCGCCGGTGACGTCGTCGGTCATGTCGACCTTCGGCGGATTGAACTTGACGTGATACGTGCGGCCCGATGCCGCATGCACGCGACGACCGCTCATGCGCGTGATGATTTCGTCGAAGGGCACATCGATTTCGAGCACGTAGTCGATCGCCACGCCGGCGTCTTTCATGGCTTCGGCTTGCGGCAGCGTGCGGGGGAAGCCGTCGAAGAGATAGCCGTTCTTGCAGTCGTCGGCCTGCAGGCGTTCCTTCACGAGATTGATGATGAGCGAATCCGGCACCAGCTCGCCCGCATCCATGAAGCGCTTCGCCTCGACGCCGAGCGGCGAGCCTGCCTTGACGGCCGCGCGCAGCATGTCGCCGGTCGAAATCTGCGGAATGCCGAATTTCTCCTTGATGAAGTTTGCCTGGGTGCCCTTGCCCGCACCGGGTGCGCCCAACAGGATCAAACGCATGGTGATCTCTCCGAATCGTCTATAAACCGCTTCAAGCCGCGAGGCTGATTTGACATCCGGTGGCCAGGCTCGTGCGGCGTCGACGACAGGGCGCGCAGCCGAAAAGGAGACGGCGGGCACCTGCGGACAGCGGCGCAACGTTGAGCGTGGCGCTGACCGGAAGGCTCGCGCAATCGCTTGATTATGCCACGCCGCTTTACGATTGCGACCGTAATAACGCGGATAGAAAACGCCAGAAACCCCGCCGAATGGGCCATCCGGCGGGGTTTACACGGGTTGTCGAACAGAGATAGAGATCAGTCCGCTTCCGGGAAGAGCGCCTGAACGCGCGCGAGATCGGCGGGCGTGTCGACGCCGGGCGGCGGTGCGTCTTGCGTCACGCGCACCGCGATGCGCTCGCCGTGCCACAGCGCGCGCAGTTGTTCGAGCGCTTCGGCTTCTTCGATCGGCGCTTGCGCGAGGTTCGGGAAGTCGCGCAGGAATTTCGCGCGATAGGCGTAGAGGCCGATATGCCGCAGCACGTTCTTCGGCACGGACGGCAGTGCCCCAAGCGCGGCGACGTCCGGCCAGTGCGGTTGCCAGAGATCGCGCGTCCACGGAATCGGCGCGCGCGAGAAGTAGAGCGCGCGGCTCTGCGCATCGAGCACGGCCTTCACGACGTTCGGATTGAACACGTCGGCGGGATCGTGAATCGGATGCGCGGCCGTCGCGATCGCGCATTCGGGATGCGCCGCGAGGTGATCGGCGACATCGCGCACGAGCTGCGGATCGATGAGCGGCTCGTCGCCCTGAACGTTGACGACGATGGCTTCGTCGGCCCAATTCAGACGCGTCGCGACCTCGGCGAGCCGATCCGTGCCTGTGGGATGATCCGAGCGCGTCAACATGACTTCGACGCCGTGATCGCGCGCGGCCTCGACCACGCGGTCGGAGTCGGTCGCGACGAGCACTTGGGAAGCGCCCGATTCGCGCGCGCGCTCGGCGACGCGCACGACCATCGGCTTGCCGCCGATATCGGCGAGCGGCTTGTTCGGCAGCCGCGTGGAAGCGAGGCGCGCGGGAATGACCGCGATGAACGGAACGGACATTTCAGCGTGCTCAGGCGTCGCCGACGGGTTTGAGCGGCTCGACGGGCGTGCCCTCGACGGTCTGACGCGCTTCGTCGACGAGCATCACGGGAATGCCGTCGCGGATCGGATAGGCGAGTTTGTCCGCGCTGCAGACGAGTTCCTGCGCGGCGCGATCGTAACTGAGCGGGCCTTTGCAAATCGGGCAAACGAGGATTTCAAGCAGACGTGCGTCCACGGAGTTTCTCCACAACAAGAGCGATGAGGCGCGGCCGCAGCACGGCTTGCACCGGAACGACCCAGATGCGTGCATCGCGCCAGGCGCCCAATTTTACTGCATCCTTTTCGGTGATCAGGATGGCATCGGCGTCGACGCCGGCGAACGGATTCTCGCGATACGCGTAGTGATCGGGAAACGCGCGCGTCGCCGGCGCGATGCCCGCCGCGCGCAGCGTCGCGAAGAAGCGTTCCGGCGAGCCGATGCCCGCCGCCGCGACCACTTTCTCGCCGGCGAACTGATTGAGCGGGCGGCGCTGATGCGGATCGTCGAGCAGCCACGCGTCGCCGGATTCGAGTTCGAGCGCGAACGTGTTCGGCCACGGCGGCAGCGTGCGCTCGTAGGGACTGTTGATGAGCGTCGCGTCGCGGCGGCGCGACATCGGCTCGCGCAACGGACCCGCGGGGAGCAGAAAGCCGTTGCCGCCGAGACGGTCGTCGAACACGACGAGCTCGAACGCGCGCGCGAGGCGATAGTGCTGCAGGCCGTCGTCGGAAACGAGGACATCGACGTTCGGATGCGCTTCGAGCAGCGCCTTCGCCGCCGCGACGCGGTCCGGGCAGACGAACACCGGCGCGTGCGTGCGCCGCGCGATCAACAGCGGTTCGTCGCCGACCTGCTCGGCGGCGGAGCTTGCCGTGACGCTCGTCGGCTTGGCGATCTTCGCGCCGTAACCGCGCGAGATCACGCCGGGCTGGAATCCGGCGGCGCGCAACGCCTCGACGAGCGCGATGACGGTCGGCGTCTTGCCCGTTCCGCCGACGGTCACGTTGCCCACGACGACCACCGGCGCGCCCACTTCGACGCGCTTCATCCAGCCGAGGTCGTAGAAGGCGCGCCGCGTGGCAGCGATCGCGCCGAAGATGCACGCGAAAGGCGTCAGCGCCCACGCGACGGGGCCGCGCCGGCGCCATTCGCGGGCGAGGAAGTTTTCGAGCGGCGGTTTGAAATCAGACATGGACCGCCTTCGCGATGAACGCTGGCGGGCGGCAAGTCGGGTACGGCATGGCGTGCAACGGCAGCTCCTTGGATGACGGTCGGCGTTGGACGATGCCCGGCTTCTCGCGGCCCGGGACGAGCAGGTTTCGGCCGCGCCAGCCGGTGCTGGAACCCGGCACTCTAGCGCGCGCGGGGCGTGGGCGCCAGTCAGGAGCGCGGGAGAAAGGGCGACGCCATCCGCTCCGCACGCCTGTGGATAACTCTGTGAAGAACTTCCAGCCGACACACCGCGATCGCGCGTCAGGAAAGAGTTGCTCCGGGGCTGACAGTATCCATAAAAATTTATCGTTGAAAAATCAACGGCTTGAAACGAACTCACCAGCCTCTGGCGATGCCGCTCCGCACGCGGCGGTAAGTCTTTCTGTGTGGACACTTGTTACACTTGCGTACCTCGTTCAGCGGCGTTTGTCCATCGCGCACAGCGCCGCGCCTGAAGATTTTTCTCGTCCAGCCATGACTCCCGATTCACTGCAGTCGCAAAGCGGCGATGCCGTCATCCCCGTTTCCGCGCTCAATCGCGCGATCAGTTCGATGCTCGAACGGTCATTTCCGCTCGTGTGGGTATCGGGCGAGGTGTCGAATTTCACGCGCGCGGCGAGCGGCCATTGGTACTTCTCGATCAAGGACGCGAACGCGCAAATGCGCTGCGTGATGTTCCGCGGCCGCGCGCAATACGCCGAATTCACGCCGCGCGAGGGCGACAAGATCGAAGTGCGCGCGCTCGTCACGATGTACGAGCCGCGCGGCGAACTGCAGCTCAACGTGGAAGCGGTGCGGCGCACGGGGCAGGGCCGGCTCTACGAAGCGTTTCTGCGGCTGAAGGCGCAGCTCGAAAGCGAAGGGCTCTTCGCGACCGAGCGAAAGCGCGCGTTGCCTTCGCATCCGCGCGGCATCGGCATCGTCACGTCGTTGCAGGCGGCCGCATTGCGCGATGTCCTCACGACGCTCGCGCGCCGCGCGCCGCATGTGCCGATCGTCGTGTATCCGGCGCCGGTGCAGGGCGCGGGCGTCGGCGCGAGGCTGGCGGCGATGGTCGAAGCCGCGAACGCGCGCCGCGAGGTCGATGTGCTGATCGTGTGCCGCGGCGGCGGCTCGATCGAGGATCTTTGGGCGTTCAACGAGGAAGTGCTCGCACGCGCGATCGCGGCGAGCGCGGTGCCGGTGGTGAGCGGCGTCGGGCATGAGACGGATTTCACCATCGCCGATTTCGCCGCCGACGTGCGCGCGCCGACGCCGACCGCCGCCGCCGAGCTCGTCAGTCCGCAGCGCGTGCTGCTGTTGCGCGAGCTCGATCATCGACATGCGGCGCTCGCGCGCGGCTTCGGCCGGATGATGGAGCGCCGCGCGCAGCAACTCGACTGGCTCGCGCGCCGGCTCGTGAGCCCCGCGGAACGGCTGGCGCGGCAGCGCGCGCATCTGCGGCAACTGGCAAGCCGGCTCGCCGCGGCGGGCGCGCGGCCCGTGCGCGATGCGCGCGCGCACTTCGCGCTGGTGCACTACCGCTGGCAGCGCAGACGTCCGAATGTCGCCGCCGAGCGCGAGCATCTGCTGCGGCTCGCGCAGCGTATCGGCAGCGCGCATGAGCGGCGCGCCGACCGTGAGAAAGCGTGCGTTTCGGAACTGGCGGCGCGCTTGCAGGTGCTGAGCCCGCAGCGCACACTCGAACGCGGTTATGCCGCATTGATCGACGCGCAGACGGGCCGCGCCGTGCGTGCACCGAACGCATTGAAACCCAAGCGGCCGCTCACGGTGCATCTCGCGGAAGGATCGGCGGATGTGCTGCTCGCCGATGTCCAGGCGCGTCTGTCCGACGAATTCTGAGCCCGGCGCGGCGCGCGGAATCGGCGTACATTTGACGTGCCTGACGAGGCTCCCCAGAGCACTTTTTACGCCGCGTGAGGCGATTGGAAAGCAATCTTGCTCATAAAGAGCACACGGTTTGCTGGGTTATCCCAACTCGCCTACAATCCAGTGCTCCACTGCTGGACGCCACACAATCCCACAATCCACATAGAAAGGAAGCTCGCATCATGGAACATACGCTCCCGCCGCTGCCGTTCGACAAGAACGCGCTCGCTCCGCACATGTCGGAAGAAACGCTCGAGTATCACTATGGCAAGCACCACCAGACCTATGTGACGAACCTGAACAAGCTGATCCCCGGCACCGAGTTCGAAAACCTGCCGCTGGAAGAAATCGTCAAGAAGTCGTCGGGCGGCGTGTTCAACAACTCGGCGCAAGTATGGAATCACACGTTCTTCTGGAACAGCCTGTCGCCGAACGGCGGCGGCGCTCCGACCGGCGCGCTGGCTGACGCGATCAACGCAAAGTACGGTTCCTACGACAAGTTCAAGGAAGAATTCGCCAAGGTCGCGACCGGCACGTTCGGCTCGGGCTGGACGTGGCTCGTGAAGAAGACCGACGGCACCGTCGATATCGTGTCGACGAGCAACGCCGCCACGCCGCTCACGACGGACGCGAAGGCGCTCCTGACCATCGACGTGTGGGAGCATGCGTATTACATCGACTATCGCAATGCGCGTCCGAAGTTCATCGAGGCTTACTGGAATATCGTGAACTGGGATTTCGCGTCAAAGAATTTCGGTGCGTAAGTAAGCGCGCGTGAAACTGGATTGCCGCATTCCGAAATGAATTCCGAATGCCGCAATCAAAATGAAAGCCCTCGCGAGAGGGCTTTTTTGTTGAAGCGTCCGGCGTGAGCTATTTTTGGGGAACGTCGAAGTCTCACTTGGTCTAACGGGATTCTGGTCGCCCAATCGGCTTCCGATTTCCATGTTGGCTTTGCCAACACAGACGCGAGCTGAACAATGACGACACGCTATCATCAACTGGATTCGCTGCGCGGCATTGCCGCTTTGACAGTCGTATTCAGTCACTATTCACAGATCACGCTCACGCATTGGCTGCAGCACGTTCCATGGCGCGCAATCGCCGAAGGGCATTCCGCCGTGATCCTTTTCTTTGCGCTGAGCGGTTTCGCCTTGGCCATGCAGATTACCGGCGACAGCGGACCGGGCTTCGCCGAGTTCATCGTGAAGCGCGTGTGCCGCATTTACATCCCCTATCTGATCGCGGTTCTGGCCGCTTATACCGCGTATTGCTTGCTCTACCGCGAGAATCTCTCCTGGACCGGCGAATGGGTCAATCAGGCATGGCACGCGGGCATTGATCGGCATGATTTGCTGGATCACCTCTACTTTGTGATTCCGTTCAGCAACAGCACGCTCGATCCGGTGCTCTGGTCGCTCGTCTACGAGATGCGTATCTCGCTGATCTTCCCGATTCTCGTCGTCGTGGTATTTGCCACGCCCGTCTGGTTTTCCATAGCACTAAGCATGTGTTTCTCTCTCGCTGCATTCGGCTATTACCATCATTTGCAGCTGACCCTCCTGGACGCGAGCATTCAGGGCGAATGGATGCCGACCATTCATTACATGTCGATGTTCGTTCTCGGCGCGTTGATTGCGCGATATCGCGAAGCCATTTCGTCGAAACTCGGCGCCTATTCCGCGCGGACGCTTTTCGGCGCATTGCTGATTTGTCTCGCCCTTTACGTCCTCGTCGGTTCGATCACTCGCCATTCGATATCCAACGACGTGCTGCGCAGTTTCGCCGACGACTGGATCATTCTTCCAGCCGTGACCGGCATTCTCGTTCTGGCGATTGCGCTCAGGCCGTTCGCCGCGTTTCTGACCGCGCGGCCATTGATTTTCCTCGGCGAGATTTCATTCAGCCTGTATCTGCTGCATTGCATCGTGTTGCTGGGCGTGCTGCATTATTTTGGCGAAACCTATCAAGGCATGTCGCTGATCATTGCCGCCGTGCTGATTCTTCCCGTCAGCATCGCGGGATATTACGCGGTCGAAAAGCCGTCGATTCGACTGGGACGATATCTGACGCGCGGAAAGCAGCGGAGCAGAGTGACGCAGCGTGCGTGACGATAAGCCGTCGCTGCGCGCATCGGAGCGCGGGCCTAAAATATCGGCTCGCCGCAACGATCGAAATCGCATCGCCATCATGAAACGCTTCGCAGGCTTGTGCCTCGCGGCCTGGTCGGCCGCCGCATTGCTCTATTTCGGCCGCCATTCTGCCGCGCTCATCGTGCTCTCCGGCGTGCTGGTGCTTGCCGGCTTCGATCTGGTCCGTCCGGAATCCGAAAACAGCGCGTAGCCTACCGCTGCTTCGCGCCTTCCCAGTTGATATCGACGCACAGCACCTGTAAGCCATAAGGCGTCTGCGCGGCGATCGACGCCGTCACGCAAAGGTGCGCCTCGTTGATCGACAGATACGGCGCCGTCAGATGCATGCGCCCCGGCGCGCGCAGCGCCTCGATGAAGTACGGCCGGCGCTCCCAGCTTGCGCCCTCCGAATGCAGCAGCGGACTGAAGCGCTTCGCGCGCTGCGATGTACGCACGATCGGCACGACGTTGTCGCCGATCTGCCGCCCGGCCTGATCGAGCAGGAAGCAGCGCGCGGTGTCGGCGAGTTGTAGCAGTTCGCTCGTCGCGGCCGTGAGCGTCTCGCCTTCCATCAGCTTGACCGACGCGCGCTCCAGCCCGCTTACATACGGCTCGAGGCGCGCGACTTGCGCCCGTTCGCGGCCAGCGACGCGTTCGCGCGATGCCGCCGACAACGCATCCATCACGCCAGCGGCGACTTCGCTGTGCACCGCCTCGACGCTCGGCTGCGCGAAGTACGCGCCCTGCACGAAATCGACATTGCACTCCAGCGCGATGAGCGCGTCGCGTTCGGTCGCGAGGCCGCCCATCAAGACGAGCTGGCCTGACTCATGGAGCAGCGAGACGAGGCGCGGCAGCACACGCTCGATATGCGAATGCTCGGTCGCCTGCTGAAGGATGCAGCGGTCGAGCGTCACGATATCCGGCCGCAGATGCCACACGCGATCGATGTTTGAATGCTTCACGCCGAAGCCGTCGAGCGCGATCAGAAAGCCCGACTTGCGCAGCGAATCGATGATTTCAGCGAAACGCGTCGTCTCGCCGCCCGCCTGCTCGGGCACTTCGAGCACGACGCGCTGCGGCGACAGACCGATGTCCTTCAGCGACGCGAGCAGCGCATCGCCGTAGCTCGTGTCCATCAGCGCGGCGGGGTGCAGGCTCAGGAAGAGCCATTCGTCGTGGCTGTCGAACGCATTGAAGTTGCCCAGATGCAGCGATTCCGCGAGCCGGCCGAGTTCGAGCAGATCGCCGCGCCGCGCGGCCTGCGTGAAGACCTCGTGCGACGGCACGTGACGATGTGAGTCATCGCGCGCGCGCAAGGACGCGTGATAGCCGATCGCGCGCCGGTGCGACACCGAAAACACGGGCTGGAACACGCTGAAAACGGTGTACTCGCCGTACAACACGGTGCGACGCGATCCATCGTCACCGGCGACGGGGCGCGGCGGCTGGAAGCGGGGAGGGTCGAGATCAACCATGCTCATGGTGTCGGGGCGCAGGGCAAGTAACTTTATCGAGATAGTTTACCGGATCGGCACCCGACCGTTCGAGCAAAAAGCGTGCAAATTCAATATCCAAGCGGCGCTCGCCGGGTATCGCGCGCTTCGTTGCGCCTATTCGTGTGCGGATTGAAGCTCGCATGCCGCAGACGCGGGAGCGCGCGCCGTCCAAACGTGCGTGCGGGCACCGGCGCGGTGCGTCGTCCGGGTTCTTAGTTCGATTCGGACGGGTCGGGCTTTCTCGCGGCCGCGCGCACTTCCGGCGCGAGCTGTCCGAAGATCCACGCCGTCGCGGCCGTGATGATGCCGACGCACAGGAACGTCGCGTGGAAGGCGGGCAGCGAGTTCGTCTCCGTGACCTGCGGCAGCAGTCCTGTAAACGTCGACAGGATCGCGCCCGCGACGGTCACGCCGAGGCTCATCGACAGCATTTGCACGAGCGAGAACAGGCTGTTGCCGCTGCTCGCGCCGCCGGTGCCGAGGTCCTTCAGCGTGAGCGTGTTCATCGCGGTGAACTGCATCGAATTGAAGGCGCCGAAGATCGCGAGCTGCACGAGCCGCAGCCAGAGCGGCTGATGCGCGCTCACGAGCGCGAAGCTCGCCATCATCAGCCCGACGAGCACCGTGTTCACGACCAGCACGCGCCGATAACCGTGCTTTTCGATGAGCCGCGTGACGACGCGCTTGGACGCCATGCCCGCGGCCGCGACGGGCAGCATCATCATGCCGGCCTGAAACGGCGTGTAGCCGAGGCTCACTTGCAGCAGGAGCGGGATCAGATAAGGCATGGCGCCGCTGCCGATACGCGCGAAGAGATTGCCCAGCAAGCCGACGCTGAAGGTGTGGATCTTGAAGAGATCGAGGGAAAAGATCGGCTGGGCGGCGCGCGTCGCGTGCAGACCGTAAGCGACGAAGCAGCCGAACGAGAGCACGAGCAGCACGATCACGATCGCGTGCGCGAGGCCGAGATCGGCGAGTCCGTCGAGCGAAATCGTGAGCGCGACCATGCCGATCGCGAGCAGCAGGTAGCCCGCCAGATCGAAGCGCGCGGTCGCCGGATTGCGGCTGTCGGGCATGTACAGGTTCGTCGCGATGCAGCCGATCACGCCGACCGGCACGTTGATCAGAAAAATCCAGTGCCATGACGCGATCTGCACGAGCCAGCCGCCGAGCGTCGGGCCGATGAGCGGGCCGATCAGCCCCGGAATCGCGACGAACGCGAGCGCGGAAAGATAGCGCTCCGCCGGGAACACGCGCAGCACGGCGAGGCGTCCGACCGGCAGGAGCATCGCGCCGCCGACGCCCTGCACGACGCGATACGCGACGAGCGCCGTCAGCGATTGCGCGTTCGCGCAGAGCAGCGAGCCGATCGTGAACACGAGGATCGCGCTGAAGAACACGCGCTTCGTGCCGAGCTTGTCGGCGAGCCAGCCGGAGACGGGGATCATCATCGCCATCGTCAGCGAGTAGGCGATCACGACGCCCTGCATGCGCAGCGGCGCCTCGCCCAGACTTCGCGCCATCGCGGGGAGCGCGGTGTTGACGATCGTCGAGTCGAGCGTCTGCATGAAGAAGCCCGTGGCGACGAGCCACAGCATGATGGAGAGCGATCGGTCGGACGTCTGGGCTGTGGGCGTGTCGGTCATTGGGCGGGTTACTTTCGCAGCTCGGCGACGAAGTCGTAGTAGTCGTTGCGGCAGTAGGTATCGGTGAGCTCGATGGCGCGCTGATCGGCCGTGTAGCCGACGCGCGTGATGAGCAGCAGCGCGTCGTGTGGCGCGATGCCCATCTGCTCGGCAATCTCCGGGCTCGCGTTCACGGCGCGGAAATGCTGAAGCGCGCGCACGATCGAAAGCCCGCGGGCATCGAGATAGCTGTAGAGCGAATCGCCGATGGTCTGCGGATCGGGAATGCACGACGCCGGAAAGGTGGAATTCTCGACGGCCATGACGATGTCATCGGCGAGACGCAGGCGTTTCAGGCGCGTGACGGTCGCGGCGGGCGAGAGGCCGAGCTGGATGACTTCCTCGCGATTGGCCGGCTCGATGCTGCGCGAGAGCCATTTGGAACTCGGTTTGAAGCCGCGGCGCCGGAGCATTTCGGAGAAGCTCGACAGACGCGAGAGCGGGTCTTCGTAGCGCGGCGTGATGAAGCTGCCCGCGCCTTGTTCGCGGCGGATGAGCCCTTGTTCGACGAGCAGCGCGATCGCTTTTCGCGAGGTGATCCGCGAGACGCCGAGTGCTTCCGACAGCACGCGCTCGGAGGGCAGCGCTTCGCCTGCGTTCCAGCGATTGTCGTGGATAGCGTTGGCGAGCTTGCGGGCGAGTTGAAGGTAGAGCGGAGTGTCGCTGTCCGGGTCCGGGCGCAAATCGCGCCAGCGGTCTTCCGAGGTCGGGTTCATAAAGCGGACGCTAATGGGCCAAGCGGGGATTTTAAGACAAACGCTGAAGACGAAGGGGCGTTCTGTTTCTTATCTTGGTGAGACTCGCAAGGCCGGAAGGCGCGCCTGCTTCAATTTAGTCGTGTGAACTGTGGTTTACACGCTGTGAACCATGGACTACGATCAACGATGTTGAACATCCGCACGACCGAGGTTTTCGACGACTGGTTCGCCTCGCTGAAGGACCGGATTGCGAAGCGCCGCATTCAGGTCCGAATCGACCGGCTCGCGTTGGGAAATCCCGGCGATACGAATTCTGCCGGGCATCCCATTATCGAGTTGCGTATCGATCACGGGCCGGGGTATCGCGTGTATTACGTGCAGCGCGGCGATGTCCTCGTGATTCTTCTGTGTGGCGGCGATAAGTCGACGCAGGAACGAGACATCAAATCGGCTCACGCGATGCTTCGACATCTGAACATGGAGTGAATGATGACGTCAGCCAGAATCAAGACGCGGCCGTGGGATTCGGCCGAACATCTGCAAACGGAAGACGATATCGCTGAATACTTCGATGCGTGTCTGCAGGAAGGCGGCGACGATCCGGCGTTTATCGCGCATGCGTTGGGCGTGATCGCACGCGCGCGGGGTATGGCGCAAGTGGCGCGCGATAGCGGCATCAGCCGGGAAGGACTCTATAAAGCGTTATCGGAGGATGGCAACCCGAGCTTCGGCACGATCCTGAAAGTGGTCAAGGCGCTGGGGCTGCAACTACACGGATCGAAAGCCGGCACGTAAAGGGCGACGCCGTAGCCGGCGCAGCGGGCCGGAGCCAACTCGTGCTGATCCAGTGGCTCGGCGCGATGAGACAGACCGTGCGCGATTCAAGCCCGGTTGGTCCTTTGAGGGCGACACTTAGGCGAGTGCCGCCTGGGACGAGAGTACTACCCAACGTGCGTGTGACCGCGGGCCTGAGAAGCTACTTTCTTTGCACAGGACCAGAGTAAGCGCTAAAGCGCTAGCTCTGGTCGACGGCAAAGAAATCAGGTGCGCCCCGCACAGGGGCAGTGCCGATCGACCGACCCGAAAACGGGACCCGGTAAAACGCGCCCGACGCAACGCGACGCTACGAAAGCACTGAGCTCAAGCCGTAGCCGCCCCACCCACCCCACGCCCACCGCGCATATAAAGCGCCACCGACAACGCCACCGCCGCCGCCGCCGCCAGCGCGGCAAACAGAAACACCGACCCGTACCCCAACTCACCCGCGACATACCCAGCGAGCGGCCCGGTCAACCCGAGCGACAGATCGAGAAACACCGAATACGCCGACAAAGCCGCGCCCCGGCTGGCCGGCGGCACGAGCCCGACCGCCTCGACGCCGAGCGCCGGAAACACGAGCGCGAATCCGAAGCCGGTCAGCGCCGCGCCCGCGAGCGCGAAAGTCGGCTCGGCGGCGAGCCACAGCATCAGCAGACCCGCGCATTCGAACGCAAACGACACGATCGCCACGCGAAACCCGCCATACGCCTTGATCGTGTTGGCGAACAGAAGCCGCGCGCCGATGAACATCGTGCCGAACACCGTAAGCGAAAGCGCCGCATTCGGCCAGTTGTGCGCGGCATAGTAAAGCGTGATGAACGTCGCGATGGAGCCGAATCCCGCCGATCCGAGCGCGAGTCCCAGTCCATGCGGCAACACGCGGAAGAACACGCTCCGATACGACATGCGCTCGCCGTGCACGATCGGCACGCTCGCCATGCGCGTCGCGAGCCAGTAGCCGAAGCCGCCGAGCGCGATCACGATCAGCCCGAGCGACGCGAATCCCAGCGAATGATCGATCGCGACGCCGAGCGGCGCGCCGATCGCGAGCGCGCCGTAAGTGGCGATGCCGTTCCACGAAATCACCTTCGCGTTGTTGTTCACGCCGACGCGCCCGATGCCCCATGTGATCGATCCCGTCCCGACCCAGCTCTCGCCGAAGCCGAGCACGAGCCGCGCGATCACCAGCAGCACGAGACTCACCGCGTGCCACTGCGCGGCGAGCGCCGAGGCGAGCAGCAGCACGCCGCTTGCCGCGCACGCCGCGAGACCGTAGAGCACGGTTTTCTTGGGGCCGAGCGTATCGGCGGTGCGGCCCGCCAGCGGCCGCGACAGCAGCGTCGCGAAGTACTGGACGCTGATCGCCGCGCCCGCCATCACCGAGCCGTAGCCGAGATCGGTGTGCACGAAGCCCGGCAGCACCGCGAGCGGAATGCCGATCGTCAGGTAGCAAAGGAACGTGTACAGCACGACGGGCAGAATCCGCAGCGTGACGGCGAAGTCGCTTTGCGGCTTGATGCGGGACTCGGTGGACATAGGGAAATTGCGGGGTTGAATTCGGCGCGAAGGCGTGATTGTCCCATATGTTGCGGCGCAACGTCGCAGTCGTTTTGTAACCAGCTAGGACAAATCGCCTGTCCGAGTCATCGGGCGCCGCCGACGCAGGCCTTGCTGGATAAGGCTCGCAGCACATATCGGACGAAGAATATGTCGTTCATGCAATGCCGCCTATGGGTTATCGATTTTGGCGGTGATAGCTTTTGAACCATCGAAGCGACAGGACTAATCTGAAAAGGTCCGAAATCGCGAATGCCACCGGCTGCGCATCCCGCGCAACCAGCGAAAAAGCATCGAAGAGCCCCGAGACATCCATGACTGAGCCGATCCGCTTCTATCACCGCAACGCGATCCAGGAAGTGAGCGGCGCGTCGACGACGCGCACCGTCCTGCAATATCTGCGCGAAGACGCGCGCTGCACCGGCACCAAGGAAGGCTGCGCGGAAGGCGACTGCGGCGCGTGCACGGTCGTCATCGGCGAGCCGGACGGCGCGGGCGGCGTCGCGTTCAAGGCCGTCAACGCGTGCGTGCAGTTTCTGCCGACGCTCGACGGCCGCGCGCTCTTCACCGTCGAAGACCTGCGCCAGCCGGACGGCACGCTGCATCCGGTGCAGCAGGCGCTCGTCGATTGTCACGGCTCGCAATGCGGCTTCTGCACGCCCGGCTTCGCGATGTCGATGTTCGCGCTCTACGAAAAGCACGGTCATGCGACGACCGGCTGCCCGGGAACGTGCGAGAAGACGAAGCCCTCGCGCCAGGAGATCAGCGATGCGCTGACGGGCAATCTGTGCCGCTGCACGGGTTATCGGCCGATCATCGACGCTGCCGAGCAGATGTTCGACCGCGCGCCGCTCGCGCCCGTCAACGTGCCGGCGCTCGCGCGCACGCTCGAAAGCCTGAAGCGCGACGACACGTTCCACTACGAGCACGCCGGCCGCCAGTTCGACGCGCCGCGCACGACCGAAGCGCTCGCCGCGATCAAGGACAAAAACCCGAACGTGCGGATTCTCGCGGGCAGCACGGACGTCGGTTTGTGGGTGACGAAGCAGTTGCGCGATCTGGGCGATATCGTCTATGTCGGGCAGATCGACTCGTTCAAGCGCGTCGAGACGACGGACGAATGGATCGAGATCGGCGCGGGCGTGTCGGTCGAGCGCGCGTACGACGAACTCGTGAAGCTCTATCCCGAACTCGAAGAGACGCGTCTGCGTTTCGCGTCGCTGCCCATCCGCAACGCCGGCACGCTCGGCGGCAACGTCGCGAACGGCTCGCCGATCGGCGATTCGATGCCCGGCCTCATCGCGCTGAATGCGCGCGTCGTCCTGCAAAGCGTCGATGGTCTGCGCGAGATGCCGCTCGAGGATCTGTACATCGCGTATCAGAAGAAGGACATGCGCGAGAACGAGTTCGTCGCCGCGATCCGCGTGCCGACGCGCACGGGCAAGCGCGCGAACCTTAAGTTCCGCGCGTACAAGCTGTCGAAGCGTTTCGACTCCGATATTTCCGCCGTCTACGCCGCGTTCAGTTTCATCGCCGATGGCGACACGATCCGCGAGCCGCGCCTCGCCTACGGCGGCATGGCCGCGACGCCGAAGCGCGCGGAACACGCCGAAGCCATTCTCAACGATGCGCTTTGGCACGAAGCCACCGCGCAGGCCGCGATGATCGCGCTTTCCAAGGATTACCAGCCGCTCACCGACATGCGCGCGAGCAGCGACTATCGCCTCGACACCGCAAAGAGCCTTTTGTATCGCTTCTGGCTGGAGACGCGCCCGCACGATCCGCTGGACAAATCGAAGCTCGATGTGCGCGCAATCGAACTCGTCGAAGCGAAGTAAGCGAAGGAGCAAAAAAACATGAATCAGCAAGCAGAAGCATTCATCGCCGACGCTCAGTCGCTCGCGAACGAAATCGACGCTTTCAAGCAGGTCCACGTATCGCGTCCGCATGAGTCGGCGCATCTGCACGTGAGCGGGCGCGCGAGCTATACCGACGACATTCCGCTCGTCGCGGGCACGCTGCACGCCGCGCTCGGCACGAGCCCGAAGGCGCACGCGAAGATCGTGTCGATGAACTTCGACGCCGTGCGCGCGACGCCGGGCGTGGTCGCCGTATTCACCGCCGAGGACATTCCCGGCGTGAACGATTGCGGCCCGATCATCCACGACGATCCGGTGCTGGCTCAGGGCATCGTGCAGTTCGTCGGCCAGCCGATGTTCATCGTCGTCGCGACGTCGCACGATACCGCGCGCTTGGCGGCGCGTCGCGCGACCATCGAATTCGAAGACCTCGTGCCGATTCTCACGCCCGAAGACGCGCGCAAAGCGGAATCGTATGTGCTCAATCCGCTGAAGCTCGCGCGCGGCGACGCCGAAAGCCGCATGTCGAAAGCCGCGCATCACGAGCGCGGCGCGATGAAGCTCGGCGGCCAGGAACAGTTCTATCTCGAAGGCCAGATCGCCTATGCCGTGCCGAAGGAGGATGACGGCATGCACGTCTACTGCTCGACGCAGCATCCGACGGAAATGCAGCATCTCGTCGCGCACGTGCTGAATGTGCATTCGCATAACGTGCTGGTCGAATGCCGTCGCATGGGCGGCGGATTCGGCGGCAAGGAATCGCAGTCGGGCATTTTCGCGTGCTGCGCGGCGCTCGCCGCATGGAAGTTGCTGTGCCCGGTCAAGCTGCGTCCGGACCGCGACGACGACATGATGATCACCGGCAAGCGTCACGACTTCGTGTACGACTTCGAAGTCGGCTACGACGATGACGGCAAGATCGAAGGCGTGTCCGTCGACATGACGTCGCGCTGCGGTTTCTCCGCGGATTTGTCGGGCCCGGTGATGACGCGCGCCGTCTGCCATTTCGACAACGCGTACTGGCTCTCGGACGTGAAGATCGCAGGCTATTGCGGCAAGACCAACACGCAGTCGAACACCGCGTTTCGCGGCTTCGGCGGGCCGCAGGGCGCGTTCGCGATCGAATACATTCTGGATAACGTCGCGCGTGCGGTCGGGAAGGATTCGCTCGACGTGCGCCGCGCGAATCTCTACGGCAAGACGGAAAACAACAAGACGCCTTACGGCCAGACGGTCGAGGACAACGTCATCCACGAACTGATCGCCGAACTCGAAGAGACGAGCGAGTATCGCAAGCGCCGCGCGGCCATCGACGAATTCAACGCGAACAACGCAATCCTGAAGAAGGGCCTCGCGCTGACGCCGGTGAAGTTCGGCATCGCGTTCAACGTGACGCACTTCAACCAGGCGGGCGCGCTGGTTCACATCTACACCGACGGCTCGATGCTCGTGAATCACGGCGGCACCGAAATGGGCCAGGGCCTGAACACGAAGGTCGCGCAAGTGGTTGCGCACGAACTCGGCGTGAACTTCGAGCGCGTGCGCGTGACGGCGACGGATACGAGCAAGGTCGCGAATACATCGGCGACGGCGGCATCGACCGGCACCGATCTCAACGGCAAGGCCGCGCAGGACGCCGCGCGCCAGTTGCGCGAGCGGCTCGCGAAGTTCGCGGCGGAGAAGTTCGGCGGCGGCACCGTCGCGCCGGCGCAAGTGCGCTTCGCGAACGACCGCGTGATCGTCGGCGACGATGCCATTCCGTTCGGCGAAGTCGTCCAGAAGGCATATCTCGCGCGCGTGCAGTTGTGGTCCGACGGCTTCTACGCGACGCCCAAGCTCCACTGGGATGCAGCGACGATGCAAGGCCGTCCGTTCTACTACTACTCGTATGGCGCGGCAGTGTCGGAAGTCGTGATCGACACGCTCACCGGCGAAATGCGCGTGCTGCGCGCGGATGCGTTGCATGACGTGGGCGCGTCGCTGAATCCGGCGCTCGACAAGGGCCAGGTGGAAGGCGCGTTCGTGCAGGGCATGGGCTGGCTGACGACGGAAGAGCTTTGGTGGGACGACAACGGCAAGCTGATGACGCACGCGCCGTCGACCTACAAGATTCCGACGACCAACGACATGCCCGCCGATTTCCGCGTCGATCTCTTCAAGAATCGCAACGTGGAGGACAGCATCCATCGTTCGAAGGCCGTCGGCGAGCCGCCGTTGCTGCTGCCGTTCTCGGTGTTCTTCGCGATCCGCGACGCCGTTTCCGCTGTCGGCGATCACAAGATCAATCCGCCGCTCAACGCGCCCGCGACGGCCGAAGAAATCCTGAAGGCGGTGAATGCGGTGAGGAGCGCGCGCTCATGATGCACGTCGTCCTGTTCGGCGCGGGCCACGTCGGCCACGCGCTCGTGAAGGTGCTCGGCACGTTGCCGTGCGTCGTGCAATGGGTCGATGCGCGCGACGAACTTTTCCCCGACGAAGTGCCGGCGAACGTGCAGATCGAAGCGACCGATCTGCCCGACGCGATCGTCGACGAAGCGCCGCCGGGCGCGTACTTCATCGTGATGACGCACGATCATTCGCTCGACTTTTCGCTGACGCAACGCATCATGCGGCGCGACGACTTCGCTTACTTCGGGCTGATCGGCTCGAAGACGAAGCGCGTCAAGTTCGAGCGGCGATTGATGGAGCGTGGTGTGGCGGCGGACCGGCTGCCGGAGATCACGTGTCCGATCGGCGTGGAAGGGATCGTCGACAAGGCGCCGTGGTCGATCGGGCTCGCCGTTGCCGCGCAACTGCTGCGCGTGCGGGAGATGACGGCGAGGCTCGGAACGCCGGCGGTGAACGCAGCGCATCTTTCCGCCTGAGCCACGATGACGCTTCAAGCGATGCCGTTGGTCTGTCTGAAGCGTCCCGGCGCGACGCCATAAAGCTCCTTGAACCGCTTCGAAAACGCCGCTTCCGACTGATACCCCACATCGGCCGCGACATCCGCGATGCTCTTTTTCGTATGCGTGAGCATCGTGCTGGCGAGCTGCATCCGCACGTGACTCAGCAACGCGAGCGGCGAGCTGTCCGAATGCGCCGAGAACGCGCGCATGAACGTGGCGCGCGACATCGCCGCTTCCTTGGCGAGCATCTCCAGCGTCCAGGGTTCGGCAGGGCGCTCCAGCATCGCGATGATCGATGCGCCCAGCCGCCGGTTCGCCAGCAAGCCGAGCACGCCCGCCAATGACGGCTGTCCGTCGAGCCACGCGCGCAGCACCATCGTGAAGAGCGCGGTCGATAGCGCCGTGACGATCGACGGCGCGCCCAGTTCCGCATCTTCCGCTTCGCGGCGCATCGTCTGGACGAGCGGCGCGAGATA
Organism: Caballeronia sp. LZ008; assembly: GCF_031451435.1. Classification (NCBI taxonomy): domain Bacteria; kingdom Pseudomonadati; phylum Pseudomonadota; class Betaproteobacteria; order Burkholderiales; family Burkholderiaceae; genus Caballeronia; species Caballeronia sp. LZ008. Next base: position 2,240,679 of record NZ_JARUXK010000001.1, on the reverse strand, counting down.
GGAAGCCGACGCGTTCGAGAACGATACGTGCACGACATCCGGCAGGACGTCGATCAGAAGCGCGCGCGGCGCGTAGAGAAAGCGCCCGCACAGCAAGTCCACGCCCGGCGGCTGCCCGCCGCAATTGCTTCTTACCGTGACCGCGCCGTTGTCGCGCGCTTCCATCTCGGCTTTGGACGAGCCGCCTTCGCGCGCCTTGATGCTCAGCACATGCGCGTCTCCGCGCGGCAGAAAGAAGATGTCGCCCGCCGTCAGTTCGAGCGGCGCGTGACCTTTGCGCACGACGGTGCACGCGCCGTCGAGCACGACGTGATACACCGCTTCGCCGGCGGGCGCGGGCGCGTGATCCAGTTCCAGCGGGCCGCGCAGCAGGCAGCGCAGATCGAGCGCGCCGGCAAGGCTCGCAAGCTGAATCAGTTTGTCGAGAGCATCCATGTGAGCGGGCGGGCAGAAGGTGTCGTTCGGATAGTACCGAAGTCCCGCCGCGCGTGCGTTACTTCGCCGCTTCGCCCAGTTCGGCGGTTTCATCGCCCGATGCCGCCGCCGCAACTTGCTTCCGGCCCGTGAGCGAGTCGGAAACGGTCGACATCAGCGTGCGCAGCCAGGCGATGTCCGTCGGCTGATCGGGCTGCGGCACCGAAAGCTGGTAGCACTTGATGCGCGGAAACGGCACCGGCGAATCGAGCACGGCGAGCGGCAGCATCGCCGCATAGTGCTGCGCGAAGCGGCGCGGCGCGGTGAAGATGAGGTCCGACTGCAACAGCACCTGCGGCACGAGGCCGAAGTACGGAATCGTCGTGACGATGCGCCTTTCGATGCCCGCGCGCGCGAGCCCGATGTCGATCGGATGACGCCGGCCGCCGCTATACGGCGTCGGCGCGAGGTGCGCGGCGAGCGCGTAGCGTTCCGCCGTCAGCGGTTCGCGCGCGAGCGGATGATTCGCACGCATCAGGCAGACGAATACGTCGCTGAAAAGATCCTGGCGTTCGAAGCGCGGCTCGGGCTTCGTCCAGTTCGCGACCATCAGATCGATTTCGCCTTCGTCGAGCATGCGCTCGTGATCGCGCATCGGATTCAGCGACTCGATCTCCAGACGCGCATTGGGCGCGGCGTCGCGAAAAGCGGCGACGAGCGTCGGCATGAAGAAATCGTTCAGATAATCAGGCGCGGCCACGCGGAACGTGCGGCGCGAGCTTCGCGGGTCGAAATCCCCGTGCGGCGTCGCGACGAATTCCACTTCGCGCAATGCGCGTTGCGCGGGCGCGAGCAGCGATTCGCCGTATTCGGTCGGCACCATGCCCTGTTTGCCGCGCACGAGAATCGGGTCGTTCAGGATCTCGCGCAGACGGCGCAGCGCGGTGCTGATCGCCGGTTGCGTCTGGTTCAGCCGCTGCGCGGTCTGCGTCACGCTGCGCTCCAGCAGCAAGGTGCGCAGCACGCGGATGAGCCAGATGTCGAGTGAGTCGGCGGGATCGTTCATGGCAAGCAAGTGAATTCAGGACGCGCGGGCGCGAACTCGCGAGCCCTAAAGCCGAAGTAAACCGCTTATCCAATTTTGACGCCATAGCAGGCGCGCTATGCACGGCATAGGCGCGTCCGCCATCCGGCCGCCGTCAGCTGAAATCGGCGTCTTTCGGCGCGATCGGCAGCGCGCTGATGCGCTTCACTTCCGCGCCGTCGAGCCAGTTCGGCGAGCGCGCGACGTAGAGCACCATCGGCAGCGTGTCTTCGCCCCAGAAGATCTGGTCGTTGACGAGGAAAGTCGGCACGCCGAACACGCCCATCGCTACGGCGCGGTCGTTGTTGTCGCGCAGCTTCGCCTTGACGTCCTCATCCTCGATGCGCGTCACGGCCTCCGGCATGCCGACGTGCTCGCACAACGCCTTGAAGCCTTCCGGCGTCGCGGGATCGCGCCCTTCGCGCCAGATGTAGCGGAAGATTTCGCGCACGCGGGCGATGTCGCCGTCGGCGAGCACGGCAAGACGCAGCGCCTTGCTCGTATCGAACGGATGGGCGGGCGGCATCTTGAACGGAATGCCGAGCTGCTCCGCGCGAAACAGCGCGTGCCGGTAGGTGAAGACGCGCTTGGACGGAATCGTCGCGGCGTGCGGCTGGCCCCAGCGGTCGAGCAGCTTCATCAACTGGACGGGCACGAGCTCGAACGGCATGTCGGGCCACTTCTCATGCTGCTCCAGCAGCAAGTACGAAAACGGCGATATGAAGTCGAAGAAAAAGTACGGATGACCGGTGCTGGTCGAATGCGGGGCACTCATGTTCCCTTCTCCCTGAGATTCCGTGGCTTTGCTCGCGCGGCGGCGCGCTCTGAGCCGCATCTGTTCGTTTTTTGTCGTGTCCTGCATGACGGATGCAGCGCGCGGCGTCGCATCCTTTTTTAACGTTTCTCCAACAGATATTACGTGCTGCCTTGCTCCGTGTCTGCTTGGCGAACGCCACCGGCCGCATGCTGTTGCGCCATGTCGCGCGCGCGGGTTTGGTCGGCCGGGGCGACCGGCGCGTGCGCGAGACGCTCCCGCACGAAACCGATGTGCTCGCGCAGCACGTAGAACTGATCGGCGAACGCGAGCGGCATCTTCATGCGATTGACGGCCGTTTCGATCGCGTCGATGCGGTCGAGCAGCGCGTCGCGCTGCGCGGTGTCGGGGCCGCTGATCGCTTCCCGCTCTATCGCAATCAGCGCGCCATACCAGCGGTAGATGCGCGATTTCACGCGCCATCGATACAGTCCCGGCACGAGCCGCAAGCCCGGAATCAGCACGACGATCAGCGGCACCAGCACGACCAGCACGCGATCCGCGAGACTCGCGACCCAGAACGGCAGCGAACGGTACAGAAAGCTCTTGCCGGATTTGTAATAGCGCTCGGCGTTGTCGCTGATGCGGAATTCGTGCACGAGCGGCGCGGGGAATTCGTTCGCCCGCTGCAGCAGATTCGCGCGCCCGTGCACCTCGCGCGCGGCTTCGATCAGCAGATCGGAGAGCGCCGGATGCAGGCTGTCGCGCGCGACCAGTTCGGCGGTCGGCGCGATCATGTGGACCGCGCGCGGCGGCAGGTTGCGGGCGAAATCGAAGGCGCCCATCGGCAAGTCGATTTCCGTCAGATACGGAAAGCGGCGCGCGTAGGCGTCGGCCTGGGCGAAATCCATGAAGCGGATGCCGGACGTGCGCAGGAGCTTCGCCATCGTCGGCGGCTGCGCGGAGTCGCCGGTCAGAAAGGCTGCGTCGATCTGGCCGTCTTCGAGCGCTTTCGCGGCTTCGTCGCCGGCGAGCGGCAGCAGTTCCGTGTCGCCGCCCGGCTCGATGCCGTTCGCCTTCAGCAGATTCAGCGCGAGCACGCGCGTGCCGCTGCCTTCCGCGCCGATCGCGAGCCGCTTGCCCTTCAGCTCCGACAATCGGCTGACGACCGTCGCGCCGCGATAGAACACCGCGAGCGGCACGTAGGACACGCTGCCGAGCGATTCCAGATTGTCGTGCGTCGCGCCCGGCTTGGTCAGGCCGCCCTGCACGAAGCCGACGTCGACGTTCGATTTCGGGTCTTCGAGGCGCGTCAGGTTATCGAGCGAGCCTTGCGTCTCGAGGATGTTCAGCGTCACGCGGTTGCGCGCGAGGATCGTCTTGTATTTCTGCGCGCTCGTCCAGAACGAGCTGCCTTTCGGGCCGGCGGCGATGGTCAGCGTGCTCGGCGGCGCGGGCTGGATCAGCCGCACGGCGGCATAGAGCGCGGCCGCGCACACGAGCAGGATCGGGCCGAAGGTGAGCGCGAGATCGCGCCATGAGATCGCGACGAAGCGCGCGCCGATTCTCGGCAAGGGCTTGCGTTTGGGCGGGACGTCCGGATCGTGGCCCGGATTGTTTCCTGAAGGGTGGGTCATCTCGTCGGTAATCTTGAAACTTCGTGCCTGCGAGCTTACCCGATCGCGATGCGCCCACGTCTGCCCGAACGTGTTCGGCGAGGCGCGCGAGCGGCGCGTCCGGACGGCCAGCATGGCGTCGATGGTACATGAGATCGCGCGTCGCCCGGATGACCGCGGGCCCGGCGCGCCGTGTGACAGGCGTGTGTAGAAAGCGCGCGCGCTGTTGCTTGCGAACGGCGTCGCATATGGCCGCATTGTTAAATGCTTTGCGCTAATGGCCGCGCTGGGCTAAATTGACGTTCGCCGCCGCACGACAAGGCTCCTCTCGCGCCGCAGCCCGGAATGTGGGTTCGCGGACCGCCAAGCAGGCGCCATGCGGCAGGTCATATTCGAGCCGGCGGGCGTCATCGCCCGAAAAAACCGGCCGTGATTTGTTTCGATCGCCAGTCTCTCGCAGCACCGTGAGCCGCATCCGCCGGCTTGCCGCCGCTATTCCCGCGTCAGTTTCAGGCGCCGGGCGCGCGCGGTCACGGTCAGCCGCTCGATGTCGTTGCCCAGCCGCTGGGAATGCGGCCCGCTTTTGAAGTGCAAAACGAGCGAAGTAGCAACTGTGCGAAGTCAACAAGCGAAACAAAAGGAGAAATCATGAAAGCAGTCGATCTGTTGAAGGCGCTGGGCGTGGTGGTGTGCGTGGCCGTGGCATCGAGCGCCTATGCGCAATCGAGCGACGCGGCGGCCACGAGCACCGACTCGGCAGCGGCGGCCAAGGCTCAGAAATCCGCGACCAAGAAAACCGACCGCAAGCTCGGCTACGACGTGCGCCGCGCGCTGTCGAAGGCACAGGGCTTCGACGTGTCGAACGTGTTCGTGCGCGCGCGCAGCGGCGCGGTCACGCTGACCGGCACGGTGCCGGAAGGCGGCCAGATCGCTCAGGCCGAAGAAGTCGCGAAGGGCGTGCCGGGCGTGAAGTCGGTCTCCAACAAGATTACGCTCGGCGTTCAAGGCGGCGGGCAATAACACGCATCACAGGCAGTGGGCGGCATCTCGCGATGCCGCAAGCTTCGCTCGTCTGGCGGGCGTTTGAACGGGCTCCGGCGTCGCCGCCGGGGCCCGTTGTCGTTTGGAGCTTTTGCAGCCGGCGCGCGTGAAATCGGCTGTGACTGGCGTTCGATCGGCGCGATACTCGCATTGTCGATCGCTTGAAAATCGCATCACTCAATCGGAACCGATGGCGGAGATTCAAATGAAAAGACTCGCGCGTTTCCCGAGGTTGCAGGCTTTGCAGGATGTGCCGCGAACGGCCGCGCTCGGCGCGCTGGCGTTGCTGGCGGCGGCGACACTAGCCGCATGCCACGGCGGCGATGACGACAACGGCGGCGGCGGCCAGCCGGCCAACAGCTTGCCGAGCTTCATCTCGGGCTCGGTGAACACCCAGACTTACGACGGCGTCTCCGACGATTTGCTCACGGCCGGTCTCGGCAAGACGGGCCTCGCGTCGGCGACCGCGCCGACGTTCGCGAAGCCCGCCGCGCCAACGGCAGCCGAATTGCGCCGTCTCGCGATCTATTCGAACTACCGCGCGCTCGTTGACATGTCGGCGAACGGCGGCTACGGCCGCTTCTGGGGGCCGAATGTCGATCTGAACGGCAACGACTCGCTCGGCGAAGGCAAGATCGCGGGCAAGGAGTACATCGCCTACGCGGACGATGGCAGCGGCAGGCAGAACGTGAGCCTGCTCGTGCAGATCCCGACGAGCTTCAATCCGGACCAGCCGTGCATCGTCACGGCGACGTCATCGGGATCGCGCGGCGTCTACGGTGCGATTTCGGCGGCGGGCGAGTGGGGCCTCAAGCGCGGCTGCGCGGTCGCCTACACGGACAAGGGCAGCGGCAACGGCGCGCAGGAAATTTCGACGACGCTCGTGACGCTCATCGACGGCACGCTCGCCAGTGCGGACATCGCCGGGACCAAGGCGATCTTCAAGGCGAACGTGAGCGCGTCGGCGCTGTCGTCGTTCAATTCGGCGTTCCCGAATCGCTACGCGTACAAGCACGCGCATTCGCAGCAAAACCCGGAGCAGGACTGGGGCAAGAACACGCTGCAGGCGATCCAGTTCGCGTACTGGGCGCTCAACGACATGTTCGGGCCGGTCAGCGGATCGACGCATCAGGTGCGCTACAGCAAGGGCAGCATCACGACGATCGCGGCATCGGTGAGCAACGGCGGCGGCGCATCGCTGGCGGCGGCGGAACAGGACACCGATGGCTGGATCACGGCGGTCGTCGTCGGCGAGCCGCAGATCAATCTGAATTTGCCGTCGCAGGTTTCGGTGCGGCAGGGCGGCGTGCCGGTCGGCTCGTTCGGCAGGCCGCTCGCGGATTACATGACGCTCGCGAACCTGCTGCAGCCGTGCGCGGCGCTCGCGCCCGCTGCGGCAGGCGCGCCATATCTGACGACGCTTCTGCCCGCCACGACCAACGCGATCCGCACGGCGCGCTGTGCGACGCTTGCCGCCAACGGCTTCGTCTCGGGCGGCACGACGACGGAGCAGGCGACCGATGCGCTGAACCGTCTGCATCAGGCAGGCTACGAGAGCGATTCCGACACGCTGCACGCGCCGATGTGGGATTCGCAGGCGGTCCCGGCCGTCGCCGTCACTTACGCCGATGCGTACATGAAAGCGAGCGTGCTCGACAATCTCTGCGAGTTCAGCTTCGGCACGACCAGCGCGGCGACCGGCGCGGCCGGCGTCACGCCGCTCGTCTCGCCGATGCCGACGATCTTCGGCAACGGCAACGGCGTGCCGCCGACCAACGGCATCAACCTGGTCTACAACGCGGGAACGACGGGCGCGGCGGATCATCGGCTGGCGACGCCCGATGCGAGCTACGCGGGCGCCGCCTGCCTGCGCGCGTTATGGACGAACGGCAACGCGACGATGGCGGGCAGCGTCAATGCGATCCGCGTGAACGCGAATCTTCGCGGCAAGCCCGCGATCATCGTGCAGGGCCGGGCGGATGCGCTCGTGCCGATCAATCATGCGTCGCGGCCGTATCTGGGTGCGAATCGCGTGGCGGAGGGAAGCAAGAGCCAGCTTTCGCTGTATGAGATCACGAACGGTCAGCACTTCGACGCGTTCCTGAGCGTGGCAGGCTTCGACACGCGCTTCATTCCGCTCCACTACTACGACATTCAGGCGCTCAACCTGATGTGGAACCACCTGAAGAACAACGCGCCGCTGCCGCCGTCGCAGGTGGTGCGGACGGTCGCGCGCGGCGGCAAGGCGGGTTCGGCGCCCGCCCTCACGACGTCGAATCTGCCACCCATCGCGACCGATCCCGGCGCGAACGCGATCTCGGTGGCGGGCGGCATCGTGAACGTGCCGAACTGACGGTTCAGTGCGTCACGGTGGCCGCGGGCACTGCGGCCGCCGACGCCGCCGGGACTTCCGATGCGCCAGCCGCAGCCGCATCGGCATTCGGCCTCTGGATCGCGGTCGCGGCGGCGGGCGCCTGCACGACGATCGGTGTCGGCGTCAGCTCGGGCGAGCTCACGATGATCGACGGCGCGAGCGGCTTGCTTTTCACTTCGTCGCCGGCGACGGGCGCGCTGCGCGGCACCGTGTTCAGATAGTGGCCCATCAGACCGAAGAAGCGGTCATAGAACTTGCCGGCGGGCACGGTCTCGCTGGAAATCTTGACCATCGCGTCGCTGTTCGAGCGGATCGGCAGCGACAGCGAGCCGAGCACGCTCAAGCCCACGCTCGCGGACGTGTCGCTCTTCTTGAGCGCATAGCCGTCCTGCACGGCGTTCACGTACGCGATGCTTTGGTTCGTCGCGTTTTCGCCGGGCGTGCAAACGACGTGGAACGAGACGACGACGTGCGTTTCGGCGCTCGGCTGGAAATTCTTGGTCGCGTCGACGGTGTCGGGCTGGCCCATCGTCGTGAGAAACCCTTGCGACAGCAGCGCGCGGCGCGCGGCCTCGCAGGTTTCGTTGACGGTGGCGTCGAAATTGTGCGCGAACGGGCTCACGCCGGTGCTGAACAGCTCCTGCTGATAGCTCGGCGTGGTGGCGGCGCGGCCGCCGCACCCGACAAGGGCGGTCAGCGCGAGCGACACGAACACGAGACGCGACGATGCGAGAGATGACATGAGCGGCTTAAGACGGAGAGCGAGAGGAACGAAGGGAGGCAGGTGAAGATTGTAGTGCCAGCGGTATCACCGACGAAAAAGCATAGGTCTTAGTTCCTTCAGCAAGCGAAAAGCCCGGCATGCGAGGCCGGGCTTCGTCGGATGCGGCGTCGCGCGCCGCTTTGCATTTCGCTTACGGGCGATTGAAGTCGACCGGATTGGCATCGGCGGCGGGACGGACGATACGGCTCAAAAAGCCGACGCGCGCCGGTTTCCCCGATGCCGACGCGCCATCGCTCACGCCGCCAAACGACGCGTTCGATGCGCTTTGTTGCGCGGCCACGCGCCCTTCGGCAGCCTGAATCTCGGCGGGATACGTGGCTTGATCGGCCATCGGCTTGTAGCCGGCGCGTTCGAGTTGAACGAGTTCGGCGCGCACTTGCGCACGGGTGGCAGGGCCGTCTTCGCGCGCTTGCACGAAAGCCGGCGCGGCGAGTACGGCTGCAATGGCGATGGCGGGAACGATTGATTTGAACTTGAACATGATGACCTCCGGATGCTGTTTTAAGGAACGTCGCGGCGGAGTGTGTGTCTTTCCGTTGCTTCGGCGTTGAGATGCAGTCTAGGCTCCGGACGACCTAGGAAAAACCCTAATCCGACGAAATCACTTTTGTCGAAACGGCATTAATTCTGTCAATCGGTTTTTGGTTTCCATTGATCCGATTTTCCGCTTATGGACGCAGTGCCGTTTTTCAAGAGTCAAGCTGCTTAAGCGTTTTCCCGGCCTTTGCGTCCTTGAAATTGTCAAAGTCGCTCCATATAATTGGCACTCACTGCACGAGAGTGCTAACAAGATTGCCGTCCGGCGAGATCCTTCTCAAAGGACGGGTTTTCCCGCGTTTTCAGTCTCAATCAAGAGAGGAGTGTGTATGAACCTTCGTCCTTTGCACGATCGCGTCATCGTCAAACGTCTGGACCAGGAAACCAAGACCGCATCGGGCATCGTGATCCCTGAAGCAGCCGCTGAGAAGCCGGATCAAGGCGAAGTCCTGGCCATCGGCCCGGGCAAGCGCGATGACAAGGGCGCGCAAATCGCCCTCGACGTGAAGGTCGGCGACCGTGTTCTGTTCGGCAAGTACGCTGGCCAGACCGTCAAGGTCGACGGGCAGGAACTGCTCGTCATGCGCGAAGAAGACATCATGGCCGTTCTGGTCAAGTAAGCATCCTTCCTGCACGTTCGGCTTCGTCTGCCTGAGCCGCTCCTCCGAGCGCCGCAGCGAAGCCAGCAAACCGAATCGAATCAAGGAGTTTGGATATGGCAGCTAAAGAAGTCACTTTTGGCGATTCCGCACGCGCCAAGATGGTCGAAGGCGTGAACATTCTGGCCAACGCGGTCAAGGTCACGCTGGGTCCGAAGGGCCGCAACGTCGTGCTCGAGCGCTCTTTCGGCGGCCCGACGGTCACGAAGGACGGTGTGTCGGTCGCGAAGGAAATCGAACTGAAGGACAAGCTCCAGAACATGGGCGCGCAAATGGTCAAGGAAGTTGCTTCCAAGACCAGCGACAACGCAGGTGACGGCACCACGACCGCTACCGTGCTCGCGCAATCCATCGTTCGCGAAGGCATGAAGTACGTCGCATCGGGCATGAACCCGATGGACCTGAAGCGCGGCATCGACAAGGCCGTGGCTGCAGCAATCGAAGAACTGCGCAAGATCAGCAAGCCCTGCACGACGAACAAGGAAATCGCGCAAGTCGGCTCGATCTCGGCGAACAGCGACACGTCGATCGGCGAGCGCATCGCTGAAGCGATGGACAAGGTCGGCAAGGAAGGCGTCATCACCGTCGAAGACGGCAAGTCGCTGCAAGACGAGCTGGACGTCGTCGAAGGTATGCAATTCGACCGCGGCTACCTGTCGCCCTACTTCATCAACAACCCGGACAAGCAAGTCGCCGTCCTCGAAAACCCGTTCGTGCTGCTGCACGACAAGAAGGTTTCGAACATCCGCGATCTGCTGCCGGTTCTGGAACAAGTCGCGAAGGCTGGCCGTCCGCTGCTGATCATCGCTGAAGACGTCGAAGGCGAAGCGCTGGCTACGCTGGTCGTCAACAACATCCGCGGCATCCTGAAGACGGTTGCTGTCAAGGCTCCGGGCTTCGGCGACCGCCGTAAGGCCATGCTGGAAGACATCGCGATCCTGACCGGCGGTCAAGTCGTCGCGGAAGAAACCGGCCTGACGCTCGAGAAGGCAACGCTGGCTGAACTGGGCCAGGCGAAGCGCATCGAAGTGGGCAAGGAAAACACGACGATCATCGACGGCGCTGGCGAAGCCGTGAACATCGAAGCGCGCGTGAAGCAAGTGCGCAAGCAGATCGAAGAAGCGACGTCGGACTACGACCGTGAAAAGCTGCAAGAGCGCGTGGCCAAGCTGGCCGGCGGCGTTGCGGTGATCAAGGTCGGCGCTGCGACCGAAGTCGAAATGAAGGAAAAGAAGGCACGTGTCGAAGACGCACTGCACGCAACGCGCGCAGCTGTGGAAGAAGGCATCGTGGCAGGCGGCGGCGTTGCGCTGATCCGCGCACGCAAGGCGATCGACGGGCTGAAGGGCGCGAACGCAGACCAGGACGCTGGTATCAAGATCGTCCTGCGCGCCATGGAAGAGCCGCTGCGCCAGATCGTCACGAACGGCGGCGAAGAAGCTTCGGTCGTGGTGGCAGCAGTTGCTCAAGGTACGGGCAACTACGGCTATAACGCGGCAACCGGCGAGTACGGTGACCTGGTGGAAGCCGGTGTCGTCGACCCGACGAAGGTGACGCGCACGGCGCTGCAAAACGCGGCATCGGTGGCTGGCCTGCTGCTGACGACCGACGCAGCTGTCGCCGAACTGCCGAAGGAAGATGCTCCGATGCCTGGCGGCATGCCCGGCGGCATGGGCGGCATGGGCATGGACATGTAATCTGGCGAAAGCCGATTACATCGGCGCGGGCTTCGAAAGAGGCTCGCGTCATGCCGAAAGAAGAAACCCGCAGCGATGCGGGTTTTTTTCGTCCGGACTATTTGTTCATTTCCTCGCGCAACTTCTGCGCGGCGGCCTTGTAGTCGTACGTCGGATAGAACTCCGTCCGATATCCACCCCATGCGGTGCTTTCGATCGCGCGGTTGACTTCGCGCAACCGGTCGGCGGGTACGCGCAACGTGACGACCTGACCGATTCCCATCATCACGTACCACGACACCACTTCGACGCCCGGCGGCGGAAACTGCTTGAAGTAGCCTTGCTCCTTCAACTGCTGATTGATCTGGGGCAGCGTCTTCGATTCGTCGTGCTTGAGGAAGATCGTCAGCAGGAACGTGCCATCGCCGGCGGGCGTGGCGTTCTGAGCGTGTGCCGGCGTGGCCGTGAAAATGCAAGACGCGGCGAGCGTGGCCGCAAGCAGCTTGAGCATCCGAGGAAGCCTCCAAAAAGAACTTCAGACCTTGTGATGAATCCGCAGCCGCTCCATCAGATGCAGCGCGTTGGGCTGCGCGTGGCCCTCGGCGGTGTTGTCGAAGATGCACCAGACTTCGGCCGTCTTCTTCGCGCGGTTGTGCAGCGTGCGCGCGAGTTCGTCGAGATACGTGTAGTCGTACGAAGACCTGTATAACTCGGGCGAGCCGTGCAGCCGCACATAGACGAGCGATGCGTCCGCGCGATGCTTGATCTCGCATTCGTCGGGAATCGGATCGGCGTCGACGTATGCAATGTGATGCGACTTCAGCAACGCTGCCGCGTGCGTCGTGAACCAGCTATGTTCGCGCGCCTCGCACGCGACCGGCAACGTCGTGCGCTCGCGCAGCGCCTTGAAAAACGCGTCGGCGATGTCGTGATCGAACGGCAGGCTCGGCGGCAATTGCACGAGCCAGCATCCGAGCTTGTCGCCGAGTTGGCCGGCCGCGCGGAGAAAGTCGTCGAGCAGCGATTCGATATCGACGAGACGCGCGTCGTGCGTGATCGCCTTCGGCAGCTTGACCGAGAACCGGAATGACTCGGGCACGCTGTGCGCCCAGTTCGCGTAGGTCTGCTCGCGATGCGGCTTGTAGAAACTGGAGTTGATCTCGACGCACGTCAGAACGTGCGAGTAGCGTTCGAGATGAGTGCCTTCATGCGGAAAGCTCGCGGAGACACCGCTCGACAGGCCCCAGCCCGCGCAGCCGATGCGGATCGCGCCTTGCGGGCCGGGCTTGTGCAGATGGGGCAGTCGGTATGGCATGCGCTCGCGTCGCCTCCCTTCTTGTTGTGTGTCAGTGTCGGGCTTCTCCGGGCAATCCCGTTGGATCGTCGGGCAGCGCGGATGCGTCGCCTTCTTCGTCTGCATCGTTCGAGCGCGCCCAGAAAAAGCGATCCGGCAGATACGCGCCCATGCCGGGCCGGAACGCGGCGCGCGCGGCCTGAAACACATACTCTTGCGCCTCACGCGCGGCCTCGGCAGGTTCCTGACCGTTGGCGAGCAGGGCGGCGACTGCCGAGCCGAGCGTATCGGTCAGGCCCATGATGCGTTGCACGCTGCGCTCCCACGTGTCCTGTCGCACGAGCCCTTCTTCGCTGTAGAGCGTGTTGACGTGACGATGCGTGCCGGTTTCCATCGCGAGCACGTACTCGCAGCCCTGCGCCAGAATGTGGGAAATCGCGGAATCGAGCGTCGGCGATTCCGCGTCGCTGTCGGGCTGCGCGAGTTGCAGTAGCGTGGCGTGATCGGCAATCAGCATGGTGGTCTGCGGCACGAGCAGATCGGCGAGCGATTCGCGCAGTTCATCGGCGGACAGGACGTGTTCGTCGTCGAGCGTGAAATCGGGCGCGAGGATCAGCGGCACGTCGTCGTAATCGGAGACGACTTCGGCGATGGCGGACACGAGCTCCGCGCGCGTCGCCGCACCGATCTTGAAGGCGGCGATCGGCATGTCCTCTAGCAACATGCGCGCCTGGGTCGCGACGGTGTCCGGATCGAGGCCCGTCACTTCATCGCAGGTCGCGGAATCGCGCACCGCGTAGCCCGTCAGCACGGTCGCGCCGTGACAGCCCATGCTGGCGAGCGTCAGCAAGTCGGCCTGCAGGCCGGAGCCGCCCGTGGGATCGGAAAGGCCGAAGGTGAGTACGATCGGTGGGGAATCGCCGGTCATGGCAAAAACGGACATTATGGTATTGGATTGCTTGGATGGACGATCGGCTCTAAGCGAACTCGTGCGCGCCTCGGCGCGTGAGCGAATGCCCGCTCGGTCATGTCTGATTATGCGGCCTAACGCCGCCAGGAATGTTTCTTTGCGCACTTTTTTCCGGTGCGCTAGCCTTCTTCACCGGACCCGGCGTGACGGCCGTTTCGACCGATGTCACGATGCGCGCACCGCAGGCGGGCGCCTTGCTAGGCATCGGCACGGCAACACGGTACCATCATGTCCTATTTTTAAACGACCAATCGACTCGGCATAAGTATGGAATACAGAAGCTGGATGTGCCTGATCTGCGGCTGGATCTACGACGAGGAGGCGGGATTGCCTGACGAGGGCATCGCGCCGGGCACGCGCTGGGAGGACGTTCCGATCAACTGGACCTGTCCCGAATGCGGAGCCCGCAAGGAAGATTTCGAGATGGTCCAGATCTGATCTTGTCGTTCTGCCGCGCCGCATGACTCGCGTCATGCGGCGCGCGTTTTTTGCGGACCGCGTACGTCGCTGAAGGCGCGTGCCGCGCATGGGCCGCTTCGTCGGGCGGCCCGTCCGATTTTTCGGATTTCGCAGCGTCAGATGAGTTCGTTGCGGCGATTCCGGCGTCGACCGACGTTGGCGAACAAAGATGCGAAAAGCCTTTGCAGGTTCGGTTCCCGCACCGGCCCGTTAAGGCATACGCTTGAAGCAGGCGCGGCGACGCCGTCTCCCGCCTGTCGATGACGCATTTAAACGGCGGGTGACGGCGGCCTTCCATCGCCGCGCCCGCGAACCGGCTTGTGAGCGCTTGTTATGACATCTCGTCCCGATCTGCCCGTTCCGTACGAAGCCTTGCCCAATCCGCGCGGCGGATCGGTGCGACTCGCAGAAATGGCGCTGACCGACGCGCTGCACGCGTTCCAGCGTCAGGGCGAAACCGGGGCGGCGCTCAAGCGCGCGATCGCCGCGCTGCATTCGGCGGGGTGGCTTCCCGCGCAGCGCTTCGCCGAGGCGCTGACGCTCGTCGCGCCGCTCGGCGAGGAATCGGAAGGTAGCCACGCACGCATCGCCGATGCGATCGCGGTTTTTCGCGGCGCGGTCGAGCGGCGCAATCTGCGCGAACTCTCGTGCTCGACGGCGCTCTTCGATCACTATCGCGGCCTGCATGCGTTGCTTGCATCGCATACGCGCATCGCGCCGGTTTCCTACGATGACCTCGCCCTCGCGGGCCGCGCGATCGCGCCGGCGACGCTGCGCGGCATCGCGCCCGGGCGGCTCGCGCATACGCGGGCGCGCTATGAGGAAACGTTGCTGAAACTCTTGCGCGGACCGGCCGAAGGCTCCGCCGACACCTTCGCGCGCCTCGACGCCTGCCTCGACGAACTGCGCGGCCCGGATCCCTACGATTTCTGGCGGCTCGCGTCGTCGGCGGTCGTGGCGCTACGCGAGCGCGCGCAGCGCACCGGCGGCGAGCTGGACTACATCGCCGACGTCAAGCGTCTCTACGCGCGCTTCAACCTCGTGCTGGCGGATCAGGCGCACGCGCTGTCGTACGCGCCGCGCTCGCTCGTGCGCGCGACGCTCGCGCTGCTGTGGCGCGATTTCGCGCTGTACGGCGCGCGGCCGGAAGATGCCGACCACGTCGATGTTTTGCGCGATTACGGCCTGACGGTCGCGTGGCACGTCGCCGCGACGCCCGAATCGGAAGCGGCGTGGGAAGAGAGCGCCGCGCAGGCGGGCGAGGAAGCCTCGCGCGACGCCGCGACGCGCGATCTCGGCGTGCTGCGCGTGAACGCGAGTGCTTACGAGGACTTCCTGCAGAGCGCGGAAACGTCGATCGACGCGCTCGTCGAGCGCGGCACGCAGGCGAACGAAACCGGCATGGTCGACGAAGCGGCGGCGCTGTCGGCGGCGGACGCGTCGCATCGGCTGGGCGCGGCGGCTTGCGCGCTGGGCCTCGGGCATGTCGCGCTCTTGGCGGATACGCTCGGCCTCGCGTGGCGGCGCGTCGCGCATCACGGCGAAACGCACGCCGATGGCGCCGAAGGCGCGACACGCGGCATCGACGCGACCGTGCCCGAGCGCGCCGCGCAAATGCTGCGTTCGATGCTGCATCAGGCGGCGGCCGGCATTGCGCCTTCAGAAGGGCGCGGATCGATCGTCGCGCTGACTGCGATGATCGAAAAACCTGCGCCGTTTGCGCGCTAGTCTTCGCCGTCGTCGTCGGGCGGAAGCTGCTTCGGGCCCGGCGCGCGCACGACGTCATAACGCATGAGCGTGCGTTTTCTGGCGGCTTCGTGATCGACGATCGGCTGCGGATAATCCGCGCCGAGCGAGATCTTCGCCGCTTTCAGCGCATCCGGTTTTGCAAGCCACGGCGCGTGGATATCGCGATCGGAAAGAGCCGCGATCTCTGGCACGTAATGACGGATGAACTTGCCCGCCGAATCGAATTTCCGTGACTGCGTGACCGGATTGAAGATGCGAAAGTACGGTTGCGCATCGCAGCCGCTCGACGCGGCCCATTGCCATCCGCCGTTGTTGTTCGAGAGCTCGAAGTCGTTCAGATGCGCTTCGAAGTACGCCTCGCCGCGTCGCCAGTCGATGCCGAGATCCTTTGTCAGAAAGCTCGCCACGACCATGCGCAGACGGTTATGCATGTATCCCGACGCGTTGATCTGCCGCATCGCCGCATCGACGAGCGGATAGCCCGTCTGACCCGCGCACCACGCGGCGAAATTCGCGTCGGCGGCATCGCCCGTTTCCCAGCCGATGCGGTCGTACTCCGGCTTGAACGCGCGATGATCGCCAGCCACGCCGACGTGCGGAAAATGGTGCAGCACGGAGAAATAGAACTCGCGCCAGATCAGCTCGCCTAGCCACGTTTCGGCGCCCTTGTCGCCGTGACGCTGCGCATCGTGGGCGCTGCGGGCGAGCGCGCGGATCGACATCGTGCCGTGCCGCAGATGAACGCCGAGATAGCTCGGCCCTTTTAGCGCGGGGAAATCGCGCGTGCGGCCGTAGTCGATCATGCGGTCCCGGAAATCGTCGAAGAGCTCATAGGCGCCGCGCGTGCCGGCGGGAAAGGCAGGCGCGGGTGCATCGCCGAAACCGAGCGCATCGAGCGATGGAATCGCATGCTTCACGTTCGACGGCGGCTTGGCGAGCGCGTCCAGATGTTCTTCGGATGCGTAGGGCGCAAGCGCATCGGGCGTGAGCGTCGCGAGCCACTTGCGCTTGTACGGCGTGAAGACGGTGTAGGGCTTTGCGGCGCCTGTCATCACATCGTCGTGATCGAAGACGGCCTGATCCTTGAAAGAGAAGAACGCGATGTCCTGACTCGCGAGCTTCTGCGCGACGGCTTCGTCGCGCGCCTTCGCCGCCGGCTCGTAATCGCGATTGACGAACACGGCGTTCGCGCCGCATTCGCGTGCGAGCGAAGGAATATCGTGCACGGGGTGCCCGTGCCGCACGATCAACGCGCCGCCCGCCTCGCGCAGCGTGCGATCCAGCTCGACGACGCTCGCGTGAATGAACGGCACGCGCCGGTCTTTCTTGTCGAGCGGCGCGAGAATATCGCGATCGAAAACGAAGGCGCACAGCACCCGACGGCACCTTGTAAGCGCGTGATAGAGTGCAGCATTGTCTGCCGCGCGCAGATCCCGCCGAAACCAGACCAGACCCACATCAAAGTCGGCCATCTCGCAGCGCCTTTGTTAAAATTCTGAATTATGTCCAAGACTTCCGATCGCATCAATTTGACGAATCAGTTCCTGATCGCCATGCCCAACATGGCCGATCCGACGTTTTCAGGAACGGTGGTCTACCTTTGCGATCACACGGAGAAGGGCGCGCTCGGTCTCGTCATCAACCGGCCGACCGACATCGACCTTCAATCGCTCTTCAATCGCATCGATCTCAAGCTCGAAATCGAGCCGCTAGTCCATTTGCCCGTTTATTTCGGCGGTCCCGTGCAGACGGAGCGTGGCTTCGTGCTGCACGAAGCGGGCGAGGGCGAACCCTATAGCTCGTCGATGAGCGTGCCCGGCGGCCTTGCCATGACCACGTCGAAGGACGTGCTCGAAGCAGTCGCGAGCGGCAAGGGCCCCGAGCGCTTCCTGCTCACGCTCGGTCATGCCGGCTGGGGCGCGGGCCAGCTCGAAGAGGAAATCTCGAAGAACGGCTGGCTGACCGTCGAAGCCGATCCGCGCATCATCTTCGACGTACCAGCCGAAGACCGCCTCGAAGCGGCGCTCTCGCTGCTCGGCGTGTCGCGCTCGATGTTGTCCGGCGAAGCAGGGCACGCATGAGCCGCGAAGCCACGCTGCTGGCATTCGATTACGGCGAGAAACGCATTGGTGTCGCCGTCGGCAATACGCTCACCCGCCACGCGCGCGCGCTCGTCACGCTGGAAAACCGCAATCGCGAATATCGCTTCGTCGAAGTGGGCAAACTGCTCGACGAGTGGAAGCCCGACGCCATCGTCGTCGGCATGCCAATGCATCCCGACGGCACGCCGCACGAAATGAGCGCGCTCGCCAAGCGCTTCGGCAATCAGGTGAACGGACGTTTCAACGTGCCGGTGCAATGGGTGGACGAGCGCTACTCGTCCGTCGACGCCAAAGCCGATTTGCGCGAGCGCGGCGTGCGCGCCAATGCGCGGGGCCGCTTCGACGAAATCGACGCCGAAGCCGCGCGCGTCATCCTTCAACAATATCTCGACGGACTTGCCGACGATCATGAGTTCCATTGACGCCGAGGCGCTGTATCGCGCGCTCGTCGACCAGATTCGCGCTGCCTACGGACAATTGCTCGCCGCGCCCGACGGCGCCGTTCTCGCGGGCATTTTCAGCGGCGGCGTGTGGCTTGCCGAGCGGCTCGCGAAGGATCTGAACGCGCCGCGCTTCGGCGTGGTGAACGTGGCGCTGCATCGCGACGACTACGCGAAGAAAGGCCTGCACAGCCAGGCGAGCCCGACCTCGCTCCCCTTCGATGTGAACGGCCGCCGCATCATCCTGGTCGACGACGTGCTGTCCACGGGGCGCACCGTGCGCGCGGCGATCAACGAGCTGTACGACTATGGCCGTCCGGCATCGATCGATCTCGCGGTGCTCGCCGATCGCGGCGGGCGCGAAATGCCGATCGGCGCGCGTTTCACCGGCGCGACGCTCGATGTGCCCGTGAATCAGAATCTCGTGCTCGCGCGTCGCGAAGACGGCGCATTCGACTTCAGGACGGAAGCGCGCGCCAGCTGAAGCGAGCGCTTCGACGTCTTTTCAAAGTACATCCGGGATCGACATGAATACCGCCACCGAAGGCGCCGCCGCGCCCGACACCTTTCGCTACGGCTTTCTCAAGGGCAATCCGCAGCTGACGAAGAACGGCGAGCTGAAGCACCTGTTGAGCATCGAAGGATTGCCGCGCTCGATCGTCACGCACATCCTCGATACCGCCGAGCAGTTCGTCAGCGTGACCGATCGCGAAGTGAAGAAGGTGCCGCTTTTGCGCGGCAAGTCGGTGTTCAATCTCTTCTTCGAGAACTCGACACGCACGCGCACCACGTTCGAGATCGCGGCGAAGCGTCTTTCGGCCGACGTGCTGAATCTGAACATCAACGCATCGTCGACGAGCAAAGGTGAATCGCTGCTCGACACGATCAACAATCTCTCCGCGATGCACGCCGACATGTTCGTCGTGCGTCACGCATCGAGCGGCGCGCCGTATCTGATCGCCGAGCATTGCGCGCCGCACGTGCACGTCATCAATGCGGGCGATGGCCGTCACGCGCATCCGACGCAGGGCCTGCTCGACATGTACACGATCCGCCATTACAAGCGCGACTTCACGAAGCTGCGCGTGGCGATCGTCGGCGACATCCTGCATTCGCGCGTCGCGCGCTCCGACATTCACGCGCTGACGACGCTCGGCGTGCCCGAAGTGCGCGCGATCGGACCGCGCACGCTGTTGCCGGGCAATCTCGATCAGATGGGCGTGCACGTCTATCACAATCTCGACGAAGGGCTGAAGGGCGTCGACGTCATCATCATGCTGCGCCTGCAGAACGAGCGCATGAGCGGCGCGCTCTTGCCGTCCGCGCAGGAGTACTTCAAGAGCTGGGGATTGACGCCCGAGCGTCTCGCGCTCGCCGCGCCCGATGCGATCGTCATGCATCCGGGTCCGATGAATCGCGGCGTGGAAATCGACTCGCAAGTGGCCGACGGCCCGCAGTCGGTCATCCTGAATCAGGTGACTTTCGGCATCGCCGTGCGCATGGCGGTGATGGGCATCGTGGCCGGCAACACTGACTGACAAAGACGACATGAAGATCCAGATTCAGAACGGCACGATCATCGATCCGGCGGCCGGCACGGAAGAGCGCAAGGACGTGTTCATCGCGGCGGGCAGGATCGTCGGCATCGGCGAGGCGCCCGCGGATTTCAACGCGGCGAAGATCATCGACGCTTCCGGGCTTTACGTCGCGCCGGGTTTCGTCGATTTGTCGGCGCGTCTGCGCGAACCGGGCTTCGAACACAAGGCGACGCTCGAATCCGAGATGGCGGCCGCGATGGCGGGCGGCGTGACAAGTCTCGTGTGCCCGCCCGACACCGATCCGACGCTCGACGAACCCGGTCTCGTCGAAATGCTCAAGTTTCGCGCGCAGAAACTGCATCTCGCGCACGTGTATCCGCTCGGCGCGCTGACGGTCGGGCTCAAGGGCGAGACCATCACCGAGATGGTCGAGCTGACCGAAGCGGGCTGCGTCGGCTTTTCGCAGGCGGATAACCCGATCGTCGATACGCGCACGCTGCAGCGCGCGCTGCAATACGCGACCACGTACGGCTATACCGCGTGGCTGCGCCCGCAGGATGCGTACATGTCGAAGGGCGGCGTGGCGGCGAGCGGCGCGGTGGCGTCGCGGCTGGGGCTGTCGGGCGTGCCGGTGTCGGCGGAAACGATCGCGCTGCATACCATCTTCGAACTGATGCGCGTGACGGGCGCGCGCGTGCATTTGTCGCATCTGTCGTCGGCGGCGGGCGTCGCGCTCGTGCGCGCGGCGAAGGCCGAAGGAATCGCCGTGTCGTGCGACGTGACCATCAATCACGTGCATCTGACGGACATCGACATCGGCTATTTCGATTCGCAATTCCGGCTCGATCCGCCGCTGCGTCAGCAACGCGACCGCGATGCGATCCGCGCGGGTCTCGCCGACGGCACCATCGACGCGATCTGCTCCGATCACACGCCGCTCGACGACGACGAAAAGCTGCTGCCCTTCGCCGAAGCGACGCCCGGCGCGACCGGCCTCGAATTGCTGCTGTCGCTGACGGTGAAGTGGGCGCGCGAAGCGAACGTGCCGCTTGCGAAGGCGCTGTCGCGCATCACGTCCGCGCCCGCCGACGTGCTGAAGCTCCCCGCCGGCCGCATTGCGACGGGCGCGCTCGCCGATCTGTGCGTGTTCGATGCGGCGAGCGAATGGCGCGTCGATCCGCTGAAGCTGAAGAGCCAGGGCCGCAACACGCCGTTTCGTGGCTACGAATTGCCGGCGCGCGTGCGTGCGACGGTGGTCGGCGGTCACGTCGCTTACGAGAGCCGCTGAACATGCGCTTCGCATGGCGCAAGCTTCGGCTCGTCGCGCATCTGTTGTACGGCATGTGGATCGTCGCGACGCGCTTTGCCCGCGCGTCGGCGGCCGAACGCGCCGAGATGAACCGACTGTGGTCGCTCGAAATGCTGCGGCTTTCGGGGATGAAGCTCGTCGTGCATAACGACGAGGCGCGGCTCGATAGCGGCGTGCTCGTCGTCGGCAATCACATCTCGTGGATCGATATCTACGTCATCAACGCGTGGCGTCCGACGCCGTTCGTGTCGAAGGCGGAGATCCGCAAATGGCCGGTGGTCGGCTGGCTTGCGCATCAACTGGATACGGTGTTCGTGCAGCGCGAGAAGCGCAGCGACGCGAAGCGCATCATGCACGAGCTCGCGGATCGTCTGCTTGCTGGCGAAAAGATGTGCGTCTTTCCGGAAGGCACGACCTCGGACGGGCAAGCGCTGCTGCCCTTTCACGCGAACATGTTTCAGGCGGCGGTGTCGGCGTCGTGCCCGGTGCAGCCGATCTGCCTGATGTACGAGGATGCGCAAGGAAGGCAATCGACCGCGCCGGCGTATATCGGCGATATGTCGCTCAACGATTCGCTCGATGCGCTCTTGCGCGCGCGGCCGCTCACCGCGCATCTTTACGTGTGCGATCCGCTCGCACCGGGCGCGGACCGGCGGTTGCTCGCGAGCGAGGCGCAGGCTTCCGTCGACGCCGCACTTCAGCGGATGCGTGGCCTGCCCGCCGTCGCCGATGCGATGACGGAAGTGCCGCTCACTTCTTCATCGAGCAGCTCACCTGCGTGACGACGCGCTCTGCGGGATCGGCCGTCAGGCGCACCGCCGACAGCTTGTTGCCCCACACGCAGCCCGAATCGAGGCAGAGAACGTCGTCGCGGATCATGAGACCGAGCGCGGCCCAGTGGCCGAAGACGATCGTCACGTCCTGCGTGCGGCGGTCCGGCACGTCGAACCACGGCATGTAGCCGGGCGGCGCCGCGTCGGGGCCGCCGTTGTTGGCGAACTCCATCGCGCCTTCGGGTGTGCAGAAGCGGATGCGCGACAACGCGTTATAGATCACGCGCAGCCGGTCGGCGCCTTTCAGTGAATCGTCCCAGCGATGCGGCTCGTTGCCGTAGAGCGACGCGAGCGTTTCCTTCCAGTTCGGTGCGCGCAGCGCTTGCTCGAGCTCGTGCGCGAGTTCCATCGTCATCGTCGCGTCCCATTGCGGCAACACGCCCGCGTGAACCATCAGCACATTGTTTTCGAAGTGCGCGACCGGCTTGTGACGCACCCACTCGATGAGATCGGCGGCGTCGGGCGCTTCGAGGATTTCATCGAGCGTGTCGCCTTTTTTCGGTTTGCGCAGGCCAGCGGCGACGGACAGCAGGTTCAGATCGTGATTGCCGAGCACGACGGTTGCGCGCGAGCCGAGCGCGATGATCTCGCGCAAGGTCTGCAAGGACTTCGGACCACGGTTGATGAGATCGCCCGCGAACCAGAGCGGTGTGTCGGGTGATGGCGCGGCTTTTTTGAGGAGGCGCTGGAAGGGATCGCAGCAGCCCTGGAGATCGCCGAAGACGAGGGGAGCGGGAGAGGTGGCGATGGTCATCTGGGAGACTTGTTGTCAGGCTTCTAAGAGGAAATCCGGGTGAGCGAAGATTATGGAACAGCGGGCAAACACTGTGTCTTCATCCGACGGATGCACAGGCTGGCATTACCTGCTGCCACCTGTGCAACCATAAATCGCGAGCTGTATCAAGTTGTTATCCGTCTAGTTTTCGAATGGCGGAGCCTTATAATTCAGGGTTGACCAAACTGGGGCGGGAATGCACGAAAATCGGTCATATCTTCCGATTCTGCTTTCATCCGCCGCAACTGTCGCAATTTTTTCGCATATTCAAGCTTTCGCGCGGCGTAATCACCTGACGGAAAGCTATAAAGAGGGCCACGTATGATTCTCGTGACGGGCGGCGCCGGTTTCATCGGCGCCAATTTTGTGCTGGATTGGCTCAATGGTTCGGACGAACCCGTGCTCAACGTCGACAAGCTGACTTATGCGGGCAATCTGGGAACGCTCAAGTCTCTGAAGGACGATCCCCGCCACATCTTCGAGCGCGCCGATATTTGCGACCGCGCCGCGATCGATGCGCTGCTGGCCAAGCACAAGCCGCGCGCCATTCTGCACTTCGCCGCCGAGAGCCACGTCGATCGCTCGATCCACGGCCCGGCCGATTTCGTGCAGACGAACGTCGTCGGCACGTTCACGCTGCTCGAAGCCGCGCGGATGTACTGGAGCAAGCTGCCCGAAGACGAGAAGCAGGCGTTCCGCTTCCTGCACGTATCGACCGACGAAGTGTACGGCTCGCTTTCGGCCACCGATCCGCAGTTCTCCGAGACCACGCCGTACGCGCCGAACAGCCCGTATTCCGCGACCAAGGCCGGCTCCGACCATCTCGTTCGCGCGTATCACCACACGTACGGACTGCCGGTCCTGACCACGAATTGCTCGAACAATTATGGTCCGTATCAATTCCCTGAAAAGCTGATTCCGCTGATGATCGCCAACGCGCTCGGCGGCAAGCCGCTGCCGGTCTACGGCGATGGCCAGAACGTGCGCGATTGGCTGTACGTGGGCGATCACTGCTCCGCGATCCGTGAGGTGCTCGCACGCGGCGTGCCCGGCGAGACGTATAACGTCGGCGGCTGGAACGAGAAAAAGAATCTCGAAGTCGTGCACACGCTGTGTGACTTGCTCGACCGCGCGAAGCCGAAGTCGAGCGGTTCGTATCGCGATCAGATCACATATGTAAAGGACCGTCCGGGCCACGACCGCCGCTATGCCATCGACGCGCGCAAGCTCGAGCGCGAACTCGGCTGGAAGCCTGCGGAGACCTTCGAGACGGGTCTTGCGAAGACGGTTCAGTGGTATCTGGACAACCAGGCGTGGGCCGACGAAGTGGCTTCCGGCGACTACCGGAAATGGGTCGAGACGAACTACGCGCAGCGCGCGTGAGGGGCTGAATCATGGCGCGCAAGGGCATTATTCTGGCCGGCGGGTCCGGCACGCGGCTCTACCCGATCACGCACGCGGTGTCGAAGCAGCTTCTGCCGGTCTACGACAAGCCGATGATCTACTACCCGCTGTCGACGCTGATGATCGCCGGCATCCGCGATGTGCTTATCATCTCGACGCCGCAAGACACGCCGCGCTTCGAGTCGATGCTCGGCGACGGCAGCCAGTGGGGCATGAACATTCAGTACGCGGTGCAGCCGTCGCCGGACGGGCTTGCGCAGGCGTTCATCATCGGGCGGGAATTCGTTGGCAATGATCCGTCGGCGCTGATTCTCGGCGACAACATCTTCTACGGACACGATCTCGTCAAGCAGTTGGACGCGGCCAGTGCCCGTACCGATGGCGCAACGGTGTTCGCCTATCACGTGCAGGATCCCGAGCGTTATGGCGTGGTCGAGTTCGATCAGCAATTCAGAGCGCTGTCGATCGAAGAAAAGCCCGCGAAGCCCCGCTCGAACTACGCGGTGACGGGTCTTTACTTCTACGACAATCAGGTGTGCGACATCGCGGCGGATATCAAACCGTCCCCGCGCGGCGAACTCGAAATTACGGATGTGAACTCTCGCTATCTGGCGGAGAAGCGGCTCAATGTCGAAATCATGGGGCGTGGCTATGCGTGGCTCGACACCGGTACGCACGATTCGCTGATCGACGCGGCCACGTTCATCGCGACGTTGCAGAAGCGTCAGGGGCTGGTGGTGGCGTGTCCCGAGGAAATCGCGTATCGCAAGAAGTGGATCGGCGACGAGCAACTGCTCGAACTCGCGAAGCCGCTTTCGAAGAACGCCTACGGTCAATATCTGCTCAATCTTCCGAAGGACCAAGTCGCATGGCCATCCAAGTAACCGCTACAGCGTTGCCCGAAGTCAAGATCATCGAGCCGAAGGTGTTCGGCGATGCGCGCGGGTATTTCTATGAAAGCTTCAACGCTCGCGAGTTTGCCGAGCACGTCGAGGCGGGCGTCGAATTCGTGCAGGACAACCACTCGCGCTCGGCGAAGGGCGTGCTGCGCGGTCTGCATTATCAGATTCAGCACGCGCAGGGCAAACTCGTGCGCGTGGTGGAAGGCGAAGTGTTCGATGTCGCCGTCGACGTCCGCAAGAGTTCGCCGAACTTTGGCAAGTGGGTGGGCGTGAATCTGTCGGCGGAGAATCATCGGCAATTGTGGGTGCCGCCGGGGTTTGCGCACGGTTTCGTCGTGCTGTCGGATGCGGCGCAGTTCCTCTACAAGACGACGGACTACTGGTTTCCCGAGTTCGAACGCAGCATCGTGTGGAACGACAAGGAGATCGGCATCGAATGGCCGATCGATTTCGAGCCGATGCTCGCGGCGAAGGACGCGGCGGGGAAGCGTCTGGGCGAAGCCGAGTGTTTCGAGTGAGCGACGCGATGACTCAAGATTCTCAGCGAACGATCCTGCTGACTGGCGTGAATGGTCAGGTTGGCTTCGAGCTCGCGCGCACTTTGCAGGGACTCGGCAGGGTCGTCGCGCTCGACCGCAACAAGCTCGACCTCGGCGATCTCGACGCAATCCGGAAGGTGGTTCGCGAAGTGAAGCCGTCGTTGATCGTAAATCCGGCCGCTTACACCGCGGTCGACAAGGCGGAAAGCGATGCGGAAGCGGCGATGCGCGCGAATGGCGAAGCGCCCGGCGTCCTCGCCGAAGAGGCGAAGCGTCTGTCGGCCGCGCTGGTTCACTATTCGACCGATTACGTGTTCGACGGCACGAAGGACGGCGTCTATGTCGAAGACGACGCGGTGAACCCGCAGAACGTCTACGGCAAGAGCAAGCTGGCGGGCGAGCGGGCGATCGCGGCTTCGGGTTGCGACCATCTGATCTTCCGCACGAGTTGGGTGTACGGCACGCGCGGGAAGAATTTTCTCCTGACGATGCTGCGGCTCGGCGCCGAGCGCGATCAACTGAGCGTGGTCGCGGATCAAATCGGCGCGCCGACCTGGTCCAACACGATCGCGGCAGCCACGGCTCACGTGCTCGCGCAAAGCATCGCCGCCGATACCGCCGACTGGTGGTCGAAGCATTCGGGCATTTATCACCTCACGGCCTCCGGGGCGACCTCGTGGCACGGGTTCGCGCAGGCGATCTTCGCGGTCGCAATGGGCGAGGGGGCGCCGAAGGTGCTGCCCATCCCCGCCGCGGATTATCCGGTGCCCGCGAAGCGTCCCGCAAACTCACGCATGTCGCATGACAAGCTCGCCGAGCGCTTCGGTCTGATCTTGCCCGCGTGGGACGAAGCGCTGCGCTTGTGCATGGCGGGCGGCGCGTCATGAGTGTGAGCGGTCGAGCGGCAGAGGGTTGCGCGCGCAATGGCGTCGCAGCGTTCCGAATCCGAATCGTGGATCGACGTGAATAACGGCGAACGGCGTACGGGTATCGTCGTCGTCTTCTATCGGCCCGACGGCGACTGCGTGAAGCGTGCGAATCGATTCGCCCGATTCGCGCCGTGCGTCGTGGTCGACAACACGGAAAACGCGACCCCGGCGGAGGCACTCGGTCTGGATTCCCGGATCGTGCATGTCGCGAATGGCGCGAATCTGGGCATCGCGACAGCGCTCAATCAGGGCGTCGACGTGCTGATCGGCATGGGATGCTCGAGCGCGCTCCTGTTCGACCAGGACAGCGAGCCTTCGGAACACCTGCTCGCGGCGCTGCCTCGCGCGCTCGACGAAGAACTGGAGCGGGGCGGGCGCGTCGCGCTGATCGGCCCCGCGTATGAGGACGCGCGGCTCGGAGGAGTCGCACCGTTTGTGCGCTTCGGGTACTGGAAGCTGCAACGCGTCGCGCCCGTCGGCACGCAGCCGATCGACGTGGATTTTCTGATCACATCGGGCTCGTGCATCAACCTGGCGGCGTGGGGCGATATCGGCCCGATGGAGGACGAGCTGTTCATCGACTTCGTCGATCTTGAGTGGTGCATTCGCGCTCGAGCCAAGGGATACGCCGTGCTCGGCGCACCGGCGTTGCGTCTGCAGCATTCGCTGGGTGGCGAGCCGGTCGTCATCTTCGGACGGGCCTACCCGAGTCACAGTCCGTTGCGGCACTACTATTTGTTTCGTAATGCCGTAGCGCTGATCCGGCGAAGCTATATTCCGTGGAGCTGGAAGTCCACGGAACTCGTGAAGTTTCCCGTGCGTCTGGCAATTTATGGGCTGTTCATGCGCCCGCGCGCTCACCATCTGCGCATGGCCGTGCTGGGCATCTGGCACGGGCTGACCGGCCGGATGGGCGCATTGCGCGAGCGCTGAAGGTTCTTTGCAAGCTCTTCGAGCCGTCGAAAACGGCAACTACTGTCATTCTTTCAATACTCAATGCTTAATCTCGCACTTGTCGATTTGAAACGAAGCATCGCTTCATGGCGGCTCTGGACTCTGCTGGGCTGGCTCGAGGTCAGGCAGCGCTACGCCCGCTCGCGACTGGGCCCGTTCTGGCTGACCATCAGCATGGGCGTGATGATCGGTTCCATCGGCGTCGTCTACGGCGCGCTGTTCGGTCAGAAGATGAGCGACTATCTGCCGTTTCTGTCGATCAGCCTCGTCATGTGGACGATGCTTTCCAGCACGGTGTCCGAGGGCAGCAATGCCTACATCGTAAGCGGAACGTACATCAGACAGGCCTCGACGCCGAAGCTCATCTTCATCTTGCAGGTCGTGTGGCGAAACCTGGTGATCCTCACGCACAATTTCGTGATCGTCGTGGTCCTGCTCGCGGTGTACGGCGTGAAGAGCTGGGAAACGCTCCCGATCTTCATTCCCGCGCTCGCGATCTACGTGCTGAACGCAATGTGGATCGCCATGGTGGCGTCGCTCCTGTCGGCGCGCTTCCGTGATTTGCCGCAGATCATTCAGGCGCTGATCCAGATCGCCTTCTATGTCACACCCGTGCTGTATCGCCCGAATTCGCTGACGCGCTTTTCGTTCATCGTCGACTGGAATCCGCTCGCCCATCTTCTCAGCCTGGTGCGCGAGCCGCTCATCGGAGAGGTGCCGAGCCTGCTGACCTGGGGCGTGTGCGTCGGCATGGCTGTGGTCGGCTGGCTGATCGCACTGACATTGACGAGCCGCTATCTGAAGCGCATCCCGTACTGGATTTGAGAGAAACATCATGGCGTTCATAGAACTCAAGGGCGCAACGCTCGATTTGCCCATTTACGATGTACAAGGGCGCTCCCTGAAGAAGAAGGTGATGCGCATGGGCCGACGCAACGCCATCGCCGAGGACAACGACGGCGTGATCGTGGTGCGCGCGCTCGACAACATCGACCTGCGGCTCGAAAGCGGCGACCGTATCGGCCTGATCGGCCACAACGGCGCGGGCAAGTCCACGCTGCTTCGCATCATGGCGGGCATCTATGCGCCGACCAGCGGGACGATGTCGTGCGAGGGCAAGATCGTTCCGCTGCTGGACATCAGCCTCGGCATGGACGACAACTCGACCGGTCTTCAGAACATTCGTTTGCGCGGGCTGCTGCTCGGCATGAGCGATAGCGAGATTCAGGCCAAACAGCAGGAGATCGCGGATTTCTGCGAACTTGGCGACTATCTCGATCTTCCGCTACGCACGTATTCCAGCGGCATGCGCGTGCGTCTCGCGTTCGCGGTCTCGACTGCCGTCGATGCCGACATCCTCTTGCTCGACGAAGTCATGGGCGTCGGCGATGCGTCGTTCATGAACAAGGCCAAGGCGCGTCTGCAGGACCTGCATCACCGCTCGGAGATCGTGGTGCTGGCGATGCACGCGAACGCCGAGATCCGCCGCATGTGCAACAAGGTGCTGTGGATGGACCACGGGCGCGTGCGCGCCTTCGGTCCGACCGAAGAAGTGGTTTCGGCGTACGAAGCGCAGGTCTGAACCCATGCGGACTACCGCCCTCGTGCAAATACCGCAAAGATCGCTGCGCGCGTTGCAGCATGCCATCACGTTGCGTGGCGGCGTGATACCGGCGCTGCGCGCCGGCTGGGCGGTGTGGCGCCGGGAAGGTCTCGCGGGATTGCGCAATCGGGCGGCGCGCGACGACACCACCGACTATCGCGCATGGGTCGAACGCTACGACACACTCGACGATGCCAAGCGCGAGGCCCTCGGCGAAGCGGTTCGCGCATTGCACCGGCGGCCCGTCATTTCGGTTCTCGTGCCGGTATTCAATACGCCTGAAACATACCTCCGGCAAATGATCGAGTCGGTGCGTGCGCAGATCTATCCGCACTGGGAACTCTGCATCGCCGACGATGCCTCGACCGCGCCGCACGTGAGCGCCGTTCTGCGCGAGTACGCAAGTGGCGACGCGCGCATCAAGGTGATGCGCCGCGCGTCCAACGGCCATATCTGCGCCGCGAGCAATGACGCCCTCAGCATGGCGACGGGGGAGTTCGTCGCGCTGCTCGATCACGACGATGTTTTGCCGGAGCATGCGCTCTGCATGGTCGCCATGTACCTGGAGCGAAATCCGACGGCCCGGATGCTGTACAGCGACGAGGACAAGCTGGCGCCGAACGGCCTGCGTGTCGAGCCATATTTCAAGTCGGACTGGAATCCGGCGCTGATGCTCGGTCAGAACATGTTCTCGCATCTCGGTGTGTTCGAGACGAACCTGGTGCGGGAAGTGGGCGGATTCCGGCCGGGGTTCGAAGGCAGCCAGGATCACGATCTCGTGTTGCGGTGCGTCGAGCGCGCGGGCGACGGCGCTGTAATCCATGTGCCCCACGTTCTGTACCACTGGCGGATGACGGCCGAGAGCACGTCGGCGCGCGTTGACGTCAAACCGTATGCGAGGGAGGCGTCCGTGCGGTCGGTCGCGGAACATCTGGTCCGCACCGGGTTCGAGGCCGACGTCCGGCAGTTGTCCCCCGACTCTACGATGTTGCGCGTGACTTTCGCGGTCCCGCAGCCGGCGCCGTTGGTCTCCATCATCATTCCGACGCGGGATCGCGCCGAGTTGCTCGAGCGCTGCATCGAGAGCATAACGACGCGTACCCGCTACGACGCGTACGAAATCATCATCGTGGACAACGGCTCTCGCGAGAAGCGAGCGCTCGACTTGCTCGCGCGTTATGAGCGGCGTCCCGAGATCAACGTCTTGCGCATCGACGCGCCGTTCAACTATTCGGCGTTGAACAATCAGGCCGTCGCGCGTGCGCGGGGCTCGATCCTGTGCCTGCTCAATAACGACATCGAAGTGATTTCGCCGGACTGGCTCCAAACGCTCGTGGGCTACGCGGCGCTGCCGCAGTCGGGCGCGGTCGGGGCCGCCCTCTGGTATCCGAACGACCGTCTGCAGCACGGTGGCGTGTTACTGGGCATCGGCGACGTGGCCGGACACCTGCACCATATGCTGCCGCGTGGCGCGCGCGGCTATTTCGGCCGCGCGGTCCTGGCGCAGCAGCTATCGGCCGTGTCGGCAGCGTGTCTCGTCGTCAGGAAAGCGTTGTACGAGGAAGTCGGCGGACTCGATGAAGAGCATCTGGCCGTTGCATTCAACGATGTGGATTTTTGCTTGAAGCTTGGCGCGGCGGGGTATCGGAACCTCTATGTTCCGTTCGCCGAACTGTACCATCACGAATCGGCATCGCGCGGCAGCGACATGACATCGTCGAACGCTGCCCGCTTCGGAAAGGAAGCGGCATGGATGCATGAGCGATGGAAGTCGAAGGTCCGGGAAGACCCGTTCTACAATCCGAATCTCGCGCTGGGAGGCGGGGCGGTCTTCTCACTGGCATTTCCGCCGAGGGTCGCGCAATGCGGCTAGTGCCCGCATGGGCATAGCGAGCAATCGCTTTTATTTCAACATTGGCGGCGGAAGAGCCGCGCCAGGGCATTATTTATGACGAGTCCAGTCAAGCGTGTTCGTTTCGGAAGTCAGCACGCAGACGATCTGTTTTCGGGAGAACGCTACGTTCCTCAGGTGCAGGGTCCGATCCAGTACGAGCACTATCACCGCTACCTTTTCGCACTGAAGCTCTGCGAAGGCAAGGATGTCCTCGATATCGCGTCGGGCGAAGGCTACGGCTCGGCGATGCTCGCGCAGGGGGCAAAGAGCGTCGTTGGCGTGGACATCGACGATCGCGCTGTCGGGACCGCCCAAGCGCGCTACGTCAGCGACAACCTTCGCTTCGAAGCCGGCAGTGCGACGCGCATCCCGCTGCCCGACGCGTCGGTAGATGTCGTGACGTCGTTCGAAACGCTGGAGCACTTCGCCGAGCAGGAGGCGTTCATCCGCGAAGTCGTGCGCGTGTTGCGCCCCGGGGGGCTTCTGATCGTCTCGACGCCGAATCGCCCGGTCTATTCGCCGCCCGGATCATCGCCCAATGCGTATCACGTCCGCGAACTGGATCGCGCCGAGTTCATGCGCCTGCTCGAGACGGGCTTCGGCAAGGTCGCGTTGTTCGGCCAGAAAGCCGGGGCGGGGTCCGTAATCGTTCGCGAAGGTTCCACCTCGCTGGGCGAGCCGTCATGCTGGACGCTGAAGGAAGACGGTGTTTGCGAGTTGTCCGATCTGTCGAGCGATCCGGTTTATTTCATCGCACTTGCAAGCAACGGCGCGCTTCCCGAGATCGAGGGAAGTCAGCTTGACGCTAGCAAGCCGTTTCACGATTACGACCAGTCGCGCAGCGATCTGATGACGCGGCAAGCCGCGGAGATCGCGCATCTCACGAACGAGACGATGCAGCGCGCCAACGAAATTGGCCATCTGACAGCGGAAACCGTGCGTCTCACCGATGCGGTCGTGACGCGGGATGCCGACATCGGCCGCCTGACGAGCGAGACGGTGCGTCTCAACGAAGTGATCGTCCAGCGCAACCAGGATCTGGAGCGCGCGACCGCAGACCGTCAGAAGCGCGACTCGGAATTCGCACAACAGCAACAGGCGCTGGTCGCGCTTTCCGATGCATTCGGGAAGATCGCATCGCACGGCGACCGCGCCTCGGATATCTCTGCCGCCGCGTCGCCCGGCGGTGCGCTCCCGACCGACACCGAAAACGCGTTGCGCACGCAAAACCGCGCGCTGCATGCCGAGATCGACGCGCTGCGCGCCTCCTTTTCATGGCGGATCACGAAACCGGT
This sequence comes from Caballeronia sp. LZ008, assembly GCF_031451435.1. NCBI lineage: Bacteria > Pseudomonadati > Pseudomonadota > Betaproteobacteria > Burkholderiales > Burkholderiaceae > Caballeronia > Caballeronia sp. LZ008. Next base: position 2,208,751 of record NZ_JARUXK010000001.1, on the reverse strand, counting down.
GCGTACCGTGAGCACGCGCATTCTGCGTCCGGCCAAGGCCCGCGCCGCCGTGCTGCTCGGCCGTCGTCCGGCGCCGCCTTCGGTCGGCGCCCAAGTCACGCGTGCTTCGGCTGCGCCGACGACGAACTGGCGCGACGTTCCGTTTGTGCCGTTCCGGCAGGCAGCGCGTCCGCGCGTCACCATCGCGGTGATCGCCTCGAAGGATTCGACGACGCTCGACGCGAGCCTGCGCGCGCTGAGCGCGACGCTCGCCAATGTGGCGACGGAGGTCGTCGTGATCGCCGATGACAATGTGCCGGCCGCCGCGCAGCGAGGCGTGCCGGTACGCGACGCCACCGATGCCACCGCTTACATTTCAAACGTTCGCGACGCCATCGGCGCGGTGCAAGGCGAGTATCTGGTTCTCATGTCGGACCGGCTCGCTGCTCATCCCGGTTGGCTGGATGACATGCTCGAGCTGTTCGAGCGGTTCCCGGACGCGGGCGCGGTCACAGGTACGCTTCTCGGCACGAGCGGCAATGTGATCGCCGCAGGTTCCGGTATCTCATCGGACGGACGCCTGATTGCGAACGCGAACGACGATTCCCGCATGTCCTCGGTTGCGCGCGTGACCGCGGCATCACCGGGCATCCTGATGCTCGACGCCGACCTCTGGCGCAAACTGTCGGCGCAGCTGATCGAGGGCGCGCCATTCGAGGCGGGCATCGCATCACTCGCGCTGTTGCTGGCGGGCGAGGGCGTCCACACGTATTGCCAGCCGTTCGCGCGGTTCTCCTTCGTAAGCGAATCCGCAACCATTCCCGCACCGGCTCGCGACAGCTGGGACGACGCGTATCAGCGCTGGCGCCTGCGCGAGCGATTCGATACGGTTTTCGCCAACTATGCGGGAACGAACGATATTCTGCCGCTGGCGGCGAGGCCGAAGATCGTGATCGTCGACGCATTCGTGCCGAAGCCCGATCAGGATTCCGGATCGGCAGACCTTTTCTGGTACATGCGGATCTTCCAGGCGTTCGGTTATCAGGTGAGCTTCGTTGCCGCGTTCGAGCAATCGGAGCCGCGCGAGTACGCCGACGCATTGCGCCGTTGGGGTTTCCGCGTGCTGGTCGCGAACGGCATGGTGTCATTGCAGGAAATCGTCACGCGCGAGGCCGCGACCGCCCGCGTCGTGATGCTTCAGCGAATCAGCGTTGCTAGCCATCTCGTCGATACCGTACGTCGCGTGGCGCCGGAGGCGAAGCTCGTTTTCAGCACCGTCGATCTGCACTTCCTGCGCGAAGAGCGGTCGGCGATACTCGAGCGTTCCGCTTCCGCGCTCGCCCATGCGCTCGAGGTGCGCCGGGCGGAGCTGCACGCGATCGGTGTCGCCGATGCGACGACCGTGGTGAGCCACGTCGAGCTGGACATCGTCAAGCGGCTCATGCCGGCAGCCAACGTCCATCGAATTCCGATTCCGCGTTTGCCCACGCGCGCGCCGACCGCTTTCGAGCAGCGGCGAGGCGTGGTTTTCGTGGGAGGTTTCGCTCATCGGCCGAACATCGACGCAGTCAAATGGCTCGTCGAGGAGATCTGGCCGCTCGTGCGCCGGCGTCTGCCCGATGCGCAACTGCAAGTGGTCGGCAGCAATGTCACACCGGACATCGCCGCACTCGACGCGCCGCAAGACGGCGTGCGCATCGTCGGATTCGTCGAGGACCTTTCGACGGTTCTGGATCACGTGCGTTTGTCGGTGGCGCCGCTGCGTTTCGGCGCCGGCGTGAAAGGAAAAGTCGTGTCCAGTCTTCTTCACGGCGTTCCATGCGTGCTCAGCAAGGTGGCGAGCGAAGGCATGGGGCTCGTTGCGGGCGAGCACGTTCTCGAGGGCGATTCGGCGCAGGAGATGGCCGATCAGATCGTGCGCCTGCATGAGGACAGCGAACTCTGGAGACGTATCGCCGATGCGGGATTCGATGCCGCGCTCGCGGAGTTCTCGGTCCGCACCGTGGCGGAGTGTTTCAGGACACTGCTCGAATCGATTGGCCTCGGCAGTACGGTCGACGAACGCGGACTGCGTTTTCTTCCCCACTAAGTCTCTTTGCCTCAAGTCATGACCGTACTCAATCTTGTAAAGCGACTGTTCGCGCCGAAGCCGCAACCGATCAGTTACGAGCGGCCCGACATCGATCCGGGCAAGCTCAGGCTTTTGATCGAACTCGCGTCGTTCGATAAGGGCGGGCTCGAGAAAGTCGTGCTCGATTCGGCGATCGCGTTCAATCGCGACCGCTACGACGTGACGATCGTTACGCCGGGCAAGGTCGGACATCTCGGCGCCGTCGCGCGGGAGGCCGGTCTGCGCGTGATCGGCTTGCCGGAGCGCGGCACGCTCGAGGCCTATGGCCAACTGCTCTCGCAGATTCGGCCGGATCTCGCGATGTCGCATTTCTCGTACGTCGGATATCCGTTGTTCGCGAAGTTCGGCATCAGGAACATCACCTTCATCCATAACGTGTACGCGTTCTTTTCGGCGGAGCAGGCCCGCGCCTTCGCCGACAACGACAAGTACGTCGATCTTTATATCTCCGTGTCGAGGAACGCGACGCGCTATGCGGCCGCCCGGCTCGGCGTGAAGCCCGAAAAGGTGATCACCGTGCCGAACGGCCTCATCATCGGCGAGCACGAGGCGCGTGAGAAGAAGCCTGGCGCATTGCGCCGGGCGGACCTGGGTATCGCGGATACGGACTACGTCTTCGCGAACGTCGCTTCGTACAACCTGCACAAGGGCCATTACGTGATGGTCGACGCGATGAAGCGCATCGTGGCCAAGCGCAAGGACATCAAGATCCTGTGCGTCGGCAACCCGGTGTTCGCGCCGCACGTCGACGCGCTCAAGGATCTCATCAGGCGCGAAGGGCTGGAACAGCACATGCTGATGCCCGGCTACATCGCCGACGTCGCCGACGTGCATCGCATCGCCGACGCGTTTCTGCTGCCGTCCTTCATCGAAGGCTGGAGCATCGCGATGAACGAGGCGATGTTCTACGGCAAGCCGATGATCCTCACCGACACGGGCGCGTCCGCCGAGGTCATCGAAGATGACGACATCGGCATCCTGATTCCCAACGAGTACGGCGATACCGCCGATCTCGACTCGGTTAAACTCGATCTATTGGCCTATACGCCGCACGCCTACGGCATCACGCCACGCCTCGTCGAGGCAATGGAAACCATGGCGGATCACCGCGACGAGTGGGCTTCGCGTGGCAAGCGCGGACGCGAAAAGATCTACTCGTCCTATGATTTCGCGGACATCGTGCGGCGCTACGAAGAAGTCATCGAGGAGGTGGTCCGTGAGCAACGTCGCTAATCCTTCGCTGGCAGCAAGAGCCGTGGAACGCGTTCGACGCATATGGCGCTTCTTGCGCTGGCGCTTCAAGCCGGCCGTGTGTTTCTATCTCGGCAATCATCTCTTCATGAACTGGATGCCGTACGGCATCAGGCACTGGTTCCTGCGCAGGTTCTGCATGGTTCGCATGGGCGCCGATTCCAGTATCGCGATGGGCTGCTTCGTGACCGGGTATCACATCGAGATCGGCTCGAACACGGTGATCAACCGTTACACGTATCTCGACGGGCGGGTCCCGCTCAAGATCGGCAATAACGTGAACATCTCGCACTACACGCTGATTCAGACGCTGACGCACGATCCGCAGAACCCGGACTTCGTCTGTCTGTGCAAGCCCGTGGTCATCGGCGATCATGCGTGGATCGGTGCGCGCGCGATCATCTGTCCGGGCGTCACCGTCGGCGAGGGCGCGGTGGTTGGCGCCGGCGCGGTCGTGACGCGCGATGTTGCGCCATACACGATCGTCGGCGGCAATCCGGCGCGCTATATCAAGGACAGATCCCGCGATCTGCGTTACCGGTCGAGGTACTTCCCGTTCTTCGATACCGACATCCAATAGTTTTTCGACGCGAACGGGTGGCGTCGCCCGTTCCGATATCTCTATGTTCAAGTTCCTCAAGAAGAATGAAGGGCCATCCATCTCGGTCGTGGTGCCGCTGTACAACCACGGCCGGTACATCAAGTCGACGCTCGAAAGCGTGCTCGAGCAGACTTCGCCCGCGGATGAAATCGTTCTGATCGACGACGGCTCGTCCGACAACGGCTTCGAGATCGCCGAGCGCGTGCTGGCGAAGACGCCGCGCGCGCGCACGTTCAGGCAGGAAAACGCCGGCGCGCACAACACGATCAACCGGGCCATCGGCGTGAGCCGTTCGCAGTACGTCGCGGTGCTCAATTCCGACGATCTCTTCACGCCGAAGAAGCTCGAGCGCTGCCGCGAACTGATCGCGCAGCGCGGTGCGGCGGATCTGATCGCGGGCGGCGTCGGCATCATGGACGACGATGGCGCCCGTCAGCGCGGCGGCGTCGCCGTGGACTGGCTCGCGCGCTCGAAATCGTTCCTCGACAAATACAGTCTGCCGCAATTGTCGCTGGTGAACGAAAACTATGTCGCCACCACGTCCAACATGGTGTTTTCGCGGCGCTTGTGGGAGGCGTCCGGCGGCTTCCAGCCGCTGCGCTACTGTCACGATCTCGACTTCCTGATGTTCGCATTCGAGTTCGGCTCCGTGATTCTCGATCTCGATGAAGAGCACATCGTGTATCGCGTGCATCAGGGCAATACGATCAAGGAAGATCTGTCTCGCGTGCGGGTCGAAATCGCGGCCGTGATCGCCGATGCGCTGCATCAGTCGGGACCGCGTCTGCTATCGCCCGAATTCGGCGAACGCGATTTCGAAGCGTTTACGGCGGTGCTGCGCAACAAGCAGATGAGCGACATGCTCTGCTTTTTCCAGACTGTTCGTCCTGCCTTTGCGACACGCACCGCATTCTACGAATACGCAAACGATGCGAAGCGCGCCGCGGTTTTCCGCCAGTCCGTTTCGCCGGCTTGATTGGCTGCGTCGGCCATGGCCGACGCGCCTCCATCTCGAGTAACAAGCATGAGCATTTCCTCTTCCGTCTCCGGCAAAGCAGACGCACACGCCGATCGTCTTCCGGTACAGGCAGTCATTCTGGCGGGCGGCGCGGGCACGCGTCTGTGGCCGCTGTCGCGCGAACAGTATCCGAAGCAGCTCATCGGCCTGCTCGGCGACGATTCCCTCCTCCAGTCGACCGCGCGGCGTCTCGATGGCCTGAGCGCGAGCCATCCCGTGGCGTCGCACGGCATCGTCGTCTGCGGTGAAGATCACCGGTTCAACGTGGCCGAGCAACTTCGGCAGAGCGGCGCGCCCGCGCAGATCATTCTCGAGCCTGCCGGACGAAACACCGCGCCCGCGTTGACGCTCGCGGCGCTGTCGCTCGTGCGGAACGGCGACGACGCGATCATGGTCGTCATGCCCGCGGATCACGCCGTGACCGACGAAGCCGCGTTTCGGGCGCGCGTCGCGGATGCCGTCCGGTTCGCGGGCGAAGGGCATGTGGTCACGCTCGGGATCGTGCCCACGCGCGCGGAGACCGGATATGGCTATCTGCGCGTGGGTCCGCAACTGGACGAGCGCAACGTGCATCAGCTCGACAAGTTCGTCGAAAAGCCATCGCGCGAACTGGCGCAACAATATGTCGACTCGAAACAATACCTCTGGAACAGCGGCTTGTTCGTGCTGCGCGCGTCGGTGTGGCTGCGGGCCATCGAGCAATTCGAACCGCTGATTCACGCTGCCTGTGTCGATGCGTTCAACGCTAGAACGAACGACGTCGACTTCCTTCGTGTCGGCGTGGAGGCGTTCAAGGCGTGCCCGTCGCAGTCCATCGATTACGCGGTCATGGAACGCATCACCGAGCCGGGCTCCGGGTTCCTCGCGGCCGTGGTGCCGCTCGAAGCGGGCTGGTCCGATGTAGGTGCGTGGGACGCCGTCTGGGAGGCCCTGCCGAAGGACGCCGCCGGCAACGTCACACGCGGGCGCGTCATGCTGGAAGGGGCATCGAATACGCTGGCGCATTCGGAGGGACGCCTCATCGCGTGCGTCGGAACGGACGATCTGATCGTGGTCGAGACGCCCGATGCGATTCTCGTGGCCAAACATTCGGCCGTGCAGAACGTCAAGGCGATCGTGGCGCGCATCAAAAGCGAGCAGGGCACCGAGGCTAATTTTCACCGCAAGGTTTATCGGCCGTGGGGCTACTATGATTCGATCGATGAAGGGAAGGGCTTTCACGTCAAGCGCATCGTCGTGAATCCAGGGGCGCGGCTTTCGTTGCAGATGCATCACCATCGTTCCGAGCACTGGATCGTCGTGCGCGGGACGGCGCGCGTCACGCGCGGCGAAGAGAGCTTCCTGCTGGCGGAAAACGAGTCGACGTATATCGCGCTCGGACAGAAGCATCGGCTCGAAAATCCCGGCAAGTTGCCGCTGGAAATGATCGAAGTGCAATCAGGCGCTTATCTCGGCGAGGACGATATCGTCAGATTCGAGGATCACTACGGGCGGGCATGATTTCCCGCCGGCTGTTCGCTCGCAGAAAATCCGCCGCCGGCTCCTGAGCCGGCGGCGTTGCGCGAATCGAGTTTATTGAGACGAGGTCGTGTACGGTTGGATACAATACTTTCTTCAGAAAAGATCCGTATTCGCACGTCGCACGCCAATGAACGAACAATATTCTCCGTGGGTGGAGGTCGAGGTTCCCTCGGCCTGGTGCGAGCATCCGCTCGTGGGAGAGCCCCACCGGCTCTTTGTCGCAAACCTGTTCGGCATACTTGCGGATCTCGATGCGGTCGTGCACACGAAGTACGTCCGCTCTGGCGACGACTTCGTTCCACGCACGACGAATTCCGTGCTGTTCTCCTACCATTCCGTCGGCGATGCGCCCAATGTCTGGCGCATCAAGGAAGGCCCGCTGCCGTATTACTTCTCTTTCGATCGGCGCGGCTACTCCGGCTGGTCGGAAATCGCGCATTCGGGGGACATGTACGCGCAGGCGCAGCAGATGGACCTCGAAGAGGCTCGGCGGATCGTGCGCAAGGCGCGTGAAGAAAGTGTCGGGCGCAACGTATCGAAGTATCCACAGCCCAGCATTTCGGTCTCGAATCTGCCTTCCGGGTTTGTCTTTTTTCCGCTTCAGATCACGTCTGACACGGTGCTGAAGCTGTCGCGGCTGGATTATTTCGATGTGCTGGACGCGGCAGTACGCACGGCTCAGGAGCGCCGTCAGGCGCTCGTCATCAAGCGTCATCCGTTGTGTACCGACGAGAAAATGGAGAGCGCGCTCGAGAAGCTGCGAGATGCGCCGTTCGTCACGATCACGGAAGCGTCCGTGCATCAGTGTCTGGCCGGCGCCAGGTCGGTGCTCTGCTGCAATTCGGGTGTCGGCTTCGAAGCGCTTCTACACGGCAAGCCCGTCTTCTCTTTTGGCGAAAGCGACTACAACGCGGCGGCCGAGCGTATCGCCCGAATCGAGGACGTCTCCTCGGTGTTCGACGGGAAAACGGCCGTTACTGCTGAGACACGTGACCGGTTCATCGCCTACTTCCTGACGCGATATTGCTTCGATGCCCGAAGCAGCGAGCAGATCGCCGCCAAGGTGCGGCACGCGTTCGTCGCGGCGGGATGGCCGCAAGTCGTGTCGACGTTCCGAGGCGCATCGGAGGACGGCTCGTCGAAGGTGATGGAATTCGCCGTGGATCGGCCGCCGCATCTTCCACAGGTAGCGCTTCTGGACGAACGGGTGCAGCAGATCGCGAGCGAGCTCGCGGAGTTGAGACGGCAGACGGCGGCGAATCGCTTTGCCTCGAGCGACGACCTGACGCGCGCGTCGACCGAAATCTCGGGGCAATTCGAAAAGATGCTGGCCGAGCGCAACAAGTTCGACGAGGATCGCCGTCACCTCGAGAATGATCGCCGCCGTCTCGAGGACGATCGTCGCCGTCTCGATGAGATCATCGATTCGCTGCGCGCCGACGTGGCGCGCGCCGAGGCGGAATTGACGGCCAGCAGAAACGAAACGCGGGCATGGCAAGCGCGTTTCGACCAGATCCGCTACTCACGAAGCTGGCGTGTGCTGGCACCGGCGAGATACCTGGCGCGCAGGCTGCGCGGCGCGCATATGCCTGCCGAAGCGGAACAGGCCGCAGTCGTTGAGCAGCCCGCCGAGCCGGAACAGGTCGCAGTCGTTGAGCAACCCGTGCCGGTCGAGGCACCCTTCGGCTCGCCGGGCAGCCGCGAGTACGAAATCATCGTCAAAAGCGGGCTTTTCGATCGCGACTGGTATCTGTCGCAATACGAGGACATCGCTGTAGCCGGTACGGACCCGATCGAGCACTTCCTCAAAGCGGGCGCGCAAGAGCGACGCAATCCCTGCGCGTTCTTCGATGCCGGCTTCTATCTCTGGGTTTATCCGGATCTGGCCGAGAGCCAGGTGAATCCGCTGCTGCACTACATCGAATACGGATCCCGGGAGAACAGAACGCCGCATCCGCTGTTCGACGTCGAATGGTTCAAGGCGACGACGGGATTCGATCCGGAATCCGACGAAACCGCGCTGGCCGCGTACCTTCGCATGGCCGGCACGACAGACGTCTGGCCAACCAATCTTCTGTCCCGCTGCCGGACGATGCTGAATCTGGACAGCTTCGACGAACTGGACGGCTATATCAAGCGAGTCGTTGCGGCATGAGTGACAATCTGGAGCAACGAAACATGAAGGAGCAGACGACTCAGCCTTTGGTCAGCGTGGTCGTTCCTTGTTACAACCAGGGCCAGTACCTGGCCGACCTTGTCGAATCGGTCAATGCGTCGTGTTCTTCGCATCACGAGGTGCTCATCATCGACGATGGATCTACCGATTCGCTGACGCGTCGTTGCCTGGCCCGGATTCGATCCGAAGGGCCGCGTCAGGAAGTCAGGGTGATCTCGCGCGCGAACGGCGGTTTGCCCGCCGCCCGCAACACCGGGCTCGATGCGGCGAGAGGGCGGTACATCCAGTTCCTGGACTCCGACGACCTCGTCACACAGAACAAGCTCGATTTGCAGATCGAGGCGATGGAGGCCGATCCGTCGATCGACGTCCATCTCACGGAATTCGTGATGTGCGACGCGAGCCGATCCCGCTTCTGGCGCCTGGGTGTCTCGACGATTGCCGGTTTCGAATACGATCCGTCTTCGTTCGTCAAGTATTGGGAACGCGGCCTCACGATTCCGATTCATTGCGGTCTGTTCCGCGCGTCCGCCATTGGCGCGATTCGCTTCAACGAGCAACTGCGAGCCAAGGAGGACTGGATTTTCTGGGTCACGCTTGCAACGACCGGCGCTCGATTTGCATATTCCGACTTTGTCGGCGCCGTGTATCGGCAGCACGATTCGAATATGTGCAAGGACGGACGTTCGATGGCGCTGTCATATCTACGGGCGATACAGCATCTTCGGAATATGGGCGCACCGCTCGACGATGAATCGCAAAAGAGCCTGCTCGAGCATTACAACCGTTTTTACGTGCGTTTTTTTGGCACGGTAGACGCGGTGAATCCGTCGCCGGCTTTGGCGCACGATGAAGTCAATTATCTGTTGTCGTTTGCAAAGTAGATTATGGCCGGCCCACAAATCGATATTATTATCCCCGTCTATAATCACGCGGATCATCTGGAAAGATGCATAAGGAGCGCAGCGGCTCAGACTTTTGCCGCGCAAAGAATCATTTGCGTGGACGATGCGTCGCCCGATCCGCGTGTGAAGGAAATCCTTTCGAAACTCGCCGCGCAGCTTCCGACCGTCGAAGTCATCACGCTGGAAAAGAATGGCGGAATCTGTCACGCGCAAAACGTTGCCGTGGCTGCGGCCACTGCGGAGTACATCGCGTTTCTGGATTGCGACGACTGGCTCGTGCCTGACGCATTGATGTCCGTGGCCGATGCGCTGAAACAAACGCCTGCCGGATATGTGTTCACCGACCGCATCGATATCAATGAAGAGGCTGGCGAAGAGCGCGCGCGTCCGTACGGCGGGCAGCCTCAATTGCGTGAAACGCGGACGCACGCGGAAAATCTGCTCGACCATATGGTCGCGTCGCATTTAAAGGTCATCAGGAAGGAACTGATCGATCGCGTGGGAGGATTTGCGGAAGGCACCGACGGCGTTCAGGATTGGGACGTCGCGCTTAAAGTGTCGGAGATCGCGCCGCTGCTGCACGTGCCGAAGGCGGTTTATTACCATCGCGTGCATTCCGGACAAAACTCGTCTTACGACAATGTCGTCAATATGCGAAAGACGAACGAAGTCCGCCGTGCAGCGCAATTGAGGCGTTTTAACGCGTCGCTGCATGCCGGAAGGGATTTTCGCCTTCCTGCGATGATTGAGAAACTGCGACAGGGCGCGAGCGACTTTTTCTCGACGTTATCGTCGACGCATGTCATTCTTGCGCTCGATTCGAAGGGAAAAATTCAGTTCGTTCCGCAACACCGCGATTGCGTTCGACAACTGATCAATGCACACGCGCCGTCCGAATTGCTTTTGTTCGGCACGGACAATCTTTATTTGCCGATGCTCCAGGATATATGGGCATCGCAGTCGCGTCCGGCCATCGGCGTTTATCTTGGCGAATTCGAGGGAATTCCACGTGGCATTCATTCGCTGCGCTGGAGCAACAGTTATCTCGACTATGTTGTATGCGGTTCGTCCGAAGGACATATTTCGTTGCTCGGCTATACGCACCGCGCGCTGAAGATCTATGTACCGTCGCCGCCGCGCATCGCCGAGGAAACCGCAAACGACGCACGTGCGGTCGGTATCTGATCGTACGCATTTCTGTTCCGGTTGAACTCATACACGAGAGGGCACCCGTGTCGCTATAACTGCTTAGCGACGAAATGATGGGTGCTCTTTCGAATTTACCCGCTTATCCTGGGCTCCTTAAGTATTTATTACCTCTGGAGTCGAGTCGCTTCAGCCGCAGACTAGAGCTTGTTTTTTAGATGATCCGGGCGTCGCTGATATAATCCCCAGATTCGGGCACGCTTCGAGGCGTCGGGACGGCCGAATTCAGAGATCTATAGGGGCTTTCATGCAGCGGCTGGCTTGGTTGGTGCTCTTCCCGATCATTATTGCGACGATCTTTATTTTTAATCCGGCCGGATTGCGCCACGATGTAGGCGATGGCAATGGAAAATATATCGACATTGTCGACTCCTTCTCTGAGTATCTAATTAGAGATAAAGTAAAAAACGAGATTCTCGGCACGGAGAACAAGGGTGTATTGCTGATCGTTCCGCGCGGTTATGCAGATAAAGACTTCGCGTATTATCCGGACGGAACGAGGACTTATCTCGCCAATCTCGCCTTGCAAGGCTACGCTGCCTCGCTGGTTGCGCGTGGCCTCGGTTTGAAAACGGAAAAGCAAATCGACATTTTCCTGGGCGCATTCCGTATGTTGAATGCGTTTTTGCTCGCGTTGATTCTCTGTGTCTTTTTCCGGCGAATTTCAAGAGAGTACCATTTGAATTGCGCGCCGCTCGTGCCGATCTTGTTGTCATCGATGGCCGGATTGGTGTTTTTCTCACAGAACCTGTATTTCATAACGGCCGTATTTTATGCGCCGTTCGCGTGGAGCGCTTTCGCCGCCGGCAGATGGTCGAATCGCGTGCTTTATGCGGGCTTCGTGGCGCTCTCATTCCTGAATTTCTCGCGCGGCTATGAGTTCGCGACGGTCTATACGATCAACTCCGTATTCGCGGCCTTATGTTTTCTGCGCGGTTCGCCGCGACAGGTCATCCGTGTGGCAGTTTTCGTGTTCGCATCCGTCTGCCTGGGCTTTCTCATCGCCGCCTTCGATCACGTGCTGATCGTCTGCCATGCGATCGGCCGAAGCTCTTTGCGCGTTGGCGCAGAACTCGCGTTTTCGACGCTGACTCACCGGACCGCAAGCTTCGACAGCGTTCCGTTGCCGTTCACCACGAAGTTCTTTGACACGATACGCGGCCGAATGGGCGACACCGCGTTCGTGTTTCCCTGGTTTTTCCAATGGAAGCTCACGGAAGGCAACGTCTTCGCAATCGCAACCATCGCCTTGTTAGTGCGTTTGCAGCGTCTTTCAAGACTGGAAAAGCTGGTGTTCGTATGGGCGCCGATATCCTATGTATCGTGGTACGTGTTCGCTTATCAACACATCATGTGGCACTTCATGTATGAGTGGGACATTTTCTCGGCCACCATCGGCATCGGTTTCTGCATTCTCGCGTTGCAGTACTGCTCGGCGATCGCGCCATCCCTGCGCCGGTTGCGCAAGCGTATTGGCCAGGCGCCTGACGCCGCAAAGCGTGCTTATGCCGATGAATTGCAGAACTGACAACGAATACTGAAACGACGATGGAACAGTTGCCCGTTTTTCTCTCGGTTGTCGTCCTGACGAGAAATTGCGACAGTCGCCTGGACAGTATGATTCGTGCAATATCCGCGTCGGTTGCGTCTCTCGCGCGCGATCATGAATTGATCATTGTCGATAATGCGTCCACCGACGAATCCGTCGCCCGCCTGAAAAAGCTGACGAGCGTCGGCGGTATTCCGAATCTCCAGGTTTTCACTCTGACGAAGGAAGTCGATTCGGACACGGCGGCGTCCGTTGGCGTGGAGCATTCGCTTGGGGATTACGTTGCCATCATCGATCCGCTTCTGGATCAGATCGATTTCATCGGTGAGATGCTGCGCACGGCGAGCGAGGGCGCTGACGTGGTCCTTGCCGTCAATGAGACCAAGCCGCGCCGCACGTTCGCCTATCGCGTCTGCTCCTCGGTGTTCAACGTGCTTTACCGACGCCTGTCCGGTATCGACCTGGAGCGCGACGCGCCGCCGTTCCGGCTGCTGAGCCGCAAGGTCGTGCATCATTTGTTGCGGCATCAGCATCCCGCGGTGAGTTACCGGCATCTGCCTGTGACAGCGGGATTCGCACGCAAGAGCCTGCGGTACAGAAGCGCGCCGACCGACGCGACGGTCAAGCGCCTGGAAGATGGCTTCGATCGCGGCATGCGGCTGCTGGTCTCGACGACGCGCGTGCCGATGCGGCTCGTGACGGCGCTGACGCTTTTCGGCGCCGGCGCGAACGTCATATATTCCGCGTACGTTCTGCTCATCGCGATGTTCAAGTCAGATGTCGCGCCGGGGTGGGTCACGTTGTCCCTGCAGCAATCGGGCATGTTCTTTCTTCTGTCGCTCGTCATGCTCGTGCTGGGCGAATATCTGCTCAATGTCGCGCGTGCCAGCAGCGACGGCCCCGCGTACCACATTGCGCAGGAGTTCACGAGCGCGGAGATGTCGGGTCGCCGGAGGCTGAACATCGAGACTCATGGCGACTTGTCGGACGCGAAGGAAAGTCCCACGGAGAATGCTCCATGAGCGAGGTGCGTCGCGCCGTCGAGGAACAGGCGCTGATCATAGGCGGCGGGTTCTATGGCGCGGCGCTCGCATGCTATCTCCGCGAGCAGCGCGGTTTTTCGCGGGTGCTCGTGCTCGAGCAGGAAGAACAGCTGATGACGCGGGCGTCGTTCACCAATCAGGCACGCGTGCACAACGGCTATCACTATCCGCGCAGCGTGACGACCGGCATTCGTAGCCGGGTGAATTTTCCTCGCTTCGTCGAGCAGTTCGGGCCGGCGGTCAGGTCCGATTTCGTCAAGCTGTATGCGATCGCCAGCAATTCCAACGTCGCGCCCGGACAGTTCGAGCGCTTCTGCCGCAGCATCGGCGCGCAACTCGAACTCGCGTCGCCGGCTCATGCCGCGTTGTTCGAGAAACGCCTGATTCGCAGCGTCTACGCGGTGCAGGAATACGCGTTCGATTCTCTCGTTCTGCGCGAGCTCATGGCGCAGCGCATGAAGGAACTGAACGTGGATGTCCGCTTCAACTCCAGAGTTCGTTCGCTGAGCAACCGGGCCGACGCGCTCGGCGCGATCGTGGAGAACGTGAGGACGGGTGAGCACTGGCCGATCGATGCGCAATGGGTGTTCAATTGCACTTACAGTAGAATCAATCGTCTGTCGGGCGATTTTCCCAAGGCAAGCACGGGGCTCAAGCATCAGGTCACCGAAATGGCCCTGATGAAGCCGCCACGAGCGCTGGAGGACATCGGCGTTACGGTCATGGACGGCCCGTTCTTCTCGTTCATGCCGTTTCCTTCGAAAGGGCTGCACAGCCTCTCCCACGTGCGATACACGCCTCATGTCGAATGGATCGAAGACGACGCATTCGACACGGAAGAGATGCTCGAGCGTTATTCGAGGGTAAGCAGGGTGGACCGCATGGTGCGCGATAGCGCGCGCTATCTGCCGATCCTCGAGGATGCGCAGTACGCGGACTCGCTGTTCGAAATCAAGAGCGTGCTCTTGAACAACGAACGCGACGACGGACGTCCAATCCTGCTCGAACGGCATGCGCAAATGCCGCGCTGCTTCTCGATACTCGGCGGGAAAATCGACAACGTGTTCGACGTTCTCGAAAGACTCGATGCCGTGTCTCTTCCCGTCCGTTGATCCTTACTCAACACATCGGATTTCGCCATGCCAGATGCTTTGATCGGCTATTCAGGATTTGTGGGAACGACCTTGCTGCGTCAGCGGTCATTCGAGAACACGTACCGTTCCACCAACATCGCCGATATTCGGGGGCAGACGTTCGACACCGTCGTCTGCGCCGGTGCGCCCGCACAGAAGTGGATCGCCAATCGCGAACCGCAGGCAGACCGCGAGCGCATCGAATCGCTCATCGACCATTTGCGGGCGATGCGTTGCAAGACGTTCATCCTCATCAGCACGGTCGATGTGTTCGGGAACCCGCTGAATGTCGACGAAGATTCGAGCGTCGATGTGCGAAACCTCCATGCGTATGGCGCGAATCGGCGCATGCTGGAGGAATTTTGCGCATCGGCGGGTTTCGAGCGCCATTTGATCGTTCGCCTGCCGGGTCTCGTCGGGCCCGGCCTGCGCAAGAACGTGATCTTCGATCTGCTGAACGACAACAATCTCGCGGCGGTCGACAGTCGCGCGGCGTTCCAGTTTTATCCCATGGTCAATCTTTGGTCCGACATCGACCTCGCGCTGAAAGCCGGCCTCGATCTCGTGCACCTGACGGCGGAACCCGTGACGGTCGGAGAGCTCGCGCGCGAAGGGTTCGGTATCGAATTCGGCAACCAGACGCAGAATCAGCCGGCGCGATACGACATGCAGTCCCGCTTCGCCGAAGCGCTGGGCGGAAGCGGCCGCTATCAATACAGCAAGCGCGAATCGTTGATGGCAATCCGGGCGTATGCGCAATCCGAGCCCCGCCGCGCAAAGGAGTCGTCGTGATGAGAGTCTCCATCTCCAATCTCGCGTGGGAGCCGGACGAGGACGAGCAGGTCGTCGCCCTGCTGAACAAACATGGCGTCGACGCGATCGACATCGCGCCCAGCAAGTATTTCCCCGATATCGACGGCGCGACGGCCGAGGAGACGTCCGCCGTTCGCACGATGTGGGCCGATCGCGGCATTAAGATCGTCGGCATGCAGTCGCTGCTGTTCGGCACCGCGGGGCTGAACCTTTTCGGCGACGTCGACACGCAAAACCGCATGCTCGATCGTCTGCGGGCGGTCTGCCGCATCGGCGAGGGACTCGCCAGCAAAGAGGGCGTGCGTCTCACGTTCGGCTCGCCGAAGAACCGCGACATCGGTGATTTGACTCCGGATGCCGCGAAGGAAAGCGCCGTGAAATTTTTCGGCCGGCTCGCTCGCGTGGCGGACGATCACGGCGTGATCGTCTGCCTCGAACCCAACCCGCCGAAATACGGCTGCAACTTCATGACCGATACGGCCAGCGCCGCCGATATCGTCCGCGCGGTGGACCATCGGGCCATTCGCCTCCAGTTCGACAGCGGTGCGTCCGCGATCAACGGCGAAGATGTCGGGCACGCGATTCGGGCATTCGAGGACGTCATCGGTCATGTTCACGTGAGCGAGCCCGATCTCGTACCCGTGGGATCGGCGCCTGCTTCGGCGGCGTCTTATCACGGCGCGCTCGCGCGTGCGTTGTCCGGATCCGCGATCCATCCGCTCGTCACGATCGAAATGCTGACGCGCCGTGCCGAGACGCGACTTGCCGACATCGATGCTGCGCTGGCATTCGTTTGTGGCACATATCGATCCGCGGCCGCATCCTTCAGGAAGAACACGCAGTGAACTCCATCCATAGCGCAGCCGGGCGCCTGCAGGACAGCACGGCCGAGATTCCCGCCTTCGATGCGCCGATCTGGCGCGGCAAGACGCGCGACTACTGCGTCGTCATCCCGGTCATCAATGAGGGCGAACGCATTCAGCGGCTTCTTTCGCGCATGCACGCGATCGATGTCGACGGAATCGCCGATGTGATCGTCGTCGACGGCGGCAGCACCGACGGCTCACTCGCGCCCGCCTTTCTGGACAGCGTCGGCGTGCGCGGTTTGCTGGTCAAACGCGGACCCGGCAAACTCAGCGCGCAACTGCGCTGCGCCTATGCGTTTGCGCTCGAGCAGGGCTACGAGGGCATCGTCACGATCGACGGCAACGACAAGGACGATCCGGATCCGATCGCGCGGTTCATCGACGCCTTGAAGGAAGGCTACGATTTCGTGCAGGCGTCGCGCTTCCTTCCTGGCGGCGTGGCGGAAAACACGCCCGTGTCGCGCGACCTCGCGATCCGTCTGATTCACGCACCCGCGCTCTCGCTCGCGTCGGGCTTCCGCTGGACCGACACGACGCAGGGCTTTCGCGCCTACAGCAGCCGCATGTTGAGGGATGCCCGCATTGCGCCGTTTCGCTCGGTGTTTTCCGGGTACGAACTTCTGGCCTATCTGTCTTACCGCGTGCCGAAGCTCGGCTTTCGATGCATCGAGTTGCCGACCGTGAGACGTTATCCCGCCACGGGCGACACACCCACCAAGATCAGCGGCATTCGGGGAAACTGGGCGGTGCTCAAGGTCTTGTTCAAAGCCTGCCTCGGGCATTACAACCCCTGACTGGCCCATTTCGCCACGATGAAACAATTCATTCTGTTCGCTGTCGCCGGAACCGTCGGCTTTCTCGTCGATATCGCAGTGCTCTACCTGATGCTCGCGTGCGGCCTTGGCTACTTCGCGGGCCGGGCGATCTCGTTCATTGCGGCGGTCGTGGTCACATGGCAGATCAACCGGCGTTTTACCTTCGACGCAGAGGCGCCGGGCGGACTATGGCGCGAGTGGTGGCGCTATCTGGTGGCGATGTCGGCGGGCGGCGTGGTGAACTATTGCGCGTATACGGCCGTGGTGGTGCTGCTGCCGAAGACGCACTATCTGCCCGTCATCGCGGTCGCGGCCGGTTCGATCTGCGGCCTGGGCGTCAATTTCCTCTCTTCGAAGTTCTGGGTTTTCAAGCAGGCGTCCGCGTCGGAGTGAGTGTGTCCGGCGCGCAGCGTTTGCCTACCAGTTCAGCCGCGCGATGTTCCCGTCGAACGGATCGGTATGGAAGCGATTCTCCCGAGGAAAAGGCCGATGTTGCTCTGATGCTCCGGAACGTGCGAAGCCCATACGCAATCGCAGTCGGCGGGGAAGTCGATGTCTTCCCGTGCTTCAAGAAGATCTTCGAATGAAGCCGCGCGCCCCCCATGCACCGTCCGATCCCAGGCGCTGAAGGCGCGCCGATTCAGCGGACTTCAGTTCGCCGAAAGCGCCATGCGCCGTTGCGCGAGTCTCGTTCTGACGGCGTCGGCTATTCGAATGCCTCTTCGACGCAGTGGATCTTCGATGATCCGGTGTGTGAATTCGGTAAAGGCGGCCGTCAGCACGATGAAGATCAGAATGGGCGGCAGAATATTGGCCGCATCCAGCATGGCGAAACGATGCGACAACGCGCGCCATATCGCGCTCGCGCAAAAGAGCGCCGGATAGTGGGTGAGATACATCACGTAAGACCGCGCGCCGATGGCGACCAGGATTCGTTTGAGAAGACCCGGGAGCTTGATGTAGTTCGCGTCATACGAGGCGATCCAGACGATCGCAGCGGATACGAACGCGATCAGCCCCGTGGACACCGATCCAATCAATACCTTTGACCCGAGCGTGGCGAGCGCCGCAAACAGGATGGTCAGCACGGGTATCGCGAATAGGCGATGCCGGAGGATGCGCGGGTTCATCGTCGCGTAACCGGGCGTCCTGCTCCACAGCGCGATGAGCACACCCAGCGCGATCGCGTCAGTGCGAAACGCCCACAGCGGAGACGTGACGGGGCGCGGAATGAAGAACTGGGCGGCGACGACCACAAGCATGATCATCGCGAGCAGACGCCGGGAGCAGAAAGCAATGAGAAAAGGAAAGATCAGATAGAACTGCTCTTCGAGCGCCAGAGACCAGTAAATCGCAAGGCTGCCGCATTCGTTCTTTGGCCGGCACATCGCCACTTCGAAATTGGCGACCTGAAGAAGCGCCGTCAAACCTTCCTTGAAGTTGACGTTGAACGGCGCATAGAAACCCGTCTTGTCGAGTGGAAAGCTCAACGCCATGCCAACGACGATCCACAACCACGCCGACGGCGCGAGCCTGAAAAATCGCTTTATCCAGAAGGGAAATGCGAATTCGCCGAACGGCCCGCTATCCGGCCTGCGCGACCGGCTTTGGAGAATGGACCGCGTAATGATGAAACCGGAAATGCAGAAGAAGAGATCGACGCCGCTGCCGAAATTGAAATAGCGGTTGTTGGTCGGAAACTCGGATGCATACCAGAGCAGCGCGGGGAAATGAGCAAGAATCGTGAAGCCGATCGCGACCGCTCTGAGCACTTCGAGGTCTTCGTTCTTGGCATGCTTCGATGCAACGGCGGCGGGCAGGGCGCGATCGTTCTGGGGTCTCATCAGGGGAGGGCGCAACTTTGTAAAAAAAGATGATGCCACAACTCCCACCGTGCCATGCCTGATGTCGATGCACGCCTTCCCCTAAAGCGACGCCCGCTTGAACACGAACCGCGGCACATTGCGGATGATCAGCATGATCCCCCACCAGAACCACGGCGTATAAACCACGTCCTTCTTCCTGTCGATTCCGCGCACGATATCCTTCGCGACCTTCTCTGGCGTGGCGACGAGCGGGCCGGGCAACGGCAGCCCCGCAGTCATCGGCGTGGCGACGAAGCCGGGTTTGATATCGACGACATGCACGCCGACCTTGAACAACCGCGCGCGCAAGCCTTCGAGAAACGCCTGCAACGCGGCCTTCGCGCTGCCATAAAGATAATTCGACGGACGCCCGCGATCGCCCGCCACCGACGAGATCACCGCGAGCGCCCCGTGCCGCTGCGCCTCGAGCCGATTGGCGATCGGCGTGATGAGCGCAATCAGCGAAAGCGCATTGGTATGAAACTCGCGCACCGCGACGGCGGGATCGCTCTGGCAGGCCGCCTGGTCCGGCAGCGTGCCCGACGCAATCAGCACGATATCGATCGAATCCATGTGCGCGGCGCAGTCAGCGAGCATCGCGGCGTGATCGTCGAGCTTGTCGATATCGAGCCGATACGTGGCAACCGAAGCCGCCCCCCGCGCCGTCAAATCGGCGGCGACCTGCTCCATGCGTTCCTGGTTGCGCGCGACGAGAAAGAAGCGCGCGCCTCTCGCGGCCCATTCTCGCGCGCAGGCGATGGCGATAGCGGACGTGGCGCCCACGATGACGATGTTCTTCATAGGCCGGTCATTCGTTTCCAGAAATGCGACAGCATGGCCGGATCGCGAAGCGATTCGAGCGCCTGCCATCGGGGATAAGCGGCGCGGAAATCGGCGCCCGACATGTGCGCGTCCTTGGCCGGATAGATGCGTCCGCCGGCATCGCGCACGATCGCGTCGAGCGCGTCGAAGAGCTGCGAATTACGCAATTCATGCTGCGGAAAGTCGAGCGCGAGCGAGGTGCCTTCCATCGGAAACGACAGCAGCCCCGGCGACGGAATGTTCCCGCAGCGCTTGAGCACCGCGAGAAACGAACCCGTGCCGCTCGATGAAATGCGATCGAGCATCGCGCGCACCGCATCGCGCGCGCTCGCTGCCGGCACGACGCACTGATACTGCTGAAACCCCTGCGGCCCGTAGATGCGGTTCCATTCGAGCAGACTGTCGAGCGGATAGAAATAGCCGTCGTAACCGACGCGCGAAAGCTCGATCGCGCGTCGCTGCTTCCGGTAGTACAGCTCGTTGAACGCGCGCAGCGTGAGGCCGTTGATGAGCGAAACGGGCGGCGTGAACGGCACGCGGCGCGTGTTGCGCTGTTCGACATCGAGGGAGCCGTGGATCGCGTGATCGCCCGCCATGAAGATGCCGCGCCCGAGCGCCGGTCCGCGGCTCGCGCAATCGACCCACGCGACGCAATACTCGTGCTTCGCGTCGTACTCTTCCGAGAGATCGAAGAACTCGTCGAGCTTGCCGAAGCGGATGCTCGTCACGTCGATGAGACTCGTGCGGATCGGCATCAGCGAGAACTCGGCCCACAGGATGAGTCCCGTCAGCCCGAGCCCGCCGATCGTCGCATTGAACATCTCCGTGTTCGATTCCGGCGAGCATTCGATGAACGTGCCGTCGCTGCGCGCGAGGCCGAACGCGCGCACATGCCGCCCGAACGTGCCGCGCACGTGATGGTTCTTGCCGTGCACGTCGTTGGCGATCGCGCCGCCCAGCGTCACGTACTTCGTGCCCGGCGTGACCGGCAGCATCCAGCCGCGCGGCACCGCGAGCGCGAGAATCTGCTCGAACGTGATGCCGGGCTCGGCGCGCACGATGCCGCGCGTCCAGTCGGCGGCGATGATCCGGTCGAGCGCGAGCGTCTGAAAGACGTGATTCGAACTCGCGAGGCAGACGTCGCCGTAGCTTCGGCCATTGCCGAACGCGAGCGTCGTGCCATGTTCGCGCTGCACGTCGCGCCATCGCGCCTGCGCTTCGTCGCGCCAGTGCGCGGCGTGCGCGGTCTGCGGCAGGCGCGGGTAGCGGCCCCAGGAGAGCAGTTCGCTCATCGGTCAGATCGCGAGCCAGAACGCGAAGCCGCACAGCGCGACGACGACGAGGCTCATGCGATCGCGCGCCGCGAACACGATGGGATCGTCGTTCATGCGTCCGCGATGCGTGATGACCCATGTCCGGCTGAACCAGTAGAGCATCAGCGGACACACCATCCAGATGTATTGCGGATGCCGGTAAAGCACGGTGGTGCGTTCGTCCTGGATATAGAGCGCGAGCACGAGCACCGAGATATAACCCGACGACGTTCCCAGCGACGACACGATGGCCAGATCGCTCGCCAGATAACCTCGCCCGCGCGCGCCTTCGCGCCCGGACTTCATCATCGCGTGAAGCTCGGTGTAGCGCTTGACGAGCGCGAGGCTCAGGAACGCGAACATCGAGAAAGCTAGCAGCCAGAAAGTGAGCGGGACATGGATCGCCGCGGCGCCCGCGACGATGCGCGTGGTGTACAGCGCGGCAAGCACGACGACGTCGATCATCACCTGACGCTTGAGCGCGAGCGAATAGGCGAGCGTCAGCACGTAGTAGCCGAGCAGGACCGCGTTGAATTTCCACGACAAGAACGTGAGCGCGATCGAGAACGCGGCGGCGAGCAGGACAGGGCAGAGCGCCATGCCCCATGCGAGCGGCATCGTGCCGGCGGCGAGCGGGCGCCGGCGCTTCACCGGATGCTGCCGGTCGTCCTGCAAGTCGAGCAGATCGTTCAGCAGATACACGCTCGATGCACACAGCCCGAACGCGAAGAACGCAATCACGGCGGACTCGATGGCCGCCGGCGACTTCAGCTGATGCCCCGCGAGCAGCGGCACGAAGATCAGCACGTTTTTCAGCCACTGATGCAGCCGCAGCGACTTGGCCCAGACCTTGAGCGTCGGCGGGCGATTCTCGAAGACCTGTTCGACGTTGTCGTGCTTCGAGGCGGCGCGCACGACGCCCGCGTGCGGATTGACCACATACGCGCGATCGGCGGCGGCCCAGACGGACATGTCATCGTGCGAATTGCCGACGTAATCGAAGCCCTTCTCGCCGTACTCGGCGACGAGCCGGTCGCGCTTGCGATGCGCGGAAAGGTTGACGCGCTCGTCGGTGGCGAACACGCGATCGAAGATGCCGAGATGCTCCGCGATGCGATGCGCGAACGATTCATGGCTCGCGGTGGCGAGCGCGATCGTGCGGCCCGCGGCGCGCATGTCCTTCAGCCAGTTCACGACCTGCGTGTTGTAGGGCAGCGTCGCGACATCGATGCTCACGTGCTCGGCGAGCCGCGACTTGAGCACGGACTTGCCGCCGCTGGAAAGCCACAGCAGCGGCTTGAAGAATTTCTGCGGTGAGGATCTCAGGAAGGCGAATCCGCTCTCGACGAGAATGTCGGAGTGAATCAACGTGCCATCGAGATCGACGACGATGGGCTTGCTCATTCAATTCACGTTGAGATGATTGCTTAAGCCCACGACCGGGCGGAACCGGGCCTGGCCGTCTTCTCAGCGACGGCTTCGGCACCGGCTTTGTCGAGTTTTCCAGGCACATCGTATATGGTGTCGATTTTTCCGCCAAGCAACGTGTGACGTAGCGCCGGAAAAACGCCGAACCACCGAACCATGTTCTGAACACATGCAACTCGCGCTGCTCTACACCTTTTTCGCCGCCATCGCGACGCTTGCCAACATCGGCGCGCAGGATCTGACTACGCGCGTCTATAGCGGCCCCTGGCATGTTTTGCTGTCGGTGTTCGTCGGCACGGGCGTTGGTCTCGTCGTGAAATATCTGCTCGACAAGAAATGGATCTTCCGCTTCAAGGCGGAGAATGCGCGTCACGACGCGACCATGTTCACGCTCTACGTCACGATGGGCCTCGTCACCACAGCGATTTTCTGGGGCGTCGAATTCGGCTTCAATCACGTCTTCGGAACGGCCGAAATGCGCTACGTCGGCGGCTGCATCGGTCTCGCGATCGGTTATGTGATCAAGTACCGCCTCGACAAGCGCTACGTGTTTCGCACGTTCGCCTGACGCGACGCCCCGCCGCCCGCGGTTGCCGAAACCTCCGACATTAAGGACAATCTTGGCGTCTTCCACCCGTCGATGCGGTCCGTTTTCCTTTCGTGGCGCGGACGCCCCATTTGTCCGATGAACGCGAACGCCCCGCCGATCACTCTCAGCATTTCCATCGTCGTCTACCGGCCCGATGCCGCGTTGCTCGCGCGCACCGTCGAAACGCTGGAATCCGCGCTCGCCCAACTGCACGATGTCGCCGGGCGCCCGTGCCTGTATCTGATCGACAACGGCAATCCGGGCGAGCTCGCCGACCTGCCGGCGCCCTCGGATGCCGAATTCGACACCGTGGTGCTCAAAGGGCACGGCAATGTCGGTTATGGACGCGGCCACAATCTCGCCATCGAGCGCGCGAACAGCCGCTTCCATCTGATTCTCAATCCCGACGTCGAACTCAATGCCGATGGCCTGCGCCGCGCGCTCGCCTTTCTGCACGGCTCGCCGGAAACCGGTCTGCTCGCGCCGTGGATCGGCGGCGACGACGGCCGTCAGCAGTTTCTTTGCCGCCGCTATCCGACCGTGCTCGACCTTTTCGTGCGCGGCTTTCTGCCGTCGGCGCTGCGCAAGCCGTTCGCGGGGCGCCTCGCGCGCTACGAAATGCGCGATGTCATCGGCGACAGCAATATCGTGTGGGATCCGCCGATCGTGAGCGGCTGCTTCATGCTCTTCAGAACCGATGTGCTCAAGTCGCTCGGCGGCTTCGATCCGCGCTATTTCCTCTATTTCGAGGACTACGACCTGAGCCTGCGCACGCGCCGCGTCGCGCGCATCGCCTATGTGCCGTCGGTGCGAATCCTGCATCACGGCGGCGGCGCGGCGAAGAAAGGCTCGGTGCACATCAAGCTGTTCGTCACGTCGGCGTACCGGTTCTTCAACCGTTTCGGCTGGAAATGGCTATGAGCGAATCCGGCCGACGCATCGCGATAACCGGCGCCAACGGCTTCGTCGGCCGCGCGGTGAGCCGTGCGCTCGCGGCGCGCGGGATCGGCGCGACAGGGCTCGTGCGGCGCGACGCGCAGTGCGAACCGGGCGTCGACGTGCGCCATATCGACGGCCTCGATTCGATCGCGCCCGAAGCCTTTGCCGGTTGCGACGCAGTGATCCATCTTGCGGCGCGCGTCCACGTAATGGCCGACGCCGCCGCCCAATCGCAGGCCGTGTTGAAGGCGTATCGGGCGGTCAACGTCGACGGCACGCTCGCCGCCGCCGAATCCGCGCGGCGAGCGGGTGTCACGCGCTTTGTCATGATGAGCAGCGTCAAGGCGCTCGGCGAAAGCGATCCGGGCCGCCCGTTCACCGAAGACGACGCGCGCAATCCGCCCGATGCCTACGGCGTGTCGAAAGCCGAAGCCGAAGTGAAACTGCTCGAATTCGGCAGCCGCACCGGGCTGGAAATCGCCATCGTGCGGCCGCCGCTCGTCTACGGCCCCGGCGTGCGCGCCAATTTCCTGGCGATGATGAACGCGATCGCGCGCGGCATCCCGTTGCCGCTCGGCGCGATCGATGCGCGCCGCAGCCTCGTCTCCGTCGACAATCTCGCGAGCGCGACGATCGAATGCGCGCTCCATCCGGCCGCGGCGGGCCGCCTGTTCCATGTCACGGACGGCGACGACCCGAGCGTCGCCGAACTCGCGCGCAAGCTCGGCCAACATCTCGGCAAACCGGCGCGGCTCGTGCCGGTGCCGGTGGGACTCTTGCGCGGCGTCGGGCGTCTGACGGGCAAGACCGCGCAGATCGATCGGCTGACCGGCAGCCTGCGCCTCGATTCGAGCCGCATCCGCGAGACGCTCGGCTGGCAAGCGCCGCAATCGCTCGACGAAGGCCTCGCCGCCACGGCCGCGTGGTTTCGCTCGACGCGCGCGCAATAAACGGTTCTCGCGACCGGAAACGTCCGTCGCGAACGTTAAAATATGCGCGGCTTCGATATCGGCGCGATTTTCGTTATCCGTCAGTTATTTACGACTCATTCCGGCGACCGTTCGCGTATCCTTGCGGGTTTGCCCGGGATAAAAGTCGCCGGGACGATCGGGGCTTCGTTTTCGACAACTCATAACAACGCATGCTGCATTCGTATTTCCAAGCTTCGCCGCCGTTGGCCGCGATGTCGGTCGCGGTATTGGCGTTCGCCGCCTGCGCGCTGATTCTGCGGACGCTCATCCGCACGGGCCTCGCGTGGCGCCTCGCCACCGATATCCCCAACGAGCGTTCGCTGCACGAACGGCCCACGCCGCGCGTCGGCGGCTGGGGCATCGTGCCGGTCGCCGTCGTCGCGCTTCTCGTCGCGGCCCCGTCGATGTGGCTCGTCGCGGCATGCGCGGTCTTCCTCGCGGCCGTCTCGCAGATCGACGACCGCCGCGGCTTGCCCGCGCGCGTGCGCTTCGCGGCGCATATCGTCGCGGTGACGCTCGTGATCGTCGCGCATCCGGCGAACGCGCCGTGGTGGGCGCTCGCATTCGTCGGCTTTCTGATGCTGTGGCTCGTCAATCTCTACAACTTCATGGACGGCTCCGACGGGCTCGCCGGCGGCATGGCGCTGTTCGGATTCGGCGGCTACGCGCTCGCGGCGCTCGCCGGACCCGCGCCGCAAGCCGATCTCGGCCTGGCGAGCGCGGCGATCGCCGGAGCGGCGGCCGGTTTCCTGACCCTCAATTTCCATCCGGCTCGGATTTTTCTCGGCGATGCCGGGTCTATTCCGTTGGGATTTCTCGCAGGCGCGCTCGGGTTCTGGGGCTGGCAACGGGGCGCATGGCCCGTCTGGTTTCCGGCGCTCGTGTTTTCTCCGTTCATCGCGGATGCCACGGTCACGTTGCTGCGACGCCTCGCGCGCGGTGAAAAATTTTGGCAGGCGCATCGAGAGCATTACTATCAGCGCATGGTGCGCCTCGGAATGGGGCACGCGCGCACCGCGCTCACGTGGTATCTGCTCATGCTGGCGGGCATGATCCTCGCGAACTGGGCGCTGTGGTTTTCCGTCACGGGGCAGTGGGCGGCGGTTGCGGGCTGGGCAGTCGTGGTTGTGGCAGCGGGCGCGGTCGTCGACGCGCAGTGGCGTCGTCATGAAACGCGCCATACCGGACAATCTTGAGGGTCCATGCTGATGAATCGAATAAAAGCTACATGGCTATCGGCGGGGGCGTTCGGCTTCGATCTCGTGGCCGTCGTCGGAGCCTGGGTCGTCGCTTACCTGCTGCGCTTCAACGGCAGCGTGCCGCATGATTTCCGCGATGGCGCGCTGCACGCGCTCTTGTGGGTCGTGCCGGTCTATGCCATCGTCTTTCGCGTCTTCGGGCTGTATCGCGGCATGTGGGTGTTCGCGAGCCTGCCGGACCTGATGCGTATCTCCAAATCGATCGTCGTGGGCGCGCTCGTCGTGATGGTGGGCGCGGTGATGTCGCAGCCGACGCCGATCATCCCGCGCTCGGTGCTCATCGTCTCGCCGCTTCTGCTGTTTCTCGCGATGGGCGGCGCGCGCGCGCTTTATCGCGCGGGCAAGGAGTTCTATCTGTACGGCGGTCTGGTCGGCCAGGGCAAGCCCGTGATCGTGCTCGGCGCGGGCACGGCGGGCGCGATGCTCGCCCGCGAGCTTGCGCGCTCCAGCGAATGGCGTCTCGTCGGCCTGCTCGACGACGATCCCGCCAAGCAGGGCCGCGAAGTGCTCGGCCACAAGGTCCTCGGCGGGTTCAGCGACCTCTCCCGATTCGCGGAGCAGTACAAGACCGACTACGTGATCATCGCGATTCCTTCGGCGTCGGTCGAGGAGCAGCGGCGCGTCGCCACGTTGTGCGTGCGCGCCGGCGTCAAGGTGATGGTGCTGCCCGCGCTCACGCCGCTCACCGAAGGCGGCAACTTCCTGTCGCGCGTGCGGCAGATCGACCTCGAAGACTTGCTCGGCCGCGAGCCGGTGAAGATCGACATGCCGCACGTCGAGCAACTGCTCCACGGGCGCGTCGTGATGGTGACGGGCGGCGGCGGCTCCATCGGCTCGGAACTGTGCCGTCAGATTCTGCGTTTCTCGCCCGCGCAGCTCATCGCCTACGACCTCTCCGAATATGCGATGTATCGCCTCATCGAGGAACTGCACGAGAAGTTTCCGGAGTGCTCGGTGATTCCGGTCGTCGGCGACGCGAAGGATTCGCTGCTGCTCGATCAGACGATGGCGCGCTTCACGCCGCACATCGTTTTCCATGCGGCGGCCTACAAGCACGTCCCGCTGATGGAAGAGCAGAACGCGTGGCAGGCCGTGCGCAACAACGTGCTCGGCACGCTGCGCGTCGCGCGCGCGGCGATTCGCCACAACGTGCGCCATTTCGTGCTGATCTCCACCGACAAGGCCGTCAACCCGACCAACGTGATGGGCGCCTCCAAGCGTCTCGCCGAGATGGCCTGTCAGGCGCTGCAGCAATCCGCGCCGCGCACGCAGTTCGAGACGGTGCGCTTCGGCAACGTGCTCGGCAGCGCGGGCAGCGTGATCCCGAAATTTCAGCAGCAGATTGCGAAGGGCGGTCCTGTCACGGTCACGCATCCGGAAATCACGCGCTTTTTCATGACGATTCCGGAAGCCGCGCAACTCGTGCTGCAGGCGTCGAGCATGGGGCGCGGCGGCGAGATCTTCATTCTCGACATGGGCCAGCCCGTGAGAATCGTCGATCTCGCGCGCGACCTCATCCGTCTCTATGGCTTCACGGAAGAGCAGATCCGCATCACGTTTACTGGGCTGCGTCCGGGCGAAAAGCTCTACGAAGAACTGCTCGCCGACGACGAAACCACCACGCGCACGCCGCATCCGAAGCTGCGCATCGCGCAGGCGCGCGGCGTGCCGGACGATTTCATCGACGAATTGCTGCCCTGGCTGATGCAGCATCGCGTGCTCTCCGACGAAGAAGTGCGCCGCGATCTGCGCCGCTGGGTGCCCGAGTATCAGACGGCGACGATGCCCGTGCTGCAAAGCGTGCCCGTCGCGAAGGCGGCGAACGAACGCGGCGCGGCCGGCTGACCGCAACGGGGTCACGCATGACGACGCTCGACGAAGTCCATGCGCTGACCCACGCGGGATCGCTGCTATCGCTAAGCGGCGAGATCGTCGCGCCTTACGATCTCGAAGTCGCGCACGCCGATGCATCCGCGTTCTCCGCGCTACCCGCCACCATCCTGAACGCGGGCCGCGAACCCTTCGACGCCGACTATGCGCGCGAGCGCCGCGTGCATCTCGTCAACGCGTTCGGCGTCACGCTCGGCGATTCGATCATCGGGCTTACGGCGCTCTCCGCCGTCAAGCGCCTTCATCCGCATCTTCGGTTCACGATCTATCGGCCGGCGCGCGCGCCGCGCTACGTGCAGCGTCTTTACGAGCTTGCCGCGCCGCGTCTCGCCGATATCGTCGGTCTGCCCGTGCCGCTCGCGAGCCTGCCTGCCGATGAACCGAAGATCGACGTCGGCAATCAGCTTTTCTGGCCGCGCTTCGCCTCGATGCCGATGATCGACTTCTTCCTTTGGGCGATGGGCGTCGCGCCTTCGACCATCGCCGCCGCCGACAAGCGCAATCGCTGGCTCGCCGATGTGCCGCTCAAGCCGATCGCAAACGAGCCATACGCGCTGTTTTGCCCGAACGCGAGCACGCCGGTGCGCAGCATTCCGGCGTCGATGCGCGCGCGTATCGTCGCGCGTCTCGCGGATGAAACGGGCCTGCCGGTGATGGGTTTCGGGCCCGTCGACGATCCGCGTTATCGCGATATCGCGCCGTTTTGCATCGACACGGACGATTTCCTCGCGTGGATCGGGCGCGCGCGCTATCTCGTCACGGCGGATACGGCGGCGCTACACGCCGGCGCGGGATTCGACGTGCCGACGACCGCGTTCTTCACGACGATCCCCGCCAACATGCGCGCGCGCGATTATGCGAACTGCGTCAAGGTGGAATTCAGCTTGCCGCATCTGGAGGGCGTGCACGCGAGCGCGCGGCCCGCCGATCTGCGCGCGCTCGAGCGCGCCTATCGCGATTACGACTGGCGCGCGATGCCGTTCGCGGATGCATCGCCGCAAACGACGCCCGCGTTCAGTTTCCCTTGCTCACCTGAAACGACGGCAGGCGCGCATACAACTCCGCAACCCAGTCGATGAACACGCGCACGCGCCTCGGCTGATGCCGGTTGGCCGCATACAGCACCGACACCACGCGCGGATACGACGGATATTCCCGTAGCACTTCCTTCAACGCGCCGCTTCTGACGAGCGGGTCGAGCGTATAGCTCGAGCTTTGAATCAGCCCGAGCCCGTTGGCGCCCGCCGCGATATACGAATCGCCGTCGTTCACGGCGATCTTGTGCTTCATCGCGATGGTGCGCGTTTCGCCATCGACGACGAATTCCCAGTTGCGCACGCGTCCCGAGTTGTTCAGCACATAGCCGACGGCGAGATGCTGCTCGAGGTCATCGAGCGACGTCGGCTCGCCGTGCTTTTCGATGTATCCCGGCGACGCGCAAGTGATCTGCGTATACGCGCCGATGCGTTTCGCGACCAGCCCGACATCGCCGACCGCGCCCACGCGCACGACACAATCGACCGCTTCCTCGACGAGATCGACTTGCCGGTCCGTCAGCACCAGCTCGACGCCGATATCCGGATACGCGGCGAAGAATTCCGGCAGCGCGGGAATGATCGTGTTCTTCGCCATCACTTGCGGCAGGCTGACTTTCACATTGCCCTTGGGACTCAGCTTGGAATGCGACAGCGACGCTTCCATGTCGTCCACTTCGCCGAGCACGCGCACGCAGCGCTCGTAATAGGCTTCGCCGTCTTCGGTGATGCTGATGCTGCGCGTCGTGCGATTGATGAGGCGCGCACCGAGATGCGCTTCGAGCGCCTGAAGCGTGCGCGAGACGCTCGCGGGCGGCAGGCGCAGGGCATCGGCTGCCTTGGAGAAACTGCCCGCCTCGACGACTCGCGCGAAGACTTTCATTGCAAGGAAGCGGTCCATGCTCGATCCCGGAAACGTGATCGCGCGCCTCGATGGGCGCGCGAGAGAAAAGAGCCTGCGATCATACTGAAGTTCGTCAGCCCATGCGCTGCGAGTGAACTGACGCGAAGCTCAGAGCCCGAGTCCCTGACAGAGCCGCCACGAATAGTGCTCGATCATCCGCTGGAACGGCGCGTGATGGCCGTAGGCGATCGACGAAACCGCCAGCAGCGCGCAACCCGCGACGAGTGCGCGCGGCATCTTGCGCGGCGTTTCGAAGACGCGCATGAGGAAGAGGGCGGCGATGACCGCGCCGAGCACCCAGCCCGCGACGACTTCGGCGGGCGTGTGCGCGTCCTGCATGATGCGGCTCGCGCCGATGGCCGCCGCGAGCGCGAGTCCGCCCGCCGCGCCCAGCCGATGCCAGCTTCCGCCGAATGCGCCGAACAGCAAGCCGCCCGCGACGGTGTAGATCGACGCGGCGAGCATCGTGTGTCCGCTGATCATGCGCAACTGGATCGCGGCGATCTCGACGCCGCAGCCGGCATAGAGAATCTTCGACAGACCGACGAGCCCCATGCCGATCGCGAGCATCACGGCCCAGCGCACCGCGAGGCGCACGTCGACCGTGCGCAGCCACAGCGCGCAGACGAGCGCGAGTGGCAGCAGAAAGGCCGCGTCGCCGAGATTCGAAAGCGTCCAGAGTACCTTTGATTCCATGCGTATTTGTTCTAGGCCGGCTCCGGACGTTTACGAACCGTCGCCCTGTTTTCGGCGGCCTGCCATCCGGTATTCGGTCGGCGAGATCGAGAGCCGCTTGCGGAAGATTTTCGCGAGGCCGTCGCCGCTGCCCGCGCCGCAGCGCCGCGCGATCTTGTCGACCGGCAGATCGGTCGCGGCCAGCAACATGCAGCTCGCATCGAGCCGCGCGCGCAACAGATATTCCGACGGCGTCAGCCCGATCTGCGCCTTGAAGCGGCGCAGGAAATTGCGCTCGCTCATCGCGGCGACGCGCGCCGCATCGGTGATCGAGATCGGCCGCACGTAGTTCTCGCGGATCCAGCGCGCGGCGGCGTCGATCTTCTGGCGCACGCTGCCGGCTTCGGTATCGTCGAGCACGGTGGCGAGCTTCTGCCACGCGCCCGGAATGGAGCGCTCCGATACTTCACGCGCGAGCGCCGCGCCGTGATCGCGCTTGATGATCGACAGCGCCGCCGCGATCGGCCCTTTGGGATCGTCGAGCGTGAGCGTTTGTTCCGCGATGAAAAGCGGATTCGACAACGCCGGCGCAAGCGCGCGGCCTTGCGGCTCGCCGGCGAAATCGAGCGTGCGGTTCTGCACGTCGAGATTGGCCGCGGCGAGAATCTGCGCGCCTTCGCCGATCGCCTTGATGAACGGAATCTTCGGCGCCACGCGCGCGAGGCGCTTGCGCAGCGCGGCATCGTTACGCGCATGACGCGCGCCCACGCCGCCCGCGATGAACAGCGCGTCGCATTCGTTCATCCAGCGCGTTTCGAGACTCTCGGTCCAGATCCGCATCGAGCAACTGCTCGCCACGCTGCCGCCATCGCTCGACAGAAACATCAGCGAATAATTCGGCGCCTGCGCGCGTGCGTTGGCGTCGGCGGGCAGATGCACCTGATTCGCGACCGAGAAGACCTCGGAGATCGAGCTGACTTCGACGAGCGAAAAGTCCTCGAAGATCAGAATGCCGATTCGCTTCGCCGCGCTGGTCATATCGGCGGACGGCACGTCGGGCGCGACCGCGCGCACGACCTGAAGCCGGCCCGTACCATTGGCGTACACCATCGACTTCTCCCTGTGCGAACCGCGGCAGGCGTCGTGTCCGGCCGGGGTCCGATCGATGCAGGAACGTAAGTAGCGGGAAAGTGAGCTTACATGGGCGCACTATACGCGGCGCCCGGCAGCCGCCGCGCGCCGAGTCCGAAATTGACGAAGTGTTGGCAGATGATCTCGGTACGCGCCTTTTCGCGCGGATCAGCGGAAGTAGGCCTTGGTGTTTTCGTGCACGTCGTCGCGCGCGAGCAGTTCGTCGGGCATAAGCCATCGATAGTCGCTGTGCTGATCGAAGCGGCCGATCGGAACCTTGCTCGAGAGCGTCAGCGCGTAGGCGAGCACGATGTAATGCGTGCCGATGCCATCGGCGCCCGCGAAGTTGTCGTCGTAGAGATGCTCGTAGACGCCGAAGAAGCGTGCGGCCGAACGCTGCGCGCTCGCGACGCCCAACTCGTTGCTGACGATGCGCCTGTAGGCGGCATCGAGCGATTCGTCTTTTCTGATGCGGCCGCCCGGAACGAACCATGTGCCCTGCGCGGGCCGGTTGCGCCGATGCCCCACGAGGATGCGCCGGTTGCCATCGGTGACGATCAGATCGATTGCCACGAGCGGCGCGAGCCGCACGACCGTCAGGAAATCAGCGTTGCTCAGCATCGTTGCTCCGGGTTGGCTTCGGTGAGTCGTGCGTCGCGCAAACGATGCCCGCTGCGACGCCGCATGACCGTGCGTGCGCGCACGCGCGAGGGAATTTCACGACTGAAACGAGCAAGGCTGACGAGCAACGGTCAGCACATTGTCAGCGCGGGCGGCAAACCTGACCGATTTGCGTGTCCGCGCGCCGTACGAAAATTTGCGTGAAGACGATTGCGAACGTACGCGCGATTCGAGCCGCATTCAGCCGATCATTGCAAAACAAGAATTGGGCGATTCGGCAAATAGTGTCAAAGCGTGCGCCGCCGCAAAAATACTAGCCGATGGCGGACGGTGACAGCGCCCGAGTCCCGCGCGCATGCAGGTTCGACGCGATCTCGCGTCCGCTGCAATGCAGCATCTAAGTTCATATGAAAATACCGCATTATGCCTTTGAATAAAAATAAAACGGGTTAATCAAAAATCACGTTGGGGACCTCGATTGCGTTATTAGAAAATCATTGAGTATTAATGCCGAAGCCGTTCGCGGATTTTAATCGGCGTCTGAAATGCGCATTACATATCGTTCCTAAATGTAACGGCGAAACCAAAATTTTCCGATTGCAGCGGTACGAACGTCCGCTTTCGCACACATCGATGTTTCATAAATGAATCAATTCGAATGATCGGACTTGGCGGCGATCGCATCCGGCGGACCGCGCAGGGCCGTCCTGCGGAGCTTAGTGAGCAACGCTGTGTCCGATCTGGCGGCACGGGAATCAGATTGAGCTAAACCGCCGAATCAACCCTTGTATGACAAATCCGTATTTGTTTTCCATGCATTGAATGCAGGCTTTCCGGAATTTGGGGAAGGATTTCAATGTGCGCTCACCCTCATAGCGGAACAGATTCTGTGGTTTAAGCGCGAAAATCCAGAGCACAAAAAACATTGTCTGCTTATTATTCAAGCCAGCGGATCGATTCCGCCAACACTTCGTTCCAATCGGTCACGGCAACCCGGCGAAGTTCGGGAAGTCCATTGATGCGCCGCAATGACCGAACAACTCTTCCGCGCCTTCCAGGAAACAAGCTGCAGAGGATGACCATGCCTTACGCCACTCTTGAACCCGCAGTCATGGGTTGGACGCCTCCCGCGTCGAACGCCTCGCAGACCGAGGTGCGCCAGGTCGCGATCCTGCTGTTCGACGGCTTTTCGCTGCTCGGCGCGGGAATCGTCGCGGAGGTCTTCCACATGGCGAACGAGCTGTCGTCGGCGAAGTCGCGGCCGGATTGCACGTACGACGTGCGGTTCCTGTCGGTCGAAGGCGGCAACGTGGCGTGCTCGTCGTCGGTGCGCGTCTGGACGGACGGTCTCGATGCGCGCCACTACGGCGGCTTCGACGCGCTTTTCGTCGCGGGCGGCCGTGGCGCGGAAGAAGCGGCGAAGGACGATCGCATCATCGAATGGCTGCGTCGCGTGCAGACCAAGACCACGGTCGTGCGCGCGATTTCCGAGGGCCGCAAGGTGCTCGACGCCGCGGGCATCGGTCAGGCGCAGGACGCGCAGGCGCGCTACGGCAACGCGATGCAACTCGTGCGCGACGAGCAGCAGGGCGACGCCGGCGACCGCTACGAGTCGATGAAGGGCGCGCTTCTGATCGTGAAGCGCGATCTCGGCATCGACGTGTCGCGCAGCGTCGCCGAACGTCTGATGCCCGGTTCGGCCGCGAAGCTCGTGTCGATCCTCGGCGACAGCGGCGTGGCGTCGGCGGGCGACAAGATCCGCGCGGCGGCGCGCTGGCTGCAGGACAACTGCGAACGGCCGATTTCGGTCGTCGATGCGGCGCAGGTGGCCGCGATGAGCGAGCGCAACTTCTTGCGCCGCTTCAAGATCGAGATGGGCATCACGCCATCCGATTATTTGCTGCAGGCGCGCCTCGCCGTGACCTGTGCGCTTCTGACGGATTCGGAACTGCCGGTCGACAAGATCGCGCGCAGAAGCGGCATGGGCAACGGCGACAGGCTCGCGAAGATTTTCCGCAAGCGCCTTCTGATCTCGCCGACGGAGTACCGGATGCAGAGCAGACGCGAGGCGAACGGCTGACCCGCGCGCTTATGTGACGTGGGCCGCTCTGAGCCCGACTATGGCGTAAAACGTCGGACCTTTGGCCGGACCCGATCGGTCCGGCACTTAATCATTTCCCGAACGGTTCGCCGTTCGGACGAACAGGCAGGCAGGAGTTCTTTATGACGAATGAAGCACGCACGGAAGGTGGGGTGAAGCAGGGAGCAGCAGGTGTGGAGGCGGGCCCGGCCAAGGCGGCCGGGCCGTGCCGCCGCCTCGTCCCTGTGATCCTCGCCGGCGGCTCGGGCACGCGCCTGTGGCCGATGTCGCGTGAACAATTCCCGAAGCAGCTGATCGGCGTCGTCGGACGTGACTCGCTGCTCCAGGCGACGGTGTCGCGGCTCAAAGGCTTTGCCGGCAACTTCAAGGTCGATGGCGAGCCGATCATCGTGTGCGGCGAAGAGCATCGGTTCACGACGGAAGAACAGACGCGCGAAGCCGGCGTCGATGCACGCATCATCGTCGAGCCGGCGCGCCGCGACACCGCGCCCGCGCTCACGCTCGCGGCACTTGCCGCGGTGAAGGACGGCGAGGACGCGATCATGGTCGCGATGCCGGCGGATCACTCCATCGCCGATATTCCGGCGCTGCATCGCGCGATCGCGATCGCGGCGGAACATGCGGAGCGCGGCGTGATCGCGACGCTCGGCATTCCGCCGACGCGCCCCGACACCGGCTTCGGCTACATCCGTCTGGGCGCGGCGCTCGATGACGGCGCGCACGAGATCGACCGCTTCGTCGAAAAGCCGGCGGCGGAACTCGCGGCGCAATACGTCGCGGCGGGCACGTACTGGTGGAACAGCGGCATCTTCGTCGTGCGCGCGAGCGTGTGGCTCGCGGCGCTGCAAAAGCTCAATGCCGACATGCACGCGGCGTGCTCGGCCGCCGCGCAGGAGGGCGAGGCCGACGGCAAGTTCTTCCGCCCGCAGGCGGCGCAGTTCGGGCGCGCGCCGTCCGACTCGATCGACTATGCGGTGATGGAGCACATCGGCACGCCGACGAAGCCGTGCGACGGCGTGGTCGTGCCGCTCGTCGCGGGCTGGTCGGATCTCGGTTCGTGGGACGCCGTGTGGGACGCGATGGACAAGGACGAATCGGGCAACGTCGCGAGCGGCCGCGTCGTGTTCGAAGGCGCGACATCGAGCTATGCGCGCTCCGAAGGCGGACGGCTCGTCGCGTGTGTCGGCACGACCAATGTGATCGTCGTCGAGACGGACGACGCCGTGCTCGTCGCGGACCGTTCGCGCGTGCAGGACATCAAGGGGCTGGTTGCGCGCATCCGCGAGCAGCACGCGCCCGAAGCGGATACGCATCGCAAGGTGCGCCGCCCGTGGGGTTTCTACGATTCGATCGAGCACGGGGAGCGCTTCCAGGTCAAGCGCATCGTTGTGTCGCCGGGCTCGAAGCTGTCGCTGCAGATGCATCACCATCGCGCGGAACACTGGATCGTCGTGTGCGGCACGGCGCTCGTCACGCGCGGCGAAGAGCAGTTTCTGCTCTCCGAGAACGAATCGACGTTCATTCCGCTCGGCGTGCGGCATCGTCTGGAGAACCCGGGCAAGGTGCCGCTCGAAATCATTGAAGTGCAGTCGGGGAGCTATCTCGGCGAAGACGACATCGTGCGTTTCGACGACACCTACGGGCGCAGTTGAGCGTTCGAAGGCAGAAGACTTTCTTGCAACCGTTCACAAGAAGAAGACGGGGCTAACGCGAGGAGGAGACTGAAGGGCGGTAAAGGGCTGATTGCGTTCCGGGGAAAAAAACATGCGCGATTTACAGGGATTGCTCGCGCGCCTGTTCGACGTCTTGATGATCGTCGGCGGTGCGGCAGTGGCGTCGCAAATCAGGTTCGAGTACATCGAGGCACACACCTATTCGGTGGCGTTCGTCGCGTTCGCGGCGGCGTTCTCGCTTGCGCTCTTTCCTGGCTTCGGCGTCTACCAGTCGTGGCGCGGCCGCAGCAAGCTTCAGCTTGCGTGTCAGGTCTCGCTCGGCTGGCTCGTCGTGCAGGGCTGCGCGCTCGCGCTGATGTTCTCGCTGCATCGGCTCGACTACGTGTCGCGCCTCTGGTTCGCCTACTGGACCGCGATGTCCGGCGGCCTCATGATCGCCGGCCGTCTCATCACGCACGCGATTCTCGCGCACATGCGCAACGCGGGCCTGAACCTGCAGCAAGTGGCGATCGTCGGCTGCGGCAGACATTGCGATTCGATGCTGCGCAAGATCGAGCGTTCGCAGGACACCGGTTTTCGCATGTGCGCGGCGTTCAACGCGGCGGCGGGCAAGTCGCGTCTGAACACGCGCCTGCCCGTGTATGACGATTTCGACGCGTTCGTCGCCTTCGTGCGCGCGCAGAACGTCCATGAAGTGTGGCTCGCGCTGCCGCTGTCGGAGGAGCCCACGATCCTGCGCTTCGTGAACGAATTCCGCGACGATCTCATCAACGTGCGCTTCATCCCCGACGTGCGCAGCCTCGCGCTGTTCGAAAGCGGCGTCACCGATCTGCTCGGCCAGCCCGCGATCAATCTCGTCGCGACGCCGTTGTCGGCGTCGGCGCAGCTGCAAAAGGAAATCTTCGACCGCCTGTTCGCGCTCGGCGCGATCATCGCGGTCTCGCCGGCGCTCATCTGCATCGCGCTCGCAATCAAGCTCACTTCGCGCGGGCCGGTGTTGTTCCGGCAGAACCGCAAAGGCGCGGATGGCCGCGTCTTCACCATCTACAAGTTCCGTTCGATGCGCCTGCACACGGAACAGGCCGGAGTGCTTCGCCAGGCCACGCGCAACGATCCGCGCGTGACCCGTGTCGGAGCGTTCCTGCGCCGCACCAGCCTCGATGAGCTGCCGCAGTTCTTCAACGTTCTGCGCGGCGACATGTCGGTCGTGGGCCCGCGTCCACACGCGCTCGAACATGACGACCTGTATCAGAAGGTCGTATCGGGGTACATCCATCGTTACCGGATCAAGCCAGGCATCACCGGCTGGGCCCAGGTCAACGGTTTTCGTGGGGAAACGGATCGGATCGAAAAGATGGAAGGACGCGTCGCTCACGATTTGTACTATCTGGGTAACTGGTCGTTCGGACTCGATATGAGAATCATCGCCGCAACGATCTTCAAGGGACTACGCCACACCAACGCTTACTGATGCAGGGGACGACCATCATGCACAACCAACAACAACCGGGCACCACCTCCATGGCCGCCAACACCAACGTGTCGCGTATCTTCCGCCTCACGAGCCTGGCTGCGGCAGCTTCCGTCGCCGTGATCCTGACGGGTTGCGGGCTCTCGCCGGGCATGCACATGGAAAAGCCCGCCCAGCTCGTCGAAACGTCGAACGATCAGGGCGATCCGGCCACGACCACCAACATTCCGATCACGACGATCGACGCCGCGCTCGTGAAGAAGATGCGCGCCGCGCAGCCGTCCGTGACGGGCGATCCGAACGCCTCGCTCTACGGCAAGCCCGCGCCTTACAAGCTGGGCGTCGGCGACGTGCTGCAGATCACGGTCTGGGATCACCCGGAACTCGTCGCGGCGCTCGGCCAGCCGGCGAACCAGACGCGCACGTCGGATGCCGCGCCCGGCTTCGTCGTCGATGCCGACGGCAATCTGCAATTTCCGTACGTGAACAAGCCGCTGCACGTCGCGGGCAAGACCGAGACGCAGGTTCAGCGCGAGCTGTATGCCGAGCTGTCGAAGGTGTTCGTGAAGCCGCAGGTGACGGTGCGCGTCGCGTCGTTCCGCGCGTCGCAGGTGTATATCGACGGCGATGTCCGCACGCCGGGCGCGCAGCAGATCAACGACATTCCGATGACGCTCACCGAGGCGATCGGCCGCGCGGGCGGTTTCGCGACGACGGCGGATCAGAGCCGCGTCACGCTGATCCGCGATGGCGTCACGTATCACATCAACATGGCCGGCATGACGTCGAAGGGCCGCAGCCCGTCGGACATCATGCTCAAGCCGGGCGATGCGCTGCGTGTCGATTCGCGCGACGAAAACGGCGTCTACGTGATGGGCGAAGTGACCAAGCCGGCCACCGTCATCCCGATGCGCAACGGCAAGCTCACGCTGTCGGACGCGATCTCGCAGGCGGGCAGCTTCAACCCGGAAACGTCGAACCCGCGCGAGCTGTACGTGATCCGCAACGGCGCGACGGACCAGCCGGAGGTCTACAAGCTCGACGCGCTGTCGCCGGTGTCGATGCTGCTCGCGAACAACTTCGAGCTGCAGCCGCATGACGTCGTCTATGTCGACAACAACGGGCTCGTGCGCTTC
This sequence comes from Caballeronia sp. LZ008, assembly GCF_031451435.1. Lineage (NCBI taxonomy): Bacteria > Pseudomonadati > Pseudomonadota > Betaproteobacteria > Burkholderiales > Burkholderiaceae > Caballeronia > Caballeronia sp. LZ008. The sequence goes on along the minus strand of NZ_JARUXK010000001.1, from coordinate 2,169,922 downwards.
TCGCGCGTGCTCAACCTGCTGCTGCCGGCGATCAACGCTGGTTTGACGGCGGCCGTGTTGACGAAGTAAGCATCTGGCATCAAGTGTCTGACCGGCGCGCGCGGGGCGCGCCGGAGCATCATGGTTCGACTTAAAAAATATAAGCGAGCGAGATCATGTCGATGAACTTTGATACGCGATACGTGGACGTATCGACGGGTGACGAACTGCGCCTGTCCGATTACCTGGCCGCGGCGATGCTCAACTGGAAGCTCGTGACGCTCGTCATGCTCGCCGTGATTGCGCTCGGCACCTCTTACGCGTATCTCGCGACGCCGACCTACAAGGCCGACGCGATGATCCAGGTCGACGAGCCGGCCAACACGAACAACGCGAACGCCGGCGCCAAGGCGCTGCAAGCCGCCGTTCCGCAACTCACCGAAACGAAGACTTCGACTGCCGCGCAGATCGAACTGCTGCGCTCGCGACTCGTCATCGACGATACGGTGCGGCGTCTGCATCTGGATATCGATGCCTCGCCGCGCGTGTTGCCGGTCGTGGGCAAGCTCGTCGGCAACGTGTTCGCGATGCTGAACCGGCCGATTCCGCAGGGTTATCTGTCGCGCTTCGCGTGGGGCGGCGAAGCCATCGACGTGCCGCTCTTCGACACGCCGAAGGAGCTCTACGACAGGAAGTTCACACTCGTCGCGCTCGAGCGCGGCGCTTACGAACTGCGCGATCCGAACGGACTGATCGTGCTGACGGGGCAGGTCGGCAAGGAAGTGTCGGGCGCGACGCCGCAAGGCCCGGTGACGCTCAAGGTCGACAAGCTCGACGGCAAGCCCGGCGTGCAGTTCGAACTGCAACGCTTCTCGACGATCACGACCATCGACCGTCTTCAGCAGCGCCTGACCGTGGCGGAGACCGCACTGCAATCGGGCATCATCGGCGTATCTCTGGAAGGTAGTAATCCGAAGCAAATCGCGGCGATCGTCAACAACATCGCGAATCGTTATGTGGAGCAGGACGCGCAGAAGCGTTCGGCCGAAGCGGAGCACACGCTCGCGTTTCTGGAGCAGCAACTGCCGCTCGTGAAGAAGCAGCTCGATGAAGCCGAGCAGCGCCTGAGCGCGTTTCGCAACAAGCAAGGTTCCGTCGATCTCTCCGAAGAGAGCCGCTTGCTCCTGCAGCAGATCGTCGACAACAAGACGAAGCTCTCCGATCTTCAGCAACAGCGCGCGGAACTGTCGCTGCGCTTCACGGCGAATCATCCGTCGGTGCAGGCGCTCGATGCGCAGATTGCATCGCTCACCGCCGCGCAGACGCGCCTCGGCAAGAACGTGTCGACGCTGCCCGATACCGAGCAGACCGCGCTGCGCTATACGCGCGACGTGCGCTCGAACAGCGAGCTTTACGCGAACCTGCAGAACAGCGCGCAGCAATTGCGCATCGCGAAGGCGGGACAGGTCGGCAACGTGCGGATCGTCGATCTCGCGCAACCCGCCGACGATCCCGTGCGTCCGAAGCGCGCGCTCGTGATCCTGATCTCGGCGGGCATCGGCCTCGTGCTCGGCATCATCGCGGCGTTCGTGCGCAAGTCGCTGTGGGGCGGCGTCGAGCGTCCCGAAGACATCGAACGGCAACTGGGCACGCGCGTCTTCGCCATCGTGCCGCGCAGCACGCAGCAGCTTCGTCTGCAACGTCAGGTCGGCATGCGCCGCGAAGGCATGCACGTGCTCGCCGCGCAGGCGCCGGGGGATGCGGCCGTCGAAGGCATTCGCAGCTTGCGCACGTCGCTGCAACTGCAGCTCGGCGAAGCGCGCAACAACGTCGTGATGCTGACCGGATCGCGGCCCGAAGCGGGCAAGTCGTTTCTGTCGGCGAATCTCGCGACGCTCGTCGCATCGACGAGAAAGCGGGTGTTGCTGATCGACGGCGACATGCGCCGCGGCGACATCCACTCGCACTTCGGCGTGCGCCACACGCCGGGCCTATCCGACGTGCTGATGGGCGCCAACGCGATGGACGTCATCGTTCACGACGTGTTGCCCGGCGTCGATCTGATTCCGAAGGGCTCGCTGCCATCGCATCCGGCGGAACTGCTCGCGAGCGATCGGCTCGGCGAAATCCTCGGCGAACTGAAGCAGCTCTACGATCTCGTCGTCATCGATACGCCGCCCGTGCTCGCCGTCACCGACGCGACCGTGATCGGCCGGCACGCGGGCACGAGCCTGCTCGTCGTGCGGCACGGCAAGAATCAGGTGCAGGAAATCGGCGAAACGATGAAGCGCCTCTATCACGGCGGCGTGCACATGAAGGGCGTGCTCCTCACCGATGTGCCGCAATCGAAGGTGCTGATGGGCAGCACCTACGCGGGCTATTACAGCTACGAGAGCATCGCGGAGTAAGTCTTCTCAGTTCAATACGGCGACTTGTAGATGTCGCGCGCACGCGCGGCATTCGACGCCGGCGCCTTCAGACCCGAAGGCGCCGGATAAAGCGTCGCCGCGCTTCGCGGCATCATCATCGCTTTTGCGTCGGCCTTGCGCGTGCCCGGACGCAGCCGCGCGCCGCCCGCCGGATTGCCCACATAGCCGTTCTGTTGCGCGAGCAGCGCGTCCATCGACGGGGTATCGGCCGAATCGCCCGCATACGCGAACGACGGCGCGAAGGCCGCGATGGCCAGCCACAAAAGCGCGTGTTTCATGTGTCTCCTCCTGATCGCGCGATACCGCACGCAAATGGTTGCCGAAAGCGGGCGTCGTTATAATCGCCGTCCGACCTGATTCTTTGGCTTTCCGTCCGTGAAAAAGCTCATCGCTCTCGCAGTCGCTTCGATCGTCCTCACCGCGTGCTCGTCCGTCGAGAAAGAGCAGACGAAGGAACGCACGTTCCTGCTCTCGCAGCAATCGCTCGATACGGCGCAACGCAATGCGACCGTCGCATGCCGCGACGCCGCACAGTGCGATGCGGCCTGGAAGCTCACGAAGACTTACGTCGAGCAGAATTCGAAGGAACGCCTGACACGCGCCGACAATGCCGCGATCGAAACCGACGTGCCTTCGGACACCGGCAAGCCGGTGTTCTCGGCGACGCGCGTCCCGAACGGCGACGGCGCGACGATCTCGCTCTTTGCGCAATGCAAGGGCATGTTCGAGGACGAGCGCGCGCGAGGCTCGGATTTCGACGACTGCGCGACGAAGATCATCTCCGTTCAAAACGGCTTCGCGCCTTATCTGCGGGCACATCTGCGCGCGCAGTGAGCGGACGGACCTTACTGCGCGGGCAGCGAACCTGACGCGCGCGGCGGATTCGCCGGACGTATCTCCGTGAGCGGCCCGTCTTGCGGATGCATGTCGGGCGGCGCGCCGTAAAAAGGCGCGCTTTGCTGCGGCGTGCGACCGGCCGCTTCGGCGGCGCGCGCGTGGATGCCATGCGCGATGCGCGCATACGACGCGACGACGAGACCCAGCGCGACACCGAACATCAGCCCCGGAAAACGCTCGCCGAGCGGATTACCGCCGATCGACGTCGCGGGCAGCGCAGCGAGCACGAAGAGCGCACGGCCGAGCACCGGCAGCCAGGGCGCATCGGGCGTGCTGTGCCGCCATGCGCGATACGCCCGCGAACCGCGCCAGAGCGCCCACAGAATGGCGATCGGCAGCGCGAGCCCGAACAGCACGCCGCCTGCGAAGAACTGATAGACCCAGAAGTCGCGGCCGGCCGCCCATTTTTTGAAGGCGTAGAAGTCCTGCTCGCTGATGTCGCCGGCAAGATCCGGCAGATACGACGGCGCGTAGCGATAGTCGTGTCCGTAGCCCATGCCGACGATCGTCGAGATCGCCGACGACGTAGTCTGATCGACCTGATCCTTCATTTCCGCGAGACGCGCGATCATCACCGGATCGCGTGCGGGCGGCGCATCCTGCACGAGCGACAGACGCTTCATCCACGGGGCTCCGATCGTCGGAAAGAACGTGGCCGTCGCGGTGGCCATCGCGATCAGCAGCGTCAGGATCGTGGCCGCGCGCAGACCGGCGGCGAAGAACGCGCGCAGCGAAGGCGCGGCGAGCCACGTCGCATAAGCGATCAGCAGCACGGTGCCGACCAGGAGGCCCGGCGTGCCGAACAGAATCTCGATGACGATCGTCGCGAGAAAAAACAGCCCGGCCAGCTTCCCGATGCGCTGCGCGAAGACGATTTCGTGCAGCAACAGCCCTTGCAGGCAAAGGAACGTGACCGGGACGACGCGAATGCTCAAGGTGTCGATGCCGCCAGGCATCGCCATGCCGAAACCGCCGCCGAACACGAGCGATGCGATCATCGACCAGACCATCGCGCGTTCGATCTGCGCAAGACGCTGCGCATCCCACGGACGGCAGCCTACGAAATAGCCGAGCAGCATCAAGAGGAACGGCAGCACGACGCGCGCGTAGTTGCCGGCGTCGTTGCCTTGCAGCCATTGGGTTGCGACGCTGCCGAATATCGTGAGCAGAACGAGCGCGCTGACGAACCCGCGCATGCGCGAGCGGCGCGCGAAGCGCGGCGCGATGAGCAGCATCGCGCAGGCGGCGCCCATCGATGTCACGGTGAGCAGAACATCGATGGCCTTGCTGGCCGTCTCGACGCTTCGTAAGTCGAACGCGAGCGGAAGCAGGCAAAGCCAGATCCAGACGACGGCGAACTTGTTGCGCATGACGGCCCCGGCACCCCTATTTTTTGCGTCGAATATAGCAGCGGCTCTTGTCGTGCGCGGTTGCGGCGGCGTCTTGCGACTAGTCTTCGGCGCGAAACGACGGAAGCGCGTGTGCGCCGGACCACGCTTCATCGGACGCTTCGAATCGATGTCCGCAAAGCACGGCATTCTGGCGGATCGCCGCCGTTCGATGGACCGAAGATGCAATGGCCGGAAGCGGTCCGATCCGGCTTGAGACCACTCAATATGCGCGATGTGCGTGCTACACGCCGGAACGAGGTGCCCCGCGATGCCGGGGAAGCAGGCCCACGAGGACGCGCGGTTCCGGCCGCGCGAGCCACTCGATAACAATCGACCCTCGCAGAAGGGAAATGGCATGGGCGGTTCGGCGCGACACGCATGCAAGGCCCCGATCGATCGATACGCTCGATTCATCCGGGGACTCGCGATCATCGCCGAGATGAGTGGTCCGCTTCGAGCGCGGCGCGGGAAAGTTTGGATATGATGGGCTCGCTTCATCATCCAGGAGACTTCCCATGTCCGAGACGCTCAGCATCTCCATCCCCGATGGCAATTTCGACGCTTACGTCGCATATCCCGCGCAAACGACCGCGCCGGCCGTGATCGTGATTCAGGAAATTTTCGGCATCAACGCCGACATGCGCGAAACCTGTGACGAATACGCGCGCCAGGGATACGTCGCGCTATGCCCCGATCTCTTCTGGCGGCTGGAGCCGAACGTCGAACTCACCGATCGCACCGAAGCCGAATGGCAGCAGGCGCTCAAGTACTACAACGCATTCGACGTGAACACGGGCGTCGAGGACATCGCGGCGACGATCGGTTTCGCGCGCGGACTCTCACAAGTGCAGGGCAAGATCGGCTCCGTCGGCTTTTGTCTCGGCGGCTTGCTCTCGTTCCTGACGGCGGCGCGCACGGATGTCGACGCATCGGTTTCGTACTACGGCGGCGGCACGGATCAATACCTCGCCGAACTGCCGAAGATCAAGGTGCCGCTCATGCTGCATCTCGCGGAAGAGGACGAATTCATTCCCGCCGATGCGCGCAACCGCGTGCTGGCGGCGGTGAAGGGGCAGCCGAATGTCGAGGTGTACACGTATCCCGGCTGTCATCACGCGTTCGCGCGCAATCAGGGCGCGCATTACGACGCGGCGGCCGCGCAACTCGCCAACGGCCGCACCGCGGATTTCTTCGCAAAGCACCTGAAATAAGGCTTCGAATGAAAAACGCCGCCTGGAACTCAGGCGGCGTCGCTTCATTTCTTCACCGTGTGCGGCCGGCGAAACACGAGCCAGCGCGGTGATTTGAAGCGCACGATGCTCATGTAGAGCCACACGTAAGTTGCCGCGAACACGACGACGAAGCAGAACAGATGCACCGTATGCCGCCAGAAGAGCGTCGCGGGAATCACGGCGACGAGACACAGCAGCCACAGATACGGCGACGTCAGCGAATTGCGCCGCGTCAGCTCATGCGCGTTTTTCACGCCGACGGCCCAGCGCATCAGACGCTTGTAGACGAGCATATGCAGATGCACGCCGTCCGGAATGCCCGGCGAAATGCCGCGAATGAACTTCTTGCGATAGATCGAGAAGCACGTCTCGAAGATCGGATACATGAAGAGCAGCACCGGATACCACGCGGAGACATCGCGGTTGCGCATCACGAGCATGATCGAGAGTTCGCCCAGCATGAAGCCGACGAAGTACGCGCCGCCGTCGCCGAGAAAGATCAGCCCGGCGGGGAAGTTCCAGATGAAGAAGCCCATCACCGCGCCCATCATGATGAGCGAGCCGGAAAGCACGATCGGATCGTGCACCTGGAACGCCACATAGGCGAGCGAGGCGAACATCATGAAGCTGACCATCGATGCGAGGCCGTTGAAGCCGTCGATGATGTTCACCGCGTTGGCGAGCGCCGCGACGGCGAGCACCGTCACCGCGCATGAAATGACCGCGTAGGACAACAGGAAATCGAGCGGCGGCACGCTGATGCGCGTGACCGCGATGTTCAGGAACGCATAGGCGAGGCCCGCGGCGGCCATCGTGCAGACGAGGCGCGCGAGCGGCGAGACGCGCTTGGTCAGGTCTTCGATCAGCCCGGAGAGAAACGCCGGCAAGCCGCACGCGACGATGCCGAGAATGCCGCCCGATACGGCCGGATAGCCCCATCGCAACTGCACGGCCGATGCCGTGAGCCCGCAGATGATGCCCACGCCGCCGATGCGCGGAACGGGCCGCGCGTGAAACTTCTGCACGCCGGCGAGATCGGTGTCGCCGAGCACGCCTTCCTGCAGGTGTGCGAAGCGCACGATCAACAAGGTCACGAAGAGCGAGACCAGAAAAGCAAGCGCGAAACTGAGCATGAAATAGAACCGATGGAAAAAAGCGGCGCCGCGCGCAAAGCGCAGCGCCTCGACGCTTTTAAGCGAACCCTTGCGGATTCTGCGACTGCCAGCGCCAGTGATCCGCGCACATGCGTTCGATGCCATGCTCCGCGCGCCAGCCGATCAGTTCCGCCGCGGCGGCCGGATCGGCGTAGCAGGCGGCGATATCGCCCGGACGGCGCGGCACGAGCTCATACGGAACCGGCTTGCCCGACGCGGCCTCGAACGCCTTCACGACATCGAGCACGCTATAGCCTTGCCCCGTGCCGAGATTCACGACGAAGCTGCGGTCGAGCTTCTTGAGCGCATCGATCGCCGCGATATGCCCGCGCGCCAGATCCACGACGTGGATGTAATCGCGCACGCCGGTGCCGTCGTGCGTATCGTAATCGCTGCCGAACACGCGCAGTTGCGCGAGCTTGCCGACGGCCACTTGCGCCACATACGGCATCAGGTTGTTCGGAATGCCCGCCGGATCTTCGCCGATCAAACCGCTCTCGTGCGCGCCGACCGGATTGAAATAGCGCAGCGTCGCGATGCGCCACGACGGATCGGACACTTCGAGATCGCGCAGGATCTGCTCGGCGATGAGCTTGCTCTGGCCGTAGGGGTTCGTCGCGGAAAGCGGAAACGATTCGTCGATCGGCACGCTCTTCGGCACGCCATACACCGTCGCGGACGAGCTGAACACGAAGTTGCGCACGCCGCGCGCTTTCATGACCTTGAGCACCGCGAGCAGGCTGCCGATGTTGTTCTCGTAGTACTCGATGGGCTTCGCGACCGATTCGCCCACGGCCTTCAACGCCGCGAAGTGGATCGCGCCGGTGATCGCGTGCGCGTCGAAGATCCGGTTGAGCGCGGCTTCGTCGCGGGCATCGGCTTCATAAAACGTGACGCTCTTGCCCGTGATGCGCTCGACGCGCTTCAACGACTCCGCGCGGCTGTTGACGAGATTGTCGATGACCACGACGCCATAGTCCGCGTCGAGTAGTTCGACGCACGTATGCGAACCGATGAAGCCCGCGCCGCCGGTGACGAGAATCGTGCCCTTCGTCGGCTGATTGCCATTCATCTTGTGCTCTCCCGATTGCATGAAATCAAAGTGAAATGCCGGTAATGGCATGTATTGTGCCCTTGTAGCGTTCGACGACATTTTTTTCGTCGAATTCGCTCGCGACCTTTTCGCGGCCGCGCCGCGCCATGGCGGCGCGCTCGTCGGCGGAGAGCGTCAGCATGCGCTCGAGCGCTTCGGTCAGGCTGTCGGCGCTTTTGACCTCGCAGAGCAGGCCGTTCACGCCGTCCTCGACCACTTCGCGGCAGCCGGGAACGTCGGTGGCGACGATCGGGCGGCCCATCGCCGATGCTTCCATCAGCGTGCGCGGCACGCCTTCGCGATACGAAGGCAGCACGACGCAATCCGCCGCGGCGACGAGCGGCCGCACGTCGTTCGCTTCGCCGAGATATTCGACGATATGCTCCGCTTCCCACTTTTCTACGTCGGTGCGGCTGATCGCGCTCGGATTGTCGACGCCGACCGGCCCGAGCAACTGAAAACGCGCGTGCGGAAACTTCGCGCGAATCCTGCGTGCGGCTTCGACATATTCCGCCACGCCTTTATCCCACAACAGACGGCCGATCAGGATGAACACGAAATCCTCGCGCGCGGGCAGCGGCTCCAACGCGAATTCGTCGAGATCGACGCCTTCGCCGTGCAGACGCCGCGCGCGATCCGGATGCGCGAGCAGATTCTCGTGCAGGAAGGCTTCGTGATCGTCGCGATTGAGGAACCACACTTCGCGCGGAAAGCGGAACGCGAAACGGTACAGCCGCTTCGCGACCTGCGCCGTGCGGCTCTTCTGGATGAAGACGTAGCCGAGACCCGTCGTCACCGCGATCGACGGCACGTGCGCGAGCATCGCGGCAAGCGAGCCGTAGATGTTCGGCTTGATCGTATAGTGAAACACGATATGCGGACGCGTCGCACGATATTCGCGAAAGAGCGCGGCGAGCGTCCTGAGGTCATCGCGCGGATCGGTGCTTTTCGATGCGACCGGCAACTCGACGCAGCGGCAGCCCATTTCGGTGAGCGGCTCGAAGGTGCGGTCGCGCGGCGCGATGATCGTGACTTGCGCGCCGCGCGCGGTCAGCATGCGCAGCACGCCTTGCCGGTAGGTATAGATCGCCCACGCCGTGTTGCACACGAGGGCGATACGAAGATTCGACTTTTCTTTGGTCATCCGGAAGTCAGGAATAGGTTCACGCGGCGGATGCGCGCTTCAGCAAGCGCGCCTTCAATCCACGCAACGCGCGATACGGCAAAACGAGATGCGCGATGCTCTTCGCGACGCCCGCCCAGTCGAGCGGATTGGTCACGCGCAAATGGCGCAGTTGCAGACGCAGCGTCGACATGATTTGCGCACGCCGTTTGGTCGCGCTGATGCCGCTTTCGTTCAGTTCGTAGAAGAGACCGAACTCGGGCAGATTCGCGCCGTCGTGCCGTTGTAGCAGACGCAGGATCAGATCGAGATCCTCGGCGGCGCGATACTGCGCGCGATAGTTGCCCGCTTCGATCACGGCGTCGATGCGCAGCATCAGCGACGGATGCGTGAAGCATGTGCGCGCGAGCATCATGCGGCGGATCGCGGCGGGATCGGCGGGCGGCGTGAGATCGAAGAGCGGCGCGCCATCGGTCGATACGACGTGCGTCCACATGCCGAGCACCGCGACGCGCGGATGCGCCTCCATATACGCGCGCTGCTTCGCGAGGCGAGCGGGCGTCGCGAGATCGCCTGCGTCGATGCGCGCCGCGTAACGGACGCCTCGCGCGTACAGCGCCGCGATGCCCGCTTCGAGCGCGCGCTCGATGCCGCCGTTTTTCGGCATGCGCAGAATGTCGATGTTCATGCCGTCGATGACGGGCGCGACGATAGGCGGCGTGCTGCCATCGTCGACGATGAGCACGTTCACCATCGACGTTTCGCCAAACGACGCGAGCGTGCGTTCGACATCGGCCTGGCCGTTGAACGCGGGCATCAGCACGGCGACATCGTGGAGTTCGTTCATGCGCGCAGCCGAAAACGGATGTAGTAGAAATTCACCGATGCCGCCGCGACATAACCCGCCGCGAGTCCGATCAGCGCGCCGTAGCCTTCCATGCGCGGTATCGCGAACCAGTTCACCGCGAACGCGACCGCGAGCGCGAAAAGCCATTTTGACAGCAGCACATACTTCGCCTGATATTTCAGCACGACGAGATTGCCGATCGCTTCGATGCCCGCGGGCACCGAAAGCCACACGGCCCAGCGGAAGATGTCCGCCGCGCCCGCGTAATTCGGTCCGAACACGCGCGCGATGATGAAGCCCGCGAGCGCATCGAGGACGGCCGCGCCCGCGATCATCAGCGCGGCGGTCATCGCGAAGAGGCGCACGAGATTGCGCTTCAGGCGCGCGGTTTCCTGCACGCGATACACGAACGCCGGCGCGATGGTCTGCGAGAGCATCAGCGCGAGCGCGATCCAGTTCTCGTTCAACTGCTGCGCGGCGGAGTAAAGCCCGAGCTCCGCGAACGACACGCGATGCGCGAGCATCAGCCGGTCGAGCTTCAGAAACAGATACATGCAGATGAGGCCGAGCCAGAACACCGTGCCCGCGCTCGCGAAATGTCTGAACAGTGCGCGGTCGAAACGCCAGCCGAGCGTGCCGCCGTGACGGCGCACGTAGTACGCGACGAGCGCGGCGCTGATCGCCGCGGCTTCGAGCGCCCAGAGCCAGCCGAAGCTCGACGGCGCGGCCGCGATGCGCACGAGCGCGAAGACGAGCGCCGCCTTGACGATGGCCGCCGCCATGCTCGCGATGAGCTGCGGCTTGCTGTAGGTGAGGCTTTGCAGCCACGAATTGACGACGCCGATGAACGGCTCGCGAAAGAGCATCGTGACGGCGAGTCCGGCGAGCATCAGCCCGACCATCGGGTCGGTGCCGCCGGCGGCGATCCAGATCCACGTTACGCAGAGTGCGACGACCGACACGCCCATGCGCAGCACGAACGCGCTGCCGAGTACGGCGCCGGTATCGGCGGGCTTGCGGTTGACGATCGTCGGCACGAGAATCTCCGCGCCGCACACCCAGGTGATCGGCGCGATGACGAGCAGCAGCGTGTTCGCGTATTGCCATTTGCCGAAGTCGTCCGGGCCGAGGTAGCGCGCGAGCAAACCGGAGATGACGATGGCGACCGCGATCTGCGTGAGCCGCTCCAGCCCGAGCCAGACGATGTTGGCGAGCGCGCGGGCGACGTCCGGATTGCCGGAGCGCGTGAGCGCCTTCATGCGGTGAAGCGCTCGGCGTAATCGGGCACGGCGCGTGCTACCCAGGCCTGACCGCCTCGCGCAAACGAGCGATCGGTCAAGTTTTGTGTGTTTGCACGCAGACGCGCCTCATTCGAAGGCATCGAGGCGAAAGAGCGTTTGAGCATTGGATTAGAATGAACGCGCAGGCTCCAACCGGCTTCGTCAGAGCGAGCGCAACCACCAGAGCGCCGAAAGACAGCGATTATAAGTGCGATCCGTGGGCCGCCCGCTGCGCCGGTTTTGCATCCATTTGCTTCGAATTGTTTCTTTCGTATTGGTTTACCAGACGCATAGGCAGAATTCGATACGTCATCTGGCAGTCGTTCGCGCGCGCTGTGCATTGCAGCGGCGCGCCAACCGTCACGACCTGCATGCCCTCATGGCTGCATCGCCGAGAAACCATCAATTAATAGAGAGGAGGTAGCCATCTCATGAGCCAAGTTTCCCAATCCATCTTCAAGGCCTACGACATTCGCGGGATCGTCGGCAAGACGGTCGACAAGGACGTCGCTAAGAGCATAGGCCAGTCGTTCGGCAGCGAGATCAAAAAGCAGGGCGGCGATTCGGTCGTGGTCGCGCGCGACGGTCGTCTCTCCGGTCCCGAACTCGTCGGCGCACTCTCGGATGGCCTGCGCGCGGCGGGCGTCGATGTCGTCGATATCGGCATGGTGCCGACTCCGGTCGGCTACTTCGCGGCGAGCGTGCCGCTGCCGTTGCCTTCGGGCGAGCGTCGCGTCGATTCGTGCATCGTCGTGACGGGCAGCCACAATCCGCCCGACTACAACGGCTTCAAGATGGTGCTGCGCGGCGCGGCCATCTACGGCGATCAGATCCAAGGCTTGTACAAGCGCATCGTCGATAACGACTTCACGACGGGCGAAGGCACGTACACCGAATTTGACGTGTCGCAGATGTATCTCGACCGCATCGTGTCGGACGTGAAGCCGGTGCGCGCGATGAAGATCGTCGTCGATACGGGCAACGGCGTCGCGGGCGGTCTCGCGCCGCGTCTTTTCAAGGCGCTCGGCTGCGAGCTGGTCGAACTCTTCACGGAGATCGACGGCAACTTCCCGAATCATCATCCGGATCCGGCGCATCCGGAGAATCTGCAGGACGTCATCAAGGCGCTCAAGGAAACGGACGCGGAAATCGGCTTTGCGTTCGATGGCGATGGCGACCGTCTTGGCGTCGTCACGAAGGACGGGCAGGTCATCTATCCGGATCGCCAGTTGATGCTGTTCGCGCAGGAAGTGCTGTCGCGCAACAAGGGCGGCCAGATCATTTACGACGTGAAGTGCACGCGCAATCTCGCGAAGTGGGTGCGCGAGCAGGGCGGCGAGCCGGTCATGTGGAAGACCGGCCATTCGCTTGTGAAGGCGAAGCTGCGTGAAACGGGCGCGCCGCTCGCGGGCGAAATGAGCGGCCACGTGTTCTTCAAGGATCGCTGGTACGGCTTCGACGACGGTTTGTACACCGGCGCGCGTATGCTCGAAATCCTGTCGCGCGTGGCCGATCCGAGCAAGCTGCTCAACGATCTGCCGAATTCGCTTTCCACGCCTGAACTGCAATTGAAGTTGCAGGAGGGCGAAAATTTCGAGCTGATCGCGCGTCTGCAGAAATCGGCGAAGTTCACTGGCGCGGACGACGTGCTGACGATCGACGGTCTGCGTGTCGAGTACCCGGATGGGTTCGGGCTGGCGCGTTCGTCGAATACGACGCCGGTCGTCGTGATGCGTTTCGAAGCGGACAACGACGCGGCGCTTAAGCGCATTCAGGAAGACTTTCGTCGGGTGATTCTGGCGGAGAAGCCGGACGCGCAGTTGCCGTTTTAGAAAGTTGATGAGATATCGGCGGCTTTCCGGAGCATGGAGGCCGCTGATTTGTTTGCGGACGCTGGGCGACGTCGCCGGGTGAGTCAACTGTTATTCGGAACAGGCGACCGTCAACACTAGTGATGCATGCCCGCACCAAGCCCGCGAAGACAGGTTTTCTTTCCTCAAGAAACGCCGTTTCGGTTCTCGCCTTCTTCGCTTCTGCCGCTATCAGATAGCACTTGTCCAGGCATCAGGCAGGCTTGGCACAGTGCATGAATAGACGGAACCAGAGAAAAGTGACAAGGCACCAAGGGATCTGCGGCACATGACCAACAATATGTGCCAGGATATGCCGCGGGCGTCGGCGGAGGGTCCTGCAAAGGCTGGACTATCCTTTCTAATTCGAGAGCTACCAGCAATTAATCGATCCTCTCTGGCATTGTTCGATCTCGGTATTGGACAGTGCTCGCTCCCGGATAGCATTCATGGCCTCCTCGGACTGTATTTCCATCGAAACTGCTATCCCCGTTGAGTCATCATTCCAATTGAAGCCAATTGCGCGGTGCAGATCCAGCCTTTCGCCCTTCACTCTATAAAAGTATCTTATGGCTTGAAATTCACCGCTGCTCGACGTCAAGCCGGAAAAATAACCCTGCATGAATCTGTCCTTGGCCAACAAGGGAGCACTTCCGAGATCAGTTATAGATCGTCCGTCCTTCGAGATCTTCCAATAGTGCATTCCGTTTGCATCGCGCCCTTCGCCAGTGGTGACACCAAGGCCTTGACTGATGCCATTGTCGAAATCGATCAATGAATCCAGCGAAAGCTGATAGGCTGAGTCCGCATAGACTGTTCTTGCCCAGGCGCGCTTTTCAGCTCCGACTAATACCGTCAGCGTGATCGTCCCGCCGCCTTCGTCGTCGGGGCGGGCTTCAACGAGTACGCGGCCGTTGCTGACTTTAGATAGTGATAGATTCGCGCGTTGACATGACGCAAAGACGCTAGCCGATAGACAGCAAGAAATAGCGCCAATGGCGATTATGAATTTGCGTCGCATAAAATGTCCTTTGCCTTTAGGGAGCGAAGCTTCTTAGCCCGCTCACATGACCTCGGGTACGTGTCGTGGCATCGTTCCACAATGGGTTGAAATCTAAACTTCTTACCTGAAGCCGACAGCGCAATTTCTTCATCGGTTCAACCGTCTAGTTTCCGTCCTGCAAAGCTTCGGTTCGTTCCCGTCATAGTACGTGCTCACGAGTACATGCTTAACGCGATCGACCCGCAAATTGACGAACTCATCCGCGCATTTCGGACGTATTTCCACGAAACCACGTCTGTTTGGCGAGTAGAGAAAAACACGCGATATCGTGCTCGTTGCCATTCCTTCGTCCAAATACCACACAGAAAAGCCCCTGGTTCCATCGAAGCCGTAATCATCCACGCCAATATGAGGAGCGCTCTCTGTATCGAGTTCTATGTCTTGGGACGTTAAACCAAAGATGGTATCGCGGACATCCACATGTACCGACCGATCCTTCAATCGAACGGATGCTGACGCTGTTTCGGTCACTTTAAACGTCACGGTCTGAGCCGAGGCCCTTGCTAGTGCAAATAGGAAGGCGCAGACGACAATCATTAATGGTTTGTGGATCTTCATATCATTCGTTGCTCCTGGTCAGATCGGGCTTAATCGTGGTTCGTCGAGTAGGCGCGATTATTTCCGGGAAATAGCCGAGCGTTGCGTCCCATAATTCATTCATTATAAAAATGGTATAAGCCTGTCGTTCGTTGTATCCATTGAAACCGCCGTTGACCAGCCTGTTGATGAGTCCAATATTATCGGCGGAGTATTCTTTATCTGCGACGCGTTTGATATTCTGACCTTGCGAGAATGCCTTTGAAACCCAGTAGAATCCTCCAGAATCACAGGCTAACGGAGGCTCCTCCGCAATGCGATCAGGATCGAAACGAGGGAACCAACGCATAGGCATCCCGCCATCTCGAGGATTGAAATTATAGTGCTCAGAGGTCTCGGTAATTCTGACGGGCGAGTTAGGAAGTCGCTCAACGTAAGGCCCAACGTGCGCAGGCAATGCCCGATACGTTCCATACTCTGAAAAATTTCCAGCCCAAGTCAGTTGCATAATCCCGCGTCCGTAGAACGGTCCATAAAATTGAGTCGCTGGATTTACCGCCGAGTACTTACCGAAACCCCACTCACTCAACAATCGCCTTACGCCTCCCAAATTCCGCCACTGGGCAGTCTCCAGCAGAACCTGAGCGAGAAATATTGCAGTTCTACGGGCGTCTGCTCCCAGATATTTTCGAATCGTCTGATTCAGCGCGATTACATGATTTTGTATGCGCGCGATTGCAGTGGATTTTGTGATGACATACGTTGAATTGTTCGTTGTTATTGCTGATGCGGGCGATCCGTTATTCGTATAATACGGATAGCGAGGAAAAGTGTTGGCGAACTCCTTGTGATTCAACCACCCACACTTCCTAAAATGCCGAATAAACGCAAGCGGATGAAAGAACCAAAATTTCTTTCCTTCGCCAAGCGGCGTTTGCGCCAGGAACTGACACCGCTTCACGAAGTTGATGAAGTTCTCGTAACCGTGCGGATCAGTATCCTCGCGTTTGCCAAAAAATCCCTCCGGCTCGTTCAACCAGCCGTAGCGCTGATCGTTGTTGCCCGCATCCCATTCGCTCCGGGCGTGACAGATGAACCCTTTGAGCTTGGCGCGCACGCTCACATCGCGCTGTACTAGCGCCGCTACCTGCTGATCGTGGCTGAATTCTGACGTCATATCGCTTGGAGTAATCGGCTGCGAATCGGTCGCACCCGCAATTCGACACAACGTGTCGTATCCGCACAGCCCATCCTGATCGAACGGCGTATTGCCATCTTCGATCTTCTGCCAGTGCATGAACGACGGAAAGTCCGCATCCGAAAGCTTCTGGATGCCGGCCTGATTGATGTCGATATAGCCCGTTTTGCCCTCAGCAAACGGCACCGAGACCCATGTAGCCTGTTCAGTGGCAGTCAAGGTCGGCGTATCCGTGCTCAGGATTCGCCCGAAACGCAATAACTCGAAGCCTTCGCTCGGACAGGTTCCATAGAGCGCAGTGGCACGCTCATAAAGGCCGTACTCGTATTCCTCGAATTTGTCCCGTGCGAAATCGGATGTCACCGGAACCGGCTTACCGTCTCCGCGATCAATCCACGCACGCATAAAGCGCTCGCCACGATTGAAATACGTCTCGACATAAAGCGTGCTGTTTTCGTTCAACGCACCAGTGTCCAAAGCCGGAAAGAACGGCTTGGGCGAGCGGCCCTTAGTTTTCAGATCACCTAACCCCGCCGGCACGCTGACGAACGTCGAACCGCCCGGAATCACAAAATACGTGCTTCCCCAGTAATCCTTCGACGCCGGCGTCGTTGGCTGCGCTTCGCCTAATGCGACCTCATGCCCGTCTTGCTCAAAATATGCGATGAAATCCTCCTCGGTCATGAAGATCTCAAAGTGCAGATGAGTCTCGCCCTGATACCGGCCGCGAAAACCCAACCGATCCTTCCGAAAAACCTTCTTGCCCGCGCCCGCCTGCACACCGTCCGTCTCGGCGAGCAGCCACGCGGGCAGCGCATTGGGCGAGCTGTCCGAAGCAGGATGGTTCGGCTGCGGGCTCAATTCATTCGTTTTCACCAGATCAAGCAAATGCATATACAGCGAATAGAACGTGATGGTGCGGCCTTCACCGGTATCGGTTACATGCTTGAGCAGTACGAATCCGATGTTGCTGTTCAATGCCTCGGTGCCATCGGCGTTTCTATGTCCGTCCGAGATGGCCTTCAACGACACGCGATAGGCGACGACCTCTCCGTCTGCGATCGCGCGCACGGGCTCGAGCTGGCCGAGCCCTCCGAACGGCACCACGTGCATGCCGCAATGCCAGCGACGATCGAACGCGATAGGAAATACGCCACTGTGCGACAACTCGAAAGTATCGACCACATCCATCATCGGGTCGGTCTTCCATTTCTCAGCGGGCATGTTGAGGCCTTCAGCCGGAAGGAACGGCGGGCTGATTATCATGATTTAGCGTTACTAAATATACAGTGCGACAGAACTGAATCTTTCTCGGCTTATGGAGCAGCAGCGCGCCAATGCGACGACGTCCGAGTTCCACTCAGCCAGCATTATTTCAGACCTGAACCGCCGCGAAAGTCACGAACTGTGCCCGTTCAGCAGGCAAGCCGCGCTAAAATCCCCGTTTTCCTGCTCACCGCGCCGCGCCGTCCGCGCTTCTCCATCTCAGCGTGCAAAAGATCCTGATCGTCCGCGTGTCGTCGCTTGGCGACGTCGTCCACAACATGCCGGCCATCGCCGACATCCGCCGCCGCTATCCCGATGCGCAAATCGACTGGCTCGTCGAGGAAAGCTTCGCGAGTCTCGTCGAACTCGTACACGGCGTGCGCCGCGCGATTCCGTTTTCGCTCAGGCGCTGGCGCAAGGCGTTCACGTCGCCGGCGAACTGGCGCGAAATCGGCAAGTTCAAGCGCGAACTCGCCGCCGAAAAATACGATCTCGTCATCGACTGCCAGGGTCTCATCAAGACCGCGTGGGTCGCGAGCTGGGCGCGCGGGCCGCTCGTCGGCCTCGGCAATCGCACCGACGGCGCGGGCTACGAATGGCCGGTGCGCTTTTTCTACGACCGGCGCGTGCCGATCGAACCGCGCACGCACGTCGTCGAGCGCACGCGGCAACTCGTGGCGGCGGCGCTCGACCTGCCGAGGCCGCAAACGACCGACGACATCGACTTCGGCCTCGACACGCGACGCGCGACGCTTGCCGTCTCCGCGCTCGGGCTGAATCTTCCCGTGCCTTACGTCGTGTTCGTGCACGCCACCTCGCGCGCCGACAAGCAATGGCCCGAAGCCGCGTGGATCGAACTGGGCCAAGCGCTCGTGACGCGCGGCGCGTCGATCGTGCTGCCGTGGGGCAGCGAGGCCGAACGCGCAACGAGCGAAAAGCTCGCGAAGGAATTCGGCGCGGCCGCGATCGTGCCGCCGAAGATGTCGCTGCCCGCGGTCGTCGGGCTGATCGACGGGGCCGCGGCGACCGTCGGCGTCGATACCGGTTTGGTGCATATTGCCGCGGCGCTGAAGCGCCCGACCGTCGAGTTGTACAATTTCTCGACCGCATGGCGCACCGGCGGCTATTGGTCGCCGAACGTCGTCAATCTCGGCGACGCGAGCCGGCATCCGACGCTTTCCGAAGTGAAGACCGCGCTCGCGGGCTTCGGCCTGCTGTAGTTTTCACCGCGCTGCGCTGTGTGCGGGCAACTCAAGGTCGTAGACACATGACGGAATCTCAAATCATCGAAGTCGCCTCGGGCGATTGGCAAGGCAAGAACCTGTCCGTGCCGCGCGAGACGCTGCTCGCCGGCGTCGAAAACGGCAAAGTGCTGTATTTCCCCAACCTGCGCTTTCCGATCGAAGGCGGCGAGCTTTCGCTGCTCGATCCGGGCATCGCGGATCCGAAGCGCAAGAACATCAGCCTCGCGCCCAACGGCGGCGCGTTGAACGGCGTGCTCGGCGACAGCGTGATGCAGTCGGCGGTGCGCTCGCTCATCAAGCGCTATCAGGATCATGCGCGTTCGCTCGTCGACGGGCTCTTTCCCGAATACGACGGCAAGCTGCGCGTCGCGCCCACGAGCCTCAGGCTGCGTCAGGTCGAGACGCGCGAAACATCCTGGCGAAAGGACGATGCCCGTCTTCACGTCGATGCCTTCCCGTCGCGGCCAACGCACGGCGAGCGCATCTTGCGCGTGTTCACGAACATCAATCCGAAAGGCGCGCCGCGCGTGTGGCGCGTCGGCGAGCCGTTCGAGGACATGGCGAAGCGTTTCCTGCCCGGCATCAAGGCGCAGGCGCCCGGCTCGGCGTGGCTGATGAATCTGCTGCACATCACGAAGTCGCCGCGCAGCGAGTACGACCATCTCATGCTGCATCTGCATGATGCGATGAAAGCCGATCTCGACTATCAGAAAAATTCGCCGCAGGAGACGATGCCGTTTCCGCCCGGCTCGGTGTGGGTCTGCTTTTCCGATCACACCTCGCATGCGGTGATGTCCGGCCAGTTCATGATGGAGCAGACCTTCTTCCTGCCCGTCAAGGCGATGGCGCGCCCCGATCACGCGCCGCTCGGCATTCTCGAACGCCTGAAGGGCCGGGCGCTCGTTTGAGCGGCGCCGCCTCGTCCGCCGCTACGCCGGGCGCATCGGCTTCCGTGCTCCGGCTCGTCTATCGCGCGCTCTGGTGGATCGTCGCGCCGCTCGCGGTGCTGCGGCTCTACATCCGTTCGCGAAAGGAGCGCGGTTATCGCGAGCATATCGGCGAGCGTTTCGGCCACATCGCGCCGCGCCGCGCCGACGATCTCGCGCCGCTCATCTGGGTGCACGCGGTGTCCGTGGGCGAGACGCGCGCGGCGCAGCCGCTCATCGACGCGCTGATGAAAGCGCATCCCGAAGCGCGCGTGCTGCTCACGCACATGACGCCGAGCGGCCGCGCGACCGGCGTCGAGCTTTTCGGCGACCGCGTGTTGCGCAGCTATCTTCCCTACGATCTGCCCATTCTCGTGCGACGCTTTCTGCGCGCGTGGCGGCCGTCGCTCGGCATCGTGATGGAAACGGAAGTCTGGCCGACGCTCATCGACGAATGCAAACGCGCCGACGTGCCGCTCGTCTTGACGAACGCGCGCATGTCGGAACGTTCGTACCGGCGCGCGGCGAAGTTCGGGCGCGCCGTGCGCGAGGTGTTCGGCGGCTTTTCGCGTGTGCTCGCGCAGACGCCGTCCGATGCCGAGCGGCTCACCGCGCTCGGCGCGCGCAATGTCGCCGTGCTCGGCAATCTGAAGTTCGACATGACCGCGCCGCCCGAACTGATCGCGCGCGGTCACGCGTGGCGCGCGGCGATCGGCGAGCGGCCCGTGTGGGTCGCGGCGAGCACGCGCGAGGGCGAGGAAACGCTCGTGCTGCGCGCATTCTCGGCCCTCAACGTGCCCGATGCGTTGCTGATTCTCGTGCCGCGTCATCCGCAGCGTTTCGACGAAGTGTCCGCGCTGATCGCGAGTCTCGGGCTGACGAGCGCGCGCCGGTCGGTGTGGGCGCCGAAGCCCGTCGCGGCGGGCTCGGGCGCGGACGTGCCCGAGCCGTTGCCGGCGAGCGTGCAGGTCTTGCTCGGCGATTCGATGGGCGAGCTCGGCGCGTATTATGCGGCCGCGGATCTGGCGTTCATCGGTGGAAGTCTGTTGCCGCTCGGCGGGCAGAATCTGATCGAAGCGTGCGCGGCAGGTGTGCCGGTGCTGATCGGCCCGCACACGTTCAACTTCACGCAGGCGACGAACGATGCGATCGCGGCGGGCGCGGCGCTGCGCGTGCAGGATCCGCAGGAGCTCGCGCGCGGTCTGCGCGAGATCTTCGGCGACAAGGCGCGGCGTCTCGCGATGAGCGCGGCGGCTTCGGCGTTCGCGGCGCGGCATCGCGGCGCGACGGAGCGTACCGTGAGCGTGCTGAGCGCGCTGCTTGAAGAGGACAGCGAAGCGGCGAAGTGATCCGACGCGATCTCGCTGTTTCCTGCCGCCAACTGCGCTTTTCCTCAGATGAAACTTGAGAAGTAAGTTCGGAGGATAATGAACTTCCTCGAGCCGATCCTTTCGAACGCATAACAAGCGGCCGGGTGCCTGCGAACGTGCTTCCAATTTTCTTCGAGGACGCGCATGCAAGATCTCATCAAGTCCGTCGTCAAGGACATGTTGCCGCCAAGACTGTTGCGCCTGCTGCGGCCATCCCCAGGACCGACCGATGCATGGGGCACCGTCCGTTACGGCGCGCATGGCCTGATTCTTCCCGGCAATCGGCGCTTCGAATACCGGCCTTGTCCGGCGGATCGCTCGGTTTGTCGGCAGATCTTCTTTCTTCGCGAATACGCGACGGATCATCTCATGCGCGCGAAGGAAATCGCCGCGTTCTATGAGGCTTGCGAAAATCCGCTGATCGTCGATGCGGGCGCCAATATCGGCGCCGCCGCAGTGTGGCACGCGCTCACTTATCCGAAAGCGAAGATCGTCGCCATCGAGCCGGATATATCGAATTTCGCGCTGCTCAACAAGAATGCACAGGCGTTTCCGTCGATCAAACCGCTCAACGCCGCGATCGCGGCCAAGCGCGGCACGCTTTATCTGAACGATCCGGGCGGCGGCGAGTGGGCGTTTCGCACCGCGGAGCAGCCCACCGAGAAAGGCTATGCCGTCGATGCGCTCACGCTCGAAGACGTGATGCCGTCCGGCACGACGCCGTTCATCCTGAAGATCGATATCGAAGGCGCGGAGGCCGACCTGTTCTCGCGCCATTGCGATGCGCTGAACATGTTTCCGGTCATCATCATCGAGCTGCACGACTGGATGCTTCCCGGCGAATCGAACAGCCGCAACTTCCTGCAATGGCAAGTCGCGATGAAGCGCGACTTCGTGCAGGTCGGCGAGAACGCGGTCTCGATATCGAATTCGATCGCGCTGCCGTAACGCGCTGTCGTCACGCGATTTTCCGCGTCAAGCCAGCAGCAAACCCTTCTTCTCGATGAAGCGGATGACTTCGTCGAGCCCATCGAGCGCCTTCAGATTGCACATCACGAAGGGCCGCTCGCCGCGCATCTTCTTCGCGTCGCTCGCCATGATGTCGAGATTCGCGCCGACGTGAGGCGCTAGATCGGTCTTGTTGATGACGAGCAGATCCGACTTCGTGATGCCAGGCCCGCCTTTGCGCGGAATCTTCTCGCCGCCCGCGACATCGATCACGTAGATAGTCAGATCGGAGAGTTCGGGGCTGAAAGTCGCCGCGAGGTTATCGCCGCCCGATTCGATGAACACGATATCCGCATCCGGAAACTTCGACACCATGCGATCGACGGCTTCGAGATTGATCGACGCATCTTCGCGGATTGCCGTATGCGGGCAGCCGCCCGTCTCGACGCCCATGATGCGCTCGGCCGGCAGCGCGCCCGCGACGGTCAGCAGGCGCTGATCTTCCTTCGTGTAGATATCGTTGGTGATGGCGACGAGATCGTATTTCTCGCGCATCGCCTTGCAGAGCATTTCGAGCAGCGTGGTCTTGCCGGAGCCGACCGGCCCGCCGACACCGACACGCAACGGCGGCAGTTTCTTGGTTCGGCGAGCGGCGGAAGAGTAAGCGGGAGCGTTCATGGAGTGTCGGTTCAGGAGCGGAAAAGCCGCGAATATTGCGATTCGTGCCGCGCGGACAAAACGCCGAGCTGCGGCGCGAAGGTGTTGATCTGTTCAGGCGCTGTATCGAGCGCGCGGCGCACGGCGGCATCGATCGGCTCGCGCAACGCGACGATGATGCGCTGTCCCGCGAGCTGGCCGAGCGGCACGGCCTTGAGCGCGGCGGCCGCCTGATTCTCGACCCAGCTGAATGCGTAGGCCGCGAGCGCGGCGTCGGGTGCCGCATCGTACGCGAACGCGGCGAACGCGAAGGCGGTCGGCTGCGCGATCGGCTTGATCGCGGCGAGCGTCGCGCGGCGTGCTTCGTCGCCCCATTCGAGCGACACGCACAACTGCGCGAGCGACCAGCCCATCTGCTCCGTTTCGCGTCTCAATTCCGCCGATTCGCGGCTCCCGATGTATTCATCGTTCGCGGCGCTCAGCGCGGCTTCGTCGTGCGAACGCCAGTGTTCGATCTGATGCGCGAGCATCGGCAATTCGCCGCGCGCGAGCACGCTGGAAAGGCCGCTCGCGATCCAGTCGCGCGCGCTGTCGCCGTCGTGGATCAGGCCGTGCTCGATCGCCGCTTCGAGCCCTTGCGAATAGCTGAACGCGCCGATCGGCAATGCCGGCGACGCGAGATGCAACAGCGCGGTGAGCTCAGCGATGCGCATGGCCGTGGTGATGATGACCATGATCGTGACTATGATCGTGGCCGCACGACGAATGATCGTGATCGTGCCCGTGATGCTCGTCGAATACCTTCTGCGCGAGCGCGTAGTCTTCGCTGAATGTCTCGTCGTGGCCGTGCTTGTGTCCGCCGCCGTACGCGCCCGTTTCGGGCTGGAACGGCTGCGATTCGTGCGCGACGAGCACGCCTAAGCGCTTCAGCATGTCTTCGAGCACGGGATCGGCTTCGAGCTTCAGATACTCCGCGCCGACTTCGACCGGCGTATGCCGGTTGCCGAGGTGATAGGCCGCACGCGTCAAGAGACGCACGCTCGGCGCGCGCACGATGAGCACGTCCTCCGCCGCCGCGACGACGCGCACGAAGCCGCCGTCGTCGGCGACGAGCATGTCGCCATCCGCGAGCACGGTGCCGCGCGGCATGACGAGGGCGACTTCCTCGCCGTTGTCGAGCGTGGCGGCGAGGCGGCTCTTGCAGCGCGCATCGAAGGGAAGAGTCAGCGTGGGCGCGCGTTTTTTTAGGACGTCGGCAAGCTTCGCGGTCAGACGTTTGTCGATGGTACGCATATCAGAACAAGAAGTAACGCTGCGCCATCGGCAGAACGGTGGCGGGATCGCATGTGAGCAATTGTCCGTCGGCGATCACCTGATAGGTCTGCGGATCGACGCTGATGGACGGCTGCCATGCATTGTGAATCATGTCGGCCTTCGTCACATTGCGGCAGTTCCTGACCGCGACGATCTGCTTTTGCAAGCCATAACGATCCGCGATGCGCGCCTCCATCGCCATCTGCGATACGAATGTCAGCGACGTCTTGCCGAGTGCGCCGCCGCGTGTCGCGAACATCTCGCGATAATGCACCGGCTGCGGCGTCGGAATGGACGCATTCGGGTCGCCCATCTGCGCGACCGCGATCATGCCGCCCTTGACGATCATCGCGGGCTTCACGCCGAAGAACGCGGGTTCCCAGAACACCAGATCGGCCCACTTGCCCGGCTCGATCGAGCCGACTTCATGCGCGATGCCGTGCGTGATTGCCGGATTGATCGTGTACTTCGCGACATAGCGCTTCGCGCGGAAATTATCATTACGCGTGCTGTCTTCGGGCAACGCGCCGCGCTGCACCTTCATCTTGTGCGCGGTCTGCCATGTGCGAATGATGACTTCACCGACGCGGCCCATTGCTTGGGAATCCGAAGAAAGCATCGACAGCGCGCCGAGATCGTGAAGGATGTCTTCGGCCGCGATGGTCTCGCGACGAATCCGCGATTCCGCGAACGCGATGTCTTCCGCGATGGACGGATCGAGGTGATGGCACACCATCAGCATGTCGAGATGCTCATCGAGCGTGTTGACGGTGTAGGGGCGCGTCGGATTCGTGGAAGAGGGCAGCACGTTCGATTCGCCCGCGACCTTGATGATGTCCGGCGCATGGCCGCCGCCCGCGCCTTCTGTGTGATACGTGTGGATCGTGCGGCCCTTGAACGCGGCGATGGTCGTTTCGACGAAGCCCGCTTCGTTCAGCGTGTCGGTGTGGATGGCGACTTGCGTGTCGGTGTCGTCGGCGACGCTCAAGCAATTGTCGATCGCGGCGGGCGTCGTGCCCCAATCCTCGTGCAGCTTCAGGCCGATCGCGCCCGCTTTCACCTGCTCGATCAGCGGCTCCGGCAGGCTCGCGTTCCCCTTGCCGAGAAAGCCGAGATTGACGGGCCAGCCGTCGGCGGCCTGCAGCATGCGCTCCATGTGCCACGGGCCCGGCGTGCAGGTTGTCGCGTTGGTGCCGGTCGCGGGGCCGGTGCCGCCGCCGAGCATCGTCGTGACGCCGCTCGCGAGCGCTTCGTCGATCTGTTGCGGGCTGATGAAGTGAATGTGCGTATCGACGCCGCCCGCCGTCACGATCATGCCTTCGCCCGCGATCACTTCCGTCGCCGCGCCGATCGCGATGTTCACGTTCGGCTGAATGTCCGGATTGCCCGCCTTGCCGATGGCGAAGATGCGTCCACCCTTGATGCCGATATCGGCCTTCACGATGCCCCAGTGATCGAGGATCAGCGCATTGGTCACGACGGTATCGACGACGTCGGCGGCCGGGCGCTGCGACTGGCCCATGCCGTCGCGAATCACCTTGCCGCCGCCGAACTTCACTTCTTCGCCGTAGGTCGTGAAGTCGCGTTCCACTTCGATGATGAGATCGGTGTCGGCGAGGCGCACGCGGTCGCCGGTGGTCGGGCCGAACATTTCCGCATAAGCGCGGCGGCCGATGCGTAGCGTCATATCTGTCCTTTTTTAGAGCGGGCCCATGACGAGCGCGTTGAAGCCGTACACATGGCGATCGCCGGCCAGCGCGACGAGTTCGACGGTGCGTTCCTGACCGGGTTCGAAGCGGACTGCCGTGCCCGCCGCGATGTTCAATCGGAAGCCGCGCGCCTTCTCGCGCTCGAATTTGAGCGCCGCGTTGACTTCGTAGAAGTGGAAGTGCGAGCCGACCTGCACCGGCCGGTCGCCATGATTCGCGACGACGACCGTAACCGTCTCGCGGCCCGCATTGAGCTCGTGCTCGCCATCGTCGATGAAATATTCGCCGGGGATCATGGTGTCAGGGGATCGGATGATGAACGGTGACGAGCTTGGTGCCGTCGGGGAAGGTCGCTTCGATCTGGATGTCGGGAATCATCTCGGGCACGCCTTCCATCACGTCGTCGCGCGTGAGCAGCGTGGTGCCGTAGTGCATGACTTCGGCGACGGTCTTGCCGTCGCGCGCCGCTTCCATCAATGCCGCCGATATGAACGCGACCGCTTCCGGATGATTGAGCTTGAGGCCGCGCGCGCGGCGACGCTCGGCGAGCAGGGCCGCTGTGAAGATCAGCAGCTTGTCCTTTTCTCTGGGCGTGAGTTTCATGGGCTTCTTCTATGGAGAAAAGTGTTTCGGGCTTTGCAATGCTAGCACCGGAATGCCGCGTCTCATGCGCTTTTAAGGGGCTTTCGGTAGGCTTTCGGCTTACTGGATGAAGCGCTGCAACTCCACGGTCGACGGCCGCTCGAAGATGGCGTCCGGCGCGCCCGATTCCCACACGCGCCCCTGATGCATGAACACGACCTTGTCGCTCACCTTGCGCGCGAAGCGCATTTCGTGCGTGACCATGATGAGCGTCATGCCGTCGCGCGCGAGGTCTTCGACGACCGCTAGCACTTCGCCGACGAGTTCGGGATCGAGCGCCGATGTGATCTCATCGCAGAGCAGCACGGTCGGCTTCATCGCAAGTGCGCGCGCGATCGCGACGCGTTGCTGCTGACCGCCCGAAAGCTGATCGGGAAAAGCATCGAACTTGTCGCCGAGACCGACGCGTTCGAGCACGGTATGCGCCGTCGCGCGCGCCTTCGCCCTGTGGATCTTCCTGACGACGGTCTGCGCGAGCATCACGTTTTCGCCCGCGGTGAGATGCGGAAAGAGGTTGTACTGCTGAAACACCATGCCGACTTTCAGCCGCAGCGCGCGCAGGTCGGCATGACGCGCATCGATATGCTCGCCGTCGATTTCGATCGAGCCTTCGTCGATGCTCTCCAGACCGTTGAGCGTGCGCAGCAACGTGCTCTTGCCCGAGCCGCTGCGCCCGATGATCGACACGACTTGTCCGCGCTCGACGGCGAAGTCGATGCCCTTCAGCACCTGATTCGCGCCGAACTGCTTCTGAAGATTGCGGGTTTCAACGAGCGGCATTCCATTTCCTTTCGAGCGTGCGCGCATAGCGCGTCAGCGGATAGCAAAGCAAGAAGTAGATAACGGCGACGAGCCCATACACGAGAAACGGCCGGAAAGTTGCGTTCGAAATCATCGTGCCAGCCTTCGTCAGTTCCGTGAAGCCGATGATCGATACGAGCGCCGTGTCCTTCACCGCCTGCACCGCGAAGCCGACCGTCGGGCCGACCGCGATGCGCGTCGCTTGCGGCAGGATCACGTGACGAAGCTGCTCCATGTAACTCATCGCGAGCGACGACGATGCTTCCCACTGACCCTTCGGCACCGCTTCGACCGCGCCGCGCCAGATCTCCGCGAGATACGCGCTCGTGAAGAGCGTGAGACCGACGCTCGCCGCGAGCCACGGCGACACGTCGATGCCGAGCAAGGGCAGGCCGAAGAACACGAGGAACAACTGCATGAGAAGCGGCGTGCCCTGAAAGAGCTGGATATAGCCTTTGACGAGCATGCGCAGCACTTGCGATTTCGACACGCGCATGACGAGCAGCACGAAGCCGACGATGCCGCCCAACACGAACGACACGATCGACAGCACGACGGTCCAGCGCGCCGCGAGCAGCAGGTTCTCGAAGATCTGCGCGAGCGTGAATTCGATCATCGCGCGGCGCTCCGGTGGTTCATCAGAAAGCGCTTGCCCATGGCGTTCAATGCGGCGCGCAGAGCGAGCGCCATCACGAGATACGCGGCCGTGATGAAGAAGCACGTCTCGAACGCGCGGAAGTTGCGCGACTGGATATAGCTCGCGGCATACGTGAGATCGGGCACCGATATCTGCGAGACGACCGCCGAGCCGAGCATCGTAATGACGATCTGGCTCGTCAATGCGGGGAACACTTTGGCGAGCGCTTGCGGCAACACGACATGACGGAACGTCTCGCCACGCGACATCGCGAGCGATGCCGCCGCTTCGAGATGACCCTTCGGCACGGCGGCGACGCCCGCGCGCACGATCTCGATCGAGTACGCGCCGAGATTGAGCGTCATCGCGAGAATGGCCGCGACGTATTCGCTGAGATGAATGCCGAGCGCGGGCAGGCCGAAGAACACGAAGAACAGTTGCACGATGAACGGCGTGTTGCGGACCGCTTCGACATAGGCGCCGACGATCGCCGCGAGCCACGCATGCCGGCTGTTGCGCGCGGCGGCGCCGAGCACGCCGACCGACACGCCGAGCGCCGTCGAGACGGCGGTCAGCGCGAGCGTGGTCGCCGCGCCGCTCGCGAACATGCCCGCGTACTGCGCTAGATCGGCGAATTGAAGTTCATAGGCCATACGATGCCGCGCTCCCGATCAAAGGGTCGCGGGCAGCGGCTGGTTGAACCACTTCTTCGACATCGTGTTGAGCGTGCCGTCCTTCTTCGCCTGCGCGATGGTGTCGTCCACTTTCGACATCAGGCGCGGCTCGTTCTTGTTCATGCCGACGAAGCACGGCGAATCCTTGATGATGAACTTCGCTTCCGGCCGGCGCGGCGGATTCTTCGACAGGATCGCCGCCGCGACGATGTTGCCCGCCGCGATCAGTTGCACCTGTCCCGAGAGAAAGGCCGAGATGGTCGCGTTGTTGTCCTCGAAGCGCTTGATGGTCGCGTTGGGCGCCATCTGCGAGAGCGCGATCTCTTCGAGCGCGCCGCGCGTGGCGCCGACGGTCTTGCCGGTGAGATCGGCGGGGCTCGTCACCTTGATGTCGGCGGGGCCGAACACGCCTTGGAAGTAGGGCGCGTAAGCCGTCGAGAAGTCGAGCACCTTCTCGCGTTCCGGCGTCTTGCCGAGCGACGAGATCACGAGATCGACCTTGTTGGTCGTCAGATACGGGATGCGGTTCGCGCTGTTGACGGGCACGAGTTCGAGCTTCACGTTCATCGACTTGGCGAGCAGCGCGGCCATGTCGACGTCGTAGCCTTGCGGTTTCATGTCGGCGCCGACCGAGCCGAAGGGCGGATAGTCTTCGGGCACGGCGACGCGCAGCGTGCCGTTCTTCGCGATGGTGTCGAGCGCGTCGGCGTGCGCGGCGAGAGGCGCGAGGGAAAGCAGCAGCGCGACGAGTGCGGTGCGCCGCGTGCGGGAAAAAGTCGTGAGCATCGATGATCCTTCGGTCTTGAACGGCCGCGTTGGAATGCGCGGCTCTCGAGCGAAGGCTTAAAGCGAGAGTCGTGCCATCGATGCTTATTTCTTATGCTGTCAGCGTTTGCCGGTTACGCATATATCGCCGCGCACAACGGATGTGCAGACGCGTGCGCTTCGTTGGTGCGTACTAGGTAGTCCACAAACGCAGAGGTCGCGCATCGACGCCATGCACGAGCGGACGAAGACGCGACCAGCAATCGGTGAGTGCGTTTTGCAGCGGTTCCATGGAGCCGCTGATCGCGCGCACGATCAGCACGCCCGGCGCGACGCACGATGCGCCTGCGCGGAGCTCATCGTCGAAGGGAAGATGTGCGGCGAGGGTCTCGGCGAGGGCATCGTCGCATGCGGGGCCGATCGCCCAGAGCGTGCCGTAAGCGGGGAAGCCCGCGAGACCTTGAGCGGAGTCGCGCAGCGGATCGCGCGCATCGAGCAGCGTGCGTTCGAACCAGAGCGTCGAACCATTGCGATGCGCGATACGCGATGTCGCCTTGATTTGCCCTTGCGTCCACTTTTCGCCGGCGGCGGCGCGCCCGAGCAGCATTGCGTCCCAGCCGATCGCGCTCGCGCCTTCATCGAGTGTCAGGTTGAATTCGAGTTCGACGTTCGACGATTCGAACACGATGTTGTTTTGCGGCAGCCAGTCGAGCTTCGCATGCGCGGCGAGATCGATATCGATGCGCTGCGTCGCGAGCTTGCCGTTGGCCTTGTACCACTTGGTCGCGCCGGGCGTCGTGATGACGGCGTGCGTGTCTTGGTGCAGACGAACGTCGATGGAAAGACGATCGCCGCCCGCGACGCCGCCGGGCGGGTGCACGATCACCGAATGACAGATATCGCCTTCGGGATAGAGCGGCCGTTGCAGCCGCAATGGGCCTTCGTGCTTGCGATGAACGCAGACGGTGCGGCCGTGCTGACGCGCGTAGCCGAGTTCGAGCGAGCCGCGCCAGATGTTCGGATCGGCGAGTGTTGCGTGCGATTCGTGGTGCATGAGCGATGCGTTCTTCTAGAGCGGAGCCTCGATCATACGGCGATCAGCTCGCGCACTCCATGCGCGTCCATTTCCGAGCCCGCGCCGCCCGCGACGATTTCGCCGCGGCTCATGACCCAGTATCGATCGGCGAGTTCGCGCGCGAAGTCGTAATACTGCTCGACGAGCAGGACGGTCATGCCCATTTCGTCGACGAGTTGCCGAAGCGTTCGGCCGATATCGCGGATGATCGATGGCTGAATGCCTTCGGTCGGCTCGTCGAGGATGAGCAGTTGCGGCTCGCTCATCAGCGCGCGGCCGATTGCGAGTTGCTGTTGTTGACCGCCGGAGAGATCGCCGCCTCGGCGGTTCTTCATGTCTTTGAGGACGGGGAACAGCGCGTAGATGTGATCGGGAATCTTCGATGGCGCTTTGCGGCTCGCTGCTCCGACGAGCAGGTTTTCTTCGACGGTGAGACGACCGAAGATGTCGCGGCCTTGCGGCACGTAGGCGAGGCCGTTTGCGACGCGCGCGTGGGTGGGCATCGAGGAGAGCTTGTTGCCGCGCCAGGCGATGGTGCCGCTTTTTGTCGGGACGACACCCATCAGGCAGCGAAGGAGCGTCGTTTTGCCCACGCCGTTGCGGCCCAGCAGGACGGTGAGTTTTCCATCGGGGACGGTGAGTTTCACATCGCGGAGGATGTGGCTGCCGCCATAGTATTGGTTCAGGTTTTCGACTTCTAGCATTTGCTTTGTCTCTTGGTCTGCGCTTGTTTGCTTACGCTTGCGTGGAATCCTGTGATCGCGTCGGTCTATTAGCACTGCCCCGCACAGGGGCAACGCTAATCGACCACTAAGAAAACAGGCTTCCACGACGACCCACGCCGACATAAAACACTAACGCCCAAGATAAGACTCAATAACGGCCTCGTCCCGTTTGACGTCATCGAGCGTGCCTTCGGCAAGAACACTCCCCTCAGCCATAACAGTAACCTTCCCGCTATCCCCCGAAAGCGCAGCAACAAACTCCATATCATGCTCGACGACCATCATCGAACACGACCCACGCAGCTTGTTGAGCAACTCCGCGAGTTCCATCGTTTCATGATCGGTCATGCCGGCCGCAGGCTCATCGAGCAGCAAGAGAGCAGGCTGCTGCATCAACAACATGCCGATTTCGAGCCGCTGCTTCTGCCCATGCGACAACTCGCCCGCAAGCCGCGTCGCCTGATGCTGAAGGCGAATCAGCTCGAGCGT
Source organism: Caballeronia sp. LZ008 (assembly GCF_031451435.1). Lineage (NCBI taxonomy): Bacteria > Pseudomonadati > Pseudomonadota > Betaproteobacteria > Burkholderiales > Burkholderiaceae > Caballeronia > Caballeronia sp. LZ008. Next base: position 2,138,607 of record NZ_JARUXK010000001.1, on the reverse strand, counting down.
CTCTTCGATGCGAGCCTGCGCGGCACCATCCAGCCGCGCCCTCAACGATGCGAACCAGCGCTTGTCCGTCTTCATCGCGAGTTCGAGGTTCTCCCACACCGGATGATTCTCGAACACAGTCGGCTTCTGAAACTTGCGCCCGATGCCCGTGCGCGCAATCACCGGCTCCGACATGCGCGTGAGATCGAACGTCTGCCCGAGAAAAACCTTGCCGTCGTCGGGACGCGTCTTGCCGGTGATGACATCCATCATCGTCGTCTTGCCCGCGCCGTTCGGGCCGATCACGCAGCGCAACTCGCCCACATCGATCGACAACGTCAGCTTGTTCAGCGCGCGAAAGCCGTCGAAGCTCACGGTGACGTCCTCGAGATAGAGGATCGTGCCGTGCGATACATCGATCTCGCCGGGCGCGAGCACATGCCCCAGGCCCGACGACACGTTGATGTTCTTGTGGCTCGTCTCCGGAATCGGCGGCAAATCCACGATCAATGCGTTATGTGCAGTCATTCGGCAGCGTCTCCATGCGCCTTCTTGCGGCGCGCGAGATCAATCAGTCCCATGATGCCGTTCGGCAGAAGCAAGGGCACGAGCGTGAAGATGAGGCCGAGGAAAAACAGCCAATACTCCGCGAAATAGGCGGTGAAAAAGCTCTTCGCGCCGTTGACGGCGAACGCGCCGACGATCGGTCCGATCAGCGTGCCGCGTCCGCCGACCGCGACCCAGATCGCCATTTCGATCGAGTTCGCGGGCGACATCTCGCTCGGATTGATGATGCCGACCTGCGGCACATACAACGCGCCCGCGATGCCGCACAACACCGCCGACACCGTCCAGATGAAGAGCTTGTACGCGAGCGGGCTATAGCCGAGGAACATCAGGCGCGCTTCGCCGTCGCGCACGCCGGTGACGACTCGCCCGAGCTTCGACGTGACGATCCATCTCGCCGCGAGAAACGCGAGCACGAGCACCGCGAACGTGATGAGAAAGAGGGCAGTGCGCGTGCCCGGATGCGTGATTGGAAAGCCCGCGATGCGCTTGAAGTCGGTGAAGCCGTTGTTGCCGCCGAAGCCCGTTTCGTTGCGATAGAAAAGCAGCATCGCGGCGAAGGTCATCGCCTGCGTGATGATCGACAGATACACGCCCTTCACGCGCGAGCGGAACGTGAAGAAGCCGAACACCCACGCAAGCACGCCAGGCACGAGGACGACGAGCAACAGCGCATACCAGAGATGTTCCGTGCCCTCCCAGTACCACGGCAGCTTGTGCCAGTCGAGAAACACCATGAAGTCGGGAAGATCGCTTTGATACGTCCCCTCGCGGCCGATCGAGCGCATCAGGTACATGCCCATCGCGTAGCCGCCGAGCGCGAAGAAAAGCGCATGGCCCAAGCTCAGAATGCCGCAATAGCCCCATACGAGGTCGAGCGCGAGCGCGCCGATTGCGTAGCACATGAGCTTGCCGACGAGCGTCATCGCATAAGCCGAGAGATGGAACGTGCTCGTTTCCGGCAGCACGAGCGCGCTGACGGGCACGAAGATCACCATCGCGATGACGAGCGCGATCAACGCGAGCCAGCCTTTCTTCGGCAAGAGCGCGGCGCGCGGCGGCAGGCCGAGCGCGAAGCCCGCGCGCGCCGCGCCCGGATCGGGTTGCGGCGTGACGTCGAGGTTCGTGCCGACATTGGTCGAGGCGGTCATGTCTCAAGCCTCCGCGCTGCGGCCCTTGAGGGCGAACATGCCCTGCGGACGCTTCTGGATGAACAACACGATGAGCACGAGCACCGCGATCTTCGCGAGCACCGCGCCCCAGAACGGCTCGACCGCCTTGCTGACGAGCCCGAGCCCGAAGCCGCCGATCACCGTGCCCGCGAGCTGGCCGACGCCGCCGAGCACCACCGCCATGAACGAATCGATGATGTAGCTCTGGCCGAGATCGGGCCCGACGTTGCCGATCTGCGAGAGCGCGCAGCCGCCGAGTCCCGCGATGCCCGCACCGAACGCGAACGCGTACGAATCGACACGCGCTGTCTTGACGCCGACGCACGCGGCCATGCGGCGGTTCTGCGTCACCGCGCGCACGAAGAGGCCGAGGCGCGTCTTCGTGAGCACGCCCCACGCGATCGCGACGACGGCGAGCGAGAACGCGAGGATCGTCAGACGGTTGTACGGGAGGATGAGGTTCTGCATCACGGTGACGCCGCCGCTCATCCACGAGGGATTCGTCACCTGCACGTTCTGCGCGCCGAAGAGCGTGCGCGTCGCCTGAATCAGGATCAGGCTGATGCCGAAGGTCGTCAGCAGCGTTTCGAGCGGACGTCCGTAGAGATGCTTCAGCACGAGCCTTTCGAGCACGATGCCGACGAGCCCCGCGGCGATGAACGACGCAGGCACCGCGAAGAGCGGATACCAGTTGAACGCGGCGGGCGCGTAATGCTGCACGAGGTTCTGCACGACATAGGTCGCATAGGCGCCGATCATCAGGAACTCGCCGTGCGCCATGTTGATGACGCCGATCAGCCCATATGTGATCGCAAGCCCGAGCGCCGCGAGCAGCAGCACGCTGCCGAGCGAGAGGCCCGCGAAGATCGTGCCGAAGACTTCGCTGCGGCGCTGAATCGAATCGAGTGCGTAGATGCCTTCCTGAGCCGCGTTGCGTACGCGTTCGTCGGGTTCGTTGAACGTGCCGTCGGCCTTCTTCGCGACGATCGGGCGCAGCAGTTCGTACATGTCGAGGTCATGGCGCGCCGCGACGAGTTGCGCGGCTTCGAGACGCCTGTTCACGTCGGGATCGTGCAGCGCGGTCATCGCCCAGAGCGTGTCGAGGCGCTTCTTTAATTCGGAATCCTTTTCGATGGCGCGGGCTCGGTCGATCATCGGCTTCATCGATGCGTCCGGGTTCTTCAGCAACGCAGCGATGGCGTCGCGGCGTTTGGCCGTATCGGGCGATGCGAGCTGCAGCCCCGACAACGCGCCCGCGACCTTCGTGCGCAGCAGATTGTTCAGCGTGATCGGCTGCGCATCGGGCGCTTCGGCGGTCTTGCCGGTGATCGCGTCCTTCGTGCCGTCATCGGTCTGAATGTAGACGTGACCGTTATCGGTCGCGACGAGCGAGCCATCGGACAGCGCGCCGAGCACGGCGATGGAAGGCGCATCGGCATTGGCAATGAGCTTGTCGATGGCGGCGGTCTTGGCTTCGAAGTCGTCGCCGGCGAGCGGGCCGAGATCGTCGTTGGTGAGCGCGTGGGCCGCGAGCGACGTCATCGCGAGGATGAGCGCAAAGAGCGCGCGCTTGAGGGAGCCGGTCATGTGGGCCTTTCCGTTAGAACTCGAAAGGCCGCGCGCATCGCATGAAACGCGCGGCCTCGCTGCATCGACGTCACGCGTTACGCGACACGCACACGCTGACGGCGCAGGAACGCGGGAATCGAGCTGACGACATCCGGCTTGCCCTCGTTGCCCGCGATATACGGGCTCCACGGCTGCGCGCGTATGGCGGTCTTCGTCTTCCAGACGACGTTGAACTGACCGTCGCCGCGAATTTCGCCGATCATCACGGGCTTATGCAGATGATGGTTGCCGTCCATCGTCAGCGTGAAGCCGGAAGGCGCGGCGAAGGTCTGACCGACCATCGCGGTGCGGACCTTGTCGACATCGGCGCTCTTCGCCTTTTCGACGGCCTGCTTCCACATGTGGATGCCGACGAAGGTCGCTTCCATCGGATCGTTGGTGACGCGCTTGTCGCCGCCCGGAAGGTTCTGCGCCTTTGCGTACGCGAAGAATTCCTTCTCGAACTTCGAGTTGTTCGGGTTCTTCACCGACATGAAGTAGTTCCATGCGGCAAGATGGCCGACGAGCGGTTTCGTGTCGATGCCGCGCAGTTCCTCTTCGCCGACCGAGAACGCGACGACAGGCACGTCCGTCGCTTTCAGGCCCTGGTTGCCGAGTTCCTTGTAGAACGGTACGTTCGAATCGCCGTTGATCGTAGAGATGACAGTCGTCTTTCCCCCTTGGGCAAAGGTCTTGATGTTCGCGACGATGGTTTGATAGTCGCTATGTCCGAACGGTGTGTAGACCTCCTGAATGTCTGCATCTTTCACGCCCTTGGAGTGAAGGAACGCGCGCAGGATCTTGTTGGTCGTGCGCGGGTACACGTAGTCGGTGCCGAGCAGGAAGAAGCGCTTGGCGCTGCCGCCTTCCGGTCCCATCAGATATTCGACGGCGGGAATCGCCTGCTGATTCGGCGCGGCTCCCGTATAGAACACGTTGCGGGACATCTCTTCGCCTTCGTACTGCACGGGGTAGAAGAGCAGGCCGTTGAGTTCCTCGAACACCGGCAGCACGGACTTGCGCGACACCGAGGTCCAGCAGCCGAACACGACCGCGCACTTGTCCTGCGTGAGAAGCTGACGCGCCTTCTCGGCGAAGAGCGGCCAGTTCGAAGCGGGATCGACGACGACGGGCTGAATCTGCCGGCCCATGACGCCGCCGCTCTTGTTGATATCGGCGATGGTCATGAGTGCCGTGTCTTTCAGCGACGTCTCGGAGATCGCCATCGTGCCCGACAGCGAATGGAGGATGCCGACCTTGATCGGACCGGTATCGGCGGCGTGGGCTTTCGTGATCGGAAGTTGGCCCGCAAGGGCGAGCGCGCCCGACATGGAGCCGAACTTCAGCAGACTGCGTCGTTTCATTTCTGGGTTCCCCTTGCCGATGTGGTTGTTTGAGCAATGACGATTGCTCGGAGCGTTCTGCAAGGGGTATGCCAACTGGGGTCTTTTGCCCTAGTGGCGGGGGTTTGCGGGGAATCGCAGGGAAGTTTTACTTCGGGGGATGTGGGTTAGCGGGCGAGGTTTTGGTGCATGCACGGGGGATGTGCATCGTTGCGGTGCGGGTTTCGTTCTTTTTCGCCGGCTCGCGATTACGCGTCGGTCTATTGGGACTGCCCTGCACAAGGGCCGTGCCAAAGACCGACGCGATCACAGGCTGCCGCGAAAAAAAGCGGAACGCAACCTTACCGATTAACCAACCGCGCCGGCACACTAAGCACAAGCACAGCCCCAAGAACGAGAAAACCCGCGAGCATATACATCCCACTCGAATTAGAAGCAGTGACCTGCTTCAACCACCCCACGAGATAAGGACTCAAAAACCCGGCAAGATTCCCAAGCGAGTTGATCATCGCAATACCCGCAGCCGCCCCGGTGCCGGCAAGAAACGCCGTCGGCAGACTCCAGAACAGCGGCAGCGTCGTGAGAATGCCCATCGTGGCGAGCGTGAGGCCGAGCATCGCAAGCGTCGTGTTGTTGAACCACACCACCGACAGCACCAGTCCGATCGCACCGATCAACGCCGGAATCGCGATATGCCAGCGACGCTCGCCGGAACGATCCGCGCTGCGCGCCGCGTACAGCATGCCGATCACCGCCGCGCCATAAGGAATCGCGGAGAGCAGGCCGACATGCAGCGCATCCTTGATTCCCATCGACTTGATGATCGTCGGCAGCCAGAAGCTCACGCCATACAGTCCCATCACGAACGAGAAGTAGATGATGCTCATCAGCCACACTTTCGGGCTCGACAAGATCTTGCCCAGCGACAGATCTTCCTTCTGGACGTTATCCGCCGCGATGTTGCGTTCGAGCAGTTCGCGTTCTTCCTGCGTGAGCCAAGAAGCCTTCGAGATACGATCGTCGAGCTTCAGGAACACGACGATGCCGACGATGATCGACGGAATGCCTTCGAGCAGCAGCAGCCATTGCCAGCCGTGCCAGCCGTTCTTCATGTGGAACGCATCCATGATCCAGCCGCTGATCGGCCCGCCGATCAGACCCGAAAGCGCGATCGCCGTCATGAACAGCGTCGTGATGCGCCCGCGCCGCTGCGCCGGAAACCAGTACGTCAGATAAAGAATGATGCCGGGGAAGAAGCCCGCTTCCGCCGCGCCGAGCAGAAAGCGCATGACGTAGAACATCGTCGGCGTGGTGATGAACATCGTGAGCGCCGAAATGACGCCCCACGTAATCATGATCCGCGCGATCCACACGCGCGCGCCGACGCGATGCAAGATGATGTTCGACGGAATCTCGAAGATGAAGTAGCCGAAGAAGAAAATGCCCGCGCCGAAGCCGTACACGGCATCCGACAGTTGCAAATCGGCGGCCATCTGCAGCTTGGCGAAGCCGACGTTCACGCGGTCGAGATACGCCACGACATAACAGATCAGCAGAAGCGGCGCGAGACGCCAGACGACCTTTCGGTAAGTGGCCTCCTCGAACGCGGAAGGCGTGCCCGCGCCGGGGCGCGGCATGGGTTTGGCGGTGCTGGCCATGATGCTTGTCTCCAATATTTTTTGTGTGCGCCAGGCGAGCGGACGGGCCCGCTCGCGATTACAGGCGCGTAAGGATTCTAGCCCGTCGGCCGCACCGCAAAACGCCCGTTTCTGCTAGGGAAAGCACCGATGCCCGCACTCGCCGCACACGGCGCGCGGCGTGCGCGGGCAAGCGTCAGACGCAGCGTCCGCCGTCCACTTCGAGCGCGACGCCGGTGATGAACTCGGCATCGTCGGATGCGAGATAAAGCGCCGCGTTGGCGATGTCCTGAGGCGTCGAAAGCCGGCCGAGCGGTATCGTCGCGAGAAACTTGCGGCGGTTCTCGGGCGTGTCCTCCATGCCCATGAACTCGGAGAGCAGGGCGGTCTCGCCCATCACCGGATTGATGCAGTTCACGCGGATGCGGTCCGCGCCCAGTTCGACCGCGAGCGCCTTGCTCGCGATGATGACCGCCGCCTTGCTGCCGTTGTACCAGACGAGTCCCGGACGCGGCCGCACGCCCGCCGTCGACGCGATATTGATGAACGCGCCGCCGCCCCGTTCGCGAAAGTACGGCACGAACTGCTCGACGCTCCAATAGATGCTCTTCACGTTCACCGCGTAGACGCGGTCGAATTCGGCCTCGGTGACGTCGAGAACGGGCTTGTTACGGTGCGTCGTGCCCGCGTTGTTGACGACGATCTGCACGCTGCCGAAGTCCCCGATCGCGGCATCGAAGAGCGTTTGCCAGTCGGCGCGCTGCGTCACATCGCCTTGAACGGCGATCGCGCGGCCGTGCTTCACCTCCGGCGACGATGCGAGCGCGATCTCGCTCGCGACGCGCTCGGCGGCCGGCCCGTTCAGATCGTTGACGACGACGTTCGCGCCCTCACGCGCGAACGTCTTCGCGATGCCTTCGCCGAATCCCGAGCCGCCGCCCGTCACGATGACGGTTTTGCCTTGCAGTCGCATGCGTGTCTCCTTATCCGTGTTTGATGGCGATGGTCTTGAGCGTCGTGAAGCCGTACAGCGCCTCGAAGCCTTTCTCGCGTCCGTGTCCCGAATGCTTGACGCCGCCGAACGGCAATTCGATGCCGCCGCCCGCGCCGTAGTTGTTGATGAACACCTGTCCGGAACGCACGCGGCGCGCGAGCCGCATCTGACGCGCGCCGTCGCGGGTCCAGATGCCGGCGACGAGCCCGTAGTCGGTGCCGTTGGCGAGTCGGAGCGCGTCGGCTTCGTCGTCGAAGGGCATCGCGGCGAGCACCGGGCCGAACACTTCCTCGCGCGCGAGACGATGCGTCGGCGGGACGTCGCGCAACAGCGTCGGCGCCTGATAGAAGCCCGCTTCGGGCGCATCGCCGACGACTTCGCCGTGCGCGGCCATCGGAATGCCGTCGTGCTGCGCATCGGACAGAAAATCCCACACGCGCTGCTGCTGCTTCGCGCTGATGAGCGGGCCGCAGTCGAGATCGAGCTTGCTCGGACCGACCTTCAGCGCCGCGAACGCCTCCGAGAGACGATCCAGCAAGGGTTCGTACGCCGCGCGCTCGATCAGCACGCGGCTGCCCGCCGAGCACGTCTGTCCGGCGTTCTGCACGATCGCGGCGACGAGCACGGGGAGAGCGGCGTCGAAATCGGCATCGGCGAATACGATTTGCGGCGACTTGCCGCCGAGTTCCAGCGTGACGGGGACGTGATTGTCGGCGGCCATCTTGGTGACGGCCGCGCCCGTCGCGGGCGAGCCGGTGAACGAGATGTGATCGATGCCCGGATGCCGCGCGAGCGCCGCGCCCGCTTCGTGACCGTATCCGGTGACGATATTGAGCGCGCCATCCGGCAGGCCGGCTTCCGCCGCCAGTTCCGCGATGCGCAACAGCGACAGGCACGCGTCCTCCGCCGGCTTCACGACGCACGCGTTGCCCGTGGCGAGCGCCGCGCCGACGCTGCGCCCGAAAATCTGCAGCGGATAGTTCCACGGCACGATATGCCCGGTCACGCCGTGCGGCTCGCGGATCGTGAGCACGGTGTAGCCGTGCTGATAGGGCAGGGTTTCGCCGTGGAGCTTGTCGGCGGCGCCCGCGTAAAACTCGAAATAGCGCGCGATGCCGGTGGCGTCGGCGCGTGCCTGCTTCAGTGGCTTGCCGGTGTCGCGCGCCTCGACCTGCGCGATCTCCTCGTGGCACGCGCCGATCAGCATCGACAGGCGCGCGAGGATGCGCCCGCGTTCCGCCGCGCTCGTCGCGCCCCAGCCGCCGTCGAAGGCCGCGCGGGCGGCGGCGACCGCGCGGTCGATGTCCGCCGCGGTGCCCCGCGCGATCTGCGCGAAGATCTGGCCATCGGACGGATCGACGACCGGAATCGTCTCGTTGCCCGATGCCGCGATCCAGCGGTTATCGATGAAATGCTTCGCGTCTTCCATGCATGTCTCCTGAAATCGGATGTTCTGGAGCCGGAAACCGATTATCGCGCCAACCGGGAACGTGCGTCGGGCGTGCGGGGTCGATTGGCTATAATGGCGAAATCACGCGCAGACAAGCGCGACGGGCCGCAAGACACCGTCCGCCCGTGCGATTCCATCTCCGATCTCAACTTCTCCAGAGAGCGCTCATGAGCTTCAACAACGTACCTCCCGGCAAAGATCTCCCGCACGATTTCAACGTCATCATCGAAATTCCCGCGCAGAGCGATCCGGTCAAATACGAAGCGGACAAGGACATGGGCCTGCTCGTCGTCGACCGTTTCGTCGGCACCGGCATGCGCTATCCGGCGAACTACGGCTTCATTCCGCAGACGCTCTCCGGCGACGGCGACCCGGTCGACGTGCTCGTCATCACGCCGTATCCGCTGCTGGCGGGCTCGGTCGTGCGCGCGCGCGCGGTCGGCATGCTGCAGATGACCGATGAATCGGGCGTGGACGCGAAGCTCGTCGCGGTGGCGCACGACAAGGTCTGCCCGATGACGGCGAACATCAAGTCGATCGACGACGTGCCCGAGTATCTGAAAGACCAGATCAAGCACTTCTTCGAGAACTACAAGGCGCTCGAAAAGGGCAAGTGGGTGAAGGTCGAAGGCTGGGCCGGCATCGACGCCGCGCACAAGGAAATCTCGGAAGGCGTCGCGAACTACAAGAAGTAAACGCGTTCTCCGACAAAACGCCGCCGCGTGTCACCCACGCGGCGGCGTTTTTTATTCTTCTTCGCTTGCTTCGGTCTGAGGCAACAACGACTCCAGCGTCCTTTCCCCCGCAATCAACGCGCGCTTCTGCTGCGCGGTCAGTTGCTTGACGCGATATTCCGCGCGCAGCGCCTCCGATTTCCCCGCCAGTTCGAACGACGCCAGCACGCGCACCGGCTTTCGCGCCCGCGTGTAGCGCGCGCCCTTGCCGCTCGCGTGCGCGGTGAAGCGCGCCTCGACGTCCGTCGCGATGCCCGTGTAGAGGCTGCCGTCGGCGCATTCGATCAGGTACAGAAACCAGGGCATGGGAGAACGATGAAAGATTTGCCGCGCATTATCGCCGAAAGCACCGCGCCGGGGCGTTTTGTCCGCATCGGCGCGCCGCTGCGACTTGCGCGAGAATAGCCGCTTTCGGGCGCGCTCTGCGATGGTTCGAGCGCGCTCGTCGGTCAATCACAGCGAGGTAGCCTGTTGAATCGCGAGGTCGAAATTCATGTGGTCGATGCGCTCGCCGACATCGCCGCCGACGACTGGAACCGGCTCGCCGGCGACAACCCGTTCGTGCGTCACGCGTTTCTCTCGGCGTTGCAGGAGACGGAGTGCGCCGTCAAGCGCACCGGCTGGCGCGCGCATCATCTGATACTGAAGCGCGGCGGCGAATTTGCCGGCGCGATGCCGCTCTACATCAAGTCGCATTCGCGCGGCGAATACGTGTTCGATCACGCCTGGGCCGATGCCTTCGAGCGCCACGGTCTGCGCTACTACCCGAAGGCGCTGTCGGCGGTGCCGTTTTCGCCGGTCACGGGCCCGCGCCTCATCGCCGCGCATCACGAGGATCGCGTGCTGCTCGCGCGCGGCGCGATCGAATTGACGCGGCGACTCGAACTGTCGTCGCTGCACGTGCTGTTTCCGCACGCGCAGGATGTCGAGGCGCTCACCGACGCGGGCTACATGCTGCGCGAAGGCGTGCAGTTCCACTGGGAGAATCTGCCCGGCGATGGCTACGCGAGCTTCGACGCCTTCCTCGCGACGATGAGCCACGACAAGCGCAAGAAAGTGAAGCAGGATCGCCGGCGCGTGGCGGATGCGGGCGTCACGTACAAGTGCCTGCGCGGTGGCGAAATCGACGATGCCGCGCTCGACTTCTTCTACGACTGTTACGACAACACGTATCGCGAGCACTGGAACGCGCCGTATCTGACGCGCGAGTTCTTCGGCCGCATTCACGCCGATGCGCCCGACAGCATGCTGCTCGTCATCGCCGAAGCGGACGGCGAGCGCCTCGCATGCGCGCTCAACATGATCGGCGGCGACACGATGTACGGCCGCTATTGGGGCACGCGGGAGTTCGTCTCCGGGCTGCACTTCGAGACGTGCTACATGCAGGGCATCGCGTATTGCATCGAACATAGGCTCGCGCGTTTCGAGGGCGGCGCGCAGGGTGTGCACAAGATGTCGCGCGGACTGTTGCCGACGCCGACATGGTCCGCGCACTGGATCGCGGATCAGCGTTTCGCGCACGCGATCGCCGAATTTCTCGATGCCGAAACGCAGGCGATGGATCAGCACATCGAGGAACTCGAAGCGCACACGCCGTTCAGGAAGAAAACCTGAGATGCGATAATCGATTCGACCCCTTCGCTGCAACTCGCGCACATCCATGTCAGCCATGAGCAGAAATTTCTTCAACCTGTACAGCCACGATTTCGCGCGCGTCGCGGTCGGCGTTCCGTCCTGCAAGGTCGCCGATCCCGCGTTCAACGCGGCGCAGACGATCGAACTCGCGAAAGAAGCCGCCGCGCACGGCGCGGTGCTCGTCGCGTTTCCCGAGCTCGGGGTGTCCGCGTATACCTGCGACGATCTCTTCCATCAGCGCGCCTTGCTCGACGCGTGCGAGGACGCGCTGCAAAGCATTCTCGACGCATCGAAGCAACTCGATATCGCGATGATCGTCGGCGCGCCGGTGCGCGCCGAGCACAAGCTGTTCAACTGCGCGATCGTCATCGCCGGCGGCTTCATTCGCGGCGTCGTGCCGAAGAGCTATCTGCCGAACTACGGCGAGTTCTACGAGGCGCGCCAGTTCAGTCCCGCCGATGCCGCCGCCGAAAACACGGTCACGCTATGCGGTCAGGACGTGCCGTTCGGCGCGTCGCTGCTGTTTCAGATCGAGGATCTTCCGCTCTTCCGGTTTCACGTCGAGATTTGCGAGGACGTTTGGGTGCCGATTCCGCCGTCGTCGTTCGCGGCGCTTGCGGGCGCGACCGTGCTCGTGAATCTGTCGGCGTCGAATATCGTCGTGGGCAAGTCGGCTTATCGGCATCAGCTCGTCGGGCAGCAGTCTGCGCGTTGCGTCGCGGCGTATCTGTACACATCGGCGGGCAATGGCGAATCGTCCACCGATCTCGCCTGGGACGGGCAAGGCCTCATCTACGAAAACGGCGAGCTGCTGGCGGAGTCCGAGCGCTTCTCGGACCAGTCGCACCTCATTTACGCCGATATCGATCTCGAACGCCTCTCGCGCGAACGCATGCGGCAAACCACGTTCGGCCGCTCGACGCATCGCCACGCCGGCGAAGTCGCGCAATTCGACGTGATCGAATTTCCGCTATCGATTCCCGACGATGAAAAGCTGCCGCTCGAACGCCGGGTCGCGCGCTTTCCGTACGTGCCCGCCGATGCCGCGCGCCGCGACGAACGATGCAACGAGGTCTACAACATTCAGGTGCAGGCGTTGCTGCAACGGCTGCAATCGTCGGGGATGTCGAAGGTGGTCATCGGCATATCGGGCGGGCTGGACTCGACGCATGCACTGCTCGTGTGCGCGAAAGCGATGGACCGCCTCGGTCTGCCGCGCTCGAACATCCTCGCCTATACGATGCCCGGCTTCGCCACCAGCGACCGCACGCTCAAGCAGGCGCGCGAGCTGATGGAAGTCGTCGGCTGCACGGCGAGCGAGATCGACATTCGTCCGAGCTGCGTGCAGATGCTCGCCGACATCGGCCATCCGCACAGCACGGGCGCCGAACAATACGACATCACGTACGAGAACGTGCAGGCGGGCGAACGCACGAGCCATCTGTTCCGGCTTGCGAACTTCAACCATGCGATCGTCATCGGCACGGGCGATCTGAGCGAGCTCGCACTTGGTTGGTGCACCTACGGAGTGGGCGATCACATGTCCCACTACAACGTGAACGCGAGCGTGCCGAAGACGCTGATCACGCATCTGGTGCGCTGGGTTGCCGAGTCGGGACAGATCGGCGGAAGCGGAACCGATGTGCTCGAAAACATCCTCTCCACCGATATCAGCCCGGAACTCATCCCCGGCAAGACGAGCGGCGTGGTGGAGCAGAAGACGGAGAGCGTGATCGGCCCGTACGAATTGCAGGACTTCAACCTGTACTACACGTTGCGCTTCGGCTTTGCACCAACGAAGGTCGCGTTTCTCGCGTTGCATGCATGGCGCGATCGCGATGCGGGCGCGTGGCCGGAAGGCCCGACCGTTACGCGGAATCAATACGACATCGGCGAGATCCGCAAAAATCTGCGCATCTTCCTGGATCGGTTCTTCCGCACGAGCCAGTTCAAGCGCTCATGCGTGCCGAACGCGCCGAAGGTCGGCTCGGGCGGCTCGCTTTCGCCGCGCGGCGACTGGCGCGCGCCGAGCGACGGCCAGGCGACGGTGTGGCTCGCGGACCTCGAACGCGTGCCGACGAAGGAGTGATATCCGACGTCCTCGCGAATATACGGACCGCCTGCTCGATGAAACGCGGCTAGAATCGAAAACATCTGTCCCGCGCGGGACACGACCTTTTTTCGAACCCCTTGAATCGATCTTTACGCGAGGCACGCCATGAAACGCATCACCGCCATCATCAAACCGTTCAAGCTCGACGAAGTTCGCGAAGCGCTGGCCGAAGTGGGCCTGACCGGTCTCACGGTCACGGAAGTGAAGGGCTTCGGCCGTCAGAAGGGGCATACCGAGCTTTATCGTGGTGCAGAGTATGTCGTCGACTTCCTGCCGAAGGTGAAGATCGAAGTCGTCGTCGCGAACGATCAAACCGATCAGGTCATCGACGCGATCATCGGCGCCGCGCGCACGGGCAAGATCGGCGACGGCAAGATCTTCGTCGCCGATGTCGAGCGCGTGATCCGCATTCGCACCGGCGAGGAAAACGAAGCGGCAGTCTGAGCGCCGTTGTTCTTTCGTTTTCATCGAGGCCCGCCATTTGCGCGGGCCTTTTCTTTGCGCTTGCACCAGCGCGATGCGCGTCCAAAAGATCGCTTGCCGGAGGGCAGGAATCCGCGTCCGTGCGGTAACATCGGCTATCCCATTATCATTTTGTAAGGAAATAGTTGATGCATCACGCGATCGGCTTCATTCAGGATCTCGCAGTGATCATGGCCATCGCGGGCGTGGTGACGGTGCTCTTTCACCGTCTGCGGCAGCCGGTCGTGCTGGGTTATATCGCGGCGGGCGTGATCATCGGGCCGTACACGCCGCCGTTCAATCTGATCCACGACGAAGCGACCATCCAGACGCTCGGCGAACTCGGCGTCGTCTTCCTGATGTTTTCGCTCGGGCTCGAATTCAGCTTGCGCAAGCTCTTCAAGGTCGGCGCGACCGCCTTCGTCGCCGCGCTTTCGGAAATCGTGCTGATGATCTGGGTCGGCTACGAGATCGGGCGATGGTTCGGCTGGAGCTCGATGGACTCGCTCTTTCTCGGCGCGATGCTCGCGATCTCGTCGACAACCATCATCGTGAAGGCGCTTTCCGAACTCGGCATGAAGGGCGAGCACTTCGCGCAGATCGTGTTCGGCATTCTGATCGTCGAAGACATACTCGCGATCGCGATGCTCGTGCTGCTCTCCGGCATCGCGCAGACGGGGTCCGTAAGCGCTGGCGTCGCGGTCGTCACGCTCGGCAAGCTGCTGCTTTTCATGACGGTGTCGCTGGTCGTCGGCATTCTCACGGTGCCGCGCGCGCTCAACTACGTCGCGAAGGCGAAGAGCGACGAGATGCTGCTCGTCACCGTGCTCGGCTTCTGCTTCGGCTTCTGCCTGCTCGTCGTGAAGCTCGATTATTCGATCGCGCTCGGCGCGTTTCTCATCGGCGCGATCATGGCGGAGTCGCGGCATCTCGCGCGCATCGAGCATCTGATCGCGCCGGTGCGCGACATGTTCTCGGCGATCTTCTTCGTCACCATCGGTTTGCTGCTGAACCCGACGGTGCTCGTCGACTACGCGTGGCCGATCGCCGTCATCACGATTGCCGTCGTGCTCGGCAAGATCGTGTCGTGCGGGCTCGGCGCGTTTCTCGCCGGCAAGGACGGCCGCACGTCGATGCGCGTCGGCATGAGCGTCTCGCAGATCGGCGAGTTCTCGTTCATCATCGCGTCGCTCGGCCTGTCGCTGAAGGTCACGAGCAGCTTTCTCTATCCGATCGCGGTGGCCGTGTCCGCGCTCACGACGCTCTTCACGCCGTATCTGATCCGCGCCGCCGATCCGCTCACGATGCGCCTTTCCCGCGCGATGCCCGCGCCGCTCGCGCATACCTTCGGCCTGTATTCGCAGTGGCTCGCGAGCCTGACGCCCGCGTCCGGCGGCCCGACGCTTTTCTCGATGACGCGGCGCATCGTCATGCAGATCGCGGTGAATCTGGCGCTCGTCGCGGCGATTTTTCTCGGCGCGTCGTATGCGGCGCCGTTCGCGTCGGGCTATCTCGCGCGCTGGCTCGACACCGATAACGCGCAGCGCGTCGTGCTGTGGGGCGCCGCGTTGGTGATCGCGCTGCCGTTTCTCGTCGCGGTGTATCGCAAGCTCGAATCGCTCGCGCTGCTGCTCGCCGAAGTGAGCGTGCAGCCCGCGAAAGCGGGGCGCTTCACGAGCGCGATCCGTTCGGCGATTTCCGGGCTCATTCCGATCGTCGCGATGTTCGGCGTCTTCCTGCTCGTCGCGGCACTGTCGGGCGGGATCCTGCCGCCGTTCGGGTTGATGGTCGGCGTGCTCGTGTGCGTCGCGCTGTTGCTGACGGTGTTGTGGCGCTGGTGCGTGAAAATCCACGCGACGATGCAGATCGCCTTGCGCGAGACCTTCGAGGAGCCGCGCGACCATTGAGGGTTTTCGTCACGGGATAGCCCCGACAGCGGCCCGCACCGGGTTCCCGCGATAATGTGAGCCAATGTGACCAAATGTGTGCTGGTTTGCCCCGTGCAGGTCTCAGGCGGATAATCGGGGTTTGTCCACTCTCCTTATGGCGTTCGAGCGCCTGAATCAGGAATGAGCGATAACAAAACGTCCAACGACGCAAGCAGCACCGACGCCCGCCGCAGCGGCGCCGATTCACAAGCGGCCCCGCGCAGCGCGAACCCGACGGCCTCGCCCGAAGCCGCCGCCGCGGCCTCGGCGCCCGGTCCGCAGGCGAGCGCGACCGAACGGGCATCGACGGATGCGCCTTCGAGCGCGTCGAACGTCGAGCCGGCCGACACGGCGCAAGCCCGCCGCGACGACGCGCTGCAGGACGCTCGCGAGGCGCGCGCATCGGCGGCTAGCGCGACCGCCGCGCAGGAAGCCGCGGTGCGCGAGAAGCAGCGCGCATCGGCGAAACCGCGTGCGAGCCTCGCCGAAAACTTCGAGGCCGCGACCGATGCGGAAGCCGCCAGCACCGCGAACGCGCAATCCGCGTCATCCGATTCCCCGACTGGCCGCGCCACCGTTCTGCCGCCCGAATTCACCGAGGCGCCGGACTTCGGCAAGCTCAATCCGCCGCCGCTGCCCGCCACCGAGCAGACGTCCGCGCAGCCTCAACCCGCGTATCTCAAGCAATCCGATTCGGCGTGGTCCGTCTTTGGCCGCGTGATCGCGGCGCGCGCGCGGCAGATTTTCGATCGCGCGGGACAGCGCATGACTCAGCGCACGTTGCGCATCGGCGTGTCGGCGCGGATCTTTCATCCGGAGCCGGGCGCGAAAGGCTTGCGCGGCAAGACGCTGCAATATCTCGAGGAATCCATCGCGCATTGGGTGATGTCGCGCGACGTGCTCGTGTTCATGATTCCGACGGTCGGCAATCAGGGCATGCTGCACACGAGCAATATCCGTCTGCGCGACTACGCGAAGCATCTCGACGGCCTGCTGCTGCAAGGCGGCGCGGACGTCTCGCCGCAGTCGTACGAAGAAGCGACGACGCGTCCCGAATGGCCGGGCGACCGCGTGCGCGATATGTACGAACTGGAGTTGCTGCATGAGTTCGTCGAGTCGGGCAAGCCGGTGCTCGGCGTGTGCCGCGGCTGTCAGCTCATCAACGTGGCGTTCGGCGGCACGCTTTACGGCGACATCGCCACCGATGTGCCCACGGCCGGCATCCACGTCAACGAGCAGTACGACCAGCATAGGCATTCGATCCGCTTCCCCGAAGGCTCCACGCTCGTCAACATGTTCCCCAACCAGCGCGAGGCGATCGTCAACTCGATCCACCATCAGGCGGTGAAGACGATCGGGCGCGATCTGAACATCGAGGCGGTGTCGGCCTCCGATGGGATCATCGAGGCGGTGCGCTACCGGAAGGCGCCGTTTGTCGTC
Source organism: Caballeronia sp. LZ008 (assembly GCF_031451435.1). Taxonomy (NCBI): domain Bacteria; kingdom Pseudomonadati; phylum Pseudomonadota; class Betaproteobacteria; order Burkholderiales; family Burkholderiaceae; genus Caballeronia; species Caballeronia sp. LZ008. Next base: position 2,121,545 of record NZ_JARUXK010000001.1, on the reverse strand, counting down.
GGCGTGCAGTGGCATCCGGAGTTTCATCGCGCGGGCGGCGCGGAACTGCTCGATTGCACGCCGCTGCTCGATACGTTTCTGCGCGTCGCGCGCGAAACACGCTTCTGACGCGAGACGCGTTTTCGACGTCGCCAAGCAGGAAGGCCCGCTCGGATCGAGCGGGCCTTCTTCGTTTTCAGATGCGTATCGCGCAGATCAACGCGACGGCGACGCGCTCACCGGCGCGAGTCCGGCTTCCGTCTGCTTTTGAAGCTGCTCGACCTGCAACTGCAGCGTGCGCAGCTTGCGTTCGGCTTCGAGCTTGTCCGTCTGCAGCACGGCCGATTCGGCCTGCAATTGCTGCTGACGTTGCGACACCTGCGAATCCTGCTGCTGCGCGAGTTCGAGATCGGCGGTGAGACGGTTGGCGCGATCCGCCGATTTCGCGATCACGCGATCGAGCAGCGCTTTCTGCGCCTGCAATTGCGCGCGGCGGATTTCGCCATCGGCAAGCTCGAAGCTCTTGCGTGAGAACTGCGCGTAGATCGTTTCCGCGCGGGCCGCGTCCTGTGTCTTCACGACGCGCCACAAGCGCGCTTCCTGCGACAGCGCGACGTAATACAGCATTTCCTGCGCGAGGAAGTAGAGCCGCGCCCCGTAACTGCCGTTGCGCGTGGCGCGCAACTCGGTGAGGCTTCCCGCCTGCACGAGACTCTGCAACTCGGCGATGTTCCCCTCGACGCGCGGCGCGTTCGAGTTGGCGGTCAAGTCGGAGAGGTCTACGGGCGCGGGTTGCGCGGGCTCGCTTGCGGCGGATTTCGCCGCCGTTGCGGGCGCCGCGAACGTGCTGCCGAAAGGCGCAAGGAAACCACACAGCGACAAGGCGAGGGCGAGCGTCGCGTAACGGAGATGATGACGTAGTTGCTTCATGTTGGCGTCGTGGCCGGGAATGGTTGATCGTTCTGATGCGTATTGCGCGCTTCAGCGCGCGCTGTTCGCGGATGCGCGACCGGACGAGGCCGCGTTGCTGTCGAGTGTCGGTGAGTGCTGAAGCATCGCGTAGAGCGTGGCCGGATTCGTCGATTCCGACGCCTTCGACTGGCTCGCGATTGTTGCGGCCGGCGTCGAGCGCGTGCGCCGCGCGGGTCCGTGCTTGGCGGACCGGCTCGCGATTTTTTCGACCCGCGTCGCCCGCGCCGGTCGCGCCGATTCCTGCTTCACGACGCGCGCGTCCGACGCAGGGATGCGGTAAAAGGCCGGCTTCCCTCGCGGCGTCAGTACGGCTCGCACACGACCGCCGTTCTTTTCCGGTCCTGCCGTCGATGCCGCAGGTGACTTCGGATTGTCAGCAGTCACGATTCCTGGCGCGACGGAGTCATTGGCGGTTGCGGCCGGGAGCGAGGCGGGAGGCTCCGCGACCGAAGGCTGCGCGTCCGTCGCGGGTTGATCGGCCGTCGATACGGCGGTCGCCGCGACCGGCGCCGGAGCCGATGCGGGCTCGGCTTGCTGCGTGCGCGTCTCGCTCTGCGCAGCCGGTGCGGCGTCGCGCTTCGAGTCCGACGGATATCCGAGCACGAGCCATACGATGAACACGCCGCAAGCCGCCGCGATCGCAGTCGCGACCGGCGCGCTCAGGCGATAGGTCCGCGCGGTCTTCGGAGCGTTGACCGCCAGTTGGATGGGATCGGTGCGCGAGTCGCTGGCGTTGCTCGGGGCATTCGAGCCTTGCATGAGGCGCAGCATCGCGCGGGGAATGTCCTCTTTGCCGAACACGCCCCACAGACTCGTGGCGCGATAGGGCGAACTGGTGTCGGACAGGCTCAGCGCCGGCACATAAGCCGTGGCGAAGCGCGCGGCGAACAGCGCGACTTCAGATGCCGACTGGACAGGTCGCGCGCACGCGGGCGTCCACTCGCAACCGAATTTCAAGGACGGATCCTTCAGCACGCGCAGCGCCGGCAGACGCAGATTGCCTTCCACTACGATCAAGGGTTCGGACATGAAGATTCCACATGCATGCGCCCGGGCGTGGGCAACGCGACAACTCACCCGGACCATCGTGGTGTATGGAGACAGCACCGCGGGTTCGACGCGAGAATCGCCGAAATTTCGACCCGCGATCATACGAAACGGTCACGTCCCCGACGACCAGAAGATTCCTATTGTCGATTTTTGACAGGAATGCTTATTGACCGAGCCGATCCTCGTGTGCTCAGTCGAGCGGATACACGTATCGAAGAGAGAAAAGCGCGACGCCCGCCATGTGATCCGCTTCGCGCGCCGCGAGTTGCCAGCCGCGCGATTCGTAAAAGCCGATCGCCGCGGCGTTCTGTTCGAGCACGGAAAGATACAGTTCCCGCGCCCCGCGTGCGCGTGCCCAACGCGCCGCTTCCTCGAGCATCGCGGTGCCGGTGCCGAGGCCGCGATGTCCCGGCAGCGCGTGCAGATTGTCGACGAGCACGCTGCCCGCCGCATCCGGCTCGACGAGACAGATGAAGCCGACCGGCTCGCCCTCGTGCTCCGCGATGAACACGGTCGCCGCGCCGGCCGCGACATCCTTCATGCGCGCGATCCAGTGTTCGGCGCGCTCCGCGCTCAGATCGCGATCGAGATACTCGTCCGGCAGGATGCCCCGATACGCCGACGCCCAACTCGACGCGTGCATCGAGGCGATGAGGGCGGTGTCTTCGGCGGTCGCCGTGCGTAGCCTGATATTCGCGTTCATCTTTTGAGGTGCTGTCAGTTAAAAGTTAGGCATACGTAATCGTATTTTAAGCTTTATTTCGGCGATATTGCACGAAGTTGTGTACAGTCGCGAGCGGCGCGGCGTTAAGATTGTCGACGTTGCGCTTACAAAAGATGGCACAAGTCGTCCCGTCGTCGCGGCCGGCCGAGCACGGCGACCGTCTACGGTCTTGCGGCCACGCCGAAACCAAAAACTGAAGTGCGCCCACAGCTCTTTCGAGAAATTCATGTCCACAGCCCACGTAGCACCCGCCAACGAGTCGAAGTTCAAGACGGTGTTTCGCGTCGTCAGCGGAAACTTCCTTGAAATGTATGACTTCATGGTCTACGGCTATTACGCCTCGGCGATCGCCAAAACCTATTTTCCGAGCGGCAACGAATTCGCCTCGCTGATGCTCGCGCTGTCCGTCTTCGGCGCGGGCTTTCTGATGCGGCCGGTCGGCGCCATCGTGCTCGGCGCCTATATCGATCATCACGGCCGGCGCAAGGGCCTGATCCTCACGCTCGGGCTGATGGCCGCCGGGACCGCGTGCGTCGCGCTCGTGCCGGGCTACGCGACCATCGGTGCGCTCGCGCCGGTCATCGTACTAGGCGGGCGGCTGCTGCAAGGATTCTCGGCCGGCGTGGAGCTGGGCGGCGTCTCCGTGTATCTGTCCGAGATCGCGACCAGGGGCAACAAGGGCTTCTATTGTTCGTGGCAGTCGGGCAGCCAGCAGGTCGCCGTCGTGTTCGCCGCCCTGATCGGCGTCGTCATGAACCGGCTCCTTCCGCCCGAGCAGATGACCGCGTGGGGCTGGCGCGTGCCGTTTTTGATCGGCTGCCTGATCGTGCCGTTTCTCTTCATCGTGCGGCGCTCGCTGCGTGAAACAGACGAGTTCCTCGCGCGGAAGCATCGTCCGAGCATGGGCGAGATCGCGCGCTCGATCGGGCAGAACTGGGGCATCGTGCTGGCCGGCATGGGCATGGTCATCATGACGACGGTGTCGTTCTACATGATCACCGCGTACACGCCGACCTTCGGCAAGGAAGTGCTGAAGCTCTCCGCGATCGATGCGCTCGTCGTGACCGTATGCGTCGGCATCTCGAATCTCGTCTGGCTGCCGCTGATGGGCGCGGTCTCGGATCGCGTCGGCCGCCGCCCGGTGCTGCTCGTCTTTACGATTCTCACCATTCTGACGTCGTATCCGGTCGTGCAATGGCTCGTCGCGGAGCCGTCGTTCGTGCGTCTGCTGATGTGCGAATTGTGGCTCTCGTTCCTGTACGGCAGCTACAACGGCGCGATGGTGGTGGCGCTGACCGAAGTAATGCCCGTCGATGTACGCACGACCGGCTTCTCGATGGCCTATAGCCTCGCGACGACCATCGGCGGTTTCACGCCCGCGATCTCGACGTATCTGATCCACGCGACCGGCAACAAGGCCGCGCCCGGACTGTGGATGGGACTTGCCGCGGTGTGCGGCCTGATCGCGACGCTCGTGCTGTATCGCTCGCCCGAGGCGCGCAATCAGTACAAGACGGCGTGATCCGGCTGAACAGTCGAAAAAAATCCCCGCCGATGAATGAACTGCACCCCAAAAGTTGGACACCCGTTCAACGATTTGGGGTGTTTTTTCATGAGCAAGTACAGCGCACGACTCAAGAGCAGAGTCGTTCAAGA
>NZ_JARUXK010000001.1:2050332-2090891 GCF_031451435.1 Caballeronia sp. LZ008 | reverse complement strand
ACTACAATCACCACCGCATCAAGCTGAAGCTGAAAGGGCTGAGTCCTGTGATGTACAGAACTCAGCCCTTAGCGGCCTAGCCCAAAACTGTCCAACTTTGCGGGGTCAGTTCATGAAGCGGGGATTTTTTATGCGGGAAGCGCCGCAAGCGCCGCCGCGGTGTCGTCGATGACTTCGCGCCATTGCCCCGGCGCGCGCTGACGCACGAGCCGCGCGCCCGGATACCACACGCATTCGGCGCTGCCGATGCCCCAGCGCCAGTCGGCGGCGAACGGCAGCATTACCCAGAGCGGCTTGCCGAGCGCGCCCGCGAGGTGCGCGACGGACGTATCGACGGAGACGACGGCGTCGAGCCGATCGACGATCGCGCCCGTATCGGCGAAGTTTTCGAGCCGGTTTTCCAGCAGATGAATCGATGCCGCGTTCGGATGCGCGCCCAGCAAGTCACGCTCGCGGCCCGTGACGAACGGCTGCAGCACGACCCAGTCGATGCCTTCGAGCGCGAACAGCGGCGCGAGCTCGGCGACAGGGATCGAGCGCGTTTCGCCCGGCTGCATCCGTCCGGACCAGGCGATGCCGATCTTGCGCTTGTGCTGGCCACCGATCGAGCCGCGCCACTTGCGTCGGTATTCGGCGGGCACGACGAGATAGGGCGCGCGCGCCGGGATCGCGTCGAGCGCGGTCATGCCGAGCGCGAGCGGCAGGCTTAACAGCGGACAGAACGCGTCGGCGTGCACCGGGACGCCATCGGACTTGCTCTTCAGTTCCAGGCGCGCGGCATGCGCGGCAGGCGCGAGCAGCGGCACGAGCGTGGGCTGCACTTCGAGCACCAGCTTGCCGGCGAGCTTCGCCGCGAACGGCACGAAACGCGCGAACTGCAAGGTGTCGCCAAAGCCCTGCTCGGCGCGCACGAGCAGCGTGCGGCCCGGCATCGGTTCGCCGTTCCAGCGTGGCAGGCGCGGCGGCGGCTCGCTGCCGGGCGTCTGCAGACGCCACTCGTAACCGGCGAGACCGCGCGCGTAATCGCCGATGGCGAGCAGGGCCAGCGCCCGGTTCAGATGCGCGGCGGGCATCGAAGGATCGATGCGCAACGCTTCGTCGAATGCGCGCAGCGCCGCCTGATGCGCGCCGAGCGCAAGCCGCGCGTTGCCGAGGCACAGCCAGGCGACGCCGTATTTCGGATCGAGCCCGACCGCGCGCTCGAAGTGCGCGATGGCGTCATCGTGACGGCCCAGCTTCGCGAGCGCGTGACCAAGCCCGAAATAGCCCGGCGCGAAATGCGGATGCAAGGCGACGGCTTTCTGCAGCGCTGGCAGCGCGTCTTCCGGATGGCCGTGCGTTTCGAGGAGATTGCCGAGATTGAAGTGCGCGGCGACGTAGTTGGGCTCGGCGTCGAGCGCGGCGCGAAAGTGCGCGATCGCGCCGAGGGTATCGCCGAGCGCGTTCAACGCCATGCCGAGATTGTTGTGCGCGCCGGCATGACGGGGACGCAGCGCGAGCGCGCGCCTGAACGCCTGCGCGGCGTCCTTGAAGCGCTGCAGCGCGGAAAGCGAGTTGCCGAAGTTGTTCCACGCGGCGGCGTCGTTCGGCTGCAGGCGCAGCGCCTTTTCGAACGCGTCGGCGGCGTCTTCGTGACGGCCGGCCGCCGTGTAAGCGTTGCCGAGGTTGTACTGCGCGAGCGGAAAGCCCGGCGCGAGCGTGAGCGCGTTGCGAAAGCGCTCGATCGCGTCGTCGAGACGGCCGAGCGCCTTCAGCGCGTTGCCGAGATTGAGCTGCAGGCCGGCATCGGTCGGGCGCAGGTCGACCGCGCGGCGCACGAGCTCGGCCGCTTCCGCGTGCTGGCCCTGTTGATGGCGCAGCACGCCGAGATAGTGCAAGGCGTCGACATGATGGGGTTCGGCGGCGAGCGCGGCCTGATAGTCGCGCTCCGCGTCGGTCAGGCGACCGACGCGATGGGCCGCGAAACCGCGGGCGAATACGGTGTCCATGACGGGGAAACTGCTGTCCCGGAAAAGCAAACCTCGCATTTTCCCACACCGGCGACAGCGCCCTGTCAAAGCGACGTTGACTTGTTGCGGCGATGGCACTTAACATATGAACATCTATTCATATGTTGACGATGTCCGTGGCTTCCGATCCGGTTTCCGATTCTTCCGCCGCCGTCCCGATCACTTCCGATGACCGCGTCGTGCCGCTCGCCGATCTGTTCCGTCTGCTCGGCGACCCGACGCGCCTGCGCATCGTGCTCGCATGCGTCGAACGCAAGCGCGCGGTGGGGGCGATCGCGGAGTTGCTCGGGTTGTCCGCGTCGCTGGTGAGCCATCATCTGCGGCTCTTGCGCGCGGCGCGAATCGTGCGGGCCGAACGCCAGGGCAAGCAGGTTTTCTACGTGGCGGCGGATCGCCATATCAGCACGATGCTCGCCGAGCTGCGAGAGCACATCGCGGAGCCGCAGGCCGATGCCGCGGACATCGAATGACACTCACCGAACAACGAGCACGCCGATGAGCACGCATCAGCACGACAAACACGAGCATCACGACGGGCACGAGCACGAGCACGGGCACGGGCACGGGCACGGCGGACATGGACATCACCATCATCACGCGCCGCAGGAAGGGCAGGGCCGCACGTTCGCGCTCGCGGTCGGCCTGAATCTGCTGATCGTGATCGTGCAGGCCATCTACGGCTTTCTCGCGCATTCGACCGCGCTGCTCGCCGACGCCGGCCACAATCTCTCCGATGTGCTCGGCCTGCTGCTCGCGTGGGGCGCCGTGTGGCTCGGCAAGCGCCGGCCGAACGCGCGCTATACGTTCGGTCTCGGCAGCTCGTCGATTCTGGCGTCGCTCGCCAACGCCGCGCTCCTGCTGTTCGCGTGCGGCGCGATCGTCCTAGAAGCGATCGAGCGTCTCTTCAACCCGGCGCCCGTCGCGGGCCTCGACGTGTTCATCGTCGCGACGCTCGGCATGGTCGTGAACGGCTTTTCCGCGTGGCTCTTCATGCACGGCAGCAAGGAAGACCTCAACGTGCGCGGTGCGTTTCTGCACATGGCCGCCGATGCCGCCATCTCCGCCGCCGTCGCGGTGAGCGGCCTCATCATCCTGTTCACGGGCGCGAGCTGGCTCGATCCGCTGATGAGCCTGATCGTCGTGTCGGTGATCGTCTACGGCACCTGGGGACTCGGGCGCGACGCGATGCGCCTCGCGATGGCCGCCGTTCCGCCTTCGGTCGACATGTCGCGCATCGAGCGATATCTGACCGGGCTTCCCGGCGTGCGCGACGTCCACGACCTGCACGTCTGGGCGCTCTCGACGACCGAAAACGCGCTCACCGTGCATCTCGTGATGCCGCAAGGCCATCCCGGCGATGCGTTCGTGCAGGACGTCGTCACGACCTTGCGCAGCGAATATTCGATGCATCACGCGACCGTGCAGGTCGAGTTCGGCGAGGCATGCCAGGCGTGCGTGTTCAGCGAGCGCGGCCACGCCCACTGAGCGAGCGGTTCGCGGGCGTACACTAGAGCGCGTGACGTTTCAGGGAGGACCGACTGCATGTTCGCGCCAAAGCTGAATCCGAACGACAAGCTGGACGTGGCGCCCGTTCTCATCGTCGGCGCCGGTCCGACGGGCCTCGCCGCCGCGATGAGTCTCGCGCGCGCGCACATTCCGGTGAGGCTCGTCGACCGCGCGCGCGAGCCGTCGCCGCATTCACGCGCGATCGGCATTCAGGCGCGCACGCTCGAACTCTTCGAACAGCATCGCGTCGTCAAGCCGTTTCTCGAGCTCGGCCATCGCGCGCGCGTCGCGAATCTCTATTCCAACGGCCAGCGCCTCGCGCGCCTCGATTTCGATCCGCTGCAGACGCGTTATCCGTATCTGCTCTTTCTCGAACAGTCCCAGACCGAACGTCTGCTCGCCGAGCATCTGGCGGGCTGTCGCGTCGATATCGAGCGCGGTGTCGAAGTGGTCGATGTGTCGCAAGGCTCCGCCGGTCTGCACGCGACGCTGCGCCATCCGAACGGGCGCGACGAGCTGCTGCGGCCTTCGTATCTGATCGCCGCGGACGGCGCGCACAGTTTCGTGCGGCATCGGCTCGGCATCGGTTTCGACGGCAAGACGTTCGATCAAACGTACCTGCTCGCCGATCTCGATGCGGACTCCGACTGGCCCGACGACGAATTTCACATCTTCGCCTCGGGCGAAGGCTTGGCCGCGCTCTTTCCGATGGGCGGCGACCGCGCGCGCCTGATCGCCGATCTGCCCGCGCCTGCCGCAAGCGCGGTCAACGCGGCCGGCGCGAAAGCCGGCCCGACGCTCGACGAATGCCGCGCGCTCGTCGAGCGGCGCGTGCATCACAAGATCGCGCTGTCGAACATGACGTGGTCGTCGTACTTTCATCTGAATAGCCGCATGGTCGACAAGCTTCGCGTGGAGCGCGTGTTCCTGGCCGGCGATTCGGCGCACGTGCATAGTCCCGCCGGCGCGCAGGGCATGAACACCGGCATTCAGGAAGCGTTCAATCTCGGCTGGAAGATCGCTCGCATGCTCGCGGGCAACGCGCCCGAGCGGCTGCTCGACACTTATCACATGGAGCGGCATCCGATCGAGCGCGACGTGCTGCGCCAATCGAGCATGCTCACGCAGATGGCCGGCGCCGAGCATGGCCCGATGAAGCTGATGCGCGATCACGTGATGCCCGCGCTCGCCGCGATCGGTCCGTTGCGCGACGCGATGCGGCGCACGGTCAGCGAGCTGTCGATCAACTATCGCAAGAGTCCGCTCACGCTGGAGCGTCTGCTCGACGGCGGTCCGCGCGCGGGCGAGCGCGCGCCCGATGCGCGTGTGCATGTCGTCGACGGGCCGCTCGGGCGTTTGCCGGGCGTGGGCTGTCTTTACGATCTGCACGATCCCGGCTGCTTCTCGCTGTTTCTGCTGGTGAATCCGTCGGGCGAGGACGATATCGCGCTCGCGCCCGCGACGATCACCGTCGCCCACGCGATGCGCGATCCCGATCTCGACGGCCTCGCGCAGTCCGTCGAAGCGATCCTGCCGAACGCGGTGCGCGTGTGGCGCATCACCGATACGCAAGGCGACGGCGCGAACTCGCTCACCGACAACTATGGCCGCACGCGCCCCGCGTTCTATCTCGTGCGTCCCGATGGCTATATCGCGGCGCGCGGGCGGGCGCCGTCGGATGTGCACGCGCTCTTGCGTCACTGCGAAACGTGGTTCGGCGCGCAGGAGACGAACATCGAGCGGCAGCCGCAACGCGAGTATCGGGAGGATTGAAAAAGCCCTGCGGTGCAGGGCTTCGAGGAGTTTCAGGCGGTCGCAGCTTTCGGCGTCAGATCTATTCGATGCAGACTGAGCGCCTCGCGCACGATCGGCTCCATCGTCGCGCTCGCTTCCGGATTGTCGAGCGCGGCGAGAATCGCGAGCCGCATGCGCGGCTCCCAGAACCGGCGGATGTGGTCCGCGACGCTATCGACGGCTTCGGGGCGGTCCGGCATCGAATCGAAGAATTCGCCGATGCGGTTCGCCATCTCGATCAGGTTATCGACATCCATTGCTTATTTTCCTGAAGAAGTCGTGGCGAGGTTGAGCAGTTCGAGCTGCTGCGTGTTGAAGCGCGAATACTCCTTCTGCCATTGCGACGGCTGCTCGACCGGCATCACCTGCACCGCCGTCACCTTGTACTCCGGACAGTTCGTCGCCCAGTCGGAAGAATCCGTCGTGATGACGTTCGCGCCCGACTCGGGGAAGTGGAACGTCGTATAGACGACGCCCGGCTGCATGCGCTCCGAGATCTTCGCGCGCAACACGGTCTGCCCCGCGCGCGACTCGATGCCGACCCAGTCGTCCATCTTGATGCCGCGATCTTCCGCGTCGACCGGATGGATCTCCAGGCGATCCTCGTCGTGCCATTGCGAGTTTTCGGTACGACGCGTCTGCGCGCCCACGTTGTATTGCGACAGGATGCGCCCCGTCGTGAGCAGCAGCGGATATTTGCGCGTGACCTTTTCCGGCGTCGCGACGAACTTCGTAATGACGAAGCGTCCCTTGCCGCGCACGAATTCGTCGATGTGCATGGTCGGCGTGCCGTCCGGCGCGCGCTCGTTGCACGGCCACTGGATGCTGCCGAGCTCGTCGAGACGTTCGTACGAGACACCGTGGAACGTCGGCGTGAGACGCGCGATCTCGTCCATGATCTCGGACGGGTTCGCGTAGTTCATCTCGTAGCCGAGCGCGCGCGAAAGCTTGATGGTCACTTCCCAGTCGGAGAAGCCCGCGAGCGGCGGCATCACCTTGCGCACGCGCGAGATGCGGCGCTCGGCGTTGGTGAAGGTGCCGTCCTTTTCGAGGAAGGTCGAACCGGGCAAGAGCACGTGCGCGTACTTCGCCGTCTCGTTCAGGAAGATGTCCTGCACGACGATGCATTCCATCGACGACAGCGCATCGGCGACGTGCTGCGTGTTCGGATCCGACTGAACGATGTCCTCGCCCTGGCAATAAAGGCCCATGAAGGTGCCGTGCATCGCGGCATCGAACATGTTCGGAATGCGCAGGCCGGGTTCCGGCTGCAGCTTCACATCCCACGCTTCTTCGAAGAGCGAGCGCGTCGCAGCATCGCCGATATGCCGATAGCCCGGCAGCTCGTGCGGGAACGAGCCCATGTCGCACGAGCCCTGCACGTTGTTCTGGCCGCGCAGCGGATTCACGCCGACGCCTTCACGGCCGACATTGCCGGTCGCCATCGCGAGGTTCGCGATGCCCATGACCGTCGTCGAGCCTTGCGCGTGCTCCGTGACGCCGAGGCCGTAATAGATCGCGCCGTTGCCGCCCGTCGCGTACACGCGCGCGGCTTCGCGCACCAGTTTCGCGGGCACGCCGGTGACGCTTTCCATCGCTTCGGGCGAGTTCTCTTCCGTCGCGACGAAATCGCGCCATTGGCCGAACGCGCGCTCCTCGCAGCGCTCGGCGATGAAATCGTCCTTCAGCAAGCCTTCCGTGACGATCACGTGCGCGAGCGAATTAACCATCGCGACGTTCGTGCCGGGGCGCAATTGCAGGTGATACTGCGCCTTGACGTGCGGCGTATCGACGATATCGATGCGGCGCGGATCGATCACGATCAGCTTCGCGCCTTCACGCACGCGCCGCTTCAGCCGCGAGCCGAAGACGGGATGGCCGTCGGTCGGATTCGCGCCGATCACGATGATCACATCCGACTGTTCCACCGATGCGAACGTCTGCGTGCCCGCCGATTCGCCGAGCGTCGTCTTGAGGCCGTAACCGGTCGGCGAATGGCAGACGCGCGCGCAGGTATCGACGTTGTTGTTGCCGAACGCCGCCCGCACGAGCTTCTGCACGAGATACGTCTCTTCGTTCGTGCAGCGCGACGACGTGATGCCGCCGATCGAATCGCGTCCGTACTTGTCCTGAATGCGGCGGAACTCGCTCGCCGCATAGTTGAGCGCTTCGTCCCACGACACTTCGCGCCACGGATCGGTGATCTTCGCGCGGATCATCGGCTTCTTGATGCGGTCCTTGTGCGTCGCGTAACCCCATGCGAAGCGGCCTTTCACGCACGCGTGGCCTTCGTTCGCCTGGCCGTTCTTGTTCGGCGTCATGCGCACGACGGTGTTGCCCTTCATCTCCGCCTTGAGCGAGCAGCCGACGCCGCAATACGCGCACGTCGTGATGGCGGAATGCTCCGCCTGGCCGAGCATGATGACGCTCTTTTCCTGCAGCGTCGCGGTCGGGCACGCGGCGACACACGCGCCGCACGACACGCATTCGCTTTCCATGAACGGCACGTTTTCGCTCGCGGCGACGCGCGATTCGAAGCCGCGTCCGGCGATGGTCAACGCGAACGTGCCTTGCGTTTCCTCGCACGCGCGCACGCATCGATTGCAGACGATGCACTTCGACGGATCGTAGGTGAAGTACGGGTTCGACTCGTCCTTCTTGTCCTTCAGATGGTTTGCGCCTTCGTAGCCATAGCGCACTTCGCGCAAGCCGACGACGCCCGCCATGTCCTGCAACTCGCAATCGCCGTTGGCGGGACAGGTGAGGCAGTCGAGCGGGTGATCGGAGATATAGAGCTCCATCACGTTCTTGCGCAGCGATTGCAGCTTGTCGCTTTGCGTGCGTACTTTCATGCCCGCTTCGACGGGCGTCGTGCACGATGCCGGATAGCCGCGCTTGCCTTCGATCTCGACGAGGCACAGGCGGCACGAACCCCACGGTTCGAGCGAATCGGTGGCGCAGAGCTTCGGCACGTTGACGCCGGCTTCGATCGCGGCGCGCATCACGGACGTGCCGGCCGGAACCGTGACGCTTTCGCCGTCGATTTCCAGCGTCACGTCGACATCCGCATGACGCAGCGGCGTGCCGTAGTCGGTTTCGTCGAACGGATCGCGGCGCTGCACCGATGCCGCGCTCTTGCACGCGCAGTTGCCGGAGCCGCAGCCGTTGATGGTGTTGGACATGTTTGTCTCCTTTTCTTTACGCCGCCTTCTGCGCGGGCGTGCGGGGCAAGCCGAAATCTTCGGGGAAGTGATCGAGCGCGGACATCACCGGAAACGGCGTCATGCCGCCCATCGCGCAAAGCGAGCCGGACACCATCGTGTCGCACAGTTCGCGCAAGAGCGTGATCTGCTTCACCGACGTATCGCCCTCGCGAATCTTCGCGATGACTTCCTCGCCGCGCGTCGAGCCGATGCGGCACGGCGTGCACTTGCCGCACGATTCGAGCGCGCAGAAGTGCATCGCGTATTGCGCGAGCTCGGCAAGGTTCGATGTGTCGTCGTGAACGACGAGCCCGCCGTGACCGACCACCGCGCCGACCTTCGCGTACTCCTCGTAATCGAGCGGAATATCCCACTGGCTTTCCGGCAGATACGTGCCGAGCGGACCGCCGACTTGCACCGCGCGCGCGGGACGTCCGCTCGCGGTGCCGTCGCCGTAGGTATAGATCAGCTCGCGCAGCGTCACGCCGAACGCGAGTTCGACGAGTCCGCCTTGCTTCACGTTGCCGGCGATCTGGAAGGGCAGCGTGCCGCGCGAACGGCCCATGCCGAAGTCGCGATAGAAGGCCGCGCCCTTCGCGAAGATGATCGGCACCGTCGCGAGCGTGATGACGTTGTTGATGACCGTCGGCTTGCCGTACAGACCCGTGAGCGCGGGAACCGGCGGCTTCGCGCGCACGATGCCGCGCTTGCCTTCGAGCGATTCGAGCAGCGCCGTTTCCTCGCCGCACACGTACGCGCCCGCGCCCTTTGCGACATACAGCTCGAACTCGTGCGACGTGCCGAGCACGCTCGCGCCGAGCCAGCCCGCGTCGCGCGCCTTGTCGATCGCACGGTTCAGCGTCGCGATCGAATGCGGATACTCGCTGCGCACATAGATGTAGCCCTTGGTCGCGCCGACCGCCACGCCCGCGATGATCATGCCTTCGATCAGCATGTACGGATCGCTTTCCATGACGAGGCGGTCGGAGAACGTGCCGGAGTCGCCTTCGTCGGCATTGCAGACGATGTATTTCTGGTCCGCCAGCGCGCCGCGCACGGTCTTCCATTTGATGCCCGCCGGAAACGCCGCGCCGCCGCGTCCGCGCAGGCCGGAATCGAGCAGCGCTGCGCAGACGGCGTCGCCGTTCATGTCGAGCACGTTGCGCAGGCCATGGAGTCCGCCGAGCGCGACGTAATCGTCGATCGACAACGGATCGGTAATGCCGATGCGCGCGAACGTCAGACGCTGCTGGTTCTTCAGATACGGAATCTCATCGACGATGCCGACGTTCTTTTCATGCGCGCTGCCTTCGTGGAAGCCCGCATCGAAGAGCGAGACGACGTCTTCCACGTCGACGTTCGAATAGCCGATGCGCCCGTCCGGCGTCTCGACCTCGACGAGCGGTTCAAGATAGAAGAGGCCGCGCGAGCCGTTGCGCACGAGTTGGACGTCGAGGCCGCGCTTCAGCGCTTCGCTCGCGATGGCTTGCGCGACGGCGTCCGCGCCCAGCGCGAGCGCGGCGGAATCGATCGGTACATAGATGCGGGTCATGCCGTCACCTCCGCGACTTTCGTCTGCGCCGCTGCATACAGGCGGTCGAACTTCGCCGGCGTCACGCGCGCGTGCAGTTCGCCGTTGATCGTCATCGCCGGGGAGAGCGCGCATTGACCGAGGCAGAACACGGATTCGAGCTCGGTCTCTTCGGCATGGCCGCTGTCGAAGCGGCAACCCGTGTGTCCTTCGATGTGATCCTTCAGCGCTTCCGTGCCCATGCTGCGGCACGCTTCCGCGCGGCAAAGCTGCACGGTCACGCGCGCGGGCGGGGCGGACCGGAAGTGATGGTAATACGTGACGACGCCATGAACTTCTGCGCGCGACAGCGACAGCGTTTGTGCGAGCGGCGCGATCGCCGTCTCCGGCACATAGCCGACTTCGTCCTGGATGGCGTGAAGAATGGTCATCAACGTCGCGCCTTGTACTGCGTGGCGACGCACGATTTCAGCGGATGCAGCGGCGGAAAGCTGCGGATGTGTCATGGGGCTCCTCCAACACTCGGCATATGTTTTGTTGGTACATATTTGGACGGATATAATTACGGGTGCCGAGCCTGTAAAAGAACAATAGGCGTCGTGATATATCTTGGCAATAGGAAGGGGGAGTGCATATGGTGGACGTCGAATGCCGCGCAGAGCTGATCCTGCGCGATGCGGATGGCCGGGAAACCAGTCTCAGCGCGGTTGTGCCGCTTTTGAAGCTCGTCGCGCAGACGGGCAGCATCGCGAACGCCGCGAGCGCTAAGGGTTTGTCCTATCGTCACGCGTGGGGTTTGTTGCGCGAAATCGAAGCGCGGCTGGGCGGTGCGCTCATCACCAAATCGCGCGGTCGCGGCTCGGTGCTGTCCGAACTGGGCGAATCGGTATTGCGCGCGCAGCGCGTGTGCGGCGAGCGGCTCGAAACGCCGTTGCAGGCGGTGGCGAACGATGTGGCCATCGAGCTGAACCGGCGTCTCGCGGGCGGCGTCAGCCAGGTGCGGATTCACGCGTCGCACGGTTACGCGGTCGCGGCGCTCGTGCGCGCGCTGGGCGATCAACGCGTGCCGGTCGACATCAAATATCGCGAGAGCGCCGAAGCGGTGAGCGCCCTCGCGCGCGGCGAGTGCGAACTGGCGGGCTTTCACTTGCCGATCGGCGAATTCCGTTCCACTTGCGCGGACATTTATCGGCCGTTTCTGGACCGGAACAGGCATCAGCTCATCCGGCTCACACGCCGCACTCAAGGGCTGTTTCTGCCGAAGGGCAATCCGAAGCAGATTTCCGGCTTGCGCGATCTCGCGCGCGGCGACGTGCGCTTCGTCAATCGTCAGCCGGGTTCGGGCACGCGCATGCTGCTCGATCTGTCGTTGCGTAGCGTGGGCGTCGATCCCGATCAAATCAACGGCTACGCGACCACCGAGCTCACGCATTCGGCGATCGCCGCGTTCGTCGCGAGCGGCATGGCCGATCTCGGCTTCGGCGTGCAGCCCGCCGCTCATCATTTCGCGCTCGATTTCATCCCGATCATCGACGAGGATTACTTCTTCGCGTGCGAGCGCGCCCGGCTCGACGAGGCGCAGCTCGCGTCGGTGCTGCGCATTTTGCGCAGCGACGGCTTCACGGAGAGCGTCGCTCATCTGGAGGGCTACGATCCGGCGCACTGCGGCTTGCTCGTCGATGTCGACGAAGGCCTGCACGGCTGAAACGGAAACACGCTGTAAAAGAGCGGGGCGGACGCAAAACTGCCATCGACGGCGAATTGAGCTAACCTAACGCTTTGCTGTCGACTTCACTGCCATGAAACTCTCGTTGCTTGCTTGTTCTTCCGCCGCGCTCGTCGCTGGCGCGATCTATATGGTTCCCGTCGCCTTTGCCCAGAACTCGCCGGGCGTGCCGGGCGGCGTGCTGCAGGACCAATTCCGTTTGAACGAGCATCCGCAGATGCAGTTCGCGGCGTCGGCACCGTCGGCGAAATACCAGCAGGGCAAATCGGCCATGCGCCGCCGTGGCGATAACGGCGATCCGAACGGCTGCAATCTGAAGTGTCCGCAGGACGGTTCGAACTAAGGCAAAAAAAAAGACCTCGCACGGAGCGAGGCCAAGGTACTTGGAATGACACCTGGCCCGCCGCAAACCGCCGACGTTCCGAAGTGCAGCTTCAGAATAGGCTGAGGCTCGGACGGCGAGAATCGGAGTTTTCTGAGTAAACCGGCTTCCGATCTGTTGGTCATTGACACAAAGCAACAGCATTCGGACCGCTCCGATACGAACGCAGCGCGTGGCCGCCTATTCTCTCGGACGTAGCGATGGTTGTCTCTGTCCTCGCTATGTCTCTCAAGGATGTTTGCCCCGCCCCCGTGCGGGGCTTTTTTTTCGTCTGTCGTTGTGCCTGCCGTGCGGCCAAAGAAAAACCCGCGATGCTTGCGCGATCGCGGGTTTCACGGGGGTGTTTTGGTGGAGGCGGCGGGAATCGAACCCGCGTCCAGAAGCGCTCTACGACCAGTTCTACATACTTAGTTCTGTCATTTGATTTAACCGTAACGACGCGGACGAACACGCTGCGTTACGGCGATTCACTAGATTTTCGACTCGGGCGTCGTGACGCCACCAAAGCTTATCTGACGTATATGACCTCTCGTGGTATTGCTACCCTAACCCGTCAGCGAATTAGTGAGAGGACGGCTAGCCCTTAGGCTGCCAGTGCGAACGTATCGTCGTTTGCAGTTACGTTTTTCCCATTGATTAACGAGGTGACGGGTCCTCGGTATGCCCTGACCGCTTCACAACCCCTGTCGAAACCAGGTCGCCCCCAAGCGGAAGAGAAATTATCCCACGAAAAGCCATATGAGGCGAATCGCGGGACTTTCAAGTCAGGCGATGTCACGCAGCAGATGCTGCAACTCCTCAGGCGAATCGACGACGTGATTGGCGTGCCAGCGGCGCGGCGGAATATCGTCGCCGCAATAGCCGTAGGCTGCCGCCACGGTGATCATGCCAGCCGCGAAACCGGCCTGCACGTCGCGCAAATCGTCGCCGACATAGACGATGCGCTCCGGCGCGACATCCAGCAGCTCGGCCGCGTGCAGGAGCGGTGCCGGATGCGGCTTCGAATGCGGCGTCGTGTCGCCGCAGACGAGGCAGCCCGCGCGCGTGTCGAGTCCCAGCAAGGCCACGAGCGGCGCGGCGAACCGCGTCACCTTGTTCGTGACGATGCCCCAGCGCACGCCGCGCGCATCGAGTTGATCGAGTATCTCGGCGATGCCCGGAAAGAGCGTTGTCTCGATGCACAAATCGGCTTCGTAATTGGCGAGGAATTCCTCGCGCATCGACGCGAAGTCGTGATGCTCCGGCCCGATCTCGAACGCGCCGCCGAGCAGACCGCGCGCGCCCCCCGACGCGAACGGCCGCAACGTTTCGAGCGGGCGCATTTCGAGGCCGCGATCGTGCCGCATCTTGTTCACCGCGGCGACGAGGTCGGGCGCGGTGTCGGCGATCGTGCCGTCGAGGTCGAACAGCACGGCCTGGCACAGCCCGAGGCCATCGCCTTCTGCGAGGCGCTGGGGCAGGGGATTCGTGTCTTCCGGAAGGGGCGTGGTATCGATGGTGCCCGTAGACAAGGGATCGTCGTTGGTCATGGCGTCAGGCTTCGCGGCGGCAAGCCATCATGTAGTTGATGCTCGTGTCGTTCGACAGGCCGAAGTGCCTGGAGATCGGCCGATACGTGATGCCCTTGATATCGACGGGCAAGAGCGAGGCGGCGCGCGCGAACGTGGCGAGCTCCGACGGTTTGATAAAGCGCGCGTAATCGTGCGTGCCGCGCGGCAGCATGCGCGCGATGTATTCCGCGCCGATGACGGCGAACAAATACGCCTTCGCGTTGCGGTTCAACGTGGAGAAGAATACCCAGCCGCCCGGCTTCACGAGCGCGGCGCAAGCGGCAACGGTGCCCGCGGGATTCGGAACGTGCTCGAGCATCTCCATGCAGGTGACGACGTCGTATGAGCCCGGTTCGCGCGCGGCGAGCGCTTCCGCCGAGATTTCTTCGTACGCGACCTCGACGCCGCTTTCGAGGCTGTGCAGATCCGCGACGCCGAGCGCGCTCGACGACAAGTCGATGCCTTTGACGTTCGCGCCGCGCGTGGCCATCGACTCGGACAAAATGCCGCCGCCGCAGCCGATGTCGAGAACGCGTTTGCTCATCAGATGCGCGTGCGCGTCGATCCAGTCGAGCCGAACCGGGTTCAGTTCATGCAGCGGCTTGAACTCGGCGTTCGGGTCCCACCAGCGATGCGCGAGCTCGCTGAATTTCTGCAGTTCGTGGGGATCGACGTTGGTCATGTTCGGGAGTGCCTTGTTTGAGTCGTGAATCGATTAGGACCGAGTATATAGGCGACGCAATGGGCGGGCAAAACGCGCCATAGCCGAAGCCTACCTGAATCGGCGGCCCATTAAACGAATGCGCGAAATGCTTCGGGCATAAAAAAACCCCCGCCGAGGCGGGGGTTTGATCTGCGGCAATCCTGCTTGCTATTACTGCTGCGGCTGACGCGTCGTGCCGACAACTTCGACTTCCACGCGACGATCCGGTGCGAGGCAAGCGATGAGTTGCTTGCGATTCTTCTGTTGGCAGCTACCCTTCGTGACCGGGTCGCGCTTGCCCTTGCCTTCCGTGTAGATACGGTTGGCTTCGATGCCCTTGCTGACCAGGTAAGCCTTCACAGCTTGCGCACGGCGCAGCGACAGACGATCGTTGTACTTGTCCGAACCGATGCGGTCGGTGTAACCCGTTGCAACCACGACTTCGAGGTTCAGCGCGCCGATCTTCGATGCCAGGTCGTCAAGCGCCGTCTTGCCAGCCGGCTTCAGAACAGCCTTGTCGAAGTCGAACAGGGCGTCAGCTTGATACGTGATCTTCTGCGTCGTGATAGCAGGCGGCGGCGGAGCGACCGGCGTCGGCGGCGGTGCAACTTGCGCGACCAGCGCGCCGTCGCACTTCGCGTTTGCCGTAGCCGGCGTCCAGAATGCGTCGCGCCAGCACAGTTCGTTCGTGCCGTTCATCCACACATACTCGCCCGTACCGTTCACCCAGTTGTCATTCACGGCTTGTCGCGAGGCCGGCACCGACTGTGCCGAGGCCGATGCAGCCATAACTGCGGTAGCTGCAATGAACGCGAGCTTTGAAAGTTTATTCATATTTCTCCTCTCGAAATTGAGATTACCGCAGGTTTACTGCGAGCCTGTAGACGAAGACAAGTCATACATTGCTCGAAGTATAACATTCCCTACGGAACAAAACGCGCTGTATAGACTTCGAGCAGTGTCTAAGTTTGTGCGTTGGCATTTTGCCATATCGTTCCCTTGCAACGATAAAAATATCCCCGCACGCTGCACGCCCGCAACCTTATGTGGTGCATGCGCAACAAGAAGGGGACAGGAGACGGTCAGGCCCGAAGAAGGCGCGAAATGCGCGCATATTGCGTGCCTGAATGCCATTTCCTGCGTGTTTTTATCGCGGGTACTTCATCGATCAGCAAAACGACGAGGCGGCATGATAGCCCGCCGAAGTGACGAAAGGACGGAAATCGTTCCCCGGCTTTTGTAAGTAATTGGTACGACGTTGCGCAATGCGAACTCGGTGGGCACATTCTGGCTGGACGCGCGCAACACACTGTATGTATACAGCAGTCGTCCGGGCGCCAATGTCGCGCATGGTAGAATCTCCTGATGCGCTGCGTTCGCACGCATAAATATGACATGCGCAGCATATGCACCCTACGCAGCGCTCAGAGGCGTGCGCCGCATATGGGGCGCGCAGCGTACGCCGGCTACGCCCCGCGGCAGCCTCATGTCGTGCGGCTGACGGGCGAGTTTCGCGAAATCGTCGCGCGCTGCCGTGTCGCCGCTGCATAGTTCAAGACACGGATAATGGATCAATTCGCCAAAGAGACTCTGCCAATCTCCCTCGAGGAGGAAATGCGCCGCTCGTATCTCGATTACGCGATGAGCGTGATCGTCGGGCGGGCGCTTCCCGATGTACGCGATGGCTTGAAGCCGGTGCATCGTCGGGCGCTCTACTCGATGCACGAGCTGAACAACGACTGGAATCGCGCGTACAAGAAGTCGGCGCGTATCGTCGGTGACGTCATCGGTAAGTACCATCCTCACGGCGACGCGTCCGTCTACGAGACGATCGTTCGGATGGCGCAGCCGTTCTCGCTGCGCTACATGCTGGTCGATGGCCAGGGCAACTTCGGTTCGGTCGACGGCGACAACGCCGCGGCGATGCGTTACACCGAAATCCGCATGGCGAAGATCGGCCACGAGCTTCTGGCCGACATCGACAAGGAAACGGTCGACTTCGGGCCGAACTACGACGGCAGCGAAAACGAGCCGCTCGTTCTGCCGGCGCGCATTCCCAATCTGCTGATCAATGGCTCGGCCGGCATCGCGGTCGGCATGGCGACCAACATTCCGCCGCACAACCTGCGCGAAATCGTCGACGCCTGCCTGCATCTGCTGAATACGCCCGAGGCCACCGTAGACGAACTCATCGAGATCGTGCCGGCGCCGGACTTCCCGACCGCCGGCATCATCTACGGCGTGGCGGGCGTGCGCGACGGTTATCGCACGGGGCGCGGGCGCGTCGTGATGCGCGCGGCCACGCACTTCGAAGAGATCGACCGCGGCCAGCGCATGGCCATCATCGTCGACGAAATTCCGTATCAGGTGAACAAGCGCACGCTGCTCGAGCGCATCGCCGAACTCGTCAACGAGAAGAAGCTGGAAGGCATTTCCGATATTCGCGACGAATCCGACAAGTCGGGCATGCGCGTCGTGATCGAGCTGAAGCGCGGGGAAGTGCCGGAAGTCATTCTGAACAACCTGTACAAGCAGACTCAGCTGCAGGACACGTTCGGCATGAACCTGGTCGCGCTCGTCGACGGCCAGCCGAAGCTCCTGAACCTGAAGGAGATGCTCGAGTGCTTCCTGTCGCATCGACGGGAAGTGCTGACGCGGCGCACTGTATACGAACTGCGCAAGGCCCGCGATCGCGGGCACGTGCTCGAAGGTCTCGCTGTCGCGCTCGCTAACATCGACGAATTCATCGCGATCATCAAGGCCGCGCCGACGCCGCCTATCGCGAAGCAGGAACTGATGGCGCGTCCGTGGGATTCGTCGCTCGTGCGCGAAATGCTCACGCGCACCGAGACCGAGGCTTCGGGCGGCCGCGCGGCGTATCGTCCGGAAGGGCTGAATCCGGCATACGGCCTGCAGGAAGACGGTCTGTATAAATTGTCGGACGTTCAGGCGCAGGAAATTCTGCAGATGCGTCTGCAGCGCCTGACGGGTCTGGAGCAGGACAAGATCGTCGGCGAGTATCGCGAAGTGATGGCGCAGATCGCCGACCTGCTCGACATCCTCGCGCGGCCGGAGCGGATTCGCCAGATCATCGTCGAGGAGCTGGGCCAGATTCGCGCCGAGTTCGGCGACGACCGCCGTTCTCGTATCGAGATGAACGCGACCGAGCTCAACACCGAAGACCTCATCACGCCGACGGACATGGTCGTCACCATGTCGCATTCCGGTTATGTGAAGTCGCAGCCGCTTTCCGAATATCGCGCGCAGAAGCGCGGCGGTCGCGGCAAGCAGGCGACGCAGATGAAGGAAGACGACTGGATCGACACGCTCTTCATCGCGAACACGCACGATCACATGTTGTGCTTCTCGAATCGCGGCCGCGTGTACTGGATCAAGGTCTATGAAGTGCCGCAGGGCTCGCGCAACTCGCGCGGCCGTCCGATCGTCAACATGTTCCCGCTGCAGGATGGCGAGAAAATCAACGTCGTCCTGCCAGTCAAGGAATTCTCGGTCGACAAGTACGTGTTCATGACGACCGCGCTCGGCACGGTCAAGAAGACGCCGCTCGAAGCGTTCAGCCGTCCGATGAAGAAGGGCATCATCGCGGTGGGTCTCGACGAGGGCGATTACCTCATCGGCGCCGCCATCACCGACGGCCAGCACGACGTCATGCTGTTCTCCGACGCGGGCAAGGCCGTGCGCTTCGACGAGAACGACGTGCGCGCGATGGGCCGCGAGGCGCGCGGCGTGCGCGGCATGCAGCTCGAAGACGGGCAGCAGGTCATCGCGATGCTCGTTGCGGGCGGCGAGAATCAGTCGGTGCTGACGGCGACCGAGAACGGCTATGGCAAGCGCACCCCGATCAACGAGTACACGCGTCATGGCCGCGGCACGAAGGGTATGATCGCGATCCAGACGTCGGAGCGTAACGGCCGCGTCGTCGCGGCGACGCTCGTCGAGCCGGAGAGCGAGATCATGCTGATCACGACCGCGGGCGTGCTTATTCGCACGCGAGTTTCGGAAATCCGCGAAATGGGCCGTGCAACTCAAGGTGTTACACTCATCAGCCTTGACGAGGGAACGAAGTTGTCGGGACTGCAGCATATCGCCGAAGCGGAAGCCGAGGCCGAACTCGAGGCAGACGCCGGTTCGGAAGATTCTGCAGCGAAACCGGGCGACGCGGAAAATGGTGAAGGCGAAGAAAACGCCTGATATTTTTTGTGTCTCAACGCTCTCGTTATCGCTTTTGAAAGCTCGGATTGGTTAAGCTGCGCGACGTGACATGAGCGGGTTGCCGGCGTCGAAACGACAGGCAACGCTCGTCGCCAGTGCTGAACTGGATATTTTTTACAGGGAGTAATAATGCAAGGACGTTTCAAGCAGTGGATGTTGCTGGCCGCTTTCGTGCCGACCTTCGCGATGGCTCAGTCGCTTCAGAATCAGGCGCCCGCGCAAACGGCCGCACCGGCAGCCGCAGCAGCACCGGTTGATCCGGCCAAGCAAGCCGCGATCAAGGACCTGCTCGACGCGATCGACGCGCAGAAGCTGGTCGGTGCGATCGGTAACAGCGCGCAGATGCAATCGAAGCAACTCGTGCCGGCGATCCTCTCGGACGCGCTGTCCGAGAACAAGACGATGAACGACAAGCAGAAGCAAGCCGCCGTTCCGACGCTGCAGAAGAACGCAGTGCCGAAGCTGGTCGACTCCGCCGGCCAGGTTTTCGCCACCGACGCCTTCCGCAAGGACGCGATGCAAGCTCAGTACGACGCATACGCGAAGTACTACTCGACGGACGAGATCAAGGATCTGACCAACTTCTACAAGAGCACGACTGGCCGCAAGTTCATCCAGGTTCAGGACCAGGTTGGCCGCGACGTGGTGAATGGCCTGATGCAGAAGTACATGCCGCAAGCCATCAAGGCAACGCGCACGCAAGCCGATCAGGAAGTGGCGAGCGTCAAGCCGAGCGCCAAGTAAGCTCGATGACGTCGGCCTGACGGGAATCCGCCGGCGGGGCTCACCGCCCCGTGCATTGGCGGGTTTTCAGGACAGTGCGATAATGGCTGTTTGCGCGCGAGCGCAAGCAGCCATTTCTTTTTCGGGCGCGAAAACGGTGATTGCGCGGTCTTCGCTGCATTTGCCGCGCAATTCGCGCCTGCCGAATCGGATTTCCGGGACCTCCAGATGCGCGTGTTCAATTTCTCCGCCGGCCCAGCCGCCATGCCAGAAGAAGTCCTGAAGCAGGCAGCCGATGAAATGCTCGACTGGCAAGGCAGCGGCATGAGCGTGATGGAAATGAGTCACCGCGGCGCGGAGTTCATGTCGATCCACGAGGCCGCGCTCACCGATCTGCGTGAACTGTTGGACGTGCCGGCGTCGCATCGCATTCTGTTTCTGCAGGGCGGCGGCATCGGCGAAAACGCCATCGTGCCGATGAATCTGCTCGGCAAGCGGCAAACCGCCGACTTCGTCGTCACCGGTTCATGGTCGACGAAATCGTTCAAGGAAGCGCAGAAGTACGGCACGCCGCATCTCGCGGCGAGCGGCAAGACCGAAGAAGGCTTCACGCGCGTGCCGGCTTTCAGCGAATGGAAGCTGTCGGACGATCCGGCCTACGTGCATCTGTGCAGCAACGAAACCATCGACGGCGTCGAAGCCTTCGAGATTCCCGATCTGGGCGACATCCCGCTCGTCGCCGACGCGTCCTCGCACATCCTCTCGCGCCCGATGGACATCGCGAAGTTCGGCGTGCTCTTCGGCGGCGCGCAGAAGAACATCGGCATGGCGGGCGTGACCGTCGTGATCGTGCGCGAAGACCTGCTCGACCGCGCGCTATCCATCTGTCCTTCGGCGTTCGAGTGGAAGACCGTCGCCGAGAACAACTCGATGTACAACACGCCGCCCACGTATGCGATCTACATCGCCGGTCTCGTGTTCAAGTGGCTGAAGAAGCAGGGCGGCCTCACGGCGATCGAAGCGCGCAACGTCGAAAAGGCGAAGCTGCTGTACGACACCATCGATTCGAGCGATTTCTACGTCAACAAGGTCGAGCGCCCGAACCGTTCGCGCATGAACGTGCCGTTCTTCCTCGCCGACGAATCGCGCAACACCGATTTCCTGGCCGGCGCGAAGGCGCGCGGGCTGTTGCAACTGAAGGGCCACAAGTCCGTCGGCGGCATGCGGGCATCGATCTACAACGCGGTGCCGATCGAGGGCGTGAAAGCGCTCGTCGATTACATGAAGGAATTCGAGCGCGAAAGCGCTTAAACCTGGCTTCAAACATCAAGCACCGCATGGACGACGATCTCAATTCAAGACTCAAACCGCTGCGTGAGCGCATCGATGCGCTCGACGCGCAACTCATCGCGCTGCTGAATCAGCGCGCTTCCGTCGCGCTCGAAGTCGGCGAAGTGAAGAAGCATTTCAATGCGCCCGTGTTTCGTCCGGAGCGCGAGATGCAGGTCATCGCGCGCCTGCAGGAAATGAGCGACGGGCCGCTCGCCGACGAGCACATCGCGTCGATCTGGCGCGAGATCATGGCCGCGAGCCGCGCGCTCGAACAGACGATCAGCGCTGCGTTCCTCGGCCCGGTCGGCACCTATAGCGAACAGGCGATGTTCGAATACTTCGGGCATTCGATTCAGGGCGTGCCGTGCCCGTCGATCGATGAAGTGTTCCGCGCCGTCGAGGCGGGCGCGGCGCAGTACGGCGTCGTGCCGGTCGAGAATTCGGCGGAAGGCGCGGTGTCGCGCACGCTGGATCTGCTGCTGCAGACGTCGCTCTTGATCGGCGGCGAACTCGCGTTGCCGATCCATCACAATCTGCTGACCGCGTCCGGCATGCTCGACGGCGTGAAGCGCGTATGCGCGCATCCGCAGGCGCTCGCGCAGTGCCAGCGCTGGCTGTCCGCGAACGCGCCGCATCTGGAACGGCAAGCGGTGTCGAGCAACGCGGAAGCCGCGCGCATGGCGGTCGAAGATCCGACGGTCGCGGCCATCGCGGGCGATCGCGCCGCGACGCATTACGGCCTCGGCGTCGTGTTCTCGATGATTCAGGACGATCCGCACAATCGCACGCGATTCGTGATCGTCGGCAAGCAGCCGACGGATTCGAGCGGCCACGATCAGACGTCGCTCATCGTCACGGTGAAGAACGAATCCGGCGCGGTCTTCAAGCTGCTCGAGCCGCTCGCGAAACACGGCGTTTCGATGACGCGCTTCGAGTCGCGTCCCGCGCGTTCGGGCGCGTGGGAGTACTACTTTTATATCGATATCGAAGGCCATCGCGACGATGCCGCGGTTGCGGCCGCGCTCGACGAACTCGGGCGCAAGTCCGCGTTCCTGAAGATTCTCGGTTCGTATCCGCGGGCGCGTTGAGCGGCCGCTTCGTTTTCAGCTTCAGGCTGCATCGATGTTCTCTTTCAATAAACTGGTTATCTTCGGCGTCGGCCTGATCGGCGGATCGCTCGCGCGCGCGTTGCGTGAGCGCGCGGGGCTCGAAGGTCGCGTCGTCGGCGTGGGTCGGTCGCGTGCGTCGGTCGAGCGCGCGATCGAACTCGGCGTGATCGACGAAGCCGCCGCGCTCGACGACGACGCCGCGCTCGCCAAGGCGCTCGAAGGCGCCGACGTGGTATTGCTCGCCGCGCCCGTCGCGCAGACCGAGCCGCTGCTCGTGCGCATCGCGCCGTTTCTCGACGCGCGAACCATCGTCACCGACGCCGGCAGCACGAAAACCGATGTCGTCGCGGCGGCGAAGCGCGCGCTCGGTGCGCGCGTCGCGCAGTTCGTGCCGGGACATCCGATCGCCGGGCGCGAGTCGAGCGGCGTCGATGCGGCATTGCCCGATCTGTACGTCGATCGCAATGTGGTGCTGTGTCCGCTGCCGGAAAATGCGGCGGATGGCGTCGAACGCATCGCGTCGATGTGGCGCGCGAGCGGCGCGTGCGTGCGTCAGATGAGCGAGGCGCAGCACGATCGCGTGTTCGCGTCGGTGAGTCATTTGCCGCACGTGCTCTCGTTCGCGCTCGTCGATCAGATTCTCGACACGCCCGATGCCGATCTGAAATTCTCGTTCGCCGCAGGCGGCTTTCGCGATTTCACGCGCATCGCGGCGTCGAGTCCCGAAATGTGGCGCGATATCTGTCTCGCGAACCGCGCCGCGCTGCTCGCCGAGCTCGACGATTACACCGCGGTGCTCGCGCGTTTTCGCGCGGCGATCGACGCATCGGACGGCGCGGCACTCGAAGCGGCGTTCGCGCGTTCGCGCGTCGCCCGGAAAGAATGGCAGGAACGCGGCGGCATCAAGCCTTCGAACGACATCGCCGCCAAGTAAGCCGCGAAACAAGGAAACAACATGGAACATCTCGATCTCGGACCTTTTTCCCGCGCGTCCGGCACCGTGCGCCTGCCCGGCTCGAAGAGCATTTCGAACCGCGTGCTGCTGCTCGCGGCGCTTGCGCACGGCGAAACGTCGATCACGAATCTGCTCGATTCCGACGACACGCGCGTGATGCTCGCCGCGCTCCGGAACCTGGGCGTCGCCGTGCGCGACGACGGCGAGCGCGTGATCGTCGGCGGGACGGGCGGCGCGTTTCCGTCGAAATCGGCGGAGCTGTTTCTCGGCAACGCGGGTACGGCGGTGCGTCCGCTGACCGCGGCGCTGGCCGTGAACGGCGGCGAATATCGCGTCCACGGCGTGCCGCGCATGCACGAGCGGCCGATCGGCGATCTCGTCGACGGGCTGCGCCAGATCGGCGCTGCGATCGATTACGAGCTCAACGACGGCTTCCCGCCGCTCAGGATCCACGCCGCGAAGATCGCCATCGACAAGCCGATCCGCGTGCGCGGCGACGTGTCGAGCCAGTTTCTCACCGCGCTCCTGATGAGCCTGCCGGTCGTGGAAGGCCGTAACGGTCCCGTTACGATCGAGATCGAAGGCGAACTCATTTCGAAGCCGTACATCGAAATCACGATTCGTTTGATGGAGCGCTTCGGCGTCACGGTCGAGCGCGACGGCTGGGCGCGCTTCACCGTTCCCGCCGGCGTGAGCTACAAGTCGCCGGGCGCGATCATGGTGGAAGGCGATGCGTCGTCGGCCTCGTATTTCCTGGCGGCGGGCGCGATCGGGCATGGACCGGTGCGCGTGGAGGGCGTCGGTCGTTCGAGCATTCAGGGCGATGTCGGCTTCGCGGACGCGCTGAACCGCATGGGCGCGAACGTGATGATGGGCGAGGACTGGATCGAAGTGCGCGGCGTCGAATCGGACGATGGCAGGCTCGCGCCCATCGACATGGATTTCAACCTGATTCCCGACGCCGCGATGACGATCGCCGTGGCCGCGCTCTTCGCCAGCGGCACGACGACGCTGCGCAATATCGCGAGCTGGCGCGTGAAGGAAACGGATCGCATCGCCGCGATGGCGAACGAGTTGCGCAAGGTCGGCGCGACCGTGGAAGAGGGTGCGGATTATCTCGTCGTCACGCCGCCGGCGAAACTGACGCCGAACGCCGCGATCGACACCTACGACGATCACCGCATGGCGATGTGCTTTTCGCTCGTGAGCCTCGGCGGCGTGCCGGTCCGCATCAACGATCCCAAATGTGTGGCTAAAACCTTTCCGGACTACTTCGACCGCTTCTCGACGCTCGTGAAAGCGTAACGGGAGCGCTGTACCGTGAAACGCGATGACTTCGACTTCCATGACCGTAATAACGGGCCAGAACGGCCAGACTCAATGAAACCGACCCGTCCTTTCGACCCAACACCAGTGATTACCATCGACGGGCCGACGGCGTCGGGCAAGGGCACGGTCGCGGCGATCGTCGCGGCGACGCTCGGCTTCCACCTGCTCGACAGCGGCGCGCTCTACCGGCTCGCGGCGCTCGCGAGCATCCGCTACGAAGTGGACAAAGACGACGCCCCCGGCCTTGCAAAACTGGTCGAGGCGCTCCATATCACGTTCCGCGAAGGTTGCGCGCAGCTCGATGGCGCCGATGTCTCGGGCGAAATCCGGCAGGAAGAAGTCGGCAACCGCGCCTCCGCGATCGCCGTGCATCCCGAAGTGCGCCAGGCGCTCGTCGCGCGCCAGCGGGCTTTTCGCAAGCGCCCCGGCCTCGTCGCCGACGGCCGCGACATGGGCACGGTCATCTTCCCCGACGCCACGCTGAAGGTGTTCCTGACTGCAAGCGTCGAGGCGCGCGCGGCGCGGCGGTATAAGCAATTGATGCAAAAAGGTTTTTCTGCTAATATGGATGACTTGCTGCGAGATTTGCGCGCACGCGATGCCCGGGACATGAATCGGAGCGCCGCGCCGCTCAAGCCCGCGGCGGATGCGAAGACGCTGGACACCTCCGGTTTGTCGATCGATCAAGCGGTCGAGCAGATCATCGGCTGGTTCAGCGAGATTCGTGTAGTGCAGTAGAAGTAAGGTGCTCTGCCGGGAGGCAGGGCGTGTGTTAAACCATTTAACCCCGTATGGCGTTGCGCATCTGGGTAAAACCCGCCGGTTCATTCTGAATCACCGCGCAAAGGCCGTGCAAATATCGATTTTTATGTCCGACCTGCAAACCTCCACCCCGAATACCGAATCCTTTGCGGCTCTGTTCGAAGAGTCGCTGACCAAGCAGGACATGCGCGCCGGCGAAGTGATCTCCGCCGAAGTCGTGCGTGTCGACCACAACTTCGTGGTCGTCAACGCTGGTCTCAAGTCCGAAGCCTATATTCCGCTCGAAGAATTCCTGAACGACGCGGGTGAAGTGGAAGTGCAGGCGGGCGACTTCGTTTCCGTCGCGATCGACGCGCTGGAAAACGGCTATGGCGACACCATCCTGTCGCGCGACAAGGCGAAGCGCCTCGCTTCGTGGCTGTCGCTGGAAAAGGCGCTGGACAACAACGAACTCGTGACCGGCACGATCACCGGCAAGGTCAAGGGCGGCATGACCGTGATGGTCAACGGCATCCGCGCGTTCCTGCCGGGTTCGCTCGTCGACACGCGTCCGGTCAAGGACACGACGCCGTACGAAGGCAAGACGCTCGAATTCCGCGTCATCAAGCTCGATCGCAAGCGTAACAACGTGGTGCTGTCGCGCCGCGCGGTCATCGAAGCGACGCAGGGCGAAGAGCGCGCGAAGCTGCTCGAGACGCTGAAGGAAGGCGCGATCGTCGAAGGCGTGGTCAAGAACATCACCGACTACGGCGCGTTCGTGGACCTCGGCGGCATCGACGGCCTGCTGCACATCACCGACATCGCATGGCGCCGCGTGCGTCACCCGTCGGAAGTCCTGTCGGTTGGCCAGGAAGTCACCGCCAAGATCCTCAAGTTCGACCAAGAGAAGAACCGCGTTTCGCTCGGCATCAAGCAACTGGGCGACGATCCGTGGGAAGGCATCTCGCGCCGTTACCCGTCGGGCACGCGCCTGTTCGGCAAGGTCACGAACATCACCGACTACGGCGCATTCGTCGAAGTGGAATCGGGCATCGAAGGCCTCGTCCACGTGTCGGAAATGGACTGGACCAACAAGAACGTTGCGCCGTCGAAGGTTGTTCAACTGGGCGACGAAGTCGAAGTCATGGTTCTCGAAATCGACGAAGACCGCCGCCGTATCTCCCTCGGCATGAAGCAGTGCAAGCCGAATCCGTGGGATGACTTCAGCCGCAACTTCAAGAAGGGCGACAAGATCAGCGGCGCCATCAAGTCGATCACCGACTTCGGCGTGTTCATCGGTCTGCCTGGCGGCATCGACGGTCTGGTTCACCTGTCGGATCTGTCGTGGTCGGAAACCGGCGAAGAAGCCGTTCGCAAGTACAAGAAGGGCGACGAAGTCGAAGCCGTGGTTCTGGGCATCGACGTCGACAAGGAACGCATCTCGCTCGGCATCAAGCAGCTCGAAGGCGATCCGTTCAGCAACTTCGTGGCGATCAACGACAAGGGCGCTATCGTCGACGGCGTTGTGAAGTCGGTCGATCCGAAGGGTGCGGTCATCACGCTGTCCGGCGAAGTCGAAGGCTACCTGCGTGCTTCGGAAATCGCGCAAGACCGCGTGGAAGATGCGCGCAACGTGCTGAAGGAAGGCGAGAAGGTCAACGCGATGATCATCAACATCGATCGCAAGTCGCGTGGCATCAACCTGTCGATCAAGGCGAAGGATTCGGCCGAACAGCAGGAAGCCATGCGCAGCCTGCAGGGCGACTCGAACGCCGCCGCGACCGGCACGACCAACCTCGGCGCGCTGCTCAAGGCCAAGCTCGACGGCCAGAACAGCTAAGCCCTTAACGGCACAGCTGCAGAATGACCAAATCGGAATTGGTCGCCCAGTTGGCGTCGCGATTTCCGCAACTTGTCCTCAAGGATGCGGATTTCGCGGTGAAGACGATGCTGGATGCGATGTCGGAGGCTCTGGCCAACGGTCATCGCATCGAGATTCGCGGCTTCGGCAGCTTCGGGCTCAATCGTCGTCCGTCGCGCGTCGGGCGCAATCCCAAGTCGGGTGAAAAGGTGCTGGTGCCGGAGAAATTCGTGCCGCACTTCAAGCCGGGCAAGGAGTTGCGCGAACGCGTCGACGGCCGCGCGGGCGAGCCGCTGAAAGCTTCGAATGACGACGATGCCGACGAGCTCTGTGCGGCGCGCATCGGGCCTGCGGGGGCTTCAGGATTTTCGGTTCGCGGCGTCGGCCTGCGAGGCAATCGACCAGAAAAGCACCCTTCGGGGTGCTTTTTTTATGCGCGGCGTTTCGATAGCAGCGATCCAGCGCGATGGGTGCGTTGTTTGCTAAAAATTCATGCGTCGAGCGGGCGACTGCCGGCGCCCGGGAGCATCAATTACAATACCGGTCACTTTGACCTGGGTGTTCAACCGCGCAGGCCCGGCCGAAACGGAAGGGCCGTCTGGTGCAACCGCTCTTGCGAGACCCTACATGAAATTCATCGTCTGGCTGATCCGCGTTCTGGTATTCGTGCTGTTGCTGGTGCTGGCGCTCGCCAATACCCAGCCCGCGACGCTGAACTTTCTCGCGGGCTACGCGTGGCAGGCGCCGCTTATTCTGATCGGCCTCGCGTTTTTCGTGGTGGGATTGCTCGCGGGGCTCGTGTCGGCTGTGCCGGCCAGGGTGCGTCTGCGCATGGAGAACGGGCGTCTGAAGCGCGAGCTGCGCGTCGCTCGCGAGACGCCGGTGGTGAAGGAAGAACCGCCGATGCCGCCGCTCATCTGACCTTTCGCGCAGACATCTGACACTCAACGACTAATCGCATGGATCTAGACTTCTGGTGGCTGCTTGTCATCCCCGTCGCTTTCGCGCTGGGGTGGATGGCGTCCCGCTATGACTTGAAAGCGCTGTTGTCCGAAAATGCGAATCTGCCGCGCTCGTATTTTCGCGGCCTCAACTTTCTGCTCAACGAGCAACACGACAAGGCGATCGATGCGTTCATCGAAGTCGCCAAGCTCGATCCCGAAACGATCGAACTGCATTTCGCGCTCGGCAATCTGTTTCGGCGCCGCGGAGAGACCGATCGCGCGATTCGCGTGCATCAGAATCTGTTGAGTCGCGCCGATTTGCCGGTCGCGGAACGCGATCACGCGCTCTACGAACTCGGACAAGATTTTCTGAAGGCGGGCCTGCTCGATCGCGCCGAGGAAACGTTCAAGTCGCTCAATGCCGGCGAATATTCGCTCGGCGCGCAGCGCGCGCTGCTGACCATCTACGAGATCGAAAAGGACTGGCCGAAATCGATCGCGACGGCCGAGCAGATCGAAAAGATGGGCGCGCCCTCGCTGCATATGGAAATCGCGCATTTCCACTGCGAGCTGGCGCAGGAAGCGCTTCAGCGCAAGAATCCAGATGGTGCGCGCGCCGAACTGAAGCTCGCGCTGGCATCGAACCCGGACAACGTGCGCGCGACCATCCTGGCAGGCGATGTCGAAGCGGCCGCCGGCAACGTCGATATCGCTATCGCGCACTGGAAGCGCGTCGAGGAGCAGAACGAGGCGTATCTGCCGCTCGTCGCCGAGAAGCTGATGAAGGCGTACGCCGCGCTCGGGCGCAAGGAAGAGGGCGTCGATCTGCTGATCGATTACGCGACGCGCTATCCGTCGAACGATCTGCTCGATGTCGCCTACAAGCACGTTCAAGAGTTGCGCGGTCTCGAAGCCGCGCACGAGCTGGCACGCAAGCAGATGCAAAGCGCGCCGAATCTCGCGGGCATGACGCGTCTGCTCGAGGCGCAGGAGGCGACGGCCGACGAGCCGCGCCGCGGCGAGCTCGAACTGATGCGTAATCTGGTGAAACAGCGCACTAAGAATCTGCCGCGTTATACGTGTCAAACTTGCGGGTTCCGTGCGCGTCTATTCTATTGGCAATGCCCCGGCTGCAGCGGCTGGGAGACGTACGCGCCGCGTCGCGTCGAGCCGATCACGAGCTCGGCCTGAGCCAGCGCGGCGAGCATGACATCGGGCGGCGCGCGAATGCGCCGCTTCTGCCACCGGCATTTCAGGAACAACCGGAAAGCGTATGAAAGTGACCATCGTCGGCACGGGTTACGTCGGTCTTGTAACCGGCGCGTGCCTTGCCGAAATCGGCAATGACGTGTTTTGCGTGGACGTCGATCCGCGCAAGATCGAAATTCTCAACAATGGCGGCGTGCCGATCCACGAGCCGGGCCTTCAGGAAATGCTGAGGCGCACGCGCGCGGCAGGCCGCATCCAGTTTTCCACCGACGTGAAAGCGAGCGTCGAGCACGGCGACATTCAATTCATCGCGGTCGGCACGCCGCCCGACGAAGACGGCTCAGCCGATCTGCAATACGTGCTCGCCGCCGCGCGCAATATCGGCAAGTATTCGAACGGCTTCAAGGTGATCGTCGATAAATCGACGGTGCCGGTCGGCACGGCGCTGCAAGTGAAGCGCGTCGTCGAGGAAGAGTTGCGGGCGCGCGGGCTCGGCGAGTCGGAGAAGCACGGCTTCTCGGTCGTGTCGAATCCTGAGTTCCTGAAGGAAGGCGCGGCTGTGGACGACTTCATGCGCCCGGATCGCATCGTGATCGGCATCGACGACGACCGCGCGGGCAACCTCGCGCGCGAGAAGATGAAGCGCCTCTACACGCCGTTCAACCGCAATCACGAGCGCACGCTGTACATGGACGTGCGTTCGGCCGAGTTCACGAAGTACGCCGCCAACGCGATGCTCGCGACGCGCATCTCGTTCATGAACGATCTGTCGAATCTCGCGGATACCGTCGGCGCCGACATCGAATCGGTGCGGCGGGGCATGGGCTCGGATCCGCGCATCGGCTATCACTTCCTGTATGCAGGCTGCGGCTATGGCGGCTCGTGCTTCCCGAAGGACGTGCAGGCGCTCGCGCAAACCGCGCGCGAAAACGGCCACACGCTGCGCGTGCTCGAGGCGGTCGAAGCGGTCAATAACGATCAGAAGGAAGTGCTCGTCAACAAGATCGTGAAGCGCATGGGCGAGGATCTGCGCGGGCGCACGTTCGCCGTGTGGGGCCTCGCATTCAAGCCCAATACCGACGACATGCGCGAGGCGTCGAGCCGGCGCATCATCGAGGCGCTGCTGCAGCGCGGCGCCACGGTGCGCGGCTACGATCCCGTCGCGCGCGACGAGGCAGAGCGCGTGTTCGCGCTCGATCTCGCGGATCGCCCCGACGACTTCCAGCGCCTGCATCTCGTGAACACGCAACAGGATGCGCTGACGGACGCGGACGCGCTCGTCATCGTGACCGAATGGAAGGAATTCAAGAGCCCGGATTTCTGGCACTTGAAGAGCGCGTTGAAGACGCCGGTGATCTTCGACGGCCGCAATCTGTATGAACCGGAAGCGATGGCCGAAATGGGCATCGACTACTTTGCAATAGGACGTCCCCATGTCGAACTCGACCGCAACGGCAGCCACAACTAACGCCGATATTCCCGTCGTCCCGCTTGCGCGCGTTTCGGCGGCGCGCGTGCTCGTGGTCGGCGACGTGATGCTCGACCGCTACTGGTTCGGGGACGTCAACCGCATCTCGCCCGAAGCGCCCGTTCCGGTCGTGCACGTGCAGAAGAAGGAAGACCGCCTCGGCGGCGCGGCGAACGTCGCGCGCAACGCGGCGGCGCTCGGCGCGCAGGCCGGCCTGCTTTGCGTAGTGGGACATGACGAGCCGGGCGAGCGCATCGTCGAGTTGCTCGGCGAAAGCAAGGTCGCGGCGCATCTCGAGCGCGATCCCGAACTGCTCACGACCATCAAGCTGCGCGTGCTGTCGCGTCAGCAGCAGTTGCTGCGCGTCGATTTCGAGAACACGCCGAATCATGAAGTGCTGCGCGCGTGTCTCGAACGGTTCACCGAGATCCTGCCGCAGCACGACGTGATCCTCATGTCCGATTACGCGAAGGGCGGCCTCACGCACGTCACGCAGATGATCGCCGAAGCGAAACGCGCCGGAAAGCCCGTGCTCGTCGATCCGAAGGGCGACGACTGGGACCGTTATCGCGGCGCGACGCTCATCACGCCGAATCGCGCGGAGCTGCGCGAAGTCATCGGCCAGTGGAAATCGGAAGAAGATCTGCACGAGCGCGTGAGGAAACTGCGTGCGGAGCTCGATCTTTCAGCGCTGCTCCTCACGCGCTCGGAAGAGGGCATGACGCTCTTCACCGAGGACCAGGTGCTGCACACATCGGCCGAAGCGCGCGAAGTGTATGATGTCTCGGGCGCCGGCGACACCGTCATCGCAACGGTCGCGACCATGCTGGGCGCGGGTGTGCCGCTCGTCGACTCGATCGTCTATGCGAACCGCGCGGCGGGCATCGTCGTGGGCAAGCTCGGTACGGCGACCGTCGACTACAACGAACTCTTCGCCTGACCTTATCTGAAATAACGCCATGACCATCATCGTTACCGGTGCAGCCGGCTTCATCGGCAGCAATATCGTCAAGGCGCTCAACGAGCGTGGCGAGAATCGCGTGATCGCGGTCGACAACCTCACGCGCGCCGACAAGTTCAAGAATCTCGTCGATTGCGAAATCGACGATTACCTCGACAAGACCGAGTTCGTCGAGCGCTTCAAGCGCGGCGATTTCGGCCGCGTGCGCGCGGTGTTCCACGAAGGCGCCTGTTCGGACACGATGGAAACCGACGGCCGCTACATGATGGACAACAACTTCCGCTACAGCCGCGACGTGATGGACGCGTGCCTCGCGCAGGGCGCGCAGTTCCTGTATGCATCGTCGGCGGCGACATACGGCGGATCGAGCCGTTTCGTCGAAGAGCGCGAAGTCGAGAAGCCGCTCAACGTGTACGGTTATTCGAAGTTCCTCTTCGATCAGATCGTGCGGCAGGTGCTGCCGAAGGCGGAAAGCCAGATCGCCGGCTTTCGCTATTTCAACGTGTACGGCCCGCGCGAAACGCACAAGGGACGCATGGCGTCGGTCGCGTTCCACAACTTCAATCAGTTCCGCTCGGAAGGCAAGGTCAAGCTCTTCGGCGAGTACAACGGCTATGCGGCCGGCGAGCAGGCGCGCGACTTCATCTCGGTCGAAGACGTCGTGAAGGTGAATCTGTTCTTCTTCGATCATCCGGAGAAGTCGGGCATTTTCAATCTCGGCACCGGGCGCGCGCAGCCGTTCAACGACATCGCGTCGACGGTCGTGAACTCGCTGCGCGCGCTGAACGGCGAAGCGGCGCTCTCGCTCGCCGAACTCGTGCAGCGCGGGCTGATCGAGTACGTGCCGTTCCCCGACGCGCTGCGCGGCAAGTACCAATGCTTCACGCAGGCGGACCAGTCGAAGCTGCGCGCAGCCGGTTACGACGCCTCGTTTCTTACGGTTCAGGAAGGTGTCGATCGCTACGTGCGTTGGCTATTCGGCCAGCTATAAACGCGCTTCGAGCCTCTCTAAACTGGGTCTCACGGTTGGCGCTGGTGCCGGCCGGTTCTTCACGGAGACTCAGTCATGTTCAAGCAAGCACTCTCGTCGATCGCTGCGTTCGCGCTCATCTTTTCCATCGGTAGCGCGTTCGCGGCCGTCGACGTCAATACCGCCAACTCCGACGCGCTGCGCGGCATCAAGGGCATCGGTCCGGCGAAGGCGAAAGCCATTCTCGATGAACGTCAGGCGCACGGTCCGTTCAAGGACGCGAGCGATCTCGGCACGCGCGTCAAAGGCATGGGCGGCAAGACCGTCCAGCGTCTGGAAGCGGAAGGACTGACAATCGGCGCAACGACGAAGACCGCGGCCGTCGCCGCACCGCCTGGCGGCGCGAACTCGGCTGTCGCGACGCCGGTTTCGGCGTCCGCATCAGCTAAACCGGTCATTGTGAAGAAATAAGCACGGCCCGGAGGCGCGCCCTGGTGCGCGGCGCGCCATCGGTCTCCTTCAGCCTTCGGATGTCTTGGGCTCCCCGCGGACGGCCTCCTCGCGGGGCTTTTTGCATGCGCGGACGGCGCGCGCGAGCGGCATTCCATCCGTGCATCAGGGATGCGCCGGCATCGGCGGAACCGGTGGGCTACAATCGACGAATCCCTATATCAAAATCCGCGCGGAAAGGCAGTGTCGTCCGCGGGGAATCCGAATCGGCTCCGCATATGGCTTACATGACTATCGAAGACACGATCGGCAATACGCCGCTCGTGCAACTCGTCCGCATCGTCGACGATGAAATTCGCAGCCGCAACAACGTCGTGCTGGGCAAGCTCGAAGGCAACAATCCGGCGGGATCGGTGAAGGACCGGCCGGCGCTGTCGATGATCAGGAAAGCTGAAGAGCGCGGCCGCATCAAGCCGGGCGACACGCTCATCGAAGCGACGAGCGGCAACACCGGCATCGCGCTCGCGATGGCCGCCGCGATGCGCGGCTACAAGATGGTGCTGCTGATGCCGGAAGATCTGTCGATCGAGCGCCGCCAGAGCATGGCCGCGTATGGCGCCGAAATCGTGCTGACGCCGGTGACGGGCGGCATGGAATACGCACGCGATCTCGCCGATCAGATGCAGCGTGACGGCAAAGGCATCATTCTCGATCAGTTCGCGAACCCGGACAATCCGCTCGCGCATTACGAAGGCACGGGCCCGGAGCTGTGGCGTCAGACCGAAGGCCGCCTTACCCACTTCGTCTCGTCGATGGGCACGACCGGCACGATCATGGGCGTGTCGAAGTATCTGAAAGAGCAGAACGAAAAGATCGAGATCATCGGCGCTCAGCCGGAAGAAGGCTCGCGCATTCCGGGCATCCGCAAGTGGCCGGAAGCCTATCTGCCGAAGATTTTCGATCGCAGCCGCGTGGATCGCGTGGAGAACGTAAGTCAGGCGGCCTCCGAAGCGATGGCGCGACGCCTCGCATCGGTCGAAGGCATTTTCGCGGGCATTTCGTCGGGCGGCGCGTGCGAAGTGGCGCTGCGCATCGCGCGCCAGGTGGAGAACGCGACGATCGTGTTCATCGTCTGCGATCGCGGCGATCGTTATCTTTCGACGGGCGTGTTCCCGGCGTGATGCCGCGCATCCTGATCGCGCAATGAGAGAACCCCGGCGAGCCGGGGTTTTTTACGTCTGTAGCGGACAAACGTCACTGCGAATTCGCGCCCGTGTCGCCCGCGACCATGCGCGCCTTGACCGCTTCGCCAAGCTGATACACCGCGAGCGCGTAGAAGAAGCTGCGGTTGTAACGCGTCAGCACGTAGAAGTTCTTCAGCCCGAGCGTGTATTCGGTCGCGCGGCCGGGCGTGGGCAAATCGACGACGGTGAGCGGCGTCGGCGCTTCTGCGTCGATATTCAAGCCCGGCTCGTTGAGCAGCATGCCGGCCTTCGTCAGTTGCGCGAGCGACCATTTCGGTTCCGGCGCGCCATCGGCGGCGGCCTGCGCGATGCCCTGACTGCCGACATCGCCGGCGATGCGCCACACGACCGGCCGGCCCGGTTCCCAGCCGTTCTGCTTCAGATAGTTCGCCACACTGCCGATGGCGTCTGCCGGGCTCGTGCGCAGATCGATGCGGCTGTTGCCGTCGTAATCGACCGCGTATTGCACGATGCTGCTCGGCAGGAACTGCGGAATCCCGATCGCGCCCGTGTATGAACCGAGGACGGTCGTCGGATCGATCTGCGAATCGCGCGTCCACACGAGCAGGTCTTCGAGATTCTTGCGGAACGTCGCCATGCGCTCGACGCGGTTCGGCGTGTTCGGGTAATCGAAGGTGAGCGTGGTCAGCGCGTCGAGCGCGCGGAAGTTGCCCATGTACTTCCCGTAGATCGTCTCCACGCCGATGATTCCGACGATCACCTCCGGCGGTACGCCGAACTGCTCGGACGCGCGCTGCAGCGTCGCCTGATTCGCGCGCCAGAACTTCACGCCCGCGTTGATGCGAACCGGCTCGATGAAACGCCCCTGGTACGCGCGCCAGTTCTTGGCCTGCGGCGTGGGCGAAGGCAACACCAGTTTCGCCGCGGTCGCCGAATAGCTCACGCGCGCGAACAGGTCGTGCAGCGCGGACGAATCGAAGTCGTAGCGCGCGACCATGTCATTGATGAACGCATCGACATTCGGATTGTTCGCGTAGCGCTGCGGCACGATCTCTTCTTCGAACACCTGCCCTTGCGGCGTCGCGGCCTGCGGCTGCTGCGACTGCGCAAAGGCACTGTTCCCGGAGAGAAAGCCGAGCGCGCAGACGAGGGAGGCAACGAGTGCACGCTTTGCCGGCCTGGATGAAGCCGTGAAGACGAACGGAGCAAACTGGAAAGTCATAGTGTGCGTGGTTGGGGGCGGTTGGGGCGATGCCGGATGCGCGAGTGGCCAAAAACGCCTGTGAAGTCGAATCGATGCAACGATTCTCAACGGAACGCAACAGCCTGCAACATGCCGCGCGCAATCGCTCGGCCGGCAAGGCGTCGGGGCAGTATAACCGACGCTTCGCGCCCATATCGGCCATGTGCCCGGGCGAGGGCGGCCGTGCCGGACGGTGTGGTAACTTAACGTCAATTGCGCGACAAGTGGTCGCGTATGACGAAAAAATACGAGACGAGAGCCGACGACAAGCGGCATTGCGAGACATCATGGCCACCGGCTTCTACTCCCACCCCGACTGCCTCCAGCACGACAACGGCCAATGGCATCCCGAGTGTCCGGCGCGCCTGCAGGCGATCGAAGACCAGCTGATCGCGAGCCGGATCGATTCGCTCATCGAGCGCGAGGAAGCGCCGCTCGCCGACGAAGCCGACCTTGCGCGCGTGCATACGCAGGCGCACATCGACTACATCAAGAGCCGCACGCCGGAATCGGGCCGAAGCGAACTCGACCCCGATACGTCGATGTGCCCCCAGTCCTATCGCGCGGCGTTGCGCGCGGCGGGCGCGGCGGTCGCGGCCACCGATGCCGTCATCGAAGGCCGTTACGACAACGCGTTTTGCAGCATCCGGCCGCCGGGCCATCACGCCGAGCCCGCGCGCGCGATGGGCTTCTGCCTCTTCAACAACGTCGCGATCGCCGCGCGGCATGCGCTGGAAGTGCACGGCCTGCAGCGGGTCGCGATCGTCGATTTCGACGTGCATCACGGCAACGGCACCGAAGCCGCGTTCAGCGGCGATTCGCGCGTGCTGATGTGCAGTTTCTTCCAGCATCCGTTCTATCCGTTCTCCGGCGCCGACAATCACGCGGCGAACATGGTCAACGTGCCGCTCGCCGCGCGCACTAAGGGCATGCAGGTGCGCGAGGTCGTCGACATGATGTGGCTGCCGCGGCTCGAAGCGTTCAAGCCGCAGATGATCTTCGTCTCGGCCGGCTTCGATGCGCATCGCGAAGACGACATGGCGAACATGGGTCTTGTCGAGGACGATTACGCGTGGATCACCGAGCAGATTCGCGGCGTCGCGAAGCGCCACGCGCAAGGGCGCATCGTGAGTTGTCTCGAAGGCGGCTATAACCTTTCGGCGCTGGGCCGCAGCGTCGTTGCGCATCTGCGGGTGCTGGCGGAAATCTAGCGGGCGCGAGCGCGCGCGTAGTCCGCGCGCACGAGCGTCCAGTCGATCAGTTCGCGGATCACGCGCTCGCGGTCGAGATCGTTGAGCGTTTCGTGGGCGCTGCCTTCGTGGACGATGAGCGTGGTGTCGGTCGATCCCGCGTTGGCTTCGAACTCGCGGCTGCCGGCGGGATCGCAGATCGCGTCCGCGCTGCCGTGAAAGACGAGAAGCGGCAGCTTGATGTCGCCGCGCTTTTCCGCCACGCGCTCCATGCCGGCGAGAATCTGCGCGGCAGTGCGTGCGCAGACGGCTGCGTGATGCACGAGCGGATCGCGCTTGTACGCTTCGACGACGCCCGGCGCGCGCGACAGCAGCGCCGGATCGATGCTGAACGCGGCGACGCGCGGCGCGACCACGCCCACGATGCGGCTCAGTTTGGCCTTCCAGCGCGGCGTGCCCGTTCCGATCTTCAACGCCGGGCTCGACAGGATCAGACCGGCCAGCTTGTTCGCCTGCGCACGCTCGGCGGCGTAGAGCGCCGCGATCGTTCCGCCCATGCTGTGGCCCATCAAAAAGAGCGGCGTGCCGGCGGGCGGCGTGGCCGCGCACGCTTCGAGCAGGACATCGGTGTCGCGCAGATAGTCCGTGAAGACGCGAACCCACGCCCGTTCGCCCGACGACTTCCCGTGTCCGCGCAGATCGATCGCGATCAGCTCGATGCCCGCCGCGTTCAGCGCGGTCGCGAGCGCGTCGTAACGGCCCGCGTGTTCGCCGAGACCGTGGACGAGCGCGATCCGCGCGTTGAGTTCGATGCCCGGCGCGGGGTGCCAGCGATGCAGAAACAGTTCGACGCCGTGTCGCGTCGTGACGGCGCTCGTCGAATAGATAGTGCGTGACATGGCGCGGTAAATATCTCCACGTTATTAGCCGATCTGAAATCATTATTAAACAGAATGTAACGCGTCCTGTAAAATCCTCGCCACGATACAAACAGCTAAGAACGAGCGGCGGCCGGCGGCGCGGGTGGGTTCACCCGACAAGCCTTCCGCCGTTTGCATTTTCATGATCGAAATACGCAATCTTTCGCAGCGTTTCGCGGGGCCCCGAGGCTGGGTCGAAGCGCTGCACAACGTCAATCTGACGATTCCCGCCGGCGAAGTGTTCGGCATCATCGGGCGCAGCGGCGCGGGCAAGAGCACGCTGGTTCGCACGATCAATCTGCTGACGCGGCCGAGCGAAGGCAATGTGATCGTCGACGGACGCGATCTCACGACGCTCGGCAAGGACGATCTGCGCGCCGCGCGCCGCGACATCGGCATGATCTTTCAGCATTTCAATCTGCTGAGCTCGCGCACGGTGTACGACAACGTCGCGCTGCCGCTCGAACTCGCCGGCAAGAAGCGCGCGGAGATCGAAGCGGCCGTGTTGCCGCTGCTCGATCTCGTCGGCCTCACGACGCACAAGGACAAGTATCCCGCGCAGATAAGCGGCGGACAGAAGCAGCGCGTCGGGATTGCGCGGGCGCTCGCGAGCAAGCCGACAGTGCTGCTCTCCGACGAAGCCACGTCCGCGCTCGATCCCGAAACCACGCGCGCGATTCTCGATCTGCTGCGCAAGATCAATCGCGAGCTCGGGCTCACCATCGTGCTCATCACGCATCAGATGGAAGTGATCAAACAGGTCTGCGATCGCGTCGCGGTGCTCGACGCCGGGCGCGTGGTCGAAGAGGGCAAGGTCGTCGATGTCTTCATGCAGCCGCATCACGAAGTCACGCGCGCACTGATCGGCGACGTGATCGCACACGAGTTGCCGCCCGCATTGAAGGCACGCGTGATCGAGCGGCTCAAGACCGGCAGCGGTCATTTGCTGCGGCTCGCGTTCACGGGCTCGGGCGTCGATCAGCCGATTCTCTCGGAGACGATCCGCCGCTACGAACTCGATTTCAACATCCTGCACGGCCAGATCGACGAGATTCAGGGGCAGGCGTTCGGCTCGCTCGCGGTGCTCGCGGGCGGTCAGCCGGTGAAGATCGCCGAAGCGATCGAATATTTGCGCTCGCAGGGCGTCGTCGTGGAGGAGTTGTCCCATGTTGAGTGAAATGTTCGACATGTTCGTCCAGTCGTTCTGGGAAACGCTGATCATGGTCGGCATCTCGGGACTCGTCGGCGCGGCGGTCGGTTTGCCGCTCGGCG
Source organism: Caballeronia sp. LZ008 (assembly GCF_031451435.1). Lineage (NCBI taxonomy): Bacteria > Pseudomonadati > Pseudomonadota > Betaproteobacteria > Burkholderiales > Burkholderiaceae > Caballeronia > Caballeronia sp. LZ008. Next base: position 2,052,372 of record NZ_JARUXK010000001.1, on the reverse strand, counting down.
TGCTGCTCTATCTCACCGATCGCGACGGCGTGCTGCAGAACATCGGCGTGAATCGGGTGCTCGGCGGCATCGTGAATGCGGTGCGCTCGACGCCGTTCATCATCCTTCTCGTCGCGGTGATTCCGTTCACGCGGCTCGTCGTCGGCTCGTCGATCGGCACCGCGGCCGCCGTCGTGCCGCTGACGATCGCCGCTGCGCCGTTCATCGCGCGGCTCGTCGAGACGGCACTGCGCGAAGTGGATCGCGGACTCATCGAGGCCGCGCAGGCAATGGGCGCGACGACATCGCAGATCGTCTTCAAAGTGCTGTTGCCGGAATCGCTGCCGGGCGTCGTCGCTGGATTGACGATCACGTTCGTGTCGCTCGTCGGCTATTCGGCGATGGCGGGCGCGATCGGCGGCGGCGGTCTCGGCGATCTCGGCATCCGCTATGGTTATCAGCGTTTTCTTCCTGAAGTGATGATCACGGTCGTCGTGATTCTCATCGTGTTCGTGCAGCTCGTTCAGTCGTTCGGCGACTGGCTCGTTCGTCGTCTCAGTCACAAATAACCACTCAAGAAACCATGCAACGTCGATTCATTCTGAAGTTCGCCGCCGCGCTGCTGAGCGCAACGCTGTTCAACGGTGCCGCGCACGCCGATGAAGCCATCAAGTTGGGCGTGACCGGCGGCCCGCACGCGCAGATCATGGACGTGGTGAAGCAGGTCGCCGCGAAAAACGGGCTGAAGGTCACGGTCGTCGAGTTCTCGGATTACGTGCAGCCGAACGCCGCGCTCGCCGCCGGCGATCTCGATGCGAACAGCTATCAGCATCTGCCGTATCTCGACGCGCAAGTGAAGGATCGCGGCTACAAGCTCGTCAAGGTCGCCGATACGGTGACGTTCCCGATGGGCATCTACTCGAAGAAGCTGAAGTCGCTGTCGGCGCTTGCCAACGGCGCGCGCATCGCGGTGCCGAACGATCCGACCAACGGCGGCCGCGCATTGCTGCTGCTGCAGAAGCAAGGTCTCATCAAGCTGCGCGCGGATGCGGGTCTGAAAGCGACGCCGCTCGATATCGTCGAGAATCCGAAGAAGCTGAAGATCGTCGAACTCGACGCCGCGCAGATTCCGCGCTCGCTCGACGACGTCGATGCCGCCGCCATCAATACGAACTTCGCGATGGAAGCGGGCCTGAAGCCGAAGTCGGACGCGATCGCAATCGAAGATCCGCGCGGTCCGTATGTGAACATCATCGCGGTTCGCGCGGCCGACAAGGACAAGCCGTGGGTTGCGAAGCTGATCGCGGCGTATCACTCGCCGGAAGTGAAGCAGTTCATCGAAGGCAAGTACGCCGGCGCGGTGATTACGGCCTGGTAATCGTTTTCATGGTCGGATTCGGGTTTTCGTGGATATAAATAGAACGATCGTTCGATAAAATTCGGCTCATACCTATTGCACGATCGCCGACCCCACCCGCTTTTGGAGGGGTGATCTTACGCGTCACTCGTATAATGGCGCTGGGTTGACGTAATCGTAACTTTGGAGCGTGTGCATGAAAATTCTGGTGCCAGTCAAGCGCGTGGTCGACTACAACGTGAAGGTCCGCGTGAAATCGGATAACACGGGTGTCGATATCGCCAACGTGAAGATGTCGATGAACCCGTTCGACGAAATCGCCGTGGAAGAGGCGGTGCGTCTGAAGGAAGCGGGTGTTGCTACGGAAGTGATCGCCGTATCGTGCGGCGTGACGCAATGTCAGGAGACGTTGCGGACGGCGCTGGCGATCGGTGCGGATCGCGCGATTCTGGTCGAATCCGCCGATGAACTGCAGCCGCTGGCGGTCGCGAAGATCCTGAAGGCGCTAGTCGATCAAGAGAAGCCTGAGCTCGTCATCCTGGGCAAGCAGGCCATCGACGACGACTCGAATCAAACCGGCCAGATGCTCGCTGCACTGGCGGGTCTGCCGCAAGCGACGTTCGCATCGAAGGTCGTCGTTGCCGATGGCAAAGCCACGGTATCGCGCGAAGTCGATGGCGGCGCCGAAACGCTGTCGCTGAAAT
>NZ_JARUXK010000001.1:2018316-2049362 GCF_031451435.1 Caballeronia sp. LZ008 | reverse complement strand
GAACGATTTTCAGGTGGGTCAAACCGGCAAGATCGTCGCGCCGCAACTGTACGTTGCAGTCGGCATCTCGGGCGCGATTCAGCACTTGGCCGGCATGAAAGACTCGAAGGTCATCGTCGCGATCAACAAAGACCCCGAAGCGCCGATCTTCAGTGTCGCCGATTACGGTCTCGTCGGCGATCTGTTCTCGGTCGTGCCGGAACTGGTGAAAGAGCTCGGCTAACCGCGCCATGTGAGTCGAACACTCACCACAAAAATAAGAAAGGGCGCGACGAACGTTGCGCCCTTTTTTTGTACCCGAAAATTGAAACAGGAGGAGACAGGACGATGAGCTATCGCGCACCCGTCAAGGACATGTTGTTCGTAGTGAAGGAGCTGGCGGATATCGACCGCATCGCCGCGCTGCCCGGTCACGAAGACGCGGGCTTCGATACGGCGCAGGCCGTCGTCGAAGAAGCCGCGCGCTTTTGCAGCGAAGTAATCGCGCCGCTGAACGTCGAAGGCGATCGCAATCCGAGCGCCTGGGCGAACGGCGAAGTCACGACGACGCCCGGCTTCAAGAACGCGTTCCGCCAGTTCGCGGAAGGCGGCTGGCAAGGCGTCGTGCATCCGGCGGACTTCGGCGGACAGGGCTTGCCGAAGCTCATCGCGACGCCGTGCATCGAAGCGCTCAACTCGGCGAATCTCTCTTTCGCGCTGTGCCCGCTGCTCACCGACGGCGCAATCGAGGCGCTCCTCACCGCCGGCAGCGACGAGCAGAAGGCGCGCTATCTGCCGAAGTTCATTAGCGGCGAATGGACCGGCACGATGAACCTCACCGAGCCGCAGGCGGGTTCCGATCTCGCGCTCGTGCGCACGCGGGCCGAGCCGCAGGGCGATGGCACGTACAAGGTCTTCGGCACGAAAATCTTCATCACGTACGGCGAACACGACATGGCGAAGAACATCGTCCATCTCGTGCTCGCGCGCACGCCCGATGCGCCCGAGGGCGTGAAAGGCATCTCGCTCTTTCTCGTGCCGAAGTTCCTCGTCAATGACGACGGCTCGCTCGGCGAGCGCAACGACGTGCATTGCGTGTCGATCGAGCACAAGCTCGGCATCAAGGCGAGCCCGACGGCCGTGCTGCAATACGGCGATCACGGCGGGGCGACCGGGTATCTGATCGGCGAAGCGAATCGCGGCCTCGAATACATGTTCATCATGATGAACGCGGCGCGTTTTGCGGTCGGCATGCAGGGTGTCGCGATCGCCGAGCGCGCGTATCAACAGGCGGTCGCGTACGCGAAGGAGCGCGTGCAGAGCCGTCCCGTCGATGGCAGCGCGAAGGAGCCGGTGACGATCATCCATCACCCCGACGTGCGCCGCATGCTCTCGACGATGCGCGCCTACACCGAAGGCGCCCGCGCGCTCGCCTACGTCGCAGCGTCGCACAGCGATCTCGCGCACGGCCATCCGGACGATGATGCCAGGAAGAGTCATCAGGCGATCTACGAATATCTCGTGCCGATCGTGAAGGGCTTTTCCACGGAAATGTCCGTCGATGTCGCGAGTATCGGCGTGCAGGTGCATGGCGGCATGGGCTACATCGAGGAGACGGGCGCGGCGCAGCATTATCGCGACGCGCGCATTCTGCCGATCTACGAAGGCACGACGGCGATTCAGGCGAACGACCTCGTCGGTCGCAAGACCGTGCGCGATGGTGGCCGTGCGGCGCAAGCGCTGCTCGCGCAGATCGATCAGACGATCGCCGCGCTCGCCGAAGTCGATGGCAAGCCGTTCAAGTCGATGCATCGACATTTGAGCGCGGGAAGTCTGTCGCTGGCGCGCGCGATCGAGTTCATCGTCGCGAAGTTCAAGAGCGACCCGAACGCGGTGTTCGCGGGCAGCGTGCCGTATCTGCGGCTTGCGGGCATCGTGTTGTCCGGATGGCAGATGGCGCGCGCGATGCTCGTCTCGCAGGCGAAGCGCGCGGAAGACGAGCGCTTTCATTCCGCGAAGATCGCGACAGCCGAGTTTTTCGCGGAGCACATTCTGTCGCTGGCTCCTGGGATCGAGGCGTCCATCGTCAGCGCGAACGGCGGGGAAGGCGTGCTCACACTCAGCGAAGATCAGTTCTAGAAACGACAAAGCGCCTTCATCGAAGGCGCCTTTGCTTTGCTTTGATGCGACAACGCGAATTACGCGTTCGCGTATCCCGGACGCGTCTTCACGCCGACGTCGCCGAAATAGCGATGCACCGAAAGGTCGTCCGCGCGGATCGCGGGCTGCTTGCCGGACATGAGATCGGCGAGCAATTGGCCGGAGCCGCATGACATCGTCCAGCCGAGCGTGCCGTGGCCCGTGTTCAGGAACAGGTTCGGCACCGGCGTGCGGCCGACGATCGGCGTGCCGTCAGGCGTCATCGGGCGCAGGCCGGTCCAGAACGTGGCGTTCGCGGTGTCGCCGCCGCCCGGGAAGAGGTCGTTCACGCACATTTCGAGCGTTTCGCGACGCGCCGCTTTCAGCTTCTTGTCGTATCCGACAATTTCCGCCATGCCGCCCACGCGGATGCGGTCGTCGAAACGCGTGATCGCGATCTTGTACGTTTCGTCGAGCACGGTCGACACAGGCGCGCGGTTCGCATCGACGATCGGCGCGGTAATCGAATAGCCCTTCAGCGGATAGACCGGAATCTTGACGAGATCGCCGAGCAGTTTCGGCGAATACGAGCCGAGCGCGACGACGTACGAATCCGCCGTCACCAGTTCCTTGCCGCACTGCACGCCGGCGATGCGGCCATTCGCGACGGCGAGCGCGTCGATCGACGTGTTGTAGCGGAACTTGACGCCGAGCGCTTCGGCCATTGCGGCGAGCCGCGTGGTGAACATCTGGCAGTCGCCGGTTTCATCGTTCGGCAGACGCAGACCGCCCGTCAGCTTGTGCGACACGGCGGCGAGCGCGGGTTCGGCCTTCTTGAGTTCGTCGGCGGTGAGCAGCTCGAACGGCACGTTCGCGTCTTTCAGCACGGCGATGTCCTTGCCCGCGCCATCGAATTGCTGCTGCGTACGGAACAGTTGCAGCGTGCCCCCCGTGCGGCCTTCATAGGAAATGCCCGTGTCCGCGCGCAGCGCCTGCAGGCAGTCGCGGCTGTATTCGGCGAGGCGGACCATGCGGCCCTTGTTCACCGTGTAGCGATCTTGCGTGCAGTTACGCAGCATTTGCCACATCCATTGCAACTGATTCATCGTGCCGTCGAGGCGGATCGCGAGCGGCGCGTGCTTTTCGAACATCCACTTCACGGCCTTCAGCGGCACGCCCGGCGCGGCCCACGGCGATGCATAACCGGGAGAGATCTGTCCGGCGTTCGCGAAACTCGTTTCGAGCGCGGGGCCGGCTTCGCGATCGATGACCGTGACTTCGTGGCCGGCGCGAGCAAGGTAATACGCGCTCGTCACGCCGACGACGCCGCTTCCGAGAATAACGATTCGCATGTGATCTCCAATTCGATTTCGCTGGACAGCCGGCCAAACCTGCGACACCCTGTCCGTCTAGTGTTATCGCCTATAGTATTGAGATCAAAGCAGTTTTAGTTATTGTATTTGGTCGATTTTCAGGAAAAAGAAATGCGAACGCAGCGAAATCCGGTCCGCACGCTCGACAAGCTCGATCACAAGATCTTGAACATCCTTCAGGAGGACGGCCGCATCGCGATGAAGGATCTGGCGGAGCGCGTCGGATTGTCCGTGACGCCGTGTATCGAGCGCGTGAAACGCATGGAGCGCGACGGTGTCATCGTCGGCTATTACGCGCGCGTGAATCCGACCGAACTCGGCGCGGCGCTGCTCGTGTTCGTCGAGATCACGCTGGATCACAAAAGCGGCAACATGTTCGAGCAGTTCCGGCGCGAAGTGCAGAAGATTCCCGAAGTGCTCGAGTGTCATCTCGTGTCGGGCGATTTCGACTATCTGATCAAGGCGCGGATCGGCGAAATGGCGGACTATCGCAAGCTGCTCGGCGACATCCTGTTGCAACTGCCGGGCGCGGTTCAGTCGAAGAGCTATGTGGTGATGGAGGAGATCAAGGAGACGCTGAAGATTCTCGTCGAGACGTGATTTTTCGCTTGCGACGAAACGTCGATACTGTATATTTGTACAGTATCAATCGTTGGATTTTGTCGCAAATGTCATCGCCGGATCGTGAATATCCCGTCGCGCCGCCCGCTCCGTTGAAGGGGCGCGGCGCGGTCACGAACATCCAGGGCCGCTACGAGAAGGACGAACGCGAGCGCGTCGACGACGGCTGGCTGCACGCCGCGGATGCCGAGGACGAGAGCGCACCGCCGCTGCGCACGCAGGTGTTCGAAGAGCGCGCCAAAACCATCCTCACGCGCAACAGTTCGCCGGATATTCCGTTCTCCGTATCGCTCAATCCCTATCGCGGATGCGAGCACGGCTGCATCTACTGTTTCGCTCGTCCGACGCACAGCTATCTCGGACTGTCGCCCGGCCTCGATTTCGAAAGCCGCATTTACGCGAAGATCAACGCGCCCGAATTGCTCGAACGCGAACTGGCGAAGCCGAACTACGAGCCCGAGCCGATCGCGCTCGGCGTCAACACCGACGCGTATCAGCCGGTCGAACGGGATCTGCAACTCACGCGGCGCGTCATTCAGATGCTGCACGACTGCGGCCATCCGTTCGCGGCGATCACGAAGAGCTCGCTGATCGAGCGCGACATAGACCTGCTCGCGCCGATGGCCGAACGCGGCCAGATGATGGCGGCGATCACAGTCACCACGCTCGATGCCGATATCGCGCGCACGCTCGAACCGCGCGCGGCCACACCTTCGCGGCGTCTGCGCACGATTCGCACGCTCGCGGAGGCGGGCATTCCAGTGGGCGTGAGCATCGCGCCGGTCATTCCGTTCGTGACGGAGCCGGACCTGGAGCGTGTGCTGGAAGCGTGCGCAGAGGCGGGCGCGACGACCGCGAGCTATATCGTGCTGCGTCTGCCATGGGAAGTCGCGCCGCTCTTCAAGGATTGGCTCGCCGCGCATTTTCCCGACCGCGCGGACCGCGTGATGAGCCGCGTGCGCGATATGCGCGGCGGCAAGGATTACGACTCGGATTTCTCGAAGCGCATGAAAGGCGAGGGCCTTTGGGCCGACATGCTGAAACAGCGCTTTCAGAAGGCGACGAAACGTCTTGGGCTTAATGCAAGACAGCGCGGGATTCTCGATATGTCCGAGTTTCAGCGGCCGGCGAGCCGGCCGCCGCCGCCGGCGAGCCCGCAGCTCGATTTGTTCTGACGTTCTATTGCGACAAAGTCTTCGCGGCTTCGACCTGGCCTTCGAAATAAGTCTGGAACGTGAGCGCGAGACCGGTCATCAGCAGAAATGCGCCGATCAGCAGCGAAAAGATCACGACGAAGATCACGGTCCAACCGGAGCGGCTTTCGCGTCCCGTGTGCGCGTTGAATTGCGCGTCCCACTTGGCGTCCGGGCGCAGGCCGTAGACGAGCGCGGAGAGGAAAGCCGCAAGCAGCGAGATTGCGCCGGGAAATGCCAGCGCCCAGCCGAGAATCGACGTGCGCTCCGTTTCGGCGAGCAGCAGATAGCCGAACGCACCCATTACGATACCGACGATATGCGCCCAGCCGTACTTGTCGCGCATTCCATAGAGGTAGAAGCGATGCAGTCCGATATAGCCGAACAGGAACGCCAGCGCGGCGGTCAGCGTTTTCGAGCGGAAGTATGGCGGAACCTGCTTGCCGGCCGGCTTGGAGCCGGATTGCGTGGCGACGGACGAGGAAGTCATCAGCGAAAGCGGTGGTGGATTGAGGCGGACGCCGGTCTGATATTTTACGCCTACCGCCGAGCACGCCGCCCATGGCACGTTGCCGCATTGGCGTGATTTCCGGTATCCGGCAACGCGCCGAATTCTTGCCGAACTTGGCGTCACATGCAAAAAATGCGTTAAGTGTTTGTTAGAGCGTCGGAATCCGGCTATAATCGCCTGTTCTCGTTGTTCCGAACCCCGGTTTTCAAGGATTTCAGCATGGTCATCATCCGCTTGGCTCGTGGCGGCTCGAAGAAGCGCCCGTTCTACAACATCGTCGCAACCGACTCGCGTAGCCGCCGTGACGGCCGCTTCATCGAGCGCGTGGGTTTCTACAACCCGGTCGCGACCAAGGGCGAATCGCTGCGCATCGCGCAAGATCGCCTGACGTACTGGCAAGGCGTTGGCGCGCAACTGTCGCCGACCGTCGAGCGTCTGGTCAAGCAAGCTCAGCAAGCCCAGCCGGCTGCTTGAGTTCGCTGAGCCGACGCTGTAGTAAACGCTCGAAACCTGCCCAAAGGTTCGCCGATGTCCGCGCGCGATTCTGAATCCGGCCGCGCATCGGAAAACATCGGCCGAACGAAGCCGGGGCAAGATGAAAGTTCCGCCACGTTTGGCGCGTTCGTCCGCAAGCCGGGCGCGCGCCGCGTGGCGGGCGACGTTTCGGGTAGCAACAAAGGCAGCGATAAAGGCAGCATTCAGCCGGAAGCCGCAATCGAGCGGGTCGAGGCTTTGCCCGAAGACGCCGTCGAAGTCGGTTTTATCGCCGATGCGTACGGTCTGAAGGGTTGGGTCAAGATCGTTCCGCACGCGAACGGCAAGCAGGGCGGCGACGCGCTGCTGAGCGCCAAACGCTGGTGGCTCGTCAAAGGCCGCGATCGCAAGTCCGCGCGCTGCCTGCAGTCGAAAGTGCACGCCGATACCATCGTCGCGCGTCTGGCCGGCTGCGATGACCGCGATGCGGCGCTCGCGCTGAAGGGCCATACGGTGAATATCGCGCGTGGCGATTTCCCGAAGCTCGACAGCGACGACGAATTTTACTGGGTCGATCTGATCGGCCTCGATGTCGAAAATGAAGCTGGCGTTGCGCTTGGTCGCGTCGCCGATCTGATCGACAACGGCGCGCATTCCATTCTGCGGATCGAGTATCCGGATACGAACAAGGACGGCGCGCCCGTCACCGGCGAGCGGCTCATTCCGTTCGTCGGCGTATATGTGAAGACGGTGGACCGGGCGGCGAAGCGTATCGTCGTCGACTGGGACGCCGATTATTGAACATCGGCACGTTACGGAGAGAGCGATGCAGTTCGATGTCGTGACGCTCTTTCCCGAAATGTTTCGCGCGCTGACCGACTGGGGCATCACCAGCCGGGCGGTGAAGCAGGAGCGGTTCGGTCTGCGCACGTGGAATCCGCGCGATTTCACCACGGACAACTACCGCACCGTCGACGATCGCCCTTACGGCGGCGGCCCCGGCATGGTCATGCTGGCGCGCCCGCTGGAAGACGCGATCCACGCGGCGAAGGCTGCGCAGCGCGAGCAGGGCATCACGTCGACGCGCGTCGTGATGATGTCGCCGCAAGGTGCGAAGCTGGATCACGATCGCGTGATGCGATTCGCGCAGGAACCCGGTCTCGTATTGCTGTGCGGCCGTTACGAAGCGATCGATCAGCGCCTGATCGACCGTGAAGTGGACGAAGAAGTGAGCCTCGGCGACTTCGTGCTGTCCGGCGGAGAACTCCCCGCCATGGCGCTGATGGACGCCGTAGTGCGTCAGTTGCCGGGTGTGCTGAACGACGCGCAATCGGCGGTGCAGGACAGTTTCGTCGATGTGCTGCTCGATTGCCCGCACTACACGCGTCCGGAAGAGTACGACGGCGTGCGCGTTCCCGATGTGCTGCTCGGCGGCCATCACAAGGAAATCGACGCCTGGCGCAGGCGCGAAGCATTGCGCAACACATTCAACAAGCGGCCCGATCTGATCGAGCGGGCGCGTCGCAGCAAGATGTTGAGCCGTGCCGATGAGGCGTGGCTCGCAGAACTCGCGAAGGAAGCGTCGAAGCCCGCATAGGTTTCGAGCGGACGAGCGGGAAAATGGGGGCGTCGAGTGGTATCGGCGCCTGAAGCAAACCCATCCTCTACCGGGGCCTGACTCAATACAAGGCACACAACTCCGGCAAGATGGCACAAGGAGTCAGTAATGAATCTGATTGAGCAACTCGAGAAGGAAGAGATCGCACGCGTTCTGGGCGAGAAGAGCATCCCCGACTTCGCGCCGGGCGATACCGTCGTCGTCAACGTGAACGTGGTCGAAGGCACGCGCAAGCGTGTTCAGGCTTACGAAGGCGTCGTCATCGCGAAGCGTAACCGTGGCCTGAACTCGAACTTCATCGTCCGCAAGATCTCGTCGGGCGAAGGCGTCGAGCGTACGTTCCAGACCTACTCGCCGCTGCTCGCGAGCATCGTCGTGAAGCGTCGTGGCGATGTCCGCCGTGCGAAGCTCTACTACCTGCGCGAGCGTTCGGGCAAGTCGGCTCGAATCAAGGAAAAGCTGGTGTTCAAGGACAAGCCTGCTGCTTCCGCAGAGTAAGTCCCTCGCCAGACGCAGTACGGAAAAAGCACCCCTCGGGTGCTTTTTTCTTTGGTGTGTTCAAATTGAGGCTTCCACAGAACCGTTCTCGACCCGTGTCCACCGGAAAGACTTCGACTCCCCGCATCCTCGAACCCGAAACGATGCCCGTCCTCTCGACGGGCGAGACACTCCCGCCCGTTCCGCCCGAGCGCCTCACGCCTGAAGGCTTGCGCGCGCGTTTCGCGATGGATCTCGACTGGGCGCAGGAAGAGCGCGAGCAGCGCATCAAGGCGATCGGCGGCGATCCGCGCGTGGCGTCCGTGCTGGTGCCGCTCGTCGTGCGCGAGGGCGGCTTGACCGTGCTGCTGACGCAGCGCGCCGATCATCTGTCGGATCACGCGGGGCAGATCAGTTTTCCGGGCGGCCGACGCGAGCCCGAAGACGCCGATGCCGCCGCCACCGCGCTTCGCGAAGCCTACGAAGAGGTGGGGTTGGGCGCGGAGCATTGCGAGGTCATCGGCGCGATGCCCGAGTATCTGACGGGCACGGGTTTCAAGGTGACGCCGGTCGTCGCGCTCGTGAATCCGCCATTCACATTGAAGGCCGATACACGCGAAGTCGCCGATATCTTCGAAGTGCCGCTCGCGTGGCTCATGAATCCCGCGAATCATGAAGTGCGGGTCTTTCGCTGGGAAGGCGGCGAGCGTCGTTTTTTTGCCATGCCATACAGCCCCGGCGACGGGAAGGCTCCTTATTTCATCTGGGGCGCAACGGCTGGCATGTTGCGCAATTTCTATCGCTTCCTCGTGGCTCGCGCGTGACGGCGCGAAAAGTCCGCGCCCTTGTTGCGCGTTGCGCAAATACTTAGCGCATTAAAGGCGTCGGGCGCTGTGCTATCGTTACGCGAAACTCGAACTATCCGACCGTTTCGGCGCTTCGCATGACTTTTTTCTCCGTATTGCTGGCTCTCGTCATTGAGCAGATGCGCGCGTTATCGCCGCACAATCCGATTTCGGCGTTGCTTCAATATCATGCGGAATCCACCGCGCACGGTTTCGATGCCGGCAAGGAGAAGCATGGCATCGTCGCGTGGCTCGTGGTCGTGCTGCCGTGGACGCTCTTCGTCGGGCTCGTCTATTACGTGCTCTATCGGATCAACTTCGTTCTGGCGTTCTTCTGGAACGTGGTGATCGTCTATTTCACGCTCGGTTTCCGGCAGTTCAGCCACTATTTCACCGATATCCACCTCGCGCTCAACAACGACGACGTTCCGCGCGCGCGGGAAGTCCTGGCCGAGTGGACCGGCATCGATACGGTCGACATGCCTGTAAGCGAAATCGTCCGGCATACGCTGGTTCATGCGGTCGTGGCATCGCACCGGCACGTGTTCGGCGTGTTCTTCTGGTTTCTGATTCCGATAGGCCCGGCGGGCGCGGTGCTCTATCGCATCGCCGAATACCTCGCGCGCGCGTGGTCGAAGCCGAATCCCGAGCGCACCGCGGAGTTCTCGTCGTTCGCGCAACGCGCGTTCTTCATCATCGATTGGGTGCCCGCGCGTCTGACGTCGCTCGGTTTCGCGATCGTCGGCAATTTCGAGGACGCCATTTACGCGTGGCGCAATCACGCGCGCCAATGGCCGGACGCAAACGAAGGCGTGTTGCTGGCAGCGGGCAGCGGTGCGCTGGGCGCGCGTCTCGCGGGGCCGCTCGCCGAGCCGCTTTCGGTCGAAGCGCTTGCCGTCGGCGATGCCAGTCCGTTGCCCGTCGGCGACGATTGCACGCCGCGCACGCTGCAATCGGCTGTCGGCCTCGTATGGCGGGCAGTCATTTTGTGGATGTTGCTGCTGCTGATGCTGACGATCGCCGTGTGGCTGGCGTAATCAATCGTCGAGCGGATCGCGCGCCGTCTGGCAATTCCAGCAGACGGTGAACTGCGGCTCCAGCCACTCGCCGCAATGCTTGCACTTCCAGGGCCGGGCGTTCGCGTCCGGCCCTTTTCTCGCGCGCTCCAGAAGGCGCAAGGCCAGCGCTTCGTCGCGATCGTCGACGATCCAGATTTCCGGCGCGCACTGATCGGCCGGAATCTCCCCCATCGCGCCATTCAAATAACGGTTGTGCAACTCGCACGGCACGCCCGCGGCCGACAGCACGTTCACCCAATGCTGCGCCGTGATGAGATCGGGAGCGCGCGTGAGCCGCTTCATCGAACGATCTGGCTGGCTTCGTGCACGAGTTGCGCGTAGAGCGCGTGACGTTCGGGGCGAATCTTTCCCGCTTCGACGGCTTCGAGCACCGCGCATCCCGGCTCGTGCAGATGATGGCAGTTGTAGAAGCGGCAATGTCCGAGATAAGGCCGGAAATCGGCGAAGGCGCGCTCGAGCTGGCCTTCCGACAGATGATGCAGGCCGAATTCCTGAAAGCCCGGCGAATCGATCAGCGAGCCGCCGCCTGGCAGATCGTAGAGACGCGTGAATGTGGTCGTATGACGGCCGCTGTTGAGCGCGGACGAAATCTCGCGTGTGGCCGCGTCGGCATCGGGGACGAGCAGGTTCACGAGCGTCGATTTGCCCATGCCGGATTGACCGAGCAGGATCGTCGAGCGGTCTTTGAGGCGTGCGTCGAGTTGCGGATGAACGTCGCCGGGCGCCATCTTCGCCGAGAGCTCGATCACCGTGTAGCCGAGTTCGCGATACGGCGCGAGACGTTCGCGCGCGAACGGCAACGCGCTTTCGACATCGATCTTGTTCAATACGATCAGCGATTCCAGACCGTGCGCCTCGGCCGCGATCAGCGCGCGTCCGAGCAGGTCTTCGCTGAAATGCGGCTCGGTGGCGAGCACGATCAGAAGTTGATCGAGATTCGCCGCGAAGAGCTTCGACTTGAACTGATCCGAGCGATAGAGCAGATTGCGCCGTTCGGCGATCTCGACGATCACGCCCTGATCCGCCGACGACTGCTCGTAGAACACGCGATCGCCTACGGCCACTTCGCTTTTCTTGCCGCGCGGGAAGCACTGGAGCATCGCGCCGCCGTCTTCGGGCGTGACGAGATAGTGCCGCCCGTGCGCGGCGATCACCGTGCCTTCGAGCCGTGCCGCCGCACCTGACCGCTTGAACCCGCGCGTCATGCGGCGTGCTGCATCAGGCGGTCGATGCGCTGCGAGGCGGGCGGATGCGAGTAGTAGAACGCGGTGTAGATCGGATCGGGCGTGAGCGTCGACGCGTTGTCTTCATACAGCTTCACGAGCGCGTTCACGAGATCCTTCGGATCGGTCTGGCTGGCGGCGAAAGCATCGGCTTCGAACTCGTTCTTGCGCGATGTCAGGCTGCCGAGCGGCGTGATGAAGAACATGAACACGGGCAGCACGAGCATGAAGAGCACGAGCGCGAGCCCGTTATTGCTGCCGACGAGCGACGGCCGCACGCCGAGACCTTCGTAGAACCACGTCGTCTGAATGAGCCAGCCGAGCAGCGCGAGCATCGCGAGGCTGATGCCGAACATGACGACCATCAGCTTCAGAACGTGACGGCGCTTGAAATGGCCGAGTTCGTGCGCGAGCACCGCTTCGATTTCGTTGCCGGAAAGCCGCGCGAGCAGCGTGTCGAAGAACACGATGCGCTTTGCCGCGCCGAAGCCGGTGAAATACGCGTTGCCGTGCGCCGAGCGGCGGCTGCCGTCCATCACGAACAGGCCTTTCGCGGCGAAGCCCGTGCGCGACATCAGATTCGTGATGCGTGCGACGAGTGCTTCATCCTTCAGCGGTTCGAACTTGTTGAAGAGCGGCGCGATGAAGGTCGGATAGATGATCATCGCGAGCAGCTGGAAAGCCACCCAGACCATCCACGTCCACAGCCACCAGAAGGTGCCGGCGCGATCCATGAGCCAGAGCGTGAGCAGCAAGAGCGGCGCGCCGATCACGATGGCGAGCACCGTGCCCTTGACGAGATCGACGAAGAAGAGCTTCTTCGACATGCGATTGAAGCCGAACTTTTCCTCGATCACGAAATGGCGGATGTAGTCGAACGGCAGATCGATGACGCTCGTGATCGCCACCACCGACGCCACCAGCGCGATCTGTCCGAGATAGCCGCGGCCGAGCCAGTCCGAAATGGCGAGATCGAGCGCCTGGACGCCGCCGAGCAGCGTCAGCGCGACGAGCACGACCGCGCTCGTGACGACTTCGATCATGGTGAGGCGCGTGCGCTCGACGGTGTAATCCGCGGCGCGCTGATGCGCCGTGAGCGGAATCGTGCCGCTGAATTGCGCGGGCACGCCGTTGCGATGCGCGGCGACGTAGCGAATCTGGCGCGATGCGAGCCACAGCTTGGTCGAAACCATCGCGACGAGGGCGACGACGAAGATCGTCGAGAAGGCGAGAGTGAGGTTGGTCATCCGGGAATTCCGATTGAACTATGCGAGAATTATAGGTTCTAGGCCGTGCCGGCGCGCTCAGAAACTGTGCGGCATGGCTTTCCCATCTTTCAGGCCGCTTTTCATGACCGACATCTCCACCACGCCCGAATCAGAAGAAAACGCGCTCGCGCGCAGCGACATGAACCTCGTGTGGCTCGACATGGAGATGACCGGCCTCGATCCGGACAACGATCGCATCATCGAGATCGCGGTGGTCGTCACGAATTCGACGCTCGACAAGATGGTCGAAGGCCCGGTCCTCGCGATTCATCAGACGGAAGAAGCGCTCGGCCGCATGGACGAGTGGAATCGCAACACGCACGGCCGCTCGGGGCTGACGGAGCGCGTGAAGACGTCGACGGTCGATGAAGCCGAAGCCACGCGCCAGATCCGCGATTTTCTCGGGGCTTACGTGCCGCCCGGCAAATCGCCGATGTGCGGCAACTCGATCTGCCAGGACCGCCGCTTCATGGCGCGCTGGATGCCCGAACTGGAGACGTTCTTCCACTATCGCAATCTCGACGTCAGCACGTTGAAGGAACTGTGCCGCCGCTGGCAGCCGGCGATTTACAAGGGCTTCCAGAAGCGTGCGATGCACACGGCGCTCGCCGATATCCACGAGTCGATCGACGAGCTCAAGTACTACCGCCAGCATTTCCTGATTCCGTCGGCGAGCGCAGCCGCGTCCTAATTCTTCGGCGGGCGGATCGCGCTCTTCGGACGAAACGCGGCGACCACTTCCGGCCGCGTTTCGATATACGGCCCGCCGATCAGATCGATGCAATACGGCACGGCCGCGAAAATGCCCGGCACTTTCGTTCTGCCGTCTGCGTCTTTCAGACCTTCGAGCGTTTCGCGGATCGACTTCGGCTGGCCCGGCAGATTGATGATGAGCGCAGCGTGGTCTTCCGTTTCGCGAATCACCGCGACTTGCCGCGAGAGAATGGCCGTCGGCACGAAATTCAGGCTGATCTGGCGCATCTGCTCGCCGAAGCCGGGCATCGGCTTGGTGGCGACGGCGAGCGTCGCCTCGGGCGTCACGTCGCGGCGGGACGGGCCGGTGCCGCCTGTAGTCAGCACCAGATCGCAGCGGTGCGTATCGACGAGCTCGACGAGCGTCGCGGAAATGGTCGCGGCGTCGTCGTGAATCAGCCGCGTCTCGGCTCGAAACGGCGTCGAGAGCGCCGCGCCGAGCCACTCGACGAGCGACGGCAAGCCCTTGTCCTCGTAGACGCCGGAAGACGCGCGATCGCTGATCGACACCAGTCCGACTATCAGTTCGTCACGCGTCGTCATCGCGATCGTCCTCGTCGTCTTCGACATCGTCGTCTTGCGCGCCCGACGCGTTCTTGATCCACTGGAAGAGTTCGCGGTAATAGCGCGGCGGCTTTTGCTGCTCGCGCTCCTTGCGCGCGTTGCGGATCAGCGTGCGGCCTTCCTGCGGATCGACGCCCGGATGCGTGCGGATGAATTCGGTGAGCGCGGCGTCATCGGCGAGCAATTGTTCGCGCGTGCGCTCGATCCAGTGCATGCGCGCGGTTTCGGCCTTGTTCACGCCGCGATGGGTGTCGAGCGCGGTGCGCAGCGCGGCGACTTCTTCTTCGGTCAGCGAGCGCATGACCTTGCCGACGTACTGCAACTGACGGCGCTTGCCTTCGTGATCGGTGATGCGGCGTGCCTCGCGCACGGCGTCGCCGAGATCCTCGGGCATCGGCATGCGTTTGAGCGCATCCTTGGGCAGCGCGATGAGCGCTTCCCCCAGCTCCTGCAGCGCGTGCATTTCGCGCTTTAGCTGGGATTTGCTCGGACGGTCGTAGCCGTTTTCGTCGGCCTCGCGATCGTCGTCGCGGCCGGAATCGATCGGTTGAATGCGGGTTTTACGGTTCATCCCGACATTGTAGCTTGCGCCCGCATCGCTTTTGCCGGGTCGCGGCCGGCGCTGCGACAAACCTTGGCGGGTGAATGCACGCCGTCCTTGCTATGATCGCGTGATACGCCGGTCCCGCTTTGCGATGCTCGACGACGAGCGCATCTGGCAGGGAATCCCGAAGCAATCACGACATGCGCGGGCGCGACACGCCCGACTTCCAAAGGCAACCAAAAATGGCAGCAGACATGGACGTCAAGCAACGCTACTTCCCGCATACGCAGGATGAGCTGAAGGAGATCGCCTCCGACATCCTGCGCTACGCGAAGGAACTCGGCGCGAGCGATGCGGCCACCGAGATCTCCGAGGGCGACGGCCTGTCGGTGAGCGTGCGGCGCGGCGAAGTGGAGACCATCGAGCACAATCGCGACAAGATGGTCGGCGTGACCGTGTTCATCGGCAAGAAGCGCGGCAACGCGAGCACTGCGGACTTCACGCGCGACGCATTGCGCGACACGGTCGCGGCCGCGTACAACATCGCGCGCTTCACGGCGGAGGACAGCGCGGCCGGCCTCGCGGAAGCCGAGTTGCTGGAAAAGTCGCCGCAGGACCTCGATCTTTATCACCCGTGGGACATCGACGCCGAAGAGGCCGCCGGGATCGCGCGCCGCGCGGAGGCCGCAGCGTTCGCCGTCGACAAGCGCGTGACCAATTCGGAAGGCGCGAGCGTTTCCGCGCAGCATTCGCAGTTCGTGCTCGCGACGTCGCGCGGCTTCATGGCGGGCTATCCGTACTCGCGTCACTACATTGCGTGCGCGCCGATCGCCGCGGCCGGCCGCGACATGCAGCGCGACGACTGGTACACGTCCAAACGCGATGCATCCGCGCTTGCGGCGCCCGAAGCCGTCGGCCGCTACGCCGCCGAGCGGGCGCTCGCGCGGCTCAACGCGAAGAGCCTCGACACGCGCAAGTGCCGCGTGCTGTTCGAAGCGCCGCTCGCGGCGGGCATTCTCGGCGCGTTCGTGCAGTCGGTGAGCGGCGGCGCGTTGTATCGCAAGACTACGTTCCTCGTCGATAGCCTCGGCAAGCCGGTGTTCGCGCCGCATATCCAGATCGTCGAGGATCCGCATGTGAAGGGCGGCATGGGCAGCGCCCCGTTCGACGAAGAAGGCGTGCGTACGCAACGCCGTAACGTCGTCGAGGATGGCGTCGTGCAGGGCTATTTCCTCTCGACGTACTCCGCGCGCAAGCTCGGCATGCAGACGACCGGCAACGCGGGCGGCTCGCACAATCTGACGATGACGAGCGCGCACACGAAGCCCGAGCACGACTTCGAAGCGATGCTGAAGAAGCTCGATACCGGCCTCCTGCTTACCGAACTGATGGGGCAGGGCGTGAACTACGTGACGGGCGACTACTCGCGCGGCGCGTCGGGTTTCTGGGTCGAGAACGGCAAGATCGTGCATGCCGTCGAGGAAATCACCGTGGCGAGCACGCTGCAGGAGATGTTCCGCCATATCGAGGCAATCGGCGCGGATACCGTCGTGCGCGGCACGAAGGAAATCGGCTCGGTGCTGATCGAGCGGATGACGGTCGCGGGCCAGTAAGCCGCGCCGGTCGAGAAGAGAAAGGCTCCGGAGCGCATCCGGAGCCTTTTTTCATTCCGGCTTCATTCCGACGAGGCGATGCGCTCGTAGGTCACGAAGGCGAACGCGAAATCGTTCGGCGCCGCTGCGCGATGCGGCTCGCGCGACACTTCGCGCCACAACTCGGGATCGGGCCCGGGAAAGCGCGTGTCGCCATCGAAATCGGCGTCGATCTCGGTGACGATCATCTTGTCCGCACGCGCAATGGCATCCTGATACAACTGCGCGCCGCCGATCAAAAACGCTTCCTTCGCCGGTTCGAGCGCGAGCGCCGCTTCGAGGCTCGTCACGACATCGCAGCCTTCGTAGCGCCGGGTGCCGTCGCGCGACACGACGATATTGCGCCGCCCCGGCAGCGCCCTGCCGATGGATTCATGCGTCTTGCGGCCCATGATGATGGGCGCGCCCATCGTCGTGCGCTTGAAGAAGGCGAGATCCTCGGGCAGGCGCCAGGGCAGTTGGTTTTCGCGTCCGATCACGCCATTGCGCGCGCGGGCGACGATCAGAGTCAGCGTCGTCATGGAATAGAAGTCCGGCAAGCTGGCGCGCGCGGGCAGCGCGGCCGGGTGACGATTCTAACCGACGCTTGCGGCGCGGCCAGCGCTCGGCGCGCCGCGCGGGCCTACGCCTCCGGCGCTTCGTCGCCGAGCGGCAGCGTCGTGTGCCATGGGGGCGGCGCGATCTCGTCCCATAGCGTCACGCTGACGCCCGAGCCAGTCGGACGATCGTCGGGCAGGCCCGACGCGGCGGATTCGTCCGCGTTCTCGCCATTTTGATGCGCGTCGGTTGTTTCTCCGCGCCTTAAAGAACTATCGCGTGCCATCGTGACGACATAACCAAGTAATAAATTCCCGCCACGGAAATATCCGGAAATAAAGTAATCGCTTTCTCGGTAAAACGATTAAGCGGGAGTCGAATGCAGGGATAAAGATGAACGCTCGTTCGGCAGCGAGTATTTCTTACCTTCGAGCGCGGTTCTATTGGAGCGAATTGCGTGCCATGTCCGGCAGAGCGTTGCTGCGCAATGAATCGCGAAAATCCGACGAAAGTCCGCAGCAAAAATTCGGCTGTAAACGTTTCACTGCTGAAACATGAAGGCAGAAAAACGTGAACTTCCGGCGAAATCGGTATAAGATTTTGTCTTATTAAATTGTGCGCAATCTCGTTGATAATCGTGTGAGAAATTCTTGCCAAGGCCGTCCTGTCAAGGTTTTGTGGCTAATCCGGCGACTCTCGCGATATTTGTTTCCGGGGTTTCTGGGTTATAGTAGTCTCTCAAAAACGGCGCAGAATCAGACATAAAGGGTTTCGTGGAAGGGTGCGTGGTGTTTCGCGCCGTGTCCCGGGGGGCGACGGTTCGAATGGCAAATCCTCTCCAGACGTTTGCGAGCAACGTGCGAGGGCAACGAATTTTGCGATGTAGCGCGAGCCTTGAACTACGTGACCTTTTCAACGAATGTTGAACAAAGGATCTGAATAATGGACGTCGCTCGGCGGCAACTCATCTATGTGACTCGCGATCCAAGCGAGACGCTGTGCGCGCGATTCGAGGAGCGCGGTTGGCATATCGAAATCGTCGCGAACGCGCGCGACACGCGCAAGGCTTTGCGCAGCGATCTGGCGACCGGCGGGCTGCTCGATCTGTCGAGTCATTTCGAATCTCATGAACTGGCGGCGTTCGAATCGTCGCTGACGATGACCAACGTGGGCTGGGTCGCGGCCACGGTTGCCGGGCAACTGGAAGACGCTGCCGTGCGGCGTCTCATTCGCGACTATTGCTTCGATTACGTGACGCTGCCGACGTCCAACGACCGCATCGTCGATTCCGTCGGTCATGCGTACGGCATGGTTTCGCTGCATGACGCCGCGTCGAACGATGCGCGCAGCGAGGGCCGCGCCGAGGGCGAAATGGTCGGTTCGTGCGACGCGATGCTCGCGCTTTTCCGCTCGATCCGCAAAGTCGCGATGACCGATGCGCCCGTGTTCATCTCCGGCGAATCCGGCACCGGCAAGGAACTCACGGCTGTTGCCATTCACGAGCGCTCGGCGCGCCGCGATCAGCCGTTCGTGGCGATCAACTGTGGCGCGATTCCCGCGCATCTGCTGCAATCGGAGCTCTTCGGTTACGAACGCGGCGCTTTCACGGGCGCGAATCAACGCAAGATCGGCCGTGTCGAAGCGGCCAATGGCGGCACGCTGTTCCTCGATGAAATCGGCGACCTGCCGCTCGAAAGCCAGGCGAGCCTGTTGCGCTTCCTGCAGGAGCGCAAGGTGGAGCGCCTCGGCGGACACGGCTCGACGCCCGTCGACGTGCGCATTATTTCCGCGACGCACGTCGACATGCAGACCGCGATGATCGAAGGGCGCTTTCGCGCGGACCTGTATCACCGGCTGTGCGTGCTGCAGATCGACGAGCCGCCGCTGCGCGCGCGCGGCAAGGACATCGAGCTGCTCGCGAAGCACATGCTCGACCGCTTCAAGAAGGACGCGAGCCGTCGGCTGCGCGGATTCTCGCCGGATGCGATCGCCGCGATCCACAACTACGGCTGGCCGGGCAACGTGCGCGAGCTCATCAACCGCGTGCGGCGCGCCATCGTGATGTCGGAAGGGCGTCAGATCACAGCGCGCGATCTCGAACTCGGCGAATACGTCGAAGTCGCGCCGGTCTCGCTCGCACAGGCGCGCGAGGCCGCCGAACGACAGGCGATCGAACTCGCGCTGCTGCGCCATCGCGGGCGTCTTGGCGACGCCGCGCACGAATTGGGCATCTCGCGCGTGACGCTGTATCGGCTGTTGAGCGCGCATGGCATGCGTCACATCGAGGTCGATGCGCCCTCGGAGCACGCCACGCGCGGCTGACAGCCAGGTCGCGGACGAACACCGGACGGGCGCCACAAGGCGCCCGTTTTTTCGTGCCGCTGCACTAAGCGCCCGCATCCATCGCTTGGTAAAATCGATCGTTTACGCCTTCCGCTCGCGAGGGCGCGCAGCGTACCCAGGGAACATCGAATGAAACAGTATCTCGAGCTCGTCCAGACGATTCTCGATACCGGCACTTGGCAGGAAAACCGCACGGGCATCCGCACGATCAGCATGCCCGGCGCGATGCTGCGTTTCGACCTGCAGCAAGGCTTCCCGGCCGTGACCACGAAAAAGCTCGCGTTCAAGTCGGCGATCGGCGAACTCGTGGGCTTTCTGCGCGCGTCGAAGAGCGCGGCGGACTTTCGCGCGCTCGGCTGCAAGGTGTGGGACGCCAACGCCAACGAGAATCCGGAGTGGCTCGAGAATCCGTATCGCCAGGGTCCGGACGATCTCGGCGACGTCTACGGCGTGCAGTGGCGCAAGTGGCCCGCGTACAAGCTCGTCGACGCCTGCGCGGGCGACCAGATCGCCGACGCCACGAATCGCGGCTATCAGCTCGTGACGAGTTTCGTCGAAAACGGGCGCGAGCAGGTGCTGCTGTACAAGGCGATCGATCAGTTGCGTCAATGTCTCGACACGATCATCGAGCGCCCGACCGACCGGCGCATTCTGTTTCACGCGTGGAATCCGGCGAAGCTCGACGAGATCGCGCTGCCCGCGTGCCATCTGCTGTATCAGTTCATCCCGAACGCGGTGACGCGCGAGATTTCGCTGTGTCTGTACATCCGCAGCAACGACGTCGGCCTCGGCACGCCGTTCAATCTGACCGAAGGTGCGGCGCTGCTGCATCTCGTCGGACGGCTGACGGGCTACAAGCCGCGCTGGTTCACGTACTTCATCGGCGACGCGCACATCTACGAAAACCAGCTCGACATGCTGCACGAGCAACTCAAGCGCGAGCCGCTGCCTTCGCCGCAACTGATCATCTCCGATCGCGTGCCGGATTACGCGGTGACGAAGCGCTATGAACCGGAATGGCTGGAGAAGATCGAGCCGAAGGATTTCGCGCTCGAAGGCTACAAGCATCACGACGCGCTCACGGCGCCGATGGCCGTATAAGCCGGGTTTCGTCGGTTTGCACAAGAAAACGCGCGGTCGAGGCCGCGCGTTTTGTTTTTGAGGTCTTAACCGCGATGGTGCTCGTTGCCGCCGCCACGTTGCTGTTGCGGCTGTTGCGGTTGATGAGGCTCCCGATTCTGCATCTGCGGCGGCGGAGCCTGACGAACTTCCTGATGCATCGGCTGACGCGTTGGCTCCTGGTGAGGCTGCGGCCGCTGCGCTTCCGGCTGCGGATGAGGCGGCGGCATCTCATGGCGCGGCTGTTCGACCCGCGCCTGGCGATACGCCTCCGGCGACGCGTGATTGGGCTGCGGCTGCATCGAATGCATCGGCATGCGTTGATCGACGTGCGGCGCATCGTTTGCGCGTTGACGCTGCCACATCGGTTGATACGCCTGCTGCGGCGCGCGCGGCTCGCGCCAAACGGCATGTCCGCGCGATGAATCCCCATGCGCGAAGCGCGGATCGTTCGCGCCGAATTGCGCAGCCTGCGGCGGATGCGCAACGCCGTAGCCATGCGGCTGCGCAGGCTGAGCGGGAACCGGCGCCGGCAACGTGCCGCCCGCGATGACCGACCGCGCCGGTCCATGCGTCGCGACGAGATGCACCTGTTCGTTGCGCGCGCCGTACCCGCCGCGCGGATCGCGATTCTGCTGCACGTACCGGTCATGAAAAGCCGGCGGCGCGACGGGCGCGCGTGTTGCGACCACCGGTCGTCCGAATCCGGCCTGCGGCGGCTGATAACTCGCGCGTCGCCCACCGGGCGCGAAGCTGTCGCGCGTCGGCGCAATGCCCGGCGCGCCCGCGAAGAAGCGCGGATGGCGCCAGCGCGACGGATCGACCGCGTACGGCTGACGTCCGACCGGCTGGCCAAGCACGAACAGGTTCGTCGGCACGGCCGTCAGCCCGCGCGGCGCGTGATAGTTGACGTACGTATTGCGCACATAGACATTGCGGTTCACGCGTTCGAAATAACGCGGACTCCAGCCATCCCGATGCGGACGCCAAGCTTCGCCCGGTCCGAGCGGAAACCACGCGACGCCCGCCGCCGCGATGCCGCCGACCGTCACCGCGACGTTCCAGTCGGGGCCGCCATCGCCATCGCCATCGCCGACGAAACCGACGAGCGCAGGCGAATACGCGGGCGGCGCGCTGACGTCCATCGGGCCGGGCACCCATGCCCATCGCGATCCGATATACGCCCAGCGGCCATAGTGATACGGCGCGAAGCCCCACGGCGCGTCGTCGATCCATGTCCATCCCCACGGATCCTGCCAGGCCCAATGTCCCTGACGATACGGCGCCCAGTCGGCGGACACGGCGGTCGGCGTCCAGACCGGCCCGTACGACGGATCGTTGCGCCACGTTCCGTTGGCGTCGAGATCCTGATAACCGGGCGCGTCGCGCGATACATATCGCGCCGAAATCGAGCGATCTTCGGATGCGTCGCGCCCGGCGGCCCATTGATCGAACGCGTCGGGCGCGGGCGCCGCATTCGCCGATGCCTGCTGCAGATTCGTGCCCTCGAACGTCATCTGCTGCCCGCCCGCGAGTTGCACGGAGCCACCGTCGCCGTATGCGGTGACGCCGCCGCTTCGCACCGTCACAGTCGTCGCGCGGCCATCGGGCGCGACGTCGACTCGCATCTCGCCGGGCGTCGTGATCGCGAGCGCGGTGTTCGGCGTGTCGATCTCGTAGGTCGTGCCCGGCGGGAGTTCGCGCACGCGCGTCGACAGCGTGCCCTGGGCGATCTTGAGTTGCGCGGTGTCGTCGTCGAGCGCGAGGACGGACAGCGCCGTCGATGACCCGAGCCGCACCGCCGTCGAACCGATATGCAGTTCGGAGCGCGCGTTCTCGTCGTTCCAGAGTTGATCGCCCGTCGTCAGCGGACGATTGATCTGCGCGTAGGACCAGTCGGATGCGCCCGCTGGCTCGGTCGTCACCGTGCCCGCCATGTAGTTGAGCCGCGCGATGCGTCCGGGCGGATCGCCTTGTCCGGTTTGCGCAAACGCGTTAAGCCCCGATGCCGACAAAAGCACGCACAAAGCGGCGATCTTGATCTTCATTACGTTCTCCGGCGGCCGCGCGTGCGTTCCGTTCGGCGCACTGAGTTCGCGAGACCTGTCGGATCAATGTATCGCCGGCGCCTGTATCCGTACGATGCCGTTTGTAACGGCTCGCAGGCGCGCGTAACAAAGCTTTATCGCGCGGACAGGAAGCCTTCGAAATGCCGATGCCCCGCGGGCGTCACGCGCAGGACGCGGCGTTTCGCCGTGCGCTCGATCCAGCCGTGCGACTCGCACGCGTCGAGAAACGCCGCGCCGAGCGCGCCGCCCAGATGCGGCCGGCGCTCGCTCCAGTCGATGCAGGTGCACGCGAACCGTCGCCGCCGCGCGCGCTGCGCCTTCAGATCGATGCCGAGTTCGGCGAACGCCTGCGCGCCTTCGGGCGTGGCGTCGAGCGCGGCGGGGCCGTGCGCGGCGTCGTGACGATCGGCGGCGGCGAGCCAGTTGCGCGCGATCATCCGCTCGAAGAGCTGCACGGCGAGTTCGCCCGCCAGATGGTCGTAGCAGGTGCGCGCGAAACGCATTTCGACAGGCACGGCGGAAGGCGGCCGTTCCGGCGCGCGCTGCGGCGCGCTCGCCCGCGCGAGATTGGCGAGCGCTTCGATGGCCGCGGCGATATCCGCCGTCGCGATCCGGTAGTACCGATGCCGTCCGCTCACTTCGAGCGCGAGCAGTCCGCCTTCGGTCAGCCGCGCGAGATGCCCGCTTGCCGCCGATGGCGACAGCCCCGCGATCATCGTCAGTTCGCCGGCGGGGCGCGCGGTGCCATCCATCAGCGACCAGAGCATGGCGGCGCGGCCCGGATCCGCGATCAGCGCGCCGATGCGCGACAGGCCGGGAAAATGGCGCGCGCGGGAATCGGCGTCGTCGAAAGCGGGGTTCATGGCGATTTCCGTATCGGGCGAAGTAGTCGATGCGTCCACTCTAGCGCGATCGCGCAACCGATGTTTCACCGTGCGCCGAAATGTCGATGCGCGAGGCGCGGCGCTAGAATGACCGCTGGCATTTCGAGGCAGCAGGGGAGAATTCCATGGCCAGATTCATTCTCGCGAGCGCTATAGGCGTTCTCGTGCTCTGCGCGGGCTGCGCGGGCGCGCCGTCGTCGTCGGCGGGCAGCGGCGGCAGCATCACGATGTACGGCACGATCGATCAGGGCATCACCGTCCACGATTGAATATTGCCGACCCTATAATCGGCATTCATTTTCCGCATCAGACGGGCTTCCCATGAATACGCCGACCTCATCCCCCATTCCAGCCGTCCCGAAAAGCCGTGCGGAAACCACTTTCCGCTTTCTCGCCGAGCCGACTTCGGTGAATTTCGGCGGCAAGGTGCACGGCGGCGCGCTGATGAAATGGATCGACGAAACCGCCTACGCCTGCGCCGCGATGTGGTCCGGGCGCTATGCGGTCACGGTGAGCGTCGGCAACATTCGTTTTCGGCGGCCGATTCTCGTCGGCAATCTGGTCGAATTGCGCGCGCGCGTCGTGACGACGGGGCGCACCAGCATGCACATCCACATTTCCGTGCATGCGGGCGATCCGAAAGTCGGCGAGCTTCAGCAGACGACC
Organism: Caballeronia sp. LZ008; assembly: GCF_031451435.1. Classification (NCBI taxonomy): domain Bacteria; kingdom Pseudomonadati; phylum Pseudomonadota; class Betaproteobacteria; order Burkholderiales; family Burkholderiaceae; genus Caballeronia; species Caballeronia sp. LZ008. Next base: position 2,025,431 of record NZ_JARUXK010000001.1, on the reverse strand, counting down.
GATTGCCTGATGGTTTTCGTCGCCGTCGATGAAAAAGGCCAGCCGACGCCCGTGCCTGCGTTCGTGCCGGAAACGGAAGAGGAAAAGCGCCTCGCGAAATACGCGATGGACGTGAAGGACGCGCTCGATGCAATCGTCGAGCTGAAGCCGGAAGAGGTGGCGGCGGGGAAGGTGTAACCCGCCGCTCTTCGGGCAAGAACGCGCTTACCTTTTTCCCACCATTTCCTCCGGCTTGACCCATTCATCGAACTGCTGCTCGGTCACGTGACCGAGCGCGAGCGCGGCGGCCTTGAGCGTCGTGCCTTCCTTGTGCGCCTTTTTCGCGATCTGCGCGGCCTTGTCATAGCCGATATGCGGATTCAACGCCGTCACGAGCATCAGCGATTCGTTCAGCAGACTGTCGATGCGCTTCTCGTTCGGCTCGATGCCCACCGCGCAGTTATCGTTGAAGCTCTGCGCGCCGTCCGCGAGCAGGCGGACCGATTGCAGCACGTTGTGCGCGATCATCGGCCGGAACACGTTCAGCTCGAAGTTGCCGCTCGCGCCGCCGAAGTTCACCGCGACATCGTTGCCGAAGACCTGGCAGCAGAGCATCGTGACGGCTTCGGATTGCGTCGGGTTCACCTTGCCCGGCATGATCGAGCTGCCCGGCTCGTTCTCCGGGATCGACAGCTCGCCCAACCCGCAGCGCGGTCCGCTCGCCAGCCAGCGGATGTCGTTGGCGATCTTCATCAGGCTCGCCGCGACCGTCTTCAGCGCGCCGTGCGCGGCGACGAGCGCATCGGCGGCGGCCATCACCTCGAACTTGTTCGGCGCAGTCTCGAACGGCAGGCCGGTGAGCTTGCCGATCGCCTGCGCGACCTTCACCGCGAATTCCGGATGCGCGTTCAGCCCCGTGCCGACCGCCGTGCCGCCCTGCGCGAGCTGATACAGATGCGGCAAAGTCGCCTCGACGTGCTTCATGCTCTGATCGAGCTGCGCGACGTATCCCGAAAACTCCTGCCCGAGCGTGAGCGGCGTCGCGTCCTGCAAGTGCGTACGGCCGATCTTCACGATCTTGTCGAACGCCTTCGCCTTCTTGTCGAGCGTATCGCGCAACGTTTTCAGCGACGGCAGCAGATGCTTCTTGATCGCCACGGCCGCGGCGACGTGCATCGCGGTCGGAAACACGTCGTTCGACGACTGGCCGCGATTCACATCGTCGTTCGGATGCACGAGGCGCTCCTCGCCGCGCGGACCGCCCATGATTTCGCTCGCGCGATTGGCGATCACCTCGTTCAGATTCATGTTGGTCTGCGTGCCCGAGCCGGTTTGCCAGACGGCGAGCGGAAATTCGTCGGGATGCTTGCCGTCGATGATTTCCTCGGCCGCCTGAACGATCGCCTTCGCCTTCTTCGAGTCGAGCACCTTCAGGCCTTCGTTCACTTCCGCGGCGGCGTGCTTGATGATCGCGAGCGCGGTGATCAGCTCGGGCGACTGCTTTTCCGTCGAAATCTTGAAGTTTTGCAGCGAGCGCTGCGTCTGCGCGCCCCAGAGCTTGTCGTTCGGCACGGCGATCTCGCCGAACGTGTCCTTCTCCATCCGTACGTCGCCCTTCGCATCGTGTGACATGGCGTGAGTTTCCTTACGAAGTTGGATCAAAGCTGCTTGTCGACGGGCAGCATCATGAAGAGGCCCGTCATCGCATTGCGATAAAGACCTGCCTCGGGATCGAAATTGTAGGTGACGAGACTGCCGTTTTCCTCGGTGATCCAGACGAGGCCCGACTGCGGCGCGCCCGTGCGCCGAAGCTCCTCCGTCACCGCCGCGCTCGCCAGTTGCACCTGCCAGCTCACCTTCGGCGAAATGCCGTTCTCGAAGAGTTTCGCGGCTTCCTCGGCGATCGGCTTGCTGTGGATCACGAGCGCGAGCTCGGTATTGAGCTTCGCCGAACGCGGATCGAGATTCATCGAGCCGATCACGAGGATACTCCGATCGATCACATAGGCCTTCGCGTGCAGGCTCGCGCGCGACTGCGAGCCGAAGAGACCCGCGCGCGGACTGCTTTCGCCTTCGACCTGAATCGGCTTGAACTCGTACAGTTCGACGCCGTTTTGCAGCATCGGAATGCGATACGGCGCGTAGCCCGCCTGCACGGCGACGGCATCGGTCGCGGCGAGCGAATTCGTCAGCACCGCGACGCGCACGCGGCGCTTCGTCAGACCGGCGAGCGCCTTCACGCCCGCGTCGTGCGGCACGAAGTAGGGCGACAGGATCAGGAATTCGCTCTGCGCGTCCTTCAGCAGAGCGACGAGGCGCTCCATCGGCGGGCTTTTGTAGTCGTCGCTCGGATGCTCGATCTTCGATGGCGAATCGACCCGGAACTCCGTCGGCGCCCACACGAGGCCCATTTCCTCGCGCGCGATCTGCTGCGCGAGCGGCGTCGCATTGAGCGGCTTCGCGTTCAGCGGATCGGCCTGCTCGCGCCAGTGCTTGCGCAAGTCGTCGCGGGTCTTGTCGAGTTCGCGGGCGTCGAACTTCTGCTTGTTCAGCGCGCGCAGCGGGTACGCGAGCGAACTGTTCCAGTAATCGTCGAAGCTCGCGGATATTTCTTGCGTGACCGGACCGGCGGCGAAGACGTCGAGATCGCGAAACTGCAAGGTCGGGCTCGCGCTGAAGTACTCGTCGCCGAGATTGCGGCCGCCGACGATCGCGATCTGGTTGTCCGCGATCATCGCCTTGTTGTGCATGCGGCGCGTGAAGTGACTGAGATTCGTGAAGAAATTCTGCGTGCGCTCGGAGAAGCTGCGTTGCGCGCTGCCGTACGGGTTGAACACGCGAATCTCGATCTTGTCGTGCGAATTGAGCGCCGCCATGATCTGGTCGATGTCCTTGAAGTTCAGATCGTCGACGAGCATGCGCACGCGCACGCCGCGATCCGCCGCATACAACGCCGCGCCGAGCAGCAGCTTGCCGGTGTTGTCCTCGTTGGCGATGTAGTACTGCATGTCGAGCGTCTTCGTCGCCGCGCGCGCGAGTGCGATGCGCGCCTGCAGCGCGTCGGTGCCGGTCGGCAGCAGGCGCACCGCCGACTCGTCCGGATGCCGTTTCTCGAGCGGCGCGAGGGCGGTCGCGAGGGGCGTCGTTTCCGTCGATGCCAGCGCGTGGCTCTCCGGCCGGTCGAACGCCGTCGCGGGCGGGCGCGTCTCGCAAGCGGCGACGAGCGTCGTCATCGTCACGATGACGGCGATGTTGCGCACGGCGGCGCCGAATGTTCGTGCGCGCGCGTCGCGGCGCGCGATTTGCCGCAATCCCCGGTTTTCCGACACTTCGATTCCCCGTTCTGGTCGCCGCTCGTGAAGCGCTCGGCGACGTTTTCGCGTTTTCGGTCTTCAGCACGAAAGTAGCAAGGAGCGTACTCGCGCCGGATCTCGAAATTATTCTATGGGAAATCGGGAAAGCGCCGAACGTTGCACTGGGCGGTGGCGTACGGACGAAAAAAAGCCCGCTGGCTAGAGCGGGCCTACAACCCCTGTCACAGATGTCTCAAGGAGGAGACGGGTTCATCGTAGCAATGCGCGCCGCGCGGCCCAACCAAGCATTCGTGCTATGCAAATCGGCGCGCGGATCGTGTGCTTATCAGACGTGACCGTGCGGCGCGGCGCTCGCGGCGCCGGCGTCGTCCGGCCGTGGCGTGATGCCGGTTTCGATGAAGCGCCGGCTGATGCGACGGAAGCGCAGCGTCATCAGCACGGCGACGCTCGCGAGCCCGGCCGCGAGGCCCCACCACAGGCCCTTCGCGCCGAGTTCGAAGTGGAACGCGAGCACATAGCCGGTCGGAAAGCCGACGCCCCAGTAGCCGAACGCGGCGGCGAGCATCGGAATGCGCGTGTCCTTCAGGCCGCGCAGGCAGCCGGAGCCGACCGTCTGCATGCCGTCGACGATCTGGAACACCGCCGCGACGCCGAGCAGCGACGCCGCGAGCGCGACGGTATGCGCGTTGGCGGGATCGTCGAGATGCAGATACAGCCCGACGATCGCGCGCGGCACGGCGATCAGCACGAGCCCGGAGCACATCATGAAGCCGACGCCGAGCGCGAGCGCGACGAAGCCCGCGTGACGCGCGGCGACAGGCACGCCCGCGCCGACCCAGTAGCCGACGCGCACGTTCGCCGCCTGGCCGATCGCCAGCGGCACCATGAACGCGACCGACGCGACGTTGAGTGCGATCTGATGCGCGGCGAGCGGCGCTTCGCCGAGCAGGCCGACCATCATGCCGGTGGCGAGAAAGAGCGTCGATTCGACCCCGTAGGTGATCGCGACGGGCCAGCCGATGCTGAACAGTTCGCCCATCAGCGGCAGGCGCGGGCGCGCGCGCGCGACGAAATGCCGGTAGCGCGGCCGCAGATGCAGCACCGCGACGAGCGCGATCGCGATGCCCCATACGGTGATAGTCGTCGCCGCCGCCGAGCCGAGGAAGCCTTCGCGCGGCAGGCCGTACGCGCCGTGGATCAGGCCGTAGTTGAGAAAGCCGTTGACGAACACGCCGCCGATGGAGATCCACAAGAGCCTGCGCGCCGCGCCGATGGCGGGCAGAAACGCGCGCATCATCCCGACGCCGATCAGACTGCCGGGCGTCCCCCAGCGCAGCACCGCGCAGTATTCGCCGACGTTCTTCGCGAGCGTCGCGGGTTCGTGGAACGCGAGCAGGATCGGTTCGGCGTAGCTCAGCAGCACGAACGCGGGCACGGCGAGCAGCAAGGAGAGCACGAACCCGGTCCAGTAGATGCCTGGCACGCGATGATCGGCATTCGCGCCGCGCGCATGCGCCACCGACACGGAAACGGACGTCAGCACGCCCTGCAGGAGCGTCACGACGACGAAAAAGAGATTCGCGCCGAGGCCGCCCGCGGCGAGGGCATCGGGGCCGAGCGAGCCGAGCAGGATGGTGTCGGTGACGCCCATCGCCATCTGCGAGAGCTGCGCGATGGCAAGCGGCGCGGCGAGACGCGCCGTGTCGACGGCGTGACGCGAGAGGCTCGGCGGTCCTTGATGCGCGCGCGCGGCGCGCGTGACTGGCGGTTGCATGTTGATCGGATCGAAACGAAAAGGCCGCAATGAGTGCGGCCGGACTGGAACGCGAGGGGGCAAGAATCGAAGCGCAAACGCGCTGACGGGAACCGACGCTGAAACCAGAACGAAAGAACAGACCGTCAGCTTATTGCGTCGCGTGCGGCATGTCGATGACGCGTTTGCTTATGCCCGGATTTTCGCAATTGCGCGGCGTGTGCGCGCAAATCGCCGCGCGCTTAAGCGGGCGCGCGCACGTAAATCGTCTGGCCGTCGAGCTTCACTCGCTGACCCGCGCGGATCTTGCAGGTCTTGCGCAGTTCCACCTGGCCGTCGACGGTGACATCGCCCATGGCGACGCGCGCCTTCGCCGAGCCGCCGCTGTCCGCGAGGCCCATCAGCTTGAGCAGATTGTGGAGTTCGATGAAGTCGCCCGTGAGGGTGAATTGGAGTGGCGGCATGAGGCGGGCAAGGCGGGAATGCGGGAAGGGCTCAATGATAAACCACGCCGGGCATGCGCCGTGCTCGACACCGCGGGACTATGCCTCGGCTCCCTATACGTTCGGTTCATTGCCATGTGCAGCGGCGAACCCATCCTGCACACTATCGAGGTCGACGCCGTAAAAACCAGCGCTTTGCTGCTGTTCTCGCCCGCGCTTGCGCCACCGGGTCTTGGACAACGTCAAATCATTGATCGACGCCATCTTGGGGAGCTACGGTTTCTATACCTCTATAGGCGCGCTGACTCAGTTTCTGAAATTCACCTGGTTGGCAGGTCTTGTTAAAAACGGTCCTTCCATTTTTCTTTACGTACAGTCCGCTTGGAAAGCCCTGATACAAGACATAGTCAAAACCACTTTGTCTGAATTTTACATGAGTATATTGCGCGTTCCCTCCAGAAGTATCGCTGATCGCAACCCGATGTCTGGGCGAAAGCGGCACATCCGGATACTGCAGGTCAAGCTGGTTCACAGTACCGTAACGATATTGGACGTAACCATTATCGGGGGAGATGTTTCCTGACGCACAGATCGATACGATTTTTCTGTCCATTTGACAACTGAAATAAATTTCCTCAAAAGCGTGACAGAGCGTCTGCTCCGTTCGCGCCTCGGCAGATGCAACAACTGGCATCGCTAAAATCGCGAAAACGCAGCAAGAATTCAATGATCGCAGCATTTAGTTGAAATCCCCTCGAATCCAAATCTGTTCAAAGTTCGCCACACGCGCAGCATAGCTGTTGGTATTGCGATTCACAATAGCGGTAATCTCATTTACCTGCATTGCGGTCGTTCCTCGATCGGCAATCGCTGGCAACCCATTTGCCACCCAAAAATACGCGGCGGACCTCGCAGCGTATTCCGGTTGGCACAATAGATCGGGGCTGTCCTCATAATCAACGCGGTCTTCCGGCCATTCGTCCTGATGCGCCTGATTCCAGCGTGTAAAAGATCGGTAATTGGCGCGGCCTGTCAGTTGTTTCATTCCGCGTCCTCGGTATTTCCAACCGTCTCCGCTCTCGAAGTCGCCATTCCCGAGTTCCGCGCGTCCGCCATATGCGCCGTTTGCAATTGCTTCAAAATCAACTTGATTCATCGGCAAGCCGTCCGCTTTGATCGGTCTGTTAGTCTGGTACCCGTGCGTCGTCGCCTGTTGAGGGTTTCTGCGGAAATACGAGAAGCTTGCAACTAGTGCGCTTGCTTTCCAGACGAAACCTTCTTCGACTGTCATCGATTTCCCTGTTTCCTGCATCACCTGAGCGAAGAAATGAGCTCTTCTGGATGGGGTGTCCAAGGCATACACCTCGAGGTGCGCGTTCAACTCGTCGATCAACTCTTGAAGGACATTTACTTGGGCGAGAGGAAATACGCGTCGCATCATTTCCAGTGTGAATTGGAATTTGGTCCGAAAATTCCCCACCAATCCCACAGGATGCAGATGAAACACATCCGCCTGAGGAAATCCCGGAACCTTCGCCTTCACCTCATCCCACCACACGAGCTTCTCGATACGCTTCTGCTCTTCTTTGTACTGGGGGTTCGGCGTGGCGTTCTCGATTTCCGTGT
>NZ_JARUXK010000001.1:1890931-2018216 GCF_031451435.1 Caballeronia sp. LZ008 | reverse complement strand
GGGTGCAGACGCAGGTTGCGGCGCCGAAGCGGGTCTTGCAGCAGTTGCTGATGTTGCCATCTCGATTCTTATTCAGAAAATCCAAAGGAAATCGGGTTCGCACTGACGTTCAGACCGGGACAGGAACGCGAAGCCTTTCTATCGGCCTGACCGACAGTCAGGTTGCGCCTGCCTCGATTTAAGTGGCAGGACTAATGATTATCATCGTACCGTGCGATAGTTCAATATCGGTGCCATGAACTGTCACCGATTGTCACATCGTTGCCCTGTTGATTGTCTTGTTAGCGTCGGGGCCGTTACCTGCTGTTATGCGGCCCACCGTCTGTTTTTCGCCCGTGGTCGCAACTTGCGCGTCGAGCTTCAACGGATGAAACCCGCTCTGCGGCTGCTGGGAAGAGCGAGATACCGACGATGTGGCCGGGCATGCGCCGTGCTCAGGGATCGTGAGGACCGGTAATCCCCACGCAGGCGCGCTCGTTGGCAAATGTAGCCAGATGAAACCGTCGGTAACAGTGACTGATTTTCGCGAACTTGCCCGATTGACCGCCGGTCCGACCATTTGATCGATGCAGCTTCGGTCATCTTTCCAATCGACAAAAGTCGCGCGGATCGCTCGTTTCATCGTCGTAAGAGCGCCGCCGACGCCAACTAAAGAGAGGACTAGCTCATGACTCGCGCACGAATCCTTTTTATCGGCTCCGCCATCGCCACTTTCGCCGCTTCGGGCGCTTATGCGCAAACCGCGACCCAGTCCGCACCGGTGCAGACTCAAACGCAAGCGCAAGTGCAGCCGATGCAAGCCCAACAGCCGATGACGCCGCCGCCGCAGAACCTCGTCGCGCCCGCGCCGACCGATCCGCTCGTCGAGCGCCGCAATGCCAATGCGAAGGCGAACGCCGAATACAGCGCGTCGAAGAAGGCGTCGAAGGCCGAATTGAAGGCGCAAACCGAGCAGGCCAAGGCGCAGTACAAGGAAGAGGTGAAGAACGCGAAGATCAATCGCAAGGCGGACAAGGACGCCGCCAAGGCCGAATTGAACGCGACCGAGCCGAACGCACCGAAGGACACCGGCTTGCAGCATTAAGCGGGGGAACCGGGAATCGCCGCGAGCTCGCGTTTGGCGCGGCTCGCGGCATCGAACAAGGGAGAAGACCATGAATCGAAAAACTCATGCACTGCTGGCCGCGCTGATCGCGGGGACGTTCGCGAGCGCGAGCGTGGCATCGTTCGCACAAACGGCGTCGGATACGCCGACTGCCGCCGATCAAAAGGCCGCGAAGGAACAGAGCAAGGCCGACAAGAAGGCGGCCGTCGCGCAAGCCAAGGCCGACAAGAAAAAGACCGAGGCGCAATCGGACGCCAATGAAGCCGCCGCCGAAGCGAAGCTCAAGAACGCGAAGAAGGCCGACTGACGCAAATCTTTTGCAGCGATGCGAGCCCGGTTCCGTGCGAGCCGGGCTCGTTGCATTTGGGGCCAAAACCCTTGTCGAGCCAAAGGCTTGCGCGTGCGGGTTGTATGGATATACAGTGTGCGTCACTCATTTCCCGCCGCCTTTCTCCCGTGCTCACGCTCCCCGACACCGCCGACGAATCCACCACGAAACAGGTCGCCGACTATCTGGCGAAGCTCAACGAGGCGCAGCGTCAGGCCGTCGAATTCGGCGTCGACGAACCGGGGCGCGCGGGCGGGCCGCTGCTCGTCATCGCGGGCGCGGGATCGGGCAAGACCAACACGCTCGCGCATCGCGTCGCGCATCTGCTGGTGAAAGGCGCGGATCCGCATCGCATCCTGCTGCTCACGTTTTCGCGCCGCGCGGCGCTCGAAATGACGCGGCGGGTGTCGCGCATCGCAATGAACGCGCTCGGCACGAGAAGCGCAATCGCGCAGGGTTTGTCGTGGTCGGGTACGTTCCATAGCGTCGGCGCGCGGCTGTTGCGCGATTACGCCGATCTCGTCGGGCTCGCGCCGTCGTTCACCATCAACGATCGCGAGGATTCGGCCGATCTCATGAACCTCGTGCGGCACGAGCTCGGTTTGTCGTCGAAGGAAAAGCGCTTTCCCGCCAAATCGACGTGCTTCGCGATCTACTCGCGCGTCGTCAACACCGGCGCGTCCCTGGCGACCGTGCTCGATCAGTCGTATCCGTGGTGCCGCGAGTGGGAAGCGGACCTGAAGCGCCTCTTCGCCGCGTACGTCAGCGCGAAACAGGCGCAAAGCGTGCTCGATTACGACGATCTGCTGCTCTACTGGTCGCATCTCGCGGCGGAGCCGTCGATTGCCGCCGATCTCGCGAGCCGCTTCGATCACGTTCTCGTCGACGAATATCAGGACACGAACCGTCTGCAGGCATCCATTCTTCTCGCGATGAAACCGGACGGGCGCGGCCTTACCGTCGTCGGCGACGATGCGCAATCCATCTACTCGTTTCGCGGCGCGACGGTGCGCAACATCCTCGATTTTCCCGGCCACTTCGATCCGCCCGCCGCGACCGTCACGCTCGACCGCAACTATCGTTCGACCTTGCCGATTCTCGAAGCGTCGAACGCGGTGATCGGCCTCGCGACCGAGCGCTACACGAAGAATCTGTGGACCGACAAGGCATCGGCGCAAAAGCCGCGCGTCGTTGCCGTCGCCGATGAAGCCGATCAGGCGCGCTATGTCGTCGAAAAAGTGCTCGAAGCGCGCGAAGGCGGCATGAAGCTCAAGGCGCAGGCGGTGCTGTTTCGTGCCGCGCATCACAGCGCGGCGCTCGAAATCGAATTGACGCGCCGGAACATTCCGTTCGTGAAGTTCGGCGGACTGAAGTTTCTCGATTCCGTTCATGTCAAGGACGTGCTCGCGGTGTTGCGCTGGGCCGAGAATCCGCGCGATCGCGTCGCGGGCTTTCGCGTCGCGCAGTTGTTGCCGGGCGTCGGACCGGCGATCGCCGGGCGCCTGCTCGACAGCGTGAGCGCGCCGGACGCGGTGGCGTCGAATGCGATCGCCGCGTTTCAGGCGCCCGCGCGCGCGTCGGAGGACTGGCCGCGTTTCGTCGGCCTGATGGCGAAGCTCTGCGGCCGCGACTCCGGCTGGCCCGCCGAGTTCGAAATGATCCGGCGTTGGTACGAGCCGCATCTGGAACGCAATCACGAGGACGCGGCGATCCGCATCGGCGACGTGTTGCAGATGGAAAGCATCGCGGCGACGTATCCCACGCGCGAGCGCTTTCTCACCGAACTGACGCTCGATCCGCCCGACGCGACCAGCGACGAATCCGGCGTGCCGCTGCTCGACGAAGACTATCTGATTCTCTCGACGATCCATTCGGCGAAGGGCCAGGAATGGCGCAACGTGTTCGTGCTGAACGGCGTCGACGGCTGCATTCCGTCCGATCTCGGCACGGGCAGCGACGAAGAACTCGACGAGGAACGGCGGCTGTTATACGTCGCGATGACGCGCGCGAAGGAAGACCTGCACATCATCACGCCGCAGCGCTTCTACGTGCACAACCAGACGCATCTCGGCGACCGTCACGTATGGGCGCAGCGCACGCGTTTCATTCCGCCGCATCTGATGCAGAACTTCGAAGCGGCCGCGTGGCCGCCCGTCATCGCGCCCGCTGCGCCGACGGCGGCGGGGCTGGCTGCGGCCGCGAAAGCGAAGATCGATATCGCGGCGCGCCTAAAGGGAATGTGGGACTGACCTGAATCTCAGCGCTGCGCGCGCGATGCACGCGGCGCGCGCGGCGACGGCGAGAAGATGCTGCGCAGCCATGCTGCGAAGCGTGTGTAGCCGTCGTAAGGCTCTTCGACGAAAAGCTCGGGCCGCAGCGAGCGCAGATATTCCAGCACTTGCTGCGCTTCCTGCTTCTGGATCGAGCCATAGAAGATGCCTAGCCGCAGCAGGCAGCGCAGTTCGCCGAGCTTCTCGCGCGCGGTCGAACCGATGCTCGTCTCCACCGAAATCTTGGTTTCATACACGCGCTGACGTAGCGAATCGGCGAGACGCCATGCGGGCGTCTGCATCTTTTCCTCGACTTCGCGAATATCCGCCGCCGCCGATTTGATCTGCGAGGCGAGCATGTCGACTTGCGATACGTCGCCGTCCGCTTCGGTGACGATCGCCGTCGCCCACGCGCGCGATGCCTTGACGAGATCCTCGGCGGTCCAGTCCGCGCGGATCGCGAACGCGAAGCCGTGCTCGGCTGCCTGCCGGATCAGGATCTCGACGACATCCGGAAACTCCTTGTCGAGCGCGCGCTTCGCCCACGCGTACTGGCCGTGCGTGAGCATGCGCTGCACCGCCTGCTCGGTGAGCGGCGTGTTGTTGTCCAGGAGCTTCGCGCGCAGGAAGTCCTCGAACGAAGGCGTGACGAATTGCGGATCCAGCTTCAGCGACAGACGCGTGAACGCTTCGAAATCGCGCTGCAGAGAAGCGATGGTCTCGTCGCGTAACGATAAGGTGATTTGACGCATGTTGGTTCCCGGTTCCGCCTTCGATCTCCGAAGGCGGGAAAAGCTGTCGGCGCCGCGTCTCAGGCGGAGTCCATTCGTTTCTGTTATCGGCGCGCGCTTCGGGAACTTGAGGATTCTTCGATGCTCTTTGAAAGCCGTTTAACGGCTGATGGAGAGAAAACGTTTAGCGCAGCACGGCGAACTGCCACGCGAAAAACACCGCGAGCGACACGGCAATCGTCAAAAGCGGCCGTTTCGTGAACGCGCAAACGATGATCGCGACGATCGCAGCCACGAGCTGCGGATTGCGCCAGGTGATTTCGGCGCCGTTGCCGTGCGGCGAGACGGTCATCGGCACGATGATCGCGGTGAGCACCGTCACCGGCACGAACGAAAGCGCGGTGCGGACGATCGGCGGAAAGGGCAGGCGTTCGCCCAGCACGAACACGGCGGCGCGGATCGCGAACGTAACGGCCGCCATGCCGAAGATCAGCGTGACGTAGTTCATTGCGTGCGCTCCTTCGCGTTCTTCAGACGATGTTTCGCGTGGCCCTTCGCCCGCGGACGGTTTTCCATCAGCGTGAGCACCATGCCGACGGCCACGCCGACGAACACCGCCGCGAGCAGGCCGAGCTTGTACGGCCAGCCTTGCCACGCGAACGACAGCACGCCCGATGCGAGCGCCGCCGCGACGAAGCGCACGGCGACGAGCTGCGGCACGATGATCGCGATGAACGTCGCGACCATCGCGAAGTCGAGCCCGAGCGATTTCAGTCCGGGAAACGCGGCGCCGAACAGGAGGCCGAGGAGCGTCCACAACTGCCAGTTCAGATACATCGCGACGCCGGAGCCGAAGAAGTAGTGCGGCCCGATCTCGCCCGGCGCGCGCTTCCGATAGTGCGCGTAGGCGACGGCGAAGACCTCGTCGGTGAGCATGCCCGCGAGCGCCCAGCGCCAGCGGCGCGGCAGATGCGCGACATACGGCGCGAGCGTCGCGGAATAGAGCACATGACGCAGATTGACGACGAGCGTCGTCGCCAGAATGACGGCGAAGCTCGCGTGCGACGCGATCAGGTCGACCGCGATGAACTGCGCCGAGCCCGCGAACACGACGAGCGACATCAACTGGCCGTGCCAGAGCGTGAGCGGACTTGCGGTGACGAGCGTGCCGAAGATCACGCCGAAGGGCGCGGCGCCGATCATCATCGGGATGGTGTCGCGTGCGCCGGCGGCGAATTCGCGCAAAGGTGTTGCTTTCAAGATTTCCTCCTATGGAAGCGAGGATACGCAAAACGTCGATGAGAATGCTTGTACGTTCTTGCGCTTTCCCGAGGCCGGACCGCCTAACGCCAGCGGCCGGGCGGCACGCCGAACGTGCGCTTGAAATGGCGCGTGAAGTGACTCTGATCCGTGAAACCGCTCGCCGCCGCGACATCCGTCACGGATGCGCCCGCGCGCAACGCCGGCAGCGCGCGCACGATCCGCAGCTGATTGCGCCACGCATGCGGCGCGAGACCGGTTTCGCGCGTGAAGAGGCGCGCGGCGTGGAAGGTCGAGAGACCGACCGTCTGCGCGAGTTGGGCGAGCGTGACGGGTTCGAGGAGATCGTCGGCGAGGCGGGATTTCATCGTCGTGACGCGGTGCGCGTCGGCGGCGAGCGGCGCGATGCGCGGACGTTCGAGCGCGTGGCGTCCGAGCAGCGTCGTCACTGCATCGACGAGCGCCAGTTCCGCGGCGAGCGGGTCGGCGCCGTTTTCCAGCAGGCGATGCGCGATCTGCAAACGCCGCGCGAGATCGGGATCGCGGATGATTTCATCCGGAAACCACGGCGACGATTCCGGCCGCCCCGACAGGTCGCGCGCGAGAGTTTCGACGAACGGCACCGGCAGATAGAACACGCGATAGCGCCAGCCCGCATCGACGGCCCGCGCGCCGGTATGCACTTCGCCGGGATTGATCACCGGCACCGAACCGGCTTCGGCGACGTGATGCGCGCCGCGATAGTCGAAGCACTCCGCGCCGGCCTCGATCACGGGCACCGTATAGGCGTCATGCCAGTGCGGCGAGAATTCGTGATCGTAGTATTCGGCCGTGACCATGTCCGCGTCCGGCACGAGCGGCGAGCGCCAGTAGCGTGCGGCATTGCGGAAACGGTCGGCGTGCATGATCGAGCAATTCTGAGATAAGCGGATCGCCCAGTTTACAACTTTGCTTCGCGCCCGGCCGGACAGTTGCGTGTCACTTCACCGGTATGGTCGTGCCCTCGGGCATCGGAACCGCCGTCACGCTGTTTTTCGGGCTGCCGGTCGCGATGCGGTCGCTGTAAGTCAGATAGACGAGCGTATTGCGTTTCGTATCGACGACGCGCACCACATGCAGCGTCTTGAAGATGAAGGACATGCCGGCCGAGAACACGTCGGTTTTCTGCTTGAGCGGTTCGGCGATCTTGATCGGCCCGACCTGGCGGCACGCGATCGACGCTTCGGTCGGATCTTCGGCGATGCCCAGCGTGCCTTTCACGCCGCCCGTGCGCGCGCGGGACACATAGCAGGTGACGCCCTGGACGAGCGGATCGTCGTACGCATCGACGGTCACGCGGTCCGATCCGGTGAAGCGGAAGTTGGTGTTGACGCTCGCGATTTCCTCCGCGTGCGCGAGTCCGGCGCCGGAGAAAAGTGCGAGCGATGCGGCGAGCGCGAGGACGGAGCGGTTCATCGTCATCCTTCGGAAAAGAGAAAGGGCGTCGTATTGTATCGACGCCCTTGGCTCTTCGATGCATCTCGTGCCCGCATGCGGTCAATGAAAGATCAGATACAGAATCACCAGCACGATGACCGGCACGCCGAGCAGCCATCCGAGTAGATAAGGCATGTTGTCCTCCTTCGCATGTTGTTTTCGACGGTTTCAGTATCGCGAGGATGCGCCGCCCGCGTTAGCCGTGCGTGTCCGAAATGCGTGTAGGCGACGTCCTATCATCACTTTCTTGCGGCTTACAGATTCGTAATGTGATTGGATCAGGCCGCGCGGTTTTTCTTCGCGGAAACATCGCGATACAGCGTGCGCACGTAATCGAGATGCGCGCCCGCGCACTCCCGCGCCCGCGCCGGATCGCGCGCTACGATCGCATCGAAGATCGCGCGATGCTGCGTCATCAGGTTCGCTTCGACTTCGTCGTCGTAATCGACGAGACGGTGCGACGTGAGCATCGATTCGCGCACCAGTTCATTGAGTCCGTGCATGACGTGCGTGAGCGCGACGTTGTGCGTCGCGTCCGCGATGGCGAGATGGAACGCCGCGTCTCTCTCCGCGATGCGCGTGCTTTTTTCGGCGACGGCGTTTTGCAGCGCGTCGAAGGCGGCGGCGATGCGCGCCAGATCGTCGTCGGTGGCGCGCTCGGCGGCGTAAGCGGTCGAGAGCGTTTCGAGGCCGTGGCGAAGTTCGAGAACGTCGGCGCTCGCGTTCGGCTGTTGCTCGAGCAGGGCGGCGAGCGGACGCGACACGAGCGGCGCGGTCACATCCGATACGACAAAACCGCCGCGCCCGGCCGCGCGGATGAATCCGTCCGACTCCAGACGGATCAACGCCTCCCGCAGCGACGGACGCGACACGTTCAACTGCTCCGCCAGATCGCGCTCGGCGGGCAGGCGCTGGCCCGGCAGCAGCGTGCCGTTCGAAATCAATTCCCGGATCTGTCCCGACACGACATCGGAGAGACGCACGCGGGCGTAGGAATGCGCATGGACGGGCTGGAAAGTCATCGTTCGACGTGAATGCGAGGTGAAAGCCGGGGAATGCCCGAGTTTGACACGAAAGAGGCATCTCATTAAAGTCTTGGTCAGACCAAGCTTACCAAATCGCCGAACCCGTCATGAAAGTCGCCTTGTTCGTCCCCTGTTTCATCGACGCTTTTTATCCGCAAGTCGGCATCGCCACGCTCGAACTGCTCGAACGGCTGGGCGTGGACGTCGACTATCCGCAGGATCAGACCTGTTGCGGCCAGCCGATGGCCAATAGCGGCGCACACAAGGAGGCTGCCGGCGCCGAGCGCGTGTTCGCGCGCAATTTCGCCGACTACGACTATGTCGTCGGGCCATCGGCGAGTTGCACGCATCACGTACGCGAGCATTTCACCGCGATCGAGCAGACGAGCGCCGTGCAGAAGGTGCGGCGCAATACGTTCGAGCTCGTCGAATTCCTGCACGACGTGCTGAAGGTGCGCGAGTTTCCGTGGGCCGAATTTCCGCACAAGGTCGGGCTGCACAACAGTTGCAGCGCGGTGCGGCATCTGCGCGAAACGTCGAATTCGGAAGTGGCCGGAACGCCGTATTCGAAGCCGCGCACGCTGCTCGAACGCGTGAGGGGTATCGAGTTCGTCGCGCCCGCGCGTGCCGACGAATGCTGCGGATTCGGCGGCACGTTCTCGGTGACGGAAGAGGCCGTCTCCGTGCGGATGGGTCAGGACAAGGTGCGCGATCACGTCGGCGCGGGCGCGGAGTACATCGTGTCGGGCGACATGTCGTGTCTCATGCATCAGCAAGGCTGCGCCGAGCGCATGAAAGCCGATGCGAAGTTCATCCACATCGCGCAGGTTCTGAACGGAGCGCGCGCATGAGCAAAAGCGTTCGTATCGATCACGCGAAGGCGGCGGGCGCGTTCCTGCAGAAGCCGGATCACGTCGCGTTCCACGACAAGCGTCTGTGGGACTTGCGCAGCAA
Source organism: Caballeronia sp. LZ008 (assembly GCF_031451435.1). Lineage (NCBI taxonomy): Bacteria > Pseudomonadati > Pseudomonadota > Betaproteobacteria > Burkholderiales > Burkholderiaceae > Caballeronia > Caballeronia sp. LZ008. The sequence continues at coordinate 2,009,067 of NZ_JARUXK010000001.1, read as the reverse complement.
GCGCGACGCGCAGGCGCACGGCATCCCCGAATGGGAGACGATGCGCAATCTCGCATCGGCGATCAAGGAACACACGCTGTCCAATCTCGCCGATTACATCGCGCAGTTCGTCGATCAGGCCGAGAAAAACGGCGTCATCGTGCATTTCGCGGCGAACGCCGAGGAGCACAACGCGCTCGTCTTCAGGCTGATGAGCGAGCGCGGCATGACGTCGCTCGTGAAGAGCAAGTCGATGCTCACCGACGAGTGCTACATGCGCGACTATCTCGAACCGCGGGGCATCACGGTGATGGAAACCGATCTCGGCGAGCGCATCCAGCAACTCGATCATCAGGATCCGAGCCATATGGTCGTGCCGGCCGTGCACAAGCTGCGCGCGGACGTGGCCGAACTGTTCGGCAAGACGATCGGCACCGATCCGCGGAACAGCGACATCCACTATCTCGCGGAAAGCCAGCGCATGAACACGCGGCCGTATTTCGTGCGCGAGAAGACGGCGGGCATGACAGGCTGCAACTTCGCGGTCGCGGAGACGGGCACGGTCGTCGTGTGCACGAACGAGGGCAACGCGGATCTTTCGGCGAACGTGCCGCCGCTGCATATCGCGTCGATCGGCATCGAAAAGATCATTCCGACGATCAGCGATCTCGGCGTGTTCGTTCGAATGTTGTCGAGAAGCGCGCTCGGCTCGCCGATCACGCAGTACACGTCGCATTTTCGCGCGCCGCGTCCGGGCACGGAGATGCACTTCATCCTCGTCGATAACGGCCGCTCAGAACGCCTCGCGATGGACGATTTCTGGTACTCGCTCAAGTGCATCCGCTGCGGCGCGTGCATGAATACGTGTCCGGTGTATCGCAGAAGCGGCGGGCTTTCGTATGGCGGGACGTACTCCGGTCCGATCGGCGCGATCATCAATCCGACGCACGATTTGAAGCGCTATAGCGCGCTGCCGTTCGCGTCGACGATGAACGGCAGTTGCACGAATGTCTGTCCCGTGAAGGTGAACATTCACGAGCAGATCTACAAGTGGCGCGAGGTCATCGCCGAGAAGCACGAAGTGCCGTTCGTGAAGCAGGAAGTGCTGAAGATGGCGGGGCGCCTGCTCGCGAGCCCGACGCTTTATCGTGCAACGGTCGCATCGCTCGGCGGCGCGTTGAAGCGCCTGCCCAACTTCGTGCTCTACAACCCGCTCAATATCTGGGGACGCGGCCGCGATCTGCCCGAAGCGCCCGCCGAGACTTTTCACGAGTGGTACAGGAAAAACCGGAAGCTCGATAAATGACGACTCGCGAAGCTTTTCTCTCGAAGATCCGCGCGGCGCAGCCCGCATCGCGTCCGCGCCCGGACGTGTCCGTGTTCCCGTCGCCGGAAGGCGAACTGAAGGCGCGCTTTACGACCGCGCTCACCGCGATGGGCGGCACATGCGTCGAAGCGGCCAGTCTCGAAGACGTGAACGCGCTGATCGCGGCACGCTTTGCCGATGCGAAGGTGATTGCATCGGCGGTTCCGGGCGTCGACGGCACGCGGCCGCTTTCATCCGATACCGTGCCGGCATCGCTTCGGGATGTCGATGTGGGCATCGTGCGAGGGCGCTTCGGCGTCGCTGAAACGGGCTCGGTGTGGTTCAGCGAAGAAGAGTACGTCGTGAACGCGATCGGCTATCTGTCGCAGCATCTCGTCGTGCTGCTCGACCCGGCGCAACTCGTCGAGGGCTTGCAGCAGGTGTATCGACGCGACGATTTCAAAGCGGCGCGATATGCGGTACTCGTGACGGGGCCGTCGGCGACGGCGGATATCGAAGGCGTGCTGATTCGCGGCGCGCAGGGCGTGCGCTCGCTGACCGTCGTGTGGCTTGCGTGAAGCGATGAAGTCAGCGCACAAAGCAAAAAGCCCAGTCATGCGACTGGGCTTTTTGACAGAAGCTTTTGGCTCCCCGACCTGGGCTCGAACCAGGGACCTACGGATTAACAGTCCGGCGCTCTACCGACTGAGCTATCGGGGAACAACTGAAACATCTACAACTGAAATAAAAACTCAGCCAATTGACCGAGCTCTTTTGAAACCGACTTGCTGGAGTTTTTGGCTCCCCGACCTGGGCTCGAACCAGGGACCTACGGATTAACAGTCCGGCGCTCTACCGACTGAGCTATCGGGGAACATCTACAGCAGAGAAGCGGAATTATAGGGGGCTGCTTTTGGCGTGTCAACGCTCAATCTTCATTTGATACGCATTTTTTGCAATCAAATGAAGCGCGTGCGTCGGCGAGCGCAACAATCAACGCTCGAGCAGACTCAGCTTTTCCTTGACGTCCTTGAACTCGTCCGCTTCCGGAAGCGAGCCTTTCGTCTTCGTGATGCTCGGCCAGTTACGCGCGAGTTCAGCGTTCAGTTCGGTGAAGTGCTGCTGGTCGCCAGGCACGTCTTCTTCGGCGTAGATAGCGTTCACCGGGCACTCGGCGACGCACACGGCGCAGTCGATGCACTCGTCGGGATCGATCGCGAGAAAGTTGGGACCTTCGCGGAAGCAATCCACCGGGCACACGTCCACGCAATCGGTGTACTTGCACTTGATGCAGCTTTCGGTCACAACGTGAGTCATTCAGGCTCCTGCATGCGGAATTCGTGGGGGCGGCGCCCTGGCGGCTGCATGGGCCGGAAGGTGCGCTTGCCGAAACGCATATTGTAGCGTAACGGTAAAAGTGGGCGCGCGCCGCGCGAAGCGCTCTTTATATCGATTCGTGATGTATGTATGCGCGGCGTCGCAAAAGGGCAGGGCGCGGATCATGTCCGCGCGGACATTCGGGTAACATGACCCTAAAGGCCTCGGGCTGCGCGCTGGCAAGCAGGCAAAGCGCGCGGTCCATTCGCGTGGATGTTCCCGTCAGAACCATGATCATCAATTCGCTGCTCGATACCGACCTCTACAAGTTCACGATGATGCAGGTCGTGCTGCATCACTTCCCCGCGGCGCATGTCGAATATCGCTTCCGCTGCCGCACGCCGAATGTCGATCTCGTGCCGTATATCGATGAAATTCGCGACGAAGTGCGCCAGCTTTGCAATCTGCGCTTCAAGGAAGAGGAACTGGATTATCTGCGGCGCATGCGCTTCATCAAGAGCGACTTCATCGATTTCCTCGCGCTCTTCCATCTGAATGAAAAGTCGATCCGCATTTCGCCGTCGCCCAAGAAGAACGGCGAGATCGACATCGAGATCGAAGGGCCGTGGCTGCACACGATTCTCTTCGAGATTCCGGTGCTCGCGATCGTCAACGAAGTCTATTTCCGCAACACGCAGCGCAAGCCCGAGTATGAAACCGGCCGCGAGCGCCTGCGCGACAAGATCAAGCTGCTCGCCACGCCACCCGAATATTCGGACTGCAAGATCGCCGATTACGGCACGCGCCGCCGTTTTTCGGGGCAGTGGCACGAGGAAGTCGTGCTGACGCTGAAGGACAAGCTCGGCGCGCAGTTCGCCGGCACGAGCAACTGCTTCTATGCGATGAAGCACGGCTTGCGGCCGCTCGGCACGATGGCGCATGAGTACTTGCAGGCGTGTCAGGCGCTCGGCCCGCGTCTGCGCGACTCGCAGATCTTCGGCTTCGAGATGTGGGCGAAGGAATATCGCGGCGACCTCGGCATCGCGCTGTCGGACGTCTACGGCATGAAGGCGTTCCTGCGCGACTTCGACATGTACTTCTGCAAGCTGTTCGACGGTGCGCGCCACGATTCGGGCGATCCCTTCGATTGGGGCGAGCGCCTCATCCGGCATTACGAAGAAAACCGCTGCGACCCGCGCACCAAAGTGCTCGTGTTCTCCGACGCGCTCGATATCCCGAAGGTGCTGCAGCTGTACGAGCGTTTTCGCGGACGTTGCCAGCTCGCGTTCGGCGTCGGCACGAATCTCACCAACGATCTTGGCTATCAGCCGCTGCAAATCGTCATCAAGATGGTTCGATGCAACGGTCAGCCGGTCGCGAAACTCTCCGATTCGCCCGGCAAAAACATGTGCGACGACAAGGCGTATCTCGCCTATCTGCGTCAGGTCTTCGGCATCGAGCAGCCGGTCGGCGACGACTGAGCGACGCGCATTCGTCCATTCGGCCTATGCCGTTCGGCCGAGGTTCGTGCGTGTATGCCGCTCGCTATAATTCGGACGCGTCGTAAATCATCGCGGCGCGCACGAATCTCAAGCACGCCAACACGAGGACGGCACCATGGATACATCGGACGCGCGCCGCAATATTCTCGCGCGCATTCGCAGCGCGCAGGGCCGTCGCGGCACGGCTACGGATGCCGAGCGCGCTGGCGCAGACGAGTATGTCGAGCGACATCCGGCGGGTCCGCGTCCTCCGTTGCCTCAGACGCGTGACGAGCTCATCGCGCGCTTCACGCTCGAAGCGGAGCGTCTCTCCACGACCGTCGCCGAAGTCGAATCGATCGACGATGCGCCCGCCGAAGCCGTGCGCTATCTCCAGTCGCTGAACCTTCCCGTCGATGTCGTCGCGTGGCCCGCGCTTGCTCATCTGCGCTGGTCCGAAGCGGGCATTCGGGCGGCGTTTCGCAAGCCTGCCGATGAAGATCTCGTCGGCATCACCGGCTGCTTCTGCGCGACGGCTGAAACCGGTTCGCTCGTGCTGCTCTCGGGCGCGCAGACGCCCGCATCCGGCGCGCTCTTGCCGCAGACGCATATCGCGATCGTGCCGGCGTCGCGCATCGTCGCCGCGCATGAAGATGCATTCGCGTTGATGCGCGCCGAGCGCGGCGAGTTGCCGCGCGCGGTGAACTTCGTGTCGGGTCCGTCGCGCACCGGCGATATCGAACAGACCATCGTGCTCGGCGCGCATGGGCCGTATCGCGTGCATGTGATCGTCGTGCGCGGAGCGTGAGTCAATGCGGCGTCTGGTTTTGTACGTGCCTTGCGCGATGCTGGCGCTGATCGCGGCGCCGGCCGCTGCTGCGACGCTCGACGGCGCGACGCTCCCGGCCACATGGGGCATACCGTTCGTCGGCATCCTGCTTTCCATCGCGGTGTTTCCGCTCGTCGCGCCGAAGGTTTGGCATCACCATTTCGGCAAGATCGCGGCGGGGTGGGCGATCGCGTTCCTCGCGCCGTTCGGGCTTGCGTTCGGTGTCGGCACGGCGGGCAGCGTGCTCGTCCACGCGATGCTCGAAGAGTACGTGCCGTTCATCATTCTGCTCGCAGCGCTGTATACGGTCGCGGGCGGCATTTGCGTGCGCGGCAACCTGCACGGCTCGGCTCATCTCAATATCGGACTGCTCGCGCTCGGCACCGCGCTCGCGAGCGTCATGGGCACGACGGGCGCGGCCATGCTGCTGATCCGTCCGCTTTTGCGCGCGAACGACAATCGCAAGCACGTCGTGCATGTCGTCGTGTTCTTCATCTTTCTCGTCGCGAACGCAGGCGGCTCGCTCACGCCGCTCGGCGATCCGCCGCTTTTTCTCGGCTTTCTCAACGGCGTCGGCTTCTTCTGGACTACCGTGCATCTCGCGCTGCCGATGCTCTTCGTCTGCGCCGTGCTCCTCGCGGTGTTCTTCGTGCTGGACAGTTTCTACTGGCGCAGGCACGACGCGCGGCCCGCGTTTCTCGACCCGACGCCGGATACGCCTCCGCTTGGCATCGACGGCAAGATCAATTTCGCGCTGCTCGCGGCGATCGTCGTGCTCGTGCTGATGAGCGGCATCTGGAAACCCGGCATCACGTTCGACATCTTCGGCACGCATGTCCAGTTGCAGAATCTCGTGCGCGACGTGCTGCTCGTCGCCGTGCTGCTCGCATCGCTCGCGCTCACGCCGAAAAGCGCGCGCGCGGGGAACGCGTTCGACTGGGCGCCCATCGAGGAAGTCGCGAAGCTCTTCGCGGCGATCTTCATCACCATCGCGCCGGTCATCACGATCCTGCGCGCGGGTGAATCGGGCGCGTTCGCGGGCATCGTGCACGCGGTGTCGGATGCGCAGGGCAAGCCCGTCGACATCGCCTATTTCTGGGCGACCGGTCTTCTGTCGTCGTTTCTCGACAACGCACCGACCTACCTCGTCTTCTTCAATCTCGCGGGCGGCGACGCACGCACGCTCATGACCAGCGACGCCACGACGCTCGCCGCCATCTCCGCGGGCGCGGTCTTCATGGGCGCGAACACGTATATCGGCAATGCGCCGAATTTCATGGTGAAGGCGATCGCCGAATCGCGCGGCGTACGCATGCCGAGTTTCTTCGGTTTCATGGCGTGGTCGGGCGCGATTCTCTTGCCGCTTTTCGCCGTTCTGGGCTGGCTATTTTTCTAGGAGCAACCGATGAAGAAGAAAGTGCTGGTAGCGCGTCCCACATTTCCCGACGTGATCGAGCGACTGAAGCAGCATTTCGATGTCGATGTGAATCTCGGCGACGTGCTCCCGCAGGAAGAGTTCGCGCGGCGTCTCGCCGACAAGGACGGCGCGTTCACGGCGGGCGAGATGGTCGGCGAGAAAGAGCTTTCGGGCGCGCCGAATCTGAAGGTCGTTGCGAACATGGCGGTCGGCTACAACAACTTCGACATGCAGGCGTTCGACGCGCACAAGGTGCTCGGCACCAACACGCCCAACGTGCTGAACGAAACCACGGCCGATTTCGGCTGGGCGCTGATGATGGCGGCGGCGCGTCGCGTCACCGAATCCGAGCACTTTCTGCGCGCGGGCAAGTGGCAGAAGTGGTCGTTCGACTCGTTCCTCGGCACCGATGTCTACGGCTCGACGCTCGGCGTGATCGGCATGGGGCGCATCGGGCAGGCGCTGGCGCGGCGCGCGGCCGGCTTCAACATGCGCGTGATGTATCACAACCGTTCGCGCGTCGCGCCGGAAATCGAGCGCGAGCTGAATGCCGAGTACGCGTCGAAGGAAGATCTGCTCAAGCGCGCGGATCATGTCGTGCTCGTCGTGCCTTACTCGAAGGAAAGCCATCATACGATCGGCGCGGCCGAACTCGCGCTGATGAAGCCGACGGCGACGCTGACGAATATCGCGCGCGGCGGCATCGTCGACGATGCGGCGTTGATCGCGGCGTTGCGCGACAAGCGCATCGCGGCGGCGGGCATCGACGTGTTCGAGGGCGAGCCGAATTTCAACCCGGATTTCCTGCTGCTCGACAACGTCGTGCTGACGCCGCATATCGCGAGCGCGACCGAAGGCACGCGCCGCGCGATGGCCAATCTCGCGGCCGACAATCTCATCGCCGCGCTAGGCGAAGGGCCGCGCGCAGGCAATCCGCCGAACCCGATCAATCCGGACGTACTGAAGAAATGATGGAACTGCTGGTTGGCGCGATCGCCGTGCTGGCGATCGCGCTGGTGGTCTCGCTCGTCGCGCTCGTCATGTCGATGCGGCGCAATTCGAACGCGGTCATCTTCGACGAGTTCGAAGCGCTCAACGATCGCGTCAACGACATGGGCGAGGCACACGCGCGCGCGCAGGAACGGCTCGAACGCGGCTTGCGTGGCGATATCGCGGAGAGCGCGCGCGTCTCGCGCATGGAATCGCAAAGCGGCTTCGCGCAATTCCATCAGACGCTTTCGACGCAACTGGCGAGCACGTCGAACGTGCAGAACGCGCAATTCGACGCGCTTGCGCAGCAGCTCGCACAGCAAAGCCAGCAGGCGCGCGAGGATCAGGGCAACGCGTTGAAGCGCTTCGCCGATTCCATGTCGCTGCATCTCGCGCAGCTTTCCGAAGCGAACGAGCGGCGGCTCGGCGAAGTGCGCGCGACGCTCGAAGCGCGCCTGAAGGACATCGAGGCGAACAACGCGACGAAGCTCGACGAGATGCGCCGCACCGTCGACGAAAAGTTGCACGCGACGCTGGAGCAACGGCTCGGCGAGTCGTTCAAGCTCGTCTCCGACAGGCTGGAGCAGGTGCATCGGGGACTCGGCGAGATGCAGACGCTCGCGGCGGGTGTCGGCGATCTGAAGAAGGTACTGACCAACGTCAAGACGCGCGGCATCTGGGGCGAAGTGCAGCTCGAAGCGCTGCTGGAACAGTTGCTCACGCCCGATCAGTACGCGAAGAACGTCGCGACGGTTCCGAAGAGCAACGAACGCGTCGAGTTCGCGATCAGGCTGCCTGGCCGGCACGACGCGCCGGGTGCGCCGGGCGACGTGGCTACGCCCGTGTGGCTGCCCATCGACGCGAAATTTCCGCGGGAGGACTACGAGCGTCTGATCGATGCGCAGGAACGCGCGGACCCGGCCGGTGTCGAGGACGCGTCGCGCGCGCTGGAAGGGCGCTTGCGCGCGGAGGCGAAATCGATCGCGCAGAAGTACGTCGCGCCGCCGCACACGACGGACTTCGCATTGCTCTTCCTGCCGACCGAAGGTCTCTACGCGGAAGTCTTGCGCCGTCCTGGCCTGAGCGATTCGTTGCAGCGCGAGTTTCGCGTGACCGTCGCGGGACCCACGACGCTCACCGCGCTCCTGAACAGCCTGCAGATGGGCTTCCGCACGCTGGCCATCGAGAAGCGTTCCAGCGAAGTGTGGCAGGTGCTCGGCGCGGTGAAGACCGAGTTCGGCAAGTTCGGCGAAGTGCTGGCGCGAACAAAGTCGCAGCTCGAAACGGTGACGCGCTCGATCGAAGCGGCGCAGACGCGCACGCGGCAGATGGGCAAGCGCCTTCGGGATGTCGAGGCGTTGCCCGGCGAACAGGCGGCGGGATTGTTGGGCGAGGCGTTCGGCGATCCGTCATCGCCCGAAGGCGACGACGAGCCGTGATGCAGGACGCGATTCAGGACGCGAGGCGTTCGAGCGGCTCGCCCGTCACGCGCACGATGCGCCAGTCGGGCAGCACGGTCGCGCCCATCTTTTCGTAGAAATCGATGGCGTTCTGATTCCAGTCCAGCACCGACCATTCGAAGCGGCCGCACTGGCGCTCGACCGCGAGCGCGGCGAGCTTTTTCAGCATCAGCGTCCCGAGGCCGCTGCCGCGCATCGAAGGACGCACGTAGAGGTCTTCGAGATACAGGCCGCGCTTGCCGAGGAAGGTCGAGAAGTTCTGGAAGAAGAGCGCATAGCTGACGATTTCGCCTTCGACTTCCGCGACGAGCGCTTCAGCGGCCGGTCGTGCGCCGAAGAGCGCGTCATGCACGCCTTGCTCCGTCGCGGTGAACAGATGCGTGAGCTTCTCGAACTCGGCCAGCTCGTACATCAGGCCGAAGATCGCGGCGACGTCGGCGGGCGAGGCCGCGCGGATGATCGGGGCGCTCACGCTTCCTCCGGCGCGTCGGAGAGCACGATCTCGATGCCGCCGAAACGCGAGGCCACCCAGTTGTACGCGTGGCACGCGATCCACAGCAGGATGAAACCGAGAATCGCGTTCAGGAGCAGCGCGCTCGTGACGGTGCTCACTTCCACCGAGCCGTATCGCACGAACGCGACCACGACGCCGAGCAGCACAATGGGCACGCTGAAAGTCAGGTACACGAGAATCAGCGCCTTGGCGGTCTGTCCCGGTGCGATGAATGAAATCTGCTTTTTCATGGAAGGAAAGCCCCGTCTATCGATGTAGGAATGTTTGTACCGGCTGGCGGCGGCGCCGGATCAGATCAGGCCGTCGAACGGCACGATTTCGACTTCGTCGCCCGCTTCGACGTCGCCGCGCGCGTGCTCGAGCACGATGAAGCAGTTCGCTTCGCTCATCGAACTCAGCACGCCGGAACCCTGCGGACCGGTAGTGACGACGCGAAAGCGCCCGTCGTCGTCGCGCGTCGCGATTCCGCGCTGGAACTCGGTGCGGCCCGCGCGCTTTTTCATCGGCTCGGCGGCGCGCGCGCGGATGACGGTGAGCGGCTGGCGCATCGCGCCCGACATCGCCAGAAGCGCCTCGCGCACGATGAAGTAGAACGTCGCCATTACGGCGACCGGGTTCCCCGGCAACCCGAAGAAGAGCGCCGACTCGCCCGCGCCCGGGCGCTCGCCCGACCACAGCCGGCCGAATGCCAGCGGGCGGCCGGGGCGCATCGCGATCTTCCAGAAGGCGACGTCGCCGAGCGAATTCATCAGCGCGCGCGTGAAGTCCGCATCGCCGACCGACACGCCGCCCGAACTGATGACGACATCGGCGCTTTCGGTCGCATGACGCAGCGCCTTTTCGAGCGAGGCGCGATCGTCGCGCACGATACCCAGATCGACGGTTTCGACGCCGAGCCGCTTGAGCATTGCGAAGAGCGTGTAGCGATTACTGTCGTAAAGGCTGCCAGCGCTCAGCGTTTCGCCGACCGAACGCAATTCGTCGCCCGTCGAAAAGAAGGCGACGGTGAGCCGCCTGCGAACCGACACTTCGCCGATACCGAGCGACGCGAGCAAACCGAGATCCGACGCCCGCACGACGCGACCCGCGAGCAGCGCCGGCTTGCCTTTCGCGAGATCCTCGCCGGAGAGGCGGCGATTCTGGCCGGCATGGATCGTCGCCGGCGAAAAGCGGATCGCGTCGCCTTCGCGCGTGACGAACTCCTGCGGCACGACCGTGTCGCAGCCGGGCGGGATGAGCGCGCCCGTCATGATCCGCACGCATTGATCCGCGCCCGGCGCGCCTTCGAACGGCCGCCCGGCGAGCGCCGTGCCCGCGACGGACAAGCCGACCGTATCGCCACCGCGCGAGAGCACATCGCCGGCGAACGCGTAGCCGTCCATCGCGGAATTGTCGTAAGCGGGGACGTCGATGGGCGAGATCACATCCTCGGCGAGCACGCGGCCGAGCGCGTCGAACAGGCTCACGCGCTCGATCTGCGCGTCCCGCATGCGCGGCATGGCCCACTGGCGCACGATTTCCTGCGCGGCTTCAACGGGCAGCGCATTCGGATCGTAGTGGGCGACGCAGGCGGAAAAATCCTTGGACGTGGTCATGAATCGGCGTGGATCGCGGCCGGAATCCGGCGAAGCAGCACGTGGCCGCGCGGTGGTTGAGCGCCCGCAATGGCGATGTGAGCGGGCAGCCGGTTGAACGAGTCAGCGGCGTTCCAGATCGGCGAGCTGCTGTAAATCGTTGATATTGTAAAACGCGCGTTCGTCGTGAAATTGGACTTCCACCGCCTTGTGGCGCGCGTACCACGCGCGCACCTTGCGCTCGCCCGCGTCCAGCCAGGCGTCCAGGTCGTCGGCGAGCGATGTACGCAGCAACGCGAAAACGGGGTGGGCCATGACTTCGCCCGACGCGTCGATTGTTGCTGCGTATGCAACGTCGCCGCCGTGCGCGTCGAGTGCTTGCATCAACGCGGCGCCGATGTGTTCGTCGACGAAAGGGGCGTCGCAAGGCGCGGTCAGAACGAATTCGGTGCTCGCAACGCGCAACGCAGCGGCGATGCCGGCGAGCGGCCCGGGGAAATCCGCGCGCGCGTCCGCGACAACGCGCGCGCCGAATGCCGTGCCGAGGCGCGCGTAGTCTTCGATGGAACGATTTGCGCTGATCAGAAGCGCGCCCGCCTGAGGCGCGATGCGCCGCATCACGTGCAACGCGAGCGGCTCACCGCGAAACGGCTGCATGCCCTTGTCGATGCCGCCCATGCGCGAGCCGCGTCCGCCCGCGAGCACGAGCGCCGTGACGCTGGACGATGAATGAGCGCTCAGCACGAACGATCCGCCGCGCTCAGCCGCCGATGTACGACATCTCGACGCGACGTGCATCGTCGCGAGATGGCGCCGACGCGCTGCCGCGCAATTGCGAATACCGGTCGCCGCGCGCCTCCCAGATTCGCGCGATGGCTGTGGCGACTTCGTCGTCGCCCGCGCCGCTGCGGATCAGTCCGCGCAGGTCGTGGCCGGAAACCGCGAAGAGACACAGATACAGCTTGCCTTCCGTCGAGAGCCGGGCACGCGTGCACGAGTCGCAAAACGCGCGTGTGACGCTCGAAATCACGCCGATTTCACCGCTGCCGTCGCGATAGCCCCAGCGCTGCGCCGTTTCCGCGGCCGTGTGGGCTTCGAGCGGTTCCAGCGGAAAGTGCGCGTCGATGCGTTCGACCACTTGCGCCGAAGGCAGCACTTCGCTCATGTTCCAGCCGTTCGACGCGCCGACATCCATATATTCGATGAAACGCAGAACCGCGCCGCTGCCTTTGAAATGGCGCGCCATCGGGACGATTTCCTGATCGTTCGTGCCGCGCTTCACGACCATGTTCACCTTGATCGGAGCGAGCCCGGCGGCTTGCGCCGTCTCGATGCCGTTCAGCACGTCGGCGACCGCGAAATCGGCATCGTTCATGCGGCGAAAGAGGGCGTCGTCGAGCGCATCGAGGCTCACTGTGACGCGCGACAAACCCGCGTCCTTCAGCGACTTCGCCTTGCGCGCGAGGAGCGAGCCGTTCGTCGTGAGCGTCAGATCGAGCGGGCGGCCTTCCGGCGTGCGCAACAGCGCGAGCCGCTCGATCAGGAATTCGATGTTCTTGCGCAGAAGCGGCTCGCCGCCCGTAAGGCGAATCTTTTCCACGCCGTGGGCGACGAATACGCGCGCGAGGCGCTCGATTTCCTCGAACGAGAGCAGGGCGGCGTGCGGGAGAAACTGATAATCCTTGTCGAACACTTCGCGTGGCATGCAGTACACGCAGCGAAAGTTGCAGCGATCTGTCACGGAAATGCGCAAATCCCGCAATGGGCGCGCGAGCGTGTCCGTGAGCAGCCCGGACGGCGATGTCGCGGCGCCGGAGAAATCCGGGATCGCGCTGACATCGGCGAGAGGAATGATGCGTCGGGGCATGATGACTCGGGGCTCGGCTCGGCCGCTTCGGCCTTGTTCGAATAATGGTTGGATCGTTCCATTCTAACGGAAGCGGGACATCGGGACGCACTGCCACGGAGTCGCGGTTTTCCCTCGGTTCAGCCGTTTTACGACGCAAAAAAACGCCATCGATCGGGGATCGATGGCGTTTCTGGCTTTTGCCCGTTCACCGGAGTGAACGGGACGCGCGCGCTTAGTGGGCCTGCTTGCTGGTTTCCACTTGCTGCATGGGCGCGGTGTCGGCCGGCGGAAGTGCCTTGCGTTCGCGCGGCACGCGCACCGCAGCCGGCTCGCGTGCGGCGGCGGCATTGGCTTCGCGCAGCTTGCCTTCGTCGGTGTTCACCCAGACGAGGCCCGCACGCTCCAGCATCGGCTGAAGGGTGTCGACGGCGATCGGCGTCGACGTTGCAGGCGCGGCGGGCGCAGCGACTTTCACCGGCTCGTCGACGACTGCGACAGGCTCCGGCGCGAAGACCGGCGCTTGCGTCTGCGCTTGCGCGATCTCGACCGGCTTCACTGGCTCGACGGCTGTCGCTTCGGGCGTCGATGCGACAGCGGCGGTCTTCACCGGCTCGGCGACTTCGGCAGGCTCGGCCGCGACCGGCTCGACGGGCGTCGGCGCCGTTTCCACGGGCTTCGGCTCTTCGGATGCGACCGGCGCGGACGCGGGTGCGAACGGATCGGCCAATTTCGTCTCGGCGACCTTCGGCTCCGGACCGAACGGATTCTCGACCTCCGGTGCCGGAGCGGGCTTGGCGAAGAGATCGAAGTTCGTCGGTTCGGGCGTTTGCGCCTTCAGTTCGAAAGGCTCGGCCTCAACAGTCTTGGCGACCGGCGCTTCCTCCGCAGCGGCGGGCGCTTGCTCTTGCGGCTTCGCTTCGAGCGGCTGAGCGGCCGGTTGCTGCACCGACGCTTCCACCGGTTGCGGCGCGGCCGGGCGGGGTTCGCGACGTGCAGCCGCTTCCTGCGCGGCTTCCGCATCAAACACGCCGGCTTGCGCCGAAGTGCTCTCTGCTGCGCCTTCTGCTTCGGCGACGTCCGCCGCGTGATTCACCGTCATGCCGTCTTCTTCGCGCTCGCGACGACCGCCACGACGCCCACGGCGACGACGACGACGCTCTTCGCCGTCACGCGCGGCCGCCGCATCGGATGCCGCATCGATGCCGGCCACTTGCGCGTCCGCATTGGCTTGCGCCGCTTCGACGATTTCCGACGGCACCGTTTCGCCTTGCGTCAGCGCCTCGACGGCGGCTTCCGGTTGCGGCTTGCGACGCTCGCCGCGTTCCGCGCGCTCGGTTCGTTCAGCGCGGTCGCCACGCTCGGCGCGGTCGCCACGATCCGGACGCTCGCGGCGTTCCGGACGTTCGGTTGCTTCCGGACGCGCGGCGCGTTCCGCGTTGCGGTCGCGCGCTTCACGCGGTTCGCGTGCCTCGCGTGCCTCACGCGGCTCGCGTGCTTCGCGGGGTTCGCGCGCCTCACGAGCCTCACGCGGCTCGCGGACTTCGCGCAGTTCACGACCTTCGCGTCCGCCACGCGCCTCGCGATCCTCACGACGGCCGCCCTGGCGCGCCGCGCCGTTGGCGCCCGCCGCCGTGCCTGCCGCAGCGCCTTCGCGCGCGGCGCCACCGCTACGTCGATTGCGGTTGCGATCGCCGCCGCCGGTGCGTTCACCGCGTTCGCGCGGCGCGCGCGTGGCCGGTTGCGCTTCGACCGGAGCCGGCGCGGGTTGCGGCGCAGGCTGAATGCCGAACAGATTCTTGATCCACGCGATGAATCCGCCGCTCGCCGGAACGGGCGTCGGCGCGGGCGCGGCCTCGACGGGCGCGGGCTTCACCGGCGCGCTCGGCGCGGGCTTCTCGGGCGTGATGCCCTTCACGGCGGCTTCCTGCTTCGGCTTCACCTCTTCGGTGCGCTTGCTGTAGCCGGTCTCCGATTCGAGCTCGCTCGCCGCTTCGACGGCCATCTTCCACGACGCGCGCGGATCGTCGAGACGCGCATCGTCGTGACGCAGACGCTCCAGCTTGTAGTGCGGCGTTTCGAGATGCTTGTTCGGAATCAGGACGACATTGACCTTGAAGCGCGACTCGATCTTGTTGATTTCCGAGCGCTTTTCGTTGAGCAGGAAGGCGGTCACCTCGACCGGCACCTGGCAATGGATCGCCGCGGTGTTTTCCTTCATCGCTTCTTCCTGAATGATCCGCAGCACTTGCAACGCGGACGATTCGGTATCGCGGATGTGACCCGTGCCGTTGCAGCGCGGGCACGTCACGTGGCTGCCTTCCGACAGCGCCGGACGCAGGCGCTGACGCGACAGTTCCATCAGGCCGAAGCGCGAAATCTTGCCCATTTGTACGCGGGCGCGGTCGTGCTTCAACGCATCCTTCAGGCGCTGCTCGACTTCGCGCTGGCTCTTGGCCGATTCCATGTCGATGAAATCGATCACGATCAGCCCGCCCAGATCGCGCAGACGAAGCTGACGCGCGACTTCGTCGGCGGCTTCGAGATTGGTGCGCGTCGCGGTTTCCTCGATGTCCGCGCCCTTGGTCGCGCGCGCCGAGTTCACGTCGATGGCGACGAGCGCCTCGGTGTGATCGATCACGATCGCGCCGCCCGACGGCAGCGGCACCGTGCGCGAGTACGCGGTTTCGATCTGATGCTCGATCTGAAAGCGCGAGAAGAGCGGCACGTCGTCGTGATAGCGCTTCACCTTCGAGAGGTTGTCGGGCATCACGATATCCATGAAGGCGCGCGCCTGGTCATGGATTTCGGTCGTGTCGATGAGAATTTCGCCGATATCCGGCTGGAAGTAGTCGCGAATCGCGCGGATGACGAGGCTCGATTCGAGATAAATGAGCATCGGCTGGCCGGCGACGCCGCTCTGCGACGCGGCTTCGATCGCGCGCCACAGTTGCATCAGGTAGTTCAGGTCCCACTGGAGCTCTTCCGCCGAACGGCCGATACCCGCCGTGCGCGCGATGATGCTCATGCCTTCCGGCAGTTCGAGCTGCGCCATGGTTTCGCGCAGTTCCTGCCGTTCGTCGCCTTCGATGCGGCGCGACACGCCGCCGCCGCGCGGGTTGTTCGGCATCAGGACGAGGTAACGTCCGGCCAGCGAGATGAACGTGGTCAGCGCCGCGCCCTTGTTGCCGCGCTCTTCCTTCTCGACCTGGACGATGAGTTCCTGGCCTTCGCGCAGCGCGTCCTGAATGCGCGCGGAGCGCATCTCGACGCCATCGCGGAAATACTGGCGGGCGACTTCCTTGAACGGCAGGAAGCCGTGGCGGTCTTCACCGTAGTTGACGAAGCAGGCTTCGAGCGACGGCTCGATGCGGGTGACGACTCCCTTGTAGATGTTGCCTTTGCGCTGTTCGCGCCCGGCGGTTTCGATGTCGATATCGATGAGCTTCTG
Source organism: Caballeronia sp. LZ008 (assembly GCF_031451435.1). Lineage (NCBI taxonomy): Bacteria > Pseudomonadati > Pseudomonadota > Betaproteobacteria > Burkholderiales > Burkholderiaceae > Caballeronia > Caballeronia sp. LZ008. The sequence continues at coordinate 1,992,903 of NZ_JARUXK010000001.1, read as the reverse complement.
CCCATCGACGATGGCGACGCGCAATTCCTCTTGCTGCGTCGCGTTAAACAGCATTCGTTTCATGAAACGGCTCCAGAATGGCTCCGTCCTCCCTCGTCGTGCGAATCGGCGTCGGTGACTGATACATCACGCGCGCGAAGCGGGAAGGTGGGCGTGCCACGCTTTTTTGTGTGTTGTCACAAAGCACGCTGGAGCGGGACTTCTGGCGGGAGAATTGCCGAAAGCAGGCCGCGGCTTCCGCATCGGACAGCCGCGCCGTGGGGCGCATTGCGAAGCAACTGCGAGACGTACGACAGATCGCTCGGCTCGTGGCGAGGATGAACGGCGGCGCTGCGGCTCCGCGTCTCAAAATGGACGCGCCGAACCGGCCTGCGCTCTTGCAAAGAGCCTGATTCCTCCCAACGGCGGCCGCGAGGAAGAGCGGTCTCGCGCAAACCGGCGCGATGCTTCGTAACCGATCCTCCTTGCTGCCTTGCCGCGCCGGCACGGCCGCGGGCCCGACTTGTTTCTGTCGGCTCCCGTCGGCTCGCGGCCGCATGTCTCGCCTCGTTTGCGGCGTTGTCGCGCTTCGCAGAAATCAGCGCAGCAGCGATTTCGCCGTCAGTTGTTCGCAAAATCGGCGAGCGTCGATTTGCCTTTTTCTCCCGCTCGACGGCAGGGTCGATCCGGGCTGGCATCCGGTTTTGCCGGGCGCCGTCGCTTCTCGCCGATAAAATTCTTTTTGACCAAAAATCCGTTACCGTCGGCGATCGACTCGACCGAACGCGCCTGTGGGCTCCGTCCTTGCCGGTGATATCGCCGTGCGTGCAACTCGTCGCTCTCGATTTTCCGGGTGAGCAACCGACCTTGGGCGCAAGTAAAATGATGGTTTATCGCTTGCACCGATACAGTCTGAATAATTCGGCCGCTGCTTGATCCTAAGCGTCGACCTTTTCAGGCTGCTCGCAAATTATATTCAGAATGAATGAGTTAGGCAAAACATCCCATAAACAGGTCGCAAGCGAACAAGTGTCGATGATCGAAGTCGACGAAACGGCCGCCGGTCAGCGGATCGACAATTTTTTGCTGCGCGTCTGCAAGGGCGTCCCGAAGAGCCATATTTACCGCATTCTCCGAAGTGGCGAAGTGCGCGTGAACAAGGGACGCATCGACGCGGCTTACCGGCTCGAGTTGGGCGATCTCGTGCGCGTGCCGCCGATCCGCATCGCGCAGCAGGACGCGGCGCCGGTGTCGTCGAACGCGCCCGCCGCCGAATTCCCGATTCTCTTCGAGGACGACCATCTGATCGTCATCGATAAACCGTCCGGCGTCGCGGTGCATGGCGGCAGCGGCGTCGCGTTCGGCGTCATCGAGCAGTTGCGCAATGCGCGGCCGCACGCAAAATTTCTCGAACTGGTGCATCGGCTGGATCGCGAGACGTCGGGCGTGCTCATGCTCGCCAAGAAGCGCCAGGCGCTCGTCGGGCTGCACGAGCAGATTCGCGAAAATCGGGTCGACAAGCGCTATTACGCGTGCGGTCACGGCGACTGGCAGAGCGACTGGGGCCGCCGGCGCATCGTCAAGGCGCCGTTGCATAAATATGTCGCAGCGGATGGCGAGCGGCGCGTGCGAATCCAGGAGAACGGGCTGCCGTCGCATACGGTCTTCAATCTGATCGAGCGCTGGCGCGACTACGCGTGGGTCGAGGCAGAGCTGAAAACCGGCCGCACGCACCAGATTCGCGTGCACATGGCGAGCATCGGCCTGCCGATCGCGGGCGACGCCAAATACGGCGATTTCGCGCTGAACAAGGAATTGGCCCGCCCGAGCGCGAAGCCGTCGCTGAAACGCATGTTTTTGCACGCGTATCGACTGAAAATCACGCACCCGGCGACGGGCGAGCCGCTGCAATTCGAAGCGCCGCTGCCCGTCGAGTGCAAACGGTTCATCGAACAACTGAAAAACCGGGAGACCGAGTAAATGGCGCGGCAGCAATTCGATCTGATCGTTTTCGACTGGGACGGCACGCTGATGGATTCGACCGTCCACATCACGCGCAGCATTCAGGCCGCGTGCCGCGACCTCGGGCTGCCGGTTCCCGCCGATGAATCCGCGAGCTATGTGATCGGCCTCGGCCTGAAGGACGCGCTGCAGATATGCGCGCCGACGCTCGATCCGTCCGACTATCCGCGCCTGGCCGAACGTTACCGCTTCCATTTCCTGACGATGGGCCAGAAAACCGAACTCTTCGGCGGCGTGCGCGAACTGCTGCAGGAATTGCGCGATCTCGGCTATTTTCTCGCGGTCGCGACGGGCAAGAGCCGCGTCGGGCTGAATCGCGCGCTCGACGAATCGCGGCTCACGAGCCTCTTCGACAGCACGCGCTGCGCGGACGAAACGTTCTCGAAGCCGCATCCCGCAATGTTGCAGGAACTCACGCGCGAGCTCGGGCAGGATCTCGGGCGCACGGTGATGATCGGCGACACGACGCACGATCTGCAGATGGCGATCAACGCGGGCGCGGCGGGCGTCGGCGTCGGTTATGGCGCGCATCCGGCCGATTCTCTCGCGGCGCTCAAGCCGCAGTACTGCGCCGACAGCGTCGCGTCGCTCGCCGGCTGGCTGCGGGAGCACGCATGAGCGAACCGGTGCGGGTATGCGCGTCCGACGAACTCGTCGATGGCGGCGCGGGCGTGCGCGTCAACGCGACCGAAGCGAGCGGCGACGCGGTCGTGTTCTTCGTCCGATACGGCGGCGAAGCGTTCGGTTATCTGAACCGGTGCGCGCACGTGCCGATGGAGCTCGACTGGAACGAGGGCCAGTTCTTCGAAAGCTCGGGCCTATACTTGATGTGCGCGACGCACGGGGCGATCTACGAGCCCGATACCGGCAAATGCGTCGGCGGTCCTTGCCGCGGCGCGCGCCTGCGGGCCGTGACGGTCGAAGAGCGCGACACGCCGGAAGGGCGCACGGTCTTCTGGCTGCCCGACGACGCCCTGCGTCCCGCCTGATTCAATCTCTACACATCCACGACGCATGTCCGACAACATTCCGCCGCGCAATAACGACAACTGGGAGCGCGAAGCGCTCGAACGCATCGCGCTCGCCGCGATTCGCGAGCAGCGCGCCGCGCGTCGCTGGCGCATCTTCTTTCGCTTCCTGTTTCTCGGCGTGATCGCGCTGATCGCCTGGGGCGTGTTCGATTTCACCGGCGATCGTGCCGCGAAGGCGGGCAAGCACACGGCGCTGATCGACCTGCAGGGTGAGATCTCCGCGAACAGCGATGCCAGCGCCGACAACATCGACGGTGCGCTACAGAGCGCGTTCGAGGACGAGAACACGGCGGGCGTGATTCTGCGCATCAACAGTCCGGGCGGCAGTCCGGTGCAGGCGGGCATCATCAACGGCGAAATCCGGCGGCTGCGCGCGAAGTATCCGAAGACGCCGCTGTACGTGGTCGTCGACGACATGTGCGCGTCGGGCGGCTATTACGTCGCGGCGGCGGCGGACAAGATTTACGTCGACCGCGCGAGCATCGTCGGCTCGATCGGCGTGCTGATGGACGGCTTCGGCTTCACGGGCCTGATGGACAAGCTCGGCATCCAGCGCCGCATGCACACGTCGGGCGCGAACAAGGGCGCGTTCGACCCGTTCTCGCCGGAAACACCCGCGATGAACGCGCACGCGCAGGAAATGCTCGATCAGATCCACACGCAGTTCATCGATGCCGTGAAGCTCGGGCGCGGCAAGCGTCTGAAGGACGATCCGGAGCTGTTCTCGGGCATGTTCTGGACCGGCGAAAAGAGCGTCGAACTCGGTCTCGCCGATGGTTTCGGCGACGCCAGCTATGTCGCGCGCGAGGTCATCAAGCAGCCGGATATCGTCGATTACACGCAAAAGGAAAGCATCAGCGAGCGTGTGGTGCGGCGCTTCGGCGCATCCGTGGGCGATGCCGCCATGCGCGCGCTCACGCTCGGCGGCAAGCCTCAGTTGCGCTGAGTTTATGAAGCCAGCAAGAGGAAGATCGCCGGGCGCTTATGCAGGTCCGGCGCGGCCTGCTTCTTCCAGTCGGCCGCCGTGCGCGTGACGATGTTTTCGCCCGGCAGCGTGAGATCGACGGCGACGCAAATGAGCGTCGACGGCGCGCAGCCAGCGATGAGCGCGTCGAGCATCGCCTTATTGCGATAGGGCGTCTCAATGAAAATCTGCGTCTGATTGGCCTTGCGCGACAGTTGCTCCAGCTCGCGCAGCCGTTTCGCGCGTTCGCCGGCATCGACCGGCAGATAGCCGTTGAACGCGAAGCTCTGGCCGTTCATGCCGGAAGCCATCAGCGCGAGCAAGATCGAGCTTGGTCCGACGAACGGCACGACCTTCACGCCACGCTGATGCGCGCGCCGCACGAGCAACGCACCGGGATCGGCGACGGCGGGACAGCCCGCTTCGGAGACGAGGCCGGCGTCGGTGCCGGCGAGGATCGGCGCGAGCAGCTTGTCGATTTCCGCTGGCGGCGTGTTCACATTCAGCTCGCGCACCTCGATTTCCTGAATCGGACGTTCGGTGCCCACTTTCTTCAGAAAGGCGCGCGTCGTTTTGGCGTTTTCGCCGATGTAGTACGCGAGCGCGGCCGCCTGCCCGCGCACCGGTTCGGGCAGAACTTGGGCGAGCGCGTCGGCGTCGCCTTCGCCGAGCGTGTTCGGAATCAGATAGAGAACGCCGCTCATGCCGCCTCCAGCACCGGATGGCCGGCGTTCGCGAGCATTCCGGTCAGTGCGATCAGCGGCAGGCCGATCAGCGCGGTGGGATCGTCGGATTCGATCGCTTCGAGCAACGCGATGCCCAGGCCTTCCGCCTTGGCGCTGCCGGCGCAGTCGTACGGCGTTTCGGCGCGCAGGTACGTCTCGATCTGGGCGTCCGAATAGCGACGAAACCGCACGCGCGTGACGATATCGGCGGATTGCGCGTCGCCCGTGCGGCTGTCGAACAGGCAAAGCGCGCTGTGGAATTCGACGCTGCGTCCGCGCATCGCCTGGAGCTGGGCGAAGGCTTTCTCGTGCGTGCCGGGCTTGCCGATCTGCTTGCCGTCGAAGGTCGCCACCTGATCCGAGCCGATCACGAGGGCGTTCGCGTCGTTGCCGCTCCGTCCGGCCGCCGCACGCGCCTTGGCGATCGAGAGCCGAAGCGCGGTCGCTTCGGGCGTTTCGTCGGCGAGCGGCGTTTCGTCGATATCGGGCGACACGACGTCGAACGGAATGCGCAGGCGTTCGAGCAATTCGCGCCGGTAAGGTGAACTGGACGCCAGAATCAGGCGTGGCGGCGATTTCGAAGCTTCAGACATGAGACGAACCGGACAAAAAAGGGTGTAAAAACGACGGGCTGCGATTCAGCCCTTAAGTATTTGACTCGAAAGAATAAAGCCGATATGATTTTGGGCTTTTCATCGGTACGTGCGCGGGCGAAGGCTCTCCTGTCATCGATGAAACCGGTCGAGCCGAAGAGTCAGAAAGCACGAGGTCAGACAGCATGATGCCGGCCAGATGCACATTGGGGCAAATTCGGGCAAGTCGGGCCTGCATCGAAGCTGCATTTAAGCCGAGTCGCGGTGCATACTGAGCACTCACCGGTAGCACTAACCCAAGTAAGGCCAAGCAGGAGCGCACATGACTCAGAATCCTGGCAAACCTGTGAGCCCCGCCGATCCGCGCGCGCTCGACATTTACGAATTCGCCAAGAGCGGCAGGCAATCGGCCGGCGCGCTGCGTGTGTCGCAGATGCCGCGCATGTTAGCCGAAGTGCCGGCTGATGTGCCAGACGGCGATACCGTGTTCACCTGGCAAGGCGAGGGGTCGACCCAGCCGGAATTGCAGGACGACGGCACGGAGGCGCCGCAGCCGTATCTGCGTCTTGCGGTGCACGGTTCGGTGTGGCTCACGTGCCAGCGCTGCCTTCAGCCGTATTCGCAGCATCTCGATGTCGATGCGACATATCGGATCGTGGCGACGGAAGAAGAAGCGGACGAATTTCCGCTCGACGACGATGAAGTCGAAGTGATCGTGGGCTCGCGCCAGTTCGATCTCGTCGACTTGATCGAAGAGGAGTTGTTGTTGTCCTTGCCGCTCGTGCCCAAGCACAACGTATGTCCCGAGACGCACGAAAGTCTGCTTCCGGGCACGGAGGACGACGAGCCGGATGAAAGCGGTGTGACGGATGAGGACGAAAAGCCGAATCCGTTTGCCGTGCTGGAGAAGCTCAAGGGCGGCTCCGACGGCAAGAAGCACTGAAATGGTTTTGTAGCACGCAACAAACTGGTAGCGCGATGTGCGCACCCGATGGCCGAACGGCCGAGGGCTGTCGGCGGATCGGGCTGTGTTAGAATTCGCAAAATTTTTCTGGAGTAATCATGGCAGTTCAGCAAAACAAGAAGTCGCCGTCGAAGCGCGGCATGCACCGTTCCCACGACTTCCTCCCGACGGCTCCGCTGGCTGTCGAGCCGAGCACGGGCGAGGTGCATATGCGCCACCACGTGAGCCCGAACGGCTACTATCGTGGCAAGAAAGTCATCAAGACGAAGAACGACTAAGCGTTCATCGACGCTCGATGCGCCCGCCGGAATCATTCCACGGGCGCGCGGGCGCAACTCGCTCTTGACACTTTCCCGGTACGACGAGAAGGCGGCATTTCACTGCCGCTTTTTTGTGTCCGAAATTCGTCGCGTTCCATGACTGTAAAGATAACCATCGACTGCATGGGAGGCGACCACGGTCCGGCCGTGACCGTTCCCGCTGCCGTCAATTTCGTGCGCTCGCATCCCGACGCGCACCTGATGCTCGTCGGTCTCGAGCAGCCCATCCGCGCTCAGCTCAAGAAGTACAAGGCTTCCGACGAGCCGCGTCTGACCGTCGTTCCCGCCAGCGAAGTCGTCGCGATGGACGACCCGGTCGAAGTCGCGCTGCGCAAGAAGAAAGATTCGTCGATGCGCGTCGCGCTCAATCTCGTGAAAGAGGGCGAGGCGCAGACCTGCATTTCCGCCGGCAACACCGGCGCGCTCATGGCGGTGTCGCGCTATGTGCTGAAGACGCTCGCCGGTATCGAGCGGCCTGCCATTGCGTTCGCGATGCCGAGCCAGAAGGGCTACACCACGGTGCTCGACCTGGGCGCCAACGTCGATTGCGAACCCGAGCATCTGCTGCAGTTCGCGGAGATGGGCCACGCGCTCGTATCGGCGATCGAAGGGCGCGAACGGCCCACGATCGGTCTGCTCAACATCGGCGAAGAAGTCATCAAGGGCAACGAAACGATCAAGCGCGCGGGCGAACTGCTGCGCGCGAGCACGCTCAACTTCTACGGCAACGTGGAAGGCAACGACATCTATAAAGGTACGACCGATGTCGTCGTGTGCGACGGCTTCGTCGGCAATGTCGCGCTGAAGACCTCCGAAGGTCTCGCGAAAATGCTCGCCGACATGATCAAGGAAGAGTTCAGCCGCAACTTCGCCTCGAAGTTGATGGCGCTCGTCGCGCTGCCCGTGCTGAAGCGTTTCAAGAGGCGTGTCGATCCGGCGCAATATAACGGCGCGGCCTTGCTCGGCCTGCGCGGGCTTGTAATCAAAAGTCACGGTTCGGCCGAGGCCTTCGGGTTTGAGTGGGCCATCAAACGCGGGTATGATGCCGTCAAAAATGGCGTGCTCGAACGCCTGGTGCGCGCGATGGAAGAAAACGCTCCCGCCGCGCGCGAGGCGGACGCGAACGGTCCCGCGTCGGCGGCCGCGGATCAATCGATCCAGCAGGCCGCTTCACAGCTGAACCCACAGCCAAACTCGCAGCCGAACCCGCCGGGCGAGTCCGGTACTGCGCTACATTCGAAGGCATAATGGCTCAATCCAATCTTTACTCTCGCGTGCTGGGCACCGGCAGCTATCTGCCGTCCGAGCGTGTCACGAATCAGGACTTGGCGGACCGTCTCGCGAAGCAGGGCGTCGAGACCAATGACGAATGGATCGTCGCGCGCACCGGCATTCACGCGCGACATTTCGCAGCACCGGATCAAACCACGAGCGATCTCGCGCTGATCGCTTCGCAGAAGGCGATCGAGGCGGCGGGCATCGATCCGCAATCGATCGATCTGATCATCGTCGCGACTTCCACGCCTGACTTCGTGTTCCCGAGCACGGCGTGCCTTTTGCAAAACAAGCTCGGCATCAAGAACAACGGTGCGGCCTTCGACGTGCAGGCGGTGTGCTCCGGTTTCGCCTACGGCGTCGCGACGGCGGACAGCTTCATTCGCAGCGGCATGAACCGCACGGCGCTCGTCGTCGGCGCGGAGACGTTCTCGCGCATTCTCGATTTCAACGATCGCACCACATGCGTGCTGTTCGGCGACGGCGCGGGCGCGGTCATCCTCCAGGCGTCCGATGAGCCCGGCGTGCTGTCGAGCGCGCTGCACGCGGACGGCAGCTATTCGGACATTCTCTGCACGCCGGGCAACGTGAACGGCGGCGTGGTTCAGGGCAGCGCGTTCCTGCACATGGACGGGCAAGCGGTGTTCAAGCTCGCGGTCAACGTGCTCGAAAAGGTCGCGCTCGAAGCGCTCGACAAGGCGAAGCTCACGCCTGAAGACATCGACTGGCTGATTCCGCATCAGGCCAACATCCGCATCATGCAAAGCACGGCGCGCAAGCTGCATCTGCCGCCGGAGCGCATGGTCGTGACGGTCGGCGAGCATGGCAACACGTCGGCGGCATCGATTCCGCTCGCGCTCGACGTCGCGGTGCGCGACGGCCGCATCAAGCGCGGCGACAACATTCTCATCGAAGGCGTGGGCGGCGGCTTCACGTGGGGCGCGTCGGTCATCCGCTACTGATTCGCCGAGCAGATCCCTCTACCCAATTCGTAACTGATCCCTCTTCATCGCTGACCCCGCGCGCTCCTCCAGCGCGCGGTCCATGAGGACATCGCGGATCATTCCAATCAACGAGGACGATATGAAATTTGCGTTCGTTTTCCCCGGACAAGGCTCGCAGTCCATCGGCATGCTCAACGCATTCGCCGATCACGCGATCGTGCGCGAGACCGTGCAGCAGGCTTCCGACGCGCTCGGCCAGGATCTCGGCAAGCTGATCGCCGAAGGCCCGGCAGAAGAGCTGAACCTGACGACGAACACGCAGCCCGTCATGCTGACGGCCGCGTATGCGATCTATCGCGTGTGGGAAAAGGAAACGGGCCTGAAGCCTGCGCTCGTCGCTGGTCACAGCCTCGGTGAATACACCGCGCTCGTCGCGGCGGGCGCGCTCGCGTTCGCGGACGCCGTGCCGCTCGTGCGTTTTCGCGCGCAGGCGATGCAGAACGCGGTGCCGGTCGGCGAAGGCGGCATGGCCGCGATCCTCGGCCTCGACGACGACACCGTGCGCGCCGTGTGCGCTGAAGCCTCGTCGGCGGGCGTCGTCGAAGCGGTGAACTTCAATGCGCCGGCGCAGGTGGTCATCGCCGGTTCGAAGGCGGCCGTCGAGAAAGCGTGCGAGCTGGCGAAGGCGAAGGGCGCGAAGCGTGCGCTGCCGCTGCCGGTTTCCGCGCCGTTCCACTCTTCGCTGCTCAAGCCCGCATCGGATCAGTTGCGCGACTATCTCGCCAACGTCGAAGTGAAGGCGCCGCAGATTCCGCTGATCAATAACGTCGACGTCGCGATCGTCTCCGATCCCGCCGCGATCAAGGACGCGCTGGTGCGTCAGGCCGCCGGTCCGGTGCGCTGGGTCGAGTGCGTGCAGGCGATGGCGAAAGACGGCATCACGCACGTCATCGAATGCGGTCCGGGCAAGGTGCTCGCGGGCCTGACGAAGCGTATCGACGGTAATCTCGTCGGCGGCTCGATCTTCGATCCGGCATCGCTCGAAGAAACGCGCAAACTGATCGCTGGCTAAGGACGAACAACATGAATCTGCAAAACCAGGTAGCAATCGTCACGGGCGCGTCGCGTGGCATCGGACGCGCGATCGCGCTCGAACTCGCGAAGCAGGGCGCGACGGTCATCGGCACGGCGACGAGCGAAAGCGGTGCTGCGGGCATCAGCGAAGCGTTGCAGCAAGCGAGCGGAAAGGGCCGTGGCGCGGTGCTGAACGTGAACGACGCCGCCGCGGCGGATGCGTTCATCGACGGCATCGTCAAGGAATTCGGCGGGCTGAACGTGCTCGTCAACAATGCGGGCATCACGAAGGATCAGCTCGCGATGCGGATGAAGGACGACGAGTTCGACGCCGTCATCGATACGAACCTGCGCGCGGTGTTCCGTCTTTCGCGCGCGGTGCTGCGCCCGATGATGAAGGCGCGCGGCGGCCGCATCATCAACATCACGTCGGTGGTGGGTTCGTCGGGCAATCCTGGCCAGGCCAACTACGCGGCGGCAAAGGCTGGCGTCGCCGGCATGACGCGCGCGCTCGCGCGTGAGATCGGCAGCCGTGGCATCACCGTGAACTGCATCGCGCCCGGTTTCATCGACACCGACATGACCAAGGTTCTGCCGGAAGAGCAGCGCACCGCGCTCACCGCGTCTATCCCACTTGGCCGACTGGGCGCGCCCGAAGATATCGCGCATGCTGTGGCATTCCTGGCCTCGCCGTTCGCCGGTTACATCACCGGCACGACGCTGCATGTGAACGGCGGCATGTACATGTAAGGCCTTAATAGGCATTTCGCAGAATTTCGCTTAATATCCGCGCCGGAACGGGCGCGCAAAATGCTCGAAGGAGCAACGTGCGTACCGCTTTCGCGCGGCAGTGAAGAATCGATGCAATGCCGGCCGCCGCCCTCTTGATGAAGGGCAGGACACGGTGGAGCATGGAACTGACGCGTCGTATTTTGCGGGTCCAAACCTGATAAAATGCGCGCACTTGTATTTTTGAACTTTTTTCCCCTCGGAGGGCTGCATGGACAACATCGAACAGCGCGTGAAGAAGATCGTCGCCGAACAACTGGGCGTGGCGGAAGCCGAAATCAAGAACGAAGCTTCGTTCGTGAACGATCTGGGCGCTGACTCGCTCGATACGGTCGAACTCGTCATGGCGCTGGAAGACGAATTCGGCATGGAAATTCCCGATGAAGAGGCCGAAAAGATCACCACGGTTCAGCAAGCGATCGACTACGCGCGCGCCAACGTCAAGGCCTAAGGCCGGACGCGCCAGCGACTCATCGTCAATCAGCTCGATGCATCGTCGCTGCAAACCGATTTGACAGCCACAGGGCACACAGGGCGGTTTCCTGTGGCCGCTGTGGCTTTTGTTTTTCGTCATTTTATGGATAAGGGGTTACCGTGAGCCGTCGTCGAGTTGTTGTTACAGGCCTTGGGCTCGTATCGCCTGTCGGCAATACTGTTGCCGACGGCTGGGCCAATCTGGTCGCGGGCAAGTCGGGCATCGCCAATATCACGAAGTTCGACGCGACGAACTTTTCCACGCGTTTCGCCGGTGAGGTGAAGGGCTTCAATATCGAAGACTACATGCCCGCCAAAGAGGCGCGCCATATGGACACGTTCATCCATTATGGTTTCGCCGCGGGCGTGCAGGCCATGCAGGACAGCGGCCTCGAAATCACCGATGAAAACTCGGAGCGCGTGGGCGTCGTGGTCGGCTCGGGCATCGGCGGTCTGCCGATGATCGAAGTCACGCAAACCGAACTGCTCAATCGCGGCCCGCGCCGCATTTCGCCGTTCTTCGTGCCGGCGTCGATCATCAACATGATCTCCGGCCATCTTTCGATCCGCTTCGGTCTGAAAGGCCCGAATCTGTCGATGGTCACGGCCTGCACCACCGGCCTGCACTGCATCGGCGAGGCGTCGCGACTGATCGAATACGGCGACGCGGACGTCATGATCGCGGGCGGCGCGGAAGCCACGGTTTCCCCGCTCGGCATCGGCGGTTTCGCGGCAGCGCGCGCGCTCTCGCAGCGCAATGACGATCCCGCGACGGCGAGCCGTCCGTGGGACACCGACCGCGACGGCTTCGTTCTCGGCGAAGGCGCGGGCGTGATGGTGCTCGAAGAGTACGAGCACGCGAAGAAGCGCGGCGCGAAGATCTACGCGGAAGTGCTCGGCTACGGCATGAGCGGCGACGCGTATCACATGACCGCGCCGCCGGAAGACGGCGACGGCGGCCGCCGCGCGATGGTCAACGCGATGAAGAACGCGCGCATCAATCCCGATGAAGTGAACTACGTCAACGCGCACGGCACGTCGACGCCGCTCGGCGACATCGCGGAGACGATCGGCATCACGCGTGCGCTCGGCGATCAGGCGAAGAAGGTCGTCGTGAACTCCACCAAGTCGATGACCGGCCACCTGCTGGGCGGCGCGGGCGGCCTGGAGTCGGTGTTCACCGTGCTGGCGATCCACAATCAGGTGTCGCCGCCGACCATCAACATCTTCAATCAGGATCCGAAGTGCGACCTGGACTACTGCGCGAACACCGCGCGGGAGATGAAGATCGACGTGGCGGTCAAGAACTCGTTCGGCTTCGGCGGCACGAACGGCTCGCTCGTCTTCAAGCGCCACTGAGCTCGGCGCGCTCGTCATCGCGGGGATCCATATGGCGAGCGTGTGTGTGAATCGGCCGCATCGTGACGCAGGCGTCGCGATGCGGCCGTCGCGTTTCTTGCGGGGCGCAATGCTCGGCTTCGTAGCCGTTGCGGGACCGTCGGTGTTCCAGTGCGTTTTCGCGCATGCGGAGCACGCGGGGCACGCCGCCGTGGCTTGCGCAGCGGCGCTGGCGGTGCTCGGGCTGGCGTCGTACCGGTGGATGAACGCCCAGCCATCGGCGATTGGCCTTCTTCCCGACGGCATCACGATCTGGAACCGAAGCGGCGAGATGCGCCACACGAGCATCGCTGGGTGCGCGCAATGGAGCGGACGCCTCATCGCGTTGACGCTTTGCGATACGCGCGGGCGGCGCGAAACGCTCGTCGTCGCGGCCGATTCCGTCGATGCCGACACCTTCCGCCAGCTCTCGGTCCAGGCTCGCCGCGCCGCAGCGTCCCACCTGTAACGACTGTAACGGCGCATGAGCGTTCCGGTAGCCTTACAGGCGGTAACGCTACAATAGCCGTCCGCGCAACTTCCCCAAGCTAATCGGATTTCCCAGGTGAGTGAAAAAGAAATCGACCAATTACTGGTCGAACGTGTCCAGAAGGGTGACAAGGCCGCGTTCGAACTGCTGGTCGCCAAATACCACCGCAAGATCATTCGACTGATCTCGCGCCTCGTGCGCGACCCCGCCGAGGTCGAGGACGTCGCCCAGGACGCCTTCATCAAGGCCTACCGCGCGCTGCCGCAATTTCGCGGCGAATCGGCGTTTTACACCTGGCTATACCGCATTGCTGTCAATACGGCAAAAAACTATCTTGCAACTCAGGGCCGCCGCGCTCCCACTTCTACCGAAGCCGATGCAGAAGAAGCGGAAACTTTCTCCGACGCGGACCAACTAAGGGATATCAACACGCCCGAGTCGATGTTGATGAGCAAGCAGATCGCTCAGACTGTCAACGCCGCGATGGCGTTGCTGCCCGAGGAATTGCGCACCGCCATCACGCTTCGGGAGATTGAAGGACTGAGCTACGAGGAAATCGCCGAAATGATGGATTGCCCGATCGGCACCGTCAGATCGAGAATTTTTCGTGCTCGCGAAGCCATTGCGGCAAAATTGCGTCCGTTGTTGGACACTCCCGAAGGCAAACGCTGGTAGGCGGCGAAAACCCTCGGGGCAGGGACGCGATATCTGGGTTGGTGGTGTCACAACGGGGTGTGGTCAAAGATGGGGAGCATCATGGGGTCGGTCTCGGTGCAGAATCAAACACAGGCGGGTTCGCGCGGCGAGCGCATGTCGGCTTTCGTCGACGGCGAAGCGCTCGGCGAAATTGGCAGCATCAGCCAGTTTCTCGCGGATCTGAAAGGCGACGAACGCGCGGCGTGGTCGGAATATCACCTGATCGGCGACGCCTTGCGCTCCGACGATCTCGCGGTCAGCCCGGCGCGCAGCAGCGCGTTCATGGCCGCATTCTCCGAACGTTTCGAAGCTGAGGCGCACGTACTCGCGCCGGCTGCATTGCCGGGCGTGACGACGAAAGCGCGGGGCGGCATGTTGCGCCGTCGCGTGATGCCGGCCTGCGCGGTTGCCGCGGCGGCCGCTACGCTGACATGGATCGTCGTGCCGCAGCTGCAAGGCGTCGATCGCAACTCGGGCGCGCAGGTGGCGAGCGTCGCGCCGGCGGATTCGTCGATGCAGCGGGTGGCGCTCGCGTCGGTGCCCGCGGTGACCACGCGTACGCCGATCGTCGAAGCGAACATCATCCGCGACGCGAATCTCGATCAGTATCTCGAAGCGCATCAGCAGTTCTCCCAGCAGCCCGCGATGCCCGGTTCGATGCCCCTGATTCGCGCGGCGGCTATAACGCAAGGCCAATAATTTGATGCTGAGTGTGCGGTTGAATAAAACAAGATATTGGGGGCGGCTGCCGGCATTGATGCTCTGCGCAGCCGCGTTGTTGACGGCGGCAACGAGCTCGTTCGCTCAGGGAGACGATCCCGCCACCGCCCGCAAGACAGCCGCCACTCTGCTCAACCGCATCCACGAAGCGGCCCAGCAGCAGAATTACGAGGGCACGTTCGTCTACCAGCGTGGCGCGACGGTGCAGTCGTCGCGCATTACGCACGTCGCCACGCGCGGTGACGGCGAATACGAATCGCTCGAAAGTCTCGACGGCGCGCCGCGCAAGATGCTGCGTCACGACGACGACATGTTCACCTTCGTGCCGGAGCGTCATCTGCTCGTGGTCGAGCATCGGCAGAACCGGGATTCGTTCCCGGCGCTGTTGTCGACGAGTGGCGATCAGGTGCTTTCCGTCTACGATCCGAAGCTGTTGGGCACGGACCGCGTCGCGGGGATCGAAAGCCAGGTGCTGGAGCTCGATCCGAAAGATTCCTATCGTTTTGCCTACAAGCTGTGGGCCGATGCGAAAACCGGCTTGCTGCTGCGCGCGCAAACGCTCGATCCGGACGGGCAAGTCCTCGAGCAGCTTTCTTTCTCTCAGGTGCGTATTGGCGGGCCGATCGACAAGGCGCCGATCGCGAACGGCATTCGCAACACGTCGGGCTGGACCGTCGTGCGGCCGCCCGTGCAGCCGGTCGACATGGAAGCGCAGGGCTGGCAACTGACGCCGACTATCGCGGGCTTTCGCAAGATTCGCGAGTTGCGCCGTCCGATGGCGTCGAGCCAGCAAGGCCAGCCGCCGATTCCGGTCGATCAGGCCGTGTTCTCCGACGGTCTCGCGACGATCTCGGTTTTCGTCGAGCCGGTGGAGAAAAATACGCGCAAGGAAGGCGCGGGCAATAGCGGAGCGACGCACGTTCTGGTGAAGCGCCGCGGGGATTTCTGGATCACCTTGCTGGGTGAAGTGCCGCAAGCCACATTGCAGCAATTTGCTTCTACCATAGAATACAAGCCTTCCAAGTAATCCAGATCCCGGCCTCCAACCTATGAGCAACTTCTCGCTGCGCAAGTTCATCGCGGCCGCGGCGCTCGCCGTGTGCCTGCCGTTCGTATCGCAATCTGCGTCAGCGGTGCCCACGGTGAACCTGCCGGACTTCACGACGCTCGTCGACAAGGTGGGGCCCTCGGTCGTGAACATTCGCACGACCTCGCGCGTCGGTTCGGGCAGCGATCTGCGCGGCCTGCCGCCCGGTCTCGATGAAGGCGACATGTCGGAATTCTTCCGACGCTTCTTCGGCATTCCGATGCCGGGTCAGCCGCCTCGTGGAGGTGGCGGCGGCGGAAATAACGGCGGCGGAAGTCAGGGCGATCAGGGCAAGGGCGGCAGCCGCAACGCGCCCGACGACAACCAGGACAACTCGGAGCAGAGCAGCGGCGTCGGCTCCGGCTTCATCCTGTCGACCGATGGCTACGTGATGACCAACGCACACGTCGTCGACGATGCCGACACCATCTACGTCACACTCACGGACAAGCGCGAATTCAAGGCGCGTCTCGTCGGCGTCGACGAGCGCACGGACGTCGCCGTCGTGAAGATCAGCGCATCGAACCTGCCGGCGATCACCATCGGCGATTCGAACAAGGTGCGCGTCGGCGAGTGGGTGCTCGCAATCGGTTCGCCGTTCGGCCTCGACAACACCGTGACCGCGGGCATCGTCAGCGCGAAGGGGCGCGATACGGGCGATTACCTTCCGTTCATCCAGACCGATGTCGCCGTGAATCCGGGCAACTCGGGCGGTCCGCTCATCAACATGGCGGGCGAGGTGATCGGTATCAATTCGCAGATTTACAGCCGCACGGGCGGTTTCATGGGCATCTCGTTCGCGATTCCGATCGACGAAGCCATGCGCGTCGCCGATCAGCTTAAGACGTCGGGCAAGGTGGTGCGCGGGCGCATCGCGGTGGCGATCGGCGAAGTGACGAAGGACGTCGCGGATTCGCTGGGCTTGCCGAAAGCGCAGGGCGCGCTCGTGTCGAGCGTCGAATCGGGCGGGCCGGCCGACAAGGCCGGCGTGCAGCCAGGCGACATCATCCTCAAGTTCAACGGTCAGAACGTCGAGACCGCGACCGATCTCCCGCGCATGGTCGGCGATACGAAACCCGGCACGAAGACCACGCTCACGATCTGGCGCAAGGGCCAGACGCGCGATCTGTCGATCACGGTCGCCGAAATGCAGCCGGACAAGGTCGCGAAGACCGAGCAGAAGAAACCGCCGCAGCCGAAGGAGCGCGCGAGCAATTCGCTCGGCATGGCGGTGAGCGACATTCCGGCAGATCAAAAGAAGGCGCTCAAGCTGTCGAGCGGCGTTCAGGTCGATGCCGTCGAGGGACCGGCGGCACGCGCGGGCTTCCAGAAGGGCGACATCATCATGCGTATCGGCGATACGGATATCACGAGCGCCAAGCAGTTCCAGGAAGTCGCGCAGGGCCTCGACGCGAGCAAGATGGTCGCGATTCTCGTGCGTCGCGGCGACAACACGCAGTTCGTGCCGGTGCGCCCGCGCGTGCCGGCGCAGAAATAAGCGCGATGACGTCGAAGCCAGGCGCGGCCTTCATTCTGTACGGGCGCGCCTGGTGTCATCTGTGCGAGGACATGCGGGCCGAACTCGAGCCGATCGCCGCGCAACACGGCATTCCGATCGAATGGATCGACATCGACGAAGATCCGCTGCTCGAAGCGCGCTACGACGAACGCGTGCCGGTTCTGGCGCTCGATGGCGTCGAGCTGTGCCAGTACCGGCTCGACGCCGACGCGGTACACGCAGCGCTGCTCGCGCGCGGTCGGTGAGGGCGGCGCAGGCGAAATCCGCCGGGGCACCCCCGTTTTCGGCTAAAATGCTCAAGTTTTCCCCAAATTTTCAAGGCGTGCTCCGCGTTGGTGAGGGCGCGCCTTTTTCGCTTTTTTTGGCACGATCGGCACTGAATGGATCATATTCGTAACTTCTCGATCATCGCGCACATCGACCACGGCAAGTCGACGCTCGCTGACCGCATCATCCAGTTGTGCGGCGGCCTGTCCGACCGTGAGATGGAAGCGCAGGTGCTCGATTCGATGGACCTCGAGCGCGAACGTGGCATCACGATCAAGGCGCAGACCGCGGCGCTGACCTACAAGGCGCGCGACGGCCGCGTCTATAACCTCAACCTGATCGATACGCCGGGGCACGTCGACTTCTCCTACGAAGTCAGCCGCTCGCTATCCGCGTGCGAAGGCGCGCTGCTCGTCGTCGATGCGTCGCAGGGCGTCGAAGCGCAGACGGTGGCGAACTGCTACACGGCCATCGAACTCGGCGTCGAAGTCGTGCCGGTGCTCAACAAGATCGATCTGCCGGCCGCGAATCCCGAAAACGCGATCGCGGAAATCGAGGACGTGATCGGCATTCAGGCCGCGGACGCCGTCCATTGCAGCGCGAAGACGGGTCTCGGCGTCGAGGACGTGCTCGAATCGCTGATCGCGAAAGTGCCGCCGCCCGAGGGCGATCCGGACGCGCCGCTGCAGGCGCTCATCATCGACTCGTGGTTCGACAACTACGTCGGCGTCGTGATGCTGGTGCGTATCGTCAACGGCACGCTCAAGCCGAAGGACAAGATCAAGATGATGGCGACCGGCGCGCAATACCCGGTCGAGCATGTCGGCGTGTTCGCGCCGAAGTCCACGAATCTCGCGCAATTGTCGGCGGGGCAGGTGGGCTTCGTGATCGCGGGCATCAAGGAACTGACGGCCGCGAAAGTGGGCGATACCGTCACGGTCGCGAGCCGTCCGGCCACCGAGCCGCTGCCGGGCTTCAAGGAAGTGAAGCCGCAGGTGTTCGCGGGGCTCTATCCGGTCGAGGCGAATCAGTACGACGCGCTGCGCGAATCGCTCGAAAAGCTGAAGCTCAACGACGCGTCGCTGCAGTTCGAGCCGGAAGTGTCGCAGGCGCTCGGCTTCGGTTTCCGTTGCGGCTTCCTCGGCCTTCTGCACATGGAAATCGTGCAGGAGCGTCTCGAGCGCGAATTCGACATGGACCTCATCACCACCGCGCCGACGGTGATCTACGAGGTCGAGCAGCGCGACGGCACGACCATCATGGTCGAGAATCCGGCGAAAATGCCGGAGCCGCAGAAGATCGAGGAAGTGCGCGAGCCGATCGTCACCGTGAATCTGTATATGCCGCAGGAATATGTCGGCTCGGTCATCACGCTGTGTACGGCCAAGCGCGGCTCGCAGATCAACATGCAGTATCACGGCCGTCAGGTGCAGCTGACCTACGAAATCCCGATGGCGGAAATCGTGCTCGACTTCTTCGACCGCCTGAAGTCGACGTCGCGCGGCTATGCGTCGATGGACTACGAGTTCAAGGAATATCGCGCGGCGGATGTCGTCAAGGTCGACATGCTCATCAACGGCGACAAGGTCGATGCGCTGTCGGTCATCGTGCACCGTTCGCAGAGCCAGCATCGCGGCCGCGAAGTGGCGTCGAAGATGCGCGAACTGATTCCGCGTCAGATGTACGACGTGGCGATCCAGGCGACCATCGGCTCGAACATCATCGCGCGCGAGAACATCAAGGCGCTGCGCAAGAACGTGCTCGCGAAGTGCTACGGCGGCGACATCTCGCGCAAGAAGAAGCTGCTCGAGAAGCAGAAGGCCGGCAAGAAGCGCATGAAGCAGGTCGGCTCTGTCGAAATCCCGCAAGAGGCTTTCCTGGCGATTCTGCGCGTCGACGAGTAACGCGCGCACTGCGAAGCAAACAACGATAACAACCGGAAGCGATTGATGAATTTCGCATTGATTCTTTTGATCCTCGTCGTATTGACGGGTATTGCCTGGGTGCTCGACAAGCTGGTGTTTCTGCCGCAACGGCGCCGCGCCGCCGACGCCGCGGTGGCCGAGTTCGATCGCCAGCAGGAGCGCGTCGGCGAGCGTTTCGCCGATGAAAACGCCCCGCAGACGCGCGCCCGCCTGCACGACGACAAGCTGCGCCAGCCGTGGTGGCTCGAATACACGGCGAGCTTCTTCCCGGTGATTCTCGCGGTATTCGTCGTGCGCTCGTTCATCATCGAGCCGTTCAAGATTCCGTCCGGCTCGATGGTGCCGACGCTGCTCGTCGGCGACTTCATCCTCGTGAACAAGTACGAATACGGCCTGCGCATGCCGATCACGAACACGAAGATGACCGACGGCAGCCCGCTCAAGCGCGGCGATGTCGTCGTGTTCCGGTATCCGAAGGACGAATCGGTCGACTACATCAAGCGCGTGATCGGCCTGCCGGGCGATACCGTCGCGTACGAAGACAAGAAGCTCACGATCAACGGCAAGCCGGTGCCGGAGACGCCGCTGCCCGATTATTTCGACGACGAGCGCATCGGTTACGCGAAGCAGTTCGAGGAAGATCTCGACGGCCGCAAGAACGCGATCCTGAACAATCCGCAAGTGCCGCCGTTCATCGTCGGCGCGGACGATTTCCCGTTCCGCGACAACTGCAATTACAACGCTCAGGGCGTGACGTGCAAAGTCCCGCCGGGCAACTACTTCATGATGGGCGACAACCGCGACAACAGCGCGGACAGCCGCTACTGGGGCTTCGTGCCGGACAAGAACATCGTCGGGCGCGCCTTCTTCATCTGGATGAACTTCAGCAATCTCAAGCGCATCGGCGCTTTCCAGTGAACACACATCACGCCGGCTCGTCTCCTGAGACAGCCGGCGTTGCTCATTCTTAAAACAAGCTTCGAAACGGCGTGAAGAAGCGCGGCTAACACCGTCTCGCCACGCGTTTTCCGGCGCGGTCCGGCGGAATCGTCCGCCCGCGCGCCCGCGTTATACTCTCTCCATGCCATCTTCTCCGTTGGAAAGCCGGCTGCGGTACGAATTTCGCAATGCGGAATTGCTGCGCCAGGCGATGACCCACCGCAGTCACAGCGCCACGCACAATGAACGGCTCGAATTTCTCGGCGATTCCGTTCTAAATTGCGTGGTGGCCGCGCTTTTGTTCCAACGATTCAGCAAACTCGACGAAGGCGACCTGTCGCGCGTGCGCGCGAATCTGGTCAAACAGCAGTCGCTTTACGAAATCGCGCAGGCGTTGAACGTGTCCGAAGGCCTGCGGCTCGGCGAAGGCGAATTGCGCAGCGGCGGCTTTCGCCGTCCGTCGATTCTCGCCGACACGCTCGAAGCAATCTTCGGCGCCATCTTCCTCGACGGCGGTTTCGACGCCGCTTTCACCGTCATCAAGCGGCTGTACACGCCGGTGCTCGATCACATCGATCCGCGCACCATCGGCAAGGATGCGAAGACGCTTCTGCAGGAATATCTCCAGGGCCACAAGATCGCGTTGCCGACTTACACCGTTATCGCAACGCACGGCGCCGCGCACAATCAGCAGTTCGAAGTCGAATGCACGGTGCCGAAACTCGACGTGAAAGTGTCCGGTTCCGGCGCGAGCCGCCGCGCCGCCGAGCAGGCTGCCGCGAAGAAGGCGCTCGACGAAGTGATGGCCGCTGCACCGACGCTCGGCATGAAGCCGAAGCGCAAGGGCGCGCGCGCGGCGAAGCAGGTCGAGCCCGAAGTGGTGCCCGGCGTCACCGGCATTCAGGCGGCGCTCGATCTGCGGTCGCCCGATCGTCGCGAGCGTCAACATGCACCGCACGGCACGCAGCAGGCGCCGCAGGAACGCCCGGCCACCGCGCCGCTCGCCGTGATTCGCGCGACGCACGTCGAGCCGTCGGCGGGCGCGTACGCAGCCGCGGACAAGCCCGAACGCGCCGTCATTCACCGGCCGGAGAAAGCGGCGAAAAGCGATGCGACGCAAACGTCCGAACGCAGCGCGAATGCGGACAAGCCCGCGCCGTCCGACGAACGCGACGACGACGCCGGCACGCGCAACAGCGCCGCCGCGGATGCGCCCGCGGGCCGCGTCGTGCGCGCCGCCGACGCCGGTCACTGACGCGCGCATCGAGCGCACATCGCGCCCCCGCGCCCCAACGACTTCTTGCCGCACACATCTATGAACGCTCCTACTTCTTCCGGTTTCCGCTGCGGCATGGTCGCGATCGTCGGCCGTCCCAACGTCGGCAAGTCGACGCTGATGAACGCGCTCGTCGGCCAGAAGGTGAGCATCACCTCGCGCAAGGCGCAGACGACGCGCCACCGCATCACCGGCATCAACACGTTCGACGACGCGCAGTACATTTTCGTCGACACGCCCGGTTTCCAGACACGTCACAGCGGCGCGCTGAATCGCTCGCTGAACCGCGCGGTGACGTCGACGCTCACGTCCGTCGATGCGATTCTCTTCGTGATCGAAGCGGGCCGCTTCGGTCCGGACGACCAGAAGGTGCTCGATTTGATCCCGACCGGCACGCCGACTTTGCTGATCGCAAACAAGCTGGATCGCGTCGGCGACAAGAGTTCGCTCTTTCCCTTCATGCAGCAGATGTCGGCCTTGCGGGACTTCCGCGAGATCGTGCCGCTGTCGGCGAAAAACGTCGACGACATCAAGCGCCTCTTGTCGGTCGTGAAGCCGTATCTGCCGGAAGGCGAGCCGATCTACGGCGAGGACGATCTGACCGATCGCAGCGAACGCTTCCTCGCCGCCGAAATTCTGCGCGAGAAGGTGTTCCGCTGGACCGGCGACGAACTGCCGTACACGAGCACGGTGCTCATCGACAAGTTCGAGACCGAAGGGCGTCTGCGCCGCGTGTTCGCGACGATTCTCGTCGATCGCGACATGCACAAGGCGATGATCATCGGCCAGAAGGGCGCGAAGCTGAAGCAGATCAGCACCGAGGCGCGGCTCGACATGGAGAAGCTCTTCGACGGTCCCGTGTATCTCGAAACCTTCGTCAAGGTGAAGAGCGGCTGGGCGGACAACGAAGCGGGCCTGCGCGCGTACGGCTACGAGTGATGCATGGACGACGGCCCGAACGACGCCCGGATGATTCCGCCCGCCGATGATCGTCCCGACGACGATTTCGACGCGGAAGAGCGCCCGGCCGCGCGCGCCGTGCCAAAGCGGCGGCGCGCGGCGCCGTCATCGACATCCGATGCCGAGTCTGCGCCGAGAAAGCCGCGTTCGGATTTTCGCGTCGCCGAGCAGCCGGGATTCGTGCTGCACAGTTATCCGTATCGCGAGACGAGTCTGATCATCGACGTGTTCTCGCGCGATCACGGGCGCGTCGCGCTCGTCGCGAAGGGCGCGAAGCGTCCGCATTCCGCGCTGCGCGGCGTATTGCAGACGTTTCAGCCGCTGGGACTTTCGTGGACCGGCAAGGGCGAAGTCCGCACGCTGACGACCGCCGAATGGGTCGGCGGCATGTTGCCGCTCGCCGGCGACGCGTTGCTATGCGGCTTCTACGTCAATGAACTGCTGGTGAAGTTCTGCGCCCGCGAGGACGCGCATCCGGCGCTCTTCAACCATTACGTGCTGACGCTCTCGCGCCTCGCGCACGACGAACCCGCCGCTCAGGTGTTGCGTTCATTCGAATGCGTGCTGCTGCGCGAAACCGGCTACGCGATGAATCTCGTGCGCACGGTGACACGCCAGCCGGTCCTCGCCGACGCCCGCTATGTCTTCGATCCAGACCGCGGCGTGCGCGAGGCGTCGGACGATCTTCCGGCGCAATGGCCGATGATTTCGGGGCAAACGCTCATCGACATGGAGCGCGACGACTACACGAATCCGCAGACCGCCGCGCAGAGCAAGACGCTGATGCGCTTTCTGCTGAATCACTACCTGGGCGGCACGCCGCTCGCCACCCGTCAGATATTGATCGACCTGCAAAAACTATGAGCTTCTTTCTCACATCGCCTGCGAATGTGATCGATCTGGGCGTGAACATCGATCACGTCGCCACGTTGCGCAACGCGCGCGGCACGTCGTATCCCGATCCGATCCGCGCGGCGCTCGCCGCCGAGGAAGCGGGCGCGGACGCCATCACGCTGCATCTGCGCGAGGATCGCCGTCATATCGTCGATGCCGATGTGCGCACGCTGCGTCCGCTTCTCAAAACGCGCATGAATCTCGAATGCGCGGTGACGCGCGAGATGCTCGACATCGCGTGCGAGATCAAGCCGCACGACGTCTGTCTCGTGCCGGAAAAGCGTCAGGAAGTGACGACTGAAGGCGGCCTCGATGTCGCCGGCCGCTTCGAAGAGGTCAAGGCCGCGTGCAGGCAACTCGCCGACGCGGGCGCGCGCGTGTCGCTTTTCATCGATCCTGACGAGACGCAGATTCGCGCCGCGAAAGAGGCGGGCGCGCCCGTCATCGAACTGCACACGGGCCGATATGCCGAAGCGCACGACGAAGCCGAACAGCAACGCGAATTCGAGCGCGTCGCGGCGAGCGTCGATGTCGGCAACGCGCTCGGGCTGAAGGTGAACGCGGGCCACGGCCTGCACTACACCAACGTGCAGGCGATCGCGGCGCTGCCGGGCATCGTCGAGCTGAACATCGGACATGCGATCGTCGCGCATTCGATCTTCGCGGGCTGGGACAACGCCGTGCGCGAGATGAAGGCGATCATGGTCGCGTCGCGTCTCGCGTCGGCCAACGCGCGCTGAGCGGGCACATCATGACGATCTACGGAATTGGCACGGACGTCGTGCAGGTGAGCCGCGTCGCGGCGGTCATGAGACGCACCAAGGGCCGCTTCGCCGAAAAGGTGCTCGGCCCCGACGAACTGCGCGTCTACCACGCGCGCAATGCGCGTTCGGAAGTGCGCGGTCTCGCGTTTCTCGCGACGCGCTTTTCGGCCAAGGAAGCGTTCTCGAAGGCGATCGGCCTCGGCATGCGCTGGCCGATGACGTGGCGCGCGCTGCAGACGCTCAACGAGCCGAGCGGCAAGCCGATGATCGCGGCCTCCGGCGAACTCGCGCAATGGCTCGAGCAACGCGGCATCACGGCGAAAGTCACGGTCAGCGACGAGCGCGATTACGCGGTGTCGTTCGTGATCGCGGAAGTGGCCGACAGCGCGCCCGGCCAATCCTGAATTCAATCCAACCAAGACTAAAAGCCAATTGAATCCGATGAAACGCACTCTCGGCCCCGTCATGTTCGACGTCGCCGGCACGACGCTCTCCGACGCGGATATCGAACGCATCACGCATCCGATGACGGGCGGCATCATTCTCTTCGCGCGGCATTTCACCGACCGCGCGCAACTCGTCGCGCTGACCGATGCGATCCGCGCGGTGCGCGATGACATCCTGATCGCCGTCGATCACGAAGGTGGCCGCGTGCAGCGTTTTCGCACCGACGGCTTCACCGTGCTGCCCGCGCCGGGCAAGCTCGGCGAGCTGTGGGACAAGGACGTGCTCGCCGCGACGAAGGCGGCGACCGCGTTCGGCTACGTGCTCGCGTCGGAGTTGCGCGCGTGCGGCATCGACATGAGCTTCACGCCGGTGCTCGATCTGAACTACGGACAGTCGAAAGTGGTCGGCGATCGCGCCTTTCACGCCGATCCGCGCGTCGTGACAATGCTCGCGAAGAGCCTGAATCACGGCCTCGCGCTCGCGGGCATGGCGAACTGCGGCAAGCATTTTCCGGGTCATGGTTTCGCCGAAGCCGATTCGCACGTCGCGCTGCCGACCGACGATCGCACGCTCGACGAGATCCTCGCCGCCGATGTGCGCCCGTACGACTGGCTCGGCATGTCGCTGGCGTCGGTGATTCCGGCGCATGTGATTTACACGAAGGTCGACGACAAACCGGCGGGATTCTCGCGCATCTGGCTGCAGGACATCCTGCGCGGCAGGCTCGGCTTCAACGGGGCGATCTTCAGCGACGATCTGTCGATGGAAGCCGCGCGCGCGGGCGGCACGCTCACCGAGGCCGCGACGGCCGCGCTCACGGCGGGCTGCGACATGGCGCTGATCTGCAATCAGCCGGAAGAGGCGGGCAAGGTGCTGGAGCAGTTGCGCTATACGCCGCCGAAGGCGTCGGCGCAGCGTCTCAAGCAGATGCGTCCGCGCGGCAAGGCGCTGCGCTGGAGCAAGCTGCAGGCGCAGGCCGAATATCAGGCGGCGCGCGCGCTCGTCAAAGAGATGCTCGGCTAAACGAAAAACGCCACGGATTCCGTGGCGTTTTTTTATGGCAGGTGAAATCAGGACGATTCCAGCTTCATCCGCTGCAGCTTGTTGTAGAGCGTCTTCGGGCTGATGCCGAGCAGCGTCGCCGCGCGGTGACGCGTGCCACCGACCGCTTCGAGCGTCGCGCGAATCAGCATGTCCTCGACGTCCGCGAGCGCGGTGCCGACCGTCACCTGCACGCTGCTGCCGTTGAGACCGCGACCGCCGAGGCCGCCCGGCTCATCGACGCGCAATGTCTCGATCGTCTCGCCCGACGCGTGATACGCGCGCCGCACGCGCTCACGCAGCTCGCGCACATTGCCGGGCCATTCGGTCGCGATGCACTCGCGGATAAACGCCGGGCTGATACGCTTCGGCGAGCCGCTCGTGATCCCGGCGATGTGATTCTCGCGGTTCAATTCGTCGACGAGCGTTTCGGCGATCAGCGCGATGTCGTCGTCGCGATCGGCGAGCGGCGGCAGCATGATCGACGACGCCGACAGACGCTGAAACAGATCCTCGCGCATCGCGCCGCTCGCGACGGCTTCGCGCATCGGCGTGCGGGACGCGGCGATCAGGCGGAAGTCCGTCATGATTCGATTGCTGCCGCCGACGCGCATGAACGTCTGCGAATCGAGCGCGCGCAGGAGCGCTTCCTGTTGCGCGGCGGGCAGCAGATCGATCTGGTCGAGGAACAGCGTGCCGCCGCCCGCCTGTTCGAGCAGACCCGGCTCGCGGTTCTCGGCGCCCGCGAAGGCGTTGCGCTCATGGCCGAAGAGAATGCTTTCCATCGAGCGCTGCGTGCCGTCGGGCGCCTGGCGGCTCGCGGAACAATCGAACGTGACGAACGGGCCTTTGCGACGGCGGCTCAATTGATGGATCGTGCGCGCCGCGATCTTCTTGCCCGTGCCCGGATCGCCGCAGATCAGCACAGCGGCTTCGGTCGGCGCGGTGTGCTCGATCAGATCGTAGACGTGCTGCATCGCTGCGCTGCGGCCGATCATGTCGCCGAAATGGCCGAGATCGCGCAGCGTCGTTCGCAGCGACTGGACTTCCTCGGTGAGCTCGTACGGCCGCGGAATGCGCGCAAGCAAGCTGCGCAAGCGCGGGATGTTCACGGGCTTCAGCAGATAGTCCCAGATGCCGTGTCGCAAGCCTTCGATCGCGCTTTCCACCGTCGCATTCCCTGTCATCACGATGACCGGCAGCGCGCCATCGGGCGGTTGCGAGGGCAGGCTCGGCAACAAGTCGAGACCGCTGCCGTCCGGCAGATTCAGGTCGATCAGCACGACATCGGGGATGAAGCGGGTCAGCGCGGAGCGCGCCTCGGCGAGCGTCGTCGCGGTATCGACGGAAAAGCCGTCTGCCGTGAGGATCGCGGACAGGCCGGAGAGGCTATTGGGATCGTCTTCGACAATCAGTGCGTGTGGCATGGCGGACCAACGTATCAAAGTGGACTGTAATGCGCCGTTTCCGCGTGGGATCGGGCGTGTCGTGGGCGGAATACCGCGCCGCTTTCCGGCGTTCGGCGCGTACCCCGCTGCGGTTTTTTGTCCTGCGTTACTCGTTCGGCATCGTTGTGCTGCAAGCGCGTCATTGCGGTCTGAGATGCAGTTCGTTGCTGACCGACTGCACGCCCGGGACACTGCGCGCCACGGCCAGCGCTTTCTGAATCTGCACCTCCGAATCTGCGTATCCCGACAACTGCACGACGCCGCGATACGTCGCGACGCTCACCGGCAATGGCTTCAACTGCGGATCGGCGGCGAGCGCGGCTTTCACGCGAGCGGCGAGCGCAGCGTCGTCGGTTGCGATTTCGCCGCCGGTGTTCGCATTCGCCGATGTCGCCGGACTCGACTTGCAGCCGGCGATGAGAGCAAAGGCGGGCAATGCGAGCGCCGCGACGATCAGAAACCTGCTCCGGATGAAAGGCGTGCTTTGCATATCGGCTTGGAAATCTTGATCTGGTGACCGAGCAGAAACCGTGCCAGGCAGTTAATTTTTCCGATGTACGTCGCGCACGCGGGGCCAGCGCGGGCGGCTGGGGGAATCGGCGGTGGAGCGTATCGGGGCGCGACCGGTAAAGTTTGCCTGAAATTGTCAAAAAATTCATGCAAAAGAAAAAGCGCCCGCGATGGGGCGCTTTTTTGGACCGATCGGGCGGTGCGCTGCACCGGCCGTTCGGCTTACGACACAGCGGCGTAAGGCTTACGCGCGGCTGCGATATTCATTCGTGCGGGTGTCGATTTCGATCTTGTCGCCGATGTTGCAGAAGAGCGGCACTTGCAGTTCGAAGCCGGTGTTGAGCTTGGCGGTCTTCAGCACCTTGCCCGACGACGTATCGCCCTTGACGGCCGGTTCCGTGTAGACGATCTCCCGAACCAGCGTGGTCGGCAGTTCGACCGAGATGGCCTTTTCGTTGTAGAACACGACTTCGCACGCCATGCCGTCTTCGAGGTAGTTGAGCGCGTCGCCCATCATTTCGGCTTCGACTTCGAACTGGTTGTAGTCGGCGTCCATGAAGACGTACATCGGATCGGCGAAGTACGAGTACGCCACTTCCTTGCGGTCGAGCACGACGACGTCGAACTTGTCGTCAGCCTTGTAGACGGTTTCCATGCCCGCTGCTGTCAGCAGGTTCTTGAACTTCATCTTCACGACCGCGGCGTTGCGGCCCGACTTGTTGTACTCGGCGCGCTGCACGACCATGGCATCGTTGCCGATCATGACGACGTTGCCGACGCGGAGTTCTTGTGCGGTCTTCATAAAACTGGGTCCTGTACGAATGGATTTGGCTTGAATGCCTGAAATGAATCGATCCGACGGCGGCGGTGCCTCGGTTTTATGCCGCCGCCGTGCGAGTGTTCGGGCTAACGAGGGATCTGCCGCGAACGGCTTGAGCAAATGGCTTGATCTTCGCGGCGCAAAACTGGACGAACTGCGCCTTGCTTCCTCGGATAACCGCTTATTTTAACTGAGTTTTTGCTTGTTTGGCCAGTCGATTGGCGCTCCGGAAACGCGTCAGTGCGAGTTTCATCTGCTGATTCGCGAGGCCACATGCGCGGCGAGATTGCCGGCCAGATCGCCGATGCCCCCGAGTTCCTTCGCCCACTTCACGGCGCGGCGCTCCCATTCTCGCCGATGCGCCCAAAAGTCCGCCCAGTCGGGAACGCCCACGCCATTCCACGCGTGCCAGAAGCGTGCGGCCGCCTCGCGCGCGGACGGATCGAGCGTGCGCGTGTAATGCGCGAGCGCGGCGTCGAGCTTGGGCAGATGGGCGTCGTCGGCTTGCGGGTAGATGTGCCAGACGAAGGGCTTCATCGCCCATTGCGCGCGCACGAACGAATCCTCGCCGCGCACGAAGTTGATGTCGGCGGCCCAGAGCAGCTCGTCGAAACGCGTTTGCTCGACGAAGCCGAGCGCGTGCGCCTCCAGCGCGCCGGCGCGCGCCGTCGTGCCGGCGATGAAGTTCGGCACGTCGAAAAAGCGTGCGACCGCGCCCGAGATGCGGCCTTCGGGAACGAGCAGCACGACGGGCGCATCGCCGTCGCGCCATTGCGCGAGGAGCGCGTCGACCGCCGGATTCTCATATGCGAACAGCGACACGACCGTATGTTCGCCGCCCGGCCGCTCGATCCCGACGCGCTCGCGCCACCACGCGTTCGCCTCGAAGCGCTCGCGGCGCGCGTCGAGATCGCGTTCCTTCAGCACGCCGCCCGTGCCCTTGCCGAGCCCGGGAAAGAAGAAGCTCTTGTCGAGCGGATAGCGCGGATGCGGCGACGGGCGCATGTGGAAATCGGCGACCCAATCCTCGCCGCTCAGATATTCGAGATTGATCCAGACCGGCTTCGGATCGCGGCGTGCCATCGCGGCGATGTACGCATGCGGCAATTCGCACGCGAACGCCTCGATCACGACATCGGCGATGGCAAGCGTGTCGCCCGCATGCGCAGGCTCGCGCCAGTGCTCGATCGCGATGCCCATCGCCTCCTGGCGCGGCAGCGTCGCATCGACGTCGGGGCAGAGCGCGTGAAAGACCGTCAGATCGTCGACGAAAAGACGCACGCGCCAGCCGTGCTCCGCGTGCAACTGCCGCGCGAGACGCCAGCACACGCCGATGTCGCCGAAATTGTCGACGACCGCGCAGAAGATGTCGCAGGCGAGTTCCTGATTGGCGGCAAGCGTAGTCATGAGGACGAAGGCGCGCGGTTTAATGTTCTAAACTGGCGATTCTAAGATAACGCTCCAGGCACGGCTCACCGTCGTGCCGATGCCTTTCGTCCCCTTGCTGCATGACTGACACCGACGCCCTCCAACCGGATTTCGACCCGAAAACGACGCTTGCGCAATTGCCGCATCTGCCCGGCGTGTACCGCTACTACGACGGCGACGGCAACGTGCTCTACGTCGGCAAGGCGCGCAATCTGAAGAAACGCGTGTCGAGCTACTTCACGAAGACGCTGCATTCGCCGCGCATCGCGATGATGGTCACGCGCATCCGCAAGATCGAGACAACCGTCACGCGCTCGGAAGCCGAAGCGCTGCTGCTCGAAAACAATCTGATCAAGGCGCTCGCGCCGCGCTACAACATCCTTTTTCGCGACGACAAGTCGTATCCGTTTCTCAAGCTCACCGGCCACAAGTTTCCGCGCATGGCGTATTACCGCGGCGCGGTCGACAAGAAGAACCAGTATTTCGGCCCGTTTCCGAGCGCGTGGGCGGTGCGCGAGAGCATCCAGAT
This sequence comes from Caballeronia sp. LZ008, assembly GCF_031451435.1. Lineage (NCBI taxonomy): Bacteria > Pseudomonadati > Pseudomonadota > Betaproteobacteria > Burkholderiales > Burkholderiaceae > Caballeronia > Caballeronia sp. LZ008. The sequence goes on along the minus strand of NZ_JARUXK010000001.1, from coordinate 1,962,612 downwards.
CCTGCAGCGCGTCTTCCAGTTGCGCACCTGCGAGGACTCGGTGTTCAACAACCGCACGCGGCCGTGTTTGCTGCATCAGATCGGGCGCTGCACCGCGCCGTGCACCGGCTTGATCAACGAAGAGGATTACGCGCGCGACGTGTCGAATGCGTCGCGCTTTTTGCTCGGGCGTCAGGGCGAGGTGATGAAGGAGCTCGAGCAGAAGATGCACGCGTTCGCCGCGGATCTCAAGTTCGAACAGGCCGCGGCGGTGCGCAATCAGATGAGCTCGCTGTCGACCGTGCTGCATCAGCAGGCGATCGAAGTCGGTGGCGAGAGCGATGTCGATATCCTCGCGGTCGTCGCGCTCGGGGGCAAGGTGTGCGTGAATCTCGCGATGGTGCGCGGCGGCCGGCATCTGGGCGACAAGGCGTATTTCCCGGCGCACGTCGAAAGCGCGATGGCGCTCGGCGACGAAGACGAGCTTGCGGATGCCAACGAAACGGTAGATGCGCCCACCGAAACGGAAACCGAAACCGAGTCCGAAGAGCCACGCGAAAGCTCGCTGGAATCCGAAGTGCTGGAAGCCTTCATGGCGCAGCATTACATCGGCAATCGCGTGCCGCCGGTGCTCGTCGTGAGTCATGCGCCGTCGAGTCGCGAGCTCGTCGATCTGCTGATCGAGCAGGCGGGGCACAAGGTCACGCTGCTGCGTCAGCCGCAAGGGCAAAAGCGCGCGTGGCTCTCGATGGCCGAGAACAACGCCAAGCTCGCGCTCGCGCGCCTATTGTCGGAACAGGGTTCGCAGCAGGCGCGCACGCGCGCGCTCGCGGACACGCTGTCCATGGAGATGGACGATCTCGCGCAACTGCGCATCGAGTGCTTCGACATCAGCCATACGATGGGCGAGGCGACGCAGGCATCGTGCGTCGTGTATCACCATCACAAGATGCAGTCGGGCGAATACCGGCGCTACAACATCACCGGCATCACGCCGGGCGACGATTACGCCGCGATGCGGCAGGTGCTCACGCGCCGATACGAGAAGATGGTCGCGCAGGCCGCCGCGAACGCCAACGATGAAGCCGCGACCCTGCAACCCGACGACGCCGCCGATCCCAACGTCACGCCCGATGGCGCCGAACCGGTCGCGGCGGGCGGCACGCTGCCGAACATCGTGCTGATCGACGGCGGCAAGGGCCAGGTGGAAATCGCGCGGCAGGTGTTCTCCGAGCTGGGTCTGGATCACGGCATGCTGGTAGGCGTAGCGAAAGGAGAAGGGCGCAAGGTCGGCCTGGAGACGCTCGTGTTCGCCGACGGCCGCGCCGCGCTCGAACTCGGCAAGGAAAGCGCGGCGCTGATGCTCGTCGCGCAGATCCGCGACGAGGCGCACCGCTTCGCCATCACCGGGATGCGCGCGAAGCGGGCAAAGGCGCGCCAGACTTCGCGGCTGGAGGAACTGGAAGGCGTCGGCGCGAAACGGCGTCAGCGGCTCCTGTCGCGTTTTGGCGGATTGCGCGGCGTGCAGGCGGCGAGCGTCGAGGACCTGGCGAGCGTCGAAGGCATTTCGCTCGCGCTCGCGCAGCAGATTTATCGTCAGTTGCATTGAGCCGCAAAGCCGGCCGCGCGGCGCGCCACAGCGGTGCGCCGCCTTGTGAGCGCCGGATCGACGCGGCACAATGGCGGCTTCCTTACATGTCCCTCAACCGCTTTCGCCCATGCCGTTCAATCTACCGATCTTCCTGACGTGGCTGCGAATCGTGCTGATTCCGCTCGTCGTGGGCGTGTTCTATCTGCCGGACATGATGATGAGCCCGGAGCATCGCAACCTGCTCGGCATGGTCATCTTCGTGCTCGCCGCACTCACCGATTGGTTCGACGGCTTTCTCGCGCGCAAGCTCAATCAGACGTCGTCGTTCGGCGCGTTCCTCGATCCCGTTGCCGACAAGCTGATGGTCACCGCCGCGCTGCTCGTGCTCGTGCAACTGTCGCGGCTCAATGCGGTGATCGCGCTCATCATCGTTGGACGCGAAATCACGATTTCCGCGCTGCGCGAATGGATGGCGCAGATCGGCGCATCGAAGAGCGTCGCGGTGAATCAGCTCGGCAAGTTCAAGACCGTGTGCCAGATGGTCGCGATCCCGATGCTGCTGTTCTACGGGCCGCTGAAGATCGCCGGCACGCAATGGATCATCGACACGCGCGTGTGGGGCCTGTGGCTCATCTACGTCGCCGCGTTCCTCACCGTCTGGTCGATGCTCTACTACATGAAGCTCGCGTGGCCGCAGATTCGCGAGCGCGGCGGCATGCTTTGAGGCGGAAAACGCGCTCATTGCAAAAATTGCGTCGAAGCGAAAAAATCCTCTCACAAAACAGTTGACAGCCTTCTTTGGCTTCTACATAATCTCGTTTCTCTGATGCACGACGCGACGCAGCAAGCGAAGCAAGAGCAAAAGAAAGCAGTAAAAGAAAGCAGTAACACGCGGGAGTAGCTCAGTTGGTAGAGCGCAACCTTGCCAAGGTTGAGGTCGCGAGTTCGAGACTCGTCTCCCGCTCCAGATTTTGAAGGTTCTGAGGTCGTCGGCGCTGAATTGGCAAAGCGCAACGCGGCAGCAGTACCGGCAGTAGTTGTATCGCAGGATATTGCGGGAGTAGCTCAGTTGGTAGAGCGCAACCTTGCCAAGGTTGAGGTCGCGAGTTCGAGACTCGTCTCCCGCTCCAGTCAAAGGGGAAGCCAAGCTTCCCTTTTTGTTTGGTGGCTCAGCCGGTCAATTGCCGGTGGCACCAGAACCGCTTGTGGCGCGGTAGCAAAGCGGTTATGCAGCGGCCTGCAAAGCCGTTTAGACCGGTTCGACTCCGGTCCGCGCCTCCACTTGAAAAGCCCTGATCCGTCAGGGCTTTTTCTTTTTCGGAACGCCGGTAGCCACCGATTCTGCGTCCCGTGGCGGCACGGCATAATTGCAACGTTTCTGCCACACCTACTCCAATGACCGACTCACTCTCCCAACTCGAATGGCGCTGGAAGCGCTTCGACGATCTGTCGACGACCGAGGTCTACGACATGCTCGCGGCCCGTAGCGCCGTGTTCGTCGTCGAGCAGAATTGCGTGTATGGCGATATCGACGGCCTCGATGTCGACGCGTGGCATCTTCTCGCATATGGCGAAGGCGAGAAGCGCCCGGCGCTCGCGGGTTATCTGCGCGTGCTGTTGCCGGGTCATCCGGACGAGGGCGAGAAGGACGTGCGCATCGGCCGCGTGCTGACGACCGCGAAGTTTCGCGGCCTGAAGCTCGGCAACGCGATGCTCGAACGCGCGCTCGAGCAGATCCTGAAGCAATGGCCCGATCAGCCGGTCAGCCTTCACGCACAGGCGCACTTGCAGCGCTTCTACGGCGCGTTCGGCTTCGTGCCGTCGTCGGGTGTGCATGACGAAGACGGCATTCCGCACGTCTGGATGCGCCGTCCCGGTTTTCCTTCATGACGCGCTGACGTTGACGGGCGCCGCGATCGCGACGCTGCGTTCCTTGATGAGCCGCGAGCGCGCCGACAGCCGCAGCCAGTGACGCAGCGCAATCAGCGCGCCGATCACGCTCATCATCGATCCGGGAATCCACAGCAACAGGCCGCCGATCTGCTGATCGCGCATCGGCGTGATCCAGGTGAACGCGCGGCCGCAAATCGAATAGATCGGATACAGCTCGTGCGGCGTGAAGAAGATGTACGCGCCGAGAATGATCTGCGGCGGAATCGCGGCGATCACGACGAGAATCCGTCTGCCGGGCGCGAGGCGCGCGGGCGGCGCGGGCCGCGGGTCGAGAATGAGCCACCAGAACAACAGACCGTCGATCACCATGCTCCAGTTCATTACGCGATAGAGCCGGTAATCGAGCATCGCCTTGAAGTGGATCGGCGACAGCAGCCAGAAATAGATCAGCCCGACGAACAGCGCGACGGCGATCACGGGATTGAACACGACATCGCAAAAGACGCGCGCAATGCGCGTTTGCGCGGCCGGACGCAACCAGCGCTGCCGCCATCCGAACGGAATGCCCGCACGCAGCGCCGCGCCCGGATACGACAGCGCGATCAGAAACGGACCGAGATGATGCAGCACGAGATGCTGCAATCGATGCATGAAGAATTCGTGCTCGAAGAAGTAATCGAGCCGCGTGTGCAGCGCCACGTAAAGCGCGACGAGGCCGAACCAGAACGCGATGCGCCGCGACACCGACACGCGCGCATGCCGCGCCCCGCGCGCGAACAGAATCCCCGCGACAAGCACCGCGATCACGACCGTCGGCGACGGCTCCCACGGATCGAGCCAGTAAAGCAGCGTGCTCATCGTCAGGCGTCCTTTGCGTGGATCACGCGCTTCAGATCGGCCGCGATGGCGTCGATCGAATCGTGATCGGTCGCGAGCAGGCGCGCGTGACCGGCGGCATCGAAGATATAGACGGCCGAACTGTGCGTGACTTCATACGCGCCGTCCGGATCGCGCTTTTCCATCTGATACGCGACGCGATAACGCTGCGCGACTTTCTCGATCGCGCGATCCGTGCCGGTCAGGCCGACCGCGTGTTTGTCGTCGAAGGCGCGCACGTAGGAGCGCAAAAGCGCGGGCGTGTCGCGCGCCGGGTCGACCGAAACGAAGACGATGCGCGTCTCGTCCGCATCCGGCCCAACGCGTTGCAGCACTTGCATCAGGCGCGCCATCGTTTCCGGGCAGACATCGGGGCAATGCGTGTAGCCGAAGTAGACGAGCGTCGTCCTCCCGGCGAAGGATCGTCCGGTGACGCTCGCGCCGCCATCGTCGATGAGCGAGAAGTCGAGATCCGGCAGATGGCCCGATACATCCGTCAGATGCCACGGCTCGGCGGGCTTCGAACAGGCGGCGAGGGCGCACAGCGAGAGAAGGGCGACGAGACGCCGCGCGGGGAATTCGAGGAACGAAGCGTGCATCGGGAATGGCGTTGCAGGATGATTCGATTTGAACTTCGTCGCAAAATACACGCCTTTCGCGCGTCTCCAGCGCATCATGTCGCTATCGGACTATTTTTGAGACGATTTGCCGCATGGTTCAAGCGCGCTGAAAGGCCGCACGTCGAAAGCTGAAAGTTCGGAGCTTTCTGAATTGAAAGCCTTCGCGCGGTAAGATTCGCACGCATTGCGTCGTCCAAAACGGACCGCGCGCCACATCACAGGCAAACCACAGGCCAAAGATCGATGCAAATTCTTCCCGATTCCCTGTCTCTTGCCGAGACCGCCTTTTTCTTCGATTTCGACGGCACGCTCGTCGAACTCGCCTCGACGCCCGATGGCATCTTCGTGCCGCGCTCGGTGCCCGACATCCTCGCCGCGTTGAGACGCGCGACCAACGGCGCGGTCGCGGTCGTATCGGGGCGCGGCATCGACAATATCGATTCGTTCCTGCAGATGGACGATCTGCCCGTCGCGGGCATGCACGGCGCGGAACGGCGCGATTCGAACGGCGATGTGCAGCGCATCGGCTTCAACGACGAGCGGCTCCTGCGCATGGAGCACGCGCTCGAGAAAGTCGTCAGCGCGAATCCGGGCATGCTGCTCGAAATCAAGGGCGCGGCGCTCGCGCTGCATTACCGCAATGCGCCCGACCGCGAGCCGGCGGCGCGCGCGGCGACGCAAAAGCTCGTCGCGGAATATGCCGATGCCTACGTGCTGCAGCCGGGCAAGATGGTCTACGAGATCAAGCCGAAGGACGTCGACAAGGGCCGCGCGGTGCGCGCGTACATGGGCGAGCCGCCGTTCACGGGGCGCAAGCCGGTGTTTATCGGCGACGATCTCACCGATGAAAAAGGTTTCGCGGTCGTGAACGAGTTCGATGGCCTGTCGATCAAGGTCGGCCCCGGCGATACGGTTGCGCGCGCGCGCATCGAATCGGTCGAGTTGCTGCTCGACTGGCTGCAAGTAATCGCGGGCACGGCGGGGAAGCACGCGTGAGCCGGCTGATCATCGTTTCGAATCGCGTCGCGCCGATTTCCGAAGGCGGGCCCGCGGCGGGCGGGCTTGCGGTCGGCGTCTACGACGCGCTCAAGGAAACCGGCGGCATGTGGTTCGGCTGGAGCGGGGACGTGCTCACGTCCGCACCTGAAGACATCAAGCTCGAAGAGCACGGACCGGTGACGTTCGCGACCATCGGACTCGTGCGGCGCGATTACGACCAGTACTATCGCGGCTTCTCGAATGCGACGCTCTGGCCCGCGTTTCACTATCGGCCGGACCTGATCGAGTTCGACCGGCACGAATACGACGGCTATTGCCGCGTGAATCGCTGGCTTGCGGCGCAGCTCGCGCCGCTGCTCAAGCCCGACGACGTGATCTGGGTGCACGACTATCACCTGATTCCGTTCGCGCAGGCGCTGCGCGCATTGGGCGTGAAGAATCGCATCGGCTTCTTTCTGCACATTCCGTTTCCGGCGTCGCAGATTCTGTTGAGCGTGCCGCGTCATCGCGAACTGGTCGAAGCGCTGTGCGCGTTCGATTTGCTCGGTTTTCAGACGGAGCCGGACCTGCGCGCGTTCTGCGATTACATCGAAACAGAAGCGGGCGGCGCGTTGCAGCGCGACGGCGCGAAGCCGGTCGCGATTCGCGCGTTCGGTCAGACGCTGCGTGCGGCGGCGTATCCGATCGGCGTCTATCCGGATGAAATCGCCGCGCTCGCGAAAGACGGCGAGCGCGGACGCGACGTGGAAATCGTCAAGTCGACGCTGCATCATCGCAAGCTCGTGATGAGCGTCGATCGTCTCGATTATTCGAAAGGGCTCGTCGAGCGTTTTCGCGCGTTCGAGCGGCTGATCGAACACGATCCGCAGCAGCGCAACAACGTGTCGTTCCTGCAGATCGCGCCGCCGACCCGCTCCGATGTCGATGCCTATCGCGACATCCGCTTGCAGCTCGAAGCGGAATCGGGCCGCATCAACGGCCGATACGCCGAACTCGACTGGACGCCGATTCGCTATATCCATCGTCAGTACGAGCGGCCGGTGCTCGCCGCGCTGTTCCGCGAGGCGCACGTGGGTCTCGTCACGCCGTTGCGCGACGGCATGAATCTCGTCGCGAAGGAATATGTGTCGGCGCAGAATCCGGACGATCCCGGCGTGCTCGTGCTGTCGCAATTCGCGGGCGCGGCGCGCGAGCTGACGGCCGCGCTCATCGTCAATCCGCTCGATATCGATGGCATGGCCGATGCACTCGCCATGGCGCTCAGCATGCCTTTGAACGAGCGAAAAGCGCGCTACGAAGAGATGATGGCGCAATTGCGCGACAACAACGTCTCGGTGTGGCGCGACAACTTTCTGCGCGACCTCAAGACGTGAAAAAGGCCGCGTTCCTTTGGAAACGCGGCCTTTTTGCTTGATGACGCTTACGCCGGCTGCTTGTGCGGCGTCGCGACGATCGACGGCACCTTGCCGTGCTGCTTCGCCAGCAACTCGCGATACAGCCCCGGCCGCTCGCGCAATTCTTGCGGCGGGCCGTCGTCGATGACCTTGCCCGCGCTCATCACGATGATGCGGTCGAAATTCTGCAGCGTCGACAGACGGTGCGCGATCGCGATCACGGTGCGGCCGACCATCAGCCGGTCGAGCGCCTGCTGAATCGCTTCTTCCGATGCGCTGTCGAGCGCCGACGTCGCTTCGTCGAGCAGCAGAATCGGCGCGTTCTTCAGAATCGCGCGCGCGATCGCGATGCGCTGACGTTGACCGCCCGACAGCTTCACGCCGCGGTCGCCGACGATCGTGTCGAATCCTTCCGGCATCGCCTCGATGAAGTCCGTGCAGCGCGCCTCGCGGGCGGCGGCGAGCACTTCCTCGCGGCTCGCATCCGGACGTCCGTACGCGATGTTCTCGAACACGGTGCGATGGAACAGCGAAATATCCTGCGGCACGAGCGCGATCGCGTGGCGCAGGCTGTCCTGCGTGATCGCGCTGATATCCTGGCCGTCGATCTTGATGCTGCCCTTTTGCGGCTCGTAGAAGCGTTGCAGCAGCGCGAGCACGGTCGATTTGCCCGCGCCCGACTTGCCGATCAGCCCGACGCGCTGGCCCGGCTCGATATGCAGATAAAAATTGTCGAGAATCGGACGGCGGCGCGGATAGGCGAACGTCACGCCCTCGAAATCGACGCGCCCGCCTTGCGGCACGAGTTCCGTCGCGTCCGAGCGGTCCGGCATGCCGTGCGGCTCCAGCAGCGTCTGCACGGCTTCGGCGAGACGCGCGACGTGTTGCGTCACATCGACGAGCGCCACGGCCAAGTCGCGCGTGCCGTGCAGGATCGTGAAACCGAGCGAGCTGACGAGCACGATATCGCCCGACGTCGCGCGGCCTTGCGACCACAGCCACAGCGCCCAGCCGAGCAGGCCTGCGGAAAGGATCGCCGTGACGACCGCGTGGAACAGGCGCAGCTTTTCGAGGTACAGCAGACTCTGCTGACGCGCGACCATTTCGGCCTTGACGGTCGAGCCGAAACGCTTCTGCTCGCGGAACGTCATGCCGAACGCGCGCACGAGCGCCATGTTGCCGATCACGTCGACGAGCTCGCCATCCACCGACGCCGCCTTCGACGCGAAACTGTGATGCCGCGCCGAGCCGCGCTTCGCGAGCCGGTACAGGATCAGCGCGAGGATCAGCGATGCGGTCATGAGACCGGCCGCCATCAGCGGATTGACGGAGACGATCATCACGATCGCGCCCAGCACCGCGATGCACGGCGGCAGGACGTTCCACGCCATCACGTTCTCGGAGGTGTAGATCGCGTTCGACGTCGCCGTGATCCGGCTCGCGAGCATGCCTGGCTGCTTCTCGGAGAAGTACGTCGGCGAGTGGCCGGACAGATACGAGAAGAGGTCCTTGCGCAAGTCGCCGGTAACGATCACGAAGACGTGCGCGCCGACCCAGCCGCCGACCCGCCACAGCAGGTTGTCGGCGGCGATCAGCCCGACCAGGATCATGAACGCGCCCCACAGCGGGCCGGGATGCCCGCGGCCTTGTCCGAGGACGTCGATCAGATGCTTGATCGCGTACTGCGAGGCGAGGGCGCAACCGACCGCGGCGAACACGCTGAAGAGCACGATGGCATGCGCGACGGGGTGACGGCGGATGTAGCGCATCAGGAACGCGAGCGGCCGATGCGCGTAGCTCGAAAGCTTCGCGTTGTGCGCGTTACGCTGGGAAACGGTGAGTTGGTCCAATGGTCTTTTTTGGTCGTAGAGCGGTTGAGCGTGTGTTGCGCCTTCGGGCAGTGCCATGCGCGGTGCGAGATGCGACTGCCGGCATGCGATGCGTCGCCCGATCCGGCGCGACTGACGTCAAGCGAGGCGACGCTGCGCCGTCTCCATCACTGAATTGTAGCCAGTATCGCGCTGCGGCATCGCGACTTCGGGCATGTGACGCTCGGCGCGTGTGGCCATCCGAACATCATCCACGGCAAAAATCGGGCGTCGCCTCAGCCTTTCGGCCGCCGAGCGCGGCTGACGGCATGGGCGCGCATTGTAAGCACATTGCACGACTTTTTGCGATGGAACGCTCGTCTGAAGGATCTGCGCCAATCGCGCCAGCGAACACAAAAGCACGTGTCGCGCCCGATAACGCAGCCGGTGCCGCAATCCGGCCTACGCGGCGGGTCAGACGGCGCGGAGTGCGTGCTGCCGCCCGGGCATCGTCAGAGCCCGTGCTCAAATGTAGAACAACCTTAATAAACAGTGGTTTGCAAAGTGTATCCCCCTTGTAACAAGGTAAATAAGTTGAAATGACTGCCGGCGCCGCTCTGGAAAAAACTCCATAATCCGATCCGGGTTTGCCCTTAGGCCATCGACAGGTTTTTGCAAGTTCGCGTCAACCGCCGCAGCAGATACGCGTTAATTGCTGGCGCGCGGCGATTTTGAGATATGGAACCGCAATTGCTAGATCGAATCGCCTGCGCGACGAACCGGTGATCAGCGACCCCGCTTTTTCACTCGAGCATCAGCCTTTGCGCCGCGGCCGCCGCGCCGCGGAAAGCTTCGCCCGAGCCGAGCGATTCGCTTTCCAACGTCAACATGACAGCAGTACTTGCCTGATTCTTTATTAGGAGTTTCACGACATGCGAATCGCTCAAATCGCGCCCCTCCACGAGGCTGTTCCGCCGAAGCTGTATGGCGGCACGGAACGCGTGGTGTCTTATCTGACCGAGGCACTCGTGGATGCTGGACACGACGTCACGCTCTTCGCGAGCGGCGATTCGCAGACGTCCGCGAAGCTCGAGGCGTTCTGGCCGCAGGCGCTGCGCCTCGACCCGACGATCCGCGACACGATGGCGCCGCATATGCTGCTGCTCGAAGAAGTCCGCCGCCGCGCCGACGAGTTCGACGTGCTGCATTTCCACATCGACTATTACCCGTTCTCGCTGTTCGCGCGCCAGCCGGTGCCGTTCCTGACGACGATGCACGGCCGTCTCGATCTGCCCGAACTGCAGCCGATCTTCAACACGTTCAACGACGTGCCGGTCATCTCGATCTCGGACAACCAGCGTCAGCCGCTGCCGCAGGCGCACTGGCTCTCGACGGTGTATCACGGTCTGCCGGAAAACCTGTTGAAGCCGATCCCGAACGTCAAGCCCGGCTATCTCGCGTTCCTCGGCCGCATCTCGCCGGAAAAGCGCGTCGACCGCGCGATCCGCATCGCGCAGGCGGCGGGCATGAAGATCAAGATCGCGGCGAAGCTCGACAAGGCCGACCGCGCCTACTACGAAGAAGAGATCAAGCCGCTCTTCGCGCTGCCGCACGTCGAGTACATCGGCGAAATCAGCGAAGCGGAGAAGACCGAGTTCCTCGGCAACGCCCACGCGCTGCTGTTCCCGATCGACTGGCCGGAGCCCTTCGGCCTCGTGATGATCGAAGCAATGGCCTGCGGTACGCCGGTGATCGCGTTCAACCGCGGCTCGGTGCCGGAAGTGATCGAGAACGGCGTGTCGGGCTTCGTCGTCGAAGATGAACTTTCGGCGATCGCCGCCGTGAAGCGCCTGGATCAACTGCCCCGCGAAAAGGTTCGCGCCGCGTTCGAGCAGCGTTTCTCGTCGAAGGTCATGGCCGCGAACTACGTCAACGTGTATGAAGAACTGCTGCGCCAGAAGCGCCGCACGGTTCTGCGCGAAGTCAACGCGGGCTAAGCAAGTCTTGCCGCTTCGCCGCGGCATGAGTTGAAAAACGACGCCCCGCGTGCCTCAAGGCACGCGGGGCGTTGTCGTAATAGCACATTCAGGCATGCCTTTCGCGCGACAGACCACGCTGCGGATGTGAAACCTCTGACGACATCCGTAATCTCCCTATAATGACCGGGCTTCGTGATGCGCGGAGCGGCATGCATCGCACGTGGACAGGAGCGTTTCTTTTGGCGAGACCCAAGCAAATCAGCGCGAACCCGGCGCCGGGCGCCGGCACTGTGTTCGCATTGCGCGCCATCGGGCTGGTGCTCGCGGCGCGCTGGGCGTTCTCGATGTCCGAGATGGGCTATCTATCCTCGCTGCGCGCGATGACGTCGTCGCCGTGGGCGTGCGTGAACATCGTCCTGATCTTTCTTCTGATCGTGCTGCCGGGCGCGAAGGCGCGCACGGAGCGGCCGCTGCATCCGCTGCCGCAATGGCTGCGGCAGGCGTTGCGCTTCATTGCGCTGCTCGCTTTCGGCTTCGCGATGTTTTCCGTCGGCGCGTTCGTCTGGAGTTCCGGATGGCGGCGCTTCACGCAGGCGCTCGCCGAGACCAACGGCTGGCTGCTCGTCGGGCCGGCGCTTTATGCCATCGTCATGTGGATCTGCCGTCCGCGCGCGCTCTGGCGCACGAATATCGCGGCGCGGCGCTTCGCGATCGGGCGCTATGCGCTCTCGCTCGATCCCGTCACGCGTACCGCCGTCGTATGGGCGGAAAGCCGCAAGCTCGGCCAGTACGACGCGCGCGAGCTGTCGGTGAAATGGCCGGAGCCGGCGGAGACGTCGCCGTCGACGAGCATGCTCGCGCCGGCGACCGAGCCCGCCGCGCCTGCTATCCGCGCGAGCGGGGAAGTGCGGCACGGCCTGTTCGCGCGCCGGCCGAAAGTCGAATTGTTGTGGGACTCGCCGGCCGCGGCCGGGCACAATCGCACCACCGTATTCCGCGCGCCGCTCGCGAGCGAAGGCGACCGCAACGCGGCGCGCGCGCTCGATGCGACGCTGCGTCAGATCTGATTTAGCCGAAATTGCCGTACACGTCGTTCCTGTCTCTTCAGGGAGGAAAGGATGCTGATACGTTGGTTGCTGGCCGCGCTTCATCTTCTTGCTTTCGGTTTCGCGCTCGGCTCGGTGCTCGCGCGCGCCCGCGCGTTGCGGCGTCTCGATCCCGCGGAATCCATTCAGGCGAACGAACTGCGCCTGCGTGACGTCTTTCGTTCGGATTCCGTGTGGGGCGTCACGGCGATCGTGCTGATCGTCACGGGCGTGACGCGCGCGTTCGGCGGATTCGAAAAGGGCGGCGCGTTCTATCTGCACGAGCCGCTTTTCCATCTGAAGATGACGGCGCTCGTCGTGATTTTGCTGATCGAAGTCTCACCGATGCTCGCGCTGATCCGCTGGCGCATCGCGCTCGCGCAGGGCGGGCCGATCGATCTCACGCGGGCGCGACGCTTCGCATGGCTGAGCGATCTCGAAGCCGGACTCGTCATGTTGATGGTGATCGCCGCGAGCGGCATGGCGCGCGGCGTGTGGGCGTCGTGATGCCCGTTTCACCGGCTGAAAATGAAAAAGGCCCAAGTCGTGAGACTTGAGCCTTTTGATCTTCGGTGCTTGTCTTTACCAACACCAGAATTCTGGTGGGTAGTACTGGGATCGAACCAGTGACCCCTGCCGTGTGAAGGCAGTGCTCTACCGCTGAGCTAACCACCCGAAGAGAGACGAGATTATGTCAGGCGTTTTTGATTTCGTCTAGTGCTTCGTTAAGCAAATTCGAAAAAATTACGCAGGAACGGCTTCTCCTTCCGCGGGAGCCGGTTCCGTGCGCCAGACGCTCGTGCCTTTCATCGCCTTGTCGAGATCGCTCAGCAGGGCTTCGTGCGCGGCGAGTTCGTCGGCGCTCGCGGCGATCACCGGCAGATCGAGATCGTCGAACGCGATGCGCGACGTCGAAACCGAGCCCGACGCGGGCTGATCGCCGAGCATGTCGATGACGAGGCTTTCCTGGCCGCGCGTCATCGCGAGATAGACCTCGGCGAGCAGCTCCGAGTCGAGCAGCGCGCCATGCAGCGTGCGATGCGCGTTGCTGATGCCGAAACGATCGCACAGCGCATCCAGCGAGTTGCGCTTGCCGGGGAACATCTGCTTGGCTTGCGCGAGCGAGTCGATCACGCCCGCGCACGTCTCGGCGATTTTCGGCAGCCCGAGCAGCGCGAATTCCATATCGAGAAAGCCGACGTCGAAGGGCGCGTTGTGGATGATCAACTCCGCGCCCGCGATGAAGTCGCGAAGTTGCGCGGCGATCTCCGCGAACTTCGGCTTGTCGCTCAGGAATTCGGTGGTGAGGCCGTGCACGGCGAGCGCGCCGGGATCGCTGTCGCGCTCCGGGTTCACGTAGAGGTGCAGGTTGTTGCCCGTCAGCCGGCGGTTGACCAGCTCGACGCAGCCGATTTCGATGATCCGGTCGCCCGTCCTCGCGTTCAGGCCGGTGGTTTCGGTGTCCAGTATCAGTTGGCGCATAAGTTGGCGTGCGTTTCGTTCAGTTGTCCGCAAGCGATGTCACGCCGCGATTGGCGAGCGCATCGGCGCGTTCGTTTTCGGGATGTCCGGCGTGGCCCTTGACCCAGCGCCATTCGATCTCATGCCGCGCGACGAGTTCGTCGAGGCGCTTCCAGAGATCGGCGTTCTTGACGGGCGTTTTCGCGGCCGTCATCCAGTTCTTTTTCTTCCAGCCGTGAATCCATTCGCTGATGCCTTTCTGCACGTATTGCGAATCGGTGTGGATGATCGCGTGACACGGACGTTTCAACGCCTCGAGCGCGGAGATCACGGCCATCAGTTCCATGCGGTTGTTGGTGGTCGCGGCTTCGCCGCCGAACAGCTCCTTCTCCAGCGAGCCGAAACGCAGCAGCGCGCCCCAGCCGCCGGGTCCCGGATTGCCTTTGCAGGCGCCGTCCGTGTAGATGTCGATTACCTTGTTCGATGCGGATTCTTGAGTCATCAATGCTCTTTGCGAGTCTCGTTGCGCGTGTGCGGAGCGGCGACCGGAGCGAGGCCAGGCGCGAGCGCGGGTTTTTTGAGCTTGCGCGGACCGATGACGCGCATGCCGCGCACGCGTTTGACCGCCGTGATCATGTACGCCGCGCCGAAGATGGGCCACCAGCGATCGCCGGCGGCTTCCATGAATTGATAGCGTTGCAGCCATTTATCCGTGACAAGCGGCGGACGATAGCAGCCGAAGCGCCCGCGTTCAAGGTCGAATCCGAGCAGCTTGATCCAGTCCTTGATGCGCGTGAACGCGATCATCTCGTGCGCCGATGGCACGAACGGCCGTCCCGCGACCTTGCCGAGCGACTGCCGCGCGCCCCACAAACTCAGCGAATTGAAGCCGAGGATGATCAACTGGCCTTCGGGCACCAGCACGCGCTCGGCTTCGCGCAGCAGGCGGTGCGGATCGGGCGAGAATTCGAGTGTGTGCGGCAGCACGAGCAAATCGACGCTCTGCGCTTCGAAAGGCAGGTCGAGCAGATCGCACCACACGGTGCTGCGGCCGTCGGGCGCGCTCGCCGCGGGAAGCGCGCTCACGCCGGGCGTCGTCGCGCGCGGCGGCGTGTACGGTGCGCTCGATGCGCTTTCGGCGTCGAGCACGAGCGCGCGCCCGGTCATGCGATTTTCGCGCAGCGCGTCGAGCTGCGGCATGCCGAGCTGCAGCGCGTGATAGCCGAAGATGTCGCACACGACGTGATCGAGCTGCGCCTGCTCCCATTCGAGCACGTAGCGCCCGGGCGCCGAGCTCGTCCAGGTGGGCCAGTCTATAATCGATCGGTCAGACATGTTCGGATTGCCGCATAGATGATCGCCATGAATTCGCTTGCCAAGAAATCGCCTGCCCAGGATGCACTCGATGCACTCGAATACGTGCCGGTCCCGGCATTCGAGGACAACTACATCTGGCTCGTGTCGGACTCGCGCGATGCGGTCGTGATCGACCCCGGCGACGCCGCGCCCGTCGAGGCCTATCTGGCCAAACGTGGTTGGCGGCTGACCGCTATTTTACTCACGCACCATCACCACGACCACGTCGGCGGCGTGAAAGCACTCATCGATAGCCGAACGGCAGAGGGTGGGATTCCCGTCTACGGCCCGGCTGGCGAGCGCATCGAGCATCTGACGCAGCGCGTCACCGGCGGCGACAGGGTGCGCATCGACAAGCCGGCGCTCGAACTCTCCGTGATCGACGTGCCGGGTCACACGGCCGGACACATCGCCTATTTCCAAGCGGGCGATCCGAACGGCACGCCGCATCTTTTCTGCGGCGACACGCTCTTCGCGAGCGGCTGCGGCCGTCTTTTCGAGGGCACGCCGCAGCAGATGCTCAGTTCGCTCGACGCGCTCGCCGCGCTGCCGGACAACACCCAGGTTCACTGTGCGCACGAGTACACGCTGTCGAACATCAAGTTCGCACGCGCGTGCGAGCCGGACAACACCGCGCTGCTGCGCTGGAGCGAGGACGCGCAGGCGTTGCGCGCCGCCGGCAAGCCGACTTTGCCGACGACCATCGGCCACGAAAAAACGGTGAATCCGTTCCTGCGTGCGGACGTCCCGGCGATCCACGCAACGCTTGCGTCGCAATTCGGCGCGCCCGTTTCGGACCGGCTCGAAGCGTTTCGAATGATGCGCGGCTGGAAGGATAAGTTCCGCTAACCCGAACCTATTTGGGGCTAACTTCAACCGAAACGTTGGAATCGACGTTAGATGCAGGATTTTGCAGGGGTTTTGCGCGCATTCTTATTGACGTCTTAAGTGCTGTTCCGTACTATCGGCTGCAAATTTCCAAGCATCATCTTTTGGAAGCAGAGACGTTCTCCATGCGACTAACCCTTAGCGCGCTGTCCGTCCTGATGCTCGCCGCGTGCGCGAGCCAAGGACCTACGGCGTCAGATCCAATTACAGCAACAGCCAACTCCAACGCTTCGCCGCAACAAGTCGCCGACACGATTCGCCGCACCGCAGCAGCCAAGGAAACCATTAACGTCGACAAGACGCCCGTGACTTCGCTCGCGGGTTCGTCCGATCTCTGGAACCGCATCCGCGGCGGCTTCCAGATTCCCGATCTGCAAAGCGACCTCGTCGACATGCAGGTCAACTGGTACGCGCAACGCCCGGATTACGTCGAGCGCATGACCACGCGCTCGCAGAAGTATCTGTATCACATCGTCGAGGAACTCGAGCAGCGGCATATGCCGACCGAGCTCGCGCTCCTGCCGTTCATCGAATCGGCATACAGCCCGCAGGCGCTATCGGTCGCGAAGGCCGCGGGCATGTGGCAGTTCATGCCGGGCACCGGCCGCGATTACAACCTCAAGCAGAACATGTGGCAGGACGAGCGCCGCGACGTGCTCGCGTCGACGTCTGCCGCGCTCGACTACCTTTCGCGTCTGCACGACATGTTCGGCGACTGGCATCTCGCGCTCGCCGCATACAACTGGGGCGAGGGCAACGTGCAGCGCGCGATCGCGCGCAACGAAGCGGCGGGCTTGCCGACCGACTACGAAAGCCTGCGCATGCCCAACGAGACGCGCAACTACGTGCCGAAGCTGCAGGCCGTGAAGAACATCGTGAGCAATCCGCAGATGTACGGTCTCACGTTGCCGGACATCCCGAATCACCCGTATTTCGTGACGGTCACGACCGCGCGCGACATCGACGTGACGATGGCCGCGAAGCTTGCCGGCATGAGCGTGGAAGAATTTCGCTCGCTGAATCCGTCGTTCTCGAAGCCGGTGATTCTCGGCGCGACCAATCCGCAGATTCTGCTGCCGTTCGATAACGCTGCTTCGTTTCAGCGCAACCTTTCGTCGTACTCGGGCGCGCTGTCGTCGTGGACGACGTACACCGTCACCGAGCGCGCGCGTCCGGCGGCGATCGCCGAAAAAATCGGCGTGGACGCTGACACGCTGATGTCCGTCAACCGCATTCCGGCGGGCATGCGCCTGAAGCCGGGCTCGACGATCGTCGTGCCCCGCACGGACGATGACGACGAAGACATCAGCGCCGACGTCGCGGCCAACGCGATGCTCGCAATCGAGCGCGACGTGCCCGACACGCGCCGGCTCGTCATCCGCGTGCGCCGCAAGCAGTCGATCGGCACGCTGGCAGACCGCTACAACGTTTCGCCGGCACAGTTGCGCGCATGGAACCGCACGCGCGGAGACATGTTCATGCCGGGGCAGGTGGTCGTGCTGCATGTGCCGTATGGCCGACCGGTTCCGGCCGAGCCGGGTCCGGCGCGTGTGGAGACGGTGGCGGCGTCGAGCCGTTCATCGGGCGGCGTGTCGAAGATCGGCACGCGTGTACCTGAGCCGAAGACATCGCGCGGCGGCAAGACGAGTGCCCATACGTCGGGGAAGGTGACCAAGGTGTCGTCTTCTTCGGCATCGCATGCTGCAAAGCCTGCTGCCGCGGCCAAGACCGCGAAGCCGGCTGCCACGTCGAAGAGCAGCAAGAAGAAATAACGCACGCGGTTTTGCCGGCGCGATAACCCACGCCGTCACCAAGGTGACGGCGTGTTCTTTTGCGGACGCCGCTAAACTGTCGATCCGAAAGAATCGATGAAGCGTCCGTTTCATATGTCGTCCACCGTTCGTCTCCGCGTTTTCATCCTCTTTGCCGCCGGCTACTTCGTCTCGTACGTGTTCCGCGGCGTCAATCTCGGCTTCGCGCCGCTCATCACGCACGAACTCGGCTTGTCGGCCGCCGATCTCGGCCTGCTGACGGCGCTGTACTTCATCGGCTTCGCTGCCGCGCAGATTCCTGTCGGCGTACTGCTCGATCACTTCGGGCCGGCGCGTGTGACGGCCGGCATGCTCGTGTTCGCCGCGGCGGGCATTGGCGTGTTTGGGGCATCGAATAGCCTGGCAGGGCTGATGGCCGGGCGCCTGCTCATCGGCGTGGGCGTGTCGGTGTGTCTGGCGGCGGCGTTCAAGGCGTCGGCGCAGCATTTCCCGATCTGGCGCCTGCCGCTCATCAACGGATTCACGATGGCCGTCGGCGGATTGGGCGGCGTCGTCGTCGGATCGCCGCTGTCGGCGCTGCTGCAATTCGCAACGTGGCGTCAGGTGTGCTTCGGGCTCGCGGTGTTCACGCTCGTCGTCGCGGCGGCGATTGCGCTCTTCGCGCCGCGCAAGGCGGATACGCATCATCAGGCGGACATCGTCACGCAGTTCAAGGGCACGTGGCACATCATGAGAAGCGCCGCGTTCTGGAAGATCGCGTCGTTTCCGGTCGTCACGCAGGGCGTCTTCTTCGCGATGCAGTCGCTCTGGATCCGTCCCTATCTCATCGACGTGATGAATCTCACGCCCGCGCATTCGTCGGCGATCGTCTCCGTGCTCGGTTTCGCGATGATGTTCGGCTCGGTGGGCTTCGGCGCGGCGGCGCGCAGTCTGGAGCGGCGCGGCGTGTCGGTGTACGCGTTCTGCGGCGCGGGCATGGTGCTTTTCGTCGCCACGCAGTTGCTGATGGTGCTGCGCGTGCCGCTGCCGCCCGCGACGCTCATCGCCGCGTATGGCGTATTCGGCGGCACGGGCATCCTGAGCTATGCGGTCGCGGCGAAGTATTTCCCGTCGCACATGGCGGGGCGCGTGAATACGACGCTCACGCTCGTCATCTTCCTGCTGATCTTCGGCTTTCAGGTCGGGGTCGGCACTATGTTGTCGCTTTGGCCTGCGGAAGCGGGGCGCTATCCGGCATCGGCGCATATTTCGGTGTGGGCGGCACTGATTGCGCTGCAAGTGGCGAGCGCGATCTGGTACATGTTGCCGGGCCGCGCGCTGCACGAACGCGAGGCGGAAGTGGAAAACGCGGCGTCGTGATCGGGGGGGGGGGGCGGGAGGCAAGCAGAGCGCTCCCAAATTTGGCAGATGTGTCAATTTAACGCTATAATTCGAAGGTTTGAGCACATCAACCCGCACCCTAGCGCCTACCTCCCACACACCGTCGTTCGCTGCGCCAGTCGGCGCGCGCCGCACGCCGCCAGTCGCCTGCTTCGTCACTGCGTTTGCCCCATGCAAGCGAGCTGAACCGAACCGCGACGCGCGCCTCGCGAGCCGCCGCCACACTGCGCGAAGGAAACCCCTCGTTCTTCGAGCGACGGGAAGCCAAGCCTGAATTTCGGACAGACAGGTCGGTAACAGGGTGTTCCCCAAGGAGCTTCCCGTGTTGCCGTCATTTTCCCCCGCACTTCTCGCACTTGCCGACGGCACGGTCTTTCGTGGTCAATCGATCGGCGCGCCCGGTTCGACGATCGGCGAAGTGGTGTTCAACACCGCCATCACCGGTTATCAGGAAATCCTGACCGATCCGAGCTATGCCCGCCAGATCGTCACGCTGACCTATCCGCACATCGGCAACTACGGCGTGAACGCCGAAGACGTCGAAGCCACCAAAGTCCATGCCGCCGGCCTCATCATTCGCGACCTGCCGGTGCTCGCATCCAACTTCCGTTCCGAGCAGACGCTCTCCGACTATCTCAAGGCGCAAGGCGTCGTCGCGATCGCCGGCATCGACACGCGCAAGCTCACGCGTATCCTGCGCGAGAAGGGCGCGCAGAACGGCTGCATTCTCGCCGGTTCCGATGACGAAGCGAAAGCGCTCGAGCTCGCACGCTCGTTCCCGGGCCTCGCGGGCATGGACCTCGCGAAGGTCGTGTCGACGGACCAGCCCTACGAATGGACACAGACCGAATGGCGTCTGGGCAGCGGCTACGGCAAGCAGGAAGCGCCGAAGTTTCGCGTCGTCGCGTTCGACTATGGCGTGAAGTACAACATCCTGCGCATGCTGGCGGAGCGCGGTTGCCACGTGACCGTGCTGCCCGCGCAATCGACCGCCGCCGATGCGCTCGCGCTCAATCCGGACGGCATCTTCCTGTCGAACGGCCCCGGCGATCCGGAGCCGTGCGATTACGCCATCGCGGCCACCAGGGAATTCATCGAGCGCGGCATTCCGACGTTCGGCATCTGCCTCGGCCATCAGATCATGGGTCTCGCCGTCGGCGCGAAGACGATGAAGATGAAGACCGGCCACCACGGCGCGAACCATCCGGTGAAGGACATGGACGACGGCCGCGTGGTCATCACGTCGCAGAACCACGGTTTCGCGGTCGATGCGTCGACGCTGCCCGCCAACGCGAAAGTCACGCACGTCTCGCTCTTCGACGGCACGCTGCAAGGCTTCGCGCTCACCGACAAGCCCGCCTTCTGCTTCCAGGGCCATCCGGAAGCGTCGCCCGGCCCGCACGACATCGCGTATCTGTTCGACCGCTTCATCAAGCTGATGGAAGCACAGAAGGTCGCAGCCTAAGAACAGAACATCGCAAATATACAGAGCACAGTTATGCCGAAGCGCACAGACATCAAGAGCATCCTCATCATCGGCGCGGGTCCGATCATCATCGGCCAGGCGTGCGAGTTCGATTATTCGGGCGCGCAAGCATGCAAGGCGCTGCGTGAGGAAGGCTACAAGGTCATCCTCGTCAACAGCAATCCGGCGACGATCATGACGGATCCGAACACGGCCGACGTCACGTATATCGAGCCGATTTCGTGGGAAGTGGTCGAACGCATCATCGCGAAAGAGCGCCCGGACGCGATCCTGCCGACCATGGGCGGACAGACCGCGCTCAACTGCGCGCTCGACCTGTTCCATCACGGCGTGCTGGAAAAGTACAAGGTCGAGCTGATCGGTGCGTCGCCGGAAGCGATCGACAAGGCGGAAGACCGCCAGAAGTTCAAGGACGCGATGACGAAGATCGGCCTCGGTTCGGCCAAGTCGGGCATCGCGCATTCGATGGAAGAAGCGCTCGCCGTGCAGCAGCAGATCGCCGAAGCGACCGGCAGCGGCGGCTATCCGACCGTGATTCGTCCGTCGTTCACGCTGGGCGGCTCGGGCGGCGGCATCGCGTACAACAAGGAAGAGTTCGAAGAGATTTGCCGTCGCGGTCTCGATCTCTCGCCGACGCGCGAGCTGCTCATCGAAGAATCGCTGCTCGGCTGGAAAGAGTACGAGATGGAAGTCGTCCGCGATAAAAAGGACAACTGCATCATCGTCTGCTCGATCGAAAACCTCGACCCGATGGGCGTGCACACCGGCGATTCCATCACGGTCGCGCCGGCGCAGACGCTCACCGACAAAGAGTATCAAGTGCTGCGCAACGCGTCGCTCGCGGTGCTGCGCGAGATCGGGGTCGATACCGGCGGCTCGAACGTGCAGTTCGCGATCAACCCGAAGGACGGCCGCATGGTCGTCATCGAAATGAATCCGCGCGTGTCGCGTTCGTCGGCGCTGGCATCGAAGGCAACGGGATTCCCGATCGCCAAGGTCGCCGCGAAGCTCGCGTGCGGCTACACGCTCGACGAACTCAAGAACGAAATCACCGGCGGACAAACGCCCGCATCGTTCGAACCGACGATCGATTATGTCGTGACGAAGGTGCCGCGCTTCGCGTTCGAGAAATTCCGCGAAGCCGATTCGCGCCTGACCACGCAGATGAAGTCCGTCGGCGAAGTCATGGCAATGGGCCGCACGTTCCAGGAATCGTTCCAGAAGGCGTTGCGCGGTCTGGAAGTCGGCGTCGACGGTCTCGATGAGAAGACCACGAGCCGCGACGAAGTCATCCGCGAAATTGGCGAGCCGGGTCCGGACCGCATCTGGTATCTCGGCGACGCCTTCCGTCTCGGCCTGACGATGGAAGAAATCTTCGAAGAGACGTCGATCGATCCGTGGTTCCTCGCGCAGATCGAACAGATCATCCTCAAGGAAAAGGCGCTCGAAGGCCGCACGCTCGCGAGCCTCACGCGTGACGAACTGCTGTATCTGAAGAAGAGCGGCTTCTCGGACCGGCGTCTGGCGAAGCTGACCGGTTCGACGCAAGCAGACGTGCGCAAGAAGCGTCACGAAATGAAGGTGCGCCCGGTGTACAAGCGCGTCGACACGTGCGCGGCCGAGTTCGCGACGAAGACCGCCTACATGTACTCGACGTACGAAGAAGAGTGCGAAGCGAATCCGACCGACAAGAAGAAGATCATGGTGCTGGGCGGCGGCCCGAACCGGATCGGGCAGGGCATCGAGTTCGACTACTGCTGCGTGCATGCCGCGCTCGCCATGCGCGAGGACGGCTATGAAACCATCATGGTCAACTGCAATCCGGAGACGGTTTCCACCGACTACGACACGTCCGACCGTCTGTACTTCGAATCGCTGACGCTCGAAGACGTGCTCGAAATCGTCGATCTGGAAAAGCCGGTCGGCGTGATCGTGCAGTACGGCGGCCAGACGCCGCTCAAGCTCGCGCTCGATCTGGAAGCGAACGGCGTGCCGATCATCGGCACGTCGCCGGACATGATCGACGCCGCCGAAGACCGCGAGCGCTTCCAGAAGCTGCTCAAGGATCTCGATCTGCGTCAGCCGCCGAATCGCACGGCGCGCGCCGAAGACGAAGCGCTGAAGCTCGCGGAGGAAATCGGTTATCCGCTGGTCGTGCGTCCGTCGTACGTGCTCGGCGGCCGCGCGATGGAAATCGTCCACGAGCCGCGCGACCTCGAGCGCTACATGCGCGAAGCCGTGAAGGTGTCGAACGATTCGCCGGTGCTGCTCGACCGCTTCCTGAACGACGCGATCGAATGCGACGTCGACTGCATCTCCGATGGCGACGACGTGTTCATCGGCGGCGTGATGGAGCACATCGAACAGGCGGGCGTGCACTCGGGCGACTCGGCTTGCTCGCTGCCGCCGTATTCGCTGTCGCAGGAAACCGTCGACGAACTGAAGCGGCAAACCGCCGCAATGGCGAAGGCACTGAACGTCATCGGCCTGATGAACGTGCAGTTCGCGATTCAGCAAGTCGCGCAAGACGACGGCTCCAAGAAGGACATCATCTACGTGCTCGAAGTGAATCCGCGCGCATCGCGCACGGTGCCGTACGTGTCGAAGGCAACCGGTTTGCCGCTCGCCAAGATCGCCGCTCGCGCGATGGTCGGCCAGAAGCTCAAGGCACAAGGCGTGACGAAGGAAGTCATTCCGCCGTACTTCAGCGTGAAGGAAGCGGTGTTCCCGTTCGTGAAGTTCCCGGCGGTCGATCCGGTGCTCGGACCCGAAATGCGCTCGACCGGCGAAGTGATGGGCGTGGGCCGCACGTTCGGCGAAGCACTCTTCAAGTCGCAGCTCGCGGCGGGCTCGCGTCTGCCGGAATCGGGCACGGTGCTTCTGACCGTGATGGACGCCGACAAGCCGAAGGCCGTCGAAGTCGCGCAGATGCTGCACGAGCTCGGCTATCCGATCGTCGCGACCAAGGGCACGGCCGCGGCCATCGCGGCGGCAGGCGTGCCGGTGAAGGTCGTCAACAAGGTGAAAGACGGCCGTCCGCACATCGTCGACATGATCAAGAACGGCGAGATCGCGCTCGTCTTCACGACCGTCGACGAAACGCGCGCCGCCATCGCCGATTCGCGCTCGATCCGCATGAGCGCGCAGGCCAACAAGGTCACGTACTACACGACGATGTCGGGAGCGCGCGCGGCGGTCGAAGGGTTGAGGTATCTCCGAGATTTGGAAGTCTATGATTTACAAGGCTTGCATGCTCGCCTAAACTAAGGCTTCGATTACTGGTCTAAGTATCACGAGCCGCGGTTAAGCGGCGTCTCCTGCTCTGTGGGAGATGCGCTTAACCGCGGTAATTTTTTTGACGAAATTGTTTGTGAGTGGTCTATGAGCACGATTCCTTTGACGAAGCGCGGCGCGGAGTTGCTGCGCGACGAATTGCAACGCCTGAAGGCCGTGGAGCGTCCGGCGGTCATCAACGCGATCGCGGAGGCGCGCGCGCAAGGCGACTTGTCGGAAAACGCGGAATACGACGCCGCGAAGGAAAAGCAGGGGTTCATCGAGGGCCGCATCGCGGAAATCGAGTCGAAGCTGGCCGCCGCGCAAGTGATCGATCCGACGCAGGTCGAAGCCGAAGGTCGCGTGGTGTTCGGCGCGACCGTCGAACTCGAGGACCTGGAATCGGGCGACATGGTGACGTATCAGATCGTCGGCGATGACGAAGCCGACATCGATCACGGCCTCATCTCCGTGAGCTCGCCGATCGCGCGCGCACTGATCGCGAAGTCGGAAGGCGACGTGGCATCGGTGCAGGCGCCGAGCGGCGCACGCGAATACGAGATCATCGCGGTTCGCTACGTCTGATGGAGCACCGGCTCTTTCGCACCATCAGCATGGTCTGGGTCGGCAGTCTGCTGACCCTCGGCCTGGTCGCTGCGCCCGTGCTCTTTTCGATGCTCGACCGCACGTCGGCGGGCTCGGTGGCGGCGCAGCTCTTCCGCATCGAGGCGATCATCGGCGTGATCAGCGCGCTGGTGCTGATCCTCATCGGCAATCGCTTCGTGAAAAGCGGCATCGTCGATTACAAACGCGTGCGGTGGATCGTCGCGGTGATGCTCGTGTGCGTGCTGGTCGGCTATTTCGCCTTGCAGCCGTTCATGAACTCGCTGCGAATGGCGGCGCAGGAAGCGGGCACCGATCTCGCGAGCTCGCCGTATGCGAAGGAGTTCGGCATTCTGCACGGCCTATCCAGCGCGATCTATCTGATCGAATGCCTGTTCGGCATTGCGCTGGTGTGGCGCTTGCCGGGCGCGGCGCCCGTCAAGATCGTGCCGAAGGGGAAATCCGCCAAGGTGGCGGCGAAAAGAGCGCGAAGCTGAATCGCGCTTGCTCGGGACGGCGCGTGCGTTTCATTGGAAATGCACACGCCGTTCGATCATTTGACCGTCTGATGCTGGCGCTTCGAGCTGGTCTGACGTTTCTTCGCGCGCTTCACGTTGCCGCCGGCGGTCACACGTTCGTTGCCCAGTACCTTCAGCGTCTGCTTTTTGGGTTTCTTGAACGCGGGCGCATCGCGGGTGATTTTCACTGCCTTCACCGTGCGCGGCGCGCGGCCCTTCGTCTCGCGTTCGGCGGCTTCGCCTGCGCTCGGAGGCATCGTGCTGCGCGTGCGGGTGGCGCGGGTTTTCGGAGCGGCGCCTTCGGGCCTCCAGATCACGAGCAGCTTGCCGATATGCTGAATAGGCGCGGCGTTCAGGCGATCGCAGATTTCGTCGTAGATTTCGACGCGTGCTTCGCGTTCGTCGCCGAATACGCGGACCTTGATGAGCTGATGCGCTTCCAGGTGGACGTTGATTTCCTTCAGCACGGCATCGGTCAGACCCTCCGCGCCGACGAGCACGACGGGCTTGAGCGCATGGGCCTGGGAGCGCAGATCGGCGCGTTCGGCGGGGGAGAGTTTAAGAGCTGGCATGAGAAATTTCGGACTCGACTAAAATGTGGGCGGCGTGAGGTAGATTCGCGAGGCGGTTTGAACACGCTGCAGCGAAAGCGCACGGCTTCGTGCCGGATCTTCGGCGCATCGGTCGCGCCACCGCCCACCAGAAACAGAACAGGCCGGATGCACGGGTTTTCGGAGCGCGAGCGCGCCGAGGACCGGTCCGGCCGACAAGACGCGTATTATCCGCTAAAAGCCTCGCGCGATGCAGCAAAATACGCACCGGGCGTGCTGTCAGCGCGCCACATGAGCTCAGTTTGAATGGCAAAGAACCGTTTTAATCATTCGTGGTTGCATGACCACATCAACGATCCCTACGTAAAGATGGCGCAGCGCGAGGGCTATCGCGCGCGCGCCGCATACAAGCTGAAGGAGATCGACGAGCAGGACAAACTCATCAAGCCGGGTCAGGTCATCGTCGATCTCGGCTCGACGCCCGGCTCCTGGAGCCAGTACGCGCGCAACAAACTCGCGCAGGGCGCGAAGCGCGATGCCGAGCGCCAGGGCGGCATCGACGGCACGATCATCGCGCTGGATATTCTGCCGATGGAGCCGATTTCGGACGTCACGTTCATCCAGGGCGACTTTCGCGAGGACGAAGTGCTTGCGCAACTCGATGAAATCGTCGGCGAGCGTCAGGTGGACCTTGTAATCTCCGACATGGCCCCCAACCTCTCAGGCGTGGCGAGTGCGGATGCCGCGCGCATCGAGCATCTATGCGATCTGGCGCTGGAGTTCGCGCAGAACCATCTGAAACCGGAGGGTGCGCTGCTGGTCAAATGTTTTCACGGCAGCGGGTACAGCCAGATCGTTGAGAAGTTCAAGCAACAGTTCAAGGTGGTTGCGCCACGCAAGCCGAAAGCTTCTCGCGACAAATCGTCGGAGACTTTTATTCTCGGGCGGCGGCTCAAGCAACCGAACTGAACGGCCCGCTCGAGCGATTCGGCGAATTACGGCGATATTTTCGCGGAATATGCCGAAAAAAACCTCTCTGCCGCTATTTGTGCGGTAGTTAAACCTTATGGCAGGGGTTAGCGGTCTGGATTAGAATGCTTTGGTGGCGTCGCAAGGTTTATGTAGGCGCCCGTCTATGAGTGAGGAGTGGTGCTTTGAACAACAATATGTTCTCTAAAGCGGCAGTGTGGCTCGTGATCGCACTGGTGCTGTTTACGGTGTTCAAGCAGTTCGATAAGCCCCGCGTCCAGGAAGGTGTGTCCTATTCGCAGTTCATGGACGACGCGAAGAACGGCAAAGTCAAGAACGTCACCGTTCAGGGCCGCAATCTGACGGTCACTCCGAACGACGGCCAGAAGTACCAGATCGTGTCGCCCGGCGACATATGGATGGTCGGCGACTTGATGAAATACGGCGTTCAGGTCAGCGGCAAGGCTGACGATGAACCGAATGCGCTCGTCTCCGCGCTGTACTACCTCGGACCTACGATCCTGATCATCGGCTTCTGGTTCTACATGATGAGGCAGATGCAGGGAGGCGGCAAAGGCGGGGCGTTTTCGTTCGGGAAGTCGCGAGCGCGGCTGATCGACGAAAACAACAACGCAATCAATTTCACCGACGTCGCGGGTTGCGACGAAGCCAAGGAAGAAGTCTCGGAACTCGTGGACTTCCTGCGCGACCCGCAGAAATTCCAAAAGCTCGGCGGACGCATTCCGCGCGGCGTGCTGCTGGTCGGCCCGCCGGGAACTGGTAAGACGCTGCTGGCGCGCGCCATCGCGGGCGAAGCGAAAGTGCCGTTCTTCAGCATTTCGGGTTCGGACTTCGTCGAAATGTTCGTCGGCGTGGGCGCGGCTCGTGTGCGCGACATGTTCGAGCAGGCGAAGAAGCATGCGCCGTGTATCGTGTTCATCGACGAAATCGACGCGGTCGGCCGTCATCGCGGCGCCGGCATGGGCGGCGGCAACGACGAGCGCGAGCAGACGCTGAACCAGATGCTCGTCGAGATGGACGGCTTCGAGGCGAATTCCGGTGTGATCGTGATCGCGGCGACGAACCGTTCGGACGTGCTGGACAAGGCGCTGCTCCGTCCGGGCCGTTTCGACCGTCAGGTCTATGTCGGTCTGCCGGATATCCGCGGCCGCGAGCACATCATGAAGGTGCACCTGCGCAAGGTGCCTATCGCGAACGACGTCGATGCATCGGTCATCGCGCGCGGCACGCCGGGTTTCTCGGGCGCCGATCTCGCGAATCTCGTGAACGAGGCTGCGCTGTTCGCGGCGCGTCGCGGCAAGCGCATCGTCGAGATGCAGGATTTCGAGGACGCGAAGGACAAGATCTTCATGGGTCCGGAGCGCAAATCGGCTGTGATGCGCGAAGAAGAGCGTCGCAATACGGCATACCACGAGTCGGGTCACGCGGTGGTTGCGAAGCTGCTTCCGCATGCCGATCCGGTGCACAAGGTCACGATCATGCCGCGCGGCTGGGCGCTGGGCGTTACGTGGCAGTTGCCCGAGCATGACCGCGTGAACCTGTATCGCGACAAGATGCTGGAGGAAATCGCGATCCTGTTCGGTGGCCGCGCAGCGGAAGAAGTGTTCCTGAATTCGATGTCGACCGGTGCGTCGAACGACTTTGAGCGCGCAACGAAGATGGCGCGCGACATGGTGACGCGCTACGGCATGTCCGACGTGCTCGGCACGATGGTCTACGTCGATACGGAAGACAACGGCATGTTCGGCAAGATGGGCGCGAAGTCGGTGTCCGAAGCCACGCAGCAGAAGGTCGATGCGGAAATCCGCCGCATCCTCGACGAGCAATATGCGCTCGCCCGGAAGCTGCTGGAAGACAACCGCGACAAGGTCGAAGCGATGACCAAGGCGCTGCTCGAATGGGAAACCATCGACGCGGACCAGATTGGCGACATCATGTCGGATCGTCCGCCGCGTCCGCCGAAGAACATGCCGCCGCCGTCCGGCGACACGCCATCCGGTGGTAGCAGCGGCACCGAGGTCAAACCGGGTAACGCGCCGGCAACGGCCTGAGTTTCCTGCATGAGTTCATGGGCCGGTGTGCATAGCACGCCGGCCCATTTTCACTTTCTGGCGTCCGTTTTTAATCAGGTGCTGAACGCGGCGCCGTCTCCGTCCCTCCGTTCCGTTCTATCCGCTTGGCCACTTCAACCCCATCCCCGATTTCAGCCGCGCCGCTCCAATGCGGACGCTTCACGCTGACCTTCGACCGCCCGCTCGTCATGGGCATCCTCAACGTTACGCCGGACTCGTTCTCCGATGGCGGCCGCTTCATTTCGCGCGACGCCGCACTGGCTCGCGCCGAGCAGATGCTCGCCGACGGCGCCGACATGATCGATATCGGCGGCGAATCCACGCGTCCCGGCGCGCCGCCCGTGCCGCTCGACGAGGAACTCGAGCGCGTGGTGCCGATAGTCGAGGCATTGCGCGCCGTTCGAGTGCCGCTTTCCGTCGACACGTACAAACCAGCCGTGATGCGCGCCGCGCTCGACGCCGGCGCGGACATGATCAACGACATCTGGGGCTTGCGTCGGGACGGCGCGATCGACGCCGTCAAGGGCAGCAACTGCGGACTTTGCGTGATGCACATGCTCGGCGAGCCGCGCACGATGCAGCTTCACGAGCCGGTGTACGAAGACGTCGTCGCCGACGTGCGCGCGTTCTTCGCGGAGCGCGTCGCCGCGCTCGGGCGCGCGGGCATTGCGACAGACCGCATCAGTCTCGATCCGGGTTACGGCTTCGGCAAGACGGTCGAGCATAATTACGCGTTGCTCGCGCATCTCACGGACACGTCGCCCGCCGGGACGAACTTTCCGTTGCTCGCGGGCATGTCGCGCAAGTCGATGCTCGGCGCCGTCACCGGACGCGGCGCGGGCGAGCGGCTCGCGGCGAGCGTCGCCGCGGCGGTGTGCGCGGCAGAGCGGGGCGCGGCCATCATCCGCGTCCACGATGTCGCCGAAACCGTCGATGCGCTGAAAGTCTGGCAGGCAACAAAGAATGCTGCCGGGAATGGGCATTATTGACACTGGCCTCATTCATCAGCAATTTGGGCGCAGGCGCGCGCCGATAGAACTCATTAACTAAAATCGTGGACCGATACGATGCGCCGAACGGTCGCGAGGAGGGTCAAGCAACAATGGCACGTCAATATTTTGGAACCGACGGCATCCGCGGCCGCGTAGGCGTCGCGCCGATCACGCCGGATTTCGTACTCAAGCTCGGCTACGCGGCCGGAAAGGTGCTTGCGGGCGCCGACCGCGCACAGCAAAAGAAGGGCAATCGTCCGACGGTATTGATCGGCAAGGACACGCGCGTGTCGGGCTACATGCTCGAAGCCGCGCTGGAATCCGGCTTTTCGGCGGCGGGTGTCGACGTGATGCTGGCCGGCCCGATGCCGACGCCTGGCGTCGCCTATCTGACGCGGGCACTGCGGCTGTCGGCGGGCGTCGTGATCAGCGCGTCGCACAATCCGTACGACGACAACGGCATCAAATTTTTCTCCGCCGACGGCAACAAGCTGCCCGACGAAGTCGAACTGGAAATCGAGCGCCAGCTCGAGCAGCCGATGGAATGCGCGCCTTCCGAGCGCCTCGGTAAAGCCCGGCGTCTGGATGATGCAGGCGGACGCTACATCGAATTCTGCAAGAGCACCTTTCCCGCGAGTTTCGACTTGCGCGGTCTGAAGCTCGTCGTCGATTGCGCGCACGGCGCCGCATATGACGTCGCGCCGCACGTTTTCCACGAACTCGGCGCGGAAGTCGTGTCGATCGGCGTGTCGCCGAACGGCTTCAACATCAACGACGGCGTTGGCGCGACCGCCCCGGACGCGCTCGTGCGCGCGGTGGTCGAGCACAAGGCGGATATTGGCATCGCGCTCGACGGCGACGCGGACCGTCTGCAGGTCGTCGATTCGTCCGGCCGTCTCTATAACGGCGACGAATTGCTCTACGTGCTGGTCAAGGATCGCATCGCGACCGATGGCAAGGTGGAAGGCGCAGTCGGCACGCTGATGACCAACATGGCCGTCGAGGTGGCGCTGAAGGAGGCGGGCGTGCAGTTCGTGCGCGCAGCGGTCGGCGACCGCTACGTCCTCGAAAAATTGCGCGAGAACGGCTGGCTGCTGGGCGCGGAAGGCTCGGGCCACATCCTTTCGCTGGACCGTCACTCGACCGGCGACGGCATCGTCTCGGCGCTCCTCGTGCTGGCAGCGATCCAGCGCAGCGGCAAGTCGCTCGCCGATCTGCTTCGCGGCGTCAGCCTGTTCCCGCAAAAGCTCATCAACGTGCGGATGAGCGCGGGCGCGGACTGGAAAGGCAGCGCCGCGATTCGCCGCGCGGTCGAGCAAGCCGAGCAATCCCTCCAATCGCACGGCCGGGTCTTGATTCGCGCGTCGGGAACCGAACCGGTCTTGCGCGTGATGGTGGAAGCATCGGCGCAACAGGACGCGGTTCGATACGCGGAAACGATTGCGCAGGTCGTAAAGGACGCGACTTCGTAGGCGTTCACTGAAGTTCATCGCGTTTCGCTAAAAGCGGGCTTCGGCCCGCTTTTTTATTTGCGCCACCGGCTTGACGGATCGGCTGTGATCAAACTTTCAGCGCGTAAGCGCATTGACATGCTGGCTTCACGATTAGTCATATTACTGTCACAGACTCCTCCTATATTTCGCGGTGTCGTCTACACGCTCACGCGACACACGCTCACTACTGGAGATTAAGAATGAAATTGATGCAAACCGCGCTGGCCGGCCTGATTGGTGCAGTGTTCGCCATCTCCGCTCAAGCAGCCGACATCACCGGCGCGGGTTCCACCTTTGCAGCGCCGATCTACACGAAGTGGGCGGACGCCTACCAGAAAACGGGCGGCGGCAAGGTGAACTACCAAGGCATCGGCTCGTCGGGCGGTATCAAGCAAATCATCGCGAAGACCGTGGATTTCGCGGGCTCGGACGCTCCGCTGAAAGACGACGAACTCGCGAAGAACGGCCTGTTCCAGTTCCCGACGGTCGTCGGCGGCGTGGTGCCGGTCATCAACGTGCCGGGCGTGAAAGCTGGCGAAGTGACGCTATCGGGCCAGGTGCTCGGCGACATCTACCTCGGCAAGATCAAGAAGTGGAACGACCCGGAAATCGCCGCGCTGAACCCGAAGGTCAAGCTGCCGGATACGGACATCGCGGTCGTGCGGCGCGCCGACGGCTCCGGCACGAGCTTCATCTGGACGAACTATCTGTCGAAGGTGAACACCGAGTGGAAGTCGAAGGTCGGCGAAGGTTCGACGGTCAACTGGCCGACGGGCACGGGCGGCAAGGGCAACGACGGCGTCGCGGCATTCGTGCAGCGTCTGCCGGGCGCGATCGGCTACGTCGAATGGGCGTACGCGAAGCAGAACAAGATGACCTACGTCGGCATGAAGAATTCGGCCGGCACGGTCGTCGAGCCGAAGACCGACACGTTCAAGGCAGCGGCAGCGGGCGCGGACTGGTCGAAGTCGTTCTATCAGATCCTGACGGACGAGCCGGGCAAGAACGCATGGCCGATCGTCGGCGCGACCTTCGTGCTGCTGCACGCGACGCAAGAGAAGCCGGCGCAGGGCACGGAAACGCTGAAATTCTTCGACTGGGCGTTCAAGAACGGCGGCCAGGCTGCGAACGATCTCGACTATATCTCGCTGCCGGATTCGGTCGTCGCCGAAATCAAGACGCAATGGAAGGCGAAGGTCAAGGACGCATCGGGCAAGGCGGTCGCGGAATAAGGGAAGCAAGCAGTCGTTTGAAACTGTCCTAAGCTTCTGATTCGCGGGACAGCAACGCAGCAAGGAAGCCGCGCGGCGAGCCAACGTTCGCCGCGCGGTCTGACACGTAGCGAAACCAAGGCTCCCATGTCGGACATCAACCTATCGTCGGCCGTGCCGGCGGCGCATACGCAGCGCGCGCCGAGCCGCATCGGCGACATCATTTTCGGCGGCGTGACGCGGCTTGCGGCTGTCATCACGCTGCTCCTGCTCGGCGGCATCATCGTTTCGCTGATCATCGCGTCGATGCCGACCATTCAGAAATTCGGCCTCTCGTTCCTCTGGCGTTCGGAATGGGATCCGCCCAGCGACTCGTTCGGGGCGCTCGTGCCCATCTACGGCACGATTGCGACGTCGATCATCGCGCTCATCATCGCGGTGCCGGTGAGCTTCGGCATCGCGCTCTTTCTGACCGAACTGTCGCCCGCGTGGCTGCGCCGTCCGCTCGGCGTCGCGATCGAACTTCTCGCGGCGATTCCGTCGATCGTCTACGGCATGTGGGGCCTGCTCGTGTTCGCGCCGATCTTCGCGCAATACTTCGAAAAGCCCCTCGGCAAGCTGCTCGGCGACGTGCCCCTGATCGGCATCTTCTTTCAAGGCGCGCCGATCGGCATCGGCATTCTGTGCGCCGGCGTGATTCTCGCGATCATGATCATTCCGTACATCGCATCCGTGATGCGCGACGTGTTCGAAGTAACGCCCGTGCTGCTGAAGGAATCGGCATACGGCATCGGCTGCACGACGTGGGAAGTCATGTGGAAGATCGTGCTGCCCTATACGCGCGCCGGCGTGATCGGCGGCGTCATGCTCGGCCTCGGCCGCGCGCTCGGCGAGACGATGGCTGTGACGTTCGTCATCGGCAATACGAACCTGCTCGACAACGTGTCGCTCTTCTCGCCCGGCAACAGCATCACCTCGGCGCTCGCGAACGAATTCGCGGAAGCGAGTCCGGGCCTGCATACGTCGGCGTTGATGGAGCTCGGTCTGATTCTTTTCGTCATCACGTTCTTCGTGCTCGCGCTCTCGAAGCTGATGCTTCTGCGCATGGAACGCGGGGAGGGCCGTAAATAATGAGCCGTCCCGTTACGTTCAACCAGGATTCGAGCCGCGTGGAAGCCACGCGTCAGAAGCTGCAGCGCCGCCGCCGCGGCACGAACGCGGTTGCGCTGACGCTCTCGCTCGCCGCGATGGCCTTCGGCCTCATCTGGCTCGTGTGGATTCTCTTCACGACGCTCAGGCTCGGCATCGGCGGGTTGTCGGTCGATCTGTTCACGCAATCGACGCCGCCGCCGAACACCGATGGCGGCGGTCTCGCCAACGCGATCGTCGGCTCGCTGATGCTCGTCGTGCTCGCAACGTTCGTCGGCACGCCGCTCGGCATTCTCGCGGGCGTCTACCTCGCGGAGTACGGCCAGAAGCGCTGGCTCGCGAGCGTCACGCGCTTCATCAACGACATCTTGCTGTCGGCGCCTTCGATCGTCGTCGGTCTCTTCGTGTATGCGATCGTCGTCGCGAAGATGGGCCGCTTCTCGGGCTGGGCCGGCGTGATCGCGTTGGCGCTGCTGCAGATTCCGATCGTGATCCGCACGACGGAAAACATGCTGAAGCTCGTGCCGAACGCATTGCGCGAAGCCGCGTTCGCACTCGGCACGCCCAAGTGGAAGATGGTGATGTCGATCACGCTGAAGGCGTCGGTGGGCGGCATCGTGACGGGCGTGTTGCTGGCGGTCGCGCGTATCGCCGGCGAAACCGCGCCGCTGCTTTTCACGGCGCTGTCGAATCAATTTTTCTCGTGGGACATGAATCAGCCGGTGGCCAATCTGCCGGTGACGATCTACAAGTTCGCGATGAGTCCGTTCCCGCAGTGGCAATCGCTCGCGTGGGCCGGTGTGTTCCTGATTACGCTCGGCGTGCTGGGTCTGAATATCCTGGCGCGCGCGATCTTCTCGAAGAAATAAGGGTGGAGTGATTCCATGAACATGGTCGAAAGCGGTGTCAACCACCAGGAAAAGCAGATCGAGCGCGGCCCGGTGCCGGGCAGCGTGCGCCCGACGCACAGTTCGCAGCCTGCCGATTCCATCAAGCCGAAGATCGAGGTGAACAACCTCAACTTCTTCTACAACAAGTATCACGCGCTGAAGAACATCAACCTGCGCATTCCCGAGAAGAAAGTGACGGCGTTCATCGGTCCGTCGGGCTGCGGCAAGTCCACGCTTCTGCGCACGTTCAACAAGATGTATGCGCTTTATCCGGAGCAGCGCGCCGAAGGCGAAATCCTGATGGACGGCACGAACCTGCTCGACACGACGAAGGATATTTCGCTCCTGCGCGCGCGCGTCGGCATGGTGTTCCAGAAGCCCACGCCGTTCCCGATGTCGATCTACGACAACATCGCGTTCGGCGTGAAGATGTTCGAGCAACTGTCGCGCTCGGAAATGGATGACCGCGTCGAATGGGCGCTCACGAAAGCCGCGCTCTGGACCGAAGTAAAGGACAAGTTGCAGCAAAGCGGCTACGGTCTGTCGGGTGGCCAGCAGCAGCGTCTGTGCATCGCGCGCGGCATCGCGATTCGTCCGGAAGTGCTGCTGCTGGACGAACCTTGCTCGGCGCTCGACCCGATTTCGACGGGCCGTATCGAAGAGCTGATCGCCGAACTGAAAAGCGATTACACGGTCGTCATCGTCACGCACAACATGCAGCAGGCGGCGCGTTGTTCGGACTACACTGCCTATATGTATCTCGGTGAATTGATCGAGTTCGGCGACACCGAAAAGATCTTCATCAAGCCGGCCCGCAAGGAAACGGAAGACTACATCACGGGCCGCTTCGGCTGATCGTCAGCCAGGTGAAACAGAAGGCTTAAGGAGCATATATGTCCGATAAACATCTTTCGAGCCAGTTCGACGCCGACCTCAACGCGGTGTCGTCGAAAGTGCTGGAAATGGGCGGTCTGGTCGAGTCGCAGATCATCGCGGCGATGCAGGCGCTGAACGAATTCGACATCGGCATCGCGGATCAGGTGATCGCGGCCGAAGCGCGTCTGAACATGATGGAAGTCGAGATCGACGAAGAGTGCAGCAACATCATCGCGCGCCGTCAGCCGGCTGCGCGTGACTTGCGTCTGTTGATGGCGATCTCGAAGACGATCACGAATCTCGAACGCGCCGGCGACGAAGCGGAGAAGATCGCCAAGCGCGTGAAGCGCATCAACGAAGACGGCGCGGGCCGCACGGTGAACATCGCCGAGATCAAGCTGTCGGGCGAAATGGCGGTATCGATCCTGCGCCGCGCGCTCGATGCGTTCGCGCGTCTCGACACGGTTGCCGCCGCGCAGATCGTGCGCGACGACAAGGCCATCGACGAGGAATTCCGCGCCTTCGTGCGCAAGCTCGTGACGTACATGATGGAAGATCCGCGCACGATTTCGGCGGGCCTCGATTATCTGTTCATCGCGAAAGCGGTGGAGCGCATCGGCGATCACGCGAAGAACATCGCTGAGTTCATCATCTACATCGTCAAGGGCACCGACGTGCGGCATATTTCGCGCGATCAGCTCGAACGTGAGGCGCTGAGTTAATCGCGCGCAATCGTTTCATTTCAAGCAAAAGGTCAAGAGGTGCCGATGCCCAGCAGTATCCTCGTCGTCGAAGACGAACCCGCGATCTCCGAACTGATTTCGGTGAACCTTCAACATGCGGGACATTGCCCGATTCGTGCGTATAACGCGGAACAGGCGCAAAACCTGATCAGCGACGTGCTGCCCGATCTCGTGTTGCTCGACTGGATGTTGCCGGGCAAGTCGGGCATCGCGTTCGCGCGAGAGCTGCGCAACAACGAGCGCACGAAGCACATTCCGATCATCATGCTGACAGCGCGCGGCGACGAGCAGGACAAGGTGCTTGGCCTCGAAATCGGCGCGGACGATTACGTCACGAAGCCGTTCTCGCCGAAGGAACTGATGGCGCGCATCAAGGCGGTGTTGCGCCGGCGCGCGCCGCAGTTGACCGAAGACGTCGTCGCGATCAACGGGCTGCGTCTCGATCCGGCGACGCATCGCGTGGCGGCGAGTCATTCGGGCAACGACATCAAGCTCGATCTCGGTCCGACGGAATTTCGCCTGCTGCACTTTTTCATGACGCATCCTGAGCGCGTGCACAGCCGCACGCAATTGCTGGATCAGGTGTGGGGCGATCACGTGTTCGTCGAAGAGCGCACGGTCGATGTGCATATCAAGCGTCTGCGTGCTGCGCTCAAGCCGGCGGGTTGCGATGCTATGATCGAAACGGTGCGCGGCAGCGGATACCGGCTTGCGAAGAGCGCCTGAGTTCTGCTTCAACGTTATCCGCTCTAACTTGCCGCATCAACGTCACTCAGACTCACCGACAACATGAACATCATCTGGACGCGTGCGATCGTGTCCCTCGCGCTGCTCGCCGCGCTCTGCGCCGCGATCGGCGCATTCGCGGGCTTGCGCATCGCGCTTGCCTTCGCGGTGCTCATGCTCGTCGTGCAGGGCTTCTTCGTCACGTATCACATGCAGCGCCTCTGGCGTCTGCTCGAAGCGCCGGTTTACGGCGAGGTGCCGAGCGCGCTCGGCATCTGGGGCGAGATCTACTATCGCCTGCACAAGCTCGCGAAGCGCTGGCACGCGCAAGTGCGTCAGGTCGAGCAACAGCATGCGCGCTTCATTCAGGCGATCCAGGCGTCACCGAACGGCGTCGCGATGCTCGACGATCACGATCAGATCGAGTGGTGTAACGACATCGCCGAGAAGCACTTCGGTCTCGATGCGAAGCGCGACTTGCGCCAGCACATCACGCATCTCGTGCGCAATCCCGATTTCGTCCGCTATCTGAACGCGCACCACTACGAAGAGATGCTTGTGATGCGCGGCATGGGCGTGAATCGCAAGTACACGGTTTCGGTGCAGGTGTTTCCGTACGGTGACAATCGCAAGCTGCTTCTGACGCAGGACATTACCGAACTGGAGCGCACGGATTCGATGCGCCGCGATTTCGTCGCCAATGTCTCGCATGAGTTGAAGACGCCGCTTACCGTGCTATCCGGCTTTCTCGAAACCATGCGTGAGTTGCCGCTCGATGAAGCCGATCGCATGCGTTATCTCGACATGATGGAGCAGCAGGCGTCGCGCATGCAGAACATCGTGCGCGATCTGCTCGTGCTCGCGAATCTCGAAGGCGACATGCGGCCGCCTGGCGATGAACTGCTGGATATGCGCGCCGTGCTGCGTCATTTGGAAGACGACGCGAACAATCTGTCGAACGGGCGCCATCGCATCACGTTTCATAGCGACGATGCGCTGACGGTTGCGGGCGTCGAGACCGAAGTGATGAGTGCGCTCGGCAATCTCGTGACCAACGCCGTGCGTTATACGCCTGATGGCGGGACCATCGAGGTGACGTGGCAGCGCATGAAGGATCGTGCGGTTTTTACGGTGCGGGATACGGGGCTCGGGATTCCTGCGGAGCATATTCCGCGTTTGACGGAGCGGTTTTATCGAGTGGATCGGAGCCGGTCGCGGGATACGGGGGGGACAGGGCTTGGGCTTGCCATCGTCAAGCATGTGCTGCAACGGCACGGTGCAGAGCTCGACGTTAAAAGCGAAGTGGGGAAGGGGAGTATGTTTATCGTGAGGTTTCCAGGGTCGCGGACAGCGTTTAGGAAGTCGCTTGCGGCTTGAGTGGGTTCTGGTGATTGTCGCCGGATCCCGTTGTCGTGTCGGGCTTGTGCTTGTTTGCTTCCGCTTTCGTAGAATCCTGTTTTCGCGTCGGTCTATTAGCGTTGCCCCTGTGCGGGGCGGCAGTGCTAATAGACCGACACGAACGCAGGATTCTACGAAAGCGGAAGCGAACAAGCACAAAGCCCGACACGAATACCGAATCCAGCGAAGAAGAAAACACGCACGAAAAAGGGCAAAAAACATCAAGAACAAAACTTAGCCAGCAACCCCAACTGCGCGTTGCGAATAGACTTACCCGGACGGCGCTTCCGATAATGCCCATCGCTCTGCATGACCCAAGCCGATTGATTATCGCCAAGACAAACCGATAACCCTTCAGCAATAACCCGCCGCTTCAACCGCCTATCGCGAATCGGAAACGCCACTTCCACACGACGAAAGAAGTTGCGATCCATCCAGTCAGCGCTCGACAAAAACACATCTTCCCTGCCATTCGCATAGAAGTAAAAAATCCGATGATGCTCGAGAAAGCGCCCGACGACTGACCGAACCGTAATGTTCTCCGAAAGATCCTCGACGCCGGGCTTCAACGAACAAACCCCGCGCACGATCAGATCGATCTTCACCCCCGCATGCGAAGCCTCGTAAAGCGCGGCAATAACCGTAGGCTCGAGCAGGGCATTCATCTTCGCGACGATGCGCGCACGCCGTCCCGCCCGCGCATGCTCGGCCTCGGCGCGGATCGCATCGATCAGCTTCGCATGTAGCGTGAAAGGCGATTGCCATAACTGATGCAGCGGAATCTCTCCGCCAATGCCCGTCAGTTGCTGAAAGACGTGATGCACGTCCTCGCACATTTCCTGATCGGAAGTCATCAGACCGAAGTCGGTATAAAGACGCGCCGTGCGCGGATGATAGTTGCCCGTGCCCAAATGGGCATAACGCTTCAACACGAACTTGCCGCCTTGCGACACGCGCCGCACGATCAGCATCATCTTCGCGTGGCACTTATGGCCGACGACGCCATACACCACATGCGCGCCAACCGCTTCGAGCTGCGACGCCCAATTGATGTTCGTCTCTTCATCGAAGCGCGCGAGCAGTTCCACGACGACCGTCACTTCCTTGCCATTGCGCGCGGCCTGCATGAGCGCATCCATGAGCGGCGAATCGGTGCCCGTGCGATAAATCGTCTGTTTGATCGCGACGACCTGCGGATCCTTCGCGGCCTGAAGCAGCAGCTCCAGCACCGGCTGAAAACTCTCGTACGGATGATGCAAAAGGATATCGCCCTGATCGATCGCATCGAAAAGATTCGACGTGTTCACGATGGCCTTCGGCACCGACGGAATATGCGGCACGAACTTGAGATCGGGTCGATCGACCATCTCGGGCAACTGCATGAGCCGCACGAGATTCACCGGCCCGTTCACGCGATACAGATCGCGTTCGCTCAGCTGACCTTCGTCGAGCAGACGCCGCACGAGATGCGGCGGCGTTTCCGCCGACACTTCGAGACGCACCGCGTTGCCCAGATGCCGCGCCGGCAATTCGCCCTGCAGCGCGACGCGCAGATTGGTGATTTCGTCCTCATCGACGAAAAGCTCGCTGTTGCGCGTGATGCGAAACTGATTGCAACTGCGCACGACGAGATGCGGAAACAGCTCGTTCACGAAGTGCTGCATGAACGAACTCAGCAGCACGAAACCATGCGGATAGCCCGACAGCGCTTCGGGCATGCGAACGAGCCGCGGCAGCGCGCGCGGCGCCTGCACGATGCCCATCATCGCCTGACGGCCGAAGGCATCGGTGCCTTCCAGCTCGACGACGAAGTTCAGGCTCTTGTTCAGCACGCGCGGAAACGGATGCGCGGGATCGAGCCCGATAGGCGTCAGGACGGGGAGCAGTTCGTTGTAGAAGTAGTCGCGCGCCCATCCGGTCTGCTGCTCCGTCCAGTCCTCCGCGCCGTGAAAATAGATGCCTTCCATTTCGAGCGCGGGCAGCACGATGTCATGCAGCATCGAATATTGCTGGCGCACGAGCCGCTGCGCGCGCTCGGAGACGAGGTCGTAGACGTGCTGCAGCGACATGCCATCCGGCGAGAGCGAGCCGGGGTTGTCGCGCATCTGCTCTTGCAGACCCGCCATACGGACTTCGAAGAATTCGTCGAGATTGCTGCTGGTGATGCAGATGAAACGCAGGCGTTCCAACAGGGGAACCGTCGTATCGGCGGCTTGCGCGAGGACGCGCTCGTTGAAACCTAGTATGCCCAGTTCGCGGTTGAAGAGCGGATAGCGTATGGACATCGGAGGGAGGGAAGGTGTCTCGATCAGATGGGCAAGGGAACTCTCGGATGCTCTCACAGTATGATGTATTTTTTATGACATAACGGATGTCACAAATTCTACTCACATTGCCGATAGCGTTGCCAGCGCAAACGCGCGGTTCCGAACGGGACGGCAAGGCCCGCTCGCCAACCCGGCATAGAATAGAATTCGTGCGCTGCAGCAGCGCCGCTGTGACAGTGCTTCCCCCCACTTCACGATTTCTGGATATCCGATGGTCACACATCCCCATCTACTTGCCGCGGTCGACCTCGGATCGAACAGTTTCCGGTTGATCGTCGGACGGGTCGAGGAAACGCCCGCCGGCAGCCAGATCTATCAGGTCGACGCGCTGCGCGAGCCCGTGCGCCTCGGCGGCGGCCTCTCCAAGGACAAGATGCTCGACCGCGCATCGCAGGTGCGCGGCTGGGACGCGCTGAAGCGCTTCGGCGAACGTCTGCGCGATTTCCATCCCGACCAGGTGCGCGCCGTCGCCACCAACACGCTGCGCGTCGCGAAAAACGCGCCCGACTTTCTCGCCGAGGCGGAAGCCGCGCTCGGGTTTCCGATCGAAGTCATCGCCGGGCGCGAGGAAGCGCGCCTCATCTACGCGGGCGCCGCGCATTCGGTGCCGGCGAGCGCGGGCAAGCGGCTCGTGGTCGATATCGGCGGCGGCTCGACGGAATTCATCATCGGATCGCATTACACGCCGATCCACATGGAAAGCCTCTATATCGGCTGCGTGAGCCATAGCCGCCAGTTTTTCCCGGCCGGCAACGTCGACGAATACACGATGCGGCAGGCCGAACTCGCCGCCAAACGCGAGATCCAGATCATTTCGAGCGAATACAAGGGCACCGGCTGGGATCAGGCGATCGGCTCGTCGGGCACGGCGCGCGCGCTCGCGGAACTGATCGAGGCGAACGGCTTCAACGACGAAGGCATCACGCACGGCATCTCGCGCGGCGGGCTGGAGAAGCTCAAGCGCGCGCTCATCAAGGCCGAGAACGTGAACCGGCTGAAGCTCGTCGCGTTGAAGCCCGATCGCGTGCCGGTGCTGGCGGGCGGGCTTTCGATCATGCTCGGCGTGTTCGAGGAACTGGGCATCGACTATGCCGATACGACCGATGCCGCGCTGCGCCTCGGCGTGCTCTACGACCTGCTCGGACGCTCGCAGCATCAGGACATGCGGACGGTGACGGTCGAAGGCTTCAAGCGCCGTTATGGCGTCGATGCCGCGCAGGCGGAGCGCATCGGCGAACTGGCGATCAGCTTCTACGACCAGCTCGGCGAACCCGACGAAGACGTGCGCGAGGAGAACCGCATGTTCCTCGCGTGGGCCGCGTCGCTGCACGAGATCGGACTGTCGATCGCGCACAGTGCGTATCACAAGCATTCAGCGTATATCGCGAGCAACGCCGACATGCCGGGGTTTTCCCGCACCGATCAGGCGCGTCTCGCCGCGCTC
Source organism: Caballeronia sp. LZ008 (assembly GCF_031451435.1). NCBI lineage: Bacteria > Pseudomonadati > Pseudomonadota > Betaproteobacteria > Burkholderiales > Burkholderiaceae > Caballeronia > Caballeronia sp. LZ008. Next base: position 1,920,789 of record NZ_JARUXK010000001.1, on the reverse strand, counting down.
GTGCTCGGCCACGCCGGCAAGCTCGGCAAGCTCGCGCAGGCGCGCGACGTCGAATGGACGCTGCTGTTTTGCCTGCGGCTCGCCGCGCTGCTGTCGCGCCGGCGCACGGATGTCGGGCTGCCCGGCATCGAAGTGAGGCAGGCGAGTGGCGGTTTCGAAGTGCATCTGCCGAACGAGTGGGTGGCGAACAATCCGCTCACCGACTACAGCCTCGTTCAGGAAGCGATGGAATGGGAGAAGATCGGGCGGCCGTATCGCGTGGTCTATACGGGCGACTGATTTTCGCGTCGTGAGAAAAGAGAAGGCCCCGTCGAGTCAACGGGGCCTTTTGCGTTTCAGGGCTTCAACGTCCCTGCATGTCGCCGATGAAATGCCGCGCGTAACGAGCGTTGATATCGGACAGACGGAAGAGCGTGAGGAAGTCGGCGGTGTTGAAATCCGGATCCCATGCCGGCGCGCCGCAAATCCTCGCGCCGAGCCGCAGATAACCCTTCACGAGCGGCGGCGGGCTCACGTTCGCGCCGGTGCGCAACTCCTCGACGGGCAGCGGCGTGTGCGGGAACGCGCGGTACTCAGGGGCGGTGAGCGCATCGGCGGGTAGCGACGTGTAGAGATTCGCGGCGTAATGACCGCCGTCGATCATGCCGACGCTCGCGCAGCCGAGCATCGTCTCATAGCCGTTTTGCATCATGTACGCGGCGAGGCCGCCCCACAGCGACATGATCACCGCGCCGTTGCGATAATCCGGATGCACGCACGAGCGTCCTACTTCGACGAGCTTCGGGCGCAGGTGCGTGAGGCGCGACACGTCGAATTCGCTTTCAGCGTAGAGACGCCCGATGCGCGCCGCCTGATGCGGCGGCAGCACGCGATACGTGCCCACGACCTGCAGCGTGTCGAGATCGCGCACGAGCAGGTGATCGCAATAGGCGTCGAAGGCGTCGACGTCGAGCCCTGCGGGGCCGGACAGACGCGCGCCCATTTCCTCCGAGAACACGCGAAAGCGCAGGCGCTGCGCGTCGCGCAGGGCGTCGTCGTCGCGCGCCCACGCGACTTGCAGGCGCTCGCGGCCCGTGTTCGTTTCCGACGTGCGCGGAAGGTGGCGGCGCGAATCGAGCGAGAGCGATGACGCTCCGAGTTGCAGGAAAGGCGTCGGCAGTTCTTGCATTGGCGTTCCTCGACAGGACGTTGCTGTGGCTTCAAGTCCTCGCCAATGTAGTAATGCACGGTGACGCTCGCATGGCATCGCAATGACGTTTCGATGAAACGACATCCGCATGAACGCGAGCTTACGACGCCTGAAGCAGGTCCGGATTGATCACCGCGCGCAGCACGCTTTGCCCGTCGCCGCCGCGCGTGCGCGACTGGAGCCACCAGATGCCCGACTTCTTGATCGACCAATCCGCTTCGTGGCCCGTCATGAGGAGCGCGGCCACCCGGCCGAGCGTCGGCTGATGCCCGATGACGACGACCGTCTCCGCAATGCCGTCCGGCCAGCCCGCCGCATCGAGCACGGCCTGCGCGCCGTTGCCGGGCGCGAGCGCGTCGACGACGCGATAGCGGTCGCCGAAGGCTTCGGCCGTCTGGATCGTGCGCGTCGCGGGACTGGCGAGCAGCACGGCGTCATCGTCGATGCGCGCCTTCAGCCACTTCGCGATGCCTTGCGCCTGTTTGCGCCCGCGCGGCGTGAGCTGCCGCGCGAGATCGCTCGACGCCTGATCTTCTGCTTCGGCGTGTCGCCAGAGAATGAGGTTCATCGATTGTCTCCGGATGATGAGGTTCGCTTTCGGATGCAGCAGAAAGTTGCGTGCCTGAGTTCGGCATTGCGGACGCGGGTCAGGCACGCTACAATCTGCGGCTCGTCGGAGCGTAGCGCAGCCTGGTAGCGCATCTGATTTGGGATCAGAGGGTCGAAGGTTCGAATCCTTTCGCTCCGACCACGATACACGAAGGGGTTACAAGTTACGGCTTGTAACCCCTTTGTCTTTTCTACGCTCTTCCAGGAGTCTCAATGCGCGCTGTTTCCGCCTTCGCTTGCGCCGTTTTCTTTACGCTCGGTCTCGCCGCCTGTGCGGAGTCTGGCCATCAAAAGCACGAACCGAAAGATCCGCCCGACTACAAGGGCGTGCCGACGGACATGACGCCGCCGTCGATGATCTCCGATCCTGCCAAGCCTCAGTAAGCCCCGCAAAGACGAAGCCCCGATGCGGGCGCACCGGGGCTTCTGACCCGCGCCAACCGTTCGCGCGGAGATACGGCACGGGCTGCCGCCAGTCTAGGAATTCGAGCGCGTCACGGCTGTATGCGCTTGTTTCCGTGCGTAACGGGATGCAAGGCGCGCCTCGTGCAGGGATGCAAGAAACCGTAATGCGTAACTCTTTCCGTTTCGGCGATTTCGGCGGGATTCATCCAACGAAACTTTTGCCGCTCGGGTATCATCGCCCGAACTTGTTGCAAAATGTATCTTCATGGATCTGCTCTGGATTTTTGCTGCTGTCGCGCCGCTCGCCGTCGCTTCGCTCGTGGCGTTTGCCGCGCATATCGATCCGTTGTCGGGGCATTGGCGCACGTGGGCGCCGAAAGACCGCTGACGGGCGTTACTGCTTGCAGCGGATCACCATCGAACGGTTCTTGATGTTCGCGCCGAAGATTCCGCCCACCGTGCCGCCTGCGGTCGCGCCGTTGTCGGCGTCCTTCGAAATCACGTCGTAACCATACGCGCCGCACGTTTCACCCGCCTGCTTGTAGCAGGCCGCCCAGCTCGTCGCCGCGTCGCCGCCGCTGCAGTTGATCGCGAAGCCCGTGTCGCCCGAAGGCAGATAGGTCATCGTCGGGCCGCTCGCGCAGCCGGCCAGCGCGCCGGTGAGCGCGAGAGCCGCGCCGAGCGCGGCAGTGTTGATCCTCATCGTCAATCTCATCGATCTTCCTTAAAGCGGCCGCCGGCTGTCAGCGCGGCGGCAGATAGCGCGCCGGGTCCGTCGAGCGGCCCAAGTAGCGCACTTCGAAATGCAGCATGGTGCGATTGCTGTCGGTGTCGCCCATTTCGGCGATTTGCTGGCCCTGCTGCACGGTCTGGCCTTCCTTCACCAGAAGCACGCGATTGTGGGCGTAGGCGGTCAGATAATCGTCGTCATGCTTGACGATCAGCATGTTGCCGTAGCCGCGCAGACCGTTGCCGGCGTAGACGACATTGCCGCTCGCGGCGGCGACGACGGGCGTGCCCGCCGCATTGGCGATGTCGATGCCCTTCGAGTTCTTGCCGTCGAAGCTGCGAACGACGCTGCCCTGCGCCGGCCACACGAGCGTGACGCCCGGTCCGGCCTTGCTCTGCGAGGACGCCTGCGCGCCGGCTTCGCTCTTCGCGCTGCCCGTTGCCGCCGCACCCGATGAATCCGCGGTGCTCGCGCTGCCCGCAGGCGGCGCGATGCGCAGCACCTGTCCGACCTCGATGGCGTCAGGATTCGCGAGCCCGTTCCAGCGCTTGATGTTCGCGATCGTCGTGCGATTCTCGCGCGCGATTTTGGAAACCGTGTCTCCACGCTCTACACGATAGAAACCCGGCGCGACCGGCCCCGTTCCACAAGCGGCCAACACTGCGATGAGCGATGCGCAGACGAGCCGTCGAATTGTTTTTTGCAAACCTGACCTCGCAAAGCATCGCCGCGAGCAGTGCGAGCACAGCCGCGCGGCGAATCGAAAGGCAGGATTTTACCGTCTCGGGTTTCCCCGGACAGAATGACGCCGCTTCGCCTACGCCTGCTCGCCGACGACGAGCCGCAGCGAAGCCGTCTCCGTCTTGCCCGGCGCGAGCCAGCGCAGGCCGCGCCCGTTGTGGATGGCATCGGGCAGGCCGATCCACGGTTCGACGCAGTAGAAGTCCGATGCGTCGGATTCGGTCCAGGTCGTGACCGCGTACCACGGCACGGAATCGGGCTGCTGCAACTCGAAGGCGATCGTGCGCTTGAGGCCCGGCAGATTCAACAGCACCGGTTCGTCGGACTGCCGCGTGAGGCAATGAAACGTATCGACGATGCCCGGATCGGCGAGCGAATAACGCGGCAGGCCGGGCTCGGCTTCGGTGATCGAGCCGTCCGGAAGCTGACGGCGCCGTTCGGTATGCGGCAGCGCGACGCTGCTCTCGCCGCGCTGGCCGTGCGGCAGATGAAAATAGAAGTGATGCCCGGCGTAGTAGGGCAGCGCGACCTCGCCCGGATTCGACGTCGTCAGCTCGACTTCGAGCGTATGGCCGTCGACGATGCGGTACGCCGCCTCGAAGCGGAACGCGAACGGATAGCCGTCGCGGGTGGCGTCGCTGTCGACGAGCGTCATGCGCAGGCCGTGGCCGTCGGCGTCGCGCGTGTGGGAAAAGGGCAGGTTGCGCGCGAAGCCGTGCGTCGGCAGCGCATGCACGATGCCTTCCGGATCGCGCCACTTGCCGATTTCGCCATCGACGAAATGCCGTCCGAGAAACGGAAAGAGCAGCGGATTGCCGCCGCGGATCTTCGCGGGATTGGACCAGTCGGCGGCGTCGGGCCAGTGCACGACGGGCTTGCCGCCGACGCGCCAGGTCATGAGCCGTCCGCCCGCGTGCGGCGCGAGCTGGATGGCGGCGCCGTCGCGCTCGATTTCGATGATGTCGGATTCCGGTGACATGATGGCAGGCGCTCCGTTGGATGGCGAGACGCCGCGCACGCTCCTGAGCGACGCGGCTTAACCCGACGATTCTGCCTTGGAATTCTGTCCGGAAAAACCCTTTGCGGGAAATTGCGACTAAGCAAGGCTTATGCAATATGTTGTTATATGCTCCCTGTGTTGGGAATCAGACGGACAAGGAGTAACCATGGATCTGGCGATGGCAATGGGCGTCGCGATGTTCGGGCTCTTCGGGGCAAGCACGGCGCTTTTCCTCTACAAGCTGAAGGCCTGACGGGCGATCGCCGAATTGCGAGTCCGCGTCCCGTTCGGAGGCGCGCTCGCTTTCGTATTGCCTGTCATCGACTTTCGATAATGCTTCGTTTTGCCGACGATTGACTGTCGGCGCAATTTGTGTGCGGTAAGCGCTTGGCGCTCGATTTAGCCGACGGCATAATCGGTCCCGTTTGCGCGCCGTATCGACTCATCCTTCCTGTTCCACATTCCCTGTCCGGCATCTTTGGCTTCGCGTGACGCGAGGAATGGAACTGCACGGCGCGTCCTCCACCTTCCCCGAAAAAGGACCGACGCGTGACTTTGTGGTTTCTCGTTTTCTTAAGCGTGCTCCAGGGCGTAACCGAGCTCTTTCCTGTCAGCAGCCTCGGGCACACGCTCCTCGTTCCCGGCCTGATCGGCATGCACATCGACAAGCACGCGCCGCAACTGCTGCCGTTTCTCGTCGCGCTGCATCTGGGCACGGCCGTCGCGCTGCTCTGGTATTTTCGTGAACGCTGGATCGCGCTGATCCGCGGCTTCTTCGCGTCGCTCGGCGGACGCAAGAACGACGATGGGCACATGATGTGGGCGCTCATCATCGGCACGATTCCGACGGGCATCGTCGGCTTGCTGCTCGAGAAGCGGCTCGAGGCCATCTTTCACGATCTGCGGATCGTCGCGGCGGCGCTGATCGTCAACGGCGTGCTGCTGTGGCTCGGTGACCGTCTGCAGCGAAGCCGCGCGACGCGGGCGCCGGAAAAGCTCACGTTCAGGCAGGCGTTTCTGGTCGGGCTCGCGCAGATCGGCGCGCTGATTCCGGGCTTTTCGCGCAGCGGCCTGACGATGATCGCGGGCGTGGGCGCGGGTCTCACGGCTGAAGCGGCGGCGGAATTCTCGTTCCTGCTCGGCACGCCGATCATCTTCGCGGCGGGCGTGCTCGAATTGCCGAAGCTCTTTCACGCGCCGGGACAACTCGCCGATTCGGTGCTGGGCGGGGTGCTGACGGGCATCGCGGCGTATCTGAGCGTGCGCTTCCTGATGCGCTACTTCGAAGGCCACGGCAAGCTCGCGTCGTTCGGCGTGTATTGCGTGATCGCGGGAATCTTCTTCCTCGGCTGGTTCATGATGCATCCGCAGCCGATGTGACGAGCCGGGACAAGGGCAGCGGCGAATGAGGTAAAATCGCGATCTCTTCTGATTCGCGGCGGTTTTCGCGGTTGTCTCGCGTCTTACTCGCGTTGCTTCCGCCGCGCGCTCCGGTTCTCCGCCCTTAGCTCAGCTGGATAGAGCAACGGCCTTCTAAGCCGTAGGTCACACGTTCGAGTCGTGTAGGGCGGGCCAAACGGCCTGCACACAGGCAAAAGCCCAGTCTTCCTTCGGCCGGGCTTTTTGCTTTGCGCTCCGCGCAAAGCAAGCAGCGAGGCACCATCGCCTGGCCCGCTTCCTGCCCGTCCTTCCCCCGCGTGCGCGCCCGATCCCCGCAACTCCGCGCCACACAACGCTTCACAAATTTAACCATCTCGTACAAGCAGACGTGCCGCCCATCGACGGTGCGCCGATGCGTCATCGTGGCGCGCGGTGCGCCACAACGGTGACGGTGCGTACCGCATCGTCGAAAGAGGGTGACTTGAACAATCGAGCATACGAAACCAGCCCGGCGCAATGCTCGCTATGGAATCGCAAGAAGCTGCGCCTGCAACCGGAATCGCGCCGCGTGCTGCTCGCGCTGCCGGAACGCGTGCTCGGCGCGTCGCTTGCGTCGCTGTTCGAGCTGAAGGGCTTTCCGGCGCAGCTTGCGGCGGATGTGTCATCGGCCAGAAACATCGTCGAGCAATGGCGTCCGCATGTGCTTTTTCTCGATACGCGCATCGGAGGTTCCGGCAACTACGCGCTGGTGCGGGCGCTGCGCGAAGCCGATGACGACGCCACTCGCCTCATCATCGCGATGAGCGGTTTCCTGCCCGAAGAGCCGATCGCGCATCTCAAGGAAGCGGGCTACGACGGCCATTGCCGCCGTCCGTGTCCCGTATGGCAGATGACCGATCTGCTCGACGAGTTCTTCGCCTGTCACGCGGTTCGCTGACCCGCGCGGACCGCATCGCGCGCGCGTACCCGCGCGGGCCGAACACGACGTCGAGCGCGATCATCGCGACGAGGCTCGCGGCGAGCATCATCCACGACATCGAGAAGCCGCCGCTCACGTCGCGCACGATGCCCGCGACGACCGGCGCAATCGCCGCGATCACGAACCCCACGCCCTGCACGAACGCGACGAGCCGCGCGGCCAACGCGGGATCGTCGGCGTGATCGAGCGTCAGCACGAGCGAAAGGGCGAACACACCGCCAAGGCCCGCGCCGAGCAACGCGACGACGGCGAGCGGCGCGGCAAGCGGCGCCACTAGCAACAGCGCGAACCCCGCGAGCTGCGCGGCGAGGCCGAGCGCGATCCACGGACGACGATCCCTGCCGCGTCCGAAACGCGCCGCCGCCATCGGCAACAGCAGCGCGGACGACGCCTGGAACGCCGTGAGCATCGCCAGCAGCGCGCCGCTTTCGGTCACGCCGCGGCCGAGTTGCTGGTAATACGCGGGCATCCACGCGACGAGGCTCGTATAGCCGCCATTGACGAGCCCGAAGAAAATCCCGAGCGTCCACGCGCGACGATTGAGAAAGAGCGACGGCGCGGGCTTCGCGCGGCCCGTCGATGCGACGCGCGGCAGCGCATCGGCGCGCATCAGCATCATCCAAGCCGCGAGCGCCATCAGCGCGGGAACAGCCCAGAACGCGAGTCCAGCCTGCCACGTCACGCGCGATGCGACCGCCGGCGTGATGCTCGCGCCGAGCCCGCCACCCGCCATGATCGATGCGGAATAGAGGCCCATCGCGAAGGGCAGGCGCGCGGGAAAGCGCGTCTTCATCACGCCCGGCAAGAGCGCCTGAATGACGGCGACGCCCGTGCCCGCGATGGCCGCGCTCGCGACGAGCGCCACCGCGTTCCCCGCGACGAGGCGCGCCGCGCACGCCGCGACGATCGCGATGAGCCCGAGCGCCACGCCGCGCGCATTGCCGACCGAGCGTGACAGCGCGCTCGCGCCGAACGCGCACGCGCCCATCGCGACGACGGGCAAGCCGGTCAGCATCGACGCCCCGCGAAACGACAGTCCTGTCGCGTGCAAGATCACGCCCATCAGCGGACTGACGGACGTGAGCAGCGGCCGCAGATTCAGGCCGATCGCGACGATCACCGCGAGCCACGCGACGTTCGATGCTTTCATGTGACTCATCCTCGGTGCGAAATGGTTGACCATTCTATCTATTTTTGGTCAACCAAAAATACGACGAACCGAATAGGGCGCATTCGTACGCGGCGGTGCGCGCTCGCTACAATGCGATTCATCGCAAGCACGGCGGGCATCATGGCATCACGCAAGGACACTTCATCGAAGGACATTTCCGCGGACGAGCGCGTCTACGCGGCAATCGCGTCCGCGCTTTTGCAGGGCAAGCTCGCGCCCGGCGCGCAGCTCGTCGAGCGCGAGCTCGCCGCAGCCTTCGAGTGCACGCGCGGCACGATCCGCAAGGTGCTCGCGCGCCTCGGCGCGGAAGGCAAGCTCACGCTCGAAGCGAATCGCGGCGCGTTCGTGCCGTCGCCGACCGTCGACGACATCCGCGAGGTTTATCGCGCGCGGCAAGTGGTGGAGGCGGGCATCGTCGCATCGCTGTGCGGCGCGTTGAGCGTGAAGGCGTTGCGTGCGTTGCGCGCTCACGTCAAGGCCGAACAGCGCGCGCTGAAAGCGGGAAGCGTCGCGGAATGCGTGCGTCTCGCGGGCCACTTTCATGTGCTCCTCGCGGAACTCGCGGGCGCGCCGGAAGTGGAGGCGTTTCTCGCGAGGCTCGTCGCGAAGACCGAGCTCTACAAGGCGCTTTTCGATCCATCGAAGCTGTCGAACTGCTCATCCGATGAACACGCGCAACTCATCGACGCCCTCGAACAGGGCGATCTCGATGCCGCGCTAACTGCGATGCGTACGCACATCGACGAACTGGAAGCGCGCGTTCTCGCGCAAGCGGGCGCGTCGCGCACGAGCGATCTGGCGACGATCTTCGCGCTCGCGTGATCGTCGGCAAAAAGAAAGGGCCGCGGCTTCGAAAGCCGCGGCCCTGTCATTGTTGCGTGCGCGCGATGCTTACTGCGAGAAGTCGAGCGCGTTGGTCAGATCGCCCATCTTCGGCGCGCCGTTCGCCACCAGCGCGGCGTCGCGCGAGGCGAGGCCCGGCAGCGTCGGCAGGTTGAAGCGCTTCGTGATGAAGCGAAGGATCGACGTGGTGTCGTACTGCGTGTGATCGACGAAGCCCTTCTTCGCGTACGGCGAAATGATGAGCGCCGGAATGCGCGTGCCCGGACCCCAGCGATCGCCCTTCGGCGGCGCGACGTGATCCCAGAAGCCGCCGTTTTCGTCATACGTCACGACGACGACCATGTTCTTCCACTGCGGGCTCTTCTGCAGATGCGAGATCAGATCGGCGATGTGCTGGTCGCCCTGCGCGACGTCCGTGTAACCGGCGTGCTCGTTCAGGTTGCCCTGCGGCTTGTAGAACGCGACTTGCGGCAGCGTGCCCGCGTCGATCGCCTTGATGAACTCCGAACCGTTCGTGCCGCCGTCGAGCAAGTGTTGCGCGCGGTTCGCCGTACCGGGCGCGAGATCGGCGAAGTAGTTGAACGGCTGATGATGCGTCTGGAAGTCAGGCACGACGTTGACCGCGCCGTTGATGACCGAGCGGTTCGCGAGCGCCGCCGCCCACGAGCCGCCGTACCACGCCCAACTCACGCCCGCGCTGTTCAGCAGATCGCCGATGTGCTGCTGCGTCTGCGGCGGCAGCGTGTTGGCCTTGGTCGCATCGCCGAGCGCCGGATCGACGCCCGCGGGCGCCGGGTTGCCGCTCGGCTGATACGGCGGCTGCATCGTGTTGACGGCGTAGAAGTCGGGCGTGAGCGTGCCCGAGTTCACGAACTGCGCGTCCGCCGAGCCGGTGAGCGCCGAAGGCGGCGGATTCGTCTTGAGCTTCAGCGACACGCCATCGGCATTCACGGCCGAAATCGAGCCGGACGCGACGCTCTTGTCCGCGTTCGGATAGATCGGCGTGCAGGCGCAGACGAGCCACTGGTGATTCAGGAACGAGCCGCCGAACGCGCCCATGAAGAAGTTGTCCGCGAGCGTGTATTGCTGCGCGATCTTGTAGAGGGGCAGCTTGTCCGGCGGCGTGTCGTAGTGACCCATCACGAGCGCGCCCGAATCGCCCCACGCGGCGAACTTGTCGTTCTTGCCGCCGTCGATCTGCATCTGATTCTCGTAGAAGCGGTGATACAGATCGCGCGTCGTGACGTTGAGCTGGATGTTGAAGCCCTTCGGATCGTCGATGGCGAAGGGCGCGTTCGGCAGATTCGTCGTCATCGCCGCGGTGATCGCGGGCGTCACGCCCGTCGCCGTCAGGCCGGTCCAGATCGTCGGCAATGTCGGCAGAACGCTGCCGTCGCGGTCGAGCTGCTGCGCGCTCGCCGCCGTTACGTTTTGCAGGCCGTTCGCGCCGGGGAAATGCCCGTACAGATTGTCGAAGCTGCGATTTTCCGCGTAGATCACGACGACGTTCTTCACCGAAGAAATATCGCTGCTGTCGTGATGGTCGTCGCCACCGCATGCGTAGAGGCCGAATGCGGCAGTGGCCACGATCGGCACCGCGCAAACGAGTTTCTTGTTCATTGAGGATCTCTCTTGTGTTGGGGACCGGCGCACGGCGCGGCTTCATCGTCGAATGAGTCTTTGCTCGCCGGCGTGCGCAGTGTCGCAACGCAAATTGACGCAACCATGTAATAACGCTTTCGTTTGCGTAATGTTTGCTTAATAAATTTCGCGTAAATGGTTCGATGTGAAAGCGTCGAGGCTTGTCACATGAAAGACACGCAGACGACATACGCTTCGGCATCTTTCGATTCCGCCTCCTACGCCATGTCTTCGATGCGCCTGCCGTTCGTCCTGTGTTCCATCGCGCTTGCCGCGTTTTCGGCGGCGATGAGCGGCTGCGATTCGCACGCGGCGAACGTCGCGGCCAGGACGGTGAATGCGGCCAACGCGGACAACACGGCGCCGCACGGTCAATCGCGCGCGGAAGTATTCGCGCATGTGAAACAGATCACCTCGCTCGGCGAGAAGCTTTTCTTCGATCCGTCGCTGTCCGGGTCGGGCAAGCTCGCGTGCGCGTCGTGCCATAGCCCGAGTCATGCGTTCGGGCCGCCGAATGCGCTGTCCGTGCAGCTCGGCGGCAACGACATGCATCAGGCGGGCTTTCGCGCGGTGCCGTCGCTCAAGTACTTGCAGTCGGTGCCGGCCTTCACGCGTCACTTCCACGATTCCGACGATGAAGGCGACGAAAGCGTCGATGCCGGACCGACCGGCGGCCTGACGTGGGACGGCCGCGTCGATCGCGGATCGGATCAGGCGCGCATCCCGATTCTGTCGTCGTTCGAAATGGGCAGCACGCCGGGCAAGGTCGTCGCGGCGGTGAAGGCGTCGTCCTATGCCGATGATTTCCGCCGCGCGTTCGGCGCCGATGTCTTCGCAAGCGACGACAAGGCGTTCGCGTCGGTGCTGGAATCGCTCGAAGCGTTCGAGCAATCGCCCGACAAGTTCTATCCGTACACGAGCAAGTACGACGCGTTCCTCGCCGGCCGCGCGAAGCTCAACGACGCCGAAATGCACGGCCTGCAACTCTTCAACGACGAGAACAAGGGCAATTGCGCGTCGTGCCACATCAGCCAGCGCGCGAAGGACGGCTCGCCGCCGCAGTTCAGCGACTTCGGCCTGATCGCGATCGGCGTGCCGCGCAACCGCGCCTTGCCGATCAACAAGAATCCGAATTTCCACGATCTCGGCGCATGCGGTCCCGAGCGTCGCGACCTGAAGGGCATGGACGAGTATTGCGGGATCTTCCGCACGCCGTCGCTGCGCAACGTCGCGACGCGCAAGACCTTCTTCCATAACGGCATCTATCATCGTCTGGAAGACGTGGTGCGTTTCTATGTCGAGCGCGACACGAATCCGGAAAAGTTCTATCCGGTGCCGAAGAACGGCGCCGTGCAGAAGTTCGACGACCTGCCGAAGAAGTACTGGGAGAACGTCAACACCGAGCCGCCGTTCGATCGCAAGAAAGGCGACAAACCCGCGCTCGACGAAGCCGAGATCAAGGACGTCGTCGCGTTCCTCGGCACGCTCACCGACGACTACGATCCGGCGAGGGACAAGGACTCGCAAAAGGGCATCGGCATCAACGAAATGAAGTCCGCGCATAACTGAGACAGCGCGGGCGGCGCGGCCCGCGCCTCATGCTATTCTCGTTGCAGCCGACGGCCGGCGCGGTCATCGGCGAAACACCAATGCAACGAGGAGAAACTTCATGCCGATACGAGATCGAGCGTTCGCTCACGCCTCTCTCCGGACGATCGCGGCAGCCGCGCTCGTCGCCGTGAGCGCGACCGCATCCGCCGCCAATCTCGGCTTCCTGAACAACACGCCGATCACCTACATGAAGCAGCGCGACCTGCAGGCGCTCAACAAGGCCGCGCAGATCGCGCTCAACACGAAGCAGGACGGCGAATCGCTCGACTGGAACAACGAGGGCACGGGCAACACGGTCCCGATCAACGGAACGGTGACGCCGCAGGAAACCTTCGAATCCGGCGGCCTCAAATGCCGCAAGGTCACGCTCGTCGCACACGCGAAGGGACAGACGCAAACCTGGATCCCGACCGCATGCAAGCAGAGCGACGGCACGTGGAAACTCAAGAAGCAGTGACGAACCGGGCAAGCGATCGATGACCTCGCGCACCGTATCGTGCGGCGTGGTCATCCTCAACGAACAGGGCGACGTGCTGCTCTGTCACGCGACCGAAACCACGCACTGGGACGTGCCCAAGGGCGCCGCCGATCCGGGCGAAAGCCCGCGCGAGGCGGCGTTGCGCGAGCTCGTCGAGGAGACGGGCATCGTGCTGCCCGCTGAACGTCTGAAGGATCTCGGGCGCTTCGTCTATCGCCGCGACAAGGATCTGCATCTGTTCGCGGTGCGCGTTTCCGCCGAGGAAGTGCAGCTCGAAAACTGCGTGTGCGAATCGTTTTTCCCGCGCTACAGCGACGGCACCATGATTCCGGAGATGGATGCGTATCGCTGGGTCAGTCCGGCGGATGTCGATCAGTTCGCGAGCCGCAGTCTCGCGCGGCTCTTTCAGACCACGCTCTCGCTCGCCGAACTGCACGAGACGCTTTGACCGGCGCGATCAGTCGATCGTGCGGTCGTTGGGATTGGCGAAGAGCGCCTTCATTTCCGGCGACATCGGGAATTGCAGGTTGATGCCGTCGGGGGGAATCGGGCGCATGAACCACGTCTCGTAGAGCTTCGTGGCTTCGCCCGAGCGCTGCATGCCGGCGATCACGTCGTCGACGATGCGCTTGAACACCGGGTCGCCCTTTCTCATCATGCAGCCGTACGCTTCGTTCGCGAGCGGTGCGCCCGTCACCGTGTATTCATTGCGCGCCGCGCCTTCCTGCGCGATCTTGCCGTAGAGAAGCGGATCGTCCATCACGAACGCGACCGCGCGATCCGACTTCAGCGCGGCGAACGCCTCCGCATGATCGCGCGCGCTGATGATGCGCAGGTTCAGCTTCCTGTCGATGCTCATCTGCCGCAGCATGCGCTCGTCCGACGTGCCCGCCGTCGTCACGACCGTCCTGTTCGCGAGATCGTCGTAATCGCGGATGCCCGACTTCTTCTTCACGGCCATGCGGATGCCGTACTGAAAAAAGCTGTTCGAGAACGCGACGAGCGGATCGCGATCGGCCACATGCGCGGTCGAGCCGCATTCCAGATCGACCTGATTGTTCACGACATAAGAGATGCGGTTCGCCGACGTGACCATCACGTTCTTGACCGCGAGGTTCGGCATCTTGAGGCGCTTCCTGATGTCGTCGACGACCTTCAGTGCGATGTCGTACGAGTAGCCCACTGGCTGCTGCTTCACCGTGTACGAAAACGGCACCGACGATTCGCGCGTGCCCAGCACGATCGCGCCGTTCTCGGCGATCTTGCGCAGCGTCGCCGACGGCGGCATCTGATCGACGCTGGCTTGGGCCGTCGCCAGTTCGGCGCTCGTGGCGGCACCCGCGCCGGCGGATGCGAACAGCAGCACGGAGGCGAGGGCGGCGCTTCGTTGGGCCCGTGTGCGGCGCGGCGCGAAGGAATGCGACTGCTTCATGTTCTCCTCGTTGGAAGCGGCGTATGGCCGGGCCGCCAGACACGACGAGGGCGCCGCGCGGCGCCCTCGTCGCATCGATGTCAGGCCGGCTTGCCCCAGCTGTCGCGCAGGCTGACGATGCGGTTGAACACGGGCTTACCCGGCTGCGAATCCACACGGTCCGCGACGAAGTAGCCGTGCCGCTCGAACTGGAAGCGGTCTTCGGCGTTCGCATCGCGCGCGCTCGGTTCGAGATAGGCGTTCACGACGCGCTTCGAATCCGGATTGAGCGCGTCGAGGAACTCCGCGCCGCCCGCGCCCGGCTGCGGTTCCTTGAACAGACGGTCGTACAGACGCACCTCGGCCGCATAAGCGGTCGCCGCGCTGACCCAGTGGATCGTGCCCTTCACCTTGTAGTTGTTCGCGCCTTCGGTGCCCGACTTGCTGTCCGGGAAGTAGTTGCAGTGCACGGCGATCACGTTGCCGTTCTCGTCCTTGTCCGCGCCCGTGCATTCGACGATGAAGCCGTACTTCAGACGCACCTTGTTGCCGGGGAAGAGGCGGAAATAGCCCTTCGGCGGCGTTTCCTGAAAGTCCTCGCGCTCGATCCACAATTCGCGCGAGAACGGGAACGTGCGTACGCCGCGATCCGCATGATGCGGATGCACCGGCGCGCTGCATTCCTCGCTCTGTCCTTCCGGATAGTTGTCGATGATGAGCTTCAGCGGATCGAGCACGGCGATCGCGCGCGGCGCTTTCTCGTCGAGATCGTCGCGCAGTGCGCCTTCGAGAATGCTCATGTCGATCCATGAATCGACCTTCGTCACGCCGACGCGCTCGACCATCAAACGAATGCTTTCCGGCGTAAAGCCGCGGCGACGCACGCCGACGATGGTCGGCATGCGCGGATCGTCCCAGCCGTCGACGTGATTGTCCTGCACGAGCTGCAGCAGCTTGCGCTTGCTCGTGATCGCGTAGGTGAGGTTCAGGCGCGAGAACTCGATTTGTTGCGGGAGCGGACGCTGAAACACGCCGTCGTCCGCGAGCTGCGCGAGGAACCAGTCGTAGAGCGGCCGATGATCTTCGAACTCCAGCGTGCAGAGCGAGTGCGTGATGTTCTCGATCGCGTCCGACACGCAGTGCGCGTAGTCGTACATCGGGTAGATGCACCACGTATCGCCGGTACGGTAATGATGCGCGAAGCGGATGCGGTAGATGACCGGATCGCGCATGTTGAAGTTCGGCGACGCCATGTCGATTTTCGCGCGCAGCACGTGCTCGCCTTCCTTGAACTCGCCCGCCTTCATGCGGCGGAAGAGGTCGAGGTTTTCTTCGGGCGAACGATCGCGATACGGCGAGTTGATGCCGGCTTCGGTGGCCGAGCCGCGCGTCGCGCGCATCTCTTCGGCCGTTTGACTGTCGACGTACGCCTGGCCCTTCTTGATGAGCATTTCGGCGTATTCGTACAGCTTGTCGTAGTAGTCGCTCGCGAAATAGCGGTGCTCGATGCCGTTCTTGTTCCAGTCGAAGCCGAGCCATTTCACGGCGTCGATGATCGAATCGACGTATTCGACGCTTTCCTTCTCGGGATTCGTATCGTCGAAGCGCAGATGGCACACGCCGCCGTAATCCGCGGCGAGGCCGAAGTTCACGCAGATGCTCTTCGCATGGCCGATATGCAGATAGCCGTTCGGCTCCGGCGGAAAGCGCGTCTCGACCCGCTGCGACCATTTGCCGGAGCGGTTGTCGTCTTCGATGATGTTGCGAATGAAATTGGATGGCGCCGGAGCGTCGTTGCGATCGGTGTTCATGCGGAAAAAGTGGCAGCGGATGCGCTCGCGCGCGTGATCGGTTCGGGAAGCGCTCGATGAAACTCGAAACGCGTACGAAGGCCTTGAATATTGGGTCGATTCTACCTTACGCAACCGTCCGGGGCAGGCCGCGGCGGCGTATGAGGAAGCGCTCGCGCTTTGTTTCGCCGGGCGGTTCCAGCCGTCGCGCCGTTTCGCGAGTTCCGTTACATGGTTTACGTGCCGCGGCACGCCTCGTAACCGCCGTAACGGGACGTAAATCGCGTTGAAAGGCGCGCGCGCGGGCTCTTAAGATCGGCTCGCGTGCATCGAGCGCGCCGGTTCCGGGGGCACGCTCGAGCGCCAGGCACAACACATCACAACGACAACACAAGGAAGCCCATCATGAAGAAGATCGCCCTCACGACGCTCAAATTCGCCGCCGCAGCCGCGCTCGTATCGAGCCTCGCCGCCTGCGCAAACGTCTCGCGTCAGCAGGCTCACGCGGGCGTCGGCGCGGCCGCCGGCGGCGCGCTCGGGTATCTGGTCACGGGCGGGCCGATCGGCACCGTCGCGGGCGCGGCGGCGGGCGGTCTGATCGGCGCGGGCGTTCGATAAGGGTTCAGATCGCCTTCTTTTCCCGCAATCGCGCGATTTTCGCTTCGTCGTAGCCGAGCACGTCGGCCAGCACGCTCGACGTGTGCTCGCCTAGCAGCGGCGGATGCGTGCGCGCTTCGGGCGGCGTCGCGCTCATCTTGATCGGGCTCGCGACGAGTTTCACGGTGCCGGCCGTCGGATGCGGCAGATCGATCTGCATCCTGCGCGCGAGCACTTGCGGATCCTCGAATACTTCGCCGAGATCGTTGATCGGCCCGCACGGCACGCCCGCCGCCTCGAGCTCGGCGATCCATTCGTGCTTGCCTTTCAGACGCACCATGTCCGCGAGAATCGGCACGAGCATGTCGCGGTTGCGCACGCGCGACGGATTCGCCGCGAAACGCGCGTCGTCGGCCAGCTCGGGGCGTCCGCCCGCTTCGACGAACTTGCGGAACTGCCCGTCGTTGCCCACCGCGACGATGATCCAGCCATCGCTCGTCTGGAAGGTCTGATACGGCACGATGTTCGGATGCGCGTTGCCCCAGCGCACCGGCGGCTTGCCGCTCGCGAGAAAATTCGTGTTCATGTTGGCGAGCATCGCGACCTGCACGTCGAGCAGCGCCATGTCGATGTATTGGCCCTCGCCCGTGCGGTCGCGGTGCGCGAGCGCGGTGAGCACGCCGATGGTCGCGTACATGCCGGTCATCAGATCGGCGATCGCCACCCCCGCTTTCTGCGGACCGCCGCCGGGCTGGCCGTCGCGCTCGCCGGTGATGCTCATGAATCCGCCGATGCCCTGCACGATGAAATCGTAGCCCGCGCGCGACGCGTACGGCCCCGTCTGCCCGAAGCCCGTCACCGAGCAATAGACGATGTCCGGCTTCACGGCCTTCAGCGACTCGTAGTCGAGCCCGTACTTCTTCAGTTGCCCGGCCTTGTAGTTTTCGAGGACGACATCGCTTTGCGCGGCCAGTTCGCGCACGATCTGCTGGCCTTCGGGCGTGGCGATATCGACCGTCACCGAGCGCTTGTTGCGGTTCGCCGCGAGGTAGTACGCGGCTTCGTGCGTGTCGTTGCCCTCGGGCGTCTTGAGGTAGGGCGGGCCCCAGTGACGGGTGTCGTCGCCGGTTCCGGGCCGCTCGATCTTGATGACGTCCGCGCCGAAGTCGGCGAGCGTCTGCGCGCACCACGGTCCCGCCAGCACGCGGGTCAGGTCCAGCACGCGAATATGGCTCAAGGCTCCCATCGATGTGTCTCGCTACGTTGTGTCTCCGGAGTGCGACTGTCGCACAGAACCGCGGCGTGCGCGATAGCGCGGGCGTCCGCATCGCCCGGGCGCGCGCGGCGAATCCCGTATAATCGACAATCACCCTTGTTCCGCCGGCAGCCTGCGAAATCAGCTGCCCGCGGGCGCCATCAAAGAACCGAAGACACGCCCCGTACGCTATGAAAGCCGCCGAAATACGCGAGAAATTCCTGAAGTTTTTCGAATCGAAGGGCCATACGATCGTGCGTTCGTCGAGCCTCGTGCCCGGCAACGACCCGACGCTGCTCTTCACCAACTCGGGCATGGTCCAGTTCAAGGACGTGTTCCTGGGCAGCGAATCGCGTCCGTATTCGCGCGCGACGACCGCGCAGCGCAGCGTGCGCGCGGGCGGCAAGCACAACGATCTGGAGAACGTCGGCTACACCGCGCGGCATCACACGTTCTTCGAGATGCTCGGCAACTTCTCGTTCGGCGATTACTTCAAGCGCGACGCGATTCACTACTGCTGGGAACTGCTGACGAAGGTCTACAACCTGCCGGCGGAAAAACTCACGGTCACGGTCTATCAGGAAGACGACGAAGCCTTCGATATCTGGGCGAAGGAAATCGGCGTGCCGGTCGAGCGCATCATCCGCATCGGCGACAACAAGGGCGCCCGTTACGCATCGGACAATTTCTGGCAGATGGCCGACACCGGCCCGTGCGGTCCGTGCTCCGAAGTGTTCTACGACCACGGCCCGGAAATCTGGGGCGGCCCGCCGGGATCGCCCGAAGAAGACGGCGACCGCTTCATCGAGATCTGGAATCTCGTGTTCATGCAGTTCAATCGCGACGCGCAAGGCAACATGACGCCGCTGCCCAAGCAGTGCGTCGATACCGGCATGGGCCTCGAACGTCTCGCCGCGGTGCTGCAGCACGTGCACAGCAACTATGAGATCGACCTGTTCCAGAATCTCATCAAGGCCGCGGCGCGCGAAACGAACACGCCGGACCTGGAAAACAACTCGCTGAAGGTGATCGCGGACCACATCCGCGCATGCTCGTTCCTGATCGTCGACGGCGTCATTCCCGGCAACGAAGGCCGCGGCTACGTGCTGCGCCGCATCGTGCGCCGCGCGATCCGTCACGGCTACAAGCTCGGCAAGAAGGGCGCGTTCTTCCACAAGCTCGTCGCGGATCTCGTCGCGGAAATGGGCGCGGCGTATCCGGAACTCACCGATGCGCAACAACGCGTGACCGACGTGCTGCGTCAGGAAGAAGAGCGCTTCTTCGAGACCATCGAGCACGGTATGTCGATCCTCGAAGGCGAACTCGCCGATCTCGAAAAGAAGGGCGTGAAGCAACTGGACGGCGAACTCGCGTTCAAGCTGCACGACACCTACGGCTTCCCGCTCGACCTCACGGCGGACGTGTGCCGCGAGCGTGGCGTGACCGTCGACGAACCCGCGTTCGACGACGCGATGGCGCGTCAGCGCGATCAGGCGCGCGCGGCCGGCAAGTTCAAGCTGGCGGCGGGCCTCGAATACTCGGGCGCGAAGTCCACGTTCCACGGCTACGAAAAGGAAATCTTCGACGACGCGAAAATCCTCGCGTTGTACGTCGAAGGCGCATCGGTCAATGAAGTGAAGGACGGCCAGCAAGCGGTCGTCGTGCTCGATCACACGCCGTTCTATGCCGAATCGGGCGGCCAGGTCGGCGATCAGGGCGTGCTCGCGAACGCAAGCGTGCGCTTCGCCGTCGCGGACACGCTGAAAGTGCAGGCCGATGTCGTCGGTCATCACGGCACGGTCGAGCAGGGCACGCTCAAGGTCGGCGACGTCGTGAAGGCGGAAATCGACGGCGTGCGCCGCGCCCGCACCGCGCGCAATCACTCGGCCACGCATTTGATGCACAAGGCGCTGCGCGAAGTGCTCGGCGGTCACGTGCAGCAGAAAGGCTCGCTCGTCGATGCGGACAAGACGCGCTTCGACTTCGCCCACAACGCGCCGATGTCGGACGAAGAAATCCGTCGCGTCGAGCAGATCGTCAACAACGAGATCATCGCGAACGCGCCGGGCGTCGTGCGCGTGATGCCGTACGACGACGCGGTGAAGGGCGGCGCGATGGCGCTCTTCGGCGAGAAATACGGCGACACCGTGCGCGTGCTCGATCTCGGCTTCTCGCGCGAGCTGTGCGGCGGTACGCACGTGCAGCGCACCGGCGACATCGGCTTCTTCAAGATCGTGATGGAAGGCGGCGTCGCGGCGGGCATTCGCCGCGTCGAGGCGATCACCGGCGACAACGCCGTGCGCTACGTGCAGGAACTGGATCAGCGCATCAATGCGGCGGCGGGCGTGCTGAAGGCGCAACCGTCCGAACTCACGCAACGCATCGCGCAGGTTCAGGAGCACGTGAAGTCGCTGGAGAAGGAACTGGGCGCGCTGAAATCGAAGCTGGCGGCGAGCCAGGGCGACGAACTCGTCTCGAAGGCCGTCGATGTTTCCGGCGTGCAGGTGCTCGCCGCGCAACTCGAAGGCGCGGACGTGAAGACGCTGCGTGAAACCGTCGACAAGCTCAAGGACAAGCTCAAGAGCGCGGCGATCGTGCTTGCATCGGTCGATGGCGGCAAGGTCAGCCTGATCGCGGGCGTGACGCCGGACGCGTCGAAAAAGGTGAAGGCGGGCGAGCTCGTCAATTTCGTCGCGCAGCAGGTCGGCGGCAAGGGCGGCGGCCGTCCCGACATGGCGCAGGCAGGGGGCACGGAGCCGGCCAATCTGCCGGCCGCGCTGGCCGGCGTGACCGGATGGGTGCAGCAGCAGCTTTAAGCGTTCATCGCTTCTGACAAAACGGCTCGATCGGACGAAGATCGGGCCGTTTTTCTTTACACGCTGTCAGGTATGGCGCGTGCGTCTTCCCGTGAAGTTCCATCAACACAAGGGAGACGACATATGAATCGCAGACTCGCATCGATCATTCTGGCTTCGACGATGCTCGCAGCAACGGGCGCCGCGCAGGCGAAGGGCTGTCTGAAGGGCGCGGCGGTCGGCGGCGTCGCGGGACATGTCGCGGGCGGACATGGCACCGCGGGCGCGATCGGCGGCTGCGCGATCGGCCATCACGAAGCGAACAAGAAGGACAAGCAGGCGCAACAGGCGCAGCAGGCCAACGCCGCGAGCGCGCCGAACACCAAGTAGGCGCACGCGGTTCGGAAGGCGATGAACCGCTAAAATGGCCCGATTGCCGGCGCGCGCGATGACGTTCGATGTTTTAGCGCCCGCGCGCGCCGCGTTCAAAAACCGGCCATCACAGCGACCCCATGACAGCGCCCACGGACCCGATCCAACACTTCGCCTCCGACAACTACGCAGGCATCTGCCCGGAAGCGCTCCAAGCGCTGATCCAGGCCAACACGAGCGGCCACGAACCCGCCTATGGCGACGATTCGTGGACCACGCAAGTCTGCGACCGCATCCGCAACCTCTTCCAGACCGATTGCGAAGTCTTTTTCGTCTTCAACGGCACGGCGGCGAATTCGCTCGCGCTCGCGTCGCTCTGTCAGTCGTATCACTCGGTGATCTGCCACGAACTCGCGCATATCGAAACCGATGAATGCGGCGGCCCCGAATTCTTCTCCGGCGGCTCGAAGCTGCTCACCGCGAAGGGCGAGAACGGCAAGCTCACGCCCGACGCGATCGAGGAACTCGTCACGAAGCGCTCGGATATCCACTATCCGAAGCCCAAGGTCGTCTCGCTCACGCAGGCGACGGAAGTCGGCACCGTCTACACCGTCGAGGAGATCCGCGCGATCGCGGCCATCGCCAAGCGGCGGCATCTGAAGATCCACATGGACGGCGCGCGTTTCGCGAACGCGGTCGCGACGCTGAACGTGCATCCGTCGGAGATCACGTGGCGCGCGGGCGTCGATGTGCTGTGCTTCGGCGGCACGAAAAACGGTCTGCCGGTGGGCGAGGCGGTCGTGTTCTTCGACAAGGCGCTCGCCGCCGATTTTGCCTATCGCCTGAAGCAGGCCGGGCAACTCGCCTCGAAGATGCGCTTCATTTCCGCGCCGTGGCTCGGTCTGCTCGACGACGACGTCTGGCTGCGCAACGCGCGTCACGCGAACGCGATGGCATCGCTGATGGCCGAGCGCCTCGCCGGCATTGCGGGCGTGTCGCTGCTCTTCAAGCCCGAGTCGAACGCGGTGTTCGCGGAGTTGCCGGCGCACGTCGCGGCGGCGCTGCGCGCGAAGGGCTGGCGCTTCTATCAGTTCATCGGCTCGGGCGGCTGCCGTCTGATGTGCGCGTGGGATACGCAGCGGGGGACCGTCGAGCGCTTCGTCGATGAAGTGCGCGCCTTGTCGGCGTCGATCTAACCCCGATTGACACTTCCGGCGTGCGGTTTCAACATGGCCGCACCTCTTTTATCGACGCTGACGCCATGGCCTTCATCTTCTATCTGACCCACATTCATCTCGGCTACGACGCGCTACAGACGCTGCAAAGCGAATGCGCGCGCATCGGGATGAAGCGTCCGCTCGTCATCACCGATAAAGGCGTGAAGGCAGCGGGGCTTGCCGATCGCGTGATCGAAAGCGCGCGGCTCGGCGCGCTGCCGGTGTTCGACGACACGCCGTCGAATCCGACCGAAGCGATGGTCATGCAAGCCGCCGCGCAATACAAGCGCGAAGGCTGCGACGGCCTGATCGCGGTGGGCGGCGGCTCATCGATCGATCTGGCGAAGGGCGTGGCGATTGCCGCGACGCACGACGAGCCGCTCACGACCTACGCGACGATCGAAGGCGGCAGCGGCAAGATCACCGAGCGCGCGGCGCCGCTGATCGCGGTGCCGACCACGTCGGGCACGGGCAGCGAAGTGGCGCGCGGCGCGATCATCATCCTGAACGACGGGCGCAAGCTCGGCTTCCATTCGTGGCATCTGCTGCCGAAATCGGCGGTCTGCGATCCGTCGCTCACGCTCGGCCTGCCGCCGCCGCTCACCGCCGCGACCGGCATGGACGCGATCGCGCATTGCATCGAAACGTTTCTCGCGCCCGCGTTCAATCCGCCCGCCGACGGCATCGCGCTCGATGGACTCGAACGCGCGTGGGCCAACATCGAGCGCGCGACGCACGACGGCCAGGACCGCGACGCGCGTCTGAACATGATGTCCGCGTCGATGCAGGGCGCGATGGCGTTCCAGAAGGGCCTCGGCTGCGTGCATTCACTGTCGCATCCGCTGGGCGGGCTGGCGGTGAACGGACGCACGTCGCTGCATCACGGCACGCTGAACGCGGTGGTCTTGCCTGCCGTGCTGCGCTTCAACGAAAGCGCGCCGACGGTCGTCGCGGACCGGCGTTTCGCGCGCATGCGCCGCGTGATGAATCTCCCCGATAACGCCGATGTCGCGCAGGCCGTGCACGACATGACCGCGCGCCTCGGCCTGCCGACGCGTCTGTCGCAGATGGGCGTCGACGAAAGCATGTTCGACAAGGTCGTGAAGGGCGCGCTCGCGGATCACTGCCACAAGACGAACCCGCGCGAGGCGAGCGCCGACGATTATCGACGCATGCTGATGGAGTCTCTCTGAGCGATGAGCAAGCCGGTCCCGACCACGCGCGCCGATTACGCGCACTTCCTGCCGATCAGCACGCGCTGGTCGGATAACGACGTCTACGGCCACATCAACAACGTCGTCTACTACAGCTACTTCGATACGGTCGTGAACGAGTATCTGCTGCGCGCGGGCGTGCTCGATTTCAGCGAGGGCGCAACCATCGGCCTCGTCGTCGAGACGCGCTGCAATTTCTTCGCGCCGGTCGTGTTTCCCGAACCGATCGAGGCGGGCTTGCGCGTCGAGAAGCTCGGCAATACGAGCGTGCGCTACGAAGTCGCGATCTTCACGCAAGGCGCGGACGAAGCCGCCGCGCAGGGGCATTTCGTGCATGTCTACGTGGATCGCGTGACGCGCAGGCCGGTGCCGCTGCCCGCGCCGCTCGTCGATGCGTTGAAGCCGCTCATCACCGGCTGAGGGTCGCGTTTTGCTTCAGTGGTTTTGCGTGAGTCTGCTCAACGGCGTGAGCGTGGGATTGCTGCTGTTCATGCTGTCGGCGGGACTCACGCTGATTTTCTCGATGCTCGGCGTGCTCAACTTCGCGCACGCGAGTTTCTACATGCTCGGCGCGTATGTCGGGCAGGCGCTCGCCGCGTACGGCGGATTCTGGTTCGCGCTCATCTGTGCGCCATTGATCGTTGGCGTTGCCGGGGCCTTGTTCGAGCGCCTGCTATTGAGGCGCGTCCATGCGCGCGGCGCGCTCGCCGACATGCTGCTGACCTTCGGCGCGGCCATCGTCATCGGCGAGGGCGTGAAGCTCGTCTGGGGACTCGGGCCGTTGCCCGCCGCCGTTCCGCGCGTGCTCGACGGACCGCTTTTCATGCTGTACGGCGCATCGTTCGCGCGCTATCGCGTGTTCATGATGACGGTCGCCGTCGTCATGCTCGGCGCGCTGTGGCTCGTGTTGCGTACATCGAAAACGGGGCTCATCGTGCGCGCGGCGCTTACGCATCCCGCGACCGTCGAAACGCTCGGCCACGATGTGCCGCGCGTCTTCACGATGGTCTTCGCCGCCGGCACCGCGCTCGCCGCGCTCGCTGGCGTGATCGGCGCGCCGCTCGCCGTCATCGAACCGGCGATGGCCGATGCGATGGGCCCGATCGTGTTCGTCGTCGTCGTGATCGGCGGGCTCGGATCGCTCGGCGGCGCGCTCGTCGCGTCGCTTCTGATCGGCTGCGTCCAGACCTTCGCGGTCGGCGCGAGCGCGACGGCGGGCGGCATCGCGGCATCGCTCGGCGTGACCTTGCCGCCTGCGTGGAGCGCGTTGACGGTCGCGCAACTCGCGCCCGTGCTGCCGTATCTGCTGCTCGTCGCGATGTTGGCCGCGCGGCCGCGCGGGCTTTTCGGCGAGCGCACGCGCGATGCTTAAGGTCTTCATCGCGCTGATCGTCGCGCTCGCGCTGCCGCCGCTCGTCGTCGATCAATCGTGGCTGCTCGCGTATCTCGCGCAGACGGCGACGCTCATCGTCCTCGCGCTTTCGTACAACCTGTTGCTCGGCGAGACGGGTTTGCTCTCGTTCGGGCACGCGGTCTATTCGGGTCTCGGCGCGTTCGCCGCCGCGCATGCGTTCGCTCGATTCGGCGTGCCGTTGCCGTTACTGCCGATGATCGGCGGATGCGCGGCGATGCTCGTCGCGGTCGTTTTCGGCGCGATTTCGACGCAGCGCGCGGGCACGTCCTTCGCGATGATCACGCTGGGCTTGAGCGAACTCGTCGCCGCATGCGTGTGGCTCGTGCCGGGGTGGTTCGGCGGCGAGGGCGGCGTGACGATCGATCGCGCGAGCGGGCCTTCGTTCTTCGCGATGACCTTCGGGCCGCCGCGCGAGGCGTATGCGTTGATCGCGTGCTGGTGCGTGATATCGGCGGTCGCGATGTTCGCGTTTTCGCGCACGCCGATGTGCCGTCTCGCCAACGCCGTGCGCGACAATCCCGCGCGCGCCGCCGCGATCGGCTTCGCGCCCGCGCGCGTGCGCTTGCACGTGTTGATCGTGTCGGCGTTTTTCGCGGGCATCGCGGGCGTGCTGGCGTTGATCAACGTCGAGCTGGTGTCGTCGGAGAGCGTCGGTCTCGCGCGATCGACGAGCGCGCTCGTCGCGACCGTCATCGGCGGCGCGGGCACGTTCGCCGGGCCGGTCGTCGGCGCGGTGCTGCTCACGTTCTTCAGCGTCGGGCTCGCGAGCGTCAGCACCGCGTGGCCGATGTATCTCGGGCTCTTGTTCATGTGGGTCGTCGTGGCCGCGCCGGAAGGCGTCGCGGGCCTCGTTCGGCGCGATGCGCGGTCCTTGTGCATCGGCATGCTGAGCGCGATCGCGTGGGGCGTCGCGGTCGTCGTGCCGGTCGAAGCGCTTTACGCCGGACGAACCGATGCAGGCGCGTGGATCATCGCGTTGCCGTGCGCGTTGCTGGGCTTGTGGCTCGCGCGACGCACGAGGACCGCGCGATGAACGCGGCGCTCGAATTGCATGGCATCGTCAAGCGCTTCGGCGTGACGCGCGTACTGCGCGGCGTCGACTTGCAGGTCGCTGCGGGCGAGCGGCACGCGCTCATCGGACCGAACGGCGCGGGCAAATCCACGCTCTTCGATCTGATCTCGGGACGCACGCGGCCCGACGATGGACGCATCGTCGCGAGCGGAATCGATATCACCGGCAAGCCGCCGCAACGCGTATCGCGCTCGCTTGCCCGCAGCTTTCAGACGACGAGCGTGTTCGGCGGCTTGTCCGTGTTCGAGAACCTGCGTTGCGCGGCGCTCGGCGCGGCATCGTCGCGGCTTGTCGATCGATGGCTGCCTTCGCGACGAATCGACGAACGCGCGCACGCGATGCTCGATGCCATCGGCCTTGCCGCGCGCGCCGACGAACTCGCGGCACGCCTGACGTACGCGGAGCAACGCGCGCTCGATCTGGGCATCGCGCTTGCCACCGATGCGCCGCTGATCTTGCTCGACGAGCCCACCGCCGGCATGAATCGCGCGGAGGCGACTCGCGCGCTCGAACTGATTCGCGCGACGACGGAAGGGCGCACGCTGCTCGTCATCGAACATGACATGGATGCGGTTTTCGGCCTCGCGGATCGCATTTCGGTGCTCGTGCAAGGGCGCGTGATCGCCACCGATACGCCCGCTGCGATACGCGCGAATCGCGCTGTTCAGGACGCGTATCTCGGTGGAGTCGCGTCATGAAGGCGCAGTTGCGTATCGACGATTTGCGCGCGTGGTACGGCGCGGCGCAAGTGCTGCACGGCGTGCACCTGTGCATTGACGAAGGCGAAGCGGTGGCGCTTGTCGGCCGCAACGGATCGGGACGATCGACGCTCGCGAAAGCCATCATGGGACTCGTGCGATGCGCGGGCGACATGCGCTATCGCGATGTTCAGCTCGTCGGCTTGAGGGCGCATCGCATCGCGCGGCTGGGCATTGGTTACGTGCCCGAAACGCGCGATGTGTTCCCTGCGCTCACGGTGCGCGAAAATCTCGTGCTGGGCGAAAGAAGGGGCACGCGTTTTAGGTTGCGCGATGCTTATCGGCTGTTTCCCGTGCTCGAAGAACGCGCGTCGGTGAAGGCGGGCGCGCTGTCGGGCGGCGAGCAGCAGATGCTCGCGCTCGCGCGCACGTTGACGGGCGATCCGTCGCTGGTCGTCATCGACGAACCGGGCGAAGGGCTCGCGCCGCAAGTGCTCGCGGAAGTGGCCGCGTGTCTCGCGATGCTGCGCAACCGCGGCGTCGCGACGCTGCTGATCGAAGAGCGATTGACGATCGCGCGCACGCTCGATGCGCGCGTCGCGGTCATGGGGCATGGGGCGATACAGTTCGATGGGACGATCGAGACGCTCGCGCGCGATGAAGCGATCTCGCGGCAATGGCTGTCGGTCGGTGGCACGTTCGATTCGAGTCAATATGCCTGAAGTTCCTGCGTATGCAGGCAGCGAAGCACGGTCGCTCGATGGAGGAAGAGGCTCGCGACATTCTGCGGACAGCTCTTTGGACAGAACCGGCGCAAGGAAAGAATCTTGTCGAATCGATTCGTGGCCGCATCGATCCGCTTGGCGGAGTCGAGTTGGAGCTTCCCAAGCGCGAGGCGATTCGTAACCCGTCGGGGTTCGATGAATGATCGTTCTAGATACCAACGTCCTTTCCGAGTTGCTGCGTCCGGCGCCGGAACAGCGCGTTTTGACATGGCTCGCCAACGAGCCGCGTTCGGCACTGTTCACCACGACTGTCACGCGTGGAGAAATTCTCTATGGAATATGGTCGATGGCCGCAGGTATCAGGCGGCAGCGCCTATGGGACGCCACGCGGATCATCTTCAGTGAAGATTTCGCTGGCCGTCTGCCGAGTTTCGATAACGATGCAGCCGATGCGTACGCGGAAATCGCTGCGTCGAGAAAGAGCATCGGCACCCATTAGTCAGTTCGACGCGACGATCTTCGATCCCTGGAACGCGTAGTGCAGCGAATGCCGCGACATGCGGCATTCGCCTTCCCGCTCGCTTAACCCTGCGCCTTGCTATCCCTCTCCACGATCCACTCATGCTTCGGATCGTTCTTGAAGTGCCACGTCCGCTTGTCGCCGGCCATCACGTTCAGATAGTAGTTATCGTAGCCATACGGCACGACCACCGGATGATACCCACGCGGCACCATGACGACATCGTGATCCTCGACGGCCATCGTTTCATCGAGATCGCGTTCATCGGTATAGACGCGCTGAAACGCGAAGCCTTGCGGCGGATTCAGTCGATGGTAATACGTCTCTTCGAGCGAGCTTTCGACGGGCACATTGTCCTGATCGTGCTTGTGCGGCGGATAGCTCGACGCATGTCCGCCCGGCGTGCGCACTTCCACGACCAGCAACGACTCGGCATCTTCCGTTTGCGGAAGAATGTCGCACACGTAGCGCGTATTCGCGTTCTTGCCGCGCGTCGAGCGCTTCATTTGCGATGGCTCGATGAGACGCGGCGGAAACTCGCCCTTCGCGGGCGCGCTCGCGACGCCGATCTGCGCATCGCGTTCCGCACGCACGATGGCGGCGAGCTTCGGCGGCACGTAGACGGCATACGGGGCGGCGTCTTCGAACACGCTGTCGCGCGAGCCGATCGACTGATAATGCTCGTCGCCCGCTTCGACGCTCACCGTGCCCGTCAACACGACGATGCAGCTTTCGCGATCCGCGTCGTAGACATGCACGACATCGCCCGCATTCAGGCGATACGCCGCGAAGCCGACGTGCTTCCAGCCCGCGGAATCGGGCGTGACGCGCGCGATGGTTTGTCCTTCGCGCGATGCTTTCACTAGCAGGCTCATGCTGCCTCCTTGAATGTTGCGTCGACGAGCGTACGCAGCGTGCGATAGCCCTTGTCGGCGTATGCGTAGCTCGGCGCGATCACCGGATCCTGTTCCGCTTCCACGACGAGCCAGCCTTCGTAATCATGGTTTGCGAGACACGCGATGATGCCCGGATAGTCGACGCAGCCATCGCCGGGCACGGAGAACGCGCCGTTGATGACCGCATCGAGAAAGCTCCAGTTGCGATTGCGCGCGAGCTTCACGATTTCGGGGCGCACGTCTTTGCAGTGGACGTGGCATACACGAGCGATGTGCTTTTGCAGCACGCTCAGGGCATCGCCGCCCGCGAACGTGATGTGTCCCGCGTCGAACAGCAGGCCGACCGAATCGTTGGTGAGCGCCATGAGGCGGTCGACGTCGGCGGGCGTTTCGACATACGCGCCCATGTGATGATGATAGGCGACGCGCACGCCGCGCGAGAGGGTGTATTCGGCGAAGCGGTTCAGGCGGTCTGCGTACCCGGTCCATTGCGCATCCGAGAAAAAGCGCGGACGTTGATAGAGCGGTTTTGGCGCGCCCTGGATCGAGTTGGCGACCTCGCCGTAGACCATTACGGTCGCGCCGTTTTGCGCGAGCAGGTCGAGATGGGGGCCCGCGGCTTCGATTTCTTCTTCTGCGCTGCGTTCTGCGAGTCGGCCCGAGTACCAGCCTGAGACTAGCGCTAGCTCGTACTGCGCGAGCAAGGCTTTTAGCGCTTGCGGTTCGCGAGGGAACTTGTTGCCTAGCTCGAAGCCTTCATAGCCGATCTGTTTTCCTTCCGTCAGGGCGGTGGAGAGAGGCGTCTCGCCGCCGAGCGAAGGCAGGTCGTCGTTCATCCATGACAATGGATTGATGCCGATGCGTATCTTTTTCAAAGGCATGATGTTGGGGTTCTCCTTTTTGCTTTTTGCTTTTTGCTTTTTGCTTTCGCTTTCGCCGGATCCCGGTTTCGCGTCGGTCTATTAGCACTGCCCCTGTGCGGGGCGGCAGTCACTTTCTTTGCTGCTGCAAAGAAAGCAACTGTATTGAGCGTCAAGGGTTGAGTTGGTAAGGATCATGGTTTTGGGGGATTCCAAGTTGTGCCGTCGCGCATCATGGCGTTGAG
>NZ_JARUXK010000001.1:1764823-1890831 GCF_031451435.1 Caballeronia sp. LZ008 | reverse complement strand
CGAACGGGAGAGATCAGCTTCCGGACGCCAGATTCAATATACAAGTAACCAAAGAAAGCAGCTTCCGATACGCCCGCGGTCACACGCAATTTGGGTAGTCCTCTCGTCGTTCGTGGGCTGCCTAAAGAGTGCCCTCATCGGCCTATTCGGGCTTGGATCGCGCACGGTCTGCCACATCGCACCACACACCAAACTGGTTCAGCACCAAATAGCTCCAGCCCGCTGCGCGGCCGACCGGTCAAGCGGGTCCGCGCGTGCTTCTCTACTAACGTCTCCATCTCACTGCAATCGCCGCCCTTGGGTTTCCCTTGCAGACCCGGCGGCAGCGCGCAGCGCTGTGCCGAAGCTCTTTCGTGCTGAACCAGTGTCCTCAGCGTTTTCGGGCGGCGGACCGTGCGCGAGCCAAGCCCGATTAGGTGTTTGAGGGCACTCTTTAGGCGAGTGCCGCCTGGGACGAGAGAACTACCCAAATTGCGTGTGACCGCGGGCCGTGACGAGCTGCTTTCTTTGGTCACTTTCTTTGCAGCAGCAAAGAAAGTGACTGCCGCCCCGCACAGGGGCAACGCCAATAGACCGACGCGATCACAGGCTTCCATAGAAGCTCAATCAAACACTACGAGCTTTGACGGCCTGCTCATAGGCCTCACGCGCAACGACGACAGCCGCGCGATCCGACACTTCAGGAACGGCGACTTCCCACCACCATCCACCTTCCTCGGTAGTCCTCGAAGGATCCGTATCGATAGAGATGAGATAACTGCGATCCGCCGCCCGCGCGCGCTTCATCGCGACGATAAGCTCATCGATGCTGGAAACATGCTCCGCCAAAGCCCCGAGCGACCGCGCATGCATCGCGAAATCGATCTCCGGCGCCCCAAGCGCGCCCTGCTTGCAATCATCGATGAGATTGTTGAACGGCGCCCCGCCACAAGCCTGCTGCAAGCGATTGATGCACCCGAACCCGCGATTGTCGAGCAACACCACGATCAACTTCGCGCCGAGCATCACCGACGTAGCGAGCTCGCTATTCATCATCAGATACGAGCCGTCGCCGACAATCACGATCACTTCGCGCTCGGGCCGCGCGAGCTTCACGCCCAGTCCGCCCGCGACTTCATAGCCCATGCACGAATAGCCGTATTCGACGTGATAACCGCCCGGCGCGCTGGTGCGCCAGAGCTTCTGCAAATCCGCGGGCAAAGTGCCCGCAGCACACACGACGATATCGTTGGCTGAAGAAGCATCGTCCGAGCGCTGCACCGCGCCGATCACATCGGCTTCGCGCGGCAGCTTGCCATCCGCGACGGGCGTGTTCGTCACATGCGCCACGGTCTCGCGCCACTCATTCGCAAGCCGATGCGCGCGCGTCGTCCATTGCGGCGATGCGTGCCAGTCGCCGAGCGCTTCGGACAACGCTTCCAGCGCGGCACGCGCATCCGCCTGCACGGCGAGCGCGTTCTGCTTGAGCGCATCGAACGGATTCGCATTGACCGCGACAAGCCGCGCCTGCGTGAATAGCGTGTTCGATCCGGTCGTGAAATCCTGCAGACGCGTGCCGATAGCAAGCACGCAATCGCTCGCATGCGCGAGTTCGTTCGCAGCGGTGCCGCCCGTCACGCCGATACCGCCGACGTTCAACGCATCGTCCCAGGCCAGCGCGCCTTTGCCCGCCTGCGTCTCCGCGACGGGCACGCCATGCCTGTGCGCGAACGTGCGCAACGCATCGGTCGCGAGCCCGTACAGCACGCCGCCACCCGATACGATCAACGGCTCGCGCGCTTCACGCAGCATCGCGGCGGCGCGTTCGATCTCGCGCGGAATCGGTGCCGGCGCATGAAACTCGACGACGCGCGGCTCGAAGAACGAAGCAGGGTAGTCGTACGCCATCGCCTGCACGTCCTGCGGCAACGCGAGCGTGACCGGGCCGCATTGCGCCGCATCGGTGAGCACGCGTATCGCGCGCGGCAATGCGCTCAACAATTGCGCGGGATGCACGATGCGATCGAAGTAACGCGATACCGCCTTCAACGCATCGTTAGCGGAGACGCCGCCATCGTGACCATCCTCCACTTGCTGCAACACCGGATCGGGCGCGCGCGACACGAAGATATCGCCGGGCAACAGCAGTACCGGCAAGCGGTTCACATGCGCGAGCGCGGCCGCCGTCACGAGATTGGTCGCGCCCGGACCGATCGACGTCGTCACCGCCATCATGCGCCGCCGCATATGCGCCTTCGCATACGCGATCGCGCCATGCGCCATCGCCTGCTCGTTGTGCGCGCGATACGTCGGCAATTCATCGCGATGCCGATACAACGCCTCGCCCATACCCGCGACATTGCCATGCCCGAAGATCGCGAACACGCCGCCGAAAAGCGGCTCGCCGTGTTCGGTGCGAAGCGCCGCGAGATAGCGCACGAGCGCTTGCGCGGCGGTCAGTCGAATGGTCGAACTCACTGCAGTCTCCGATTGCGTTGCACGCTGGTTCATGCGGCTTGCTCCTGTGTCACTCGAAGTTCTGCGCCCGAAGACGAACGCGCCTCGCGCCATGCATCGATCAGCGCTTCGAACGTGCGTCGCACGCGCGCGATCAATTCGCGGTCGTCGATCTCATTGGCGAGCCACGCATGACTCGGCTCATGAAAAATCGTGCGCCCGACGGTGAAGCCCTTGCACGTCTTCGAGGATGCCGCCGCTGCGAAGCCTTCACGCAACTGATCGACGCCCGCCGACAATCCCAGCAACACGACGCCACGGCAATACGGATCGCGCTGCGCAATCAGCGCATCGATGGCTTGCCATTGCTTCGCGCTCATCGGTTCGAGCTTCCACCATTCCGGATAGATGCCGAGGTTGTAGAGACGCTTCAACGCACGATGCACCGTGTCGTCTTCAATCGGTGGCCCGTTCTTCGGCACGATCACTTCGAGCAGCAGTTCGTTGCCGCTTTCCTGAACGGCATCGTAGAGCGCGCGCAACTGCGCTTCCTGTTCGAGACGCACGTCATGCGGATGATCGGGGTGATATTGCACGAGACACTTCGCGACCTGCTCGCGCGGCCACTGCACGAGCGTCGTGCCGATGGAGCGGCCATGATCGAATTCGAGCGGCATCGAGCCGGGCAATTCGACCGGCCGGCCGATCCACCAGCCGCGTCCCGTCGCCGCGTTCAACGCATCTTGCCCGTAGCGATCGTCGATCAGCACGCCAATGCGTCCTTCGAGCGCGAGTTCTTTCTCCGTCTGTGCAACGGCTTCGACGAACAGGTTTTTCAACGTCGAGATGCGCGCTTCGCTCGCGCCCGTTTGCTGCGCGAGATCGAAGAACTGATTGCGATGATCGAACGCGAAGCCGAGCACTTCGTCCCATTGCTTGCGCTTGGGACTCACGCGATGCAGACGCGCGAGCTTTGCATCGCGATCGGGGCGGCGCATGCGCGCGGGGTCTTCCTTCGCCGCGGCGAGAAAGTAATCGAGCTCGGCGGGCGTGGGCATCGCGGGCGCGCAGCCGTGACGCGACACGACGAGCGCGCCGCATGCATTGGCCGTTCGCGCGCAGGCATCGAGCGGCTCGTCGCGCAGCCATCCCGACAAGAAGCCTGAAGCGAACGCGTCGCCGGCGCCGAGCACGTTGAGCACTTCCACTTCGACGCCGCCATGAACCGGCGCATCGTCGATGGACGACGGCACCGCGCCTTCGATGATCGAACAGCCGAGCGGCCCGCGCTTCACGACGAGCGTCGCGCTCGTGACCTTACGGACCATCGCGAGCGCATCGATCAGACGGTCCTTGCCGCCCGCGATGCGAAACTCTTCTTCCGTGCCGATGACGAGATCGATCAACGGCAGAATGCGCTGCAAATGCGCAGTGACGCCTTCATTCGCGATGAAGCGCGTCTCGCCATCCGCCTTGCCCGTGAGACCCCACAAGACAGGCCGATAGTCGATGTCGAGAATCGTGCGGACGTCGTTGCTTCGCGCGTAGTCGAGCGCGCGACGGCTCGTGCGGTTCACCTGTTCCGTCGAGAAGTGCGTGCCCGTAATGAGCAGCGCCTTCGATGACGCGATATACGCTTCATCGAAATCGTGTTCGTCGACGGCCATGTCCGCGCAGTTCTCGCGATAGAACACGAGCGGAAACGTGTCGCGGTCTTCGAGGCCGAGCAGCACGAGCGCGGTGAGCCGGTCACGATCGATGCGAACGTGACTCACATCGCAGCCTTCGCGTTCGAGCGTCTCCGTGAGAAAGCGCCCCATGTGATCGTTGCCGACGCGCGCGAGCATCGACGCATTCAGCCCGAGCCGCGCGCAGCCGAACGCGATGTTCGCCGACGAGCCGCCGAGATACTTCGCGAACGTCGATACATCTTCGAGCCGCGCGCCGACATTCTGCGCATAGAGATCGACGGCGAGGCGGCCGAGACACACGATATCGCGCGTGCGATCCCGCGCGAAGCGAGAGGGATTTTGCGTTGGCATGGATTCAATGTCCTCAGATCGTCGCGCCTTCGAGTTCGGTCATCATCTGCTGCATTTCTGCGCCGCCCGCCATCATGTCGAGCACTTCGTTCTTGCTGATGTTGTCCTTGGTGAACGTGCCCATCGAGCGGCCGCGATTGAGCAGCGTGAACGAATCGCCGATCGGATAGGCATGGTGAACGTTGTGCGTGATGAAGATCACCGAGATGCCTTTTTCGCGCGCCTTGTGGATGAGCTTCAACACATTGAAGCTCTGCTTCACGCCGAGCGCGGCGGTCGGTTCGTCGAGGATCAGCACGCGCGCGCCGAAGTGAATCGCGCGGGCAATCGCGAGACATTGCTTCTCGCCGCCGGACATCGTGCCGATCGGCTGATGCGGATCGCGCACATTGATGCCCATTTCGGCGAGCTTGGCGCGCGACGTTTCGGCGGCGAGGTCGAGGTCCATCACGCTGATGCCGAAGCGCTTCTTTTGCGGCTCGCGTCCCATGAAGAAGTTGCGCGCCACCGATAGCAACGGCACGAGCGCGAGATCCTGATACACGGTCGCGATACCGAGATCGAGCGCTTCTTTCGGCGAGTCGAAATGCACGGGGTTGCCATCGACGAGATAGTCGCCGGAAGAGGGCTGATGCACGCCTGCGAGCGTCTTGATGAGTGTCGATTTGCCGGCGCCGTTATCGCCGAGCAGACAATGCACTTCACCGCGTTTGAGCCGCAACGTGACGCCGTTCAGCGCGATCACCTTGCCGAAGAACTTGCTGACGTTTTCGAGCGCGAGGATGTTGTCGTCTTGCATGATCGTTGCTCCTCTCATTGAGCCTGGGACACGCGGCGGCGCACGTAGTGATTGAAGAGCACGGCGATGAGCAGCATCACGCCAAGGAATACGCGGAACCAGTCCGAGCTCACGTTCGTATAAGTGATGCCGATCTGCACGACACCGAAGATCAGGGCACCGAAACATGCGCCGACGACCGATCCGTAACCGCCCGTCAGCAAGGT
This sequence comes from Caballeronia sp. LZ008, assembly GCF_031451435.1. NCBI lineage: Bacteria > Pseudomonadati > Pseudomonadota > Betaproteobacteria > Burkholderiales > Burkholderiaceae > Caballeronia > Caballeronia sp. LZ008. The sequence continues at coordinate 1,885,348 of NZ_JARUXK010000001.1, read as the reverse complement.
GCCGCCGATGACCGCCGCGATGATCGCTTCGAATTCCTTCTGCAAGCCGCGATCCGCCGCCGCCGAGCCGATATCGCACACTTGCAGCACGGCGAAGAGGCACGAGCAGAACGCGGTGAGCACGAAGAGCGATATCTTCACGCGCTTCACCGGCACGCCGACGTTCTTCGCGGCATTCGCATCGCCGCCGACCGCGAGAATCCAGTTGCCGTAGCGCGTCTTGGCGAGCACGAACGCGCCGACCGCCGCGAGCGCGAGCCACCAGATGATGACTTTCGGAATGCCCGGCACGAGCGGCTGGCCGCTGTCGAGCAGCTTGCCGATGCCCATGTGCGCGAGCCAGTTGAACAGGCCGTGAAACGCGACGCCATGAAAGAGCGTGTCGGCGATGGGATCGGCCTGGGCGAGATCGCCGACGCCCGAGATGATGGTGCGGTCCGCGAACATGATCGACAGCGCGAGCGTGAGGCCGCGCAGAATGAACAGGAACGCGAGCGTGACGATGAACGACGGCAGGCGCGTGCGCATGACGAGATAGCCATTCAATGCGCCGAGCAGCATCGACATGACGAACGCGAAGAGAATCGAAAGGGATAGCGGCCAATGAAAATAGACCGCCGGCAACGCGACCATCATGCCAGCGAAGCCGATCATCGAGCCGATGGACAAGTCGAACTCGCCCGCGATCATGAGCAGACACGCGCCGACCGCGAGCAGGCCGAGATAGGCGGCCACTTGCGACCAGTTCATCACGCCGTCGAGGTTGAACATGCCCGACGATCCCGCGCCGAAGCCGAACACGATGAAGACGAGCACGGTGCCGGAAATGGCCGCGAACTCCGGGCGATTCAGCAAATGACCGAACCACGACGTGTGGCGTACGCGCTCATCCGAGGGCTTGGCCTGGTCAGGTGTTTCAGCGTTGTCCTGCTGACGGTTCACGTGAGGAGGGTAGTGTTTGCCGGCTACGCCCATGATGGCTCCTTGAGACTCGATGTCGATGCGGTACCGATGCGCGCGTCGCCGCCGCGTCCGCGAACGGACGCAGCAAGGCGCGCTGAACGTCGATAAAAGCGGGCGGTGCGCGAAGCGCCGCCCGAATCAGGTCACGCCGGGATCAACGATATTGACCCGCGTACTTCACGACCTTGTCGAGATTTTCTTTGGTGATGAAACCCGGGCCCGAACGAATGTTCTTCGGTCCGTACGACGGCTGCAATCCGTAGGTTTCGAGGCGCGCCTTGAACTTCGGATTGGCTTCGAGAAGCTGACGGATCTTCGCCGGATCGGTCGTATGTTCCTTCTTCACGATCGCGAGCACGGCCACCGGGATATAGCCTTGCAGATACGGCTGCTGATCGATCGCGAACTTGATCGTGCCGTCCTTGATGGCCTTCGCGATGTCGTCCGAGAAGTCGAAAGTCACGAAATACACCTTGTTTTGCAGGCCCATTTGCGTGACGGCCTTGAGCGTCGCGGATGCGGGCGTCGGTCCGAGCGTGAGGATCGCGCCCGTATCCGGATGATTGCGCAGATACGCCGATACCTTCGACTGGATCTCGGTCGGGTCTTGTCCCGAATCGATCGTCGATGCCTTGTAGTCGATGCCGAGTGCGTCCGCGAAGCCCTTGCAGCGATCGAACGACACCGTGTTCGTCGCGATGTGATTCACGCAGACGAACGACTTCACGCCCGCGGCCTTCGCCTTCTCGCCGGCCGCCTTGCCCGCCACATATTCCGGCTGGCCGACGTGCATGATCGCGCCCAGTTGCGCGCTCTGTTCCTCGGTGCCCGAGTTGATCGTGACGAGCGGAATCTTCTTCGCCGTGACCTTGTTGATGGCGCTCTTCAGCACATCGAAATCGGCGATGGTCGTGATGACGCCATCGTAGTTGCGCGCGGCGGCCTGCTCGATCAGGCGCGACATGTCCGCGATGTCGCCGTTCGGCGGATTGCGGTAGTCCGTCTGCACGTTGAAGTCTTCGTCGGCCTGCTTGATCGCGTTCTTGATGGTGTTCCACCAGGAATCCGAGTCCGGCGCGTGGCTGATCAGCACGAACTTCGCGTCGGGCGCCGCGTGTGCGGGACTCGCCGCCATCATCGATGCGCTGCACAACGCAGCAGCAGCCACCAGCGCGCGCAGCGCGGCCCGACCGTTGCAAATGGTCATTGTCTCCACCTATCTCGGTTGTTGTTTGGTGTGATGTTTCGCGAGCCGACCCTTCGATGTGCCGTGCTCAGGACCAAGAGTAGGTCAGTTTTCGGTGGCCTGCAATAGAAATTTCATTGGTGCGGCAAATGGAAAATACATTCCAATTTGCTTGCCGTGTTCCTATAATCGGTTCACGACGAACATCGAAAGAGCCTGTGATGGATGAGACCAGCACCGACGTGCAAAGCGTCGACGAACTGATGCAGCGGATCACCGACGCCTACGACTCGCTGCCGCGCCAGTTGAAGAGCGTCGCGACGTATATCGAGCAGCATCGGCCAAGCGTGATGATGGATCGCACGAGCGATATCGCCAACGCGTGCGGCGTGCATGCGTCGGCGGTCGTGCGGTTTGCGCAGCGCTTCGGTTTCTCCGGTTTCTCCGACTTGCAGGCCGTGTTCCGGCAGGCGTACACGGGCGCGGGCGGTTCGCAGCAGACGTATCAGCAGCGCATACGCAAGCTCATCGACGAGAAGGCGGGCGATGCGTCCGGCGTGTCGGTCGCGCGCGAGTTCATCGCGGCGAGCCGCACGGGTCTCGACGAGCTCGAAGCCGGTCTCGACGACGCGCAGTTCGAAGCCGCCGTCGAGATGCTTTCGCAGGCGGAGAACATCTACGTGATCGGCGTGCGCCGGTCGTTCGCGGTCGCGAGCTACATCGTCTATGCATTGCAGCACACGAAGAAGCGCGTGCATCTGATCTCGGGCTTCGGCGGCATGTTTCGCGAACAGGTGCGCAGCGTGAAGAAGGGAGACGTGGTGATCGCGATCAGCTTCGCGCCCTACGGCAAGGAGACGCAATATTGCGTGCGCGCCGCGCAGCATCACGGCGCGGCGACGCTCGTCATCACCGATAGCCAGCTTTCGCCGCTCGCGCGTCACGCGAGCGCGAGTCTGTTCGTGAAGGAGGGCAGCGCGTTCGCGTTTCGCTCGCTCACGAGCACCATTTGCCTGTGCCAGGCGTTGTTCATCGCGCTCGCGTACCGGCTCGAGTTGAACGTTGAGGAATCCAAGGAGACAGGTGGCTATGACGATTGATGTGGCGGTGTTTGGGGCGGGGCGCATCGGCAAGATTCACGCGGCCAATCTCGCGCGGCAACCGGGCGTGCGTCTGAAATACGTCGTCGATGTGAATCGCGACGCGGCCGCCGCGCTCGCGAAAGCGCATGGCGCGACCGTCGCCGATGTCGATGGCGCGATGGGCGATGCCTCCGTCGGCGCGACCGTCGTGTGTTCGAGCACGGATACGCACGCGGATCTGATTCTGGCGTCGGCGGCGCAGAAGAAGCATGTGTTCTGCGAGAAGCCCGTCGATCTCACGACCGAGCGTGCGCGCGCGTGCGCCGATGCTGTCGAGAAGGCGGGCGTCGTCTGCATGATCGGCTTTCAGCGTCGCTTCGATCCGACGTTCTCGGCGTTGAAGGCGCGTATCGACGCGGGCGAGATCGGCGATCCGGAAATGCTGATCGTGACGAGCCGCGATCCGGGCGCGCCGCCGGTCGAGTACATCTTGCATTCGGGCGGCATCTTCAAGGACATGCTGATTCACGACTTCGACATCTTCCGCTGGATTCTCGACGACGAAGCCGACACGCTGCACGCGACGGGCAGTTGCTTGAGCGATGCGGCCATCGCCGAAGCGGGCGATATCGATTCGACCGCGGTCACGATCCGCACGAAGCGCGGGCGTCTGTGCCAGATCAATACGGCGCGGCGCGCGGCGTATGGCTACGATCAGCGCTTCGAGCTGCTCGGCAGCGCGGGCATGCTGCAGGCGGGCAATGTGCGGCCGACGGAAGTCACCGCGTACACGTCGGCGTCGGTGTCGAGCGACAAGCCCGAGGCGTTCTTTCTCGAACGTTATCGCGCGGCGTATGCGGCGGAAATCGCGCATTTCTTCGATGCGGTCAGCAACGGCAAACCGGTGCGAACCACCGTCGCCGATGGCCTCAAGGCGCTCGAACTCGCCGAAGCGGCGACCTTGTCGTGGCGCGAGAAGCGCATCGTCAAGCTCGGGGAGAACGTCGCATGAGCGCGGTGCGCTTCGGTATCGCCGGACTGGGGCGGCTCGGGCGCCGGCATGCTGAGAATCTCGCGTGGCGCGTGCCGGGCGCGAAACTCGTCGCGGCGTGCAGTCCGGTTGTGGACGAGCGCGAGTGGGCTTCGTCGAGTCTTCCCGAGTTGTCGCTTTATGCGGATTACGATGAACTGCTCGCCGATGCCTCCGTCGATGCCGTGTGGCTCGTCACGCCGACGTCGCTGCATGCGCGGCAGATCATCGCCGCGTTGCGCGCGGGCAAGCATGTGTTCTGCGAGAAGCCGCTGTCGCTCGATCTCGCCGAATGCGACGCGGTGATCGAAGAGCACGCGCGGCATCCGCATCTGCATGTGATGATCGGCTTCGTGCGGCGCTTCGATGCGAGCTATCGCGATGCGTTCGATCGCGTCGCGAGCGGCGCGATCGGCCGGCCGTTCATGGTGCGCTCGCAGACCTGCGACAAGAACGATCCCGATGGCTTCTTCGTGCGATTCGCGCCGACATCGGGCGGGCTGTTTCTCGATTGCAGCGTGCACGACATCGATCTTGCGCGCTGGCTGCTCGGCAATCCGCGCGCGAAACGCGTGTATGCGAGCGGAACCATCGCGATTCACGAAGGCTTGCGCGAGTGCAATGACATCGACAATGGCGTGGGCACGATCGAGTTCGATGACGGACGGCTCGCGGTGCTGTATGCGTCGCGGACGATGGCGCATGGGCACGACACGCAGACGGAAGTGATCGGCACGGCGGGCGCGCTGTCGGTGGGACGCAATCCGCGGGCGAATCGCGTGGAAATCGCGGATGCGCAGGGCGTGCGCAATGCCTGCACGCCGACGTTCTTCGAGCGCTTCGAGGATGCGTTTTTGCGCGAGGCGCAGGCGTTCGTCGGGTTGCTTCGGCAAGGGCAGCCGACGGGGCTGACGCTCGACGATGCAAGAGAGGCGACGCGCATTGGTATTGCGATGCGGCAGGCCTATGAGAGTGGGCGGGCGGTGGAGTTTTGACCTCTGCGTTAAAATCGAACCTTCACGAGCGCTCCCCTCACCGGCAAACAAAGGTTCAATCGCGATGGAAGTTCACAAGGAAGTCGACGCGCGCGGGCTCAACTGCCCGTTGCCGATTTTGCGGGCAAAGAAGGCGCTCGCCGACATGACGAGCGGTCAGATTTTGAAAGTGCTCGCGACCGATCCGGGATCGCAACGCGATTTCGCGGCCTTCGCGAAGCAGACCGGCAACGAGATCGTCGAATCGACCGCACAGGACAAGACGTTCATCTTCCTGATGCGCCGGCGTTGAAGCCAACGAACGCACGAGCAAACGCCCAAAAGCAAAATGCCCGTCACGGAGGTGACGGGCATTTTTTTCAGCAGATCCGGCCAGAAAGTCAGTCTTCGAGAATCGGCGCGCGATTGCGCAGATATTCCTCGAATTCCTGCTTCACTTCCGGATGACGCAGCGCGAACTCGACCGTCGCCTTCAGATAGCCGAGCTTGCTGCCGCAATCGAAGCGCGTGCCCTGATACTTGTACGCGAGCACTTGCTCATCCGACAGCAGCGATTGAATCGCGTCCGTCAGTTGCAGTTCTCCGCCCGCGCCCGGCTTCAGCGCGCGAATGTGATCGAAGATGCGCGGCTTCAGCACGTACCGGCCGACTACGCCCAGGTTCGACGGCGCCACGGCGGGTTCCGGCTTTTCGACGATTCCCGACAGCTTGAAGATGTTGTCTTCCCATTCCTTGCCGTCGATGATGCCGTAGGACTTCGAATCCTCCGGCGGGATTTCTTCGACGCCGATCACCGAGCTGTGATAGTGATCGAAGACTTCGATCATCTGCGACATGACGGGCGGCTTGCCGTACAGCAAGTCGTCCGCGAGGATCACGGCGAACGGATTGTCGCCGACGAGCTTCTCCGCGCAGAGCACAGCGTGGCCGAGACCGAGCGCTTCGGCCTGACGCACGTAGAAGCAGTCGACATGGCTCGGCTTGATGCTGCGCACGAGTTCGAGCAGCTTGTCCTTGCCGCGCGCTTCGAGTTCCGCTTCGATCTCATAGGACTTGTCGAAGTGATCTTCGATGGCGCGCTTGCTGCGTCCCGTCACGAAGATCATTTCGGTAATGCCGGCCGCCATTGCTTCTTCGACCGCGTACTGAATCAGCGGCTTGTCGACGACAGGCAGCATTTCCTTCGGGCTGGCCTTGGTCGCGGGAAGGAACCGCGTGCCCAGACCTGCGACGGGGAAAACCGCTTTGGTAACTTTTAGCATGTGATGACCCTGATCCTCTTAATCAATGAAACGTCGAGACAGACGGAGCGGATCGATAAATGATTCGAACCCTCAAATTCAAGCAGGCAGACGCAATAATTGGGCCTGAAGCTTCTCGATAGTGGTTCCGTATTCTGCCAGCCTTTTACGCTCCTGTTCAACGACAGCGGCCGGCGCTTTTGAAACAAAGCTTTCGTTTCCGAGTTTCGCGTTACATTTTGCGATCTCGGCCGTCAGACGGTCCACTTCCTTGGTCAGGCGCTCGCGTTCCGCGGCGATATCGATTTCGACTTTCAACACGAGCTTGCTCGTGCCGACGATCGCGACGGGCGCGCCATGAGCTTCCTTGTCGAGGGCGGCTTCGTCGTCGATGATCTTCACTTCGGAAAGACGCGCGAGGGCAGCGATATACGGTGCGAACGCGGTGAGGCGCGCCGCGTCGCCGTGCGCGAGCAACGGCACCTTCACCGCGGGCGACAGATTCATTTCGCCACGTAGATTACGACATGCATCGATGACACTCTTCAGTTCGGCAGCCCACTGTTCTGACGATTCATCGATCTTTTTCTGCTCGGCGCGCGGATAAGGCTGCGTCATGATCGAGACTTCGCCTTCCTTCGCGCCTTGCGGGAAGGCGTCGGTGAGAGGGGCAACCTTCTGCCACAACGCTTCCGTGATGAAAGGAATGATCGGATGCGCGAGGCGCAGCACCGTTTCGAGCACACGCAAGAGCGTGCGACGCGTCGCCCTCTGCTGCTCGGGCGTGCCGGTCTGGATCTGCACCTTCGCGAGTTCGAGATACCAGTCGCAGTACTCGTCCCACACGAATTTGTAGATCGCGCTCGCGACGTTGTCGAAACGATAGTCCGCGAAACCCTTTTCCACTTCGGCTTCCACGCGCTGAAGCAGCGACACGATCCAGCGATCCGCCTGCGAGTAATCCGTGTAGCCGCCAGGGCCGCAATCGCCTGGCTTGCACGCGCCCGGATTCGCAAAACCGCAATCGTGGCCCTCGCAGTTCATCAGCACGAAACGCGTGGCGTTCCAGAGCTTGTTGCAGAAGTTGCGATAACCCTCGCAGCGCGCGAGATCGAAGTTCACGTTGCGGCCGAGGGTGGCCATCGAGGCCATCGTGAAGCGCAGCGCGTCGGTGCCGAACGACGGAATGCCTTCGGGGAATTCCTTGCGCGTCTTCTTCTCGATCTGCGCGGCGGCCTTCGGATTCATGAGGCCGGTCGTGCGCTTGGCGACGAGCGATTCGAGGTCGATGCCATCGACGATATCGATCGGGTCGAGCGTGTTGCCCTTGCTCTTCGACATCTTCTGGCCTTCGGCGTCGCGCACGAGTCCGTGCACATAGACGGTGTCGAACGGCACCTTGCCGGTGAAATGCGTGGTCATCATCACCATTCTGGCGACCCAGAAGAAGATGATGTCGAAGCCTGTCACGAGCACCGACGACGGCAGGAACGCCTTCAGTTCCTTCGTCTCGTTCGGCCAGCCGAGCGACGAAAACGGCACGAGCGCGGACGAGAACCAGGTGTCGAGCACGTCTTCATCGCGCTTGAGTGCGCCTTTGTAGCCTTGCGCGTCGGCTTCGGCGCGGGCTTCTTCTTCGGTCTTCGCGACGAAAATCTCGCCGTTCTCGCCGTACCACGCGGGAATCTGATGGCCCCACCACAACTGGCGCGAAATGCACCAGTCCTGGATGTTTTCGAGCCACTGATAGTAGGTGGTCGTCCAGTTCTCCGGCACGAACTTGATCTGGCCGTTGCGCACGACATCGAGCGACGTTTCCGTGATCGACTTGCCCGGATTGAACGTGCCTTCGGGCGCCGGCTTGCTCATGGCGACGAACCACTGGTCCGTCAGCATCGGTTCGATGACCACGTTGGTGCGGTCGCCGCGCGGCACCATCAGCTTGTGCGGCTTGACGGATTCGAGCAGGCCGAGCGCTTCGAGATCTTTCACGACGGCTTTGCGCGCGTCGAAGCGATCCATGCCGCGATATTTTTCAGGCGCGTTGTCGTTGATCTTCGCGTCGAGCGTGAGAATTTCGATCTGCGGCAGCTTGTGGCGCTGGCCGACGGCGTAGTCGTTGAAGTCGTGCGCGGGCGTGACTTTGACGACGCCGGTGCCGAATTCGCGATCGACGTATTCATCCGCGATGATCGGGATTTCGCGATCGCATAGCGGCAACGTCACCGTCTTGCCGATCAGATGCTGATAACGCTCGTCTTCCGGATGCACCATCACGGCGGTGTCGCCCAGCATGGTTTCCGGGCGCGTGGTCGCGACCGTCAGATGACCGGAACCGTCCGGCAGCGGATAGTTGATGTGCCACAGGCTGCCGTTTTCTTCTTCGCTCACGACTTCGAGATCGGACACGGCGGTGCCGAGCACCGGGTCCCAGTTCACGAGCCGCTTGCCGCGATAGATCAGCCCTTGTTTATAGAGCGTGACGAACACGTCGCGCACGGCGGCCGACATCTTGTCGTCCATCGTGAAGTATTCGCGCGACCAGTCGATCGATGCGCCCAGACGCCGAACCTGATTCGTGATGGTCGAGCCGGATTGCTGCTTCCACGCCCAGACGCGCTTCAGAAACTCTTCGCGGCCGAGGTCATGGCGCGAGATGCCTTGCGCATCGAGCTGGCGTTCGACGACGATCTGCGTCGCGATGCCCGCGTGGTCCGTGCCCGGCACCCACAGCGTGTTTTCGCCCAGCATGCGGTGATAGCGCGTCAGGCCATCCATGATGGTCTGGTTGAACGCGTGCCCCATGTGCAGCGTGCCGGTGACGTTCGGCGGCGGCAACTGGATGGAGAAATTCTTCGCGCCTTCCTTGAACGTGGGAGCGGCGTATCCGCGCTTTTCCCATTCCGGGCCCCATTGGGACTCGATGTTTTGAGGCTCGAAGCTTTTTGCCAGTGTGTTGTCGCTCATGTCGTCGTTCGTCTAGATCTGAAAGCAGGGAATCCGTCAATTATAGCGGTGCCCACGTGGCCTACTCGTACGGTGCCCGAGTGCCCCGTAAGAGCGATATCTGGAAGTAATTGTCAAAAGCGCGCTCTGTCCCTGTATCGCAAAAAGCCATGGTTCTACGCTGGCGGATTCGCACGCGTGCATCCGGCACGAGTGGCGCAAGAGAAAGGGGCGAGATGACCACAGATCAGGAGTGTCAGAAGGTTAGCGTCGCGGGCATGGTCCGCTTGCAGACTTTGGCAGCGTTGAATAGTTGCGGCTATATCGACGATAAAACGGCCCTGCGGGTGCTAGAGTCGATGGACCAGATGTCGGAGATCGACCTGCGCTTCGATTCCTCGCGCGCGATGCTCGACTGGCTCATTCAAGAAGGTTTCCTGGATGAGCAAGCGGCGGAAGCGGCGGCGGTCCGTTTCGTGGAAACGCTGGAGACGGACAAGGCGCCCGAGGACTTGTTGCAGTACGAGTCGGTCGTCGGGCAGATCGACCCGCGTTTCCGGGCGCCATTCGCGGCGTTCGCCGCGCGCACGCGCAAGAAGGTGAAACGTCGCATGATCGGATGCGCATCGGCGTTTTGCGTGATCTTCGCGGCGGTCGGGGCCTACACCCTCTGGTCGGCAAGCACGCCATCCTGCGCGGCAACCAGCACGAAGGACGCGCTGTTCCGGATCGGCGTCCAATCGAAGACCGATCTCGCCACGAAGCGTCCGGGCCTGTCGCTGAACGATGACCGCGATTTGACGCCACGATTTTCGGATTTCCAGGAAGTGGGCTACGACGATGGCGACAGATCGCGCGGTTGCACAGCGGTCATCAAAGCGGGGGAGGCGACGAGCCCCATAGGCTACGTGATCCGGCCCAGGGAAAAGAATGGTGAGTTCGAAGTGCACACCTATCCGTACGAATACGTCGCCGCGCGCTACAACGAGGCCGGGCTGAACAAGGCGCTGGGCGCCCCGCTCGGCCGCGACGCGATTCGCGCAGCGGTCATCGCGGGAATCAAGGGAATCGACGATCGCGTGGGCAGACGGTCGCCGTCGTATCACAAACCGGTGTACGGGGAAGATGTGCCGAGGACGATGGAAGCGAGGGTCATCGGCGTGCTTCCGGCAGCGGATTGCCGCAGGATCGATGACCATTCCTACGCATGTCCGGTTTTGGTCGACTATAAGGACGATCTGTTGAGCGTTATCGGTGCGATGCCATACGTGCAGCTCAAGGGCGAATTCGTGTTCGAGCGGGATCGGGACGCCTGGAAAGTGGCGAATGGCTTCGATGACAAATTTCTGAACACGCTTGTGAACGGACGTGTGCGAAATACGCTAGGCGCGGACGCGGCCCAGAAAATGCAACAATCCATGGAAAGTAGGCCGTCTGCGCCGTAATCGAGTGTCGGCTGCGATGGGCGACGCGGAAAGTCGTCGAAGAACCGGACATTTATAATGCTCGCTTACCTCGACGCCTCTTTCCCATGCCCGACCTGCTCGCGAATCTGAATCCCGAACAACTCGCCGCCGTGACGCTCCCGGACGAGCCCGCGCTCATTCTCGCGGGCGCCGGCAGCGGCAAGACGCGCGTGCTCATCACGCGCATCGCGTGGCTGATCCAGCAGGGCTACGCGTCGCCGCCGACCGTGCTCGCCGTCACCTTCACGAACAAGGCCGCGCGCGAGATGATGGCGCGCCTGTCCGCGCTGCTGCCCATCGATACGCGCGGCATGTGGATCGGCACGTTTCACGGCTTGTGCAACCGCATGCTGCGCGCGCATTACCGCGACGCCGGCCTGCCGCAGACATTCCAGATTCTCGACACGGCCGACCAGCTGTCCGCGATCAAGCGGCTGATGAAAGGCCTGAACGTCGACGACGAGAAGTATCCGGCGAAGAATCTGCAGTACTTCATCAACAACGCGAAGGAGCAGGGCCTGCGTCCGAAAGACGTCGACGCCACCGATGCGTTCAATCGCAAGTTCGTCGAGCTTTACGAAGCCTACGATCAGCAATGCCAGCGCGAAGGCGTCGTCGATTTTCCCGAGCTGCTGCTGCGCTGTTATGAACTCCTCGCGCACAATCCGCCGCTGCGCGCGCATTATCAGGCGCGCTTTCGCAACATTCTCGTCGACGAGTTTCAGGACACGAACAAGCTGCAGTACGCGTGGCTCAAGCTGCTCGCGGGCGAGCACAACGCGATCTTCGCGGTCGGCGACGACGACCAGTCGATCTACGCGTTCCGCGGCGCGAACGTCGGCAACATGCACGATTTCGAGCGCGAATTCCGCGTGCGCAATCTCATCAAGCTGGAGCAGAACTATCGCTCGCACGGCCATATTCTCGATACCGCGAACTATCTGATCGCCAACAACGCCAACCGGCTCGGCAAGAATCTGCGCACCGACGCGGGACACGGCGAGCCGGTGCGCGTCTACGAGGCCGCAACGGATTCGCAGGAAGCGGGCTGGATCGTCGAGGAAATCAAGGCGCTCATCAATACGGGCGTGTCGCGCGGCGAGGTCGCGGTGCTTTATCGCAGCAACGCGCAGTCGCGGACCATCGAACATACGCTCGTGAACGCGGGCATTCCGTATCGCGTGTATGGCGGTCTGCGCTTCTTCGAGCGGCAGGAAGTGAAGCATGCGCTCGCGTATTTGCGTCTCATCGACAATCCGAACGACGACACCGCGTTCGCGCGCGTCGTCAATTTCCCGACGCGCGGGATCGGTGCGCGCTCCATCGAGCAAGTGGCCGACGCGGCGCGTCTCTACAACTGTTCGATGGCCGCCGCCGTGCCGTACGTCACCGGCAAGGCGGGCACGAGCCTCGGCGCATTCGCGACGCTCATCGCGAAAATGCGCGCCGAAACGCAGCAGATGAGCCTGCCGGAAACCGTCGAATACGTCGTGCGCGCGAGCGGTCTCGCCGCGTTCTACGAAACCGAGCGAGAGGGCCAGGATCGGCTCGAGAATTTGCAGGAACTCGTGAATGCGGCGGCGGCGTTCGTCAGCGAGGAAGGCTACGGGCTCGATACGCCCGCGCGCTCCATTCCGCTGCGTCCGGGCGCGTCGGCGCTGCCGGAGATCGTCAGCGAGGACGGCGAGATCGAAGTGCTCGATGCGCCCGGCATCGCCGATCCCGCGCAGAATCCCGACACGATGACGCCGCTCGCCGGCTTCCTGTCGCACGCATCGCTCGAAGCCGGCGACAACCAGGCGCAGGCCGGCCAGGACGCCGTGCAACTGATGACCGTGCACGCGGCCAAGGGCCTCGAATTCACGGCGGTGTTCATCACCGGGCTGGAAGAGGGCTTGTTCCCGCACGAGAACAGCGCGCAGGAATCGGACGGGCTGGAGGAAGAGCGGCGTCTCATGTACGTGGCGATCACGCGCGCGAAAGAGCGGCTTTATCTGTCGTTCGCGCAGAGCCGCATGCTGCACGGCCAGACGCGCTACAACATCCGTTCGCGTTTCTTCGACGAATTGCCCGAAGGCTCGCTCAAGTGGCTCACGCCGAAGATGGAGGCGGGCGCGCGCTGGGGCGGACGCGCCGACAACGCCGGCTGGGGCCGCGACTGGTTTGCGCGTCCCGGACAGGAGCGCGGCGGTTCTTCCGGCTATGCGCGGGATCAGGGCGCCAGCGCGGCATTGCCGTCGTTCGCCAACGAGCAGCGCGCGGCGGAATCCGGCTTCAAGGTCGGCCAGGCCGTGTTCCATACGAAGTTCGGCGAAGGCACCGTGACCGCGCTGGAAGGCTCGGGCGGCGACGCGCGCGCGCAAGTGCGCTTCAAGCGCCACGGCGAAAAGTGGCTCGCGCTGGCCGTGGCGAAACTGCAGGCCGTCGAATGAAGACGAAGCGGCTCGGCATCATGGCGGCGCTGCCGCAGGAACTGGGTGACCTCATCGCGCAGATGCGCTCGGCAGGCGAAGTTCGCACCGTGACGCTCGGCCAGCGCGAGTATTACGTCGGCGACGCGCATGGGCTGCCGGCCGTCGTCACGCTCGCGCGCATCGGCAAGGTGGCGGCGGCCGCGACCGCGAGCGCGCTCATCCATGTGTTCGAAACCGACGCGATCGTCTTCACAGGCGTCGCGGGCGGCGTGCGGGCGGACGTGCAAGTGGGCGATGTCGTCATCGCCGATGCTTTGCTGCAGCATGATCTCGACGCATCGCCGCTCTTTCCGCGCTACGAAGTGCCGCTGCTCGACCGCGCGCGCTTCGACGCCGATCGCGCGCTTTCCGATGCGCTCGCCGCAGCCGCCGATGCGTTCATCGCCGACGAGGGCGGTACGCTGACGGAGCGCTTCGCCGTCGCCGGGCCGCGCGTGCATCGCGGGCTGATCGTGAGCGGCGATCGCTTCATCGCGAGCCACGACGCGCTCTTCGGCTTGCGCGACGCGCTGCCCGACGCGCTCGCGGTCGAAATGGAAGGCGCGGCCATCGCGCAGGTCTGCTACGAGCACGGCGTGCCGTGCGCGGTCGTGCGGACCATTTCCGATGCGGCGGACGCCGCCGCGCCGCTATCGTTCACCGAATTTCTGACGTCGATCGCCGCGACTTACTCGTCGGGCATTTTGTCGCGCTTTCTCCGCGCTGCCGGCTGATCGAGCGCCGAATCCCACGCGGACGCGGCTTTCCACGGGCCGCGCATCGTCGAAAATCCTGCTTGTAGTTGAGAATGATTCTCAATACAATGACTCGCACACCGTGAGGCAGACACAGGAGGCCCGACGACATGACCAACGATTTCACCGCCATCGGCACGATGGGCGAAGCGCGCCCGGCGTCCGAAAGCGGCGAGCGGGGCGAGCGTTGCGCTGTTTCGGCGAACGCCGCGAAGGTGCTCGAAACCACGCGCCGCGCGTGGACGGAGGCGACGGCGCAGGCGGCGCAGGCGGCGCAGGAGTTGGCTCGCCGCGCGCCACGCGCCACGCAGCCCAAGAAACGCGTGGTGCCGCGGCGTTCCCGCTGGCCGTCGCTCGTCGCCGCGCTCAACCACTGGAGTCCGAAACCGCTGTGAACGCCGCCGACCTCGCACCGAAATCCATCGAACTCGACGAGCGTCTTTTCGACGCGAGCCGATTCCCGCTCGTGCGCCTGCGTCCGCGCGCCGTGAAACCGGGCTATGCGTTCGCATGGGGCGCGCAGATGCGCCGTCTCGTGTCCCTCGCGACGCCTTTCGTTCTCGTGGCCGAGCACGACGCAAACGAAACCGCCGACGACGCCCGTCTGCGCGCCGCGTGGATGCGCACGCATCGCGCGATGCTGGCCGCGTACTGCCGCGGCCTGATCCTGATCGAACCGCGCATCGAGGCGCGCGCGAGCACGCGAGAAACGCTGCGCGCATTGACGGACGGATGCGGCGTACGAACGGTCGTCGTGTCGAGCATGCGCGTCGCGGGCGAGCTTGCGCCGGTGCTGCTCAAGCACACCGCGTCCGAGGGCCGCGCCTCAGCCCGAACCCGGGCGCTCTGACGCGCCGGATCGATCAGGGCGCGCCCGGTCTGGCGCGGGTTGGACGGCTGCTCTATGCTCAGGGCTCAGCCAACGCCGCTTTGCAGAGGACGCGCATGCCGACTTACCGAGAAGCGTATCGACGGTCGATCGACGAGCCCGAAGCGTTCTGGGCCGAACAGGCCCGTCGCATTCACTGGCAGACGCCGTTCGAGCGGGTGCTCGACCGCAGCAAGCCGCCGTTCGCGCGGTGGTTCGTCGGCGGCAAGACCAATCTGTGCCATAACGCCGTCGACCGGCATCTCGCGTCGCGTGCGCAACAGGACGCGCTCGTCTACGTATCGACGGAAACGGGCATCGAGCGCCGCTACACCTACGCCGAGCTGCACGCGGAAGTGAACCGCATGGCAGCCGTCATGCGCTCGCTGCACGTGAAGAAGGGCGATCGCGTGCTCATCTATCTGCCGATGATTCCCGAAGCGCTCTTCGCGATGCTCGCGTGCGCGCGCATCGGCGCGATCCACTCGGTCGTGTTCGGCGGCTTCGCGGCGCCGAATCTCGCGGCGCGCATCGACGATGCCGAGCCTGCGCTCATCGTCACCGCCGATGCCGGCGCGCGCGCGGGCAAGGTGATCGACTACACGCCGCTCGTCGACGAAGCGCTCTCGCGCGCCGAATACAAGGTGCCGCAAGTGCTCTTGATCGACCGGCAACTCGCGCCCGAGCGCTTGCAGGCGAGTTATCTCGTCGCGTACGAACCGCTGCGCGAGCAATTTTTCGACGCGCACGTGCCGTGCGAATGGCTCGAATCGAACGAGCCGTCGTACGTGCTCTACACGTCCGGCACGACGGGCAGGCCGAAGGGCGTGCAACGCGATGTCGGCGGTTACGCGGTCGCGCTCGCCGCATCGATGGAGCACATCTTTCAGGGCGCGCCGGGCGACACGATGTTCACCGCATCGGACATCGGCTGGGTCGTGGGGCACAGCTACATCATTTATGCGCCGCTGATCGCCGGCCTCACGACCGTGATGTACGAAGGCACGCCGATTCGTCCCGACGGCGGCATCTGGTGGCGGCTCGTCCAGCAGTACAAGATCAATCTGATGTTCACCGCGCCGACCGCGATCCGCGTGCTGAAGAAGCAGGATCCGGCGCTGATGGAGAAATACGATCTGTCGAGCCTGCGCACGCTGTTTCTCGCGGGCGAGCCGCTCGACGAGCCGACTGCGCACTGGATCCAGAGCGCGTTGAAAAAGCCCGTCATCGACAATTACTGGCAGACGGAAACCGGCTGGCCGATGATCGCGATTCCGCGCGGCATCGAAGAATTGCCGTCGAAGCTCGGCTCGCCGGGCGTACCGTCGATGGGCTTCAATCTCACGCTGCGCAACGAAGCGACCGGCGATGCCTGCGCGCCCGGCGAGAAGGGCGTCGTCACGCTGGCGTATCCGCTGCCGCCGGGCTGCATGCAGACGGTGTGGCGCGACGACCAGCGCTTCGTCGACACGTACTGGAAGAGCGTGCCGAATCAGATGGTCTATTCGACCTTCGACTGGGGTGTGCAGGACGAGGACGGCTACGTGTCGATCCTCGGCCGCACCGACGATGTCATCAACGTGGCGGGGCATCGGCTCGGCACGCGCGAGATCGAAGAGGCGTTGTCGGCGCATCCGGCGGTCGCGGAGGTCGCGGTGGTCGGCATCGCCGATTCCGTGAAGGGGCAGGCGGCCGCGGCGTTCGTCGTGCTGCGCGATGCGGATCGCATCAATGCGCCGGGCGCGCGCGAGGGCATGGAAGCGGAGTTGTGTCACGCGGTGGATTCGCAGCTCGGCGCGATCGCGCGTCCGGCGCGCGTGCATTTCGTGACGATGCTGCCGAAGACGCGTTCGGGGAAGCTGCTGCGACGCGCGATCGCGGCGTTGGCGGAAGGGCGCGATCCGGGCGAGCTGCCGACGATCGAGGATCCGGGCGCGTTGATGCAGGTGAGGGAGGCGTTGGGAAACTGAGCGCCCAAAACACAACGGGCACGCGGTCCGGCGTGCCCGTTGTGATCGTCATCGCGTGCGCTCAGGCCTTCGCCTTCCCCTCATGCGTCTTCGGCAACAACACCGTCAACACGCCCAGCAACGGCAGGAACGCGCAAACCTTGTACACATAATCGATGCTGGTCGCATCCGCGAGATGCCCGAGCACCGCCGCGCCCACGCCGCCCATGCCGAACGCGAATCCGAAGAACAAGCCCGCGACCATCCCGACCTTGCCCGGAATCAGTTCCTGCGCATACACGAGAATCGCCGAGAACGCCGATGCCAGCACGAGCCCGATGATCACCGACAGCACGCCCGTCCAGAACAGGTTCGCGTAAGGCATCAAGAGCGTGAACGGCGCGACGCCGAGAATCGACACCCAGATCACCGCCTTGCGCCCGACCTTGTCGCCGACCGGACCGCCGATGATCGTGCCCGCCGCCACCGCCGCGAGGAACACGAACAGATGGATCTGCGCGGCCTGCACCGAGATGCCGAACTTGCTGATCAGATAGAACGTGAAGTAACTCGTGATGCTCGCCAGATAGAAGTACTTCGAGAACACGAGCAGCACGAGCACGCTCATCGCCATGACGACCTTGTTGCGCGGCAGCGTCGCGTGCGCGGTCTGCGCGCGGCCCTTCTTCGTCGCCGGATGACGCTTGTACCAGCGGCCGATATTCGCCAGCACGAACATCGCGACGAGCGCGGCCACCGAGAACCACGCGATGCTCTTTTGCCCGTGCGGGATGACGATCAGCGCGGCGAGCAAGGGACCCAACGACGAACCCGCGTTGCCGCCGACCTGAAAGAGCGACTGCGCGAGACCGTGCTTGCCGCCCGACGCCATGCGCGCCACCCGCGACGATTCCGGATGAAACACCGACGATCCGCAGCCGACCAGCGCCGCCGCGATCAAGAGCGTGCCGAAGCTGCCCGCGACCGACATCAGCAAGAGACCCGACAGCGTGAAGCCCATGCCGACCGGAAGCGAATACGGCTTCGGATGCTTGTCCGTGTACAGGCCGACGAGCGGTTGCAGCAGCGAAGCCGTCACCTGATACACGAGCGTGATGAGGCCGATCTGTCCGAACGTGAGCGCGAATTCGCTCTTGAACATTGGATAGATCGCCAGAATCAGCGACTGGATCATGTCGTTCAAAAGGTGCGAAAAGCTGATCGCGCCCAGAACGGAATAAACGGTGCGTTGCGCGCCCGCTGATGTCGCGGCGGAAGCGTTTGCAGAAGCGTTGGCGGAAGCGCCGGCCGATGCGCCGGAAGGCGACAAAGCGCCCTTGTCGATGCTCGTTTGCATAGTGATGGCTTGTGAAAGCAGGAAAGCGTCTCGGAATCGATCTTTTGTCAGTGCGACATTTATGCGCAGACTGAATTTCTGACAAGTGTAGGCTGTCCCCGACGCGTTGTCCTGCCAAGCTTTGTCGCGAATCGGACAGGATCGGCAGCGAATCAAGCTGCGATTTCGTCGCACGCAAGGTTTTTTGGCCGGTTATAAGAAGCGACGGCGGAGCGAACGAACGTGCGCTCCTGCTAAAAAAAGGCTCAAGAAAGCCCGCAAACCTGCCGTATTCCCGGCAGGGATCAGACCAGGACACGCCTCACGACGGCCAAGTCCAAAGAACAAATTCGGGGATTCGATCGATGAAACTGTTTTCGCTACGCGGCGCAAAAGACGCGGGCTTCATGGCGCATGACGAAGCGAAGCGCACGCTATCAGTCAAGGCATCGCTCAGGCTGGCTTTCGGACTCGTGCTCGCGGGCACGCTCGTCATCGGCGCAATTTCGCTCACGCAGATCAGCCGTCTGAACGGCGCGACCGAATCCATCTACACGCAAGGCTACGTCGCGAGCCGCGCGGCCGAGGAAACGCGCGGCTATCTGCTGCGCGCGAGCCGGTCGCAGAAGATGCTGCTCACCGCGAGCACGGCGAAAGAGCGCGACGATCTCGGCGCGCAGATCGAGCAATCGCTCGCCGAAATCGGACGTGAACAGGCGCAGCTCGCGCAATACATCGATCACGCCGACAAGGACGCGCTCGCGCAGCAAAAGAACTTCTCGATCGCGCTCGGCAAGTGGGCCGAGAATCTGCGGACGTTCGTGAAGCTCGTGAAGGAGCAACCGCTCGATCTCTCGCAGATGAACTGGCAAGTCGGCATGCAGGACGTGTCGCTGCTCGTCGAAACGGGCAAGCTCGAAAAGATGGTCGATGAACTCGTCGCGCGCCGCGGCGCCGCAGCCAAGGCGACGATCGAATCCGCCGCGTTCATCTTCCATTCGTCGTTCGTGATGGTGTCGGTGCTGACGCTCGCGTTGTTCGCGCTCGCGATCGTCGTCTCCGAATGGGTCGTGCGGCGTCTCGCCGGCCAGCTCGGCGGCGAGCCCGGTTATGCGAAGGACATCGCGCGTCGCATCGCATCGGGCGATCTCGCGTATCCGGTCAAGCTCAAGCGTCGCGACGACGCGTCGATGCTTCACGCGCTCTCCGAAATGCAGGCGGGACTGTCGTCGACCGTCGGCGATATCGCGGCGAGCGCGGAGGCGATCGCTTCGGCATCGAGCGAGATTTCAACGGGCAACGTCGACTTGTCGCGCCGTACCGAGGAGCAGGCCGTCGCGCTGGAAAAAACCGCGGCCAGCATGGAGCAGCTCACGTCGACGGTGCGTCAGAACGCCGACAATGCGAAGCAGGCGAGCACGCTCGCGGCGAGCGCGTCGGAGATCGCGGAGAAGGGCGGCGCGGTCGTGGGCCGCGTCGTCGAAACGATGCAGCGCATCGATGCGAGCGCGAAGAGCATCGGCGACATCATCGGCGTGATCGAGGGCATCGCGTTCCAGACCAACATCCTCGCGCTGAACGCGGCGGTCGAAGCGGCGCGCGCGGGCGAGCAGGGACGCGGCTTCGCGGTCGTCGCGGGCGAGGTGCGCAGTCTCGCGCAGCGTTCGTCGTCGGCGGCGAAGGAGATCAAAGGGCTCATCGATACATCGGTGTCGCGCGTGTCGGACGGCTCGACCTACGCGCAGGAAGCGGGCGCCACGATGGAGGAAGTCGTCAAGGCCGTGCGCCGCGTGACGGACATCATGGGCGAGATCTCGGCGGCATCGGCGGAGCAGAAGACGGGCATCGAGTCGATCGGCGAGGCCGTCACGAAGATGGACGCGAACACGCAGCAGAACGCCGCGCTCGTCGAACAGGCGGCGGCCGCCGCGCAATCGCTCGACGATCAGGCGCGCGCGCTCAAGTCGCTCGTCGGAAAATTCCAGTTGGCCTGACGCAAGGCTTGAGGATAGAATCGCGGACGGGCGCGGCAGGGCGCCCGGTCTCGCGAAAGTCTTACGCACCTGCCGTGCAGCACCTCAACTTTGGATCGAACCGCAACGTCGAACCTTTATAGCCGCAGCGAGAACGGCGCAACAAAGGAACAACGTCATGTGGTCTACATCCTGTCCGATCTCTTCTTCCGTTTCCAATAGCGACTATCTGCGCGAACATGCGCGGCGTCTGCTTCGTCACGCCCGCGACGGCGATACGAGCGCGTCGATGCCCGTTCTGCGCCGCCTGCTCGCGGCGAACGTCACGCGCGCGGAACGCCTCGCCGATCTGCACGCGATGCGCGACGATCTGCAACTGAAGCATCTGCTTTCGATGCTCGCCGTCGAACTCGGCTACCCAGGCTGGGACGCGTGCAAATCCCACATCGACGAACAGCCGGACGCGGCGATCGACCGCTATCGGCTCGACGCCGGCGCGTTCAACGACTACGAGAAGAACTGGTTTGCGAACGAATCGGAAGCACGCGAATGGCAGCGCGCGCACGGCGGCTATATCGTGCGATACGGCGAGCAGGCCGTGGCGATTCTGAAGCGGGAATAAGGCGGAGGAAGGGGTCTGCGCGCAAGAAGGAAGCCGCTCAGATGAGCTCGACTTCCTTCCAGTTCGCGCTAAAGAAAAAACGGCTCAGCTCCTTCGTGAGCTCGTTCAGTGCGCTCATCTCGGCGGGCGAGATCTTGCGCACGTGTTGCGGCGAGGTCCAGTCGCCGTAGATCAGCGCGACGGTCGTATCGTTCGATTTCACCGGCAGCACGACGAACGCCTGCGCTTCGCCGAGCGTCTCCTTGTACCAGCGCGGCAGGCGGGCGTCGATGCGCGCGTCGTGCGCGTTCTCGATGAAGATGCCCACCGGATTGCTGATCGCGAGATGAAACACGTCGGGCCGGAACTCCGCCGAGAAGCGCAGTTTCGGCAACATCGGCTCGACGCCCGCGCCGAGGCCGAGACGCGCGTGGAATTCGTTGTTGGCCTGGCGCACGAACACCACGGTGCGCGACAGATGCAGGCTGCCGAGTATCGATTCCGACGCGAGCGCGAGCGCCGGCGCGAGCGCATTCTTCGACGGCAACGAGCGCAAGTCCGCGACGCTCGCGCCGATGCGCGCCTCCGCCGATACGTTCGCGCGCGCCATGGCATCGGCGTTGGCCTGCAGCTCGGAGATCTCGCGCATCACGCCGTCGCTCGCTTCTTCGTTCGCGAGCGCGAGGCTCATCGACGTGAGCGTGTCGGCGTCGGTGTTGAGCGGTCCGGTGTAGCGGTTCGCGATATCGAAGAGCACCGATTCGCGGCCGTCCGCGGCCACGTTTTGCGCCGTGAGCGCGTCCGCGACTTCGGTCGAATAGTTGGAGATCGCGCGCAGCCAGCGAACGTGCTTCGGCACGGTTTCATCGACGGGCGCGTTCGGATCGGTCGCGCGCATGCCTTCGCGAATCGTCTCGGGCAGACGCCAGCGGTCCGCCGCTTCGAGGCCGATCTCGTCGAAGGTGACGCCGAGCAGCGCGGCACAGGCGGCGCTGTCGGGGATGTTTTCCGAAGCGGCCTTGCGGCGCAACTGATCCCACTCGTGTTCGAGATAGAACGCGACGAGCAGCTTGCCGATCTGCCGCATCAGCGTGCAGACGACCGCTTCCTCCGCGGAGCGCAAGTCCTTGTGCTCGGTGAGCTGCCGCGCGACCGCGCCCGAGAGCAGGGTGCGGTTCAGTTCGAGCTTCGCGTCGATACGGCGCGGCGCGCTCTGATGGAAGTGGTCGACGAGCTTCAACCCGACGACGAGATGACCGACGGCGTCCATGCCGAGCACCATCAACGCGCGCGTGACGGTGGTGATGTTGCCGCCGAACGCGATGTACATCGCCGAGTTGGCGAGCCGCAGCACCTTCTGCGTGAGGCCGACGTCCGACAGCACGACTTGCACGAGGGACGTGAAGTCGAGGTCGTCATCGCTCATTGCGGACACAGTCGAGCGCAGCGCCTGAGACAGCATGGGGAAATCCCCGCGCTCGCTCATGCGCGACCACAGCTTGTCCAGTAGTTCGGCCTTGGTGCGTGCCATTGCAAAAAATAAGAACTCGTTCGTTACGCGACGGCTAACCCGAGGCGGTCCTGCAATCCAGCACCCAACAACGAAATGTACACGTTATTAGGGAGTTACGGCGCGTGCTTCGATTAAAACACGAACAATCGTCCGTTCATAATGTCTCGTGCAATACGAGCGAATGCGACTGGAACGAGCGCGCCAGCTCGTCCGACGGCAACGCATGGCTGATGAGCCAGCCCTGAATATGGTCGCATCCGAGGTCCGCGAGCAAATCCCGCTGCGCCTCGGTTTCGACGCCTTCGGCCACCAGCTCCAGTCCGAGCGATTGCGCCAGCCCGACCACCGCGCTCACGATCGCGCGATTGTTTCGGGACGTAATCAGGTTCTCGACAAAGCTGCGGTCGATCTTGAGCTTCGAGAGCGGAAAACGTTGCAAATAGGCGAGGCTCGAATAGCCGGTGCCGAAATCGTCGACGGCGAAGCGGATGCCGATCGTCGTCAGCGTTTCGAGCAGGCGCGTCGCTTCCTCCGGATCGTGCATCAAAAGGCTTTCGGTGATCTCGAACACGAGCCGCCGCGCGTCGATGCCGGTGAGCGCGAGCGCTTCCTTCACTGCGGCGGTGAATCGTTTGTCGCGGAACTGCTGCGGCGACACGTTCACCGACACGTAATCGAGCCGGATGCCGATCGCGTCCCACTGCACGATCTGCATGCACGCGGCCTTCAGCACCCAGTTGCCCAGATAATTGATGAGGCCGATGGATTCCGCGAGCGGAATGAACGTCGACGGCGGCACGAGCCCGTGCACCGGATGATTCCAGCGCATCAGCGCTTCCACGCCGACCACCGCGCCCGTGCGGATCTTCGTGATCGGCTGGAAGTAGAGCGAGAACTCACCGTTGCGCACGGCTTCGTACAGGTCCGCTTCGAGCTTGAGGCGCTCGGCGTCGGCGGGGTTGTCGTCGATCGTGTGGAAGACGAGCGCATTGCCGCCCGATTCCTTCGCCTGCGCGAGCGCCTGATCGGCCATGCGCAAGAGGTTGGTCTGCGCTTCGCTTTTCGCGAGCCTGCCCGCCTGATCCGGATACAGCGCGACGCCCACGCTCGCCGACAAATGCGTGTGCTGCCCGCGATGCCGGTAGGGCTGCGCGATCGCGGTGAGCAAGCGCCGCCCGAGACTTTCGGCGAGTTCCGCCGTGGTGCCGGGCGGCAGCAGCACGGCGAATTCGTCGCCGGCCACGCGCGCGACGCGCTCGCCGTGTCCCGCCGTATGCTGGATGCGCCGCGCGGTTTCGCGCAGCAGCTCGTCGCCGGCGTCGTAGCCGAGCGCGCGGTTGATGCGCTGATAATCGTCGATGTCGAGCAGCACGAGTCCCGCGTGCGTGCGCGTGAGTTCGGCTTCGTCCTGCGCCGCAACGATCGCGGCCTTCAGGGCGATGAGATTGTCGAGGCCCGTCAGCGCATCGTGATTGATCGTATGCACGAGCGCCGCTTCGCGCTCGCGCCAGTGCGTCACGTCGAAGGCGGCGAGCGCGAAGCCGGGCATGCCGCGCGCGGCCGTCGACACGAGCCGCAACTCGACGCAGATCGGATAGGTGAGCGACTTCACGACCGTCAGCGTCGCCGATTCGAGCTTGCCGCTCACGCGCGCCCGCGCGACGAGCTCATGCAGCTCGTCGGCTTCCTCGGATGCGACGAGATCGTGCAGCGTCAGCATGCTCAGATAATCGCGGTGATAGCCGATGAACTCGATGCTCGCATCCGATACATACTGGAAGCGCAGCGCGTCGTCGAGCTGGGCGAGGAAGTCGACCGCCCCGAGCGTGGCCTCGGACGCGTCGGTCAGGGCATTCGCGACGGCGGCGACGGGCGCATCCGGCGCGCCGGCCTTAGGCGATGTCGCGGGCGCGGGCGGCTCCCCGGCGCTCTCGGGATGCCGCTCGCGCGCGGCGCTTCCCCATGCGCGAGAGAGCGCATCGAGCGCGATGCGCCACGGTGCGCGGCGGGAGACGTTGATCCGGTTCGCTTGCATGGTCTCGTTGGTTTCTGGCGGCTGCGCCTGCTGTTTCGGCCAGGCGGCGGCGCGCGGAACACGCGCCTCGCGGGTTCCGGCCGGGACGTGCCGCAATGAGGCGCGACACGCTCTATCAGGCGAGTTATCGGCGCGATCGGGGATTTCTTTAACCGGCGGCGCGGATGCGGCGGGCGCATCGCGGCATCAAGAATGTCCAGTTATTGTCGATATGAGGTTTCATATTATCTCGTCAGGAGAATTCGGTTACAGTGGCGCGTTTGCGGCCGGGAACCCGTTCTCTCGTCGGTGTGCCGCCGGACGCAGGGCTTTCGCCGTGCTGTTGACCATCAGAATTCCGTTCGACTCGTTCGCCCCATGATCGAATCCACCAAGCGGCCGGCCTGTGCCATAGCCAAGGCCATCGAGCCGGCCATCACGCAACGCTTCACGGCGCCGCCGCGCGCATCCGACCGGTCCGCGCCATGCCCGATTCTTCCCTGAAGCGCGCGGCATCGGCGCGGCGCGGGCAAAGCGTCTACGTCGGGCGTCAGCCGATCCTCGACGGCGAAGGCGCGCTCGTCGCCTACGAACTGCTCTTTCGCGACAGCCCCGACAATCGCGCCCGCATCCACGACGACGTGCAGGCGACCGCGCATGTCGTCGCGCGCACGATCGGCGAAATGGGCGTGCCGGCGGTGCTCGGGCCGCATCCCGGTTACGTGAACATGAACCGCGAGCTGCTGTTCGACGACATCGTCCACATCATGCAGCCCGAGCGTTTCGTGCTGGAGCTGCTGGAAAGCATCACGTTCGACGAGTCGCTATTCAAACGCTGCGCGCAGTTGCGCAACGCGGGCTTTCGCTTCGCGCTCGACGACGTCGTGAAGCTCGACGACGCGCTGCACGCCGCGCTGCCGACCGTCGATATCGTCAAGGTCGATTTCCTCGCCGCGGACGATCGGCATCTGCCGCTACTCGCTGCGGAGGTGAAGCGGCGCGGCAAGCTGCTCGTGGCGGAAAAGATCGAGACGTTCGACGATCTGACGCGCGCCAAACGTCTCGGCTTCGATCTCTTTCAGGGCTATTTCTTCGCGCGGCCGCAGGTGCTTTCGGCGCGGCGCGAGAGCCCGGCGCGCGGCTCGCTCCTGCGCCTCATGGCCGTGCTCGCCGGCGAGCCGGGCCTGCGCGAGCTGGAAGCGGAACTGAAGCGCAATCCGGATATCGTCGTGCAGCTGATGCGTCTCGCGAATTCGAGTGCGCAGACGCGCGGGCGGCGCGTGTCGTCGTTGCGCGAGGCGATCGCCGCGACCGGCACGCGCCAGTTGATGCGCTGGGCGCAGCTGCTGCTTTACGCGGACGGCAGCGGTTTGCCGTGGCGCTCGGATCCGCTGCTGCAACTCGTCGGCACGCGCGCGCGCTTCCTGGAGCTCGCGGCCGAAAAGCTGCGTCCCGCCGACGAAGCCTTCTCCGACGCCGCGTTCATGACCGGCATCTTCTCGCTCGTGCATGTCGTGCTGAACATGCAGCCCGTGGAAATTCTCGATAAGCTCCATCTGGCGGCCGAAATCCGCACGGCCATTCTCGCGGGCGAAGGCTTGCTCGGCGCGCTGCTCGGCATCGCGCGGGCTGCCGAGCGGGGCGATGCGCCCGCCATCGACGCGAGCCGGCACGCGCAGCCATCGCTCGACGTGCTCACGCCCGCGGTGCTCGCTAAACTGCAATTCGAAGCGGCGGCGTGGTTCGCGCAACACCGGATGGATCAGGGCGAGGACGACGCATAGCCGGCGTCTTTGCATGAACGAGGTCTTCGAAAGGAGCGCGCATGAAAAGATTTTCCGGTATGAAAGCGGCTGCTGTTCTGGCGATGGCCGCGGCCGCGGCCGTTTATCCGCTCGTCGCAGGCGCGACGCTCAAGCCCGGGGATGCCGCGCCCGACTTCACCGCGCAGGCGTCGCTCGGCGGCAACGTGTACGACTATTCGCTCGCCGATGCCCTCAAGAAAGGCCCGGTCGTGCTGTACTTCTATCCGGCGGCGTTCACGAAGGGCTGCACGATCGAGGCGCATGAGTTCGCGGAAGCGGTCGATCAGTACAAGGCCGAAGGCGCGACGGTCATCGGCGTGTCGCACGACAACATCGATACGTTGAAGAAGTTTTCGGTGAGCGAATGCCGCAGCAAGTTTCCGGTCGCGGCGGACGAAAACTCGAAGATCATCAAGTCCTACGACGCCTCCATGCCGATGAAAAGCACGATGGCCAAGCGCGTGTCCTACGTGATCGCGCCCGACGGCCGCGTCATCTACGAATACACGAGCCTGTCGCCGGACCAGCACGTCGCCAACACGCTGCAGGCGCTGCGCGACTGGAACGCGAAGCACAAGGCGCAGTGATACGCTGCGGTCTCATCGATTGAGCGTGCGGGAGGCGCGATGCCCATCGTCGTCGGACTGATCGTCTTAGGATTGCTGATTTACGGCGCGATATGGTCGTTCGACGCGCTACACGCGCACTTCGGCCTCGGCGTCGCGGTGGCGGTTGCGATCGTCGTGCTGGCGATCATCGCGGCGGGCGTGATGCGCTGGCTCGCGAGCCGCCGCGAGATCGCGCCGAATCTGCGCAAAGGCGAACACGGCGACTGGACCCACGAACTCAAATCCGACTGGGGCGGCGTGCGGGTCGCGGCGGGCAAGCGTCTGTGCGATGTGCGCGTCGGCGACGAGCGCGGCAGCTATATCTTCGCGGACCTGCGCGGCGCGCGCATGCGGCAGGCGAATGGAACGAACGGCGCGTGGCAGGTCGTGCTCGACGTGCGGGACGCGAAGCACGGCGAATGGACGCTGCCGATGCGCGATCGCGGCGAGGCGCACAAATGGGCGCGCATCCTGTCGCTCGCCACGCAGCAGAAGCTCTGACTATTCCGCGTGATAACCCATGTCGCCGCGTACCTTGCCGCGGAACACCCAGTACGACCAGATCACGTAGATCATCAGGACGGGCAGCAGAAACATCGTCCCGATCAGCAGAAACTGATGCGACAAGGGCGCGGCGGACGCATCCCAGAGCGTGACCGAAGGCGGCGCGATGAACGGCCACAGGCTGATGACGAGCCCCGTGAACGCGAGAAAGAAGAGCCCGATCGAGCACAGGAACGGCAGCACGTCGCGGTCTTTCGCGAGGCTCGACCAGAGCGTCCACGCGAGCAGCACGGTGAGCACAGGCACCGGCGCGAAGGCGAGACTGTCGGGGAAGGCAAACCAGCGCGCGGCAATGCGCGCGTCCTTGAGCGGCGTCCACAGGCTGATGAGCAGAATGAACGCGATCACGCCGATGAGCGCATAGCGCGCCATCTTGCGGCTCCAGTCCTGCAGTTCGCCTTCGGTCTTGAGCACGAGCCACGTCGTGCCTTGCAGCGCATAGCCGAAGATCAGCCCTA
The DNA here is from genome assembly GCF_031451435.1 of Caballeronia sp. LZ008. NCBI lineage: Bacteria > Pseudomonadati > Pseudomonadota > Betaproteobacteria > Burkholderiales > Burkholderiaceae > Caballeronia > Caballeronia sp. LZ008. The sequence continues at coordinate 1,857,542 of NZ_JARUXK010000001.1, read as the reverse complement.
CGCCGACGAGCAACGGAAACGGCGCGACCCAGTTCCAGCTCGTGCCGGCGTAGACGCGGCCTTCGATCGGGAAGCCCTGGATGAACATGCCGAGCACGATGCCCTGCGAGAACGTCGCGACGAGCGAGCCGCAGCCGAACGCCCCGTCCCACAGCCATTTGCGCGCGCCGGTCACTTCGCGGAATTCGAACGCGACGCCGCGAAAGATCAGCCCGAGCAGCATGAAGAGAATCGGGAAATAAACGGCCGGCACGATGATCGCGAACGCGAGCGGAAACACCGCGAACAATCCGCCGCCGCCGAGAATGAGCCAGGTCTCGTTGAAGTCCCAGACGGGCGCGACGGAGTTGATCATCAGATTGCGCGATTCGGCGTCGCGGCGCAGCAGAAAAACCATGCCTACGCCGAGATCGAAGCCGTCGAGCAGCACATACATGAACACCGCCAGCGCGAGAATGGCGGCCCACAGCGGCACGAGATCGAGCATCGCGTTCTCCGGTTCGTTGCTTATTTGCGTCCGCGGCCGGGCGGCACGATGTCGTCCTCGCTCACGCGGGGCGTCGCGCCGTTCGCGCCCGCCGATACCGCCGACAGCGGACGCGCCGCGCGCGCCTTCGTATCGAGTTCGTCCTTTTCGTGCGCATGGCCGACTTCGGCCGGCCCGACGCGCACCAGCCGCCGCAGTAGGAACAAACCCGCGCCGAAGATCACGAGATAGGCGAGCACATAGAGCAGCCACGAGAGACCGACATCGGCGGCGGTGAGCGAGGGCGTCACCGAATCCTTCGTGCGCAGGATGCCGTAGACCGTCCACGGCTGACGGCCGGCCTCGGTCGTCGTCCAGCCGGCGATCACCGCGATGAAGCCGAGCGGCATCGCCCACGTCGCCGCGCGCAGCCAGCGCGTGCTCGTCTCGATGCGCCCGCGCGCGAACTGCACGATGCCCCACAGCACGAGCGCGAACATCAGCAGCGCGATGCCGACCATGATGTGAAACGCGAAGAACACGACCGCGACGGGCGGCCGGTCCTCGCGCGGAAAGTCCTTGAGGCCGCGCACGTAGCCGTTGGGGTCGTGCGTGAGATAAATGCTGCCGAGCACCGGAATCGAGATTTCGAAGTGATTGCGTTCCTCGTCCTGATCGGGAATCGAGAAGAGATTGGCTGGAACGCGCGTGCCGGATTCCCAGAGCGCTTCCATCGCCGCGAGCTTGGCCGGCTGATGCTTGAGCGTGTTGAGTCCATGCGCGTCGCCGATCACCATCTGCACCGGCACCATGATGATGAGAAAGATCAGCGACATCTTCACCATCACGCGGCTTTCCTCGAGCGCGCGGCGCTGGCGCAGATACATCGCGCCGACGCCGAGAATCACGAAGCCGGCCGTCACGAGAAACGCGCTCACCGTGTGCCCGAGCCGGTACGGAAACGACGGCGTGAAGATCACGTCGAAGAAGCTCACCACTTCGAAGCGGCCGTCCGGCAGCACGCGGTGGCCTTGCGGCGTCTGCATCCAGCTATTGACGGCGAGAATCCAGAACGACGAGATCACGGTGCCCGCCGCGACGAAAATCGCCGACATCACATGCGCCCACTGCGGCACGAGCTTGCGCCCGAAGAGCAGCACGCCGAGAAACGCCGATTCGAGGAAGAACGCCGTCAGCACTTCGTAGCCCATCAGCGGGCCGACGACGTTCGCGGTCGCATCCGAAAAACGGCTCCAGTTGGTGCCGAACTGAAACGGCATCACGATGCCCGACACCACGCCCATGCCGAACGACACCGCGAAAATTTTCAGCCAGAACGCCGACAGGCGACGATAGACGTCGCGCTTCGTGATCCACCAGTTGAATTCGAGCGTCGCGATGAAGCACGACAGACCGACCGTGAAGGCCGGCAACAGAATGTGAAAGGCGACGACCCACGCGAACTGGAAGCGGGAGAGCAGGACCGAGTCGACATCCATGAACGCTCCTTGTTCAGGCTTTTTGCAGCGGATGTGTCGAAAGGCGCGCCTCGCGCGGGCGCTTTTCTCCTTAATAGCATGGTTTCAAGGAGCGCGACCACACGCCGCGCGGCGAAGCGCCGCGTGCGCGTGCCGCGAATGCACCCGTTTGGTACAATCTTCGGCTTTCGCGCCTAAGCCATGCGGACGACCGCATGCGCATCGTTTCGTCGGGGACGGCCCCATTTTTCAAGGGAGTCGCTCGATGTCCTGGATTCTTCTTTTCGTCGCCGGTCTGCTGGAAGTCGCCTGGGCGGCCGGTCTCAAATCGTCCGAAGGCTTCACCCGGCTCGGACCGTCCGTCTTTACCGTCATCACCGCGCTCGGCAGCTTCGTCCTGCTCGCGATGGCCATGAAGCAACTGCCGCTCGGCACGGCCTACGCCGTTTGGACGGGCATCGGCGCGGTCGGCGCGTTCGTCTTCGGAATCGTGTTCATGGGCGAAGCGCTGTCGGCGGCGCGCATCCTGAGCGCGGTGCTGATCGTCGCCGGGCTGATCGGGCTCAAGCTCTCGTCAGGACACTGAGGGCGCCGGGAACGCCAATCGCTTGAACCGTGCTGCACCGCGCGTATTTGCGTGGATATAATGGTTCGAGGTCATCCGCATTTGTCTGAGCGCAACGTTTTGCGCTTTTTCATCCTATCTTCGCGGATGTAGGCGGCTTCTTCCGGCATCTGCCGCAAAGACCGCTCTTTTCAGTCGGCAAATCGTCCCGTAGCGGCGAACGCCGGCGGCAGGCAGCATTCAGGGAGACGGCAATGCTTGAGTCACTTTCGCTCGCAGCGGGCCTGTCATGGGCGAGCGGGCTGCGCCTGTATCTCACTGTTTTCATCGCCGGCATGTTCCAGCGCATGGGAATCGTTCACCTGCCGGATTCGCTTGCGGTGCTCGGCTCGCCGTGGGTGATCGGCGTCGCGGGCGTGCTCGCGGTCGTCGAATTTCTCGCCGATAAAATTCCCGCCTTCGATTCCCTGTGGGACGCGGTGCACACGTTCATCCGCATTCCGGCGGGCGCGGTGCTCGCCGCCGGCTCCCTCGGCCACGCCGATCCCGCCATGCTCACCATCGCCGCGCTCGCGGGCGGCACGCTCGCCGGTGCATCGCATTTCGCGAAGGCGGGCACGCGGGCGCTCATCAATCTGTCGCCGGAGCCGGTGTCGAACTGGGCGGCGTCGGCGACCGAGGATGTCGGCGCGGTCACCGGCATCGCGCTCGCGCTCTTCGTGCCGCTGCTGTTTCTCGTGCTGCTTCTCGCGTTTCTGGTGCTGGCGGGCTGGGCGCTGCCGAGGCTCGCGCGCGGCGTGCACGGCGGGGTGTCGCGCATGGCCAAGCACATGCTGCCGAGCTCGGAACATCGGATGAACCGGCTGCGGAGCAAGCACGATTGAGCACCGCATTCAGGAACGATCAGGCCGCACGTAAGGCAGGACATTCGCATCCGCACATCACGCTCGGTTTCATGCAGACGATGCGTCAGGCGTGGCGCATGACCGGCCGCGACTGGCGCGCGGGCGAGCTCACGATGCTGCTGCTCGCGCTGGTGCTGGCGGTGGCGGCGCTCTCCAGCGTCGGGTTTCTCGCGGATCGCATGCGCCAAGGGCTCGCGCGCGACGGACGCCAGATGATCGCCGCCGATTTCGTCGTGCGCGCCGATCATCCCGTCGATCCGATGTTCGCAACGCAAGCGAAATCGCTCGGACTCGAGACGGCGGGCACGACGATTTTCCCGAGCATGATCAGTTCGACGTCCGCGCAGCCGCTCTCGCGCCTCGCGGCGATCAAGGGCGTGACGCAGGGCTATCCGTTGCGCGGCGCGCTGCGCATCGCGCCCGCCGTCGACGCCGCCGATGCGCCCGCGCACGGCATTCCCGCGCCCGGCACCGTCTGGGTCGACGCCGCCTTGCTCGATGCGCTCAAGACGAAGGTCGGCGGCACGGTGAAAGTCGGCACGCGCACGTTCACGGTCGCGGGCGTCATCACGCGCGAACTGGATCGCGGCTTCTCGTTCGTCAACTTCTCGCCGCGCCTGATGATGCGCGCCGACGAAATCGCCGCCACGGGACTCATCGGCTACGGCAGCCGCGTGACGTATCGCCTGCTCGTCGCCGGTTCCGACAGCCAGGTCGAGCAGTTCGCGAAGTTCGCGCGCGAGAACGTCGATGGCGGCAAGCTGCGCGGCGTCGCGCTGGAATCGCTCTCCGACGGCCAGCCGCAAGTGCGCCAGACGATCGATCGCGCGAGCCACTTCCTCACGCTGGTGTCGCTGTTGACGGCGCTGCTCGCGGCGGTCGCGATCGCGATGGCGGCGCATCGTTTCGCGCGGCGTCATCTCGACGGCTGCGCCGCGATGCGCTGTCTCGGCGTCAGCCAGCGCACGCTGCGCGCGCTCTTCCTGAACGAATTTCTGGCGATCGGCCTGATCGGCAGCGCGGCGGGCGTCGTGCTCGGTTTCGGCGGGCATCTCGTGCTGCTGAACTGGCTCGGCTCGCTCGTCGATGTCGAACTGCCGCAGCCGAGCGTCTGGCCCGCGCTGGAAGGCGTCGCGATGGGGCTCGTGCTGCTGCTCGGCTTCGCGCTGCCGCCGCTTCTGCCGATCACGCGCGTGCCGCCGGTGCATGTCATCCGGCGCGAACTCGGCGATGCGCAACGCGTCGCCCATGCCGCGTATGGCGTCGGCGTGCTGCTGTTCGCGGCGCTTTTGATCGTCGCGGCGGGCGAGTTGAAGCTCGGCGGCATCGTCGCGGGCGGTTTCGCGGCGGGCCTGCTCGTGTTCGGCGCGATCGCGCGCGCGGCGCTCTGGGCGGCGGCGCGCTTCGTGCGGCGCGAGCGCAGCCGCGCGGGCGTCGGCTGGCGTTATGCGCTCGCGTCGCTGGAGCGGCGCAGCGGGTCGAGCGCGCTGCAAATCACCGCGCTCGGCATCGGGCTGATGTGTTTGCTGCTCATCGGCATGACGCGCAACGATCTCATCAAGGGCTGGCGCGACGCGACGCCGCCCGACGCGCCGAATCAGTTTCTCATCGACATTCAGCCGGACCAGCGCGCCGGCGTGCTCGACTATCTGCACGCGCACGGCCAGCCCGACGCCGCGCTTTCGCCGATGGTGCGCGCGCGTCTCGTCGCCATCAACGGCAAGGCTGTGAATCCGGACAACTACGACCGTGCCGACGCGAAGCGCCTCGTCGATCGCGAATTCAATCTGTCGTACACGACCGAACTGCCCGGCGATAACCGCGTCACGCAAGGCGCGTGGTTCGGCAAAGACGGCAAGCCGCAGGTGTCGATCGAAGAGGGCATCGCGAAGACGATCCGCGTGAAGATGGGCGACGTGCTGCGTTTCGACGTCGCCGGACTGCCGGTCGAAGCGCCGGTGACGAGCGTGCGCAAGGTCGACTGGAATTCGTTCAAGGTCAACTTCTTCGTGCTGCTGCCGCCCGACGCGCTCGCCGATCTTCCCGCGACCTTCATCACGAGCTTTCATCTGCCGGCGGACGAGCAACGCGTGATCGACGGGCTCGTCGCGCGTTATCCGAACGTGACGGCGATCGATATCGCGCCGATTCTCGCGCAGATTCATCGCACGCTCGCGCAGGTGATCGGCGCGGTGCAGTTCCTGTTCCTCTTCACGCTCGCGGCGGGCGTGCTCGTGCTCTACGCGGCCCTTGCCGGCACGCGCGATGAACGCGTGCGCGAATCGGCGCTGTTGCGCGCGCTCGGCGCGTCGCACGGACAGATCCGCTCGGTGCAGGTCGCCGAGTTCGTCGCCGTGGGCGCGCTGTCCGGGCTGATGGCCGCGGTCGGCGCGCAGGGCATCGGCTATGTGCTGGCGGCGCGCGTGTTCGAGTTTCATATCGATTTCAATCCGTGGCTCGTGCCGGTGGGCATCGTCGCGGGCGTCGCGTGCGCGGGGCTCGGCGGCTGGCTGAGCCTGCGGCGCGTATTGGCGCGCCCCGCGCTGCAATCGCTGCGCGACGCGTAGTTTTTCGAATCAGAGCAATGACCGACGTCAATCCCGAAGACGATGTGCAAAAGCCGACCGCTTTCGAGCTGGTCGGCGGCGAAGAGCGCGTGCGCGCGCTCGTCGACCGTTTCTATGATCTGATGGACCTCGAGCCGGAGTTCGCGGGCATCCGCGCGCTGCATCCGCCGACGCTCGACAATTCGCGCGACAAGACGTTCTGGTTCCTGTGCGGCTGGATGGGCGGGCCGGATCACTACATCAGCCGCTTCGGTCACCCGCGTTTGCGGGCGCGGCATCTGCCGTTCGCGATTGCATCGAGCGAGCGCGACCAATGGCTGCGCTGCATGGCGTGGGCGATGGAAGACATCGGCATCGACGCATCCTTGCGCGAGCGGCTGCTCACTTCGTTCTTCGATACCGCCGACTGGATGCGCAACCGTCCCGGTTGATTCGCTTTCTTTTGTACCGGTTCAGGCGGGGCGCGGCTGATGCATCATCGGCTTTTTCGCCTCATCGCAAGGAAGCACGACCATGAGCACACGCGCACTCTTTCGCGAGGACGCTTATCAAACGCGTTGCGACGCGACCGTCACCGCCATCGACGAGCAGGGCATCCACCTCGATCAAACCGTGTTCTATCCGCTCGGCGGCGGTCAGGCGGGCGATGCCGGCACGCTGACGCTCGCGGACGGCACGGTCATCGCGATCGCCGATACGCGCAAGGCGAAGTTCGAAGGCGCAACGCCGGATGACGCGGTTCACGTTCCCGCGCCCGGTCAGGAGGATGCGCTTGCGAAGCTGAAAACCGGCGACAAGGTGAGCGCGGAGATCGACTGGGCGCAGCGTTACCGGCGCATGCGGCTGCATACGGCGAGCCATCTGATCTGCGCGGTGCTGCCGTATCCCGTCGACGGCTGCAGCATCACGACGGAATACGCGCGGCTCGATCTCGCGACGGTCGAGCCGATCGAGCGCGAAGCCGTCGAAGCGAAGCTCAACGCGCTGATCGGCGGCGCGCACGGCGTGCAGACCGAATGGATCACCGACGATGAAATGGCCGCGCGTCCCGAGCTCGTGCGCACGATGAGCGTGAAGCCGCCGACGGGCCTCGGCCGCGTGCGTCTCTTGCGCATCGAGAATGTCGATCTGCAGCCGTGCGGCGGCACGCATGTGCGCAACACGGAGGAGATCGGCGAGTTGCGCATCGCGAAGCTGGAGAAAAAGAGCGCGCGCACGCGGCGACTGGTGCTGGAACTCGTCTGAACATGGATCCGCGCGCTCAGGCCGTGCTCGATCTCTGGTTCGGCGCGCCCGGTTCAGCGGAATTCGGTCAGGATCGCAAGCTGTGGTGGAAGAAGAAGCGCGTCTTCGATTCGCTGCTCACCAAACGTTTCGGCGCGCTGCTCGACGAGGCGCACGCGGGCGGCTTGCGCGAGTGGGAAAGCACGCCGCTCGGCACGCTTGCGCTGATCGTGCTCATCGATCAGTTTTCGCGCAACTGTCATCGGAACACGCCGCGCGCGTTTGCGGGCGATGCGCGTGCGCTCGCGCTGGCGAAGACGCTGGTCGAGCGCGGCGACGATCTGCGCTTGCCGAGTGCGTACCATCGCGCGTTCGCGTACATGCCGTTCGAGCACGATGAATCGATGGGGAGCCAGCGCGAGGCGCTGCGCTTATTCGCAAAGCTGAAAGAAGAGACCGGCGTTTCGAGCTTCCATGAATCGGCGCTGGAGCACGCGGAAGTGGTCGAGCGCTTCGGACGCTTTCCGCATCGCAATCGGATTCTCGGACGCGAAATGCGCGCCGATGAGGAGGCGTGGCTGGCGGCGCATGGCGGGTTTTGACCCACGGGCGAAGCGTGTGCCGCATCCCTTTTACGTGAGGAAGCCCGCGTCACATCGTCGATCGAACGGATTGACATTGGTCGTTGACGATCCGTTTTCCGATTAGTTCTATTGATGCATGAGCGATGCGCCCCTAATATGAATACCGCTGTATCAAGGCACTATTCATATATCGGACCATCGCAACAGCATGACGCGCGCGAACTTTAATCGAATTACTTTGGTTTCCGTAACAGGTTTGCAGGACGCCACGCGCGCCGTTCCAGCGCTGGAATTGAGTCGCAGACAAATGCCAGGCGCGCGCGCATTACTTTGCAGCCCGAATTCGCCGCGCGGGCTGCCTGAAGGAATCGCGCACCGCAAGATCGCTCCCATGAACTACCACGAATACAGCTGGTTCGTGATGTTTGCGCTTTGGAAGCTGATCGACACCGATTTCGCGCTCGTCTTGCAGGATGATGGCTGGGTTCTGGACGGCAATAACTGGCGTGACGAATTCTTCGACTACGACTACATAGGGGCACCCGTTCATCAGGCGTGCGTCGAATCGGCCGCCGGTACCGAATGGATTTCACACTTCAAATGGCGCGATCGGATAGATCGTCCGGGCCATGTCGTGCGGCCTGTTTTGAATGGAGGCTTCAGCCTGCGCAGCAGGCGCATGTTGCGCGCATTGATGGATCATCCGGAAATCAAGGTTGAGATTCCGCGGCCGGAATTACTCGATAACAGCGAATTTCGCATGCGCTGGAGTAATCGCGCACCCAATGAAGACGTGCAACTGACTGCCACTTTGCGTCCGCAACTCGAGGCGGTCGGGATCAAGTACGCCCCGCTCGATTTGTGCAAGCGCTTTGCAGTCGAAGATTCCGGTCCTATCTATGGCGATGCCGATTTCATGGACCTTTTCGGCCATCACGCTTTCTGGCGCCGTCTGGTCAGCATCGATCCACCGAGCGTGGAGTACAAAGTCAAACGCAGTTTGGCACAGCGGGCATTCCGGGAAATGGATGTCGTGCGTATGTTGGAGGCGCGCGGGTATCGCGTAACGTTCGCTGCGGAGTGAGCAGGCATAGGGCGACACACTGGAAGACATCGCCCCCAGACGATGACGCTAGCGGGGCTTTCTGGTAATCATCATCGACAGAGGAGGGTGGCATGGTCGCATAGTATCTGGGTGCAATGTTCAGTTTTACGGTCGGTTAAATTAGGTATACGAATTAAATAAGGTATCCGAGTAATGAGTGACTGCTTCCGGAAACGGGCCTAACGGCAAGGGGGAAGTTTCGACGCAGCAGCCTGGGAACTGCAACGGGATCGTCACTGTTGGTGCAACGGATTCCGGTGGCAATCGTGCTGTATTCTCGAATTACGGGCCGCCGGTCACTGTGATGGCCCCCGGCGGATCGATCATCTCGACCATCGATACAGGTAAGACCGTTCCCGCATCCAACTCCATGTTTTCGATATTGAGTGGCACATCGCAGTCAATTCCGCACGTAGCAGGAGTGATTGCACTCATGTTTGAGGCGAACCCTGGGGCGACCGTCGACGAGATAAAGTCCGCCCTGACTTCAACGGCGACATCGATGGCCGCACAGTGTCCCGAGGGTTGTGGCGCGGGTCTCATCAATGCCCGAAAGGCCGTTGAGAGCATCCTGGCGATCAAACGAAGCTGACAAGGCAGATCCCGCTGTTACGCGCTCGAGACGTCGTCGAGTATGAATGGAAGGCTCGCCTGCCGCGGGCCTTCAACGAACTGAACAGTTGCCGCGCGCCTGAGTTCGGTGTCGATAACGACATATGCGACATCAGCCACCCGATCGATTTGCTCGCTTCATCGAAAATGATCGCGCACTTTCCCCGTCAAAACCATATTCTCGCCGCCAAATGCGCGTCGATGAATGACCCAGCCTTTTGAGATGGCGTCGAATGCCAGTGATTTAGAATCGCTCGGCATCCTTATCATCCGACGTGTTTCATGCCCGATTTCAGCAACATCACTCTGGTTTCCGTGACCGGACTGAACGACGCCCACGGCGCGGCGCTGGCGCTCGAATTCTCCCGCCGGCAAATGCCCGGGGCTTCCGCCTTGCTTCTAAGCCCGTCCGCACCTGGCAATCTTCCGCCGGACATTCGTCACCGTGCCATCGCGCCGCTGAGCTTCAAGGAATACAGCCTTTTCATGATGTTCGCGTTGTGGCGCATGGTCGAAACGGAGTACGTGCTGATCGTCCAGGAAGACGGCTGGCTGCTCGACGCGTCGAACTGGACCGATGAATTCCTCGAATACGACTATATCGGCGCGCCCGGACACCTCGCGCGCGTCGACAGACCCGAAGGCATTTACTGGAAGAAGGATTTTTCTTGGTACGGCGATCTCGAGAACCCGGACTCCGTCGTGATTCCGGTGCTCAACGGAGGCTTCAGTCTCCGTAGCCGTCGCATGCTTCGTGCGCTGGTCGATCATCCGCACATCCGGATGGTGGTCCCGCCGCCCGACGTCAGCGATTCCGAGCCGATCGCCATGAGCTGGTTCAACGACGCCACGCATGAAGACGTGCAACTCACCTGCATGTTGCGTCCCGAGCTGGAAGCCGTGGGTCTGCGGTTCGCGCCGCTCGAAGTCGCGGCGCGTTTCGGTTTCGAACATGCCGCGCTCAGTCACATCGGCGTGAACCTTCACACTGTATTTGGCATGCACGGTTCATGGCGGCGTCTTGCCAGCATCGATCCGCCGGTCGTGCGTTATGGCGCGACGCGGCGCCACATCGACGAACATCCGCTGGAGCCGCCTGTGGTCAAGATGCTCGAGGAGCGCGGTTATCGGCTCGAGTTCATGCCAGAGCCTGCTTGATCAACGCCCGCCCGACACGTCCAGAATCGCGCCCGTCACATACGACGACGCATCCGACAACAGCCATACGATCGATTCGCCGACTTCATCGGCGGTGCCCGCGCGTCCGATCGGCGTCTGCACGCCAAGTACGTGCGCGCGATCCGGCTTGCCGCCGCTCGCGTGGATGTCGGTATCGATGAGCCCGGGGCGAATCGCGTTCACGCGCACGCCTTCGCGCCCGAGTTCCTTCGACAGCCCGATCGTGAGCGTGTCGATCGCACCTTTGGATCCCGCGTAATCGACGTACTCGTTCGGCCCGCCGAGCCGCGCCGCCGCCGACGATACATTCACGAGCGATCCGCCCTTGCCGCCGCGCGAAGTCGACATGCGCCGCGCCGCCTCGCGCGCGCAGAGATACGCACCGAGCACGTTGATGTCGAAGATGCGCTTCATGCGCGCGATATCCATGTCCGCGAGCATCGAACCGGGCGCGACGATGCCCGCGTTGTTCACGACGCCATCGATCTTGCCGAAGGCTTTCTCCGTCGCGTCGAACATCGCGATGATCGCGGCTTCGTCGCTGACGTCGCCGGGAATCGCGATGGCCTTGCCGCCCGCCGCAACGACGGCCGCGACGGTGTCATCGGCGGCCGCGGCGTTCGACGCGTAGTTGACGCCGACCGACCAGCCGCGCGCGCCCGCGAGCACCGCAGCCGAGCGGCCGATGCCGCGGCTTGCCCCCGTAATCAGGATGACTTTCGACATCGGTTCCGCTCCTCAGACGGCGTTACGTTTTTCGGACCACTTGTCGATCGCGGGCGGCGTGTAGGTCTTCAGCTTTGCGATCATCTCGCCGGGTTCGGCTGCGACCTGAATGAAATCCAGATACGCCTCGCGCATGAAGCCTTCGTCGACCGTATGACGCAGCATCGCCATGAGCGGATCGTAGTAGCCGTTCACGTCGAGCAAGCCGACCGGCTTCTGGTGATAGCCGAGCTGCGCCCACGTGTAGACCTCGAAAAACTCCTCGAACGTGCCGACGCCGCCCGGCATCGCGACGAACGCGTCCGACAGATCGGCCATCTTCTTCTTGCGCTCGTGCATGTCGGGCACGACGTGCAATTCGGTGAGATCCGTGTGGCCCACTTCCTTCGCGAGCAGCAACTCGGGAATCACGCCGACGGCGCGTCCGCCCGCGGCGAGCACTTCATCGGCGATGAGTCCCATCAGCCCGACGCGGCCGCCGCCGTAGACGAGCGAGAGATCGTTTTCAACGAGCGCGCGGCCGAATGCCTTGGCCGCTTCGGCATAGACGGGGCGGGCGCCGGTCGCGGAGCCGCAATAAACACAAACTGCCTTCATTTATCTGGAATCCTTCGGTATTTCGGTCTTCGACGCGTTCGATGCGTTGGACGCGTCTTCGCGCGGCGGCAGGAAATCCGCATACTCGCGCTTTGGCAGCTTACCGGAAACGAGATCGTCGAAGAGCTGACGCGAGCGTCCGCGCAGATACGGCGCCATGATCGAGATGATATGCAGGCTCGCCTGATGCAGTTCCGTGCGGATCGCTTCCTGATCGTTGTACTTGCGCGGATTCATCACGTACTGATACGACAGCCAGTACGTCGCGATTACGCCGATGTTCGTCGCGATCACCTTGATCTCCTCGGGCGTCGCGACCATTTCCTGATCGGCCACGAGCGCCTCGCACAACTGGCTCGCGAAGTGCACCTTGTGCGTGATGATCTGCTTGAAGTGCGTTTCGAGCGTGCGGTTGCGCGCGAGCAGATCGTTCAGGTCGCGATACAGGAACCGGTAAGTCCACAAGAAATCCGCCATGTATTGCAGATACGACCACATCTCGTCGATCGTCGGGCGATGATCGTCCGGAAAGCGCAGACGCTTCTGAATCTGCTGCTCGAACTGCGCGAAGATGCTGTTGATGATGTCGTCTTTGTTGCGGAAATGGTAGTACAGGTTGCCTGGACTGATTTCCATCTCCTCGGCGATCGTCGTCGTGGTGACGTTCGGCTCGCCGATATCGTTGAACAACTTCAGCGACAGCTCGAGTATCCGTTCGCGGGTGCGGCGGGGTGGTTTGGCTTCCATGTCGTCCGACCTTGGGATCGGGCCGCGAGGGCTCGGGATGAGCGTTCGCGCGGCCGCTTCCGTTGCTATTTTTGAGAATATCGGACGATTATAAACCGGTCGTTCTGCGGCACGGACGCGAGCTTTGAGCGCACGAATTCTCTTTTATAAGATACGCGCGAGCCAAGCGGATGCAAACGGCCAAAGAATCAGACCCCAGGTAATGACGCAGACGCCGAGCGCGACCATCACCGCGGCGCTGCCGAAATCCTTCGCGCGCTTTGACAACTCGTGACGTTCGAGCGATATCCGGTCGATGGCCGCCTCGACGCTCGAATTCAGCAACTCGACGATCAGCACCAGCAGCACGGACGCGATCAGCGCCGCGCGCTCGACGGGCGCGACCGGCACGAAAAGGCTGCACGGCAAGAGGATCGCGGCGAGCGTCAATTCCTGACGAAACGCGCTTTCCTCGCGAATCGCGACGCGAAAACCGTACAGCGAATTTTTCATCGCGTGCCACGCGCGCGTGAAGCCGCGGTTGCCCTTGTACGGATTAAAGGGCAGGTCGTCGGGGCCGAGCGGCTCGGGCGGCTGCGCGGACGTTTCGTCGATGTCTTCGGGGTCATCGTCGAAGGGATCGCGCGCGCGGCCCGTCGCGGACGAAGCGCCTCGCGCGTTCGCTTCGGCCCGTTCCTGCGCCACGGCGTGTCGCGTCATGCCGCTGCCCGGTCCGAGCTCGCGGCGCGCGGCCCGAACTGGCGCAGATGCGATGCGAACTGCTCCGAGGCCGCGCGCCACGAGAAGCGTTCGGCCCACGCGCGGGCATCGGCGCGTTCGATTTTCAGCGCCTGCAGGCAGGCTTCGTGAAGGTCGTCGTCGAGCGCACCGGGGCCGTTTTCGCCGAGCACGTCGATCGGGCCCGTCACCGGATAGGCCGCGACCGGCGTGCCGCAGGCCATCGCTTCGAGCAGCACGAGGCCGAAAGTATCGGTCTTGCTGGGGAACACGAAGACATCCGCCGCCGCGTAGACCTTCGCGAGCTCCGGCTGCGACAGCACGCCCAGATAGTTGACGTTCGTATAGCGCGACTTCAGCTCCGCGAGCGCCGGACCTTCGCCCGCGACCCACTTCGAGCCGGGCAGATCGAGCTTGAGAAACGCCTCGACGTTCTTTTCCACGGCCACGCGCCCGACGTACAGAAAGATCGGCCGCGCCGTGTTGAGCACCTTCGACTCCATCGGATGAAAGACGTCGAGATCGACGCCGCGCGTCCACAGCACGACATTGGTGAAGCCGTATTTTTCGAGATCGCTCTTGACGACGGGCGTCGGCGCCATCACCGCCTGCGAGCCCTTGTGGAACCAGTGGAGGAAGCGATACGTCAGCGCGAGCGGGATGCCGAAGCGCGCCTTCACATACTCCGGAAAGCGCGTGTGGTACGCGGTCGTGAACGGCAGCTTGTGACGCAGCGCATACGCGCGCGCCGCGAGTCCGAGCGGACCTTCGGTGGCGATGTGCAGCGCGTCCGGCCCGAACGCGTCGATGCGGCTCGCGACGCGCTGTCCCGGCATCAGCGACAGGCGAATCTCCGGATAGGTCGGGCAGGGAATCGTTCTGAACTCGAGCGGCGTGAGCAATTCCACGCGATGTCCGAGCGCGGTGAGTTCCTTCGTCGTCTGCGTGAGCGTGCGCACGACGCCGTTGACCTGCGGTTCCCATGCGTCGGTAACGATCATGATCTTCATCAGCTTTGGCCCCGTTGGTTCGTTCGTGGTCAGACGGTCGCGCGTGCTTTCGCCGGGCGCGCTTCCGGCGAGCGCATCACCGTCCAGTAGACGATTTTCAGTTCGCCGTCGTAGGTTTCGACGAGCGCCGAGAGACTCTCGACCCAGTCGCCGTCGTTGCAGTAGAGAATGCCGTCGATGTCGCGGATTTCGGCCTTGTGGATGTGCCCGCACACGACGCCGTCGCAGCCGCGGCGGCGCGCTTCGTCGGTCATCACGCGCTCGAACTGCGAGATGAAGTTCACCGCGTTCTTGACCTGATGCTTCAGGTATTGCGACAGCGACCAGTAGTTGAAGCCGAGCTTCGTGCGCACGCGATTGAACCAGCGGTTGAGCAGCAGGATCATCGTGTAGGCGGTGTCGCCGAGATAGGCGAGCCATTTGGCGTGCTGGATCACGCCATCGAAGAGATCGCCGTGCACGATCCATAAACGCTTGCCCGCGAGCGTCGTGTGAAAGGCTTCGCCGCGAACGTGGATGTCGCCGAACGCGAGATCGCAGAACTGGCGCGCCGCTTCGTCGTGATTGCCCGGGATGTACACGACCTGCGTGCCCTTTCGCGCCTTGCGCAGGATTTTCTGCACGACGTCGTTGTGCGCCTGCGGCCAGAACCAGCCTTTGCGAAGCTGCCATCCGTCGATGATGTCGCCGACGAGATACAGATACTCCGACTCGTGGTGCCGCAGGAAATCGAGCAAATACGGCGCCTGGCAGCCGCCCGAGCCGAGGTGGATATCGGACAGCCAGATCGTGCGGTATCGATGCGGCTCTCCGCCAGAATCGGCGATGCCGTCGTGCTGGCCCGGCGACGCGGATTCGGACCCGAACGATTCCGTGGACTCCGATCGCAGCGCGAAGGGACCGGTGCGCAGTTCGCTATTGCTGAAGCTGAAGGGAGAGGGCGGGTCGATTGCCGGTCGGGCGGACGAGTTGAAGGCCATTGGCTCGCGCATCGGGTTTCGGTATGCGCATTACGCCTTCCGGCCGTGACCGAGCCGTGACAGTCACGAGAAGTTCTTATTACTTGACAACGGATTGCGCGGGAACGATGCGCGTGCCGGCGAGGCGGTCATGGAGAAATTGACGCGCCGGATCGAGCCACACGGCGGCGGCCCACAGCGCGACCCACGCGGCGAAGACGGCGAGCGTCTGCGGCACGGCGAGCGAGAAGAGCGGATGCAGCGCGAGCGGCGGCAGGAACCACAGCCACGCGAGCGCGTAGCGCGCGAGCGCGCGGGCGGGTTTGACGGGTTGCCCGCGCGCATCGACGAGTTTGAGGCGCCAGGTTTTCATCGGCAGGGTCTGGCCGCCGTGCGTCCAGAAATACACGAAGTAAGCCGCGAGGACGATGCCGATCCACGACATCAGCCAGTTGTGATGCGTGAGACCGTTGCGTTGCTGCGTGAGCGTGCTGAAGAGATAACCGGCGAGGAACACGACGCCGAAGAGAATGACGCCTTCGTAGAGCATCGTCGCGAGCCGGCGGCGCAGTGTGGGCGCGCGCATCGGATCGACGGTGGCCACTGCCGGCTGCGCGCTCACGAGCCGTTGTACATCGAAGGCGCCTGCTGCGGCGATACCGGAATCGGCGTGGCCGGCACGATGCTCGCCGCGCTCGGAATGGCGGGTTGCGCCGGCGCGCCGGAAACGGGCACTGCCGGCGCGGCCGCCGCCGCCGAACTGCCGTCCGCGTGGCCGCCGACGTGTCCCTGCTCGCGCGCCGCGACGAGCCGGTTGATGTCCTTCACTTCCGTCTTGCCGGTGGGCGGCGCGGAAACGATTGTCGGACGGCGCGTGTGCTCGCTCGCGGCCAGCTTTTTCTTCTGTTCTTCGGAGAGCTTCTGATACGCGTCCCACGCCTTCTCGCGCTTTTCGAGCGGCACCGACTTCGAAACCTGATAGTTCTCGCGCGCGACCTTGCGCTGGTCGGGCGTGAGCCGCACCCATTCTTCCATGCGCTGATGCAGATGCTTCTGCGCGTCGGGCGACATCCGATGGAACCGCGACGCGATCCTGAGCCACTTTTTCTTGCGCTCGTCGGAGAACGAGTCCCACTGCGTGGCGAAGGGCGCGAGCGCAACGTGCTGCGCTTCGGTGAGATGACTCCAGGAGATCGGGCTGTCGGACGACAGCGCCGCGAGCGGCGATGCGTTCGAATCGGCGGGCGTGCCGGAACTGCCGCTCGGCGCGGCGGCGGACGACGGCGCTGCGGCGGTGGAATAAAAGCGCGGATAAGTCGCGGCGAACGCAACCAGACCCGCAATCGCGCAACTAAAGACAATCGCGAGACCGCGCTTGTAACTCACCCGGAAATTCCCCCGCTGTTTTCAGTGCTTAATGATTGCGCGTCAGATACGCGTTGAAACCGTGATCCAGATAGGCGTCGATGGGCAGGCTGTCGCTCATCATGGCCGCGTCGATGTCGGCCAGTTCCGCCTTGCGCTGCTGATCTTCCCAATACGCGATGCCCGCAATCCCGATGACGAGCGCCGCGAGCGGCCACGCGAGTCCGAGGCCGCCGAGCCGCGCGAGCAGCCCTTTTGCGCCGCGGCCGTTATCGGCGCCGCCCGCGTCGAGCGTGCCTCCGGCGAACGCCGGAGCGAAGGCGGGCGCGGTCATCGCGACGGCCACCTTCTCCGGCTTCTTGCGCGCGATCGCGGCGCGGCGCGCATCGCGCAGCCGGTCGACGGCGGCAGCCGGAATGTTCGACGTGCTTTCATCCAGTGCGCGCACGACTTTCAGCGCGAACTCGTTTTCCTTCGTTTCAAGAGTGGAACTCATAGCGTGATCCCTTTGGCTTTCAGGGCTTGCGCGAGTGCATGCGTAGCGCGTGAACAGTGCGTCTTCACGCTACCCTCGGAGCATCCCATCGCGGCGGCCGTCTCGGCGACATCCATATCCTCCCAGTAACGCATGAGAAAAGCTTCTCGTTGACGCGCGGGCAGTTTCTGGATTTCGGCGTCGATCAGATTCAATACCTGCTCGCGCTCCAGACGGTTTTCGCTGCTCTCGCTGCCCGCCGCGCCGTCCTCGGATTCGAGGGTTTCGAGCGGGTCGAATTCGTCGTCGTCCGCATTGCCGAAGGACGAAAACAGGCTGACCCAGGTGTTGCGCACCTTCTGGCGACGGAAATAATCATGCGTCGCGTTCTGAAGGATACGCTGGAATAAAAGGGGAAGCTCGGATGCAGGCCGGTCGCCGTATTTTTCCGCCAGCTTGATCATCGCGTCCTGCACGATGTCGAGCGCCGCGTCGTCGTCGCGAACGGTGTACACGGTTTGCTTGAACGCGCGTCTTTCGACGCCCGCCAGGAAGTCGGCGAGTTCCTTGTCTGATGCCATCCGTTGGGGACCCGGCGCAACGAAGCTGCGTCCGAAGTTGCGTCGATGAGGATCGTGGAGTTCTAGGAAAACCTGCGAATCCTAGCAAAGTTTCGCCGCATCCGGAGCGGATGAGAGCTTTTGTTGCCATTTGCCGCCTGCATTCGGCCGGTCGAATGCCCCCCGGACAGCCTCTCCACGGAAGGAACTTTCGCACCGGAACGGCGCAAATTCAGCGCGCACGCCGCGTTCGGTAACTTTTTGCTTGACCGCCCGCGCGCGCCGCTGTTACATTTTCTGACTCGCATCATCAGTGAAATGTCTGCTTTGAGGCGAGCCCAAGAAGCACGCCAGTCAAACCTAGACGCGCCGCTTGAACCCGAGCCACAAGCCCGGCAGAGAGCACCCGATCAATTTTTTGCCGAAAATTCGAAAGGTGATGAATGAACATGCCCAGCGCGGAATTCTCCACGTCGGATACGACTCCTCCTCACGAAGCTGACTCCATCGGCGCCACCGTGCTCATGCGCGCATTGGCCGATGAGAACGTCCAGTTCATTTGGGGCTATCCCGGCGGCTCGGTACTCTACATCTACGACGAGCTGTACAAGCAAGACCAGATTCAGCACATTCTCGTGCGCCACGAGCAGGCCGCCGTGCACGCCGCCGACGCGTATTCGCGCTCGACCGGCAACGTCGGCGTGTGTCTCGTGACCTCGGGCCCGGGCGTCACCAATGCCGTCACCGGCATCGCCACGGCCTACATGGATTCGATTCCGCTCGTCGTCATCAGCGGGCAGGTTCCGACCGCGGCCATCGGTCTCGACGCATTCCAGGAGTGCGACACCGTCGGCATCACGCGTCCATGCGTGAAGCACAACTTCCTCGTGAAGGACGTGCGCGACTTGGCCGAGACCGTCAAGAAAGCGTTCTACATCGCGCGTACCGGCCGTCCCGGCCCGGTGCTGATCGACATTCCGAAGGACGTGTCGAAGGCGCCGTGCAAGTACGAGCCGGTCAAGAGCGTGTCGCTGCGTTCGTACAATCCGGTCACGAAGGGCCATTCGGGCCAGATCCGCAAGGCGGTGCAGCTTCTGCTGTCGGCGAAGCGCCCGTACATCTATACCGGCGGCGGCATCATCCTCGCCGATGCATCGCGCGAGCTGAACCAGTTCGCCGATCTGCTCGGCTATCCCGTCACCAACACGCTGATGGGCCTCGGCGGCTATCGCGCATCGGACAAGAAGTTCCTCGGCATGCTCGGCATGCACGGCACGTACGAAGCCAACATGGCGATGCAGAACTGCGACGTGCTGATCGCCATCGGCGCGCGCTTCGACGACCGCGTGATCGGCGATCCGAAGCACTTCGCGTCGTCGCCGCGCAAGATCATCCATATCGACGTCGACCCGTCGTCCATTTCCAAGCGCGTGAAGGTGGATATCCCCATCGTCGGCGACGTGAAGGAAGTGCTCAAGGAGCTCATCGAGCAGCTTCAGCACGCCGAGCACGGCCCGGACACGCAGGCGCTCGCGAAGTGGTGGGACGAGATCGAAGGCTGGCGCTCGAAGGATTGCCTGTCCTACGACCGCAAGAGCGAGATCATCAAGCCGCAGTACGTCGTCGAAAAGCTCTGGGAACTGACCGACGGCAACGCGTTCGTGTGTTCCGATGTCGGCCAGCATCAGATGTGGGCGGCGCAGTTCTATCCGTTCAACAAGCCGCGCCGCTGGATCAACTCGGGCGGTCTCGGCACGATGGGCTTCGGCCTGCCGGCGGCGATGGGCGTGAAGATGGCCTATCCGGACGACGAAGTGGTCTGCATCACGGGCGAAGGCTCGATCCAGATGTGCATTCAGGAGCTCTCGACGTGCAAGCAGTACAACACGCCCGTCAAGATCATCTCGCTGAACAACCGCTATCTCGGCATGGTGCGCCAGTGGCAGCAGATCGAATACAAGAAGCGCTATTCCAGTTCGTACATGGACGCGCTGCCCGACTTCGTGAAGCTCGCTGAGGCGTACGGTCACGTCGGCATTCGCGTCGAAAAGACCGCGGACGTCGAGCCGGCGCTGAAGGAAGCGCTGCGCCTGAAGGATCGCACCGTATTTCTCGACTTCCAGACCGATCCCACCGAAAACGTATTCCCGATGGTGCAGGCAGGCAAAGGCATCACGGAAATGCTGCTCGGGTCTGAGGATCTATAACGCGGCTTCGACTCGCGAGGCCCGCGCGCGCCTGTCTTCACAAAGGACATGTGACGCGCGCGGGTTTTTCGGACGAACGCCTCTTCTGGACACATTCGGGAAAAGACAATGAAACACATCATCTCCGTTTTGCTGGAGAACGAACCGGGCGCGTTATCGCGCGTCGTCGGGCTCTTTTCGGCACGCGGCTATAACATCGAAACGCTGACGGTGGCGCCGACCGAAGACAGTTCGCTGTCGCGGCTGACCATCGTCTCCATTGGCTCGGACGACGTGATCGAACAGATCACGAAGCACCTGAACCGCCTGATCGAGGTGGTGAAAGTGGTCGACCTGACAGAGGGCGCCCACATCGAGCGCGAGCTGATGCTCATCAAGGTAAGGGCGGTCGGCAAGGAACGCGAAGAAATGAAGCGCATGGCGGATATCTTCCGCGGCCGCATCATCGACGTGACCGAGAAGACCTACACGATGGAACTGACGGGCGCGTCCGACAAGCTCGACGCGTTCATCCAGGCGCTCGACGCCACGGCGATCCTCGAAACGGTTCGCACGGGCAGCTCAGGCATCGGCCGGGGCGAGCGGATTCTCAAGGTCTGACGCCTTTCCAGTCAAAACGAAGCAAAGTAGCGCAACCAAATTCAACGCACGATCAAGGAACCACCATGAAAGTTTTCTACGACAAGGACGCCGACCTCTCCCTCATCAAGGGCAAGCAAGTCACCATCATCGGTTATGGCTCGCAAGGCCATGCACACGCGCTCAACCTGAAAGAAAGCGGCGTGAACGTGACGGTCGGCCTGCGTAAGGGCGGCGCATCGTGGAGCAAGGCCGAGAACGCGGGCCTCAAGGTGAAGGAAGTGGCCGAAGCCGTGAAGGGCGCGGACGTGGTCATGATGCTGCTGCCGGACGAGCAGATCGCTGAAGTCTACAAGAACGAAGTGCATGACAACGCCAAGCAGGGCGCGGCGCTCGCGTTCGCGCACGGCTTCAACGTGCACTACGGTCAGGTGATCCCGCGCGCCGATCTGGACGTCATCATGATCGCGCCGAAGGCGCCGGGCCACACCGTGCGCAACACGTACACACAAGGCGGCGGCGTGCCGCACCTGGTCGCCGTGGCGCAGGACAAGTCCGGCTCCGCGCGCGACGTGGCGCTGTCGTATGCGGTGGCGAACGGCGGCGGCCGCGCGGGCATCATCGAAACGAACTTCCGTGAAGAAACCGAAACCGACCTGTTCGGCGAGCAGGCCGTGCTGTGCGGCGGTACCGTCGACCTGATCAAGGCCGGCTTCGAAACGCTGGTGGAAGCCGGCTACGCGCCGGAAATGGCGTACTTCGAGTGCCTGCACGAACTGAAACTGATCGTCGACCTGATCTACGAAGGCGGCATCGCCAACATGAACTACTCGATCTCGAACAACGCCGAATATGGCGAATACGTGACGGGTCCGCGCATCGTCACGGAAGAGACGAAGAAGGCGATGAAGGCCGTGCTGAAGGACATCCAGACGGGCGAATACGCGAAGAGCTTCATCATCGAGAACCGCGCGGGTGCGCCGACGCTGCAATCGCGCCGCCGTCTGACTTCGGAGCATCAGATCGAGCAAGTCGGCGAGAAGCTGCGCGCGATGATGCCGTGGATCGCGAAGAACAAGCTCGTCGACCAGTCGAAGAACTAAATCTTTCGCTAGTCACGCTTTTTGCTGCATCGAAAGCCGCCCGGATGCCCTGTGCGCCGGGCGGCTTTTGCTATCCTACGGTTTTTATAAAACACAGAACTCGTTCATGAACTATCCTCATCCGATCATTGCCCGCGAAGGCTGGCCGTTCATCGCCATCGCGGCTGTCGTCGCCATCCTCGTGCAGGCGATCGGCGGCTTTGGCTTCGCCTGGATCTTCTGGCTGATCGTGATTTTCGTCGTCCAGTTCTTCCGCGATCCGGCCCGCCCGATTCCGACCCAGCCCAACGCGGTGCTGTGTCCGGCGGATGGCCGCATCGTCGCGGTCGAAACCGCGCACGATCCGTACGTGGGCCGCGAAGCGCTCAAGATCAGCGTGTTCATGAACGTGTTCAACGTACACTCGCAGCGCTCGCCGGTGGACGGCGCCATCACGAAGGTGCAGTACTTTCCGGGCGCGTATTTGAACGCGGCCGTCGATAAAGCGTCGACCGAGAACGAGCGCAACGCGGTCGTGCTGCAGACGGCGGGCGGGCATACCGTGACGTCGGTGCAGATCGCGGGCCTCATCGCGCGACGCATTCTCTGCTATGTGCATGTGGGCGAGCCGCTCACGCGCGGCCAGCGCTACGGCTTCATTCGCTTCGGCTCGCGTGTCGACGTGTATCTGCCGGTTGGCAGCCGGCCGCGCGTGTCGATCGGCGAGAAGGTTTCGGCTTCGTCGACGATCCTCGCCGAATTCGCGGAATAACGCGGAGGATTCGATGGCGGCATTCAAACCGCGCCGTAATCGCGCGAACGCGACGCCTCCGCGCGCGTTCCGCCGCAACAAGGCCGCGCAGGACGTCGGCGCCGTGGAGACGCGGCGCGCGAAGCGGCAGCAGTTCCTCAGAAAACGCGGCATTTACCTGCTGCCCAACGCGTTCACCACGGCCGCGCTTTTTTGCGGCTTCTTCGCCGTCGTTCAGGCGATGAACGTGCGTTTCGAGATCGCGGCCATCGCCATTTTCGTCGCGATGGTGCTCGATGGCATGGACGGACGCGTCGCGCGCATGACGCACACGCAGAGCGCGTTCGGCGAGCAGTTCGACAGCCTTTCGGACATGGTGTCGTTCGGCGTCGCGCCGGCGCTCGTCATGTACGAATGGGTGTTGAAGGATCTCGGGCGCTGGGGCTGGCTCGCCGCGTTCGTCTACTGCTCGGGCGCGGCGCTGCGGCTCGCGCGCTTCAATACGAACGTCGGCGTGGTCGACAAGCGGTACTTCCAGGGCTTGCCGTCACCGGCCGCGGCTGCGCTGATCGCCGGTTTCGTCTGGCTCGCGACCGACAATCGCGTGCCGCTCAAGCTCGTGTGGCTGCCGTGGGTCGCGTTTGCGCTGACCATCTACGCCGGCGTGACGATGGTATCGAACGCGCCGTTCTACAGCGGCAAGGCGCTCGACGTGCGCTATCGCGTGCCGTTCGCGGGCGTGTTGCTGATCGTTGTGGCGTTCGTGCTGGTGTCGTCGGATCCGCCGGTCATGCTGTTCTGCCTGTTCGTGCTGTACGGCTTCTCGGGCTATATCTGGTGGGGCTATCTCGCGATCCGCGGACGGCCGAATCCCGCGCGCAGTTCGCAGCGGGAACACTAGGCCTCGACGCTTTCAAACAAAAAAGGCGGCAACCGATGAGGTTCGCCGCCTTTTTGCTTTTTGCGCGCCGATCAACCCGCGACCAGCGTGCCGTTCTGAATATGCACGCGCTCGCCTTGCTGGAACGGCGGCGGATTCTTGTACGTGAAGGTCCGAGTCTTGCCGTTTTCCATCCGCACGTGCACCGAGTAATCGGTTTCGCTGCGGATATGCTTTTCGACCGAATTGCCGGCCAGACCGCCGCCGAGCGCGCCGAGCAGCGTCATCGCCGTGCGCCCGCCGCCACGGCCGAACTGATTGCCAACGACGCCGCCCGCCACCGCGCCGCCGACCGCGCCGATGCCGGTGCCGCGGCCTTCATGCTTGACGGCCGAAATCGACTCGACGGTGCCGCACGTCGAGCAATACGCCGGATGCTGCGGCGGTTGCTGCGCATACGATGGCTGCGCGGGTCGTGGCTGCGCCGGGGCCGGTTGCGCCTGCTGCTGTGCCGCTTGCTGTTGCTGGGCGGCTTGTTGCTGCGCCGCCTGCTGTTGAGCGGCGGCTTGCTGCTGCGCCGGGCTCGGCGCGGCGGAATCGACTACTGGCTGCTGCGCGACCGCCGCCGTCTGTGTCTGCGGGTTCTGCGAGGAATTGCTCGATGCTCTCGGGAACAGTCCCGTCATCGCGGCGGTAGCCACGAGGCTCGCGACGATGACTGCGCCCGCCGCCGTGGCGATGAGCGGATGCAGACGCCGCTGCGGCGGGTGAGCGCTGCCGGAAGAGGGTGACGTGCCGAGTTTGCTGGTTCCGTTATCCATTATCGAACCTCCGTTTCGAGGCGAACTGCCGCTACCGATGTCGGCAATCACGCCCATTCTCGGGGAAGCGCCGACTTTCCGCTTTTTCGGCGTGTAACAAATTCCCGGAGATTGTCTCTTTCGATGAAAGCAGGAGCGATGCCAATCCCAATGGCTCGCGGCTGTGCGCCCTTCCGGGCCGAATACGGCTTGAAATTTTTACCAGCGGTTACAACAACGATCGTTCCATCGAAAAAAAAGGCGCCTCGAAAGGCGCGCTTTTTTCGCTGAAAACCGAGGCGAAAGCTCAGTCCTCGCGACGCAGATGCGGGAACAGAATCACGTCGCGAATACTCGGGCTGTCGGTCAGCAGCATCACCAGACGGTCGATGCCGATGCCGCAACCGCCCGTCGGCGGCATGCCGTATTCGAGCGCGCGGATGTAATCGGCGTCGAAATACATCGCTTCTTCGTCGCCGGCGTCCTTCTGGTCGACCTGCTTCTGGAAGCGCGCGGCCTGATCTTCCGGATCGTTCAGCTCCGAGAAGCCGTTGGCGATTTCGCGGCCCGTGATAAAGAGCTCGAAACGCTCGGTGATGCCCGGCACCGAATCCGACGCACGCGCGAGCGGCGACACTTCGATCGGATAATCGACAATGTACGTCGGCTCCCACAATTGCGATTCCGCCGTCTCTTCGAACAGCGCGAGCTGCAGCGAACCGAGACCGGCGTTGAGGAACGCGGGCTGCGTCGTATCCACACCGAACTTCTTCAGTTCCGTGCGCAGGAACGCGGCATCGGACAACTGCGCGTCGGTGTATTGCGGCGCGTACTTCTGAATCGCCTGATTGATCGTCAGACGATGGAACGGCTTGCTCAAATCAAGCTCGCGCCCCTGATACGTGATGGTGGCGGTGCCGAGCGCATCGATCGCGGCCTGGCGGATCAGTTGCTCGGTGAAGTCCATCAGCCAGCGGTAATCGGTGTACGCGGCGTAGAACTCCATCATCGTGAACTCCGGATTGTGACGCGGCGACACGCCTTCGTTCCGGAAGTTACGGTTGATCTCGAACACGCGCTCGAAACCGCCGACGATCAGCCGCTTCAGATACAGCTCGGGCGCGATGCGCAGGAACATTTGCATGTCGAGCGCGTTGTGATGCGTGGTGAACGGCTTGGCCGCCGCGCCGCCGGGAATGGGGTGGAGCATCGGCGTTTCGACTTCCATGAAGCTCGCCTGCGCCATGAAATTGCGGATCGACGTGACGGCTTTCGTGCGCGCCATGAAGGTCTTGCGCGATTCCGGCGTGACGATCAGATCGACATAGCGCTGGCGATAGCGCGTTTCCTGATCGGCGAGGCCGTGGAACTTGTCCGGCAGCGGACGCAGCGCCTTCGAGAGCAGACGCAACTCCGTGCAGCGCACCGACAGCTCGCCCTTGTTCGTGCGGAACAGCACGCCCTTGGCGGCGACGATATCGCCCAGATCCCACTTCTTGAATGCGTCGTAGGTTTCGGCGCCGACGTCCGCGGGCGTCACGAAGAACTGGATCTGGCCGCTGCCATCCTGAACCGTCGCGAAGCTCGCCTTGCCCATCACGCGCTTCAACATCATCCGGCCGGCGATCGCGACGGGCAGGGGATTCGCTTCGAGCGCGTCTTTATCCGTTTCGGCGTAGTCGCTCTGCAGCGCGGCGGCCTGATGCGTCGGGCGGAAGTCGTTCGGATAGGCGATGCCTTGCTCGCGCAACGCGCGCAGCTTGTCGCGTCGCTCGGCGATGATCTGGTTCTCTTCCAGTTCGGGAGCGGCGCCCGGTTGAATCGGTTCGGTCATGATGATTGTGGCTTTTTGATGCGAGGCGGGCTGAATTGAAAACGCGGATATCGAAGTCGATACCCGCGTCGGCGAATTAAACGCCCTGTTTCAGACTCGCGCTGATGAAGTCGTCGAGGTCGCCGTCGAGCACGGCGCGCGTGTTGCTCATTTCCACGTTGGTGCGCAAGTCCTTCACGCGGCTCTGGTCGAGCACGTAGGAGCGGATCTGATGGCCCCAGC
This sequence comes from Caballeronia sp. LZ008, assembly GCF_031451435.1. Taxonomy (NCBI): domain Bacteria; kingdom Pseudomonadati; phylum Pseudomonadota; class Betaproteobacteria; order Burkholderiales; family Burkholderiaceae; genus Caballeronia; species Caballeronia sp. LZ008. Next base: position 1,831,346 of record NZ_JARUXK010000001.1, on the reverse strand, counting down.
CCACGTCGGTCTTGCTCGATTCGAGCTTGTCTTGCTCGGCCTGACGCTTGCGCATCTCGAATTCGTAGAGACGCGCCTTGAGCATTTGCATGGCTTCCGCGCGATTGCGGTGCTGGGAGCGGTCGTTCTGGCACTGCACGACGATGCCCGTCGGCGCGTGCGTGAGTCGCACGGCGGAGTCGGTCTTGTTGATGTGCTGGCCGCCCGCGCCGGATGCGCGATACGTGTCCGTGCGGATATCGGCGGGATTGATCTCGATCTCGATCGAATCGTCGATTTCCGGATACACGAACACCGACGAAAACGACGTGTGACGCCCACCCGACGAGTCGAACGGCGACTTGCGCACGAGGCGGTGAATGCCGGTTTCGGTGCGCAGATAGCCGTATGCGTATTCGCCCTCGACCTTGATCGTCGCGCTCTTGATGCCCGCGACGTCGCCTTCGGACTCTTCGAGCACTTCGGTCTTGAAGCCCTTGCGTTCGCAGTAGCGCAGGTACTGGCGCAGCAGCATGGACGCCCAGTCGCACGCTTCGGTGCCGCCCGCGCCCGCCTGGATGTCGATGAAGCAGTTGTTCGGGTCGGCCGGGTTCGAGAACATCCGGCGGAATTCCATGTCTTCGACGCGCAGGCGCAGCGCATCCGCATCGGATTCGGATGCGACGAGCGTGTCCTCGTCGTTTTCCTCGCGCGCCATGCCGAACAGTTCGTCCGCGTCGCGCAGGTCGTTGTCGAGGGCGGTGAGTGCGGAGACCACGCCGTCGAGCAGCTTCTTTTCGCGACCGAGCGCCTGGGCGTTCTTCGAGTCGTTCCAGACGTTCGGGTCTTCGAGTTCCTTATTGACTTCGGCTAGACGCGCGGACTTGGCGTCGTAGTCAAAGATACCCCCGTAGCTCGCCCGCGCGGCGGCGCAGGTCGGCCAGAAGGCTTTCGATCGCGTTGAGACGTTCCGCTTCCATTGTCGATCTTCGGCTTCGTAAAAAGATGAAATTATAGCCGATCGACAGGGTTTCCCCGGCCTTCGGGGTGCGCGGCGGGCCGCTCAGCCCGCGTGCTCCACGATCAGCTGCACCCGCGCGACGCCGTTCCACGAATCGCTGACGAGCCGGTACGCGACGGTCGCGCGCGGCGGTAGCGGATCGACGTGGTTGAACCAGATCGCGTTGAAACGCTGCCGCCCGCGCAACAGTGACAGCTTCAGATGCTTGTCCTTCACGAGCGCCTGCGACGCGACTTCGAACTCGCCGGAGAAGGTCGGCGCGGGAAAGCCCTGTCCCCAGACGGCGGCGTCGAGCATTTCGACGAATTGCGGCGTGAAGTACGCGTCTTCGAGTTCGCCATCGGTTTCGACGGTGCGCGACAGCGCTTCGGCCGTCAGCCATTCGCGCCCGATCGCTTCGAACGCGGCGGTGAAGCGCGGGATGTCGGCGGTGGAAAGCGTCAGGCCCGCGGCCATTGCGTGTCCGCCGAACTTGTGGATGAGGCCGGGCTCGCGTTTGGCGATCAGATCGACGGCGTCGCGCAGATGAAAGCCCGGAATGGAGCGGCCGGAGCCCTTGCTGAGCGTGCCGCTGTCGTCGGCGTGCGCGAACGTGAACGATGGCCGATGAAACCGCTCCTTCAGCCGCCCCGCGACAATGCCGATCACGCCCTGATGCCAGCTCGCGTCGTAGAGCGTGAGCGTGGCGCGCTCGCCCGGATCGATCGTCTGCAATTCGGCGAGCGCCTGCTGCTGCATGCCGGCTTCGATTTCGCGACGCTCGCGGTTCATCGAATCGAGTTGCTGCGCGAGCTCCCAAGCGCGGCCGACATCGTCGGTCGTCAGGCATTCGATGCCGAGCGACATGTCCGACAGCCGTCCCGCCGCGTTGAGGCGCGGCCCGAGTGCAAAGCCGAGATCGAAACCCGACGCCGCGCGCGCATCGCGGCCGGCGGCGCGAAAGAGCGCGGCGATGCCCGGCTGCATGCGGCCCGAGCGAATCCGCTTCAGGCCTTGCGCGACGAGAATGCGGTTGTTGCAGTCGAGCTTCACGACATCGGCGACGGTGCCGAGCGCGACGAGATCGAGCAGGCCATCGAGACGCGGCTCGGGTGTGCCATCGGCATAAGCGCCGCGCCGCCGCAACTCCGCGCGCAACGCGAGCAGCACGTAGAACATGACGCCGACGCCCGCGATGCACTTGCTCGGAAACGCGCAGCCCGGCTGATTCGGATTGACGATCGCGCGCGCGGCGGGCAGCTCGTCGCCGGGCAGGTGATGATCGGTGACGAGCACGTCGATGCCGAGCGCGTTCGCCGCCGCGACGCCATCGACGCTCGCGATGCCGTTATCGACCGTGATGAGCAGATCCGGCAGGCCGCTCTTCGAACGCGACGCCAGCTCGACGATTTCCGGCGTCAGCCCGTAGCCGTATTCGAAGCGGTTCGGAACCAGATAGTCGATGTTCGCGCCGAACATCCGCAGCCCGCGCACGGCGACGGCGCATGCGGTCGCGCCGTCGCAATCGTAGTCCGCGACGACGAGCATGCGCTGTCCCGAGACGAGCGCATCGGCGAGCACGACGGCGGCGGCGTCGCAGCCTTTCAGGCCGGCGGGCGCGTGCAGGCGCTTGAATTCGGTTTCGACTTCATCGGGAGAAGTCACGCCGCGCGATGCGTAAAGACGCGCGATGACGGGATGCAGGCCGTGGCGCATCAGCGCTTCGGCATCGGCGGGAGAAGAAGCGCGCGTAACGATTCGCGTCATTGCAAAGTGCCTTATTCGATGAAGAGCGCCGCGATCGGACGGCGCCGCCAGAACTTGCGCAGATCGGCGCGCGTGACCGAGAGCGTGACCGAGCCGGTATCGCCGCAAAGCGTGAGACTCAGGCGGCCGAGCGAGCCGTCGAGAAGCGCCTGCAGCGCGGGCGCGAACCACGCGTTTTCCAGCGCCTTGAGCGCATCGTTCCAGCGCGCCCAATCCTGTTCGATGAACGGCGCGGAGAACGCATCGAGCTCGACGAGCGTCGCGTCCTGCGCGTCGTCTTTCGAGAGCGATGCAAACGACGCCGGCGGCATCGACGGCTTCACGCCGGAAGCGAGCGCGAGACCGCGCGTCGCGGCCGCATCGGACATCACGCGCGCGAACGGGCTTTGCACGGGCCGCATCGCGCCTTGTCCGTGGAGCCAGATCGAATTGATCGCAGGCAGGCCGCGCGATTCGCGTTCCAGATTCAGCGGATGTTCGAACCATGCCATCTGCACTTCGTTCTGCAGCTTCATCCACGCGCGCGAGCGATCGCCGGTGCGGGCCTCGTGCGGCAGCCAGATTTCGATGTTGCGCCCGGTCGCGCGCAACGGCGATGCGCCCGCGAGCGCGCCCAGCGCTTCACCCGACACGTACCAGCGTAATGGCGTCGGCGCTTGCAGCGTCACGCCGAGCGCTTCGATCACCGGCCGCGCGGTCTGGAGCAGGGCGCGCGCTTCTTCCGTGTGCACGCCGAGCGTGTCGGGATCGATCAATACGAGATGATCGTGCGCGATACGGACATGAACCGGCTCGATGCAGGCCCAGAGCGCATCGCCGGGCGTGCCGCCGTCGGCGAGCAGCATGAAGGGCGCGAGCGGGGCGTCGTCGGCATAGCGCTGATCGGCGGGCGTCACCGCGCCGAAGCGGCGCGCGATCCAGCGTTCGTGCGGCAGCGTGCGCTGAAAATCCTCGCCGATGACGCGTTCTTCGAGCGTGGCGCGGGCGAGCAGCTTGTCGAGCGCCGCGCTCTCCAGTCCGTGCAGGGCGGTGGCGGCGTCCGCGGCCGAAGGCAGGGCGAACGGCAACAGGAGATGGAGATGATGAACGGGCATGATGCTCGGCATTGTAGGGCAAAGCGCCTTCTCCGATCAGGCTCGGCGCGCCGTTCCCGCCTCGCGGACGAAGGCTGCCAGTGCGTGGCTTTCGCGACATATGGCAAACTTTCGCAAATTTGCTTCACCGGACTCAACAACGCTGGAACAGCAGCAGAAAGGAATCGCTTGAAACTTCCGTACGAATGGCAGATCGGCTGGCGCTACACGCGCGCCAGCAAACGCACCACGGGCAACGGCTTCATCTCCTTCATCGCGCTCGTTTCGATGGCGGGCATCGCGCTCGGCGTCGCCGCGCTGATCGTCGTGCTGTCGGTCATGAACGGCTTCCAGAAGGAAGTGCGCGACCGCATGCTGTCGGTGCTCGCGCACGTCGAAATCTTCTCGCCGACGGGCTCCATGCCCGACTGGCAACTGACCGCGCAGGAAGCGAAGCGCAATCCGGAAGTGATCGGCGCCGCGCCTTATGTCGAAGCGCAGGCGCTGCTCACGCGTCAGGGCGCTGTGAGCGGCGTCGCGCTGCGCGGCGTGGAGCCCACGCTCGAGCCGGAAGTGTCCGACATCGGCAAGGAAATGCGCGCAGGCAAGCTCACGGACCTGAAGCCGGGCGAGTTCGGCATCGTGCTCGGCAAGGATCTCGCGGCCAACCTCGGCGTGACGCGGGGCGACAAGATCACGCTCGTCGCGCCCGAAGGCACCATCACGCCGGCCGGCATGATGCCGCGCCTCAAGCAGTTCACCGTCGTCGGCGTTTTCGAGTCGGGGCACTACGAATACGATTCGACGCTCGCGCTCATCGAAATCCGCGATGCCGAAGCGCTCTTTCGCCTGCCCGCGCCGACCGGCGTGCGCCTGCGCCTGAAGGACATGCAGCGCGCGCCCGAAGTCGCGCGCCAGCTCGCGGGCACGCTGTCGGGCGATCTGTACATTCGCGACTGGACGCAGCAGAACAAGACGTGGTTCTCCGCCGTGCAGATCGAGAAACGCATGATGTTCATCATCCTCACGCTGATCATCGCGGTAGCGGCGTTCAATCTCGTGTCGTCGCTCGTGATGACCGTCACCGACAAGCAGGCCGATATCGCCATTCTGCGCACGCTCGGCGCGCAGCCGGGCTCGATCATGAAGATATTCGTCGTGCAGGGCGTGACGATCGGCTTCATCGGCACGGCCCTCGGCGTGACGCTCGGCTGTCTGATCGCGTGGAGCATTCCATGGCTCGTGCCGATGATCGAGCATCTTTTCAACGTGCAGTTCCTGCCGTCCTCGGTGTATTTCATCAGCGAACTGCCGTCTGAGCTCGTGCCGGGCGATGTCGTCAAGATCGGCGTCATCGCATTTTTGTTGTCGTCGCTCGCCACGCTCTATCCGAGCTGGCGCGGCGCGAAGGTTCGTCCGGCGGAGGCGCTGCGCTATGAGTGATCTGATTCCGGCCAACAACATCGTGCTGCGGGCATCGGCGATTTCGAAGACGTTCGTGCAGGGCGGCTTCAACGTGCAGGTGCTCAACAACGCGCAACTCGACGTGATGAAGGGCGAAAAGCTCGCGATCGTCGGCGCATCGGGCTCGGGTAAAAGCACGCTGCTGCATGTGCTCGGCGGGCTCGACGAACCGAGCGCGGGCAAGGTCTCGCTGCTCGGCAAGCCGTTCACCGAACTGAAGGAAAAGGAACGCAACGAGCTGCGCAATCGCGCGCTCGGTTTCGTGTATCAGTTCCATCATCTGCTGCCGGAATTCACGGCGCTCGACAACGTCGCGATGCCGCTGCGCATCCGCCGCATGCCCGAGGAAGACGCGCGCAAGGAAGCGCTCGTCATGCTGGAGCGCGTGGGCATCGGGCATCGGGCGAAGCATCGGCCGGGCGAATTGTCGGGCGGCGAGCGTCAGCGCGTGGCGATCGCGCGGGCGCTCGTCACGCATCCCGCATGCGTGCTCGCCGACGAACCCACCGGCAATCTCGACGGCGGCACCGCCGATACCGTCTTCAACCTGATGCTGGAGCTGTCGCGCACGCTCGAGACGAGCTTTGTGATCGTCACGCACGATCCCGATCTCGCCGCGCGCTGCGACCGCATCCTGCGCCTGCGCGACGGCGTGCTGCACGAAGAGCCGGTCGTGCCGGTCTGAATCTTTCGCGACGCGCGGAGGCCGCCATGTGGATCGATACGCACTGTCATCTGGATGCCGGCGAATTCGATGCCGACCGCGATGCCGTCGCCGATGCCGCGCTCGATGCGCTCGTGACGCGCATCGTGATTCCGGGCGTCGGGCGCTTCAACTTCGACACGGTGCGGGCGCTGGCGCATCGCATCGAAGGCGGCGCGTACGCGCTCGGCATTCATCCGCTCTTCACGCCGGGCGCGCACGAAGACGACCTGCGCGCGCTGCGCGAGGAAATCGAAGCGAGCATGGACGATCCGCGCTTTGTGGGCATCGGCGAAATCGGGCTGGATTACTTCGTGCCGACGCTCGACGACGCCCGCCAGCAGTTCTTCTACAACGAGCAACTGAAGCTCGCGCGCGAGTTCGATCTGCCGGTCATCTGTCATGTGCGCAAGTCGCAGGACAAGGTGCTGAAGGGCTTGCGCGCGCACGACATTCATCGCGGCATCGCGCATGCGTTCAACGGCAGTTTCCAGCAGGCCGAGGCGTTCATCGCGCAAGGCATGCATCTCGGCTTCGGCGGCAATCTCACGTTCGAGCGCGCGCTGCAGATCCGCCGGCTCGCGACGGAGCTGCCGCTCGACGCGATCGTGCTCGAAACCGATGCGCCCGACATCGCGCCGTCCTGGCGCTACAAGCAACGCAACACGCCGGACCAGGTCGCGCGCATCGCGCAAGTGCTCGCGCAACTGCGCGGCATCGACGAAAACGTGCTTTCCCTAGGCACAACGGCTAACGCTCACGCTGCGCTCCCACGGCTCGCGCTCGCCTCTTCATAATCGTTTCGATGGACGCATCGGCTGCATGCGTTCGCCGTGACGAGGAACGAAGAGGGAAGATGTGCGGGCGATTCTGCTGGGATTTGCATTGGGTGTCTGGTGGTTGCAGCAGCAGGCTCGCTTGCCGGATGTCATCGCGTGGTGCGCGTGCTGCACGGCGTTCGTCATCGCGATTGCGTCGGGCGCGATCGAGCCGCGTGCGCGCATCGCGAGCCTCGCGCTGGCTGCTTGCGCGCTGGGTTTCGCGTATGCGGCGATACGCGCGGATGTGCGGCTGCGCGAACAATTGCCAGCACGCTACGAGCAGCGCGACATCGAACTGACGGGTTTCGTGCGCGGCATGCCCGAGCGACGCGCCGACGGTACGCGCTTTCTCTTCGAAGTCGAGGCCAACGGCGCGAAATTGCATGACTTTCCGCGCGTCGTGCGCTTGCTTTGGATGTCGGGCGATCATGTTCCGAACCTGCACGCCGGCGAGCGATGGAGCTTGATGGCGCGTTTGAAGCGTCCGCATGCCAACGCCAACTTCGGTCTGCGCGATGCCGAAGCAACGCTGCTCGAACGCGGCATTCGCGCGACGGGTTATGTATCGGCAGCACGCGAGCCGCGCCGTTTGCACGCCGATGCGTCGGGTCCGCGGCTGACGATCGACCGGCTGCGTGCGCGCGCACGCGAACGCATCGAGACCGTGCTCGGCGATGCGCCGCATCGCGGGATCATCGTCGCGCTCGCGGTGGGCGCGCAGGACGCCGTCAGCGATGCCGACTGGACCGTCATGCGCGCGACCGGCACGAGTCATCTCGTTGCGATATCGGGCTTGCATATCGGCTTCGTCGCGGGGCTGGCGGCGTTGATCGTCGGATTCGTGTGGAAGCGCGTGCGCTTGCGCGGCCTGAGCGCGCCGTTGATCGCGGCCACGCCGAAAGCGGCGGCCATCGGCGCGACCGTGTTCGCTGCGTGCTATGCCGCGCTCGCCGGTTTCAACGTGCCCGCGCAACGCACGCTGTGGATGCTGCTGGTCGTTGCGCTCGCGTTTTTCTTCGGACGACGGCCGTTGTCGTCGCTCGTGCTGCTTTGGGCGCTCGCGTTCGTGCTGATCGCGGATCCGTGGGCGGTGACAGCGCCGGGATTCTGGCTGTCGTTCTGCGCGGTGGCGGCGATTCTGCATGCGATCGCGTCGGCGGGACGTCGCGCGTCGCGGGCGCAAACGGAAGAACAGGACGACGTCGATCAATGGGATCGCGTCGATCCGAGCGAAGTCGGTCATCGTCCGCAACGTGTCGCGAAGCGCAGGCCGCTCGCGATCGTCGCGCGGTTCGCCGCGCGCGTGCGGCGGAATATCGCGTCGAGCGCGCGTGTGCAGTACGCGGTGACGATCGCGCTCGCGCCGCTCACCGTCTACTGGTTCTCGCAGATTCCGCTGCTCGGTCCGCTCGCGAATGCGTTCGCGATTCCGTGGATCAGCGCGCTCGTGACGCCCGCGACGCTCGCCGGTCTCATGCTTCCCGCACCGCTCGATGCGCCGATGCTTCACGTCGCCCATGCCGCGTTGTCCGTGCTCTGCGACATGCTCGCGCGTCTCGCGAATGCCGCGCCCGCGTCGCTCTGGCTTTTGCGCCGGCCGGATGCGTTCGCGCTCGCGGCATCGTGCGTCGGCGTCGCATGGGCGCTCGCGCCGCGCGGCTGGCCGTTGCGCTTCGCCGCGCCGCTGACGTGGCTGCCGCTGCTCGCGCCCGCGATGCATCCCGCGCCGGTCGGCGCGTTTCGCGTCACCGCGCTCGATATCGGCCAGGGTTCGGCGCTCGTCGTCGAAACGGCGCGGCACACGTTGCTCTTCGACGCCGGTCCCGGTCCCGAATCGACGCATGCGGGCGAGCGGATCGTGGTGCCGTATCTGCAGGCTGCGGGCGTGCGCGCGCTCGATGCGCTCGTCATCAGCCATTCCGATTCGGATCACGCGGGCGGCGCGCCGGCGGTGCTGCAATCGATCGCCGTGCGGCAACTGCTCGCGTCGCTGCCCGCGCAGGACGCGTCGTGGTCCGATGCGCGCGCACGCGGCGCGCAGACGCTGCGTTGCGCGGCGGGGCAGCGCTGGACGTGGGACGGCGTCGAATTCCGAATGCTGTGGCCCGAGCCGGGACCGCTTTCGGGCAAGCCGAATCGGCAGTCGTGCGTGCTCAAGGTGACGAACGCGGCGGGACGCTCGGCGCTCTTCGCCGCCGATATCGAAGCGGACGTCGAACGCATGCTGATCGCGCGCGACCCGTCAGACCTGCGCGCCGATGTGCTCATCGTGCCGCATCACGGCAGCCGCACTTCGTCCACCGAGCCTTTCCTCGATTCTGTCGGGCCGTTGGCCGCGATATTTCAGGTAGGCTATCGCAACCGTTTTCATCATCCGCATCCGACCGTTTTCGCGCGCTACCGGATGCGCGACATCGTGCTTTCGCGCAGCGACGAAGACGGCGCGGCGCGTATCGAAATCGGTTCGCAGATTACGTTCGAGCGCTACCGGCAAAGCCACGCGCGCTACTGGATGGCGCGCTAAACGCTAAAAAAACAAGAGACACGCTTGAAAGACATCATCCATTTCTCGCACGCGAACGGTTTTCCCGCATCGACGTATCGCACGATGTTCGCGGAGCTTTCCGACGAATACGAAGTTCGCAGCATCGAGCGCATCGGTCATGACGCGCGCTTTCCCGTGACACGCGACTGGCCGTATCTCGTCGATCAGCTCATCGACGACATGAGCCGCTATCGGCGCGAAGCCGACGGCGATCATCCGAAGGTGTGGCTCGTCGGGCATTCGCTCGGCGGCTATCTGTCGCTGATGGCGGCGCTGAAGCGTCCGGAATGGGTGAAGGGCGTGGTGATGCTCGATTCGCCGGTGATCGCGGGCTGGAAGAGCGGACTCCTGCGCGTCACGCAATGGACCGGGCTGGACGAGCGCCTGTCGCCCGCCGCCGCGACGCGCAAGCGCCGCACGCAGTGGGCGAGCCGCGACGAGGCGTGGCGGCATTTCCTGTCGAAACCGGCGTTCGCGCGCTGGGACGAACGCATGCTGTCCGACTATATCGATTTCGGCATTCCGCAGACCCATGCGAACGGCGCACGCTCGCTCGCATTCGATCGCCATGTGGAATATCTGATCTATCGCACGCTGCCGCACACGCTCGGCGCGCGGCTCGCGCACGGCGCGCCGGTGCCCGTCGGTTTCATCGCGGGGACGCATTCGCGCGAAGTGCGCCAGGTCGGGCTCGGGATGACGCGGCGCATCGCGGGCGAGCACATCGAATGGATGGAAGGCAGCCATCTCTTTCCGATGGAGCGCCCGATCGACACCGCGCGCGCCGTGCAGCGGCTGCTCACGGCCATGCAGACGGCGCGCTGAAAAGGGCGCGAGCACGCGCGCGGGACTTGACGAACGGCCCGCGTCACGTTCCGCAAAAATGACGCCGAAATGCGCGGATTTGTAGCCAATATCCGCGCCGGGCGCGCTTCGTGGGAACCGGCCTTTACGGTATAATCCGTTTTTCCCGCGAGCATCTAGCGATGACCAAATATGTATTCGTCACCGGCGGCGTAGTTTCGTCCCTTGGCAAGGGTATTGCCGCCGCCTCTCTCGCCGCGATCCTCGAATCGCGCGGTCTCAAAGTCACTCTCCTCAAGCTCGATCCCTACATCAACGTCGACCCCGGCACGATGAGCCCGTTCCAGCACGGGGAAGTGTTCGTGACGGAAGACGGAGCGGAGACCGACCTCGACCTCGGCCATTACGAGCGCTTCATCAGCACGAAGATGCGCAAGGCCAATAACTTCACCACGGGCCAGATCTACGAATCGGTGATCCGCAAGGAACGCCGCGGCGAGTATCTCGGCAAGACGGTGCAGGTCATTCCGCATATCACCAACGAAATCCAGGCATTCGTGGAGCGCGGCGCCGCTGCGGCGACGTGCGGCCAGCCGGACGTGGCGATCGTGGAAATCGGCGGCACGGTGGGCGACATCGAATCGCTGCCGTTCCTCGAAGCCGCGCGTCAGATGAGCCTGCGCATGGGCCGCAACAGCGCGTGCTTCGTGCACCTCACGCTCGTGCCGTTCATCGCGACGGCGGGTGAACTCAAGACGAAGCCCACGCAGCACAGCGTGCAGAAGCTGCGCGAAATCGGTATCTATCCGAACGTGCTCCTGTGCCGCGCCGACCGCCGCATTCCCGACGACGAGCGCGCCAAGATTTCCATGTTCTCGAACGTGCCCGAAGACGCGGTCATTTCCGTTTGGGACGCGGACAGCATCTACAAGATTCCGCAGATGCTCAACGACCAGCACCTCGACGACATCATCTGTGAAGAGCTGAAGCTCGCGCCGCCGCCGGCCGATCTGGCGATGTGGTCGAACCTCGTCGAGAAGCTCGAAAATCCGAAGCACGAAGTGACCATCGGCATGGTCGGCAAGTATGTCGAGCTCACCGAATCGTACAAGTCGCTGATCGAAGCGCTGCGTCACGCGGCCATCCATACGTCGACGAAGGTCAACATCGAGTACATCGATTCCGAGCAGATCGACGCCGAAGGCACCGACGCACTGAAGCACCTCGACGCCGTGCTGGTGCCGGGCGGTTTCGGCCGTCGCGGCACGGAAGGCAAGATCAAGGCGATCCGCTACGCACGCGAATCGAAGACGCCGTATCTCGGCATCTGCCTCGGCATGCAGCTCGCGGTGATCGAGTTCGCGCGCGATGTCGCCGGTCTCGCCGATGCGAATTCCACCGAGTTCGATCAGGACACGGGCAACCCGGTCGTCGCGCTCATCACGGAGTGGTACGACCGCGCGGGCCGCATCGAAAAGCGCAACGAAGAGTCGGATCTCGGCGGCACCATGCGCCTCGGCTCGCAGAAGTGCCCGATCAAGCCGGGAACGATGGCCGAGCGCATCTACGGCAGCGATGTGAACGAGCGTCATCGTCACCGTTATGAAGTCAATAACCGTTTCGTGCCCCAGCTCGAAGCCGGCGGGCTTATCATCAGCGCCCGTACGCCGAGCGAGGATCTGCCCGAGATGATGGAGTTGCCGCAGTCGCTGCACCCGTGGTTCGTCGGCGTGCAGTTCCACCCCGAATTCACGTCGACGCCGCGCGACGGGCATCCGCTCTTCAAGGCATTCGTCGATGCAGCGCGCGCGCACGCCGAAGGCAATGGCGTGAAGGCGCCGGCGAAAGCCACCGCGGGAGCGCAAGCATGAAGCTGTGTCATTTCGAAGCGGGCCTCGACAAGCCGTTCTTCCTGATCGCGGGCACGTGCGTCGTCGAGTCGGAGCAAATGACCATCGACGTCGCCGGCCGGCTGAAGGAAATCACGCAGAAGCTCGGCATTCCGTTCATCTACAAGTCGTCGTTCGACAAGGCGAACCGCAGTTCGGGCAAGTCGTATCGCGGTCCGGGCATGGACGAAGGCCTGCGCATTCTCGGCGAAGTGAAGAAGCAGCTCGGCGTGCCCGTTCTCACGGACGTGCACACCGAGGAAGAAATCGAAGCGGTCGCATCGGTCGTGGACGTGCTGCAAACGCCCGCGTTCCTCTGCCGTCAGACCGACTTCATCCACGCGTGCGCGCGCTCGGGCAAACCGGTCAACATCAAGAAGGGCCAGTTTCTCGCGCCGCACGACATGAAGAACGTGATCGACAAGGCGCGCGACGCCGCGCGTGAAGCGGGTCTGTCGGAAGACCGCTTCATGGCGTGCGAGCGCGGCGTGTCGTTCGGCTATAACAACCTCGTGTCCGACATGCGCTCGCTCGCGATCATGCGCGAAACCAACGCGCCGGTCGTCTTCGATGCCACCCATTCGGTGCAGTTGCCGGGCGGGCAGGGCACGAGCTCGGGCGGTCAGCGCGAATTCGTGCCGGTGCTGGCGCGTGCGGCGGTCGCGACGGGCGTGGCGGGCCTCTTCATGGAGACGCATCCGGACCCGGCCTGCGCGAAGTCCGACGGCCCGAACGCGGTGCCGCTGCATCACATGGAAGCGCTGCTTTCGACGCTCATCACGATCGATCGCGCGGTGAAAAGCGGTTCGTTCCTCGAGAACGACTTCAACTGAGCGTCGGCAGCAAAAAGTAGTACGGCGCGGGCGTCATCATGGGCGCCCGTGTTGCGAGATCAGGCCGTCCGGCGTCATCCGGGCAACGGAGGAGCGTGCAACGCATCGGGGCGGCATCCGCAACCGGCGGATGAGACGCCCGCTCCCCACGAAAGCGATGCGGACCGGATTCGATCCGGTCCCGAAACGACCGCTCTTTGCGCCGGAGCTGAACCCGGCGGTCATCGAATGGGTCTGAGCGAAGCCAGTGAAGCGTGTATCGAAGTGTAAAAACAGGCGGCGCGCTTCGTTGTGACTGACAGAATTCATCGTCATTTCTTGAGGAAACCATGAGTGCTATCGTAGATATCATCGGCCGCGAGATTCTCGATTCGCGAGGCAATCCGACCGTCGAATGCGACGTGTTGCTCGAGTCGGGCACGATGGGCCGCGCGGCGGTGCCTTCGGGCGCATCCACCGGCTCGCGCGAGGCCATCGAATTGCGCGACGGCGAAGCGGGCCGCTACGGCGGCAAGGGCGTGCTTAAGGCCGTCGAACACATCAACACCGAGATTTCCGAAGCCATCATGGGCCTCGACGCCTCGGAACAGGCTTTCCTCGACAAGACCCTGCTCGAACTCGACGGCACCGACAACAAGTCGCGTCTCGGCGCGAACGCGATGCTCGCGGTGTCGATGGCGGTCGCGAAGGCTGCCGCCGAAGAAGCCGGCCTGCCGCTGTACCGCTACTTCGGCGGCTCGGGCGCGATGCAGCTTCCGGTGCCGATGATGAACATCGTCAACGGCGGCGCGCACGCGAACAACAGCCTGGACATCCAGGAATTCATGATCGTCCCGGTGAGCCAGCCGACGTTCCGCGAAGCGCTGCGTTGCGGCGCGGAAGTGTTCCACGCGCTGAAGAAGATCCTGGCCGAGCGCGGCATGAGCACCGCGGTGGGCGACGAAGGCGGCTTCGCGCCGAACTTCGGCAGCAACGACGAGTGCCTGTCGACGATTCTGCAAGCCATCGAGAAGGCCGGTTATCGCGCCGGTGAAGATGTGCTGCTCGCGCTCGACTGCGCGGCGAGCGAGTTCTATCACGACGGCAAGTACCAACTGGCTGGCGAAGGCCTGCAACTGTCGTCGACCGAATTCGCGGATTACCTCGCCACGCTCGCCGACAAGTTCCCGATCGTGTCGATCGAAGACGGCATGCACGAGTCGGACTGGGAAGGCTGGAAGACGCTGACCGACAAGCTCGGCGAGAAGATCCAGCTCGTCGGCGACGATCTCTTCGTCACGAACACGCGCATTCTGAAGGAAGGCATCGAGAAGGGCATCGCGAACTCGATCCTCATCAAGATCAACCAGATCGGCACGCTGACGGAAACCTTCGCGGCGATCGAAATGGCCAAGCGCGCGGGCTACACGGCGGTCATCTCGCACCGCTCGGGCGAGACGGAAGATTCGACCATCGCGGACATCGCGGTCGGCCTGAACGCCGGCCAGATCAAGACCGGCTCGCTGTCGCGCAGCGATCGCATCTCGAAGTACAACCAGTTGCTGCGCATCGAGGAAGATCTCGGCGATATCGCCAGCTACCCGGGCAAGTCGGCGTTTTACAACTTGCGCTAAAGCTTTTGCCGCTTTAGTCGATAAGGACGCTTAGTGGTCTTTGAAGCGTCATCTTTTGAAGCCCGTCGCCCGGGGCAGCTTGCCGCCGGGCGGCGCTTATTTCGGCTACGTGAATGCGGCTCGTAACTGTCGTTCTGGTTCTTTTGCTGGTGCTGATCCAATACCCGCTCTGGTGGGGACATGGCGGCTGGCTGCGCGTGCATGAATTGCAGCAGCAGCTCGCGCAGCAGACGGACAAGAACACGAATCTGAGACTGCGCAACGAGCGCGTCCAGGGCGAAGTGCAGGACCTGCAAAACGGCACCGCCGCCGTGGAAGAGCGCGCGCGCTACGAGATGGGCATGGTGAAGGACAGCGAGGTGTTCGTGCAGTTCGTCTCGCCGAATTCGAACGCGCCCGTCAATTCCGCGAACGTGCCGGGCATGAACGGCTCGACGCGCGGTCAGGTTTCAGCGGCGCCGCTGCGCGTGGTGCCGAATCCCGTGTCGCGCTCGAAGCAGGAGTTGCGCGAGCTGGACAAGAAGGCGCAGAAGGAAAAAGCGGCCGAAGCGAAGAAAAAGCAGCAGGGCGCGGCGCAGTAAGACGCCGGCTGGTTGAGAGAAAAAATGGCGCGGTCACGACCGCGCCATTTTTGTATTTGGCAAACAAAGGTGGATGGCCGCCTCGCCTACCACGAAGTGCCGAATCCGATGCCGGTGCCCCAGTACGGGCCGCCCCAGCCGCCGCTCGAATAGCCGCCGTAGACCGACACCGGCGCGGGCGCGTAGAACTGCGACATCGTCTTCGCGGCGTTGCCAGCCGCGGCTGCCTGCTGCGATTCGTTGAGCGCCTGCTTGTCGATGGCGTTGTAGCGGTCCATCTCCTGCTGCGGCGTGAGCGTCTGTTGCGGCGCAGGCGATGTGTCGGGCAAGCGGCTATAGATCGGCGACGGGCCGGGCGGATCCATCATGCAGCCGGCGACGAGCGCGACCCCGGCCAGACACGGCAGCAATTTCCAGTTGAGCGTTGCGGTTTTCATTTTGCGACCTCCAGCGGGCCGGACATCTGTGCAGGAGTCCCATCATAGCTTGCGGAATCTGTCGTGAGAGCCGGGCCGAAAGCAGGCCGCAAGCGGCGCGCCGTGCTTCGAGCGCCACCGGCGCGCGTGGCGAAACCTCGACTGGACAAGGCTTGCGCGGCGTTTCAGTGGCGCCGGTCCGACGCCGGGCTCACACCTTGTGAGAGTTCGTTTGCGACAAAAAGTTGCGCAACGTCGACGGAGTCGAAGTCATAGCGCTGGTTGCAGAACTCGCAATGCACTTCGACATTGCCGCGCTCCACGATCACGCTGTCGACTTCCTCGCGGCCGAGCATCTTCAGCATGCCGCCGACCTTCTCGCGCGAACATGTGCACTGGAAGCGCGCCGCTGCCGGCTCGAAGTGCTGGACGTTTTCTTGCCAGAAAAGGCGCTTGAACACGGTATCCGGCTCTTCCTTCAGCAATTCCTCGTTCGAAAGCGTGCTGCCGAGATGGCAGACGCGCTGCCACGTATCGGCGTCGTGCTCGCCCGGATGCGGAACGATGCCGCCATCGCCCGGCAGCTTCTGCAGCAGCAGGCCGACGGCGCGGTCGGTATCGGCGGCGAGCCACAAGCGTGTGTCGAGCTGCTCGGAGTGATGCATGTAGTGCTCGAGCACTTCGGCCATCGACTTGAGCGCGCCATGCTCGTCCGACAGCGGCACGATGCCCTGATACGGTTGCTGCCCCGGCTTTTTGTCGGAGGGATCGAGCGTGATGACGCAGCGGCCGCGCCCGTGACGGTTCAGCAGGTCCGGCAGCGACATTTCGCTGTCGAGCTCGCTCTCGCCGCCATCGGCCAGCTTCGCCGTGGCGCGCAGCGACAGGTTGGAATTGCACTGCACGACCAGCATCTTCACGGGACCGTCGCCGTAGATCTGCATGATGAGCGTGCCGTCGAACTTGAGGTTCGCGGACAGCAGCGCGCATGCGGCCATCATTTCGCCGAGCACGTTGCGCACGGCCACGGGATACGAGCGGCGCGCGAGCACTTCCTGCCACGTATGACGCAACGAGACGATCTCGCCGCGCACCGGCGCCGCGTTGAACATGAATTTCTGCAACTGGTCGTTCACAACTCTTCCTTGGGTGTTGAGGCTGCTGCGCCGTCTCGTGCGGCGTCCGTTCAGCCGATACGCACGAGGTGCGCCTTGCAATATTCGCGACGGTCGGCATAACTCGCCGTGGCCGCACGCATGCGGGCGATATCCGCCTCGCCGATTTCCCGCACTGCCTTTGCGGGCGCGCCGAGAATCAGCGTATTGTCCGGAAACACCTTGCCTTCGGTGACGACGGCGCCCGCGCCAACCAGACAGTTGCGGCCGATCACCGCGCCATTCAAGACCACCGCCTGGATTCCGATCAGCGAGCCTTCCTTGATCGTGCAGCCGTGCAGCATTGCCTGATGGCCGACGGTGACATCGCTCTCGATCGTCAGAGGAAAACCCGGATCGGCGTGGAGTACCGCGCCTTCCTGCACGTTGCTGCCGCGTCCGACGACGATCGGCTCGTTGTCGCCGCGCAGCGCCGCGCCGGGCCAGACACTCGCGTTTTCCTCGAGCGTCACCCGGCCGATGATGGTCGCGGTGTCCGCGAGAAACACGCTTTCGTGGATGGTCGGGGCGTCGTCGCCGAGTTTGTAGATGGCCACATTGTCTCCTGAGGCGTGATGTCGTGAAGGTGGGACTACAATGCGCGCCTGCCGGTGAGGCGGCGCACGCGCATTGTTGCGCGTTTTGAGGCGTCCGCCGGGATTACCATTTTAGCTGTTTGCCGTAAGCGTCCGCTGGAACGCAGTGTTCGACGCCCGTTTTCGAGACAGTCCGATGCACGACCTTGTCATTTCCCCGGAAGCCGATGACTGCGCCCGCCGCGCAGCGCTCGCGGTCCTGCGCGAGCGCGATCCCGCGACGAAAGCCGCGCGCGCCCGCGCACTTTTCGATGCGGCGCGCGCCCAGCCGTCGCGGATCGATCCACGAGCCGCGTTCGCGGAACCCGGCGATCTGCCTGGCCGGCCCGAGCGTCCGGCGCTCGTGGAGCCATCGTCGCTGAAGCGTCGCAGCATGCAGTCGGATGCGGGGCGCGCCGTGCTGTTGCACGCGCTCGCGCACATCGAATTCAACGCGATCAATCTCGCGCTCGATGCCGTCTGGCGATTTCCGTCGATGCCGCAGGATTTTTATCTCGACTGGTTGAAGGTGGCGGCGGAGGAGGCGCATCACTTTTCGCTGCTGAGCGCGCGCCTCGCCGATTTCGGCCACGCTTACGGCGACTTCCCGGCGCACGATGGGCTGTGGGACATGGCGCAACGCACGCGCGGCGATGTGCTGGCGCGCATGGCGCTCGTGCCGCGGACACTGGAGGCGCGCGGGCTCGACGCGTCGCCGCCGATCAGAAAGCGTCTCGCGCAGGCGGGCGATCACGCGTCCGCGGCGATCCTCGACGTCATCCTGCGCGATGAAATCGGCCATGTGTTGATCGGCAATCGCTGGTTCCGGTTTCTGTGCGACGCGCGAAATCTGGACCCGCACACGACTTACGGACGCCTCGCCGCGCAATATCACGCGCCGAAGCTGCGCGGCCCGTTCAATTTCGAAGCGCGCCGCGACGCCGGTTTCGACGAAGCCGAACTGCGCGCACTCGCCGGCCTCGACGATGCGAAGTAGGGCAGGTTCTTCGTCGCTATAATCGAACGATCATCCTTTTTTACTTCGAGACGACACCATGAAAGATTCGCGCTCCGAATTTGTCGACGCGCGCGGCGTGCGCCTGCACGTACGCCGCTGGGGCTCGCCCGACGCCCCGATGCTCTTCATGCTGCACGGCTGGATGGATATCGGCGCGTCGTTCCAGTTCGTCGTCGATGCACTCGCGGGCGACTGGCAAGTGCTCGCGCCCGATGCGCGCGGCTTCGGGCTCTCCGACTGGCCGGTCGCGCAGAAGGGCGGCGGCCATTACTACTTTCCCGACTATCTCTCCGATCTCGACGTGCTGTTCGACCATTACGCGCCGGGCGGTCAGGTGAACATCGTCGGCCACAGCATGGGCGCGAACGTCGCGCTGCTGTACGCGGGCGTGCGGCCCGCGCGCGTGCGCCGCGTGGTCGATCTCGAAGGCTTCGGATTGCCGGCGGCGCGCGCGTCGCAATCGCCGGGGCGCATTTCCCAATGGCTCGACGATCTGCGCGCGCCGCCCGCGCTGCGCAGCTACGCGAGCCTCGACGAAGTCGCCGACCGGCTGATCCGCACGAATCCGCGTCTGCCGCTCGCGCGTGCGCGCTATCTCGCGCAACACTGGTCCCGCGAGGAAGCGGATGGGCGCTTCCATCTGCTTGCCGATCCGGCGCACAAATTGCGCGGACCGACGCTGTATCGGCTCGACGAGGTGAGCGCGGCGTGGGCGCGCGTGGCGGCGCCCGTGCTGCACGTCGAGGCGAAGGATTCGCCGACGCTCGCGGCTTTCGCGGGCGAGACGCCCATCGCCGAATTCAAGACGCGCTTTCAGGCGTTTCCCGACTGGCGCGAGGAAATCGTCGACGAGGCCGGTCACATGATCCATCACGATCAGCCGGAGCGCGTCGCGGCGCTCGTCGAATCGTTCTGCGCGTGAGCGGCGCAGCACGGAACGAAGGAACTACATAATCGGCTTGTCGCGCCGATACAGTTAGAATGTGAGTGAAGCCCGATAAACGACGATGAACGCCGATCTGCATTGCCATTCCACCGTGTCCGACGGACAGTTTGCGCCCGCCGATGTCGCCGCGCGCGCGCACGCGAACGGCGTCACGCTATGGTCGCTGACGGATCACGATCAGCTCGGCGGGCAGGACGAAGCGAAGAAGGCCGCCGAGGCGCTCGGCATGCGCTATCTGCCCGGCGTCGAGATTTCGGTGACGTGGGCTTCGCGCACGGTGCATATCGTCGGCATGAACGTCGATCCGCATAACGATGCGCTGCGCAAGGGGCTCGAATCGACGCGCAACGGGCGCGCGGCGCGCGGCGTGGCGATCGGCGAGGCGCTCGCGGCGGTCGGCATTCCGGATTGCTACGAAGGCGCGCTGCGCTTCACCGACGATCCCGACATGATCTCGCGCACGCACTTCGCGCGGTATCTGGTGGAGGCGGGGTATGCGCAGTCCACGTCGGATGTGTTCGCGCGCTATCTCGGCGACGGCAAGCCGGGTTTCGTCGGGCATTGCTGGGCGAAGCTCGCGGACGCCGTGAAATGGATCAAGGATGCGGGCGGCGAGCCGATCATCGCGCATCCGGGCCGCTACGACTTCACGCCGGTCGAATTCGCCGCGCTCTTCGATGAATTCATCGAGCTCGGCGGCCGGGCCATCGAAGTCGTGACGGGCAGCCATACGCCCGACCAGTACCGCGAATACGCCGATGTCGCGCGCCGCTATGGGTTCGAGGCATCGCGCGGCTCGGACTTCCACGGCGCGGGCGAAGGGCGCGTCGATCTCGGCCTGCTTCCGCCGTTGCCCGACGATCTCACGCCTGTCTGGGAGCGCTGGCTTTAGCGTTCCCGCGGCGCGCGTCTTTCTGCTCGCGCGCACGGTCTTTGCATCACCTGTGATTTTCCGCACGCGCATCGCGCAGGGCGCGCTCGCGCGCGAGACAAGAAGTCGCGCGCCGCTCGGCCCATCGCGATAACGATCGAAACAATAAGGCGTCGCCATGTCTCAATTCTTTCGCATTCATCCGGATAATCCGCAGCCGCGGCTCATCAATCAGGCCGTGCAGATCATCAAGGACGGCGGTCTCGTCGCGTTGCCGACCGATTCGAGCTACGCGCTCGGCTGCCATCTCGACGACAAGGACGCGGTCGAGCGATTGCGACGCGTGCGCGGCATCGACGACAAGCAGTTGCTCTCCCTGCTCGTGCGCGACCTCTCCGAGCTGTCCAATTTCGCCATGGTCGACAACCAGCAGTATCGGCTGATCAAGTCGGTGACGCCTGGGCCTTACGTTTTCGTGCTGCAGGCGACCAAGGAAGTGCCGCGGCGGCTTTCGCATCCGTCGCGCAAGACGATCGGGCTGCGCGTGCCCGATCACGCGATCACGCTCGCGTTGCTGGAGGCGCTCGGCGAACCGCTGCTTGCATCGACGCTGATCCTGCCGCCCGACACCGAGCCGCTCAACGACGCCGAGGAAATCCGCGAACGCCTCGAAAAACAGATCGAACTCGTGATCGATGCCGGCGCGTGTCCGGCGGAGCCGTCCACGGTAATCGATCTTTCTTCGGGGGAGCCAGTGCTCGTGCGCGCGGGGAGAGGCAGTCTCGAACCGTTCGGGCTCACGGCGTAAGCGCCGCGCAGTAGCGCACACGGGCATAAGTCCCGATTAAGCGTTTGCTCACACCATGGGCGAAATAGTGCGCGCCCGGCGCCGCCGTGCGTGTCTGATCCAACCTGCCTGCTTGTTACAATACCGCCCTATGGATGCTTCCCTGATACAGACCATCGCGGTCTACGCGCTCCCCGTGATTTTCGCGATCACGCTGCACGAGGCCGCGCATGGCTACGCCGCGCGACTGCTCGGCGACAACACGGCCTACGTTCTCGGCCGCGTTTCGATGAACCCGATGCGCCACATCGACCCGATCGGCACGATCGTCATTCCGATCGTCCTTTACTTCGTGACGAGTGGTGCGTTCATGTTCGGCTATGCGAAGCCCGTGCCCGTGGCGTTCGGCAACCTGCGCAATCCGCGCTGGGGCAGCCTGTGGGTCGCGGCGGCCGGGCCGGGCAGCAACTTCGCCCAGGCGATCGTCTGGGGCGTGATCTTCGTGCTGCTGCGGGCCTTTCACATCGACGAGCCGTTCTTCACGGGCATGGCTCAGGCGGGCATCAGCGTGAATCTCGTGCTCGGCGTGCTCAATCTCTTTCCGTTGCCGCCGCTCGACGGCGGCCGTGTCGTCATGGCGCTTCTGCCGGTCCGCGCGTCCATCGCGTTTTCGAAGCTCGAGCCGTACGGCTTCTTCATCGTGATGGCGCTCGTCGTGACCGGCGTGCTGACGCGCTTCTGGCTCGGGCCGCTCGTGAACGTCGGCTATACGGCGGTGTCGGCTATCTTGAATCCCCTCGCTTCACTATTCCCATAACATCATGTTCCCTGACCGTATCTTCTCCGGCATGCGGCCCACCGGGTCGCTGCACCTCGGCCACTATCACGGCGTGCTGAAAAACTGGGTGCGGCTGCAGTCCGAATATCCGTGCTTCTTCGCAGTGGTCGACTGGCACGCGCTCACGACGCACTACGAGACGCCCGAGGTCATCGAGAAAAACGTCTGGGAAGTGCTCATCGACTGGCTGGCGTCCGGCATCGACCCGGCACAGGCGACGCTCTTCATCCAGAGCCGCGTGCCCGAGCACGCCGAACTTTCGCTGCTGCTCGGCATGGGCACGCCGCTCGGCTGGCTCGAACGCGTGCCGACCTACAAGGAGCAGATCGAAAAGCTGCGCGAAAAGGATCTGTCGACGTACGGCTTCCTCGGCTATCCGGTGCTGATGGCGGCGGACATCCTGCTGTATCGCGCGTCGCTCGTGCCGGTGGGCGAGGATCAGGTGCCGCACGTGGAAATGACGCGCGAGATCGCGCGCCGCTTCAACTATCTCTATGGCAAGGAGCCGGATTTCGAGGAGAAGGCGCTCGAAGCGGCCAAGAAACTCGGCGGCAAGCGCTCGAAGCTGTATCACGAGCTGCGCGTCGCGTATCAGCAGGAAGGCGACGACGAAGCGCTCGAACAAGCGCGCGCGATGCTGCAGGAATCGCAAAGCCTGTCGATGAGCGATCGCGAGCGTCTGTTCGGCTATCTCGAAGGCGCGCGCAAGATCATTCTGGTCGAGCCGCAGGTTCTCCTGACCGAAGCGTCGCGCATGCCGGGCCTCGACGGCCAGAAGATGTCGAAGTCGTACGGCAACACCATCGGCTTGCGTGAGGACGCGGCGACCATCGAGCAGAAAGTCCGCAAGATGCCGACCGACCCGGCGCGCGTGCGCCGCACCGATCCGGGCGATCCCGACAAGTGTCCGGTGTGGCAACTGCATCAGGTCTACACCGACGAAAACACGCACGAATGGGTGCAGAAGGGCTGCCGCAGCGCGGGCATCGGCTGTCTGGAGTGCAAGCAGCCGGTGATCGAAGGCATTCTGCGCGAGCAGCAGCCGATGCTGGAACGCGCGCAGAAGTACATGGACGATCCGTCGCTGTTGCGCGCGATCGTCGCGGACGGCTGCGACAAGGCGCGCAAGTTCGCGACCGAAACGATGCGCGACGTGCGCGAGGCCATGGGGCTGTCTTACAACTGATGGAAAGTGCGATCAGTCCGTGGGTCGCGCGCTGGGCGCATTTCGTCGCGCCCGGCGGCGCGGTCCTCGACGTCGCCGCGGGCAGCGGGCGCCACGCGCGCTGGTTCGCGGCGCGCGGTTTTTCCGTGCTGGCGGTCGATCGTGACGCGGACGCGCTCGCGTCGATGGCGGCGCTCGAAGGCATCGAAACGCTTGCCGCCGATCTGGAAAACGGCGCGCCGTGGCCGCTTTCGGGCGATCGAAAGTTCGATGCCGTCGTCGTCACCAACTATCTGCATCGGCCGCTGTTCGGGCACTTCATCGACGCGCTCGCGCCCGGCGGCGTGCTGATCTACGAAACGTTCGCGGCGGGCAACGGCAGTATCGGCAAGCCGTCGAATCCGGCGTTTCTGCTCGAACCCGGCGAACTGCTCGAAGCGGTGCGAGGGCGACTGCGCGTGATCGGCTACGAAGACGGGTTCGTCGATGACCCGCGCCCTGCCTACGTGCAGCGAATCTGTGCGGTTCGCGCACCGCAGTCAGCGGAAAACCCACTCACGATTAGTAACATACCCCCGGGTCCGCCACGTTACGCGCTCGGCGGCTAATCCGCTACAATCGCGTAATATCGCTTTTTGCGATTAAATTCACGATTAAATTCATAGAGTTTCATGACAAACGGAACACACGGCGGCATCCAGATCCGCGGCAGTATCCCTGCCATCGTCACACCGATGCACGAGGACGGTAGTCTCGATCTGCCGGCGTTTCGAAAACTGATCGACTGGCACGTCGAACAAGGCTCGAACGGACTCGTCGTGGTCGGCACCAGTGGCGAGTCGGCCACTTTGTCGGTCGAAGAACACATCCTGATGATCCAGACGGCCGTCGAGCATACGGCCAAGCGCTTTCCGATCATCGCGGGCGCGGGCGGCAATTCGACCGCCGAAGCCATCGAGCTCTCGAAGCAGGCCAAAAAGGTCGGCGCCGACGCCACGCTGCAAGTCGTTCCGTATTACAACAAGCCGACGCAGGAAGGCATGTATCGCCATTTCAAGGCGATCGCCGAAGCCGTCGATCTGCCGGTGCTGCTCTACAACGTGCCGGGCCGCACCGTTGCCGACATGAGCAACGAAACGATCCTGCGCCTCGCGGACGTGCCGGGCATCATCGGCGTCAAGGAAGCGACGGGCAACATCGATCGCGCTGCGCATCTGATCAAGCACGCGCCGGCGCATTTCAGCATCTTCAGCGGCGACGATCCCACGGCGATCGCGCTCATGCTGCTCGGCGGACACGGCAACATCTCGGTGACGGCCAACGTCGCGCCGAAGGAAATGAGCCAGCTCTGCCGCGCCGCGATCGAAGGCGATGCGATCACCGCGCGCCGCATCCATCTGAAGCTGCTGTCGCTGCACAAGCAACTCTTCTGCGAATCGAATCCGATTCCGGCCAAGTGGGCGCTGCAGGCGCTCGGCCGCATGGAAGGCGGCATCCGGCTGCCGCTCACGCCGCTCGACGCGCGCTATCACGACGTGGTGCGTGGCGCGTTGCGCGACGCCGGGCTCCTCGCCTGATCGCATGGGGCGGCGCGCCGAGTCACAAGGAATCGAAAGCCGCGCCGCCGCACGTGATCGAAATGAACCACACCTTCAGTCATCAACCGCCGCTCATTGGCCTCGACATTGGCCTCGCTGAGCCGCTCGCCTAGAGCGGGTTCGGCGCGAGGCAATGCGCATCAGCAGCAAAGAAGGACCTCATGAAACGTTCCGCTCTTCTTACTCGTGCCAAACGCCTGGGCGTGCTGTCGCTCGGCGCCGGTGCGGTCTTCGCGCTCGCGGGTTGCGACACGCTCAACGACTGGCTCGCGCCGGATCGCGTCAACTACAAGGCTGCTGAAACCGCACCCTCGCTGGCCGTTCCGTCCGACCTGACCACGGCCGACATCAGCCAGCGTTATGCCGCGCCGCCCAAGATCAACTCGCTCGGCGGCGCCGCGGAGCGAGCGGTCACGCCGGCCGGCAACGCGACGCTCGGCGTGCCGAACGCGCAGGATCCGTTCGGCATGCACATCGAAAGCGATGGCGATCACCGCTGGCTCGTCGTCGATGGCCGTTCGCCGGACCAGGTCTGGGGACCGCTGAAGGAGTTCTGGGAAGAGAACGGCTTCACGCTCAAGACCGATGCCCCGCAGACGGGCATCATGGCGACGGACTGGGCCGAAAACCGCGCGAACATTCCGAACGACTGGTTCAGGAACAGCGTGGGCAAGCTGCTCGACTTCGCGTACTCGTCGGGTACGCGCGACATGTTCCGCACGCAGGTCGATCGCGCATCCGATGGCTCGACCGACATCTCCGTCACGCACAGCGCGATGGAAGAAGTGCTGACGGGGCAGGACAAGACGTCGTCGCGCTGGGAGGCGCGTCCGCGTAATCCGCAGCTCGAAGCCGCGGTGCTCACGAAGCTGATGCAGAAGTTCGGCCTGACCGAAAAGCAGTCGCAGCAGTTGATGGCGCAAGCGCGTCCGATCGGCGCGAAGGTCGCGGTCGACCCGAGCGCGGGCGGCTCCACGCTCGATCTCGCCGAGCCGTTCGATCGCGCCTGGCTGCGTGTGGGCCTCGCGCTCGATCGCACCAACTTCACGGTCGACAATCGCGATCGCGACAAGGGCATCTATTACGTCCATTTTTCGGACTCCATGGCGGAGCTGAAGAAGGACGGCCTCTTCGGCAAGTTCTTCTCGAGCAACACGCCGAAGCCGACGCGCCAGTTCCTCGTCAACGTGAGGCCGAAGGCCGACTCGGTCACGCAAGTCGGCGTCGTCGATGCGAACGGCCAGCCGGACACGTCGTCCGATGCGCAGCGCATCGTTTCCTTGCTGCACGCGCAGTTGAACTAACGACATCCTGAAGTGAAGACATCGTGAGATTCGCCAGTCTCGGCAGCGGCAGCGAGGGCAATGCATTGCTCGTCGAGGCATCGAGCGGTACGACGACGACGCGCGTGCTGCTCGATTGCGGATTCTCCGGCAAGGAGGTCGAGCGCCGTCTCGCGCGTCTGAACTGCCGTGCCGAAGATCTCGACGCCATCGTCATCACGCATGAGCACACGGACCATATCGGCAGCGCGCTGACGCTGGCGCGCCGCTGGTCGATTCCGCTGTACATGAGCTGGGGCACGGCGCGCGCGATCGGCGCCGATGAAGCCAAGGTCGAATTGAACGTGCTATGGGGCGATGAAAGCGTCGCCATCGGCGATCTGAGCGTGCTGCCGTACACCGTGCCTCACGATGCGCGTGAGCCGCTGCAATACGTGTTCTCCGACGGCGCGAGCCGGCTCGGCGTGTTGACGGATGTCGGCGTATCGACGCCGCATATCACGAGCGTGCTGAGCGGCTGCGACGCGCTCGTGCTCGAATCCAATCACGATGTCGAGATGCTTGCCGCGAGCCGCTATCCGCCGATGCTCAAGGCGCGTATTGGCGGCACGCATGGACACCTGAATAACGAAGCGGCGGCGGCCATTCTCGCGTCGCTGGATCGCTCCAAGCTGCGCCATCTCGTGGCCGCGCATCTGAGTCAGCAAAACAATCTGCCGCACCTCGCGCAGGCGGCGCTTGCGTCCGTGTTGGGCGCGAGTGCGGTGGACGTCGTCGTCGCGACTCAGGCGGAAGGCTTCGACTGGCTCACGCTCTGAATCGAAGACGCCTTGCGCGCCGACCGACGCAGCAAGCAGATACAAAAGCAGATACAAAAAAACCGGCCCAAGGGCCGGTTTTTTCGTTGGCAGACCGCATGAAGCGGCCTGCGGCGTAGCGCTAGCCTTACTGGCTTGCGCCCGATGCCGGAGCGGCAGCCGAAGCGGCAGCGTCCGAAGCTGCGCCAGCAGCCGAAGCTGCGTCGCTTGCAGCGGCCGAAGCGCTCGATGCAGCAGCGTTTGCGTCCGAAGCAGCAGCAGCCGGAGCCGAAGCAGCCGACGTATCGCTTGCAGCGCTCGGAGCAGCCGTTTCGCTAGACTTGTTGCATGCAGCCAGAGCAACAGCAGCCAACAGGGATGCTACGAGGAGGGATTTCTTCATGATCACGTCCTTTTATGGTTAAAGGTAAGCAACAGCGCAAAGTACCGGTAATGTGTGCTCCAACACCGACCTGGGCCGCTGTGGAGACTCACAATTCTTTTTTATGTGAGACTTCCTACGGCTTGGCCGGAAATTATAGGCACTTTCGTAACGACCGTCGATAAATCAGGGGACGATACGTTGTCTTTCTCATACAAATTTTCATATTGCGGAACAGCAAATTTCTAGCATCTGCTGTATTCCGTGAAATCCTGTAAAGGCACGCCCGTCAAGGCAAAGCGCCCAAAAGAATCCAGCCCGCACGATACCATTCGTGTAGCAGCGCTGTCATTGTCGATTCGTCTGTAAGTGTTACAAAGCGTTTCGCCTCCAGAGACCGAGTATCGGCCAATTCAGGGAGCCACTTTTTCAGCTTCGACGACAAGACTTCCGCTTCGCCATTTACGAAATAAGAACGGGCGTTGTAGAGCAAAATGGTCTTTCTATCCAGCCTGACGCCTGTCTTTTTCGCTCGTTCTACAAATTTTTGCTCATTCAGCGCACGGTCGGGTGCATCGAACACGACGTTCGCTTTCGGCTCGCTCAGATAAGTACCCAGAAACTCCGCGATGTCCTTTTCGTTCCAGTTCACGTTCGCAAGTATCGCGCCAACGCGGTCGATCAGCAGCGCGGGCAGCGCCGCCGGATTCGACACCGGCTCCTGCGCCGGATCGCGATACCGCGCGTTGCCGCGAGCACCCTCCGATGCTTCACCGGCGCGCTCGGCGAGGTGATAGAGGAACTGAGCCGTGAGCTCGTGCGACGAGGGCGCGCGAAAGCCTATCGATGCCGTCATGCATTCGCCCTCGGCGATGCCGTCGTGTGCGATATGCGGCGGCAGATAAAGCATGTCGCCCGGCTCCAGCACCCACTCTTCCTCGGGCTCGAAGTGCTGTAAAACTTTCAACGGCAGTCCGGGTTTTAGCGAAAGGTCGCGCTGCGCGCCGATTCGCCAGCGCCGCTTGCCATGGACCTGAAGCAGGAACACGTCGTAAGAGTCGAAGTGCGGTCCGACGCCGCCGCCATCGGTCGCATAGGAGATCATCAGATCGTCGAGGCGCGCGTCCGGAATGAAGCGGAACCGGTTCATCAGCGCGTGTGCGCGGTCGTGATGCAGGTTCACGCCTTGCACGAGCAGCGTCCATTCACGCTTTTTGACCGATGGCAATTCGTCGGGCGCGAACGGTCCGTGCTCCAGATTCCACGCATTGCGAAAATGCGTGATGAGCCGTGCCTCGACGTCGTCGAGATCGGCAAGTTCGAACAGTTCGTCGCGTGCGAGCGGCGCCGCGATATCGGGAATCGCCTGCCGGATCAAGAGCGGTTTCTTCTGCCAGTAACGCCGCATGAACTGTCGCGGCGTACGGTTGCCCAACAGCGGTGTGAGTTCGTCCGGCAAAGGCGCGCGGGCATGCTCGGGAAGGCCGGAAACGGGGGACGGTGTTGCGTATGAGGGCCGCTTGGGCATCGTATAATCGAGGCTTGTATCTTGGAGGATCCAATGAAAATTGCGAAAGACACTGTCGTTTCGGTCGCTTACAAGCTATCGGATGCGCAAGGCAATCTGATCGAGGAGAGCGACGAGCCGATGGTCTATCTGCACGGCGGCTATGATGGCACGTTCCCCAAGATCGAGGAAGCGCTCGACGGTCACGAGGCGGGCTATGAAACGCTCATTCAACTCGAGCCGCAGGATGCATTCGGCGAGTACGATCCCGAGCTCGTGAAGGTCGAAGAGCGCAGCCGTTTTCCGGAGCCGCTGGAAGTCGGCATGCAGTTCGAAGGCACGCCCGAAGACGGCGATGACGATATCGACTCGCTCATCTACACCGTGACCGACGTCGCCGAAGACAAAGTGGTGCTCGACGGCAATCATCCGCTCGCCGGCATGGCGCTGCGTTTCGCGCTGTCGGTGCAGGAAGTGCGCACGGCGACGGACGACGAAATCGAACATCAGCACGCGCACGGCGCGGACGGCCTGCATGTCGTCGATGACGACGAAGACGATGACGACGCACCGCCCAAGGACGCAGGTCCGACGCTGCACTGAGCGCGTCGGCCGATGAAGAAAGCGCAGCTACGGCTGCGCTTTTTTATTGCCCGTTCGTCGCGCCGGTCCCGTTCTGCACGCCCGACGCGGGCACGGGATAGATCGGCGGCAACGACTGCGGCGGCGTGAGGATCGGCGGCAGGTCGGATGCCGGCAGGGGCATCGACGGCGGCGCCGGCAGCGACTCGGGCAGGTCGTTACGCGGCAACGCGGGCGGCGCTGATGCGGGCATCGTCGGCTGAGGCGCGGGGTAAGGAGCCGGATAGGATGCAGCCGGCGTCTCTGGTGGCGCGACCGGTTCACGCGTGCGCGTGTCCTTCACATCGCGCACGCGCAGACGAAACGGCGGATGCCACTGCGCATCGCTCTGCACTTCGAGCCATTGCGATTGCGGCTTCTTGAACGCAATCGCGACGCGCGTGAGATTCGTAACGATCAAGCCCTTGTCGTTGCGCAAAGGTTGATCGATGTGAAAGCCGTTCGGCTCGGGCGCATCCGTGCCGTGAATCACGATCACGGGCCCGCGAAAACTTTCGGCCGCTTTCACGAGGCTGCGTTTCAATTCGAGAAAGCCATCGCGCGGCTGGTTCGTGCGCGAGAAGCGCAGCCACGCGAAGCGCTCACGACGTTCGTAGCGCGAAAAATCGGGATCGCCCTGCAGCAGGATGACGAGCGCGCGCATCTCGGAACGTCGCGCCGATTCCGCCGCGTGTTCGAGCCAGAATGTTGTCGCGACGGCGCGATCCTCGAACTCGCCGTTGCGCCCGCCCGCGGTCAGATAGTGATTGTTCGGACTCGGTGCATTCAGCCCGATGAACGCGACGCCTTGCGCCTGCCAGCGCACGATTTCCCGGAAGGTCCGAAAGCGCGCGACATCGCTTTCGCGCGAGAGCGTAAGCGGGTTCTGCCCGAGCGACCCGGCATCGGCGAAAAAGAGCTGGCGCACGAAGTCGAGCCGCTCGACCGGATCGTAGGCACCCGCATGCGCGAGTCCGCAATCCGCCCAGTCGTGCTGGCCGAGCAGCAGCACGAGCGGCGTGCGCGACGCGTCGAGCAGATCGTGCCGCGACTGATAGACGCTGTCGCGGCACGGTTCGGCGCCGTCCTTCAAATTGCCGTCGTAGACAATGAACGCGATGTTGGGGTCGCGCCCGATCGCGTCGAGCATGCGGCGCACGGGCGCTTCGTCGGCGGGGCGGGAAATGGCGCCGGACAGAACCGCGAAGCCGAGCGGCGCGCTGCCCTCGGCGCGCGCCTGCGCGATCGTGCCGCACGCGAGTGCGGCGCCGATCGCCATGACGCGCGTCAAACGTGTCGCGGCACGCCCAACGCGCGAAGTGTCACGCTCAACGCGAGGCATCCGGCGCAAGCTTCGCCAGTTCATGCAGTTCGTAGAGCAGATCGAGCGCCTCACGCGGCCGCAGATCGTTCGGATCGAGCGCGCGCAGTTTTTCCATCACCGGATGTTCGGGCGCTTCCTTCGCTGGCGCTTCATCTTCATAAGGCGTGTAAGGCTGGCTCGCGAACAGGTCGAATTGCGCGGCGGGCTGGCTGATCGACTGCTGCTCCAAATGCACGAGATGCTTGCGCGCCGCGCGGATCACGGCGCCTGGCACGCCGGCGAGCTGCGCGACCTGCAGACCGTAGCTCTGATTGGCCGGACCTTCGCTCACCGCATGCAGGAACACGATGCCGTGATCGTGCTCCACCGCCGACAGATGCACGTTGGCCGCCTGCGCAAATTCCGCGGGCAACTGCGTGAGCTCGAAGTAATGCGTGGCGAAGAGCGTGTAGCAGGCGTTGTGCGTGAGCAGATGCCGCGCGATCGCCCATGCGAGCGCGAGGCCGTCGAAGGTCGACGTGCCGCGTCCGATCTCATCCATCAAGACAAGGCTCGACGCGGTAGCGTCGTTGAGAATCGCCGCTGCCTCCGTCATCTCGACCATGAAGGTCGAACGTCCGCCCGCGAGATCGTCGGCGGCGCCGATGCGCGTGAAGATGCGATCCAGCGCGCCGAAACGCGCGCGCTTTGCGGGCACGTAACTGCCGACGTGCGCCATCAGCGCGATCAGCGCGGTCTGACGCATGAAGGTCGATTTACCGCCCATGTTCGGGCCGGTGATGAGCAACAGCTTGCGGTCCTGGCTGAGACAACAGTCGTTGGCGATGAACTGCTCGACCTGCGCCTCGACGACCGGATGCCGGCCCTGTTCGATATCGATGCCCGCGTCGGCGCTGAATTCCGGTGCAACCCAGTCGAGCGCGCGGGCGCGTTCGGCAAACGCGCACAGCAGATCGAGTTCCGCGAGCGCGCTTGCGACGCGCTGACAATCCGCGATGAAGGGCAACAGGTTCTGCAAGAGCGCGTCGTACAGCGCGCGTTCGCGGGCGAGGGCGCGTTCCTGCGCGGAAAGCGCCTTGTCTTCGAAAGCCTTCAGTTCGGGCGTAATGTAGCGCTCGGCGTTCTTGAGCGTCTGACGGCGGCGATAGTCGTCGGGCACCTTGTCGGTCTGCCCGCGCGTGACCTCGATATAGAAGCCGTGCACCTTGTTGTACTCGACACGCAGATTCGCGATGCCGGTGCGCGTGCGCTCGCGCGCTTCGAGATCGATCAGGAACTGATCGCAGTTCTCCGAAATATCGCGCAATTCGTCGAGATCGGGATCGTAGCCGCGCGCGATCACACCGCCGTCGCGAATCAGCGCGGCGGGTTCCGCTGCGATGGCGTTCGTCAGCAGATCGAGACATTCGTGCGGCGGTTCAAGCCCGGCGTCGATGCGCTCGAGCGCCGGCGCATGCGTGGCGACTGCGGCGACGAGGGCGCGCAGATCGGGCAGCGCGGCGAAGGTATCGCGCAGGCTCGACAGATCGCGCGGACGCGCCGACAGCAACGCGAGACGGCCCGTGATGCGCTCGATGTCCGAAATCTTGCGTAGCGCGCCGCGCAGCGTGTCGAGGCCGCCGCTCGTGGGCGCGTCGAGCAATGCGCCGATCGCCTGCTGGCGCGCCTGAGCGATCGACGCATCGCGCGGCGGATGATGCAGCCAGTGGCGCAACAGGCGGCTGCCCATCGTCGTACAGCAAGTGTCGAGCAGCGAGAACAGCGTCGGCGATTCGGTGCCGCGCAGTGTTTCGGTGAGTTCGAGATTGCGTCGCGTGGCCGGATCGAGCCCGATGTACTCCGATTCGTATTCGACTTTCAGACTGCGCACGTGGCGCAACTGCTGGCCTTGCGTGGCGGCGGCATAGAGCAGCAGCGCGCCGGCCGCACCGCACGCGCAGGTGAGCGTTTGCGCGCCGAAACCGTCGAGGCTCGCGACATCGAGTTGCTCTCGCAAGCGCTGCGTGCCCGAGCCGACGTCGAAGTGCCACGCCGGCACGCGCGTGGTCGCGCCGGGATGCGTCACGCCGAGCGACGCCTGAACGTCGGTGATCGAATCGGCGATGAGCGTTTCCGCCGGACGAATGCGCTCGAGCGCCGCGCTGACCTGATTCGGCGCGACTTCCGCGAGACGCAATGCGCCGCTCGCGAGATTGAGCCACGCGAGGCCGACGCTCGTCACCACGCCGCGACGGTTGTGCGCGGGGCAGAGCGCCAGCAGATAGACATCGCTCTTATCGGAGAGCAGGGCTGCGTCGGTGAGCGTGCCCGGTGTGACGACGCGCACGACCTTGCGCTCGACCGGACCTTTAGATGTCGCCGGATCGCCGATCTGCTCGCAGATCGCCACCGATTCGCCCAGCTTCACGAGCTTCGCGAGATATTGTTCGCATGCGTGATGCGGCACGCCCGCCATCCTGATCGGATTGCCGCCCGATGCGCCGCGCTGTGTGAGCGTGAGATCGAGCAGACGCGCGGCTTTCTCGGCGTCGTCGAAGAAAAGCTCGTAGAAATCGCCCATCCGGTAGAAAACGAGCGTGCCGGGATGCTCCGCCTTGATGCGCAGATACTGCTGCATCATCGGCGTGTGCTGCGACAGGTCCGCGAGCGGCGCGGCGGTGTCTGGTGAGGTGTCGGGAGTTGCCGTTTGAGTGCCCATCTTGCGTGCTTTGAAGGCCAGAATGACTAAACGGCCGGGCGCAACGTGCGCCGGCCGTCGTTCAGCCGATAGAGCAGGAGTTTAACCTGTCGCGAGATGACGGCGAGTCGGCCGAATGGCCAACGAGATGTGCCTAGTCGATATGCATTGCCCACGCGAACGCCGCCGCCGGCACGGGCGCGATGCCGTGCCGGCGGCGATTTCCGATGACGCCGGAGCGCGTCACGCGCGCCCGGCGAGATATCCGACGAGCAATGCGAGACCCGCCACCGCGCCGAGCGTGTGCCACGGCTTGTCGTGAACGAACTCGTCGGCGTAACCGGCTGCGTCGTTCAGTCTGCCGGTGAGCGCCGTGCCCGCGCCGTTCATCTGCGAACGGGCGGTCTTGAGGCGCGATTGCAGTTCCTTGCGCAGCTTGTCGGCATCGACGTCCCTTGCGCCGGAGATCGAGCTTTCCAGATCATCGAGCAGGCTGCGCAACTGGCTGCTCGCCGAATCGACCGCGTCGCTCGCACCACGCACCGCGCGCTGGCCGACATCGGCTGCGCCATTGATCTTGCTGTCGAGCGTCGAACGTGTGAACAATCCCATTTCCATGCTCCTTTATTGACGTTTGCCGAGGAATGAATATCGCCGGGTCCGTCCGCGATGCGCCATGCGGATGCCCGCGATCGGCCGCGCCGGGCCGAACATGGCGTTACGACCCGACCCCGCCGCCGGCGTTCCTCCCATGGTTTCCTCGTGAGCCGGCGCCGGGGCATGAACCCAGAATACACCGTTCACCGTGGAGCAAGGTTCATTCCTCGACGAGCGCGACGAGATCGGTTTCGCGCTCGTTGTGCGTGTGGCGGCGCATCGCCAGCGCCATCATCAGGCACACGAAGACGCCGAACACGACGATGATCCACTGCACCGGCACCTTCTCCGTCAACAGCAAGGCGTAAGCGCCGAGCATTGCGAGCACGGCGAGATTCTGGTTGAAGTTCTGCACCGCGATGGAATGTCCGGCCGACAGCAGCGTCGCGCCGCGATGCTGCAGGATCGCGTTCATCGGCACGATGAAAAAGCCCGACAGGCCGCCGAGCGCGATCATCAGCGGATAGGCCATCAGGATGTACGCCGGCGCGAAGAGCGGACCGATATGCAGGCCCGCGCCGGCCGGAAAGAGGTCCTTGTTGTAGAACGCCATCGCGACCGCGACCGCGCCGATCAGCACGCCGACCGGCAGCACTTTCAGCGACTGGCGCAGCACGATCCACGCGGACGCCGCCGCCGCGCCGAGCGCGATGCCCACGCCCGTCACGCCCTGCAGCACGGCGGCTTTGGAGAGCGACAGGCCGAGGTTCGCATCGGCCCATTTCAGCACGAGCAATTGCAGCGTGACGGCCGCGCCCCAGAGCAGCGTCGTGACCCACAGCGCGATCTGCGCGAGCTTGTCCTTCCACAGCACCATGAAGCAGCGCGAGAAATCGTGGACGAGCTTCGTCGGTTCGTTCAGCAGATTCGGATAGCGCGCGCCGGTATCGGGAATGAATACGTTGATGACGGCCGCCGACGCGTAGATCACCATCACGGCGAAGAGCGCGGCGTGCGCGGCGCTGCTCACGAACGGCAGATGCGCGTGCTCGACCCAGCGCCCGACGACCTGGCTCACGAGCGCGCCGCCGATCACGGTGCCGAGAATCGTCGAGCCGACCGTCGCCGATTCGAGCCACGCGTTCGCCGCGATCAGCTTTTGCGGCGGCAAGAGCTCGGTGAGAATGCCGTATTTCGCGGGCGAATAGGCCGCCGCGCCGAGGCCGACGACGCCATACGCGATCATCGGATGCACGCCCGCGATCATCATCGCGCAGCCGGCCGCCTTGAGCGCGTTCGACGTGAACATGACGTGGCGCTTCTGGATCGCATCGGCGAATGCGCCGACGAATGGCGCGAGCAGAACATACGAAATCGTGAAGAAGATCTGCAACAGCGGCGTGACCCACGGCGCGGAATGCACGACGGCGAGCATGGCGATCGCCGCGATCAGGAGCGCATTGTCGGCGAGCGACGAAACGAACTGCGCGGCGATGATCGTATAGAAGCCTTTCTTCATGAGCGGGAATGACGTGGGGCGCGGCGCGCGGCGTGAGAGCGGGGCGGGCGGAAGAAAGCGCGCATCGCCGTTGCCGGAACGAGGGCAAAGCTTGCACTGTAACGGAGCCCTGCATTCGGTGCAGAGCAGGCGGCGCGCCCGGGATGCGGAAGAGGTCAAACAAAAGGGGCGCAAGACGCGCCCCTTCGATGCAGCTTATTCGCCGGTCAGGCGCGTGCGCGAGTACATGTCGAGGATCTTGACCATCTGCGCGTAGACCTTCGGATTGGCGGCGACGATTTCGTTTCTGAACAGGTAATCCGATTCGCCGGTGTAGTTGCCGACGAGTCCGCCCGCTTCGGTCACGATGAGGCTGCCCGCCGCCACATCCCACGGATGGATGCCTTGCTCGAAGAAGCCGTCGAGACGGCCGGCCGCGACGTTCGCGAGATCCAGCGCCGCCGCGCCCGGACGGCGCAGCCCTGCGCACGACAGCGTCATTTCGCTGAAGAGGCGCATATAGGCGTTCAGACCCTGGCCGTCGCGGAACGGGAAGCCGGTGCCGATCAGCGCATCCGACAGACGGTCGAGCTTGCCCACGCGAATGCGTCGCTCGTTCAGATACGCGCCGCGGCCGCGCGATGCGGTGAAGAGGTCGTTGCGCGTCGGATCGTAGATGACCGCCTGCTGCACGACGCCCTTGTGCGCGAGCGCGATCGACACGCAGTAGTACGGAAAGCCGTGGATGAAGTTGGTGGTGCCGTCGAGCGGATCGATGATCCACTGAAACTCCGACTCGCGATCCGTCGCGCCGGATTCTTCGGCGAGGATCGAGTGATCGGGATAGGCGGTGTGCAGCGTCTCGATGATCGCGGCTTCGGACGCCTTGTCGACTTCCGTCACGAAGTCGTTGTGCTGTTTCTTGCTGACCTGGAGACGATCCAGATCGAGCGACGCGCGGTTGATGATCTGTCCGGCGCGGCGGGCGGCCTTGACAGCGATATTGAGCATCGGATGCATGAGCGAAATCCTCTGACCGCCCAGCAGCTTCGTGTGGACGGGAAAATTGGCGACAACGACTATGTCGACGAAAGACGAATTGAATAAGAGCGGGGCGTTCGCGCGAAGGTTCTTTGGAAGCCATGCAAGAACCGTTCGCCGCGCGCGAAGGCGCCATTTTACCCGAAAGTGGCCGCGCGGTTCCGGCGCATGGCCAAAGCGCGTTAACATATCGGGTCGCACTTTCTTCAAAATTCAGCACGAACCGCGCCTTGGAACCCAACGAACTTTCCGCGCCCGCCGGCGGCTTCACGTCGACGCGCTTCATCCTGGTCGAGCCGAGTCATCCGGGCAATGTCGGCGCGGCCGCCCGCGCGCTCAAGACGATGGGCTTCGCGCGCCTCGTCCTCGTCGCGCCGCGCGTGACCGACGTCAAGAACGAGCCCGAAGCCATCGCGATGGCCTCCGGCGCCGACGACGTGCTCGCGTCCGCGCATGTCGTCGACACGCTCGCCGATGCGCTCGTCGGCGTGCGCTGGTCGGTCGCGCTGACCGCGCGTATGCGCGAATACGGGCCGCCGCAGATGCCGCCGCGCGCGCTCGCCGAACGCGCGCATGAATTCGTGCGCCACGGCGATATCGCGCTCGTGTTCGGCAACGAGCGCACCGGGCTTTCCAACGCGGACGTCGAAAGATGCAGCGCGCTCGCACATATTCCGGCCAATCCCGCCTACAGCTCGCTCAATCTCGCGCAGGCCGTGCAGGTGCTCACGTATGAACTACGCGTCGCGTTCCAGACGTCCGCGAGCCCGCTTGCCGTGGTGGAATCGGCGGGGCAGAGCGCATCGAGCGATGAAATCGAAGGCATGTACGCGCATCTCGAAGACGCGCTCGTCGCGCTCGATTTTCTCGATCCGGCCAATCCGAAGAAGCTGATGTCGCGCGTGCGGCGGATGTTCGCGCGTTCCGGGCTCGAGCGCGAAGAAGTGAATATTTTGCGCGGCATCGCGAAGCACATCCTCCTTCGGACGAAAAAGGACTGACCGCGCTGGCGTCGGGGGCATCGGGCAGACTGCGCGCGCTCGTCCTACAATCGGCGAAAAACGGCGAACGCCGATAAGCTTTGCGCGATTCGTGCAAAGCACTCGTCCCCCTTTCAGAGACATCGCCATGTTCGACCGACTTCGCGAAGACATCGCCGCCATCCGCGAGCGCGATCCCGCCGCCCGCAGCGCCTGGGAAGTCGTCACCTGTTATCCGGGGCTGCACGCGATCGTCCTGCATCGCATCGCGAACGCGTGCTGGCGCGGACAGTGGCGCTGGCTCGCGCGGTTCGTGTCGCAGATCGCGCGCTTTCTCACCGGCATCGAAATTCATCCGGGCGCGACGCTCGGACGGCGCGTGTTCATCGATCACGGCATGGGCGTCGTGATCGGCGAGACGGCCGAAATCGGCGACGACTGCACGATCTATCAGGGCGTGACGCTCGGCGGCACGTCGCTCACGCGCGGCGCGAAACGTCATCCGACGCTCGGGCGCGGCGTGATCGTCGGTGCGGGCGCGAAGGTGCTCGGCGGCTTCACGGTCGGCGCGGATGCGAAGATCGGCTCGAATGCGGTCGTCGTGAAGCCGGTGCCGGCGGGCGGTACGGCGGTGGGCAATCCGGCGCGCATCGTGATGCCGGCCGTCGCGAAGAAGCCATCCGATGAAACCGCGAAGAGCGGCTTTTGCGCTTACGGCATTACGCCGAACGCGGACGATCCCGTGTCGCTCGCGATCCACGGGCTGATCGATCACGCGTCGACGCAGACGCAGCGCATCGACGACATCGTCGCGGCGCTCGAACGGCTCGGCGCGCGCGTGGAAGCGCTCAACGCCGTCGATGGCGGCGCGCTCGTCGATCTCAAGCGCCTGTGCACGTCGATGGATGGCAAGGCCGCGGACGAGCGCGCCGCGTCGCTCGAACGCGCGAGTTAAAGCGGCAGCGGGCGCACGCCTTCTTCATCGACGCGCAGATAGCCGCCGCGCGGCGGGTCCGCGTCGAGTTCCCAGTCGGGCAGAACCCAGCGCACGCCTGCGACTTCGCGATGCATCGCCGGACGATGCGTGTGGCCGTGAATCAGCGTGTTCGTGCGGCTATTGATGAAGAGTTCCGCGACCGCTTTCTTCGTCACGTCGTACTTCGCCTTGACGCCGGTGGTCACGCGCGCGCCCTCGCTTTTCGAGCGCATGCGCTGGCCGATGCCCAGGCGCGTGTCGAGCGGCAACGCCAGAAAGAGCCGTTGCGCGAGCTTGTTGCGCGCGAACGAGCGAAAGCCTTGATAGGCGCGATCGGCGGTGCACAGGCCATCGCCGTGGGCGAGCACGATGCGCTTGCCGAACGCGGTGATGACGAACGGATCGGGCAGCGGCAGCGCGCCTGCATCTTTCATGAAGCGCTTGCCCAGCAGAAAATCGCGATTGCCGTGCATCACATATAGGCCGATGCCGCGTTCCGAGAGCGTATGCATGAGGCGCGTCATGCGGCGCGCGAAGCTGGCGCGCGGGTCGGTTGGCGGGCCGTCGAGAATGTCGTCGCCGATCCAGAACTCGAACAGGTCGCCGAGGATGAAGACCGAATCGGCGTCGTTCGCCGTGACCTCGATGAAATGCTCGAAGGCCGCAACGGTTTTCGGAATCGCTTCGGAGAGATGCAGATCGCCAATGAAAAACAGCGGGCGCGCGTTTTTCGCTGTGCCCGCTGCTTCGCGATCGAATGAAGTCTTCGTATCGATCATGCAATGACCGTGATCAGACCACGACGGCCTTCTCGATCACCACGTCGTCGACCGGAACGTCCTGGTGGAAGCCCTTCGAGCCGGTCTTCACCTTCTTGATCTTCTCGACCACGTCCATGCCTTCGACGACCTTGCCGAACACGGTGTAGCCCCAGCCTTGCGGCGTCGGCGACGAGTGGTTCAGGAAGTCGTTGTCCTTCACGTTGATGAAGAACTGTGCAGTCGCCGAATGCGGGTCGTTCGTGCGCGCCATCGCGATCGAGCCGTTTTCGTTCTTGAGGCCGTTGTTGGCTTCGTTGTCGATCGGCGCATCGGTCGGCTTCTGCTTCATGCCCGGCTCGAAGCCGCCGCCCTGGATCATGAAGCCATCGATCACGCGATGGAACACGGTGTTGTCGTAATGACCCTTCTTCACGTAGTTGAGGAAGTTCTCGACCGTCTTCGGGGCCTTGTCGGCGTCCAGTTCAATCTTGATGACGCCGTGGTTCGTATGCAGTTCGACCATGATGATGTTCTCTCCATTGTGTTTGATTGAGCCCTGGCGCAGCGCGCGCCAGGTCAGCGACAGGCGCTTACGGATTACTGCGGGACCACGGTGGCCGACTCGATCACGGTCGGCTTTTGCGGCACGTCCTGCATCGGGCCGCGCGTGGTGGTCGGGCTGCCTTCGATCTTCTTCACGACGTCCATGCCCGCGACGACCTTGCCGAACACGGCGTAGCCGTTGCCGTCCGGGCTCGGATAGTCGAGACCCGCATTATCGACGGTATTGATGAAGAACTGCGCGGTGGCCGAATTCGGATCGCTCGTGCGCGCCATCGCGAGCGTGCCGGTGGCGTTCTTCAGACCGTTCTTGCTTTCGAGCGGAATCGGCGCGCGCGTCGGCTTCTCGGCGAAGCTCGTGCTATAGCCGCCGCCCTGGATCATGAAGCCCGGAATCACACGATGAAAGATCGTGCCGCTGTACTGACCGGACTTCACGTAGTCGAGAAAGTTCGCGACCGTCTTCGGCGCTTTCTCCGGATACAGCTCGACCTTGATGTCGCCTTGCGTGGTCTTGAAGAGCACGGTGGGGTGCGCGGCCTGCGCGTTCGGCTGCGCTAACGCAGGCGTGGTCGCGATCAGGGCAGCGCTCGACAGCGCCAACATCAGGAATTTCATGAAGGATCGATCCTCGTGTGGTGAATGCAAACAGTCGGCCGCGAATGCGCCTGCTTATGGCTGCGCTTGCGGCGCGACGTATGGCGTGGCCGGCAGCGGGCTCGTCGGGCCGCCGAACGGCGCGTAATCGTCGGGACCGGGCATCGTCTGCGAGGCGGCTCCGGATGCCGGCGCCCATTCGTCCGCGGCCGGACTTGGCGCAATTGCCGCGCCCGTTCCCGATGCGCCGTCTGCCGCGCCCGCGCGCTTCTTCGGCGGGTTGTAGATGTTCTGAATCGCCGTGATGCGCTGGCGCGTGAGCGGACTCTTCGAGCCGAGCGATTGCGCGCGCTTGTACGACTCGCTCGCGAGACGAAGATAAAGATCGCCCAGGTTGTCATAGGCGAGCGCGTAGCCTGGATTCGCCTTGACCGCGGTTTCCAGCGCGACGCGTGCATCCTCGTAGCGGCCCTTCTTCGCGTAGAGCGCGGCGAGGTTGTTATACGGCTCCGGCAATTCTGGATAGGCTTGCGTGAGCTCGGTGAAGGCGGCGATGGCTTCGTCGTCGCGATTCAGGCGCGCGAGCACGGTGGCGCGCTTGAACTTTGCCTGCACGTCGCGCGGATTGCTCGCGATGCGCGCATCGAGTTGTGTTAGCGCGGCGTTCCAGTCCTTGCCCGCGATGGCCGAATCGATCTGCGGCGTGTCGTCGCGAGTTGCGGTCGAGGTCTGCGCGAGCGCGGCCCCGGACATGCCGACACATGCGAAGCCGAGCGCCGCGATGGCGAGCGTCCGGGAAACGAGCCGGCAAGAGAGTTGCAGAGGCGTGCGCGCGTGGCGATGAGTCACTTGGAATCGAGTCAATGAATGAGGCGGCGAAAGAAGCCGTGGAAGCGGCGAAAGGGACGGCGAGCGCCCGAGCACGCGAAGGCGTGCGAGCACTGGAGAACGAGCGGAAATGCCCGATGCGGCGTCGTGTCCGGCAAGGCTTTCGGCCCGGCCCGGAGCGCGGCTTGCCATGCCCGCCGCGCGGCCGCTTCGAGATTTCATAGGCTCAAGTCCCGGTGTTATACTCCGACCCATTCTAACAAAAGGTCTGCACGTCCCGCGCACGAGTCTTGCGCCTGGATCTCCAGGCGAGCATCTCGCGCCGACTCCAGACTGTCTTTCGCCACTCGTGGCCGTCTCCGTCCTGGTCGCATGACCGTCGTGTTCGCGCTCGCGTGTGGGTCTCTTCGCTCCCGCGCGTATCGCTCACGGCGCTCGCTGCCCGGCACACGGTTGATTCCGGCCCATGCTTCGCCTTCTATGAACTCGCTGCGCATCTACAACACGCTCGCGCGTGACAAGCAAACCTTCACGCCGCTTCGCGCCGGCGAGGTACGCATGTATGTCTGCGGAATCACCGTGTATGACTACTGTCACGTCGGGCACGCGCGCATGTTCGTGGTGTTCGACATCGTTCAGCGATGGCTGCGCGAGATCGGCTACAAGGTGACTTACGTCCGCAACATCACCGACATCGACGACAAGATCATTCGCCGCGCGGTGGAGAACAACGAATCGATCAAGTCGCTCACGCAGCGTTTCATCGAGGCGATGTATGAGGACATGGACGCGCTCGGCGTCGCGCGTGCGGACATCGAGCCGCGCGCGACCGAGTTCGTGCCGCAGATGCTCGGCATGATCGATGCGTTGCACGCCAACGGTTATGCATATCAGGCCAAAGACGGCGACGTGAATTACTCGGTGCGCAAGTTCGCCGACTACGGCAAGCTGTCCGGCAAGTCGATCGAAGACTTGCGCGCCGGCGAGCGCGTCACGGCCAACGACGCCAAGGAAGATCCGCTCGACTTCGTGCTGTGGAAGCAATCGAAGGCGGGCGAGCCGGAAGACACAGGCTGGAACTCGAAGTGGGGCCGCGGGCGTCCCGGCTGGCACATCGAATGTTCCGCGATGGGCTGCACGTTGCTCGGCGAACAGTTCGACATCCACGGTGGCGGCATGGATCTCCAGTTCCCGCATCACGAGAACGAGATCGCGCAAAGCGAAGGCGCAACCGGAAAGCAGTTCGTGAACTACTGGATGCACAACGGCTTCGTGCAGATCGACAGTGAAAAGATGTCGAAGTCGCTCGGCAACTTTTTCACGATCCGCGAAGTTCTTGAAAAATTTGATGCTGAAGTCGTGCGCTTCTTTATTGCGCGGGCACACTATCGGTCGCCGCTGAATTACAGCGACGTGCATATCGACGACGCAAAGAACGCGTTGACGCGCCTATATACGGCGTTGAAGGATGTCGAGCCGGACAATCAGCAACTTGACTGGAGCGAGGCGAACGCGCAGCGTTTCCAGTCTGCGATGAACGACGACTTCAACACGCCGGTGGCCGTGTCGGTGTTGTTCGATCTCGCGAGCGAAGTGAATCGTACGCGCGATGCCGCGCTCGCTCGTCAGCTCAAGGGTCTTGCGGGCGTGCTCGGACTGCTTCAGCGCGAGCCGCGTGCGTTCCTGCAGCGGGCGAGCGGCGCAGGCTCGAGCGAGGGACTCTCGCCGCAAGAGATCGAAGCGAAGATCGCCGAGCGCATCGCCGCGAAGCAGGCGAAGAACTATGCCGAAGCAGACCGGATTCGCGCTGCATTGCTCGAAGCCGGTATTGCGCTTGAAGACAAACCGGGTGGGTCGACCGAATGGCGCCGCGTTTGAGCGCGGCCCTTCGAACCCTCTGATCGACTCACCAGGCAGGAGGCAAGATGGCAACGGCCAGGAAGACGCCGGTCAAGCGACCCGCGTCTGTCAGCGATGCGTCGGGCGCAACGAAGCGCGCGAGCAGCGCACAAACGAAAGTGAACACGCAGAAGATCGATGGCGCAGGTGCGGCGGCCGGCAAGACGGCGAAGCCGGCGCGCAGCGTTGCGCTCAAGGCCGCGAAGCCGGAGACGGCAACGCGCCTGAACGGCGCTGCGCGCGCATCGAAAGCGGGCACGGAAGAAGCCGAAGCGTCGCCCGCGAAGGGCAACGGCCGCGCGGTCGCAGGCGATGGCGCGCGCGCTCAGGCGCTCGTCGCCGAACGCGGCGAAGTGGTGCGCAAGTCGCGCGTCGTCACATCGGATGCCGCGGTGCCCGTGCAGATCGGCGGACTCACGCGCGAAGCCGTTCGTCCCGACTACTGGGACCGCGCGTGCGCAGATTTGATGCGACGCGACCGCATACTCAAGAAGCTGATTCCGAAGTTCGGCGAGATTCATCTCGTCAATCTCGGCGATCCGTTCTCCACGCTCGCGCGTTCCGTTGCCGGCCAGCAGATTTCGGTGAAGGCCGCGCAGGCGATCTGGGAACGGGTGAAGGGCGCATGTCCCGAGGTTCATCCGGCGCACTTCATCAAGCTCGGTCACGAGAAACTGCAGGCGTGCGGCTTATCCAAACGCAAGGCCGAGTACATTCTCGATCTCGCGCAGCATTTCGAATCGGGCGCGCTGCACGTCGACGCATGGACGTCGATGGACGACGAAGCCGTCATCGCCGAGCTCACGCAGATTCGCGGCATCGGCCGATGGACGGCGGAGATGTTCCTCATCTTCAATCTGTCGCGCCCGGACGTCCTGCCGCTCGACGATCTCGGCCTGATTCAGGCGATCAGCGTCAACTACTTCAGCGGCGAGCCGGTGACGCGCAGCGAGGCGCGCGAAGTGGCGGCGAACTGGGAACCGTGGCGCACGGTCGCGACGTGGTACATGTGGCGCAGCCTCAATCCGATTCCGTCAGATCACTAAAATAACCACGCGAAAAGCGCGCGCTATCGTTGCTTTATAATCGATAGTTCACGCGCGAATTTTTGAGGGGCGGACGCGGTTAGAATACGCGCTGCCCGATGTTCCCAGGACTCGAACATATGAAGACCACGTTTCTGGATTTCGAGCAGCCGATCGCTGAACTCGAAGCGAAGATCGAAGAACTCCGCTTCGTTCAGGACGATTCCGCTGTCGATATTTCGGAAGAAATCGAGCGGCTGTCGAAGAAGAGCCAGCAGCTCACGAAGGATCTCTACGCAAACCTGTCGCCGTGGCAGGTTTCGCAGATTGCGCGTCACCCGCAGCGTCCGTACACGCTCGATTACGTCAGCGAGCTTTTCACCGATTTTCATGAATTGCATGG
Source organism: Caballeronia sp. LZ008 (assembly GCF_031451435.1). Lineage (NCBI taxonomy): Bacteria > Pseudomonadati > Pseudomonadota > Betaproteobacteria > Burkholderiales > Burkholderiaceae > Caballeronia > Caballeronia sp. LZ008. The sequence goes on along the minus strand of NZ_JARUXK010000001.1, from coordinate 1,787,149 downwards.
CGACCGCGCATTCGCGGACGACCTCGCGATCGTCGGCGGCTTCGCGCGCTTCAATGGCCAGCCGTGCATGGTGATCGGCCATCAGAAGGGCCGCGACACGAAGGAACGCGCGCTGCGCAACTTCGGCATGCCGCGTCCGGAAGGCTATCGCAAGGCGGAGCGCCTGATGCGTACCGCCGAGAAGTTCAGCTTGCCCATTTTCACGTTCGTCGATACGCCGGGCGCGTACCCGGGCATCGGCGCGGAAGAGCGCGGCCAGTCGGAAGCCATCGGCCGCAATCTCTATGTGATGGCGGAGCTCAAGACGCCGATCATCACGACGATCATCGGTGAAGGCGGCTCGGGCGGCGCGCTGGCAATCGCCGTCGCCGATACCGTGATGATGCTGCAGTTCTCCACGTACTCGGTCATTTCGCCTGAAGGCTGTGCGTCGATCCTGTGGAAGAGCGCGGCGAAGGCGCCGGAAGCGGCCGAAGCGCTCGGCCTCACGGCGCATCGTCTTAAGGCGCTCGGTCTCATCGACAAGATCGTGAACGAGCCGCTCGGCGGCGCGCATCGCGACGCGAAGGGCATGGCCGCGCTCCTGCGCCGCGCACTCGCCGATTCGCTGCGTCAGTTCCAGGGCATGAGCGTCAACGACTTGCGCGAGCGCCGCTTCGAAAAGCTGATGGCGTACGGCAAGTTCAAGGAATCGCTGCCGGGCGCGTAATCCGTTCCCGTCATCTTCGTCATCTCATCCATCACGAACTCTCGTGACATCCGATAACGAAACCCCGGCCGGCCGCCTCGTGTTACAGGCGGTGCGCGCGGCGGTTTCGGACGCGGACCTTTCCCCGGATTCACTTCTCGCGGTCGCATTGAGCGGCGGGCTCGACTCCACCGTGCTGCTCGACGCGGCCGTGAGTTGCTTCGGCGCGCGACGTGTGATCGCGCTGCATGTTCATCACGGTCTGAGTCCGAACGCCAACGCGTGGGCCGCGCATTGCGAGCGCTTTGCGGCGTCGCTCGGCGTGCGGTATGACGCGCGTCATGTCGATGTCGCGCGGACCGGCGGCGAGAGCCTCGAAGCCACGGCGCGCGACGCGCGTTATCGCGCGCTCGACGAGCTCTGCGATCAGCATGGCGCGGCGGCGCTGCTCATCGCGCATCATGCCGACGATCAGGCCGAAACCGTGCTGCTGCAACTGCTGCGCGGCGCGGGCGTCGCGGGCCTCGCGGCGATGGCGCCGCAACGCGCGGACGGCGCCGCGCCGCGTGTGCGTCCGCTGCTGCGCCTGCTGCGCGCGCAACTGGAGCAATACGCGCACGAGCGCGACCTGAGCTGGATCGACGACGAATCCAACGCCGACACGCGCTATTCGCGCAACGCGCTGCGCCATGACGTGCTGCCGATGCTCGCGGTGCATTTTCCCGGCTTTCGCGATGCCCTCGCGCGCACGGCATCGCATGCCGCGGCGGCGCAGCGGCTTTTGGATCAGCTTGCGCGCATCGATCTGGGACACGTTCAGAGCGCCGACGAAGAGGGCGCGCTCGTGCTCGACGCGTTTCTCGCACTCGACGACGAGCGCGCGATCAATCTCATGCGTTTCTGGATCCGCTCGCGCGGTTTGATGGCGGCATCGACGGCGCGCATCGCCGACATGTTGCGTCAGTTGCGCGATGCCGCCGCCGCGCGCGATGGCCACGCGCTGCGCGTCGATCATGCGGGGCACAGCTTGCGCGTGTATCGCAATCTGCTGTTCTGGGAAGCCGGCGACAGCGCCGATGCGCCCGATCTCGATGAAGGCGCGGCCGCGCTCAAAGTCGCGGCGGAACTGCTATGGCAGGGCGAAGAGGTGTGGCGTCTGCCGCAATGGCGCGGCTCGTTCGTGTTCGAGCCCGCTGATTCTTCCGCCGACGATGTCGTCGGGGAGGGCGTGTTGCGCGCCGCGCCGCTCGTCGCGCGTTCGCGTGCGGGCGGCGAGCGCATGCGCGTCGCGGCCGAAGCGCCGAGCCGCACGCTCAAGAACCTCTTTCAGGAGCGCGGCGTGCCGGCCTGGAAGCGCGACGTACCGCTGCTTTTCATCGGCGAGGCGCTGCTGTTCGTGCCGCATGTCGGCGTGAACCGCGAGGCCGCGCCGAGCGCCGCGCACGGACCGCTGCGGCGCATTTCGTGGCGGCCGGATTTGCTGCTCGTGTGAGGCGCTTTGGGCAAACGTTGCGCCGAAGCCGGTAAAATCGCCGTCACCGGTGCCTCATCTTGTAATTTCAGCCTCGATCGGGTACGGTAACTCGTTTTCGCCCAAGCGCGTTTTTGCGCGGCATCTGCGTTCAAAAGACTCGATTTCGCCCGCAACGACGCATCCGCTCGCGTCGCTTATCAATGGCGCGAGCGTGCGAAGGGCGTGCGGCAGCGCCCGCGTATCGTAGCCGGCTTCGACATCCCCTGAAGCGATCGAGCGCGAGTCTCGAGCGTTCTCGCGTCAAAGCGCGTGAAGCGCGGTTTTCTCTCCAGTTCAAGAACGACAATGGCACTCATCGTACACAAATACGGCGGCACTTCGATGGGCTCGGTCGAGCGCATCAAGAACGTCGCCAAGCGCGTCGCCAAATGGCATAAGGCCGGCCACAAGATGGTCGTCGTGCCCTCGGCGATGTCCGGCGAAACCAATCGCCTGCTCGGTCTCGCGAAAGACATCAAGGCCGATCCGGACCCGCGCGAACTCGACATGATTGCCTCCACCGGCGAGCAGGTCAGCGTGGGCTTGCTGGCCATCGCGCTGCACGCGGAAGGCCTCGACGCCGTGAGTTATGCCGGCTGGCAAGTGCCGATCAAGACGGACAGCGCGTTCACGAAGGCGCGTATCAGCGAAATCGACGGCGAACGGGTGCTGAAGGACCTCGACGCGGGCAAGGTCGTGGTCATCACGGGCTTTCAGGGCGTCGATCCGGAAGGCCATATCGCGACGCTCGGACGCGGCGGCTCGGACACGTCGGCGGTTGCGATCGCGGCGGCGATGAAAGCGGACGAATGCCTGATCTACACCGACGTCGACGGCGTCTACACGACCGATCCGCGCGTGGTGGAAGAAGCGCGCCGGCTGGACCGCGTGACCTTCGAGGAAATGCTGGAGATGGCGAGCCTCGGCTCGAAAGTGCTGCAAATCCGCTCGGTGGAATTCGCCGGCAAGTATCAGGTGAAGACGCGTGTGCTCTCCAGCCTGACCGACCCGCTGATGCCGCTCGAAGCCGAAATGCACTCCGGCACCCTGATTACTTTTGAAGAAGACGAGAACATGGAAAAAGCAGTGATTTCTGGCATCGCGTTCCAGCGCGACGAAGCGCGCATCGCGGTCATGGGCGTGCCTGACAAGCCGGGCGTCGCGTATCAGATTCTCGGCCCGGTCGCCGATGCGAACATCGACATCGACATGATCATTCAGAACCAGAGCGTGAACGGCAAGACCGACTTCACGTTCACGGTCGGCCGCGGCGACTATCAGCGCGCGCTCGAAATCCTGAACAACCAGGTGAAGGGCCACGTCCAGGCCGAAACCGTGCTGGGCGACCCGAAGGTGTCGAAGGTGTCGGTGGTGGGCGTCGGCATGCGCTCGCACGTGGGTATTGCGAGCACGATGTTCCGCACGCTGTCGGAAGAGGGCATCAACATCCAGATGATCTCGACGTCCGAAATCAAGATCTCGGTGCTGATCGACGAGAAGTACACCGAACTCGCCGTGCGCGCGCTGCACAAGGCGTTCGAGCTGGATCGCGCGTAAGCGTGTAAGCGTGTGACGGAGATGTGAAGGCTCGCGGGCCTTCACATCGTTGCGGTTCGCTGAACGCGCGATTCCATATTGGCCGTTTCGAAAAAAATCGTCGTGTGAATTTGACCCCGGCCTGCGAACACGCTATTATCTCGATCTCGTTGCACTGCACTCCCGGTGCGGCGAAAAGTTTGGGAGACGTGGCCGAGAGGTCGAAGGCACTCCCCTGCTAAGGGAGCATCTGGCTAAAAACTGGATCGAGGGTTCGAATCCCTCCGTCTCCGCCAGTTGTCGTAGAAAGGCCCCGCAAGGTTAAAAACTTGCGGGGCTTTTTCTTTTTGCCGCGTTAGTCGACGAAGTGCATTGCGACGAAGTGCATTGCGACGAAGTGCATCGCTTCGTCATCCTTCTGAATCGTCGCCGAAGAGAACGCGAGCGTCGCCGCTCGCGCTCAGTCACATCCTTACTTCCCTGACGCGATCCGGTCCTCGATATGCTTCGCGCGCGCCGGCGACGACGGATGCGAACTCAGCATGCTCGACTTGCCGCCATCGATGGTCGCGAGCTTCTGGAACGCCGTGACCAGTCCCTTCGGGTCGTAGCCCTTCTTCTTCTGCGTATCGAAGGAGTAATCGTCAGCGGCCGATTCCTGCGTTTGCGAGAACTGCGCGTTGACGAATTTTTCCGACAGATCGCCGAGCTGCGACGCCGACAGGCTTCCGACCATACCGCCCGCCGCCGAAGCCACCGTGCGCGCCGCCGACGTCGCGTACGCCACCTGCATCGCTTTCTTCGTATGGCCGAGCGCGACGTGCCCCATTTCGTGCCCGACGACACCGCGCACTTCGTCATCGTTCATCAGGTCCATGAGGCCGCTGTAGACGCGCACGCAGCCGTTCGCCATCGCCCACGCGTTGACGTCCTTCGTCAGATAGACCTTGTAATTGACCGGCACGCCGTTGATGTTGTCGCCGAGCTGCTTCGAAATCTTGTTCAAGCGCTGGGTGTACGGGCTGTTGGCCGCCGCGACTTTGTTTTCCTTGTCGAGTTCGGCACAGGACTTGTCGGACAGCGTGCGGACATCGGAGTCGCTCAGCGACAGCGCCTGAGTCGCCATTTGCCCGGATTGCATCAATTGGTTCGGATCCATGCTGCTCATGCTGCTGCACGACGCAAGTGTGAACACAGCGGAGGCCGCCAGCGCGATGCGGAAGATCGTCATAGTTTTACCTTTCGAATGTTGTTGTGATCGTCGTTCTGCGCAGATTGCGCGAACGCAGCGAAATGCTAATGACAGTCGATTCGTAAGCTATTCGAAAATTCCGATTTTGTCGGCAAAAAAGATGAAAACACTAGTGGAAACCGTGCATCAGTCGCGCACGGAACGCGAATCAATCGGTCGCGCGCCTGCAGGCGGCGCGCACGCGTGCGGCGACGGATGCGGCGGGTGCGGCGTCCATCGCGATCGAAGCCGCGTCGGGCAAGGCTTCGGCGGCAAGCTGCGTGAGCGTCTGTCCCGGCGGCATCTCGACGAACACCTTCGCGCCGAGTTCGGCGAGCGCGATCGTCGATTCGTGCCAGCGCACCGGATAGCGCAGATTGGCGGCGAGGTCTTCGCGAATGGCGTCGGCGCGACGCAGCACGCGCGCGCCGCGATTGCCGATGTAGGCGATGCGCGGCGCCTCGATCCGCACCTTGCTCGCCGCTTCGCCGAGCCGTTGCGCGGCGCTTTCCAGCAGCACGCAATGCGAGGGCACGCTCACGCACAGCCGTTCGGCGCGCCGCGCGCCGCGCGACAGGGCGATGTCGCGGACTTGCGCGAGCGCGGCGTCGCTGCCCGAAAGGACGATTTGACGCGGCGCGTTCAGATTGCCGATGTAGGCGTCGGCGCCGCAATCGGCGATCGCGCGGGCGATCTCGCTTTCGTTGAGCCCGAGCACGGCGAGCATGCCGTAGCCGCTCGGATACGCGTCTTCCATCAGCCTGGCGCGCAGGCGCACGAGTTCGAGCGCATCGTCGAAACAAATCGCGCCGCACACGACCGCCGCGCCGAACGCCCCGACCGACAAGCCCGCGACGGCTTCCGGCTCGACGCCTTCCTCCGCGAGCGCGCGCGCCGCGGCCACGCCCGCGACGACGAGCGAAATCTGCACGGCGACGGTCGATTTGAGCGCGTCGGCGCTGTCGAGATCGCGGACGTCCGCGCCGAGCACATCAGATGCTTCGTCGAGCGTGCGGACGATCGCCGGATGCGGCTCGCCGCCGCCGAGCCGATGCAGAAAGCCCGGCGCTTGCGCGCCCTGTCCGGGAAAGAGATACGCGATCATGCCGCTGCCCACGGATTCGCGACGAGGCGCGGGCCGTCGGCGTGCCGCAGCATGACGCGTAGTCCGACGCGCGCGAACTCCGCGAGCGAGAAAGCCGCGTCGCATGTTTCGATCTGCACGTCGATGCGCGTGTCTTCCTTCTGCGCCGCTTGCGAGAGCGCATCGAAGAGCGCCGATGCGTCTTCGCGGGGCAAGGGCGTCGGCGCGCGCACGACGATATCGAGGTCGCTGTCGCGCGTGATCGCCGGCATCGCGCACGCGAGCTCGAAGCCCGCGCTGCCGGCCGGGCCCCATTCGAGACCGCATCCGTCGATGATCGGCGCGACCGCGCGCAACAACGCGAACGCGGGCAGGTCGCGACGCGCCGGATCGGGCTCGCGCGTGCGCAGCGCTTCGGGCGTGAGCATCGCGTCGATGTGACGCGTCTCGATCCACGCGCCGAAGCGTTCGCCGCGCGCCATTCCGCGCACGCCGACGGGAATCGCAGCGCCGATGCGCGGTGCGCGCCGCACGACGACGAACGGCGCGCGCGCGAGCGACGCGGCGACCCACGCGGGCGCGTCGTCAAAGGCGGGCGTCCCGGGCGCGATCCGCAGCAAATCGTGCGGACGCGGCGCGCGCTCCATCACGCGGTCCATCAAACGCTCCACTGCTCGCGCATGCGCCTGCGCACTTCGATCGATGCGGCGCGCGTGCGTTTCGCATCGGCGGAAGCGAGCCGGTTCGACAGATCGCGCGGACCGTTGCGCGCATCCTTCACCGCCGCCGCGAGCGATGCCTTCACGCGCTCGATGTCGGCGGAAGAGGGCGCGTCGGCGTCGACGCCTTCGATCAGTTCGTGCAGCAAGCCGAGCTTCGCGTAGGCGCTCATCTTGTACGACATCGGCAGGACCGCGTCGCCGAGCGCGTCGAGGCTTTCGACGCTGCGCCGCGTAACGCGCGCGGCGGCTTCCTTGCCCATCGCGTGGACGGCCGTGCCGGGCGCGTCGAGCGCGACGATGCGATTCGCCTGATAGCCGTGCGCGAGATACGCGCCCGACATCGCCGGTCCGACGATCAGCGCGATCACCGGATGACCCGCGAGCCGCGCGCTCGCGTAGGCATCGACGGCGGCGGCGCACGCGAGATGAATGCCGAGCAGTTCTTCGCGACGTCCGTACGCCTGGCTCTTCACATCGACGACGGCGACGATGGCGCGCTTCACCCCGGCATCGCCATCGGCGTCGATCGTTTCGCGCACGGCGCGTGCGAGCAGCCAGCCCTGTTCGAGGCCGACGACGTTATCGGTCGCGCGCGGGAAGCGGTTCTGCGGATCGGGCACGACGGCAAAGAAGCTCGCGCGTTCGCCATCGAGAGCGCCTTCGCGCACGCGGATCGGCCCGCGCTCCGATTGCGTCGACGCAGAAGTCAGCGCGTCGAGCCAGCGCTCGCCGCGGGAAAGTATGCCGGTCATGATGCGCCCCACAGTTTGCGCAAGGTGTCGGGATCGATGGCGTCGGGGTTCACGTCGGCAAGCCGCGCGATGAAGCCATCCACGTTCTCCGTGCGATGCCGCGGCGGCACGCCGCGCCTGAACGCCGCGAGCACGGCGTCGCGCACCTGCTCGGTATCGTCTTCGACGAGCGTGTCCGCAAGACCGACCGCGACGCGTTCCTCGCCGCCGATCATCGACCAGATGAGGCGCCGGTCGCCCGAATCGAGTTCCTCGATGCCCGCTTCCTGCTCGATCACCTCCGGCCCGTTCATGCCGAGGCGCGCCTGCCGCGTCATCACCAGCTCGGTACAGAGCGCGGCCGCGAGCGACATGCCGCCGAAGCAGCCGACCATCCCGCCGATCACCCCGACGACAGGCACATGAGCCCGCAGCGCGACGATCGCCGCCTGAATTTCGGCGATGGCCGCGAGCCCGAGATTCGCTTCCTGCAGACGCACGCCGCCGGTTTCGAACAGCACGACGGGACGGATCGAGCGCCCGGCTTCGAACTCGCTCAAGGCCATTTCGAGCGCGGCGGCGATCTTCGCGCCGGATACTTCGCCGATGCTGCCGCCCTGAAACGCCGGCTCGATCGCGGCGATCACCGCCGGTTCGCCGCCGAGCATGCCGCGTGCGATGACCGCGCCGTCATCCGCCTGGCAGACGATGTTCTGCATCGCGAGCCACGGCGATTCGATGCGGTCGAACGGGCCGAGCAGTTCGCGGAACGTGCCTTGGTCGAGCAGCGCGTGCGCGCGTTCGCGCGCCGTCATTTCGATGAAGCTGTGCCGCGCGAGAAACGTGTCGTGCGCGTTCATGGCGTGTCTCCTTCGCTTTCGCTTGCTTCGACGGCTTCGTTGAGTCGCAGCATGACGACGCCGGGCGTCGCGCCGAAATCGTTCAGTTCGATTTTCGCCGCGCCGTCGTAGCGCTGGAAGAAGCGGTCGAGCACGCTTTTCCAGACATGGGCGTAGCCATCGACGCTCGTGCGGATCACCACTTCCGCGTTCGCACTTTGTGACGGCGAAAGCAGCACTTCGAGATCGCCCGAGCCGACGACGCCCACGTGCGCGCGGCGCGTGACGGGCCGTTTGGCCGGATATTCGTATCGCATGTTTTCCATCGTTCGTTCCTCTTCAGGGCAAGCGCCTGAGACTGTCGAGAAAGAGTGTCGCCGCGAGCAGGTCGGCCGCGCCGCCGGGCGATGCGTTCAGCTTCATCAGTTCTTCGTGAAGCGCCTCGAGCGCGCGACGGCCCGCGACGCTCGCCGCTCCGCCGCAAGCGATCACATCGCGCGCGCCGCGATGCGCTGCTTCGAGCGCGGGCATTCCGCCGCGATGCAGAAGACACGTATCGTCGAGCGACGCGATGATCGCGACGAGCGCATCGAGCCGCGCGTCGGATTCGGCGAGTCCGCTTGCGCGCGCGGCGTCCAGCGCGGGCAGGCCGACGAGCCGCGCGTGAGGAAAACCATCGCGCGCTTCGCCGCGTGCGCCCGCCACGCGATAGCGTTCGCTGACGCGCGCACCGTGGCTCTTCGTTGCCGTTAGCGGCGCGTAGCGATCGTCGAAACGGGCGATCTTCGCCGCCGAGAAGCAGATCGCGCCGCTGTCGTCGGGCGCGTGCATCGACGCGCCCGCGCACAGCAAACCGATGATCCAGATCGCGCCGCGATGCGCGTTGCTGCCATCGGTTGCGCGCACCATCGCGGATTCGCCTTCGCGGCCGATGCGCGCCAGTTGCTCGCGCAAGATCTGCGACGGCTCCGCGTGCGACGCCGCGCGCGCGATCGCGAGAAACGTCGGATGCAGGGCGCGAGCGGAACGCAGCATCGTGTCCAGATCGAGATCGCGATGCGCGCCGCTGCCGCGTTCATCGACGAGCGCGGGCTTCGGCGTGAGGCGCGCCTCGGCGATCAGCGCATCGACGGCGCATTGCGCGATGAGCGACGGCGACGCGACCGCGCGCGCAAGATCGCGAAGAGCCGGCTTCATCACCAGCTCCGGAAGCGCGCGGGCGGCGCGTACAAGCCGCCCGACCACGCGACGAGATCGTCGATGCTGCGCGCCGCGAGCAGCGAGCGCTTGGCTTCGCCGCGCCGCACGCCCAGATCTTCCGGATACGCGACGATGCCGCGCCGTCTCAATTCCGCCGTCTTCGCGGGATCGGCGCGCATGCCGATCGGCGTCACGCCCGCGACCGCCGCGAGCGCGGCGCGGCGCTCGTCGACGCCTTCGGCCGCGTGCAGATACGCGATGCCTTCTTCCGTCACGACGTGCGTGACATCGTCGCCGTAGATCATCACGGGCGCGATCGGCATGCCGCTTTTCTCGCCGACGGCAATCGCGTCGAGCGCATCGACGATGGTCGGCTCGCCGCCTTTCTTGTACGTCTCGGCCGTCTGCACGACGAGCTTGTGCCCGCGCGCGATCTTCGGATTCGGGCCGTCGTCCTTCAGGAGCTTCAGCCACGCTTCGCTCGAATGACGCCGGCCGCGCGGATCGTGTCCCATGTTCGGCGCGCCGCCGAAGCCCGCGAGCCGCCCGAGCGTGACCGTCGACGAATTCGCGTCGGCGTCCATCTGCAAGGTCGAGCCGATGAAGAGATCGACACCGTATTGCCCCGCGAGCTGGCAGAACACGCGATTCGAGCGCAGGCTGCCGTCGCGGCCGGTGAAGAACACATCGGAGCGCGCCGCGATGTAGTCCTCCATGCCGACTTCGCTGCCGAAGCAATGCACGCTGTCCACCCAGCCGGATTCGATCGCGGGAATCAGCGTCGGATGCGGATTGAGCGCCCAGTTCGTGCAGATCTTTCCTTTGAGGCCGAGCTTCTCGCCGTATGTCGGCAACAGCAGTTCGATCGCGGCCGTATCGAAGCCGATGCCGTGATTGAGCGCCTTGACGCCATAGCGCTCGTAGATGCCGCGGATCGTCATCATCGCCATGAGAATCTGCAATTCGCCGATGTGACGCGGATCGCGCGTGAAAAGCGGCTCCACGGCGAACGGACGATCGGCCTCGACGACGACATCGACCCACGAGCCGGGAATATCGACGCGCGGCAGTTCGTCGACGATTTCGTTCACCTGCGCGACCACGATGCCATGCCGGAACGCGGTGGCTTCGACGATCGTCGGCGTGTCCTCGGTGTTGGCGCCCGTGTACAGATTGCCGTGCCGGTCCGCCTGCACCGCGCACACGAGCGCGACCTGCGGCGTCAAGTCGATGAACATGCGCGCATACAGTTCGATGTACGTATAGATCGCGCCGATCTCCAGCATGCCGTCTTCGAGCAGTTGCGCGACGCGCAGGCTTTGCGGCCCGGCGAACGCGAAATCGACCTTGTGCGCGATGCCTTGCTCGAAGAGCGCGAGATGCTCGGGACGGCTGATGCTCGAGATCAGCAGATGGATGTCGTGCACGCGGTCCGGATCGAGCTTCGCGAATGCGCGCGAGAGAAAGTCCGCCTGCTTCTGATTGTTGCCTTCGAGCGCGACACGGTCGCCGGTGACGATGAGCGCACTCAACGCATCGACGATGTGCGCGGCATCGAGCACGGAGCCGTTCATCCACGGCTCGATCAGCTTAAGACGCCGCGCTTTTTCCTGCGCGCGCGTGTTCCAGTTGCGGGTTTTAGCGATGACGTCGTTCATTGGTCAGCCTTGACGGAATTCGATCGGGAAGATGCGCGGCGTTTCTTCTTCTTGACGTGGCTCGAGTGCGCGAGCGCCTGGGCATCGGCGAGAAAGCGGTAGAGCAGGTCGCCCGTCGCGAGCAGATGGCGCGCGACGAGCGTCTGCGCCTGTTCGATATCGCGCGCGGCGAGGGCATCGAAGATCGCGCGGTGCTCGGCATCGGATGAATCCTTGTGGATCGGCAGACCGAGCTTCAGCCGCAAATAGCGTTCGCCGCGCCGATGCATCTGGCCGATCAGCTCCATCAGCCGAGGACGGTCGGCGGGCCCGTAGAGCGCCATGTGGAACTGCTCGTTGCGCACGACGTAGAGCGTCGGATCGGGCTCGTTCTCGGCGGCTTCGAGCAGGCGTTTTGCGTCGGCAAGCGTTTCGGGCGTGTGATGCGCGATCGCAATGCCGATCGCGAGACTTTCGAGCGATGCGCGAATCTCGTAGATCTCGCGCGCCTCGTCGGCCGATTGCAGACTGACGGCCGCGCCGCGATTCGGCTCGATTGTCACCCAGCCTTCGCTTTCGAGCTGGCGGAACGCTTCTCGCACCGGAATGGCGCTGACCGAAAACTGCCGGGCGATCGCGTCCTGCCGCAGCGGCTCGCCCGGCAACAGCGAGCCATCGACGATGGCGGCGCGCAGCGCATCCGCGATGAAGCGCGACGTGCTCTGGCGCGGTTCGAACTGCGCGTCGCGAAATGAGGCCGGAGTCGATCCGGCTGAGAGATCTGTCGGCATGGCTAGGTGAAAGTGCGGACTTGTCGTGTGTCGATGTTCAAATATTATATATAAAAATGCACACCGTACTTCGGTGCTTTCCCTAGACGCCATAACAAACATTTTTAACCGGCGCGTCGCTAATTCCTTTGGAGACATGGCCATGCCCAGCACGCTGGATCGACAGATAAGCGCCACGCGCGCCACGAAGACACCGCTCAACCGGTCGCAGATCACCGGTTTCTGGGGTGCGTGGGCCGGCTGGACGCTCGACGGAATGGATTCGTTCATCTACGCGCTCGTGCTCGCGCCGGCGCTCACCGAATTGCTGCCGCGTTCGGGCTATGCGGCGACGCCGGCGAACATCGGGCTTGCGGGCTCGATTCTCTTCGCGCTCTTTCTCGTCGGATGGGGACTGTCGTTCATCTGGGGACCGCTCGCCGACCGTTTCGGACGCACGAAAGTGCTCGCGGCGACCATCTTCACGTTCGCGATCTTCACCGGCCTCGCGGCGACCGCGCATAACGTGTGGGAGCTCGGCTTCTATCGGTTTTGCGCGGGCGTGGGGATCGGCGGTGAATGGGCGCTCGCGGGCACGTATGTCGCGGAAGCCTGGCCGGAAGACCGCCGGAAGATGGGCGCGGGTTATCTGCAGACCGGCTACTACGCGGGCTTCTTCCTCGCCGCCGCGCTCAATTACACGATCGGCGCGACGTTCGGCTGGCGCGCGATGTTTCTCGTCGGCCTGTTTCCGGTCGTCGTGTCGATCATGGTGCTCCTGCGCGTGAAGGAAACCGACAAGTGGGAACGCGCCGAAACCGCTCATCCGCACGTCAAGCACGAGAGTTCGCTGAAGGCGATCTTCAATGCGCAATATCGCAAGCGGACGATCGTCGCGGCCGTGCTGCTGACGGTGGCGATCATCGGCTTGTGGGCGGGCGCGGTGTATGAACCGTCGGCGGTCGTTCAGCTCGCGACGAAGGCGGGCATGGACAAGCACGATGCCGCGCGCATGGCGTCGATCGCGACGGGGCTGCTTTCGATCGGCACGATCGTCGGCTGTCTCGCGCTGCCGCCGATGGCCGAAAAGATCGGCCGCAGAAAGACGCTCGCGGTGTATTTCGTCGGCATGGCAGCGTCGATCGCGCTCGCGTTCGGCTGGGCGTTCTATCTGCCGAACGGGCTGGTGCCGTTCATCGCGCTGCTCGTCGTGCTGGGCTTTTTCGGCGGCAACTTCGCGCTCTTCTCGCTGTGGCTGCCCGAGCAGTTCGAAACCCGCGTGCGTGCGACGGCCTTCGCGTTCTGCACGTCGGTCGGGCGCTTCTTCGGCGCGATCGTGAACTTCGGCATCGGCGCGATGGTGCTCAACATGAAGACGCTCGGCGTGCCGATTGCCATTACCGCGATTGCGTTCCTCATCGGTCTCGCGGTGATCCCGCTCGCGCCGGAAACGAAAGGCCAGGAACTGCCGAACTGATCTTCGCTGCGCCTCTCACGAACGGCGATCTTCGCGATGCGAGGGCCGCCGTTTTTTCATCTGCACGAGCTTACTTTTCGTAAGTTTTTCCTCGGTAATAGCAGGTTACGAAGTCGAACACTCGATGCGGCATCCGTCCGATATAGTCCGGTCAACACAACAAACAACCCATCGGGGTGGGGCTTTACATGAACAAGGTATCGAAGGCTTCCGTGCTGGCTGGCGCCGTGATGTTCGGCGGTCTGATGGTGTCCGGCGCGGCCAATGCGGGTGTGTCCGTGGGCGTGAACATCGGGGTGCCCGCGCCCGTGTACGTCGCGCCCGAGCCGGTCTATGCGCCGCCTCCGCCGCCCGTCGTGTACGCGCCGCCTCCGGCGCCGGTCTACGTGCAGCCGGCCATCGTGGTCGGCTGGCATGGCGATCGTTACTGGGATGGCCGTCGCTACTGGGATCGCGACGATTACTATCGCCACTACGATCATGGCCGCGGCCACGATCACGACGGCCATGACCACGGCCGTCACAACGGCTGGCGTTGATCGTCCCGCGCCGCCCGGCGTCCGTCGCCGAAAGCCACTCGTTCGTCACGGGTGGCTTTTTTCTTGCCGCTTGAACGTGGAAGGGCGAATTCCCAGTAAAACAACAACGCCGCGAATTCTCACCCGCGCGATGTAACAAAAGGTAAGGTTTCTCCAGACGTAAAGCGCGAGCAGGCAATAACTTACAAAGCTGAAATATTGCGTCGAAAGGTTTTCGTTATATTTGAGCGCAAGCGAACAAGTACAAAGCGAGGTCCGGTTGCATATGAAAAAGAAGTTCTCGGGACGAATCGTGGCCGGTGTGCTGACCATGGCGGCGCTGAGCGCGACGGGCATCGCGCGCGCGGCGGATGTTCATGTCGGCGTGAATATCGGCATTCCGGCGCCGGTCTACGTCGCGCCGACGCCGGTCTATGCACCGCCTCCGCCGCCCGTCGTCTACCAGCCCGCGCCGATGTACGCGCCGCCGGTCGTCATCGGCTGGCATGGCAGCCGGTACTGGGACGGCCGACGCTATTGGAGCCGCAACGACTACTATCGTCATTACGGGCACGGCCGTCCGCCGCCTCCGCCGCGCCCGCATGGTCCGCCGCCGGGGCACGGTTACGGACATGGCAACGGGCACGGCAACGGACATGGCGGCCCGCACGGCTATCGTTGAGGCAGGGCGCGGTCATCGCGGCAAATAAAAAGCGCCGCTCACCTGAAGTGAGCGGCGCTTCGTTTTGAAGCTGCGAACGGGCGCTTATTCCGCGTCGCCGCCCATTCCGCCGACGACCGCATGGAATCCGGCATCGACGTGGACGACTTCCGCGCTCATGCCGCTCGACAGATCCGACAGCAGGAACGCGGCGACATTGCCCACTTGCTCGATCGTCACATTGCGCTTGAGCGGCGCATTCTGTTCGACGAAGTTCAGAATCTTGCCGAAGCTCTTGATGCCGCTCGCCGCGAGCGTCTTGATCGGGCCGGCCGAGATGGCGTTGACGCGTACGCCCTTGGCGCCGAGCGACTGCGACGCCGCCATGTAACGCACGCTCGCCTCGAGCGATGCCTTCGCGAGGCCCATCGTGTTGTAGTTCGGCAGCGCGCGCTCGGCGCCGAGATACGACAGCGTGAGCAGCGACGAGCCGTCTTTCAGCATCGGCAGCGCGGCTTTCGCGAGCGCGGGGAAGCTATAGGCGGAGATGTCGTGCGCAACGCGGAAGTTCTCGCGCGTCATGCCGTCGAGGAAATCGCCCGCGATCGCCTCGCGCGGCGCGAAGCCGATGGAGTGCACGAGGCCGTCGAGCGAGTCCCAGCGTTCTTTCAGCGACGCGAACAGCGCATCGATTTGCGCGTCGTCGGCGACGTCGCACGGATAGACCATGTCGCTGCCGAACTCGGTCGCGAACTCGGTGATGCGCTCCTTGAAGCGCTCGCCGACATACGTGAACGCCAGTTCCGCGCCTTCGCGCTTGCAGGCCGCGGCGATGCCGTAAGCGATCGAGCGGTTGGACAGCAGGCCCGTCAGCAGAATTCGTTTTCCAGCGAGAAAGCCCATGAATGCTCCTTCTTTGATGTCAGTGTCGCGGCGCGCACCGGTTGTCCGATGCCGCGCGGGGTCGTGCGTGGCGCGATCGGCCAGTCGACAACCCTTGGGTCGCAGGCCGAGCGGTGCGTGATTTTGGGTAGAATTCTCTCACATCGCAATGCCTCGCCTTAAGATTCCCGCGGCTCGCGCTTCGGGTTTCCGGCCGGGTCACTCCATCGCGTCACACACTCAAATCGCGCCCAGAGGCACATGACGATCCGTTTATGCAGCGCCTCACGCTTGGTCCTGACCTGGTCGCTGGCCGCATCGGCGGCATGGCTCGCGAGTCCGGCTTACGCGGTGCATGCCATCGCGCAATACGGCGATCCGAAATACCCGGCCGGTTTCAAGCACTTCGATTACGTGAATCCCGACGCGCCGCGCGACGGCACGCTCGTCCTCGCGAACCCGAACCGGCTGACGAGCTTCGACAAGTTCAATCCGTTCACGTTGCGCGGCAATCCCGCGCCCGGTCTTTCGCTGATGTTCGAGAGCCTGACGACAGGCAGTTCCGACGAAGTATCGACCGCTTACGGCCTGCTCGCCGATGACATTTCCGTCGCGCCCGATGGCATGTCGACCACCTTCCACATCAATCCGAAAGCGCGCTTTTCCAACGGCGATCCGGTCACGGCGGAAGACGTGAAGTTCTCGTTCGAGACGCTCAAGAGTCCGCTTGCCGCGCCGCAGTTCTCCGTGTACTTCGGGCAGATCGCGCGCGCGGTGATCGTCGATCCGCAGACGATCCGCTTCGAGTTCAAGATCGCGACGCGCGAGATGCCGCTGCTCGCGGGCGGCATTCCGGTGTTTTCGCGCAAGTGGGGCATGAAGCCGGACGGCACGCGCATTCCGTTCGACAAGATCGCGTTCCAGAAGCCCATCGGCAGCGGGCCGTATCTGATCGATCGTTACGACAACGGCCGCACGATCTCGTACCGGCGCAATCCGGATTACTGGGGCGCGGCGCTGCCGGTGCGTGTCGGCACGTTCAATTTCGCGCGCATCGACTACAAGCTTTACGGCGATCCGACCGCGCGCCTCGAAGCGTTCAAGGCGGGCGAGTACGACGTGCTGGTCGAGTACGTCGCGCGCAGTTGGGTGCGGCGCGATATCGGCAAACGCTTCGACAGCGGCGAGCTCATCAAGCGCGAGTTCCCGCACCACAACGGCACCGGGATGCAGGGCTTCTTCATGAACACGCGCAAGCCGCTCTTCAAGGACGTGCGCGTGCGTCAGGCGCTCGATCTCGCGCTCGATTTCGAGTGGCTCAACCGGCAACTGTTCTTCAATCAGTACAGGCGCATCGACAGCTTTTTCGTCAACACGGATCTGCAGGCGAAGGGATTGCCGAGCGAAGGCGAACTCGCGATATTGAACCCGCTGAAGAAGCAGCTCGATCCTTCCGTGTTCGGCGAGATGCCGCGTCAGCCGGACACCGATCCGCCCGGCTCGCTGCGCGCCAATCTCATCAAGGCGCGCGAATTGCTCGCTCGGGCCGGCTGGACGTATCGCGACGGCGCGCTGCGCAACGCGAAGGGCGAGCCGTTCGTCTTCGAGATTCTCGACGACACCGGCGGCGGCGCGTCGATGGAGCCGGTCGCGGCCGCGTTCGGGCGCAATCTGCAGAAGCTCGGCATCACGATGAACTTTCGCACCGTCGATTACGCGTTGATCCAGAAACGTCTCGATGCGTTCGACTTCGACATGACGAGCGTTCGCATGCCCGACGTGCAGGTGCCGGGCACCGAGCAGGTTTCGCGCTTCGGCAGCAAGTCCGCGGACGAGCAGGGCTCCGACAATCTCGCAGGCGTGAAGTCGCCGGCCGTCGATGCGATCCTGCAGAAAGTGATCTCCGCGCAGACGCGCGAGCAACTGGTGGACGCGACGCACGCGCTCGATCGCGTGCTGATGAACGGCTACTATGTGGTGCCGCACTGGTACTCGGCGACGCATCGCGTGGCGTATCGGAATACGCTGGCGTACCCGTCGACGCTGCCGCTGTATTACGGCGCGGAAGAGTGGGTCATATCGACGTGGTGGGCCAAATCCGGGCCCGCCGCGCACGCGGCGAAGTAACGAGGACGCGCCATGTGGAGCTACATCCTTAAACGCATTCTCTTGATGATCCCGACGCTCATCGGCGTGTTGACGCTCACGTTCGTCGTGATCCAGTTCGTGCCGGGCGGTCCGGTCGAACAGGCGGTGCACGACTTGCGGCGCGGACAGTCCGAAGGCGGCGGCGGCTTCGGGCTGCGCACGCATACGGGCGTCGATGCACAGCAGGTCGAGCAACTGAAGAAGCTCTACGGCTTCGACAAACCGCCGCTGCAACGCTACTTTCTGATGCTCGGCAAGTTCGCGCGCTTCGATCTCGGCGAGAGTTATTTCAGGCATCAGAGCGTCTGGTCGCTGATCGTGTCGAAGCTGCCGGTGTCGATCAGCATCGGCTTGTGGACCTTCTTCATCACGTATCTGATATCGGTGCCGCTCGGCATCGCCAAAGCCGTGAAGAACGGCTCGAAGTTCGATGTCGCGACGAGTCTCATCGTGCTCGTCGGCTTTGCGATTCCGGGCTTCGTGCTCGGCGTGCTGCTGCTCGTGCTGTTCGGCGGCGGCACGTTCTGGCAACTGTTTCCGCTGCGCAATCTCACGTCCGACAACTGGGCGACGCTCTCGCTCGGCGGCAAGATTCTCGATTATCTGTGGCACATCACGTTGCCGGTCGTGGCGTCGGTGGTGGGCAGCTTCGCCGTCGTCACGATGCTCACGAAGAACGCGTTCCTCGACGAAATCCGCAAGCAATATGTGCTGACCGCGCGCGCCAAAGGCTTGAGTGAGCGGCGCGTGCTGTGGAAGCACGTATTCCGCAACGCGCTCTTGCCGCTGATCGTCGGTTTTCCGGCGGCGTTCATCGGCGCGTTCTTTACGGGCAGCCTGCTGATCGAGACGCTCTTTTCGCTCGACGGCCTCGGGCTGCTCTCGTACGAATCCGTCGTGCGGCGCGACTATCCGGTCGTGCTCGGCACGCTTTATCTCTTCACGCTGATCGGCCTCGCGACGAAGCTCATCTCGGACCTCTGTTACGTCTGGGTCGATCCACGCATTCAATTCGAACAACTGGAGCGCTGATTTGAATCGAGCCGCTTCACCGGAATCGTCACGGCGCGGTGCCAACGGCAGCGATGCGCAACCGCTGCGCGGCGCGGCATCGGTGCCGCCAGGACGGCGCGTATGGCTGCGCTTCAAGCGAAACAGGCTCGGATACTGGAGCCTGATCGTGTTCATCGCGGCGTTCGTCATCAGTCTCGCGGGGCCGCTGTGGTCGAACGACAAGCCGCTCGTCGTGCGCTATCAGGGCCACTTTTACTTTCCGCTCGTGAAGACGTATGCGGAGACGACCTTCGGCGGCGACTTTCCGACGCCCGCCGATTATCTCGATCCGTTCGTGCGCGATCGCTTCAGCGCGCCCGGCAACTTCGCGATCTATCCGCCGAATCACTACTACTACGACACGCTCAACTATTTTTCGAAGGGCTCGAACCCGGCGCCGCCGTCGCGCGAGAACTGGCTCGGCACCGACGATCGCGGCCGCGACGTGTTCGCGCGCCTCGTCTACGGCTTTCGCGTGTCGGTGCTGTTCGCGCTCGTGCTGACGGCGATCGGCACCGTGCTCGGTGTCGTCGCGGGCGCGGTGCAGGGCTACTTCGGCGGCAGGATCGATATCACCGGGCAACGCCTGATCGAAATCTGGAGCGCGTTGCCGGAGCTTTATCTGCTGATCATCTTCGCGTCGATATTCGAGCCGAGTCTCATTCTTTTGATCATCCTGCTGTCGCTGTTCGGATGGATCGGCCTGTCGGATTACGTGCGCGCGGAGTTTCTGCGCAATCGCACGCAGGACTATGTCCGCGCCGCGCGCGCGATGGGTTTGTCGAACTGGCAGATCATCTGGCGGCACGTCTTGCCCAATAGCCTGACGCCCGTCATCACGTTCCTGCCGTTTCGCATGAGCGGAGCGATTCTCGCGCTCACGAGCCTCGATTTCCTCGGCCTCGGCGTGCCGTCGCCGACGCCGTCGCTCGGCGAGTTGCTCGCGCAGGGCAAGGCCAATCTCGACGCGTGGTGGATTTCGCTGTCGACGTTCGGCGTGCTCGTCGCGACGCTGCTCCTGCTGACCTTCATGGGCGACGCCTTGCGCAACGCGCTCGATACGCGTATTTCCGATGCCGTGAAAGCCGGAGGCGGGCAGTGACGGAGCCGCTACTTTCGATCGAAGACTTGCGCGTGCGCTTCGGCGACACGCTCGCGGTCGATGGCGTCAATCTCGACATTCGCGCGGGCGAGCGTGTGGCGCTCGTCGGCGAATCGGGCTCGGGCAAGAGCGTGACGGCGCTGTCGGTGTTGCGCCTCGTGCACGAGGCCGAAGTGAGCGGATCGATCCGCTTCAACGGCGAGGAATTGCTGTCGAAAAGCGAGCGCGCGATCCGAGGTCTGCGCGGTTCCGACATCGCGATGATCTTTCAGGAGCCGATGACCGCGCTCAATCCGCTCTACACGGTCGGGGACCAGATCGGCGAGACGATCCGCCTGCACGACGGCACGAGCCCGCGCGAGGCGAGAAAACGCGCAATCGCGCTGCTCGCGCGTACCGGGATCACCGAGCCGGAAAGGCGCGTGGACAGTTATCCGCATCAGCTTTCGGGCGGACAGCGTCAGCGCGTGATGATCGCGATGGCGCTCGCCTGCCGGCCGCGGCTTCTGCTCGCCGACGAGCCGACCACCGCGCTCGATGTGACGATCCGCGCGCAGATCGTCGAGTTGCTGCTCGAACTTCAGCGCGATGAAGCCGAAAAGCGCGGCATGGCGGTGCTGCTCATCACGCACGACCTGAATCTCGTGCGGCGCTTCGCCGAGCGCGTCGCGGTGATGGAGAAGGGCGTGCTCGTCGAAAGCGGCACGGTGGAGGCCATTTTCGCGTCGCCGCAGCATCCGTACACGAAGCGGCTCATCGAGAGCAAGCCGAAGCGCAGCGTGCTGCCGGTGCTGCCCATCGCCCCGGTGCTGCTCGATGCGAAGGATGTGTCCGTCGATTACCCGACGCGTCTGCCGGGTTTCGCGGGCTGGTTCCGGCGCGGCCGCTTCAAGGCCGTCGACGACGTCACGCTGACGGTGCGCCAGGGCGAGACGCTCGGCATCGTCGGCGAATCGGGGTCGGGGAAATCGACGCTCGCGATGGCGCTACTCGGCCTGCAGCGCATCTCGAACGGCGCGGTGGAGTTCCA
The DNA here is from genome assembly GCF_031451435.1 of Caballeronia sp. LZ008. Taxonomy (NCBI): domain Bacteria; kingdom Pseudomonadati; phylum Pseudomonadota; class Betaproteobacteria; order Burkholderiales; family Burkholderiaceae; genus Caballeronia; species Caballeronia sp. LZ008. Next base: position 1,766,327 of record NZ_JARUXK010000001.1, on the reverse strand, counting down.
GGGGCGCGCAATCGGTGATTTTCGCGGACGCGAAAAAACCGTGCTGCGCTCGAACTTGCAAGTGGTGTTTCAGGACCCGTTCAGCTCGCTCTCGCCGCGGCAGACGGTGGAGCGCATCGTCGGAGAAGGGCTCGCGCTGCATCGACCGGAACTCGATGCCGCCGCTCGACGGGCGAAAGTGATCGCCGTGCTGCGCGAAGTCGGCATGGAGCGCGCGGCGCTCGATCGCTATCCGCACGAATTCTCCGGCGGGCAGCGCCAGCGCATTGCGATCGCGCGCGCGCTCGTGCTCGAACCGAGCATCCTGATCCTGGACGAGCCGACCAGCGCGCTCGATGTTTCCATTCAAACTCAAGTGCTTGCGCTTCTGGCCGATATTCAGAAGAAGCACAATCTTGGTTACGTTTTCATTAGCCATGACCTGCAGGTGATCGGCGCGATGGCTCATCGCGTCGCGGTCATGCGGAATGGTTTTGTCGTGGAGTCGGGGGAAGTAGAGAAGATTTTTTCGAACCCTTCTGACGAATACACAAGAAAGCTTCTGAAAGCATCGCTAGTTTCCTAAAAATCTTTCTTTTTCGCCAATTGGGTGCGCGTCTCAATTGAATTTTTCTATTTCTTTTGACAGTTAAATACTTTATGGCTAGTATCCCTCCAAACTTTCACGTATCTCCCTGATTTAGCAGCTTTTAATTGTAAAACCTACCGACCGATGCAGCCACTAACGATGACTCAGACATGTGCGCGCGCCGCCGCGAGCATGTTAATCGGCCTTCTGATGACAACAACTTCCGGCGCGTTCGCCGACGAAGTCAGCAGTAGCAGCCAAAATGCCAACAACGGCATTTTCTCTAGCAAATCCAGCGATGCAGCAAGCGCAGACGCCGCCAGCAATCCGGGCGGCGCGAAGTCGTTTCTGTCGGGCGTGGCGAGCAAGGCGGGCGACGTCGTCGTCGGCGCGCTCAACATGATCGGCGTGCGTTATCGCTGGGGCGGCAACACGCCGGATTCCGGTCTCGATTGCAGCGGCTTTGTCCGCTACGTTTTCCAGGACACGCTCGGCATGACCTTGCCGCGCCGCGCCGAGGAAATGAGCCGGGTCGGCGAGAAAGTGACCGTCTCCGACCTGAAGCCGGGCGACCTCGTGTTCTTTAATACGATGCGCCGCTCGTTCTCCCACGTCGGCATCTATATCGGCGACAACAAGTTCGTGCATTCGCCGTCGACCGGCAGCACGATCCGTGTCGACGACATGGAAGACGGCTATTGGGAAAAGCGTTTTCAGGGCGCGCGTCGCATCGAGAACGCGCAAGTCGGCGACGGCGCGGAACTGCGCCAGCGCGTGAGCGCGTCGATCGGCGGTTACTGATCGTCTGTCGGCATCGAAAAAAGCCTGCCTCCTTTGTGAACTGCACCCCAAAAGTTGGACACCCGTTCAACGATTTGGGGTGTTTTTTCATGAGCAAGTACAGCGCACGACTCAAGAGCAGAGTCGTTCAAGACT
>NZ_JARUXK010000001.1:1728564-1764723 GCF_031451435.1 Caballeronia sp. LZ008 | reverse complement strand
GCATCAAGCTGAAGCTGAAAGGGCTGAGTCCTGTGATGTACAGAACTCAGCCCTTAGCGGCCTAGCCCAAAACTGTCCAACTTTGCGGGGTCAGTTCATTGCGGACGCAGGCTTTTTTGTTTTGCGTTCGGGCGCGAGGCAGCGTCAATCGGCGCAATCGGAAAGCCTCATTGCACAGGTCATCAAAAGTCGTTATAGTTTTTGAATGAACTTTTTCACGTTCCCCTTCTCGTTGTTTCCGGCTAGTGCGTCGCTACGCGCACTATCGCTGCTAGCGCGCCTACCGCGCTGATCCTTCACGCCTCCCGTCTGCTCGTCCATTCAGGTTTTCGACGCCAGCGGTGGCGCGAACACCCGAATTCCCTTTTGAGTTTCGTCTCGATATCTCCAACAATCGATAAATCTCCCCACAGGAGCCCAACATGGCAGCAGACAAGTTGATCATCTTCGACACGACCTTGCGCGATGGCGAGCAGTCCCCCGGCGCGTCGATGACGAAGGAAGAGAAGATCCGCATCGCGAAGCAACTGGAACGCATGAAGGTCGACGTGATCGAGGCGGGCTTCGCGGCCAGCTCGAACGGCGACTTCGACGCGATCCACACCATCGCGGGGCTCGTGAAGGACAGCACGGTCTGCTCGCTCGCCCGCGCGAACGACAAGGACATCCAGCGCGCCGCCGATGCGCTCAAGCCCGCCGGCCAGTTCCGTATCCACACGTTCATCGCGACGTCGGCGCTGCACATGGAGAAGAAGCTGCGCATGACGCCGGAGCAGGTCTACGACCAGGCGCGCCTCGCGGTGCGTTTCGCGCGCAAGTTCACGGATGATGTCGAATTCTCGCCGGAAGACGGCAGCCGCTCGGATATCGATTATCTCTGCCGCGTGCTCGAAGCCGTGATCGACGAAGGCGCGCGCACCATCAATATCGCGGATACGGTCGGCTACGGCGTGCCGGAGCTCTACGGCAATCTCGTCAAGACGCTGCGCGAGCGCGTGCCGAACTCCGACAAGGCGATCTGGTCGGTGCATTGCCACGACGACCTCGGCATGGCGGTCGCGAATTCGCTCGCGGGCGTGCAGATCGGCGGCGCGCGTCAGGTCGAATGCACGATCAACGGTCTGGGCGAGCGCGCGGGCAATACGTCGCTCGAAGAAATCGTGATGTCGGTGAAGACGCGCAAGGATTACTTCGGCCTCGATCTGGGCATCGACACGACGCAGATCGTGCCGACCTCGAAGCTCGTCTCGCAGATCACCGGTTTCGTCGTGCAGCCGAACAAGGCGGTCGTCGGGGCGAATGCGTTCGCGCACGCTTCGGGCATCCATCAGGACGGCGTGCTGAAGGCGCGCGACACCTACGAAATCATGCGCGCGGAAGACGTGGGCTGGAGCGCGAACAAGATCGTGCTCGGCAAGCTGTCGGGCCGAAATGCGTTCAAGCAGCGTCTGGAAGAACTGGGCGTGACGCTCGAATCCGAAGCCGATGTGAACGCGGCATTCGCGCGCTTCAAGGATCTCGCTGACCGCAAGGCCGAAATCTTCGACGAAGACATCATGCAGATCGTCTCCGAGGAATCCGCCGAGGCGCAGGCGAAAGAGCACTTCCGCTTCGTGTCGATGAAGCAGCATTCGGAAACCGGCGAGCAGCCGCAAGCGAAGGTCGTGTTCGCGGTGGAAGGCACCGAAGTCACGGGCGAAGCGCGCGGCAACGGTCCGGTCGATGCGACGCTGCACGCGATCGAATCAAAGGTCGAGAGCGGCGCGGAGCTCGTGCTGTATTCGGTCAACGCGATCACGACCGGCACGCAGGCGCAGGGCGAAGTCACCGTGCGTCTGTCGAAGAGCGGTCGCATCGTGAACGGCGTGGGCACGGATCCGGACATCGTCGCGGCGTCGGCGAAGGCGTACATCGCCGCGTTGAACAAGCTGCATTCGAAGGTCGAAAAGCTCAATCCGCAGCTTTGATTCGATCGGTCGAAACGCAAAAAAGCCCTCTTCGCGAGGGCTTTTTACATGGCGTCGATGCGCTCAGAACAGATTGCGCCGATCCGGATCGTGCAACGGATCGGGCGTTTTCTGCGTCATGCGCAAGATGCCCTGCTCGTCGAAATAGAAGTTGTACATCAGATACCAGATGTTCGCCTCCATGTAGCGATAGGTCCAGACTTCGCGCTTCATCAGCGGAAAGTACGACGTCTCCACGGGCCGCCCGAAGTTCACGAGCACGTCCTGCCTCGTCCAGGTGCCGATCTGCGCCTTGTAGAACTCGTTTTCGTCGAGCACTTGCCGAACATTGACGATCTTGCCGGAAGCGTCGATATCGGCGGCGGTGGTGAATTCGCCGAGCGGTTGCGTCGGCCACATCAGGCGCTTGCCGCCATTGGGCAGATCGTAGATTTCGCGCGGCGGGCCGAGGCGGGCGGTGATCGTCGAGGCATCCGCGCCAGCCTGATAGTTCTGCCACGGCTGCGCGCAGGCGGACAGAAGGAGCGCGACCCCGGCGCATGTCAGCGATGCGCGCATGCGGTTGAGTATGTGCAGCATTGAAGCCTCCACGTGCTTGCTCCTCGCGGCGGCGAGCAGCGTTTGTTCGATGTTTCCCGTGATTTTGACATGCGCGCGCGGCAAAGCATTCTCCGATACGTCGCGGCATTCAAGCCGATGTGTCGGCAATCGCGACTTGCGCGGGGCGCGCGCTGCAGCCTATGATCCGCGCTTTCGGCGGATCGGCGGAAACTCATGAAGAACGGAACCAGCGCGCGCGCGATGCAATGGCTGCGCATCGCGGCATCGGCGTGTCTTGCCTTGTCCATGACGGCGCGGGCGGCCGAATTGCCACCCATCAAGCTCGCGCTGATCGAAGGCATGTCCGGCCCGTTCGCGAACGCCGGCGCAATGGTCGAGCGCAATCTGCGTTTCGGCGTCGAGCGCGTGAACGCGCAAGGCGGCGTGAAGCTCGCGGACGGCGCGCATCCGCTGCAACTCGTCGTGCTCGATGGCAAGGGCAGCAGCGAGGCGAGTCTCGTGCAGCTGCGTGCGGCGATCGACGAGAAGATCGGCTTCGTCATGCAGGGCAATAGTTCGGCGGTGGCGGCGGCGCTCGTAGCGGCTGTCGACCGCCAAAACGCTCGCGAGCCGGATCGCCGCGTGCTGTTCCTCAATTATTCCGCCGACGATCCCGCGCTCACCAACGACGCGTGCAGTTTCTGGCATTTCCGCTTCGACGCGCACGCCGGCATGCGGATGGATGCCCTCGCCGATGCGCTGAAAGACGATCGCGCGGTGAAGAAGGTCTATCTGCTCAATCAGGATTACAGCTTCGGCCACGACGTGAGCCGCGAGGCACAGCGCGCGCTCAGGGAGCGGCGCCCGGACATCGCGATCGCGGGCGACGAATTTCATCCGATCGGGCGCGTGAAGGATTTCGCGCCTTACATCGCGAAAATCCGCGCGAGTGGAGCGGACGCGGTGATCACCGGAAACTGGGGCAACGATCTGACGCTTCTCGTCAAAGCCGCGCGCGAGCAGGGGCTCGACACGAAGTTCTACACGTTCTACGGCAACAGTCTGGGCGCTCCGGCCGCGCTCGGCGATGCCGGCGTGAAGCGCGTGATCGCCGTGGCGGACTGGCATCCGAATGCGGGCAGCGCTGCGTCGGACGCGTACTATCGCGCGTTCAGAGCCCGCTATCCTGCCGCCGCGGACGATTACCTTGTTGCGCGTATGCCGCTGATGGTAGAAATGCTCGCCGCCGCGATGACGCGCGCAAAAAGCGCGGACCCGCTCGCGGTGGCGCGCACGCTCGAAGGCATGAAGTTCGACGGCGAAGGCTTCCACCCGATGACCGTGCGTGCCGAAGATCATCAGGTGATCCAGCCCCTTTACGTCATGGAAATGGACAAGGCGGGAACGAAAGGCGTCGCGCTCGATAACGAAGGCTCGGGCTACGGCTTCCGCACGCTTCTGAGCGTCCCCGCCGACAAGACCGCGCAACCGACGACGTGCCGCATGTCGCGCCCGCCGCGCTAAGGCGCCGATTCGCCCCGCGCAGAAGTGCTTCGGCGAGACATTGCACTGTGCTATACTTTGCGCTTCGTTTTCGGCGCATTGCCGGAAACGATTCATTTTTTGTAAATCCACGGCACGGCCTTTCTTCCGTGACCGCCTGTTTGTATCAAAGGAAAAGCAAATGTCCGTAGCAGAAATCAAGAAATCCGACATCGTCGCTGAATACGCACGCGGCGCAAACGACACCGGTTCTCCCGAAGTGCAAGTCGCACTGCTGACGAGCCGCATCAACGAACTCACCGTCCACTTCAAGTCGCACTCGAAGGATCACCACAGCCGCCGCGGTCTGCTGCGCATGGTGAGCCGTCGTCGTAAGCTGCTCGACTACCTGAAGGGCAAGGACGCGGATCGTTATCGCTCGCTGATCGAAAAGCTGGGTCTGCGCAAGTAATTGGCGCCAAGCGTGGCTTTGCGGCCAACGTCCTAATGAAGTGCCTGTGTCAGTCCGCTGATACAGGCACTTTGTTTTTGTGCGTTTCGGTCGCGAAGTGGTGCCCGATCGTGTTTTCGGCAATCGGCGCCCGTAGTTGCCACGCAGTCGGAAGTTTCGGCAGTTCATAAGCTTTATCCCGGATGAGTCCATCCGGTCCGACACTCGGTCCAGCCTCGCAGCGGAGCTTTGTGTCATTCCAGCGCGACGACGTTCATCGAAACGCATCGCGCTGGAATGGCATAACACACCTCTCAAGCGTGGCTCCGGACCTTCCCGCACGCGCCAGTCGACCGGCGCGGCGCAAACGTAGAAGGAGTCGAAATGTTCAATAAGATCGTCAAAGAGTTCAAGTGGGGACAGCACAACGTCCGCCTCGAAACGGGTGAAATCGCCCGTCAGGCGAGCGGCGCGGTGATCGTCGATGTCGAAGATACCGTCGTGCTCGCAACCGTCGTCGGCGCGAAGACCGCCAAGCCGGGCCAGGACTTCTTCCCGCTGACCGTCGACTACCTCGAAAAGACCTATGCCGCCGGCAAGATCCCGGGCGGCTTCTTCCGCCGCGAAGGCCGTCCGTCCGAAGGCGAAACGCTGATTTCGCGTCTGATCGACCGCCCGCTGCGTCCGCTGTTCCCGGAAGGCTTCTATAACGAAGTTCAGGTCGTGATCCACGTCCTGTCGCTGAACCCGGATGTCCCGGCCGACATTCCGGCGCTGATCGGCGCGTCCGCCGCGCTCGCCGTGTCGGGACTGCCGTTCAACGGTCCGGTCGGCGCGGCACGTGTCGCGTACATCAACAACGAGTACGTGCTGAACCCGACGCGCCCGCAGATGAAGGAATCGGCGCTCGATCTGGTCGTCGCGGGCACGGAGCGCGCGGTGCTGATGGTCGAATCGGAAGCGCAGCAGCTCTCCGAAGAAGTGATGCTCGGCGCGGTCGTTTTCGGCCACGAGCAGATGCAGACCGCCATCGACGCGATCCATGAACTCGTGCGCGAAGGCGGCAAGCCCGAGTGGGACTGGCAGCCGGCGCCGAAGAACGAAGCGCTCATCGCGCGCGTCACGGAAATCGCCAAGCCGGAACTCGAAGCGGCTTATCAGTTGCGCAACAAGCAGGCGCGCTCGGCCAAGCTGAAGGAAGTCTACGCGGCGACGTCGGCGAAGCTGGCGGAAGAAGCCGCGACGGGCGGCACGGTCGCGGCCGATGCGGCGACGGTCGGCAACGTCCTGTTCGATATCGAAGCGAAGATCGTCCGCACGCAGATCCTGAACGGCGAGCCGCGCATCGACGGCCGCGACACGCGCACCGTCCGTCCGATCGAAATTCGTACGGGCGTATTGCCGCGCACGCACGGCTCGGCGCTCTTCACGCGCGGCGAAACGCAGGCGCTCGTCGTCGCGACGCTCGGCACGAAGGGCGATGAGCAAAGCATCGACGCACTCGAAGGCGAATACCGCGAGCGCTTCATGCTTCACTACAACATGCCGCCGTTCGCGACGGGCGAAACCGGCCGCGTCGGTTCGCCGAAGCGCCGCGAAATCGGCCACGGCCGTCTGGCGAAGCGCGCGCTGGTCGCGTGCCTGCCTAGCGCCGACGAGTTCGGCTATTCGATTCGCGTCGTGTCGGAAATCACTGAATCGAACGGTTCGTCGTCGATGGCTTCCGTCTGCGGCGGCTGCCTCGCGCTGATGGACGCCGGCGTGCCGATGAAGGCGCACGTCGCGGGCATCGCGATGGGCCTGATCCTCGAAGGCAACAAGTTCGCGGTTCTGACCGACATCCTCGGCGACGAAGATCACCTCGGCGACATGGACTTCAAGGTGGCCGGCACGTCGCAGGGCGTCACGGCGCTGCAGATGGACATCAAGATCCAGGGCATCACGAAGGAAATCATGCAGGTCGCGCTGGCGCAGGCCAAGGAAGGCCGCATGCACATCCTCGGCAAGATGACCGCCGCCGTTCCGACGACGAACACGGAACTGTCGGACTACGCGCCGCGCATGATCACCATCAAGATCAATCCGGAGAAGATCCGCGACGTGATCGGCAAGGGCGGTTCCGTGATCCGCGCGCTGACGGAAGAAACCGGCACGACCATCGACATTTCGGACGACGGCGTCGTGACGATCGCGAGCACGAGCGCGGAAGGCATGGCCGACGCGAAGAAACGCATCGAGAACATCACGGCGGAAGTGGAAGTCGGCCAGGTCTACGAAGGCCCGGTGCTCAAGCTGCTCGATTTCGGCGCGATCGTGAACATTCTGCCGGGCAAGGACGGTCTGCTGCACATCTCTGAGATCGTCAACGAGCGCGTGAAGGACATCAACGACTATCTGAAGGAAGGCCAGATCGTGAAGGTCAAGGTCATCCAGACGGACGAAAAGGGTCGTGTGCGTCTGTCGGCGAAGGCGCTTCTGAACGAAGGCGCGCAGCAGGCAGAACCGACGCACCCGCAGCAGTAATGCGGTAATGTGTAGACGGCCGGCCGCTTCAGCGAGCCGGCCGTTTTCATGTATGACGCTTGGGACGCTATGCATTGTCCGACGCGTCATCGGACTCGATGGCAGTGTGTGGAGCGCGGATTGCTTCGAGGCGCGCGCAGTGCCATCCGGTTCGGATGCACACTAACTCTGGGCGGCACAGGGAGAGCATATGAAGGCCATCGAAATCACTGAGTTCGGCGCACCCGAAGTTCTCAAACTCGGCGAGCGTCCGACGCCTGCGCCGGGCAAGTGCGAGGTGTTGATCAAGGTGGCCGCTTCCGGCGTCAACCGGCCGGACGTGTTCCAGCGCAAGGGCGCTTATGCGCCGCCGCCGGGCGCGTCGGATCTCCCGGGGCTGGAGGTTGCCGGTGAAATCGTCGATGGCGATTTCGATCCGAAGCACAACCCGTTCGGTCTGAAAAAAGGCGATCGCGTGTGCGCGCTGCTCGCGGGCGGCGGATACGCCGAATACGCGGTGGCCCCGCTCGAACAGTGTCTGCCGGTGCCGAAGGGTCTGTCGGACATCGAGGCGGCATCCTTGCCGGAGACGTTCTTCACGGTGTGGAGCAACGTGTTCGAACGCGGTCAGTTGGGCGCGGGCGAGAACGGCGAGGAAGAAACGCTGCTCGTGCAGGGCGGGTCGAGCGGCATCGGCGTGACGGCGATTCAGATCGCCAAAGCGCTCGGCTTTCGCGTGTTCGCCACGGCCGGCACCGATGAAAAGTGCCGCGCGTGCGAAGCGCTCGGCGCGGAGCGGGCGATCAACTACAAGACGGAAGATTTCGTCGAAGTAGTGAAGTCGCTGACGAACGATCGCGGCGTCGACGTCATTCTGGATATGGTCGCTGGCGACTATCTTCAGCGCGAGCTCAAGGCGCTTGCCGACGGCGGGCGCATCTGCGTGATCGCGCTGCTCGGCGGCGCGAAGGCGGAGATCAACCTGAACGACGTGCTGCGCCGGCGTCTCGTCATCACGGGCTCGACGCTGCGTCCGCGTCCCGTCGCATTCAAGGCGAAGCTCGCGGCGAAGCTGAAGGAGCGCGTCTGGCCGGAAATCGAGGCGGGGCGCATCAAGCCGGTGATCCATCAGGTGTTCCCGGCGCGCGATGCAGCCGCCGCGCACGCACTGATGGAAAGCAGTACGCACGTCGGCAAGATCGTGCTCGACTGGCGCGACGACGCGTGAAATTCGCCGGCAGCGAGCGTTTCATGTTGCGGCTCGCTTTTGATGGTTTGACCGGTTTCGTCGTAACACAGTAAAATCGCCTGTTTTGCAGGCAGTTTGCGGTTCGTAGCGGTTCATTCTTATAACAGGGCGGCTGACCACGTGCATGCAACAAGCCGCCACCGACTGACGAGACATATGTCCAGAGAACGAGCGAAACTGGTGGTGGGCAACTGGAAGATGCACGGCCGCATCGGAGAAAATGCGACCTTGCTGATCGAGGTCGCCGCGGGCGCATCGGCTTTGCAGAAGGGCGTGAGCGTCGGCGTGTGCGTGCCGTGTCCGTATCTCGCGCAATCGCAAGCGCTGCTCAGCGGCTCGGTGGTGCGCTGGGGCATTCAGGACGTGTCGGCGCATACGGGCGGTGCGTTCACCGGCGAAGTCGCGGCCGAGATGGCGGCGGACTTCGGCGTCACGTACGCGATCGTCGGGCATTCGGAGCGACGCGCGTATCATCGCGAAAGTCCGGAACTCGTCGCGTCGAAAGCGCAGCGCGCGATCGAAGCGGGCCTTACGCCGATCGTCTGTGTCGGCGAGACGCTGGAAGAACGTGAGGCGGGCACGACGGAGCGGATCATCGGCACGCAGCTCGAAGCCGTGTTGCAGGCGCTCACGGAAGAGCAGGCGGCGGGCATCGTGGTCGCGTACGAACCGGTCTGGGCGATCGGTACGGGCAAGACCGCGCGGCCGGGGCAGGCGCAGGATGTTCATGCGTTTCTGCGTCACAAGCTGCTGGAGAAGGGCGCAACGGTTGCGAACGTGCCGCTCTTATATGGCGGCAGCGTGAAGCCGGAAAACGCGGAAGAGCTGTTCGGGCAGAAAGACATCGACGGCGGGCTGATTGGCGGCGCGTCGCTGAAGTCGAAAGATTTTCTGGCGATCTGCCGGGCGGCGCAAACCGTGACGCATTGAGCGTCGAACGGCGAGCGGGCAGGGCAGGCGAAAGAGCATAGTGCGACACGAAGGTGTCACGGAAACATCAGGAATCGGGTGAGTTGAAATGCTGTATTTGAAGACATTGATTATCGTCGTTCAGTTGCTGTCGGCGTTGGGTGTAATCGGCCTCGTGCTGCTCCAGCACGGCAAGGGCGCGGACATGGGCGCGGCGTTCGGCAGCGGCGCATCGGGCAGTCTGTTTGGTGCGACGGGTTCGGCCAACTTCCTGTCGCGTACCACGGCCATTCTCGCCGCGATCTTCTTCGTGACGACGCTGGCGCTGACCTATCTCGGAAGCTATAAGCCGCAGACGTCCGCGGGTGTGTTGGGCGGTGCGGCTCCTGTGCCGGCATCGGCTCCGGCCGTGGCCGCATCAGGAGCGTCTGCGCCTGTGTCGGCACCGGTTGCATCGTCGGCGCCGGGTGCTGACGTGCCCAAATAACGACGGAACAGATTTTTCGCGGATTTTGCATTTTGTGCGTTGAACAATTCCAAGGGCCCAGTTATAATTCAAGTCTTGAAGCGATTCGCGGCAATTAAGAAGTAGTTTTCCCGGATTGCAGTACAGTGCCGACGTGGTGAAATTGGTAGACACGCTATCTTGAGGGGGTAGTGGCGAAAGCTGTGCGAGTTCGAGTCTCGCCGTCGGCACCAAAGTTATCCAATGCCAGCCGCTTGCATCGCTTCGGCTGGCATTGTCACTTCTGGAGTACGCTTACGTTTTTGCGGCGGCATCGACAACATCAAAGCGGTTGTCACGTTGTGCTGATATCGTGAGCGGTCCCAAGTGATACTCCTGCCGGGTGGTCCGTCCCGGCTGAAGCGCCCCAATCAATTACAGGCCACATCTACCGATCTGAGGATAGCCTTGAACCTCGCACCCTATTACCCCGTCTTCTTGTTTCTTCTGGTGGGCCTTGGTTTAGGTATAGCGTTGGTCAGCATTGGCAAGATCCTCGGTCCCAACAAGCCCGACACGGAAAAAAACGCGCCGTACGAGTGCGGCTTCGAAGCGTTCGAAGACGCGCGTATGAAGTTCGATGTGCGTTACTATCTCGTCGCGATTCTTTTCATCATTTTCGACCTTGAGACGGCGTTCCTGTTCCCGTGGGGTGTTTCCCTGCGCGATATCGGCTGGCCTGGTTTCATCGCGATGATGATTTTTCTGCTCGAATTTTTGCTCGGTTTCGCCTACATCTGGAGAAAGGGCGGACTCGACTGGGAATGACAGTTAGATCACCGGATTTATGGGCGGCTTTGGCTGGCTGCTCATCTGGAGTGGAAAACAAATGAGTATCGAAGGGGTCTTGAAGGAAGGCTTTGTCACCACCACGGCTGACAAGCTCATCAACTGGACGCGCACCGGCTCCCTGTGGCCGATGACGTTCGGTCTCGCATGCTGCGCGGTCGAGATGATGCACGCGGGCGCCGCCCGTTACGACCTGGACCGTTTCGGCGTGGTGTTCCGCCCGAGCCCGCGCCAGTCGGACGTGATGATCGTAGCCGGCACGCTCTGCAACAAAATGGCGCCCGCGCTTCGTAAGGTGTACGACCAGATGGCCGAGCCGCGCTGGGTCATCTCGATGGGCTCGTGCGCGAACGGCGGCGGCTATTATCACTATTCGTATTCCGTCGTGCGCGGCTGCGACCGGATCGTCCCGGTCGACGTCTACGTTCCCGGTTGTCCTCCGACCGCCGAGGCGCTGGTCTACGGCGTGATCCAGTTGCAGGCGAAGATTCGCCGCACCAACACCATCGCCCGTCAGTAAGGGCCTGAGTCTCCCCAAACTATGGCAAGCAAACTCGAGACCCTCAAAGCGAACCTCGAGACGGCGTTTGGCGGCCGTCTCCAGAGCATTACCGAGTCGCTGGGTCAGGTGACGGTCGTCGTCAAGGCGGCCGACTATCTGGACGTCTGCAAGCAGTTGCGCGATGACCCGTCGCTGCGCTTCGAGCAGCTCATGGACCTCTCCGGCGTCGATTATTCGACGTATGGCGACGGCGTCTACGACGGTCCGCGTTTCGCGGCAGTCAGTCATCTTCTCTCGATCACGCACAACTGGCGCGTGCGCGTGCGCGTATTCGCTCCGGACGACGAAGTGCCCATCGTGGCTTCGGTGGTCGATATCTGGACGTCGGCGAACTGGTACGAGCGCGAAGCGTTCGACCTCTATGGCATCGTATTCGAAGGCCATCCCGATCTGCGCCGCATTCTCACGGACTATGGTTTCATCGGCCATCCGTTCCGCAAGGACTTCCCGATTTCCGGCTACGTCGAAATGCGCTACGACCCGGAAGAGAAGCGCGTGGTGTACCAGCCCGTGACGATCGAACCGCGCGAAATCACGCCGCGCGTGATTCGCGAAGATCGCTATGGCGGTCTGAAACATTAAGAGAACGCCATGGCAGAGATCAAGAATTACACGCTGAACTTTGGCCCGCAGCACCCGGCAGCGCACGGCGTGCTGCGCCTCGTGCTGGAACTCGACGGCGAAGTGATCCAGCGCGCCGACCCGCACATCGGTCTGCTGCATCGCGCGACCGAGAAGCTCGCCGAGACCAAGACCTTCCTGCAGTCCGTGCCGTACATGGACCGTCTCGACTATGTGTCGATGATGGTCAACGAGCACGGCTACGTGCTCGCTATCGAGAAGCTGCTCGGCATCGACGTGCCGATCCGCGCGAAATACATCCGTGTGCTGTTCGACGAAATCACGCGCGTGCTGAACCATCTGATGTGGATCGGCTCGCACGCGCTCGACGTCGGCGCGATGGCGGTCTTCCTTTACGCGTTCCGCGAGCGCGAAGATCTGATGGACGTCTACGAGGCGGTGTCGGGTGCGCGCATGCACGCGGCGTACTATCGTCCGGGCGGCGTCTATCGCGATCTGCCGGACGCGATGCCGCAATACAAGGCGTCGAAGATCCGCAACGCGAAGGCGCTCGACAAGATGAACGAGAACCGTCAGGGCTCGTTGCTCGACTTCATCGAGGACTTCTTCAATCGTTTCCCGGGCTGTGTCGACGAGTACGAAACGCTGCTCACCGACAACCGCATCTGGAAGCAGCGTCTCGTGGGCATCGGCGTGGTGAGCCCGGAGCGCGCGTTGCAGATGGGCTTGAGCGGCGCGATGCTGCGCGGCTCGGGCATCGAGTGGGACTTGCGCAAGAAGCAGCCGTACGAAGTGTACGATCAGCTCGACTTCGACATCCCCGTCGGCGTGAACGGCGACTGCTACGACCGCTATCTGGTGCGCGTGGAAGAAATGCGCCAGTCGACGCGCATCGCCAAACAGTGCATTGCGTGGCTGCGCAAGAATCCTGGCCCTGTGATGGTCGATAATCACAAGGTTGCACCGCCGTCGCGCGTCGGCATGAAGAGCAACATGGAAGAGTTGATTCATCATTTCAAGCTCTTTACCGAAGGCTTCCATGTGCCGGAAGGCGAAACGTACGCTGCGGTCGAGCATCCGAAGGGCGAGTTCGGCATCTACCTGATCTCGGATGGCGCGAACAAGCCGTATCGCCTGAAGATTCGCGCGCCGGGCTATGCACACCTCGCAGCGCTCGATGAAATGGCGCGAGGCCACATGATCGCCGACGCAGTGACGATCATCGGTACGCAAGACATCGTGTTCGGCGAGATCGATCGCTGATTCATCGGCGCCTGCGCGGTCGGCTCGCCGAGCCGCTGCGCAAGAAACGCGAAAGCAATAACAGGAACCCGCAGGAACGCCAGGTCTGCCGCAATACGAAGGGCGCGGCAGGTTTTCGTTCGGTAGGAATTGAAAGAGTCGTGTCTGAAAATGATCTCAGCTGAAGGCCTGAAAGAAATCGATCGCGCGGTCGCGAAGTATCCCGCCGAGCAAAAGCAATCGGCGGTGATGGCGGCGCTCGCTGTCGCTCAGGAAGAGCATGGTTGGCTCTCGCCCGAAATCATGCAGTTCGTGGCCGATTACCTGAGCATGCCGCCGGTCGCGGTGCAGGAAGTCGCCACGTTCTACACGATGTACGAGCTGAAGCCGGTCGGCAAGCACAAGATCACGCTCTGCACGAATCTGCCCTGCCAGCTCGGCCCGGATGGCGGTTCGGACAGCGCTGCCGAATATCTCAAGCAGAAGCTTGGAATCGATTTCGGCGAGACCACGCCCGACGGCAAGTTCACGCTAAAAGAAGGCGAGTGCTTCGGCGCGTGCGGCGACGCACCTGTGCTGCTCGTGAACAACCATCGCATGTGCAGCTTCATGAGCCGCGAGAAGATCGACCAGTTGATCGAGGAACTTTCGAAATGACGTCACTCCACGATCGTCACATCAAGCCGCTGATCCTCGCTGGCCTCAATGGCGAGAACTGGCATCTCGAAGATTACGTCGCGCGCGGCGGCTACAAGCAGTTGCGCCGCATTCTCGAAGAAAAGATTCCACCCGAGCAGGTGATCGCCGACGTCAAGGCGTCGGGTCTGCGCGGCCGCGGCGGCGCGGGCTTTCCGACCGGCCTGAAGTGGAGCTTCATGCCGCGTCAGTTTCCGGGGCAGAAGTATCTCGTCTGCAATTCGGACGAAGGCGAGCCGGGCACGTTCAAGGATCGCGACATCCTGCGCTGGAATCCGCACGCGCTGATCGAAGGCATGGCCATCGGCGCGTATGCAATGGGCATCACCGTCGGCTACAACTATATCCACGGCGAGATTTTCGAAGTCTATCGCGTGTTCGAAGCGGCGCTCGAAGAAGCGCGTCAGGCCGGCTATCTGGGCGCGAACATCCTGGGCTCGGGTTTCTCGTTCGAGCTGTACGCGCACCATGGTTACGGCGCGTACATCTGCGGTGAAGAAACCGCGCTGCTCGAATCGCTCGAAGGCAAGAAGGGCCAGCCGCGCTTCAAGCCGCCGTTCCCGGCGAGCTTCGGCGTGTACGGCAAGCCGACCACGATCAACAACACCGAGACGTTCGCGGCGGTGCCGTTCCTGCTGGAAATCGGCCCGCAGAATTACCTCGAGATCGGCAAGCCGAACAACGGCGGCACGAAGATTTTCTCCGTCTCGGGCGATGTGAACCGTCCGGGCAACTACGAGATTCCGCTCGGCACGCCGTTCTCGACGCTGATGGAACTGGCGGGCGGCGTGCGCGGCAAATCGATCAAGGCCGTGATTCCGGGCGGCTCATCCGCGCCGGTCGTGCCGGGCGACATGATGCTCGCGACCGACATGGACTACGACTCGATCGCGAAGGCCGGCTCGATGCTGGGCTCGGGCGCGGTCATCGTGATGAACGAAACGCGCTGCATGGTGCGCTCGCTGTTGCGCCTGTCGTACTTCTACTATGAAGAGTCGTGCGGCCAATGCACGCCGTGCCGTGAGGGCACGGGCTGGCTGTATCGCGTCGTGCATCGCATCGAGCACGGTCTCGGCCGCAAGGAAGATCTGGATCTGCTGAACTCGGTCGCCGAGAACATCATGGGCCGTACGATCTGCGCGCTCGGCGATGCAGCGGCGATGCCCGTGCGCGGCATGCTCAAGCACTTCTGGGACGAATTCGAATATCACGTCGAGCACAAGCATTGTCTCGTCGGCGGGCACGCGCATCACGCGCCGTCCGAAGCGCTTACCGCGTAATCAGGCGCGCAGTCAGATGCGCGACAACGCTCGAGAAGGGTTGAGGATCTTTATCCATCATGGTTGAACTAGAAATTGACGGCAAGGCGGTCGAGGTGCCTGAAGGCAGCATGGTGATCCAGGCTGCGCACAAGGTCGATACGTACATCCCTCACTTCTGCTATCACAAGAAACTGTCGATCGCGGCGAACTGCCGGATGTGCCTCGTCGAAGTCGAAAAGATGCCGAAGGCCGTTCCCGCCTGCGCCACGCCGGTATCGAACGGCATGATCGTCCGCACGACGTCGGACAAGGCCGTGAAGGCCCAACAGTCGGTGATGGAATTCCTGCTGATCAACCACCCGCTCGATTGCCCGATCTGCGATCAGGGCGGCGAGTGCCAATTGCAGGATCTGGCCGTCGGTTACGGCAAGTCGCAGTCGCGCTATAGCGAAGAAAAGCGCGTGGTGTTCCACAAGAACGTCGGTCCGCTCATCTCGATGGAAGAGATGTCGCGCTGCATCCACTGCACGCGCTGCGTGCGCTTCGGCCAGGAAGTCGCCGGCGTGATGGAGCTCGGCATGCTGGGCCGTGGCGAGCATTCGGAAATCACGTCGTTCGTCGGCAAGACCGTGGATTCGGAGCTGTCGGGCAACATGATCGACCTGTGCCCGGTCGGCGCGTTGACGAGCAAGCCGTTCCGCTACAGCGCCCGTACATGGGAACTGTCGCGCCGCAAGTCGGTGAGCCCCCACGATTCCGTCGGCGCGAACCTCGTGGTGCAGGTGAAGAACAACCGCGTGATGCGCGTTCTGCCGATGGAGAACGAAGCCATCAACGAATGCTGGATCTCCGACAAGGACCGCTTCTCGTACGAAGGCCTGAACAGCGACGAGCGTCTCACCACGCCGATGCTGAAGCAGGGCGGCAACTGGATCGAAACCGACTGGCAGACCGCGCTCGAGTACGTCGCGAAGGGCCTGAAGGGCATCAAGGCGGATCACGGCGCGAATGCCATCGCCGCTTTGGCCACGCCGCACAGCACGGTCGAAGAACTGCATCTGCTGAAGACGCTGGCTGAAGGCGTCGGCACGCCGAACGTCGATTTCCGTCTGCGTCAGAACGATTTCTCGGCGCCGGTCGGCGTCGGCGCGCCGTGGCTCGGCACGAAGATCGCGAATCTGTCGACTATCGACACTGCGTTCGTCATCGGCTCGTTCCTGCGTCGCGATCATCCGCTGTTTGCCGCGCGTCTGCGTCAGGCCGCGAAAAACGGCGCGAAGCTCACGTTCCTCAACGCAAGCAACGACGACTCGCTGATCCCGACCGCGCATCGCCTGGTCGCGGCGCCGTCGGCGTGGCTCGATCAGCTTGCGGGCATCGCTGCGGCGGTTTCGGAAGCGCGCGGCGTCGCGCTGCCGGACGCATTCGCGGGTCGCGAAGTGTCGGCCGCGGCGAAGGACGTCGCGGCGTCGCTGTCGGCGGGCGAACAGCGCGTCGTGCTGCTCGGCAACCTCGCGGTTCAGCATCCGGATTTCGCGCAGATTCAGGCGGCCGCCCAGTGGATCGCCGACAATACCGGCGCGACGCTCGGCTTCCTCACGGAAGGGGCGAACTCGGTCGGCGCGCATCTCGTCGATGCATTGCCGGGCGAGGGCGGTCTCAACGCGCGCGAAGTGTTCGAGCAGCCGCGCAAGGGCTACGTGCTCTTCAACGCGGAACCGGAATTCGATACGGCCAATCCGGCGCAAGCCATCGCCGCGCTCAAGGCAGCGGAAATGGTCGTCGTGATGTCGCCGTTCAAGCACGGCATGGACTACGCGGACGTGCTGCTGCCGATCGCGCCGTTCACGGAAACGTCGGGCACGTTCGTCAACGCGGAAGGCACCGCTCAGTCGTTCAACGGCGTCGTGCGCGCGCTCGGCGAGACGCGTCCGGGCTGGAAGGTGTTGCGCGTGCTGGGCACGATCCTCGGCCTGCCGGGCTTCGAGTTCGACACCGCTGACGAAGTGCGTGTCGCGGCGTTGGGCACGGGCGATCTGACCGCGCGTCTGTCGAACAAGACGACGGTGCAGGCCAAGCGCGCTGCATCGAACGTCGTGTTGAACGGCAGCGGCCTGCAGCGTCTCGCCGATGTACCGATCTATCACGCCGATGCGCTCGTGCGCCGCGCGCCCTCGTTGCATTTGACGGCAGCCGCACGCGATGCAAACGTGGCGGGCCTCCCGACGGCGCTCTTCGACAAGCTCGGTCTGAAGGATGGCGAAGCAGTGCGTATTCGCCAAGGCAATCTGTCGGTGACGTTGCCCGCGGTCCGCGATGCGAATCTCGCGGAATCGGTGGTCCGCGTGTCGGCGGGCACGACGGCTGGCGCCGCGCTCGGCGGCCTGTTCGGTGAACTGGTAGTGGAGAAGGCGTAAAAATGGGCTTGTTCGATACGATCAACGCAGGCGGCACGCAGCTTCTGGGCGTCGCATGGCCGACGGTGTGGGCGGTGGTCCGCATCCTGGTGGTTTCGGTGGTCATCCTGCTGTGCGTGGCCTACCTGATTCTCTGGGAACGCAAGCTCATCGGCTGGATGCACGTGCGTCTCGGCCCGAACCGCGTCGGCCCCGCAGGCTTGCTGCAGCCGATCGCCGACGTGCTGAAGCTTCTGCTCAAGGAAGTCATCCAGCCGACGGCTGCGAGCAAGTGGATCTATGTGATCGCACCGATCATGACCGTGGTGCCGGCGTTCGCCGTGTGGGCGGTGATCCCGTTCCAGGCGAAAGCGGTGCTCGGCGACATCAACGCGGGTCTGCTGTACATCATGGCGATTTCGTCGATCGGCGTATACGGCGTGATTCTGGCGGGTTGGGCGTCGAACTCGAAGTACGCGTTTCTCGGCGCGATGCGCGCCGCGGCGCAGATGGTGTCCTACGAAATCTCGATGGGCTTCGCGCTCGTCGTGGTGCTGATGGTCGCGGGCACGCTGAACATGTCCGACATCGTGCACTCGCAGCAGCGCGGCATGTTCGCGGGCTGGGGCATCAACTTCCTGTCGTGGAACTGGCTGCCACTTTTGCCGATGTTCGTCGTGTACTTCATCTCGGGCATCGCGGAAACGAACCGTCACCCGTTCGACGTGGTGGAAGGCGAATCGGAAATCGTCGCCGGTCACATGATCGATTACTCGGGCATGGCGTTCGCGCTGTTCTTCCTCGCCGAGTACATCAACATGATCGTGATCTCGGCGATCGCAGCGACGCTGTTCCTCGGCGGCTGGGATGCACCGTTCGGCTTCCTGTCGTTCATTCCGGGCGTATTCTGGTTCGTTTTCAAGGTTTTCCTGCTGCTGTCGGTCTTCATCTGGGCGCGCGCGACATTCCCGCGTTACCGCTACGACCAGATCATGCGTCTCGGCTGGAAGGTGTTCCTGCCGGTGTCGGTGATCTGGGTGGTCGTGGTCGGTTTCTGGATCATGTCGCCGCTCAACATCTGGAAGTAAGCGAGCGCGGACGAAAACATCATGAATGCTATTCAGAACTTCTTTAAGACCTTCTTCCTGACCGAGTTGCTCAAGGGTCTTGCGCTGACGGGACGTTACACGTTCCAGCGCAAGATCACGGTGCAGTTCCCGGAAGAAAAGACGCCGATCTCGCCGCGTTTTCGCGGTCTGCACGCGCTGCGCCGCTATGAGAACGGCGAAGAGCGCTGCATCGCCTGCAAGCTGTGCGAAGCGGTGTGCCCGGCGATGGCGATCACGATCGAATCGGAAACGCGCGCGGACAACACCCGTCGCACCACGCGTTACGACATCGACCTGACCAAGTGCATCTTCTGCGGTTTCTGCGAGGAGAGCTGCCCGGTCGATTCGATCGTCGAAACGCACATCCTCGAATATCACGGCGAAAAGCGCGGCGACCTGTATTTCACGAAGGACATGCTGCTTGCGGTGGGCGATCGCTACGAAACGGAAATCGCCGCATCGAAGGCGGCCGACGCGCCTTATCGTTGATATGCGTCCGATGCCCGAGCCTCATGTTCCGGCATCGCACCGTAGCGATTTTGTTGTTGCTGTTTGGCACACTGCGGCGCGCGCCGAGGGCGGCTCTTGTCCGAAAGCGCCGACACACCATGCCTGATGATGGCCTAACGATGAACCGGTAATCATGGAATTCACAACCGTACTGTTCTATATCTTCGCGCTGCTGCTGGTCGTTTCCGCGCTGAAGGTGATCACTTCGCGCAACCCGGTGTCGTCCGCGCTCTTCCTCGTGCTCGCGTTCTTCAACGCGGCCGCGATCTGGATGCTGCTGCAAGCCGAATTCCTCGCGATTCTGCTGGTTCTCGTATATGTCGGCGCCGTGATGGTGCTGTTCCTGTTCGTGGTCATGATGCTCGACATCAACATCGATGTCCTGCGCAAGGATTTCAGGCGCTTCGTGCCGCTCGCGAGCATCGTCGGCGCGATCATCGTGATCGAGACCGCGCTGATCCTTTGGCACGGCTACGGCGGCACGATCACACCCGAAACGTCGACGGCGGTGACGGGCGCAGCGGCGATGTCGAACACGCAACTGATCGGCAAGGTCATCTACACCGACTACATCTTCGCGTTCGAAATCGCCGGCCTCGTGCTGCTGGTTGCGATCATCGCGGCGATCTCGCTCACGATCCGCGACAAGAAGGACAAGAAGACCCAAACCGTCAGCCAGCAGGTCAAGGTGCGCCGCGAAGACCGCGTGCGCCTCGTGAAGATGCAGGCCGAAACGCAGGCGCCCGACGCCTCCACGGAACCTGCCGTGACCGGCAACATCGGCGCGGGCACGGTCGACAACAAGGGCTGAGCGCGAAGGAGAAATCGAATATGTTGAGTCTTGCCCATTACCTCGTGCTCGGTGCGATCCTCTTTGCGATCAGCATCGTCGGCATCTTCCTGAACCGCCGCAACGTCATCATCATCCTGATGGCCATCGAATTGATGCTGCTCGCGGTGAACACCAATTTCGTCGCGTTCTCGCACTATCTGGGCGACGTGCACGGCCAGATCTTCGTGTTCTTCGTGCTGACTGTCGCCGCCGCTGAAGCCGCGATCGGTCTCGCGATTCTCGTGACCCTGTTCCGTAGCCTCGACACGATCAACGTCGAGGACCTCGATCAGCTCAAAGGTTAATTTCAGGCTAGGCTGTTATGTCCACGACACTCAATGAAAACCTCCTGCTCGCGGTTCCGCTGGCGCCGCTTGCCGGCTGTCTGATCGCGGGGCTGTTCGCGAAATGGGTAGGGCGCAAGGGCGCGCATCGCGTCACGATCCTCGGCGTCTTCATCTCGTTCATTCTTTCGGCGATCGTCTTCAACGACGTGATGCACGGCGCGAGCTTCAACGCGACCATCTACGAATGGATGAGCGTCGGCACGCTGAAGATGGAAGTCGGCTTCCTGGTCGACTCGCTCACGGCGATGATGATGGTCATCGTGACCTTCGTCTCGCTGATGGTGCACATCTACACCATCGGCTACATGGCGGACGAGGAAGTCGGCTACGAGCGCTTCTTCTCGTACATCTCGCTCTTCACGTTCTCGATGCTGATGCTCGTCATGAGCAACAACTTCCTGCAGCTGTTCTTCGGCTGGGAAGCGGTGGGCCTCGTGTCGTACCTGCTGATCGGCTTCTACTTCACGCGTGAGAGCGCGATCTACGCCAACATGAAGGCGTTCATCGTGAACCGCGTGGGCGACTTCGGCTTCCTGCTGGGCATTGGCCTGCTGCTCGCGTTCGCCGGTTCGCTGAACTATGGCGACGTGTTCGCGCAGGGCGACAAGCTCGCGACGATGACGTTCCCCGGCACGCAATGGGGTCTGCTGACGGTCGCGTGCATTTGCCTCTTCATCGGCGCGATGGGCAAGTCGGCGCAGTTCCCGCTGCACGTCTGGCTGCCCGACTCGATGGAAGGCCCGACGCCGATTTCCGCGCTGATCCACGCGGCAACGATGGTGACGGCCGGCATCTTCATGGTGACGCGCATGTCGCCGCTCTTCGAGCATTCGGATGCGGCGCTTTCGTTCGTGACGGTCATCGGCGCGATCACGGCCTTGTTCATGGGCTTCCTCGGCGTCGTGCAAAACGACATCAAGCGCGTGGTCGCGTACTCGACGCTCTCGCAGCTCGGCTACATGACGGTCGCGCTCGGCGTCTCGGCTTATCCGGTCGCCGTGTTCCACCTCGGCACGCACGCGTTCTTCAAGGCGCTGCTGTTCCTCGGCGCGGGCTCGGTCATCATCGGCATGCACCACGATCAGGACATGCGCAACATGGGCGGCCTGCGCAAGTACATGCCGATCACCTGGATCACATCGCTGATCGGTTCGCTCGCGCTGATCGGCACGCCGTTCTTCTCGGGCTTCTACTCGAAGGATTCGATCATCGAAGCCGTGAAGTACTCGCATCTGGCGGGCTCGGGCTTCGCGTATTTCGCGGTGGTCGCGAGCGTGTTCGTCACGTCGCTGTACTCGTTCCGCATGTACTTCATGGTGTTCCACGGCGAAGAGCGCTTCCGCGGTCCGAAGCATCCCGACTCGCCGATGGGCCAGGCGGAAGCGCACGGCCACGGTCATGATTCGCACGGTCATCACGACGATCACGGTCACGGACACGCTCACGTCCCGCACGAAACGCCTTGGGTCGTGACGCTGCCGCTCGTGCTGCTCGCGATTCCGTCGATCATCATCGGCGCGATCATGATCGGCCCGATGATCTACGGCGACTTCTTCTCGCACGGCGTCGTGTTCGACAAGGTGATCTACATCGCCGAGAACCACGAAGGCCTGAAGGAAATGGCCGAAGAGTTTCACGGCTGGATTGCGATGGCGCTGCACGGCATCATCACCCCGGGTCCGGTGTGGCTCGCGGCGCTCGGCGTGATCGTCGCGTGGTTCTTCTACATGAAGCGTCCGGACCTGCCAGCGGTTGTCGCGCGCACGTTCCGCCCGATCTACGTGCTGCTCGACAACAAGTACTACTGCGACAAGATCAACGAGGTCGTGTTCGCGAAGGGCGCTGTCGCCATCGGCCGCGGCTTGTGGAAAGAGGGCGATGTGGTCGTCATCGACGGCATCGTCAACGGCAGTGCGCGGTTCATGGGCTGGTTCGCCGGTGTGATCCGCTTCCTTCAATCCGGTTACATCTATCACTACGCGTTCGCCATGATTATCGGCATGTTGGGGCTCTTGACCCTGTTTGTGACGCTCGGCGGCAAATAAGGCGAGGGATCCTATGCACTCTTTTCCGATTCTCAGTGTCGCGATCTGGCTGCCGATCGTTTTCGGCCTGCTCGTGCTCGCAGTTGGTAACGACCGCAACCCGGCGCCCGCGCGCTGGGTCGCGCTGGTCGGCTCGGTGCTCGGGCTGATCGTCACGATTCCGCTCATCACCGGCTTCGATACGTCGACGGCCGCGCTGCAGTTCGTCGAACAGTCGAACTGGATCGAGCGCTTCAACATCACGTATCACCTCGGCGTCGACGGCATCTCGATGTGGTTCGTCGTGCTGACCGCGCTCATCACGGTGATCGTCGTGATCGCCGGCTGGGAAGTGATCACCGAGCGCGTGTCGCAGTACATGGCCGCGTTCCTGATCCTCTCGGGCATCATGATCGGCGTGTTCTCGACGGCGGACGGCCTGCTGTTCTACGTGTTCTTCGAAGCCACGCTCATTCCGATGTACATCATCATCGGCGTGTGGGGCGGCCCCAACCGCGTGTATGCGGCGTTCAAGTTCTTCCTGTACACGCTGGCCGGCTCGCTGCTGATGCTGGTCGCGCTGCTGTACCTCTACACGCAGACGCACACGTTCGATCTGGCGACGTGGCAAGCCGCGAAGCTCGACATGACGCCGCAGGTGCTGCTGTTCATCGCGTTCTTCCTGGCGTTCGCCGTGAAGGTGCCGATGTGGCCGGTGCACACGTGGCTGCCGGACGCGCACGTCGAAGCGCCGACGGGCGGTTCGGTCGTGCTGGCGGCGATCATGCTGAAGCTCGGCGCGTACGGTTTCCTGCGCTTCTCGCTGCCGATCGCGCCGGACGCGAGCCATTTCCTCGCGCCGGTGGTCATCACGCTGTCGCTGATCGCGGTGATCTACATCGGTCTCGTCGCGATGGTGCAGTCCGACATGAAGAAGCTCGTCGCGTATTCGTCGATCGCGCACATGGGCTTCGTCACGCTCGGCTTCTTCATGTTCGGTGCGTCGAGCCAGCTCGCGGTCGAAGGCGCGATCATCCAGATGATCTCGCACGGTTTCGTATCGGGCGCGATGTTCCTTTCGATCGGCGTGCTGTACGACCGCGTGCACTCGCGCCAGATCGCGGATTACGGCGGCGTCGTGAACACGATGCCCAAGTTCGCGGCATTCGTGATGCTCTTCGCGATGGCCAACTGCGGCCTTCCGGGTACCTCGGGTTTCGTCGGCGAATTCATGGTGATTCTGGCAGCGGTGAAGTACAACTTCTGGATCGCTTTCCTCGCGACGTTCACGCTGATCCTCGGCGCGGCCTACACGCTGTGGATGTACAAGCGCGTGTACTTCGGCGCGGTCGCGAACGACCACGTCGCGAAGCTCAAGGACATCAACGGGCGTGAATTCCTGATGCTCGCCATCCTTGCGCTGTTCACGCTGTACATGGGCCTGCATCCGAAGCCCTTTACCGACGTGATGCACGAATCCGTGGCAAACCTGCTCTCCCACGTCGCGCAGTCCAAGCTGCCGCTGGCTCAGTAACGTCGTGCGGAGGAACTAAAAGATCATGCAAAACGCCTCTATGAGTATTCTTTGGCCTGACGCGATCCTGATGGCGTCGGTCGTTCTGGCCTGGCTCAACGACACGATGTTCGGCCCGAAGAGCCGCGGCACGACGTATCTGATCGCGCTCGTGTCGACGATCGTCTGCGGCGTGTGGTTCGCCGTCACCGCGCTCGACCCGACGCCGCATTTCTTCTTCACGCGCATGTATATCGTCGATCCGTTCGCGAGCGCGATGAAGGCGGTGGTGTGTCTCGGCTACGCGGTGTCGATCATCTACTCGAAGAAGTATCTGGAAGACCGCGACCTGTTCCGCGGCGACTTCTTCCTGCTCGGCCTGTTTTCGCTGCTCGGCCAGTGCGTGATGATTTCGGGCAACAACTTCCTGACGCTGTATCTCGGCCTCGAACTGATGTCGCTGTCGCTGTACGCGGTGATCGCGCTGCGCAAGGACGTGCCGCAGTCGAACGAGTCGGCGATGAAGTACTACGTGCTCGGCGCGCTCGCATCCGGCTTCCTGCTGTACGGCATCTCGATGATCTACGGCGCGACCGGCTCGCTCGATCTGAACGAAGTGCTGAAGACCGTCGCTTCGGGCCGCATCAACGACGCCGTGCTGCTGTTCGGCGCGATCTTCATCGTTGCGGGCGTGGCGTTCAAGATGGGCGCGGTGCCGTTCCACATGTGGGTGCCTGACGTCTACCAGGGCGCGCCGACCGCGATGACGCTGCTCACCGGCGGCGGACCGAAGGTCGCGGCGTTCGCGTGGGGTCTGCGCTTCCTGGTGATGGGCCTCTTGCCGCTCGCGGTGGACTGGCAGGAAATGCTCGTGATCCTCGCGGCGCTGTCGCTGATCGTCGGCAATATCACGGGTATCGTGCAGAAGAACATCAAGCGGATGCTGGCTTACTCGGCCATCTCGAACATGGGCTTCGTGCTGCTGGGTCTGCTCGCCGGCGTGGTCGACGGCAAGCTGACGGGTGCGGCGGGCGCATACAGCTCGGCGATGTTCTACAGCATCATCTATCTGGTCACGACGCTCGGCACCTTCGGCGTGGTCATGCTGCTCGCGCGCCGCGACTTCGAAGCCGAAATGCTCGAAGACTTCAAGGGCCTGAATCAGCGCAGCCCGGTATTCGCGTTCGTCATGATGATCATGATGTTCTCGCTCGCCGGCATCCCGCCGACGGTCGGCTTCTACGCGAAGCTCGCCGTGCTCGAAGCGACGATGAACGCCGGTCTCACATGGCTCGCCGTCCTCGCCGTCATGACCTCGCTCGTGGGCGCGTTCTACTACCTGCGCGTCGTCAAGCTGATGTACTTCGATGCGCCGACGGACGCATCGCCGATCGTCGCCGGCGGCCTGAACCGCTCGCTGCTCGCGTTCAACGGCCTGGCCGTTCTGGTGCTCGGTCTGGTGCCGGGTCCGTTGATGAGCGCGTGCCTCACGGCGATCTCGCATACGCTGCCGCTGTAATGTCGGCGGCAGGCTGGTTCATCGTGCTGTTGGCGCTCGTTCTCGCCAACGTGCCGTTCCTGAATCAGCGCCTCTTCGCCATCGTCCCGTTGCCGCTTCCGGCGTCGACGGGACGCAAGGCGGCGAAGAAGGGCGCGTGGATTCGCATCGGCGAGCTCGTCGTTCTTTACTTTGTGGTCGGTGCGCTCGGCTTCATGCTCGAAGCGCGCGCCGGCAACCGATTCGATCAGGAATGGCAGTTCTATGCCATTACCTTCAGTCTCTTCGTCGTGTTCGCCTTTCCGGGCTTCACGTATCAATATCTCGTCAAACGCCGCTGACCGCTTCGTGCTGTCAGCGGCTTGTTTGCTTCAACAGCACAGGGCTCAAGATGGCAGATCATTCCTCGATTCCCGGTAACGACGACGGCCTCATCGAAAAGAAGGTCGAAAGCGTCACGCTGCACGAGGGCAAGTTCCTCACGCTGAAACGCGATACCGTTGAATTGCCCGATGGCAAGCACGCGACGCGCGAGTTCGTCGAGCATCCTGGCGCGGTGATGATTCTCCCGGTCTTCGACGACGGACGCGTGCTGCTCGAACGCCAATTTCGTTATCCGGTGGGCCGCGTGCTGCTTGAATTTCCGGCGGGTAAGCTCGATCCGGACGAAGACGAGCTGACGTGCGCGAAACGCGAGTTGCAGGAAGAGACGGGTTACACCGCGCGTGAATGGACGTTCCTCACGCGGATCCATCCGGTGATTTCGTATTCGACCGAGTTCATCGACATCTATCTTGCGCGCGGCCTCAATGCCGGCGATGCGAAACTCGACGAAGGCGAATTCCTCGAGACTTTCGTCGCCGACGAAGCGCAGTTGATGGCCTGGGTGAAGGACGGCAGCATCAGCGACGTGAAGACGATCATCGGCGTGTTCTGGCTGGAGAAGATCCGCTCGGGTGAGTGGAAGCTTGGTGGGTCGATCGAGGATTGAGCGCTCGTCACACGGATGCGTGCAAAAGCGGCCTCGATGGCCGCTTTTGTCGTTTTTGCGTCGTCGAAGGCGCCCTTCGGGCCGAGCGGCTAGAATGAGTGGTTCAGCGTTTGACGGCCACTGCACATTCCTGCAGATTTGCGAACGACCGTTCATAAAACGCGTTTTTGAGATAAACTTCAACGAAGCCCCATCAGCATGAAGGTCCTCGATTTAAAGTGCTCGCACGATCACCGGTTCGAAGGCTGGTTCGCCTCGACCGAAGAGTTCGAGTCGCAATTGTCGCGCAAGCTGGTTGCTTGTCCGGTTTGCTCGGCGACCGATGTGAGTCGTATGCCGTCCGCGCCACGCTTGAATTTGTCGTCCGCGCGAGGTGAGGCGGCTTCCCAGCCCGCGCAGGCGCAAGCCGCGCGTGAAGCGGCGGCATTGCAGGCGCGCGCGCTGCAATTCATGCGCGAGCTGATCGAGAAGACCGAAAACGTGGGCGACCGGTTTGCCGACGAGGCGCGGCGCATTCATTACAACGAGGCGCCGGCGCGCAACATACGCGGCGTCACGACGCCCGAAGAGACGCACGCCCTGCTCGAAGAAGGGATCGACGTGATGCCGTTGCCTGTTCCGGACGCGCTGAAAGAGCCGCTGCAGTAACGTTCTTGCGCGGTGTATTTTCGGGCTCCGGAAGGGGCCGTGAAGGAGACACTGCGCATGGACCTCAGTTTTTCTCACCGACGCCAGTCCTCCGCGCGTTCTGCGCGACCGTGTTCTCCGTTGTCAGAATTTGCCGCCACGTAAAGGAGAACGCATGACCTACGCTTTTGAGGATTTCGAAATCGGCAGCGCCGTGACGCTGGGCGCGCACACGTTCACGAGAGAGGAGATCGTCGGATTTGCGGAGCGTTACGATCCGCAACCGTTTCATCTCTCGGAGGCGGCGGGCGAGGCGTCGCATTTCGGCGGGCTCGTCGCGAGCGGCTGGAACACCTGTTCCGCGATGATGGGCATCCTCGTGCGCGACATGTTGCGCGGTTCGACCTCGATGGGCTCGCCCGGTCTCGACAACATCCGCTGGATCAAGCCGGTGCGCGTCGGCGATAGCGTGCGCCTCACCGTGCGCGTGCTCGACAAGCGCGTGTCGAAGAGCAAGCCGGATCGCGGCATCGTGCAGACGCGCTGGGAAGCGCACAACCAGAACGGCGAGCTCGTGCTGACCGTCGATTCCGCCGCGCTTTTCGGCCTGCGCAATCCTGTCGATTCAGGCGCTTCAGCCGCCTGACGCGTATTTCCCGAGTTCGAGCTTCGCGATCGCATTTCGATGCACTTCGTCGGGGCCGTCGGCTAAACGCAGCGTGCGCGCCGATGCATATGCATAAGCAAGCGGAAAGTCGTCGCAGACGCCTCCCGCGCCGTGTGCCTGGATCGCCCAGTCGATGACCTGGCACGCGACGTTCGGCGCGACGACCTTGATCATCGCGATTTCGCCGCGCGCGCCCTTGTTGCCGACGGTGTCCATCATGTACGCGGCCTTGAGCGTCAGAAGCCGCGCCTGCTCGATCATGATGCGCGCCTCGGCGATCCGCTCCTGCGTCACGCCATGCTGCGCGATCGGCTTGCCGAACGCGACGCGCGCGAGTGTGCGTCTCGTCATCAACTCGAGCGCGCGTTCGGCGAGTCCGATCAGACGCATGCAATGATGGATGCGCCCGGGCCCGAGCCGCCCCTGCGCGATTTCGAAGCCGCGTCCTTCGCCTAACAGCATGTTCGTCGCGGGCACGCGCACGTTGTCGAGCGTGATGTCCATATGGCCGTGCGGCGCGTCGTCGTAACCGAAGACGTTCAACGGCCGATGCACCGTGATGCCGCTCGCATCGGCGGGCACGAGAATCATCGATTGCTGCGCGTGTTTCGGCGCGTCGGCGTCGGTCTTGCCCATCACGATATACACCTTGCAGCGCGGATCGCCCGCGCCCGACGACCACCATTTGTGGCCGTCGATCACGTAGCTGTCGCCGTCGCGCGCGATGCTGCAGCGGATGTTCGTCGCATCCGATGACGCAACTTCCGGCTCCGTCATCAAAAACGCCGAGCGGACTTCGCCGCGCAACAGCGGCTCGAGCCATTGGGCTTTTTGCGCATCGGTGCCGTAGCGTTCGATGGTTTCCATGTTGCCCGTATCGGGCGCGCTGCAATTGAAGACTTCGGGCGCCCACGGCACGCGACCCATGATTTCGCACAAGGGCGCGTATTCGAGATTCGTCAGCCCCGCGCCGCGCGCCGATGCGGGCAGGAAGAGATTCCACAGTCCCTCGGCGCGCGCTTGCTCCTTCAAGCCTTCGATGAGGCGCGTCGGAATCCACGCGTTGCCAGCCGCGCGATTCGCCGCGATTTCATCGGCGTAAGCGCCTTCGTTGGGATAGATGTGCGCGTCGAAGAAAGCGAGCAGCTTCTCGCGCAACGCCTGCACCTTGGGCGTGTAGTCGAAGTTCATGCGCTTGTCCCCACTTTTTGTGCGTATGTCCACGCGAGTTCGGCCATCGGCCGCGCGCGCTTGCCCGCATCGACGGCTTGCGCGCTTGCGGCGGTGCCATCGACGACGCGCTTCATGATGCCCTGCAGGATCGCGGCGATGCGGAACATGTTGTAGGCGAGATAGAAGTTCCAGTCGCCTTCGATTGCGAAGCCGGTGCGCTCGCAATAGCGCTTCACGTACGCGGCTTCGCCGGGAATGCCGAGCGCCGCCCAGTCGAGTCCGGCGATGCCGCGAAACTGCGATGGGTCGACATGCCACGCCATGCAGTGATACGCGAAGTCGGCGAGCGGATCGCCGAGCGTCGACAGTTCCCAGTCGAGCACGGCGAGCACGCGCGGCTCGGCCGGATGAAAGATGAGATTGTCGAGCCGGAAGTCGCCGTGCACGACGCTGACTTTCGGTTCGCGGGACGCGGGAATATGCCGCGGCAACCAGTCGATCAGGCGATTCATCGCGTCGATCTTCTCGGTTTCGGACGCGACGTATTGCTTGCTCCAGCGTCCGATCTGCCGCTCGAAATAATTGCCCGGCTTGCCGTAGCCCGATAACCCGGCGGCCTCGACATCGACGGTATGGAGCGCTGCGATCACGCGATTCGTTTCCTCATAGATCGCGGCGCGCTCGACGGGCGTCATGCCGGGCAACGACTGATCCCACAGCACGCGGCCCTGGACGAACTCCATCACATAGAACGCGCGGCCGATCACGCTTTCGTCCTCGCATAACGCGAGCATGCGCGCGACGGGAACGTCGGTGGCGGCGAGCGCGTGCATCACGCGATACTCGCGCTCGATCGCATGCGCAGACGGCAAGAGTTTCGCCGCGGGTCCGGGCTTCGCGCGCATCACGTAACTGCGCGCGGGCGTGACGAGCTTGAATGTCGGATTCGACTGGCCGCCGGCAAATTGTTCGATGGTCAACGGGCCGTCGAAGCCATCGACGTTCGCCGCGAGCCACGCTACGAGCGCATCGGTATCGAAACGCTGTTTGTCCTGCACGGGCCGCGTTCCTTCGAACGCGGAGAAATCGGACTGCTTTTGCGTCTCGTTGTTCTGCATCGTCTCCTCCGGACTGCGGTTTTCAGTTCATGTCGCCGGCCTTGTAGCGAACGAATTGGGCGTAGAGCAGTTCCATCGTCGTATTGCGCACGTCGGCGTGCAGCGGCGAGGGCGGCGAATGATTGATCGCGTGCACGACCCAGTCGGCCGGCTTGTCGCCGACATCGAGCGCGTTGATGCAGCCCGTCGCCTGCGACAGATGCCCGAAGAACGCGCGCCCGCCCGCGGTGATCGCGTGCGAGAGCAGCGCGCGATTGACGCCACCGTGCAGCACGAGCAGCGCCGTGTCCCACGATCGATCTTCACGCAGACGCGCGACCGCAGGCAGCACGCGGTCGAGCAATTCGCCGATGGTTTCGCCGCCGAGGAATTGCGTCTCTTCCGGCACGACGCCATCGAACACCGAGAGAAACGCGCGCTCGATGTCCGACACCGTCAGATCCTTCAGCTTGCCGCCGCGAATTTCCTGCCACTCGGGCCACACTTCGATGTCGATGCGTTGCCCCGTCGCGTCGAGCACGCGTTGCGCGGTTTCGATCGTGCGCGGCAATCCGCTCCCAATCACGCGATCGAAGCGCACGTTCTGCGCGGCGAACTCGCGGCCCGCGGCGCTCGCTTCCTCGCGTCCGCGCTCGTTGAGCGGCACGCTTTCGGGATCGATCGCGCGGCCGCTGTCGTCGAAATAGGTGACGTCTCCATGACGCATCAGAAAGATGCGCCGGCGCTTCGGCAATTCGTAGTGAGCCATGAGCTTAGCGATAGTTCGGCTGGCGCTTTTCGAGGAACGCGGTGATGCCTTCGAGCGCGTCGCCGTGATGCAGCGCATCGACGAAACTGTCGCGCTCCATGTCGAGATGCGCGGCGAGCGGCTGCAGTTCGGCGGCGTTGATGAGCGACTTGATGCGCGCCATCGCTTTCGGCGACACGCTGCCGAGATCGTCGGCCCACGCGATAGCCGCATCGAGCGCGATGCCTTTCTTCGTCAGCCGGTTCACGACGCCGACTTCATGCAGCCGCGCCGCGCCGATCGGCTTCGCTTCGAGCAGCACTTCGCTCGCGAGCGTGCGCGGCAGCGTGCGTGACAGAAACCACGATGCGCCGCCATCGGGCGTCAGGCCGACGCGTGCATACGACATGACGAATCGGGCGTCATCGGCGGCGACGATCAGATCGCACGCGAGCGCGAGCGAGAAACCCGCGCCGGCCGCCGCGCCTTCGACGGCGGCAATGACCGGTTTCGTCGATGAGCGCAACGCGCTGATCCATTCCGCCAGCAGATCGATGCTTTCGCCTTGCACCGACGGATCCTTCGCGCGGTTTTCCAGCAGGCGATTCAGATTGCCGCCCGCGCAGAAGAAGTTGTCCGCGCCGGTCAGCACGATCGCGCGCACGCTGTTGTCGCGCTCCGCCGTGTTCAACGCCTCGATGCCGGCCGCGTACATGTCCGGATGCAGCGCGTTGCGCGCGCCGGGATTGGACAACTTGAGCACGAGCGTGGTGTCGCTGCCCGCGGGACGGTCTGTCAGAAGTTCGGCGCTCATCTGAGCTCCTCGGTATGGGTAAGCGAAAGTCCGAGCTGCGCGCGCCGCGTGAGCCACGGCGAGGGCCGGTAGCGCGGATCGCCGAGCGCGGTGCAAATGTTGCGCAGGATCGTGAGAATCGTCGTCGCGCCGAGCGTATCGCCGAGCGCGAGCGGACCTTGCGGATAGCCCAGGCCGAGCATCACGGCGAGATCGATGTCCTCGGGCGTCGCGATGCCTTGCTGCGCGATATCGCAGCCGATATTGACGATCGTCGCGACGACGCGTTGCGCGACGAAGCCGGTCGAATCGCGGATCACGGAGACCGGCACGCCGTCGAAAGCGAGGAGGGCGTGCGCGGCGTCGCGCATCTCGGGCGAGGTCGCGGGCGTCGTCATGATCGTGCGGCGCGCGACCGTATCGAGCGGGAAGAGCGTATCGACGGCGACGACGCGCGTCGCATCGAGATGCTCGTTGACCGCGGCGGTGGTCGCATCGAAACCGAGCGGCGTCACGATGATGAGCGAATCCGGCTCCGGCGTGTGGCCCGCGTCGATGTGCACCGAGCAATCGCATTTGGCGATCAGCTTCAGCACTTGCTCCCGTCCTTCGTGCGATGCGCGGCTGATCCACACGCGCGTCGGCAGTTCGGTCGGCGCGGCGGATTCGGGCGGCACGTCCTGCTTGCCATCGACATAGCGATAAAAACCTTCGCCTGCCTTGCGCCCGATGAGCCCGCCCGCGAGCCGCGTGCCCGTGATCGGCGACGGCTTGAAGCGCGGCTCCTCATAGAACTGGTGATAGATCGACTCCATCACCGGATGCGATACATCGAGCGCGGTGAGATCGAGCAGCTCGAACGGTCCGAGCCGAAAGCCTGCCTGCTCGCGCATGATGCGGTCGATTTCCGCGAAGCTCGCGACGCCTTCGCTCGCCACGCGCAGGCCTTCGGTGTTCATGCCGCGCCCGGCGTGATTGACGATGAAGCCCGGCATGTCCTTCGCGCGCACGGGCGTATGACCCATGCGGCGCGCGAGGTCCATCAATGCGTCGCCTGCGCGCGGGTCGCCGCGCAGTCCGTCGATGACTTCGACGACGCGCATCAACGGCACCGGGTTGAAGAAGTGAAAGCCCGCGACGCGCTCGGGATGCGCGCATCCGGCGGCGATCGCGGTGATCGAAAGCGACGACGTGTTCGACGCCAGAATGCAGCGCTCGCCGACCACGGCTTCGAGCTCGCGAAACAGTTCGCGCTTGAGGTCGAGGTTCTCGACGATCGCCTCGACGATGGCGTCGCAATCGGAGAGCTCGCCCGTGTCGCCCGCATCGCGGATGCGCGCGAGCGCCGCGTGCGCGTCGGCTTCCTTGAGCTTGCCTTTTGCGATGAGCTTCGCGAACGTGTCCGACAGATACTCGCGCGCCGCAGCGAGCGCTTTCGGATTCGTATCGTAGATGCGCACGCTGAGCCCGCCGAGCGCCGCGATCTGCGCGATGCCGCGCCCCATCGCGCCGCTGCCGACGATGCCGAGCGTTTCGATCTTGAAGTCTTGCGTACTCATGTTCCGTTCGACTCCTCGTTGTGGCGGTTATGGCGCGTGCGCCGCGGTTCAAAGCTTCGCGAGACGTTCCAGCGCGAGTGCGAGCGTTTCTTCCTTCTTCGCGAAGCAGAAGCGCACGACGCCCGATTCATGGCTCTCGTGATAGAACGCCGAAACGGGAATCGCCGCGACGCCGATCTCGCTCGTGAGCCATTGCGAGAACTCGGCTTCGGGCATGTCGCTGATCTTCGAATAATCGACGCACTGGAAGTAAGTGCCTTCGGACGGCAACAGCGAGAAGCGCGTCTTCGCGAGACCTTCGCGGAAGAAATCGCGCTTCTTCTGATAGAACGCGGGCAGTTCGAGATACGGCTTCGGGTCTTCGAGATAATGCGCGAGACCGATCTGCATCGGCGTGTTCACGGTGAACACGTTGAACTGATGCACCTTGCGGAATTCGGCCGTCAATGCGGCGGGCGCGGCCACATAGCCGACTTTCCAGCCGGTCACATGAAACGTCTTGCCGAAGCTCGACACGACGAAGCTGCGTTTCGCCAGCTCCGGATAGCGCGACACGCTTTCGTGCGGCGCGCCGTCGTAGACCATGTGCTCGTAGACTTCGTCGGAGACGATCAGCACATTGGTGTCGCGCACGATCTCTTCGAGCTTCTTCATGTCCTCCGCGCGCCACACGCGGCCGGTCGGATTGTGCGGCGTGTTGATCATGATGAGGCGCGTCCTCGGCGTGATCGCGGCGGCGATCTTGTCGAAGGGCAGCGCGTAGTCGGGCGCTTCGAGCGACACGAACACCGGCTTGCCACCCGCCAGTTCGATCGACGGCACATAGCTGTCGTACATCGGCTCGATGACGATGACTTCATCGCCCGGATGCACGCAGCACAGGATCGCCGTGAGCAGCGCCTGCGTCGCGCCGGCGGTCACGGTGATGTCGGTGTCGGGGTTATACGCGCGGCCGTAGAGCGCGTCGATCTTGCGCGCGATCGCCTGGCGCAACGGCGCGGCGCCCGCCATCGGCGGATATTGATTGTGGCCGTCGCGCATGGCGGCCGCGACGGCATCGACGATGCGGGCGTCGCAATCGAAATCGGGGAAGCCCTGGCCGAGATTCACCGCGCCTTTTTGCGTGGCGAGCGCGCTCATCACGGTGAAGATGGTCGTGCCCACGTTGGGCAGACGCGACGGGAAGGAAAGTTCGGGCGGTGTCGGCGGCAATTCGTGCGTCGTGTTCATGGTCGGATGGGCGTTGAATTTGGCTCGCGACTATTTTAAGACACCGTCAGCCGATGGCCGCCTGTGCCTCGAATTCGATGACGAACGGCTTCGGCTCGGCGATGCGAAACGCGAAATCGCGCGCGACGCGCCGCGCGAGCTTCAGCACCGCGCGGTCTTTCGATACGAGCCACTGTGCGCCCGATGCGTGCGCGAGTTCGAGAAACTTCTGGTCGTCGCGGTCCTTGCATTGGGGCAGCGGACGCCCGTTTTCGTCGATGGTCGCGGCCACGAGCGTCGACAGGCGCGCGACGCTCGCGAGCGCGGCGGTCTTGTCGACGTCCATTCGCACGAATTGCGGATAGTCGAGCACGCGCGTGAGTTCCCTGAGACAGCGCTCGTCGATGAGCGCTTCGAGCGTGCGGGCAACGAGTGCGGCGTGAATCGGACGCGTGGCGGGGTCGTCGAATACGAGGATGTCGATCCACACATTCGAATCGAGCACCACGCGCGGGGAGCCAGGCTGCGGCGCGGCGGAATTGTCCATTCGATACAATCAGGGGTTTATGCCAATGATCGCCGGCGGCGTGCCGGCGAGCCTCCATGATAATCGTTCTCTCGCCCGCCAAATCGCTCGACTACGAGACGCCTGCCCATATCAAGAAGCACACGCTGCCGCAATTCGTCGATGACGCCGCGGAACTGATCGACGGACTGCGCGAACTTTCGCCGCAGCAGATCGGCGGCATGATGAGCATTTCGGACCCGCTCGCGGCGCTGAACTTCCAGCGTTACGCGGACTGGTCGAAGACCTTCGACACGAACAATTCCAAGCAGGCGGTGCTCGCGTTCAACGGCGACGTGTACGAAGGCTTTGCCGCGAAGTCGCTGTCTGCCGGCGATCTCGATTTCGCGCAAAATCATGTGCGCGTACTGTCGGGGCTGTATGGTTTGTTGCGGCCGCTCGATTTGCTGCAGCCGTATCGGCTCGAAATGGGCACGAAGTTTCCGAATGCGCGCGGCAAAGATCTCTACGCTTTCTGGGGCGAGCGCATTACGGCGGCGCTCAACGAGCAGTTGCAGAGGCAGCGCGGCGCGCGGGTGCTCGTGAACTGCGCGTCGGAGGAATATTTTAAGTCGGTCAAGCCGAAGCTGCTGGCGGCTCCGGTCATCTCGCCCGTGTTCGAGGACTGGAAGGGCGGGCGCTACAAGATCATCAGCTTTCATGCGAAGCGCGCGCGCGGAATGATGGCGCGTTATGCGGTCGAGAACCGCATCGACGAACCGGAAGCGCTCAAGGGCTTCGACAGCGAAGGCTACAAATTCGATGCAAAAGCATCGAACGACACGACCTATGTATTTCGTCGCCGCGTCGCGGACTGAGATCCACGCGGCAAGCACGCAAGGAAACGCAGATGACTCTCTCTATCTCAAGCAACTTCGACGCGGGCGCGATCGAAGTCCTCAACGCCGACGATCCCGCCGACATTCGCCTGCGCATTCGTCCCGATTCGCACGCGGATTTCGCGCAATGGTTCTATTTCCGCGTGTCGGGCGCGCGCGGCGAGCGTCTCGTGATGACCTTCGAGAACGCGGCGCAGTGCGCGTTTCCCGAAGGCTGGCGCGACTATGAAGCGGTCGCCAGCTACGACCGCGTGAACTGGTTCCGCGTGTCGACGGAGTACGACGGGCAGGTGATGAAGATCGACCACACGCCTGACTTCGATCGCATCTATTACGCGTACTTCGAGCCGTACAGCGAAGAGCGCCACTCGGAGTTTCTCGGCGCGGTCCAGCAGATGCCGCTCGCGACGCTGACCGAGCTCGGCAGCACGGTTCAGGGCCGCCCGATATCGGTGCTGTCGCTCGGCATCCCGGATTTCGGCGACGCCGAGCCGAAGAAGAAAGTCTGGATCATCGCGCGTCAGCATCCGGGCGAGACGATGGCGGAATGGTTCGTCGAAGGACTCGTGAAGCGTCTCGCCGGTTTCGGCGACTGGGCGGGCGATCCGGTGGCGCGCGCGCTCTTCGAGCGGGCCATTTTCCATATCGTGCCGAACATGAATCCGGACGGCAGCGTGCTCGGCAACCTGCGCACCAACGCGGCGGGCGCGAACCTCAACCGCGAATGGATGGAGCCGAGCGCGCAACGCAGTCCGGAAGTGCTGGTCGTGCGCGAGGCGATCGAGGAGACGGGTTGCGACCTGTTCTTCGATATCCACGGCGACGAAGCCATTCCGTACGTGTTCGTCGCGGGATCGGAGATGTTGCCGGGCTTCACCGAGCTGCAGGCGAAGGAGCAGATGGCGTTCGTCGATTTCTTCAATC
>NZ_JARUXK010000001.1:1723864-1728464 GCF_031451435.1 Caballeronia sp. LZ008 | reverse complement strand
CTGAGCAGGGGCAGCGCCTGCGGCAGGCCCGATTTGGGCATCGAGGGCGGAAGATACGAAACGTCGGCGACGTCGGCGAGTTGCTGCATGCGCGGGTCGATTTCTTCAAGCAGGCGAGCCCGGATTTCCAGGACGTCCACGGCTACGAGTCGAGCAAGTATCAGACAGATGCGCTCAAGCTCGCGTCGAAGTACATCGGCAACGAGTATAAATGCCTGTCGCTTACGCTCGAGATGCCGTTCAAGGACAACGCGAATCTGCCCGACGAGAGCGTCGGCTGGAACGGCGCGCGCAGCGCGGCGCTCGGCGCATCGATGCTGCAAGCCATTCTGTGGCATCTGCAGGCGTTCGGCGCCTGAGCGCCGCCGACTTGCCGCCGATGTGAAAAGGGCGTGGCCGCTTCATGCAGCCACGCCCTTTTTTGTCGTGTCTTCGTCGCAGGACGAAGGGAGCTAGTGCTTCTTGGTGGTCTTTTTCGTCGACTTGGTCGAGGACTTCGACGTGCTCTTCGACTTACCCGACGACGCCTTCGTCTTCGCGCCGTGCTTGCCCTTCGTGGCGTGCGTCGAGCGAGGTTCAGCGCGCGCGCGCAATGGCGGGACGGGATCGTTCCAGCCGAAAGCGAGCATCTGACTGCCGACATAACCGCAGCGGAACTTGAGCGGAGTGGGATCGTTCCCGCCGTCCTTCGGCATGCCTTGGCCTTCGACGGTCACGACGTTGTCCACTTTGATTCGCTGCTTCTTCTCGTCGAACGAATCGTTCCATGGCTCGATCGCGGAATGCGAGGCATCGAACGAGGCAGGCGGAAATTCGACGTGATCGAACGCCGACGACGTGCTGGCGATGAAGTTGCCATGTGCAGCGCAATCCGCGACGAGCGGGTTGGCTTTGAAATCGGTGACGAAGTGGTGAATCAGTTCGTTGCGCTCGTCGAGCGAATCGGCAAAAGCGGACACGGCGCATGCCAACGATGCACATGCCGCCAACCGGCCGACGAGCCGCAGGAGCCGGCGCGGTGCGAAGTTACTTTCCATCAAGTCTGGCGCTAAGAAGACACGGGCAAGTAAGATGCGCCGTGTGGGGAGGGAGTTCAATCTTATCGTACTTTGTGCGCGTATCCATCGCCCGGAGTCCGATATCCGACTCCGCCAGTAGCAGTGAATTGATACGTTTCGCGCAACCTAGACGCGCGGGCCGCGGTCCAGGCGATAGCGGCGCACGTCATAGGTGGTGATCCAGGCGGGCTTGTACACCGTGATCAATATGGTGAGCAGGCCCGTGAAGAGCGCCTCGCCGGCGCCCAGCAGCAGCGAGCCGCGCGTGAATGCCGGAGGCACGATGACCGGGCCGCCGGCAAGCGCCATCTCGAGCCCGACGGTCGCGCCACAAGCGGCGGCCACCGCAACCGCCGACGTGATGAACCCGTGTCCGGCGATGAAGGTAAAGAGATTGCGGGGCAAGCATAGGTTGCTCAAGCGCTGCAGCAATGTCGACACAGCGACGGGCACTGCGCCGAAGAGAAGATAGGTGGTCGCGACCGACAGCCACGATGCATCGAGCACGACGGCCGCGAGACCCGTGGTCGCGGCCGTGCCGATGAGCGCGAGCCGCCAGTCGAACAGCGTGACCATCAACGTTGCGCCCAATAGATGGATGACGGGTCCGTCATTGAACCATGCGTTGCATGCCCATAGCACCGAGATCGCGACGATGACGCCAAGCCACACGTTTTGCAGCGTGGCGTCCTGCAGGCGAGCGAACGGACGCTGCAGCATTGCGAGCGCGAGCAGCCCCGCGGCGGCGATCCAGCTGCCGACGGTTAGCCAAAGCGGTAGCGGTGTGTAGAAGAACCCCATGCCTTGCATATTACTCGTTGCGCGTAAAACGTGTGCGCAAAGGACGGACCCGTTTGCCTCGTTTGTTGCTAGAACGTTGATTCAGGCTCGGCGGCCATCGGCAGCGCGGCCGCATCGTTGTCGAGAAGCGACGGATAGCGCGTCCGCGGCCGGCGCAGCGGAATCACGCCTGGCTGGCCCGATACGACGCGCACCGGTTTCTCGCCTCCGCTGCGCAGAATCTCGAGATGCGAATTCTGCACGCCGTTGTAGATCGCGACCGCGGCCGCGCGATTTGTCGCGCCCAGCTGCTGGAAGATACTTGCAAGGTGGATTTTCACCGTGCCTTCGCTGATACCGAGCGTCTTCGCGATCATCTTGTTCGTGCTGCCCATGTGCACGCAGCGCATGATTTGCTGTTGTCGCGGTGACAGCGTCGGATGATGGCGAATCTTCGGCAGCTTGGCACTGTTTCGAATGCGGCGGGTGGTGAGCTCAAGCGTCAGTTCCGGGTCGACCACGTCCGGCGGAATGTAATGTCCACCGACGAGGACCATCTCCAGCGCGCGGAGTATCAGGATGGGATCGAGGGCGCGCGGGATCACGCCCATTGCGCCGACGCTCATCAGCGCGTAGACCAGCGCGGCGCCGCAACGGTCGACCATGATGGCCGCTGGCACATCTGGGGCGTCGTCGAGCAGGATCTGCAGGTCGCCGGTGCGCAGTTCGGGCGCCCAGTCGATCACGATCATTTCAGGGGAGGAGCGCTTCAAGGCGGAACGGGCTTGTCTCCAATCCTTCGCCTCGATGAATTGCGCTTGGCGCGCAACGCGGCGCAGCAATGTTTTAAGGCCCGCCCGGCGTTCTGCGTCGGAACCAATGATGTTGATTATCATGCTTCACCTCTTGTCAATACACCGTCGCCTACCGGCTTCGGAACTCGGCGCCGGTTTGCATCGGCGCCAGTCGGTATGTTGACAAATTTAAGGTGATTTGGCCCCCTATCCGAATGGCATAGGCATAAATACACAAAACCCCGCACGCGGCGGGGTTCTTTTTGGCGTAAATAGCTGCTATCGAGCATCGTTAATGGAAATGTGGCTGCGCAGGATCAGCGTCTTCCGGCATTTCAGCGTGAACGATCTCGCCGAGCGGATCGGCATAGAGCGGCACGCCGCAGTCGTCGCAGAACTCCGGTTCGAAGCGTCCCGCATGGCGGCGTACGTCAGAGACACCTGTCTTCTTCAGCAACTCGACGATTTCTTCCACCGGTCCATTGGCGCCCTCGAGATCGACCGGATCCTCGTCCATTCCGAGTTCCCCGTTCTCGCGGCCATAGAGCGGCCACACGACGCCGTAGATCACATCGTTACTGCCGCGACGTGTAAAGCCGATGCGATATTCGTCGATGCGCCGCTCGCCGAAGCCCGCGATGACCGCGCGCAAGTCCTGGGGCGCGGTGCCGAGCGTATCGAACAGATATCGGACGGCGGTACGTACGGTGTGCGGACGCACCTGCTCGTCGGCGTCGCGGCAGGCGGAGTAGTAGGCGTCAGGAAGCAAGCACTCGAACTCGCAGCCCGGCAGAATTGCCGCGAAGCTCGGTCCGCCTTGCGCGGCCCACTGTTCGAGGCATTGACCCCGCTCCACGCGGCTGCCGTTTTCGTCTTCCTGCCAGCGAAAGAACGCCGCACCGGCCGGTACGACGACCAGCGCCAATAGAAATCGCGGGTCCGCGAGAATCGGCGAGGTTTCCGGGAGGTCCGACAGATTCAGACGTGCGACGCTGCCGCTCGTCACCGTCTGCAGCAACTGTTGCGCGAGGCGCGACGTATCCACATGGTGGCGTGGCAACTGATCGATGCTGTACAGATAGGGCGCGACGGCTACCCGGGCATCGGCTGCGAGCACATGAGCCTGCATCTGCGTGCGCAGTGCGTCGACGGCATCGCCTTTGAGCGAGCCCGATGGAATCGCGTAGCGCGTCCACGCGAGCACCGGCGCGGCAATGAGCAAGGCTTCATGCGGTGCGCCTTCGATGTCGAATCTGAACGACTCGCTGTGCGTCTCGGCCATATCGGCGAGCGCGCCGTAGGCGTCCGGATGATTCTGCTGCAGATGGTCGAGCGCGGCGTCGAGCGTCGTCTGATTGCCGTTGCGCACGAGTTTGGCGATGAGCGTGTCGAGGCGAGCTTCCCAGAAGCGGTCCTCGACACGGCTGCCGGACGCGAAAAGCGCGAGGGAGAGGCTGACGAGCTTGTCTGCATCTGGGGGAATACGTTTTGCGATTCGCGAGCGC
Source organism: Caballeronia sp. LZ008 (assembly GCF_031451435.1). NCBI lineage: Bacteria > Pseudomonadati > Pseudomonadota > Betaproteobacteria > Burkholderiales > Burkholderiaceae > Caballeronia > Caballeronia sp. LZ008. Next base: position 1,724,327 of record NZ_JARUXK010000001.1, on the reverse strand, counting down.
ATATAGATACTAGAGTGAATTAGTGCGGTGAACCTTTGATTGTAGTCGCTCGGGCGATGCTTTTATCGTGCGGCGTTGCAACACGTCGATCGGAGGAGAGTGCAGCGTGACTTGGAGCGCCACGATAATTTCTTTGCATCCCCCTTGCGGAGTCGGGATTCGCTCACTAGAATTCCGTTCCTTCGCGATTCGATGAACGCGATGGAAGCGGGAGAGGGCGGTATCGGCGGTGTGCTCGGGGGTAGGTTGTAGAAGGCTCCGGGCGCGGATCGGCAAGAAAAAGAAACTTCGAATTCTTGTTGACACGAACTGAAGCGTTCTTCATAATCTCGTTTCTCTGCTGCTGATGCAGCGACGCAAGACGGAAGTTGAAGTAAGGCTTGTCTTGCGATGTGCTCTTTAAAAACTAACAGCCGATAAGTGTGGGCGCTTGATGGCGAGTGCGGCTGGTTCTTCGGAATCG
>NZ_JARUXK010000001.1:1587590-1718601 GCF_031451435.1 Caballeronia sp. LZ008 | reverse complement strand
CCACCCCTTCCCATCCCGAACAGGACCGTGAAACGACTCCACGCCGATGATAGTGCGGATACCCGTGTGAAAGTAGGTAATCGTCAGGCTCCTCATGCTTCAAACAAAAACCCCACCCCAAAAAGGTGGGGTTTTTGCGTTGGGGCGCGGCAACCGTGAATCCGGATAACCCGCGCTGCGACTTGCCTCGCGCCCCATCGGCGCATCCTTCTATCCGCCAGCTGTTTACCCTCGCCCGCAAAAATACTGTATAAATATACAGTAAACCGGAGGCCCACCGAGCGCTTGCGCCATGAGCAGGCCCCTGTATTCGCGTCGGACGGGGAAAACTCATGGGTGCAGCACTTTCATTGCTCGACATCGGGCTGACATCGCATCTGCAGCGTCAGGTCTGGCAGGGCAGTCCGGTCAACGATCCCGATTCGAACATCATCTCGAGCGGCTTTCGAGCGCTCGACTTGGCCTTGCCCGGCGCAGGCTGGATGCCCGGCTCAGTTACCGAGTTGCTGATCGAAGAGAGTGGCGTAGGCGAAATCAGACTGCTCGCGCACTCGATCCGCGAACTGACAGCAAGCAAAGGCCGCTCCGTCATCTTCGTCGCGCCACCGTGGAAGCCCAATCTGGCCGCGCTTCGGACGATGAACATCGCGGTGAACAAGCTGGTCTGGGTCAAAGCGGCCGAGGATCAGGTGCTCTGGGCCGCGGAGCAGTCGTTGAAGCAGGAAGGCATCGGCGCAGTGCTGATCTGGCTACCACAAGTCGATGCCAAAGCCTTGCGAAGACTGCAGGTGGCGGCTCAGGAAGCGCAGTCGCTGGCATTTCTGTTCCGCCCGCTCAAGGCGGCGAAGCAATCCTCCGCTGCGCCGCTGCGCATGGTCTGCAAGCCGATACTTCCCGCCAACGCGCAGACGATGAACCGTCGCGAATGGATGCAGGCCGTCATGCTCGAAATCGACATCATCAAGCGGCGCGGCCCATTGCTCGGCAAGCCCTTGCAGTTGAACTTGCCGCTGCAGATGCCTGCGCTGCCCGAACATATTCGTCGGGCGCATCAGGCAAGGAAAGCACGAGAGGTCAAACATGTTGTGGATAGCGGTGACATTGCCGCTTTTATCGCTCGAAGCCGTCAGGCCGCCTTCGATGCCCTCAGCGCCGGCGAACTCGACATCGCCTGGAGCGAGCTCGACGGCGAATGACAATATCGATCAGTCATGCTTCGCGCTAGCCGATCACGCGCGCGTCCTGATGCCCGATCTCGTCGCGTTTCGGCTCGGCGTGCGGCCCGGCAGCACGCGCTCGCATGCGTTCGCGCTCGCGCCCCAACTGACGCTGCTTGCCGTCGACATTCGCGAGGAGCAGAACGCGCTCGAAGCCGTTGCGCTGGCGCTGCTCGCGTTCACGCCCAAAGTCGTGCTCGCGCATGCGAATACGGTACTGCTCGAAGTCGGCGCCAGCATGCGGCTCTTCGGCGGATTGCGCGCGTTGCTGTCCAGAGTGACATCGACGGTTAAAGGATGTGGCTTCACGTCCCGCATGGGCTGCGCGCCGACAGCGTGGGGCGCGTGGCTGCTGGCGCACGCGCGCACGCGCCGGGTCGCGCGGCGCGTACGCATCGTGAAAGAGACGACGCTCGTGCATGTACTCGATGAGTTGCCCGTATCGCTCATCCCATCGGCGCATTCGCACGGCAACGTGTTCGAGCAGATCGGTTGCGCGACGCTCGCCGATTTGCGTCGTCTGCCGCGCAAGGGCGTCGCGCGCCGCTTCGGGCAAGGCGTTCTGCAATGGCTCGCGCAAGTGTACGGACAGGCGCCCGACCCGCGTGAGGCATTTTGTGCGCCGGCGTCGTTCGAAGCGCGGCTCGAATTGCAGGCGCGCGTGGAAAGCGCCGAGGCGCTGCTGTTCGCCGCGCGCCGGCTCGTGCTGCAACTCGCCGGCTGGCTCTCTGCGCATCATGCGGCGGTCAGCGAATTTTCGCTCTTGCTCGAACACGAACTGGCCGCCCGTCACGCGCCGAAAACGTCGACATTCAAGGTGGCGTGGGCCGTGCCGACGCGCGACGCCGACCACATCCTGTGGCTCTTGCGCGAGAAGCTGAATCAGACGACGCTCGCCGCGCCCGTCATCGAGATGAAACTCCTGGCCGACAAGGTCAGCGAGCATGCGCCGCCGCCCGACACCTTGTTTCCGATGCCTGGTTCCGACAGCGAATCGATGGCGCAACTGCTCGAACGTCTGAGCGCGCGGCTGGGCGCGGAGAACGTGGTGCAACTGGTCGCGCGCGACGATCATCGGCCCGAGGCGGCGATGACCGTCGAACCTTATAAGCCCGCAAGCGAAACGAAACCCAAGCGCGGAAAAAAGTCGCCGAAGACGCAAACGGCAAGGGCAGAAGCAGAACCCGAAGTGCAAACGGAGTCAGACGAACCGCTCGAACTTCCCGATCTCGCCGTGCCTCAGCAGCCGCGTCCGTCGTGGATACTCGAAACGCCGCAAAAGCTGATGCTGCGCAACGAGCGGCCGTTCTATCGGCGTCCGTTGAAGCTGATCAGCCGGACCGAGCGTATCGAGGCGGGATGGTGGGACGGCAACGGCGTCCAGCGCGATTACTACGTCGCCGCCGACGATCGCGGGCGCATGTTCTGGCTCTATCGCGAACGTCTTACGGGCGACTGGTTCCTGCACGGTTTTTTCGGATGATGCGCGATGGATGATCTGAACGACATCATCGGTCTGGATGGAGACAACGCGTTTCCCGGCTCGATGTCGGCGTCGGCGTTGTTGCCCGGTTATGCCGAACTGCATTGCCTGAGTAACTTTTCGTTTCTGCGCGGCGCATCGCATCCGCAGGAACTGGCGGCGGCCGCGCTCGAACACGGCTACACCGCGCTCGCGATTACGGATGAATGCTCGCTCGCGGGCGTCGTGCGCGCGCATGCCGCGATCAAGGACATCGAGGCGAAGGCGCAAGCCGACGCCGAAGCCGCGCGGCTTGCCGGCGAGCCGCCGCCCAAGAGGCAGGATCTGAAGCTGATCATCGGCAGCGAACTGCATCTCACGGACGCCGATGGCGAGCCGTTCTGCACGCTCATCGCGCTCGCGACAAATCGGGCGGGCTACGGCAACCTGTCCGAGCTGATTTCGCACGCGCGCGCGCGTTCGCCGAAGGGCAGCTATCGGATCGGTCCGGAAGACTTCACCGATCCCGCCGCTTCATCCGATACATCGGACTTGCGCGGCGATATCGCGCATCTGAAGCACTTGCCCGATTGCCTGCTGATTCTCGTGCCGCAGCGCGCAGCGACGCTCGCCGATACGCTCGATCGCGCGCACTGGCTGGCCGGTTTCGCCGCGGGCCGCGCGTGGCTCGCGCTGGAGCTCTGGCAGGACGGCAGCGACGACGAGCGTCTCGCTTCGTGCCGCGTGATCGCGCAGGCGAGCGGATTGCCGCTCATCGCAGCAAGCGGTGCGCTGATGCACGCGCGCTCGCGCAAGCCCTTGCAGGACACGCTCACCGCGATTCGCCTGAACCGGCCGCTCGCCGAATGCGGCTATGCGCTCGAAGCGAACGCGGAGCGGCATCTGCGCACGCGGTTGCGCATCGGCGCGCTTTATCCGAAAGAGGCGATCCGGGAAACGTTGAAGGTGGCCGCGCGCTGCACCTTCTCGCTCGACGAACTCAAGTACGAATATCCCGAGGAACTGGTGCCGCCCGGCGAGACGCCCGCGAGCTATCTGCGCAAGCGGGTGATGGCGGGCGCGCTGCAGCGCTGGCCGAACGGCATGGACGCCGAGACGATCGGTCTCATCGACAAGGAACTGGCGCTCGTCGCGAAGCTGGAATACGAGAAGTACTTCCTGACGGTCTACGACATCGTCGCGTTCGCGCGCAGCAAAGGGATTTTGTGTCAGGGACGCGGCTCGGCGGCGAATTCGATCATTTGTTATTGCCTCTTCATCACCGAGCTCGATCCGGTGCGGATGGGTCTCCTGATCGAGCGCTTCATCTCGCAAGCGCGCAACGAGCCGCCCGACATCGATGTCGATTTCGAGCATCAGCGGCGCGAGGAAGTCATCCAGTACATCTATCAGAAGTACGGGCGGCATCGCGCGTCGCTGGCGGCGTCGCTCATCACGTATCACACGCGCAGCGCGCTGAAGGATGTCGGCAAGGCGCTCGGGCTCGATGCATCGCTGATCGAGCGCATCGGCAAATCGCAGCAATGGTGGGACGGGCCGTCGGCGGTGGCGGGTTATCTCCGGGAAGCCGGCTTCAGCGACGATTCGCACGTCACGAAGCATCTGATCCGGCTCACGCGCGAGTTGCGCGGCTTTCCGCGGCATTTGTCGCAGCATGTCGGTGGCTTCGTGATCGCGCGGGAACGTCTGTCGCGGCTCGTGCCGATCGAAAACGCCGCGATGAAGGACCGCTGCGTGATTCAATGGGACAAGGACGACATCGATCAGCTGAAGCTCCTGAAAGTCGACGTGCTCGCGCTCGGCATGCTTTCGGCGATCCGGCGCGCGCTCGAATTCGTCGCGCTGCGGCGCGGCGTGCCGGGCTTCGGGCTGTCGCATATTCGTCGCGAGGACAAGGCCGTCTACGAAATGTGCTGCCGCGCGGACACCATCGGCGTGTTTCAGATCGAATCGCGTGCGCAGCAGAGCATGCTGCCGCGCTTGCGGCCTCAGAAGTATTACGACCTCGTCATCGAAGTGGCGATCGTGCGGCCCGGCCCGATCCAGGGCGGCATGGTGCATCCGTATTTGCGCCGCAAGCAGGGCCTGGAAGAGGAGGATTATCCGAAAGAGGAACTGCGGCCGGTGCTCGGCCGCACGCTCGGCGTGCCGATCTTTCAGGAGCAGGTGATGAAGCTCGCGATGGTCGCGGCGGGCTACACGGCGGAACAGGCCGATCAGTTGCGCCGCGCGATGGCCGCGTGGCGCCGCGGCAGTCATCTGGAAAAGTATCAAGCCGATCTCATGCAGAAGATGCTCGCGCGCGGCTACGAGCACGATTTCGCCGCGCGCGTGTGCAAGCAGATCGAGGGTTTCGGCGAATACGGCTTTCCTGAGAGTCACTCGGCGAGCTTCGCGCTGCTCGTCTACTTCAGCGCGTGGATCAAGCGTTACGAGCCCGCGGCGTTTCTGGCCGGCCTGCTGAACAGCCAGCCGCTCGGCTTTTATTCGCCGTCGCAACTCGTGCAGGACGCGCGGCGTCACGGCGTGCCGGTGTTCGCGCCCGATGTTTCGCTGAGTGATTGGGAGTCGGTGCTGGAAGCGCGCGCCGGCGATGGCGAGCGCATCGGGTTCGATGCCGGCAAGGAGCGGCGGCGTCAACAGTTTTACGGCGCGGCAGAGTCGGATCGCGTGTTCCGGAAGACCGTGCAGCGAGCGGCGCGCAGGCTCAGAAAGCGCGTCGAGCTGGATGGACGGCAATACGGCGCGAAAGGGCCAGGCGTGCGGATCGGCCTGCAACTGATCAAAGGTCTGCCGCAAGCGGCGGCCGAGCGGATCATGGCCGCGCGCGCAGAAGCGCCGTTCATCGATGTCGACGATCTCACGCGCCGTGCCGCGTTGTCGCGCCGCGAACTCGAAGCGCTCGCGGCGGGCAATGCGCTCGCGAGCATTGCAGGACACCGGCGTCAGGCGTGGTGGGCGGTCACCGCACAGCAGCGCGCGCCGGAATTGCTGCGCGACGCGCCGATGAGCGAGGCGCCGCTGCTGCTGCCGGAAGCATCGGAAGGTCGCGAAATCGTCGACGATTACGCGAGTCTCGGGCTCACGCTCAATCGGCATCCGCTCGCGCTTTTGCGCGCGAAGCTCGCGCGTATGCGCTTCAAGACCGCGGCCGAACTCGCGGATATCAGAAACGGGCGCTTCGTGCGGGCGTGCGGCATCGTGACGGTGCGGCAGCGGCCGGGCACGGCCAACGGCACGATTTTCGTATCGATCGAGGACGAAACGGGCGCAATCAACGTGATCGTCTGGCCGGGGCTCGTCGAGAAACAGCGCAAGGTGCTGCTAGGCGCGTCGCTGCTCGGCGTGCACGGCGTCTGGCAAATGGAAGGCGAGGTGCGCCATCTGGTGGCGCAGCGGCTCGAAGACCATAGTGCTTTGCTCGGCCGCCTGGCCGCGCCGAGCCGCGATTTTCACTGAGATGAGACGTCCGGATACTTCGCGAGCAGTCTGCCGATCGCGATGTCGAACGGCGTGCGCCGGCGGATGCCCAGCGCTTCCAGCCGGCCGGAATCGAGATGACAGTCGCGCGGGCGCGGCGTCGCGTCCGCGGGCGTGCGCTGCGCAACGAGCTTCGCGTCCACTTTCAGTGCTCGCGCGATGCGTTCGGCGATATCGAACTTCGTCATCGGCTCGTCGCCGGACCATTGCGCGATCCCGGAGATCGTCGCGCCTTTCGCGTGATGTTCGAGCATGCCGCGAATCACCACGGCGACATCGGGCGTGTATGTCGGATAACGCGTCGCCCAGGCGTCCATCGAGGCGGGCGCGCCGGCCGCCTCGGACGATTTCACGATCGCGGGCGTGAGGCTCGTCACCGCAGATTCGCTCCAGTCGGTGAACGGCCCGTAAAGCAGCGGCAGACGCAGCACGCAGGACATCGGATCGCTCGCGAGCAGCGCGCGTTCGCCGTCGAGCTTGCTCTGGCCGTAGGCGTTGAGCGGCGCGGGCGCGTCGTCGGGCAAATAGGGCGGCGACGCGCCGTCGAAGACGTAGTCGGTCGAAATCGACAATACCCATGTGCCGAGCGCGCGCGCTTCGGTGGCGATCACGCTCAACGCCTCGACATTCAACGCGCGCGCGAGCGCCGGATCGTTTTCGCAGATGTCCGGACGCCGCTCCGCTGCCGCGACCACGATCGCATCCGGCGCGAGATCGCGCACGAACGCGCGTACCGCGTCATGGTCGAGCAGGTCGAGCTTCACGCTCGCGGCGTCGGCGCGCCGGTGAGCCGTATGCACGACGCGCCACGTCTGCGTGCTGGCCGCGCTCGCCAGTTCCGTGGCAACCGCCCGGCCCAGCAACCCCGACGCCCCGATCAGCGCGACGGTAAAGCGCTCGTTTTGCCTCATGCCGAAGCGACGCCGACGACCGTATAGCCGGCCTCGTCGATGGCTTCCTTGAGCGCATCGTTCGATTTTGCGGATTCGACGGCGACCTTGCCTCGCTCCAGATCGACGCGAACTTGCGCTTGCGGATCGATTTCCTGAATCGAGCGCGTCACAGCGGCGACGCAGTGCTGGCAACTCATGCCCTGAACTTCGAATTCGGTCATTGCTGTTTCCCCTTGAAAAAGTCCGGATCAACGACATCGTATACCTTGCCATCATGGGAAGGTGTAGAGTCGGAATGACATTTTTCCGGAGCAGACGATGAATATCGGCGAAGCGGCCCGCGCCTCGGGCGTGACCGCGAAAATGATCCGCTACTACGAGAGCGTCGGATTGCTCAATCCGGTCGGACGGACGTCATCGGGATATCGCGTGTATGGCGATCACGAGGTCCACGCGCTGCGTTTCGTGCGGCAGGCACGCCGGCTCGGCTTTCTCGTCGACGATATCCGCAAGCTGCTCGCCTTGTGGCAGGACCGGTCACGGGCGAGCGCGGAGGTGAAGTCGATTGCGCTGGAACATGTTGCGGAACTGGACCGGCGGATCGCCGAATTAACCGAGATGCGCGACACGCTGTCGCATCTGGCTAACCATTGTCACGGCGACGCGCGGCCGGATTGCCCGATCTTGGACAAGCTGGCGCAGTAATGCCCTAAAGGGGTGCATACGCAACGACCAGATTGTTGACAATGAGCGAATTGATACGATAAATCAGTGGTTTAAGCAAGAATGCAGCCTGCACCATTCCGAATCCGAATGCACACTATTCAAGCATTTCACTACCCCGGCACGGACGTTCTCCCCTATAATCCGGGTATTCCCTAACGCGGGTAATCCCTGACCCGAACCGCCAGGGATCTTTCGAAGACCTTGGAGAACACCATGTTTGCATTCCTCATCGAAAAACTGAGCATCTGGTTTGAAGCCGCCGAGCAGCGCCGCCGCGAAGCCTATCTTGCGCAATCGACGGACATCGTCCAGCTTGAACAGCGCATCCGCTCGCTGGAAACGAACGGCTACAACGCTTAAGCGTTTCGTTCCTGGCGTCGAACACGCCCGATGTGAAAGCAAAAGCCCCGCGATTGCGGGGCTTTTGCTTTTTGCTCGTCACGTGGGCGGAGCGTTTTACTGCTTGTGCGCATGCTGCTCCAGCCACTGTTTCATGAATGCGATTTCCTTGTTCTGCGCGGCGATGATGTCCTTCGCCAGCTTGCGCAGCTTGGCGTCCTTGCCGTACTTCAGTTCGACCTTCGCCATTTCCACCGCGCCCTGATGATGCGGAATCATGTGCGCGACGAAATCCCGGTCGGCGTCCCCCGTGTACTCGATGCTCGACATGCCCGACATCATTTTCTGATCGGCGGCCTGGAACGCGGCGGTGGACGAGACGTCCGTCGGCTTCGGCTCGTGCTGTTCCATGTTCATGCCTGGCATTGCATCGCTCGCCGGCGCGGCGGTCTGGGCATTCACGCTTGCGCTGCAGAGGATGGTGAAGATGGCAAGTGCGATTCTTGTTGATTTCATCGTATCTCCTGTGGAAGGGGCGGTTGCAAGGCTGCTTATGTGTCGAACCACCTAGCCTAAAGCTTGCCACCGGGGTAAGGTAAAGCGGTTTCGTCTACACAAAAGAGCACGCGATGCCAGGCCATATCAATGACACGACGAATATCGGGTTCCGCCATCGAATCACGAAAGTCACGCAGGTTTGCATCGCGCTCGCCGCAGTCTTGCCCGGCTCGCAACCGGCGCTCGCCAAGCCGGGCGGCGAACCGCTCGTACTCGATACGCAAACCGGTATCCACAGCGGCGTGAGCGGCACGGTGCTCCAGAGCGGCCCGCTCGGCGGCCCGGGCATGGTGCCGATGGCGACATTGCCCGGCATCCCGCAGGAGGCTCAACCGCCCATCGTCGTTTCACCATACGTCGAATATTCAAGCGGACAGAACACGGTGCCCGTTCAGCCTGGCGGCGGCGTGCGCCCCAGAACTCCGCGCGCGCCTCATCCCTGACCCCGAAACCGTGCTCAGTCGGCGCGATGTTCAAGCTTGAACGAAGCGTTGCCGTCCTCGCCGAGCGCGTCGACGAGGTAGGGCAGTGATTCCTTCAGTTCCTTCGCCAGCGTGTAGGGCGGGTTGATTACGAACATGCCGCTGCCGAACAACCCGAAGCCGTCCGTCGGCGGTTTCCTCACCGTGAGGGCCGCATGCAGCCAGCCGTTCGGCTGGATCGCCTTCAACTGATCGGCGAAACGCTGCGACTCCTGGCGCGTGACGATCGGGTACCAGACCGCATACGTTCCGGTCGAGAAGCGCTTGATACTTTCTTCGAGGCACGTAATCGTGCGGGCGTAGTCGCGCTTGTCCTCGTACGACGGATCGATCAGCACGAGCGCACGCCTCGGCGGCGGCGGAAGAATCGCCTTGATGCCGTCGAAGCCGTCGCCTTCGTAGATCATCGCGCGCCGGCCGGCATCGCGGAAATTGTGGCGCAGCACGTCGATTTCCGTGCTGTGCAACTCGAAAAGCCGCATGCGATCCTGCTCGCGCATCGTGCGCCAGGCCAGATAGGGCGAGCCGGGATAGAAACGCAGACCGCCATCGGGATTCAATGCCTTCACTTCGTCGACATAGTCGGCGAGCAGCGCCGGCAGGTCGCCGCGATCCCAAAGCTTGCCGATGCCCGTCTCGAACTCGGCGTTCTTCGTCGCGAAGCCTTCGGTGAGCGAATACACTCCGGCGCCGGCGTGCGTGTCGACATACCAATACGATTTGTCCTTCTGGCCGAGATAGCGAAGCATCTGAATGACGATCGCGTGTTTCAGCACATCGGCGTGGTTGCCCGCATGAAAGGCGTGACGGTAACTGAGCATGACAGGAGGCCCGCGTCGGGCGCGAGAAGCAAAATGAAAAGGTGCGGCGGAAGGGCGCCTATTCTAGCCCACCCCGTGCGCTGCATGACTCACGACGCCCAGCGCGTGCTGCGGCGCATTGCGTCCTTCATGCACAATAACCGCTCCCGGACTTTCATGAACAGTCGGCCGAATGGCCTAAGCGTTCTGAGTTTCGCCCGACTTTTCCTATGCCGAACGGCCAGCTTGATAGCCGTGCCGACGGATGTTGTCATACACCCGATGTCTTCCCACTGGATAGGAGGTTCGCATGTCATCAAACGGTAAGCTCGACGGCAAGACCGCGATCGTGACGGGCGCGGCGAGCGGTATCGGCAAGGCTATCGCGTTCACGCTCGCCGGCGCGGGCGCGGCGGTCGCCATCGCCGATCTGAATCAGGCGGGCGCGGACGCGGTCGCCGAAGAGATCCGCGGCAAGGGCGGCAAGGCTATCGGCATCGCGATGGACGTGACGAACGAAGACGCCGTCAATCAGGGCATCGATCGCGTCGCTGCGGAACTGGGCTCTGTGGACATCCTCGTGTCGAACGCGGGCATTCAGATCGTCAATCCCATCGAAAACTACGCGTACGCCGACTGGAAGAAGATGATGGCGATCCACGTCGACGGCGCGTTTCTCACCACCAAAGCCGCGCTCAAGCATATGTACAAGGACGATCGCGGCGGGGTAGTGATCTATATGGGTTCGGTGCATTCGCACGAGGCGTCGCCGCTGAAGTCCGCCTATGTGACCGCGAAACACGGACTGCTCGGCCTCGCGCGCGTGCTGGCGAAGGAAGGCGCGAAGCACAACGTGCGCTCGCACGTCGTCTGTCCGGGCTTCGTGTGTACGCCGCTCGTCGACAAGCAAATTCCCGAGCAGGCGAAGGAGTTGAGAATCAGCGAGGAAGAAGTCGTCAGGCGCGTGATGCTCGGTGGCACGGTCGATGGCGTATTCACGACCGTCGAGGACGTCGCTCAGACCGTGCTCTTCCTTTCCGCGTTCGAAACGGCGGCGCTGACGGGGCAATCGTTCGTCGTGAGTCACGGCTGGTTCATGCAATAAGGAGAACGCGCGGGATGTCGGAAATCGAGAACGAAGAAGTCATAGGACGGGAAAGCGCGCGGACTCGGGCGTCCGCCGGGCAGCAAACCCGCGTGCACCTGCCGCCCTACGAGACGATCGCGCTCATGCTCCAGGGCGGGGGCGCGCTCGGCGCCTATCAGGCGGGCGTCTATCAAGGGTTGCACGAGGCGGACATCCATCCGAACTGGATCGCCGGCATCTCGATCGGCGCGCTCAACACGGCGATCATCGCGGGCAACGCGCCCGAGCATCGCGTGACGCGTCTGCTTGAATTCTGGGAGACGATCTGCCGGCCCGCGTTCGGTTTCCCGTTGCCCGCGTTCCTCGAGCGCGCGCTATTCGATTCCGCCGACGAAATTCGCAAGGCGTTCACCGCGATGCAGGCTTTCGGCGCGATCGTCGAAGGGCAGAAGGGATTTTTCATCCCGCGCTTTCCGCCGCCGTCGCCGATCGCGTCGAGCTCGCCGCAGACCGCGAGCTATTACGACACCACGCCGCTCAAGGCCACGCTCGAGCGGCTTTGCGATTTCGACCGCATCAATTCCGGCGAAACGCGCGTGTCGGTAGGCGCGGTGAACGTCGCGACCGGCAACTTCGCGTATTTCGACAACACGCAGATCCGCTTGCGCGCCGAGCATTTCATTGCCTCGGGCGCCTTGCCGCCGGGCTTCGCCGCAGTCGAGATCGACGGCCAGTTCTATTGGGACGGCGGTCTCATGTCGAACACGCCGCTCTACGAAATCGCGCAGGCGACGCCGCGCCGCGACACGCTCGCCTTCCAGGTCGATCTGTGGAGCGCGCGCGGGCCGGTGCCCGACAGCATCGTCGACGTGATGGGGCGCGTGAAGGACGTGCAGTATTCGAGCCGCACGCGTCTCGTCACGGATCAGATGCAGCGCGCGCAGCGCTACCGTAACGTGTTGCAGCACGTTCTCGATCTCGTGCCCGAAGACGTCCGCGAGAGCGACGAATGGTGCAGGCTCGCCGCCGAACTGGCATGTTCGAAGCGTTACAACATCATCCACCTGATATACCGGCAAAAAGAGTACGAGGGGCATTTCAAGGACTACCAGTTCGGCTTTTCGACGATGCGCGAACACTGGGAAAGCGGTCTCTCCGATGTGCGCCGAACGCTTGCGCATCGTGACTGGCTCGACATGCCCAACGGCGAGTCGCGCTTCATCACGCACGACATCCATCGGGACGAGCGATGAAAGCGTTGCGCAAGATGGAATGAGCCGTGTGGGCGAGAATTTGTGCCCCTTTGTATAATTCGGGACGCATTCCGGTGCTGTTTCTATCGACGCCGGACATCACGACTTTTCCCGGCTTTAGATGAACTCGATCGCGGTCTGCTTCGTCTGTCTCGGCAATATCTGCCGCTCGCCCAGCGCGGAAGCGGTGATGCGCGATCTCGTCGAGCGCGCGAAACTGGCCGAGCGCATCGTGATCGATTCGGCGGGCACCGGCGACTGGCACATCGGCGAGCCGCCGGACGAACGCGCGCAAAAGGCAGCGAAGAAGCGCGGCTACGATCTGTCGAAGTTGCGCGGCCGTCAGGTCGCCGCGGCCGATTTCGCGCGCTTCGATCTGTTCATCGTCATGGACGACGCCAACGCCGCCGCCTTGGCGGAAGTCTGCCCGTCCGAGCACCGCGACAAGATTCGCCTGCTGATGGAGTTCGCGACGCGCGACGACAGCCGCGTGGTGGTCGATCCCTATTTCGGTGGCGAAGAGGGCTTCGAAAAAGTGCTCGACCAATGCGAGGACGCATGTGAAGGCTTGCTGAAAGCCTTACGTGCTCAGTTGACTGCCTGAGCGGCGGCGCGGCCGCGCGATCCAAAAAAACGCGTTAAAAGACTACTTATCTCGCCCCGGATACTTGACTAAAAACGTGGGCTATTTATACTTGACGAAAACCATCGAGTATTAGCGTTAGCCCCCAATTATGAGACTCACCACGAAAGGCCGTTTCGCCGTCACGGCGATGATCGACCTGGCGCTGCGCCAGGAGCAGGGCCCGGTGACGCTGGCAGGCATCAGTCAGCGCCAGCGCATCTCGCTTTCCTACCTCGAACAGCTCTTCGGCAAGCTGCGGCGGCATGAGATCGTCGAATCGGTTCGCGGACCGGGCGGCGGCTACAACCTCGCGCGCCGCGCGGAGAACGTCACGGTTGCCGACATCATCATCGCGGTCGACGAGCCGATCGACGCCACGCAGTGCGGCGGCAAGGGCACGTGCGAAGGCACGAAGCAGCACGACGGCCACTGCATGACGCACGAGCTCTGGGCGACACTGAACCAGAAGATGGTCGAGTATCTCGATTCCGTCTCGTTGAAGGATCTGGTCGACCAGCAGCGTGCGCGCGAAGGTTCGTCGGCGGTGCTGCGCGACCGGCGCGCGGAATCGGCTGGCGTCGAGGCCGCGCGTGTCGTGCCCAAGGGGCCGAATTCCATTTTCAATCTGGCCGGATGACATAAACCGCGCCGGCGCGAGCCGCGCGCGCAGACGAAAGCGTCCCAGCCAAGAGCTTTGACCGATTTTCCCGGAGCGACTGATGAACAACGATATTCCCCACCTGCCCATTTACATGGACTACAGCGCGACGACCCCCGTCGATCCGCGCGTGGTGGACAAGATGATTCCGTATCTTCGCGAGCAGTTCGGCAATCCGGCCTCGCGCAGCCACCAGTACGGCTGGGATGCGGAGCGTGCGGTCGAGGAAGCGCGCGAGAACGTCGCGGCGCTCGTGAATTGCGATCCGCGCGAGATCATCTGGACGTCGGGTGCGACGGAATCGGACAACCTCGCCATCAAGGGCGCGGCGCACTTCTACAAGAGCAAGGGCAAGCACATCATCACCGTGAAGACCGAGCACAAGGCCGTGCTCGACACCACGCGTGAGCTGGAGCGCGAAGGCTACGAAGTCACGTATCTCGACGTGAAGGACGACGGTCTCATCGATCTGGAAAAGTTCAAGGCGGCGATCCGTCCGGACACGATCCTCGTCTCCGTGATGAGCGTGAACAACGAAATCGGCGTGATTCAGGACATCGAGGCGATCGGCGAGATCACGCGCGAGAAGGGCATCATTTTTCACGTCGATGCGGCGCAAGCCACCGGCAAGATCGAAATCGATCTGCAAAAGCTGAAGGTCGATCTGATGTCGTTTTCGGCTCACAAGACGTACGGTCCGAAGGGCATCGGCGCGCTGTACGTGCGTCGCAAGCCGCGCGTGCGCATCGAAGCGCAGATGCACGGCGGCGGTCACGAGCGCGGCATGCGTTCGGGCACGCTCGCGACGCATCAGATCGTCGGCATGGGCGAAGCGTTCCGCATCGCGCGTGAGGAAATGGCGACGGAGAACGAGCGCATCCGCATGCTGCGCGACCGTCTGCTGAAGGGGCTGCAGGACATCGAAGAGGTGTACGTCAACGGCGACATGGAACGCCGCGTGCCGCACAACCTCAACATCAGCTTCAACTTCGTCGAAGGCGAATCGCTGATCATGGCGGTGAAGGACGTCGCGGTGTCGTCGGGTTCGGCGTGCACGTCGGCGTCGCTCGAGCCTTCTTATGTGCTGCGCGCGCTCGGCCGTAACGACGAACTCGCGCACAGCTCGATCCGCTTCACGGTCGGCCGCTTCACCACCGAGCAGGACGTCGACTATGTGATCAACCTGCTGAAGAACAAGATCGCGAAACTGCGCGATCTGTCGCCGCTCTGGGAAATGCACAAGGACGGCATCGACATCTCGACCATCCAGTGGGCTGCGCACTAAGCGACCACTGAGCGCCACGCGACACCGAATATTAGGAGAGTTTGAATCATGGCTTATAGCGACAAGGTTCTGGACCACTACGAAAACCCGCGTAACGTCGGCTCGTTCTCGAAGGACGACGACACCGTCGGCACCGGCATGGTCGGCGCGCCGGCGTGCGGCGACGTGATGAAGCTGCAGATCCGCGTGGGCGCGGATGGCGTGATCGAGGACGCGAAGTTCAAGACCTACGGCTGCGGCTCGGCGATCGCATCGAGCTCGCTCGTCACCGAATGGGTGAAGGGCAAGACGCTGGATCAGGCGCTCACCATCAAGAACACGCAGATCGCCGAAGAACTGGCGCTGCCGCCGGTGAAGATCCACTGCTCGATCCTCGCGGAAGACGCGATCAAGGCGGCGGTTGCGGACTACAAGCAGCGTCATGGCGTCGCGGCGCCGGAAGCGGCAGCGGCTGAATCGAAGCAGGCAGCGGCGTAATTGTGACGACGGGCGTCCGGGGCGGCGCCCCGAAGAGAGAAGCGAAGACTATGGCAATCACGTTGACGGATAAAGCGGCACAACACGTGCAGAAGTATCTGACGCGGCGCGGCAAGGGCGTCGGCTTGCGGCTGGGCGTACGGACGACGGGCTGTTCGGGCCTCGCGTACAAGCTCGAGTATGTCGACGAGCTCGCACCGGAAGACACCGTGTTCGAGTCGTCGGGCGTGAAGATCGTGATCGATCCGAAGAGTCTTCCGTATCTCGACGGCACCGAGCTGGACTTCGCCCGCGAAGGCCTGAACGAAGGCTTCAAGTTCAACAATCCGAACGCGAAGGACGAATGCGGCTGCGGCGAATCGTTCCGCGTCTGACGGGAATGACGCCGGCGGTATCGGCAAAAGAGGCGGCGCGTGCCGCCTTTTTCATTCGCGCACACTGAATTCACAGACATAGCATGGCCACGCTCACCGACAGTCACTTCGATCTCTTCGATCTGCCGCAGACCTTCGCCGTCGACCAGCAGAAGCTCGACGACGCTTATCGCACCGTGCAGGCGCAAGTGCATCCGGACCGTTTCGCCGCGGCCGGCGATGCGCAGAAGCGTCTCGCGATGCAGTGGGCCACGCACGCGAACGAGGCGTATCAGACGCTGCGCGATCCGCTGAAGCGCGCGCGCTATATGCTCGCGCAGCGCGGCATCGACGTCGGCGCGGAGAACAACACCGCGATGGAGCCGGCGTTCCTGATGCAGCAGATGGAATGGCGCGAAAATATCGAGGATGCGGCGAACGCGAAGAACATCGGTGCGCTCGAAGCGCTGCTCGACGAACTGCGCGACGAAGAGCGCATTCGCTTCACCAAGCTCGAGGCGCTGATCGACAGCAAGTCGGATCAGGCGGCGGGCGAGGCCGTGCGTCAGTTGATGTTCATCGAACGCGTGGCGCATGAAATCGGCGCGCAGATCGAACGGCTCGAACACTAAAGGCAAACGCGCCGCATACAACCCCATAAGACCAACGATGGCTTTACTGCAAATCTCAGAACCCGGCATGGCGCCGGCGCCGCATCAAAGGCGCGTGGCGGTCGGCATCGATCTCGGCACGACGAACTCGCTCGTCGCGGCCGTGCGCAGCAGCGTGCCCGAAGCGCTGCCCGACGAGGACGGCCACGTGCTGCTGCCGTCGGTCGTGCGCTATCTGGAGAACGGCGGACGGCGCATCGGCCGCGCCGCCAAGGAAGAAGCGGTCATCGATCCGCGCAATACGATCGTCTCGGTCAAGCGTTTCATGGGCCGCGGCAAGAGCGAGGTCGAGGGCGCGGAGAACGCGCCGTACGATTTCATCGACGCGCCGGGCATGGTGCAGATTCGCACCGTCGACGGCGTGAAAAGCCCGGTCGAAGTATCGGCGGAAATTCTCGCGACGCTGCGTTATCGCGCGGAAGACACGCTCGGCGAGGATCTCGTCGGCGCGGTGATCACGGTGCCCGCCTATTTCGACGAAGCCCAGCGTCAGGCGACGAAGGACGCGGCGAAGCTCGCCGGCCTGAACGTGCTGCGCCTGCTCAACGAGCCGACCGCAGCCGCGATCGCTTACGGTCTCGATAACGGCGCGGAAGGCCTCTACGCCGTCTACGACCTCGGCGGCGGCACATTCGATCTGTCGATTCTCAAGCTCACGAAAGGCGTCTTCGAAGTGCTCGCGGCGGGCGGCGATTCCGCGCTCGGCGGCGACGATTTCGATCACGCGCTGTATCGGCACGTCTTGACGGCGGCGGGCGTGTCGGTCGATGCGCCGGAAGACGTGCGCCTGCTGCTCGATCTCGTTCGCAACGCGAAGGAAGCGCTGTCGTCGACGAACGAAACGCGCGTCCAGGCGACGCTCTCGACCGGCCAGCAGATCGATGTCGCCGTGACCGAAGCGGAGTTCGCCGCGCTGACCGAGGCGCTCGTCGCGCGCACGCTCACGCCGACGAAAAAGGCGCTGCGCGATGCGAAGGTCGCCGCGAAGGACATCAAGGGCGTCGTACTGGTTGGCGGCGCCACGCGCATGCCGGTGATCCGCCGCGCGGTCGAAACGTTTTTCGGCCAGCCGCCGCTCATCAATCTCGATCCAGATCAGGTCGTCGCGCTGGGCGCTGCGATTCAGGCCGATCTGCTCGCGGGCAACCGTCGCGGCGAAGGCGACGACTGGCTGCTGCTCGACGTGATTCCGCTGTCGCTCGGCGTCGAAACGATGGGCGGCCTCACCGAGAAAATCATCCCGCGCAATTCGACGATCCCGACCGCGCGCGCGCAGGATTTCACGACCTTCAAGGACGGCCAGACCGCGATGGCGATCCACGTCGTGCAGGGCGAGCGCGAACTCGTGTCCGATTGCCGGTCGCTCGCGCGCTTCGAGTTGCGCGGCATTCCGCCGATGGCGGCGGGCGCGGCGCGCATTCGTGTGACCTATCAGGTCGACGCGGACGGTCTCTTGTCCGTGTTCGCGCGCGAGCAGATGTCGGGCGTGGAGGCGTCGGTGGTCGTGAAGCCGTCGTACGGACTCGCCGACGACGAAGTCGCCCGCATGCTCGAAGAGAGCTTCAAGACCGCCGAGACGGACATGCGCGCGCGTGCGTTGCGCGAGGCGCAGGTGGAAGCGGAGCGTCTCATCGAAGCGACGCACGTTGCGCTCGAAACCGACGGCGAACTGCTCGACGACGATGAACGCGCGCAAATCGTCGCGCTCGTGACCGAACTGGCGGCGCTCGCGAACGGCGATTCGGTCGAGAAGATCGAAGATGCGACGAAGACGCTCGCCACCGGCACCGATGAATTCGCCGCGCGCCGCATGAACAAGAGCATCCGCCGCGCGCTCGCGGGCCGCAAGCTCGACGACGTCTAAATCATCCTATTCGAGAAATTACGAAACATGCCTCAAATCGTTGTGCTGCCTCACGTGGAGCTTTGCCCGGACGGCGCGGTGATCGACGCCGACATCGGCAAGAGCATCTGCGACAATCTTCTGGATCACGGCATCGAGATCGAGCACGCCTGCGAGAAATCGTGCGCGTGCACGACGTGCCACGTCATCATTCGCGAGGGCTTCAACGCGCTCGAGCCGTCCGAGGAAGACGAGGACGATCTGCTCGATAAAGCGTGGGGTCTCGAACCGACATCGCGGTTATCATGTCAGGCAATGGTGCCTGCCGACGAGGATCTGGTGGTCGAGATCCCGCGGTACTCCATCAATCACGCCAAAGAAAATCACTGACAGGAGGCTCGCCCATGAAGTGGACAGATACCCAGGAGATCGCGATGGCACTCACCGACGCGCATCAGGATGTCGATCCCCAATATGTGCGTTTCACTGACCTGCATCGCTGGATCACCGAACTCGACGGTTTCGACGACGATCCCGAAAAGTCCAACGAGAAGATTCTCGAGGCAATCCAGGCGGCCTGGATCGAGGACGCGGACTACTGACCGGTTCTAATTCGCCATGACGGCGGCTTCGTGAGAAGCCGCCGTTTTGTTTTGCGGGCATTCTTTGCGCCGATGCTTCGCATTGCAGAAGTTCAGACCTTCGCGCCGCGCTCCGCGAGCTGTCGCTGCAACGTCGGCCACATTTTGGCGACGGCTTCCTCGCCCGCGAGAATCGATGCATTGCGCTGGCTGAAATCGCTGCTGCTCATCGCGTTGAGGTTGGGGCGGACGACCGCGTTCGCGTATTTGTCGAGCTCGTAGGCCTTGATGGTCTGGCCCATGATCGTGAAGGTCTGCATCAGCACGTCGAACGAGCTCGATGTCAGCCCGCTTTCCGGCCGCGCCGAAATATCGACGGCGATCACATAATCCGCGCCCATCTTGTGCGCGAACGCCGCTGGCACCGGACTCACGAGCCCGCCGTCGACATACTCGCGATCGCCGATCTTCACCGGCTCGAAAATCGACGGCACGCTGCACGACGCCCGCACAGCGACGCCCGTGTTGCCGCGCTGAAAGAGAATCGGCTGGCCGCTCTTCAGATCCGTGGCGACGATGCCGAGCGGCTTCGCCATCTTTTCGATCGGACGGTTGTCGAGCGTCCTGTTCAGGTAGTTCTGCAGCGCGACGCCTTGCAGGATGCCGCGCGCGCGAAAGGGCATCGCCCAGTCGCTGATCGAGGCTTCGTCCATCGTGAGGGCGAGCTTGTTGATCGCGATGCCGCTCATCCCCGATGCGTACAGCGCCGCGATGACCGAGCCGGCGCTCGTGCCCGCGACGAGATCCACGCGCACGTTGCGCGCCTCGAGCGCCTTGATCACGCCGATATGCGCGAAGCCGCGCGCGGCGCCGCCGCCGAGCGCGAGCCCGATACGCATCGGTTGTTGCGGTTCTGCCTTCGGCGGCGCCGGCGGCGTGACGATTGCCGTTTCGCCTGAATTGCCGCCGCTCGTGGTGGTGCAGGCGGCGAGAACGGACGACGCGGCCGCGAGCGAAAACGCGCGGCGCGAAAGACGGGGTGACGATGAACTCAAAGTGTGCTCCAGCGGTGCGGCGGGTTCCGGCAGGCCCGTCGATGCGGGCGGTCGGGGAGATCTTGAAAAGCGCGCACATCATAAAACAAAAGGCGCGCGGACCGGCGCGAAGCGGGCGGCGAGTATAATTTCGTCTCATTTTGCGCGGCATTTCAGCGCCTGGCGCACTGCCATTCATCGAGTAAACAGCAATGACCACCCAAGTCCGCACACGCTTCGCTCCGAGTCCGACCGGCTTCATCCATCTCGGCAACATCCGCTCCGCGCTCTATCCGTGGGCGTTCGCGCGCAAGATGAAGGGCACTTTCGTGCTGCGCATCGAGGACACCGATCTCGAGCGCTCCACCGATGCGTCGGTCGATGCGATTCTCGAAGGCATGGCGTGGCTCGGGCTCGATTTCGACGAAGGCCCGTTCTATCAGATGCAGCGCATGGACCGTTATCGCGAGGTCATCGCGCAGATGATGGAAAAGGGGCTCGCGTATCACTGCTACATGTCGACGGAAGAGCTCGACGCGCTGCGCGAGCGTCAGCGCGCCGCGGGCGAGAAGCCGCGCTACGACGGTACGTGGCGCCCCGAGCCGGGCAAGGTGCTGCCGCCGGTTCCGGAAGGCGTGAAGCCTGTCGTGCGCTTTCGCAATCCGCTCTCGGGCACGGTCGCATGGGACGACGCGGTGAAAGGCCACATCGAAATTTCGAACGAGGAACTCGACGACCTCGTGATCGCGCGCCCCGACGGCACGCCGACGTATAACTTCTGCGTGGTCGTCGACGATCTCGACATGAAGATCACGCATGTGATTCGCGGCGACGATCACGTCAACAACACGCCGCGCCAGATCAACATTCTGCGCGCGCTCGGCGGCGAGGTGCCGGTGTACGCGCATCTGCCGACCGTGCTGAACGAGCAGGGCGAGAAGATGAGCAAGCGCCACGGCGCGATGAGCGTGACGGGCTATCGCGACAATGGCTATCTGCCGGAAGCGGTGGTCAACTATCTGGCGCGCCTCGGCTGGTCGCATGGCGATGCGGAGATTTTCTCGCGCGAGCAGTTCGTCGAATGGTTCGATCTCGAGCATCTCGGCAAGTCGCCCGCGCAGTACGACCACGACAAGCTGAACTGGCTCAACGCGCACTACATCAAGGAAGCGGACAACGCGCGTCTCGCCGAGCTGACGAAGCCGTTCCTGCTGCAGGCCGGTATCGATGCCGCGGCGATCGACGGCGGCGCGCCGCTCGATCAGGTGATCGGGCTCTTGAAGGACCGCGCATCAACGGTGAAGGAAATCGCCGATAACGCCGCCATGTTCTATCGCGAGCCGGTGATCGATGCGGATGCCTTCGCGCAGCACGTCACCGATGCGGTGCGTCCGGCTATCGCGGACCTGCGTGCGGCGCTGGCGAACATCGAGTGGACCAAGGAAGCGATCGCGGCCGCGCTCAAGGCGACGCTCGCCGCGCACAAGCTGAAAATGCCGCAACTCGCGATGCCGGTGCGCCTGCTGGTCGCGGGCACGACCCACACGCCGTCGATCGATGCCGTCCTGATGCTCTTCGGACGCGATGTCGTGTTGGCGCGTCTGGAAAAGGCGCCGGGTTGAGGTCCGCGCAATGGATCGCGGGGCGTGATCCATTGCGCGCATCGGCGTCTGTCGAGGCAAAAAGTTTCACTGAAGTCGTCAGAGGGTATTTACAACTTCGAAAACGCCCTATACAATCTCGTTTCTGTTCTGCAAGGGGGTATAGCTCAGCTGGGAGAGCGCTTGCATGGCATGCAAGAGGTCAGCGGTTCGATCCCGCTTACCTCCACCAAGAACAGCAGAAAGCAGTTGAAGTAGTGCGAAGCTTGTTCTCCGGAAACGGAAGTCGCAAAAAATACTTCACAAGTAACACGAAGTTGTATAGAATTTCGGTCTTCGCTGATCGGCGGCAAGTAGATCAGCGGAGCAGTAGTAAAGACAGAATCACAAGTTTCTGTCCCCTTCGTCTAGAGGCCTAGGACATCACCCTTTCACGGTGAGTACAGGGGTTCGAATCCCCTAGGGGACGCCAAAACATCGGCGGCTGCTAGTAGAAAGCGCTGCAAGTTCACAGGTGACACTGTGAACGGATGAAAAGAAGTGGAGCGGTAGTTCAGTTGGTTAGAATACCGGCCTGTCACGCCGGGGGTCGCGGGTTCGAGCCCCGTCCGCTCCGCCAACACTTGCGAGCAGAAACACTCCGGCTAATGAGAGCCGGTTTTTTTTCGCCGCAGGGTGTGCAGAAGTTGAAGTCCCCTTCGTCTAGAGGCCTAGGACATCACCCTTTCACGGTGAGTACAGGGGTTCGAATCCCCTAGGGGACGCCAGAACATCGGCGGCTGCTAGTCAAAAGCGCTGCAAGTTCACAAGTGACACTGTGAACGATGAAAAGAAGTGGAGCGGTAGTTCAGTTGGTTAGAATACCGGCCTGTCACGCCGGGGGTCGCGGGTTCGAGCCCCGTCCGCTCCGCCAAGCTGTTTTAAGGAAATCCAGCCTTCGGGCTGGATTTTTTTTGCCCGCTTTCCGCCGCTCGCCATATCCGATTCCCTTTCGTACGCGTTCCCTGCGCATTCGACCGTGATAATGGCCATTGCCAGCCCGCGCACACTGTCTTAGTGTTTAGGCACCTGTTTCTCGTGCCCGTGCGATGCTCGACCCGACCGAAGACCTCTCGCTCTATCAACTGCGCCAGGCGAACATGGCGGACTTCGCCTTCGCCGAAGCGCTCACGCACGACAACATGGTGGGCTACTATCGGCGTCACAATCTCGTGTGGCGCGGCGATCTTTTCCTTTCCAGCTGGCGCGAGTCCGAAAATTTCATCCTGCAGGCGGATGGCGTTCCCATTGGCGTCATGCGTGTCACCGAGGAAGACAATTCGCTGCATATTCGCGACGTTCAGATCGCGAAGGGCTATCGTGGACACGGCGCCGGGACCTTTCTGCTTAACACGGCGCATCGATGGGCGAGGGCGCGCGGGCTCGCCGAATGTCAGTTGCGCGTGTTCGTCGATAACCCCGCGGCGCGTCTTTACATTCGGCTCGGATACCGGCCGGCTGGACCGCGGCTCGCGCAGTTCGGCGCAATCCGGCACATGGTGCGGCGCGTCTGAAGAAAGCGCGCACACGCGCTAAGAGCCGTCGATGTCGCGCTCGTCGCGGCCATCGCGGGCGAAAAATGCGCGCGGGCTTTCGCCGAACGCACGGCGAAACATCGCGGAGAATGCGCTCTGGCTCTGATAGCCCAGTTCACGCGCAACTTGCGCGAGCGGACGGCCCTGGCTGAGCAGCGGAATGGCGCGCGCAAGAACGGCCTGCTGACGCCACTGGGAAAAACTCACGCCGAGTTCGCGTCTGAAAAGCCGCGCGATGGTGCGCGAACTCGCGCCGGCCTCCGATGACCACCGCTCCAGATCGGAATGCGACGGATCGGCGAGCACGGCGTTGCACAGGGCGCGCAGGCGCTTCTCGTTCGGCATCGGCACGGAGAGCGGCAGCGGCTGCGAGCGGATGATTTCATCGAGCGCGAGCGTGCCCAGCAGTCGCTCGCGCTGACGCGAGATCGGTTCTTCATCGAGCGCCGCGATGACTTCGCGCAAAAGCGGCGACACCTCGACGACCCGACACGCGCCGAGACCCGCCGGCACGACGCTCGCGTCGACGTAAAGCGTCCGCAGATAAGCGTCCTCGACGATCACGACCTCGTGCGTGACATTGGGCGGCACCCAGATCGCGCGCGAAGGCGGCACCATCCAAGTCGAATCCGCTGTCGCGACACGCAAGACCCCGCGCGACGTATAGGCGACCTGCGCCCACGGATGCGTATGCAGCGCGATCCGCACGCCGTAGGGAACGGGCCGCGAGCGCACGCGAATCGGATGATCGAGCGTCGGCGAATGCTCGACGGGAATGTCGAGATGCTCGACTTCTTCGCCCGACGAGTTCGATTCGACAAACGTGGCCATGTTCGCTCGAGTTGATGGTTGCAGGCGGCCGGATTCATCGACCGCCACGCGCCGATGGTAGCCGAAAGCGCTCGCCCGGGCGCACCGCGAATATTGCCCGGCGCATAATGCCCGTCGTCACCTTTTGCGACAACAGGAGCGTTCTTCCCAATGCAATACGTTTTTGTCTACGGCACGCTGCGCGCGGGCGAGGCCAACGATATCAACCACGCAGCCGCGCGAAACGGCATCGCTACGCCCGAATGGATCGGTGCCGCCCACGTTCGGGGTCAGCTTTTCGACTTCGGCAACTATCCGGGCCTCGTGATCGATGAGAAGGGCGCGCCGATTCGCGGCGATGTCTACCGGATCGAGGACGCGCTCGTGCCCGTGCTCGACGAGATCGAACATGTGTATCCGGGCGTGGAAGGCTTATTCCGCTCGCATCGCCTGCATGTGGAGGTGGAAATCGAGGGGAGAAAGGATCGGGTCGATTGCCTGATCTATCCCGTCGGGGCTGCGTCCGCTGCCGGGCTGCCGTGCATCGAAGGCGGCGACTGGGTGACGCATCGCGCCGAACGCGCCTGAATGCGCGAAGCAGGGAAACTGATTTTGCTCGCGCCGCGGTGAGCCGATGCGTCGACTCACCGCGGCGTGAATGGCCCCGCGCCTTGCAGCGGGAACCGGCTTACTGGCTCGGGGCCGCCGGCTTGCTGTGCGATTTCTTGTGATGCATCGACTTGTGCGAAGAAGGCGTCTGCTCGGTCATCTTTTGGCTTTCCTGACGCGACTGCAGAGCCTGCGCGCGCGACTCGACATCAGCGATTTTGGCGGGATCGGTGCTCATGGTCACGCCTTGATCGCTCTGGGCATACGCGGCCGATGCGACCGCGCTGAGGGACAACAGAACAGCCAGGGACACTTTCTTCATTGTTACCTCCGAGTGGCAGTTGGAACCTGGGAATCGTCTGTCCGATCCGTTGGAACGACACTTGTGTCTGAGCAAAAATCGCTCCCGCTGTGCGGGTAGTCAGCCGCTAACCTCGCGCGTCTGACGATCAGACAACCTGAATCATAAGCCTTGAATCGGGCAAGGGTGTGTCGTGCGTCTGTCCGAAAAGCGGACGCGCATGATCGAGCACAAGCGTCGAATTATTTTCCAGTGCTTATCAATGCGCTTCGCTCCCGAATCACGAGGCGCTAATAGAGATGCAGCCAGCGATACACGTCGAAGCGCGCGAGCCCGACGAGTTCGTGCATCGCGAGCTCGCTGTTCGTGAAGCCCCGCACACGGGGAAAGAACGTCGGGCGAGTGGGCCATACATCCGACACATACGGCACCGGCGCATAGCCGAAAGCCTCGAAAGCACGCAACGCGCGGCGCATGTGATACGCGGATGTGACGACGATCAAACGGTTGTCATGTGCGTGGCCGAGAATACCGGCCACGTTTCGCGCGTTCTGGTAAGTATTGAGGCTTTGATTCTCGCGCACGAGGTCGTCCGCAGCGACGCCTTGCGCAAGCACGTATGGCGCGTAATTGTCGGCTTCGGCCTGCCCGTGATGTTCCGGATCGCCGCCGCTCAGAATCACCTTGCACGACGCGCCGGTTTCTCGGCATTCGCGATACAGCGTTGCCACGGCGTCGATGCGCCGCACCGCGTTGGACTTCGGAACGAGCCCCGCTTCGCTGCGATGCGTGCCGCCGCCCATCAGCACGATCGTCGTCTTCGGTGCGAACGAAGGCACGTCCGTGTGACGATAGCCGTGCTGGGCGAGATCGAGCAAAGGCGTTGCGAACCATCCCGCGCCGATCGCCCATGCGAGCGCCGCCACGATGATCGCAATCTGGATGCGGCGGCGTCGCCATAGTGCGAATAACGCAAAAAAAAGCAGCAATAAAGTGAATAGAACCAATTTGATTGGGGTAACGTATTGGTTTAAGGGCAATTCGTTCCGTCATCGCGTGCTTCGGAACGCATCGGCGGATGTCGCAGCAGAGCGCGTGATTAGCGCGCTGTCAACGGGGGCTTGTAATAGAAAGCAGCACCTAACGCAAGCGGTGGCCAAACATTCGGCTGCGAGTCGTTCGTCGCAATCGGAATTCGGCGCGCCGCGTTTAGTCGACGTCGCGGACCGTCTTGCGACCGTCACGAGCGTCGTCATGGCTGCACAGGAAGAAACAACGAGATGACCACGTATTCCAACGAAGTTGTACTCGAAGCACTTCGCCGAGCGCAGTATCGTCAGGTTCCTTGGGCGAAACGCCCCAACGTTTTCGATCTCTTGCGCGCGCTCGGTTTGCTCGAACTCGCCCGGCAGCGCACCGTGGCGCCCGCGCCCGGATTTCACGCACCGGTCGATATCGCGGTCGTGACCGAACGCGGCAAGCACGAATTCACGCGTCTTTCGCGCGACGAACGTGGCAGCGACTGGGACTTGCGCCGCATGGAACCTTATACGTTCGGTGGTCAGGAGGCGGTCCTGGAGGCGCGAGTCTAGCACTGCCGGACACGTCGGCAGCGAGGCCGGCAGCGGTCGACAGTCGACGCATGGGTCGAGGGAGCGTTGTCGTCGGATGAAAGAGCCGACAATCTGCCTGCAGCCAACGGCAATACCCCAAAAAATTGCCCGTATCGCGAACGACACGGGCATACCGGATCTCACTGTCGCCATGCTGTGCTCATGGCACGAGGTGTGACTGCCGCGCGCCGGAGTGGTTCCGTCAAACGCGCATCGTTCAGACGAACTCAATGATGTTGTGAACGGGCATCGCGTTCGGTATCGGGACGCGCGCGCACGTTGCTCGCGATATCGCCGCGCAGGTCGCCGCGTGGCGCGGGCGGCGTCGCATCGCGATTGCGGCCGGCATTCTGCGGCGCGGCCATCGAAGCCTTCGTGCTGACGTGAAAGTCGGATGCGGGAGGTGGCGGCTGCGCCTGGCTCATCGCCGCAGTGCTCGTCAGCGCGACGAAGGCGCCATGAGCGAGCAGAGTCGATGCCTTCATGGTGAAATCCTCGAAGCCTTCGTGGGGCTTGTTCGATTAATCACCAAGCTATGCCGCGATCCGCCGGGGCGCTGTAAGGAATCGTAAAGAGTTGTTTCGTCGACGACGCAGTGCGCGCGACTGTGCTACGACATCCGAATGCGACAACGCAAAGGGGAGAAAGATTCGCGCAGGCCGCGGCCTGCGCGAGAGGTGAAATGTCTGGGTGAAGCCAGCGAGCGCCGGCTTCGGTCGATGCAAAGAACCGTTCAGGCCATCTTGGCCGGAGCGCGCCACGATTCCGGGTTCGTCCAGAACGCGCCACGCAGGCGATCGCGGCTCGGCGGCGCGGGCGGTTTGGCGGCGCTGGAACCGATGCGTCCGCGCAGCGACACTTCACGGCCGTTGCTGGACAGGCGCTTCACGATCTCGGCCAGCGTGCCGTCTGCCTGCCACTCGTCGAAGCGGCGGCGGCAGGTCGGCGGGGACGGGTAGCGTCCGGGCAGCTTCGACCAGCCTTCGCCCGTCGACAGCACCCACAAAACCGCGTTGACCACGGCCCGCGCTTCGACGCGCGGACGGCCGCGCCGTTCGCTGCGCGCCGGCTCGGAACAGAACAACGCCTCAACCAGCGCCCACTCGTTATCTCTCAAATCGTCGAACAGCACCATATCTCACCTCAGCGAAGCTAACCCCGGTGCGCTGCCCCGCGCCGCGCACTCTGGTCGGAATCCGATGAACGAATACCTGGGAAGGCCAGAGCGATTGCGGCGGACGATGTTCGATGTAACCGCGAATGGCTCCAACCTCTGTGCGCAATGAAATGCGAGAACCGTGCCATGCTTGTTGCTAAATCCGGGAAACCCGCATGGCAGTAGGCTGACGCGATGCCAGCATGGCCCGTATCAGACCCGAAACACACTGATTAAGAAATCGGGACAATCACCAATCAAGTGCAATAGGCCCATCCAGCGTGCGTCGTGAGGATTTGCTGCACCGCAGCGAAACGCGCGTTCGGGCATGAGTTCAGACCAATGCTCGCTATAATTCGTGCATGAATTGTGGATATTGATGAGCATTCTGAATGAACGCGCCATTGAACGTGACGTTGCGGCAACTGCGCGTCTTTATAGCAGTATCGAGGCTGCGCAGCTTCAGCCGCGCAGGCGATGAAATCGGCCTCACGCAGTCGGCGGTCAGCCGGTGCGTGCGCGAGCTGGAAGGGGAGATTGGTCTCAAGCTGATCGACCGGACGACGCGCGAAGTTCAGCTGACCGATGTCGGCGTGAATCTCGTCGGCACGGTGTCGCGCCTGCTGGCCGACCTGGACGAAGCGCTGCGCGAGGTCCGCGATCTCGGCCAGCAGCGCCGCGGACGCGTGATCGTCGCGGCGAGTCCGACGGTCGCCTGCCGGCTGATGCCGCGCGTGATCGCGTCGTGCTTGCGGCAGTTTCCGCTCATCACGCTGAGTCTGCGCGACGACGTCCAGTCAGATGTCCTGCGCAAGGTGAAGTCGGGCGAGGTCGATTTCGGCGTCGTGATCGGCCCGTTTTCCTCCGACGAACTCCACGGCGAACCCGTGATGACCGATTCGTTCTGTCTCGTCGCGCGGCGCGATCATCCGCTCGGGCGCGAGACGGCGGTGCCGTGGGAAGCGCTCGCGGGCGAGCGGCTCGTGATGCTCGACTACGCGTCGGGCAGCCGGCCGATCATCGATGCCGTCATGCAGGAGCACGGCGTCGAGGCGCAAGTGGTGCAGGAACTCGGACACTCGGCGACGGTGTTCGGGCTCGTGGAAGCGGGCGTCGGCGTGAGCGTACTGCCGTGGCTCGCGCTGCCGCTGCCGGCGGATTCGTCGCTGGTCGCGTTGCCGCTCGAACCGCGCGCCGAACGGACCGTGGAGCTCGTGCGGCGGCGCGATCGCTCGCTGTCGCCCGCGGCGGAATCGGTGTGGTCGCTGATCGCCTCGCTGCCGCCGCGTGCGGAAGACCTCGGATAAGCCTCCGTTCATCGCGAAAATCACGGCGCGCGCGTTAGACTTCTTTTTTAAGACAAGACGACGGGGCGAGCGATGAGTGAATCGGAAGGCGCGGTGGTCAGCGAACTGAGTCAATTGGCGGGCGCGCACGCATCGGGTGCGCCGAATGCGCGCGACGCCGTGCGGGCGTTGAGGCCGTCGCAGATCCGCGAGGTCGCAAACGCGGGTTTCGGCGTCGCCGATGTGCTGCCGTTCTGGTTCGGCGAATCGGATCGCGTGACGCCGCAATTCATCCGCGATGCCGCAAGCCGCGCGCTTGCCGATGGCGCCACGTTCTACACGCACAATCTCGGCATCGCCCCGCTGCGCGAATCGCTCAGCCGCTACGTGAGCGCGCTGCACGGCGCGACGACGCCGGCGCACATCGCCGTGACGAGCGCCGGCGTGAACGCGCTGATGCTCGCGGCGCAACTCGTGGTCGGTGCGGGCGATCGCGTCGTCGCCGTGACGCCGCTATGGCCGAATCTCGTCGAGATTCCGAAAATCCTCGGCGCGAGCGTCGATACCGTTTCGCTGACTTACGGCCCGCGTGGCTGGACGCTCGATCTCGACCGCCTGCTCGCGGCGCTCACGCCCAACACGCGCATGCTGATGATCAACTCGCCGAACAACCCGACCGGCTGGACGATGACGCGCGATCAGCAGCGCGCCGTGCTCGCGCATTGCCGCCGTCACGGAATCTGGATCGTCGCGGACGAAGTCTACGAACGCCTGTACTACGGCGATGACGCTCGCGTCGCGCCGTCCTTTCTCGATCTCGCCGCGCGCGACGAGCGCGTGATCGCGGTGAATTCGTTTTCGAAGGCGTGGCTGATGACCGGCTGGCGCCTCGGCTGGCTCGTCGCCCCGACGCAACTGATGGACGATCTCGGCAAGCTGGTCGAGTACAACACGTCGTGCGCGCCGTCGTTCGTGCAGCAGGCGGGCGTCGTCGCGGTGGAAGAGGGCGAGCGCTTTACTCAGGCGCTCGTCGCGGATCTGCGCGCAAGCCGCGATCATCTCGTGCGGGCGCTTCAGGCGATCGAGGGCGTCGACGTGCGCACGCCCGACGGCGCGATGTACCTGTTTTTCTCGCTACCGGGCGCGCAAAACAGCCTCGAACTGGGCAAATCGCTGGTGCGCGAAGCCCGTCTCGGACTTGCGCCGGGCAGCGCGTTCGGCCCGGAAGGCGAAGGCTTCGTGCGCTGGTGCTACGCGTGCGATCCCGCACGGCTGGACGCGGGCGTCGAACGCCTGCAGCGATTCCTGACGGCGCGCGGCGTCGCCTGAGCCGTGCCGATCGACGTCGGCCGCGCACGACCGGCGTCGAGTGAGTCCGGGCGCCGATCAATCGATCACCTTTACGCCCCGGTTGTTTTTGCGTAATATGGCGCTCAGTCACGCGCTTTCGCCTAGGAAAGCGCCACCTCGTCCGGCTGGATGGCCCGGCGTTCGCTCACCGATCGCCCTTTACGCCTCTCCCCGGTGCGTGCTCCCAATCAATATGACCGATTACAATCGGGCGAGCGCGTCTTGAAACTCCGCGTCCAGCTTTATCGTTCGCACCATTTTGGTGGCGTTCGGTCCTGCGCAAGCTCGATTTGAATTGAATCATTGACCATATAGGGTTGACCCAAGCTGCATGAATACCCAAGAGGCGAAGATCGTCCTCGAGACTGCTTTGATTTGCGCGCAGGAACCGCTGAGGCTGAATGAATTGCGCAAGCTGTTCGCCGACGACATTTCGGCGGATACCGTTCGCACGTTGCTCGAAGCGCTCAAGGCCGACTGGTCGGGACGCGGCGTGGAACTGGTCGCGCTTGCCTCGGGCTGGCGTTTTCAGAGCAAGCCCGCGATGCGGGCCTATCTCGACAGGCTGCACCCGGAAAAGCCGCCCAAGTATTCGCGGGCCGTACTCGAGACGCTGGCGATCATTGCCTATCGGCAACCAGTGACGCGGGGCGATATCGAAGAGATCCGCGGCGTGACGGTGAACACGCAGGTCGTGAAGCAACTGGAGGACCGTGGCTGGATCGAGGTGATCGGTCATCGCGACGTGCCGGGCCGCCCGGCACTGTACGCGACGACCAAGCAGTTTCTCGACGATCTCGGACTGACCGCGCTCGACGAGTTGCCCGCGCTGGACAATCCGTCGGCGCAGCTCGAAGCATCGCTGCTCGCGCAGCATTCGATCGAATTTCCCGACAGCATCGCCGGGAATGCGCCGCCGGCGGGCATCGAGCCGCCGGCCACGCCACAAGCGTCGAATGACGGGGAACCTGACGCCCCGGCGCAGGTCTTCGCCGTTGAAGCGCTGGAATCGGCGGAATCCGCCGAACCCGACGCTTCCGCCGATGAGCGCGCGGCCGCCGGGCCGGCGGAGCAAGAACAGACAGAAGAACAGCAGGAAAGACTCGGAACGGAACGTGCGGATGCGCTGGACGAGCGCGCCGCGTCGACAGCCGGGATTCACGCACAGCCTTTGGGCACCGCGCACGATGCGCCCGTTCCGATGCCGCGTGAAGACGAAAGAGATGCGAGTCCATCGAACGAAGCCGAACTGGACGACGACTCCGAAGAACCGAAGGCGCGCCGCGCCTGATGCAATTTGCATGGCCCCTGATCTGGCAATCCGGCTCTCCATAAAGATTATTTCGAGACGACCAGCCGGACCGGTCAGCGGATTTTTTGACGCGCCCGCGACGGGCGCGCGATTCGACATTTGAGGTTGTTTTGACACACTCCCACGACAGCGATTCGCCTGAATCCGCGCGCCCCGTGCACGCCGCGGACGCACCTGAGTCGGCCGATGCCGGCGACAGCACGCGCACCGACCGCGCCGATGAAGGCGGCGAGGGCGATGACCGTCCGCGCCGCGGATTGCGCCGCGGGCCGCGCAGCCTGATCGCACGGCGTCGCGCTGTCGCGAAGACCAAGGGCGCCGACGCTGCGCCAGGCGCGCCGGGCGCCGTCAACGAGACGCCGCCCGATGGCGTCGTGGCGGCACAAGTGCGTACCCCGCGCAAGGATCCGGGCGCGAAGCCGCGCAAGGGCGAAGGGGCGAGTCCGCGCGGCCGCAAGAGCGCGCGCGCGGAAGCGGGCGAAACCGGCGTCGAAGCAGCGGACGAGGCCGGCGTACAGGCCGCCGCGCCCGCGCCGCGCGAAGGCGGCCGGCGCAAGAATCCGCCGCAGCAAAAGCGCGGCAAGCGCAGCGACGCGGGACCGGCGACCGTCGAGAGCGCGGCTGCTGCAGCCGTCGACGACGTGTTCGCCTACGTGACCTCGCCGGCCTTCGACGCCGACAACGGTTCGGCCGGCGTGCGCGCCCCGATGCTGCGACGCGGCCGCAATGCACCGCAAAAGCGCGTGCTGGAACCGGACGAAGACGCGCCGAAGCTGCACAAGGTGCTCGCGGATGCGGGCATGGGTTCGCGGCGCGACATGGAAGAGTTGATCATCGCCGGGCGCGTATCGGTGAACGGCGAGCCGGCGCATATCGGCCAGCGCATCATGCCGACCGATCAGGTGCGCATCAACGGCAAGCCGCTCAAGCGCAAGCTCGCGAGCAAGCCGCCGCGCATCCTGCTGTATCACAAGCCGACGGGCGAGATCGTCAGCCATGCCGACCCGGAAGGGCGTCCGTCCGTGTTCGACAAGCTGCCGTCGATGAAAACCGCCAAATGGCTCGCGGTCGGGCGTCTCGACTTCAATACGGAAGGCCTGCTGTTGCTCACGACGTCCGGCGATCTGGCGAACCGCTTCATGCATCCGCGCTACAGCGTCGAGCGTGAGTACGCGGTGCGCGTGGTCGGACAACTGTCCGAGGCGATGAAGCAGAAGCTGCTGAAAGGCGTCGAGCTCGACGACGGTCCCGCCAACTTCCTGCGCATCCAGGACGGCGGCGGCGAAGGCACGAATCACTGGTATCACGTCGCGCTGGCGGAAGGCCGGAATCGCGAAGTGCGCCGTATGTTCGAGGCGGCCGGCCTGATGGTGAGCCGCCTGATCCGCACGCGTCATGGTCCGATCGCGCTGCCGCGCGGCCTGAAGCGCGGCCGCTGGGAAGAGCTCGAGGACAATCAGGTGCGCAGCCTGATGGCGTCGGTCGGGCTGAAATTGCCGACGGCCGAGAAGGGCGGACGCAGCGCCGCGCCGCGTGTGCAACCCGATCCGATGCAGACGTCGATGGGCTTCATCACGCGCGAGCCGGTGCTGAGCTCGCACTCGCGCATGACGCAGCAGCAGACGCCGGGACGCGGCGGCCGGCGCGGCCAGCCGGGCGGTGTGCCGGGCAGCTTCGGGCTCGGCGGCATGGGCGGATTCGGCGGCAACACGGGCAATGCAGGCAACGGGGGCGGCATGGGCCGTCGCGGCGGCCGGGAGCCGAACGGCAACCGCATCGGCAACGAGCCCAACGGTAATCGCGCTAACGGCGCACGGCCGGGTCCGCGCGGCGCGCGTCCGCAAGGCGGCGGTCCGCAGGGCGCGGGCGGCGCCGGCAAGCGTGCCGCCGGTGGCAACGCACCGCGGGGCAATCGCCAGGGCGGCGGACAGCAGGGCGCTGGCCAGAACAAAGCCGGCGGCGCGGGCCGGGGCGCGCGTAATCGCTCGCGCGGCCGCTGAGCGCGATATGTAAAAAATCGCAAAGACGTCGCCGGGAGAAGTCCAAAAGCGGGATGCGAAGCATCGGTCCGCCCCCGGCGACGAAAATCTCGCGTTTCGCTCTTTCTGATCGTTAGGACAAACCGGCGTGAAACCGGGTCCAACAGGGGCGAAAGTGCGCGTTACGTTTGCGTTTATCCTGAAAAATGGCTAAAATCATGAAGTCGCTGGGCACGTAGTTTTCTTTCGCTGCCCTGAGTGCGACCTCGGTTGAAAAATGTGGGCGTTGCGCCCATTTTTTTTTGGCTATTCGGTTCGGCATCTCGGGAGCAGGGGTGCGCGCCCGCATGAAGGCGCTCGCCCGCAGGTGTTTCGGCGTGGAGCGCGCGAACACCTTGGAGTTACTGTGCAACTGACGGAATTGATTGAAACCACGGTCTCGAGCCTTGGCTACGAGCTTGTCGATCTCGAGCGTTCGGGAGGCGGCATGCTGCGTGTCTACATCGACCAGCCGGCTGGTATCGCGATCGAAGACTGCGAGAAGGTCACCCGTCAGCTCCAATATTTGTTTGAAGTCGAGAACATCGACTACGACCGGCTCGAAGTATCGTCGCCGGGGCTCGACCGCCCGCTCAAGAAACTGGCGGATTTCGAGCGCTTCGCGGGGAGCGAAGTCGCCATTACATTGAAGAAGCCGCTGGACGGGCGCAAGTCGTTCCGCGGCATCCTGCACGCCCCTGACGGCGAAACGATCGGATTGGAATTTGAAGGGAAGGACGGCGCTGCGATGCTCGATTTCACGCTCGCGGACCTCGATAAGGCACGTCTCGTCCCCAAGGTTGACTTTAGGAGCCGCAAACAATGAGTCGCGAAGTATTGATGCTGGCGGATGCGCTGGCACGCGAAAAGAACGTCAACAAGGACGTCGTGTACGCAGCGCTGGAAGCTGCGCTTGCTTCGGCAACGAAGAAGCTCTTCGAGGAAGACGTGGATATTCGTGTCGCCATCGACCGTGAGAGCGGCGAACACGAGACTTTCCGCCGCTGGCGCGTCGTGCCGGACGAGGCCGGCCTGCAAGAGCCGGATCAGGAAATCCTGCTGTTCGAAGCGAAGGAGCAAAAGCCCGACGCGCAGGTGGACGAATTCATCGAGGAGCCGATTCCGTCGATCGAATTCGGCCGTATCGGCGCGCAGGCCGCCAAGCAGGTGATCCTGCAGAAGGTGCGCGACGCCGAGCGCGAACAGATTCTGAACGACTTCCTCGAGCGCGGCGAAAAGATCATGACCGGCTCGGTGAAGCGCCTGGACAAGGGTAATTTCATTGTCGAGTCGGGCCGTGTCGAAGCGCTGCTGCGCCGCGACCAGCTGATTCCGAAGGAAAACCTGCGCGTGGGCGACCGCGTGCGCGCGTACATCGCGAAGGTCGACCGCACCGCGCGCGGCCCGCAGATCGAACTCTCGCGCACCGCGCCCGAGTTCCTGATGAAGCTGTTCGAACTCGAAGTGCCGGAAATCGAGCAAGGTCTGCTGGAAATCAAGGCCGCCGCGCGCGATCCCGGCGTGCGTGCGAAAATCGGCGTGATCGCCTACGACAAGCGCATCGATCCTATCGGCACTTGCGTCGGCATCCGCGGTTCGCGCGTGCAGGCCGTGCGTAACGAGCTCGGTGGCGAGAACGTCGACATCGTGCTATGGTCGGAAGATCCCGCGCAGTTCGTGATCGGCGCTCTCGCGCCGGCAGCCGTCCAGTCGATCGTCGTCGATGAAGAAAAGCATTCGATGGACGTCGTCGTGGACGAAAACGAGCTCGCCGTCGCCATCGGCCGCGCCGGCCAGAACGTGAGGCTCGCGAGCGAACTCACCGGCTGGCAAATCAATATCATGACGCCGGACGAGTCCGCGCTGAAGCAGAACGAAGAGCGTGGCAAGTTGCGCGACCTGTTCATGGCGCGTCTGGATGTGGACGAGGAAGTCGCCGACATCCTGATCGACGAAGGCTTCACGAGTCTCGAAGAAATCGCCTACGTGCCGCTCAACGAAATGCTCGAAATCGAAGCGTTCGACGAAGACACCGTGCACGAGCTGCGCAATCGCTCGCGCGACGCGCTCCTCACGATGGCGATCGCCAACGAAGAGAAGGTGGAAGGCGTCGCGCTCGATTTGAAGAGCCTCGACGGCATGGACAACGAGCTTCTCGCAAAGCTCGCCGAGCACCAGATTCAGACCCGCGACGATCTCGCGGAGCTGGCAGTAGATGAACTGGTCGAAATGACCGGAATGCAAGAGGATGCCGCTAAGGCGTTGATCATGAAAGCACGTGAACACTGGTTCCAGTGAGAAATGACCATGGCGCACTGATATTTGGCGGCCTGTCTGGCCGCGTGACCCCGATCTAACCGCAAGGATTGGTCCTTGCATCAAGAGGAATGAATGGCGAGTAACAACGTAGCCCAATTTGCCGCGGAACTCAAAATGCCTGCGGGCGTCCTGCTCGAGCAGTTGCAGGCGGCTGGCGTCCAGAAAGCGAGCGCGAACGACGACCTGTCCGAGACGGACAAGGCGCGTCTGCTCGATCATTTGCGCAAGTCGCACGGTTCCGCCGACGCCGACAAGCGCAAGATCACTTTGACCCGCCGGCATACGTCGGAAATCAAGCAATCCGACGCAACGGGTAAAGCTCGCACCATTCAGGTCGAGGTGCGCAAGAAGCGTGTTTTCGTGAAACGCGACGAAACCGGTGTGGAGCAGGCCGAGGCCGCGCCGAATCACGTCGAAGAGCCGGAAGTCGACGAAGCCGAACTGCAGCGTCGCGAGGAAGAAGCGCGCCGTGCCGCCGAGCAGCTCGAGCGCGAAGAGCGCGAGCTGAAGGAACAGCAGGCGAAGCTGGAGCGCGAAGAAGCCGAGCGCCGCGCTCGCGAGGAAGCGGCGGAAGCCGAGCGCAGGAAGCAGGAAGAGGAAGCGGCGCGCCGCGCGGCGGCTGCGGCTCAGGCTGCCGAAATCTCGCGTGCGGCGCAGGCTGCGCGTCAGGAAGCGCGCACGCAACCGGCCGTCGAAGCGAAGCCGGAACCGAAGCAGGACGACACCGCGCAGCGCGAAGCCGCCGAAAAGGCAGCGGAAGAGAAGGCTGCGAGCGAGCGTGCCGCGCAGCGTGAAGCCGCGAAGAAGGCGGAAGAAGACGCGAAGGCGAAGGCCGAAAAGGCTCGCCTCGAGCAGGAAGCCATCGCGAAGCGCCGTGCGGCGGCGGAAGCCGAAGCCCGCGCGATCCGCGAAATGATGAACACCCCGCGCAAGGCGCAAGTAAAGGCGCCGGAACCCGCGCCCGCACCGAAGCCCGCCGAAGCGGCGAAGGCCGCCGAAGCGAAGGGCACGCTGCACAAGCCCGCGAAGCCGGAAGGCGCGCAGGCGGCACGTCCCGCAGCGGCGAAGAAGCCGGCTGCAGGCGCGCCGGCACCCGCATCGACGGCTCCCGCAGGCGCCGGCGACAAGAAGAAGGCTGGCAAGGGCGGCTGGCAGCAGGACGACGCATCGAAGCGTCGCGGCATGAAGACGCGTGGCGATTCGAGCGGTGGTGTCGATCGCGGCTGGCGCGGCGGTCCGAAGGGTCGCGGCAAGCATCAGGAACAGACGTCATTCCAGGCGCCGACCGAGCCGATCGTCCGTGAAGTGCACGTGCCGGAAACCATTTCCGTCGCGGACCTCGCGCACAAGATGTCGGTGAAGGCTTCGGAAGTCATCAAGGTGATGATGAAGCTCGGCCAGATGGTCACGATCAACCAGGTGCTGGACCAGGAAACGGCGATGATCGTCGTCGAGGAACTGGGCCATCGCGCGGTCGCGGCGAAGCTGGACGACCCGGAAGCGTTGCTGATCGAAGGCGAAACCACCGAGGAAACGGCAGAGAAGCTGCCGCGTCCGCCGGTTGTCACCGTCATGGGTCACGTCGACCACGGCAAGACCTCGCTGCTGGACTACATCCGTCGCGCGAAAGTGGCGGCGGGCGAAGCGGGCGGCATCACGCAGCATATCGGCGCATATCACGTCGATACGCCGCGCGGCGTCATCACCTTCCTCGACACGCCGGGTCACGAGGCCTTCACGGCCATGCGTGCGCGCGGCGCGAAAGCGACCGACATCGTCATTCTGGTGGTCGCAGCCGACGACGGCGTGATGCCGCAGACGAAGGAAGCGATCGCTCACGCGAAGGCGGGCGGCGTGCCGATCGTCGTTGCGATCAACAAGATCGACAAGCCGGAAGCGAACCCCGACCGCGTGAAGCAGGAACTCGTCGCGGAAGGCGTGGTGCCGGAAGAGTACGGCGGCGATTCGCCGTTCATCGAAGTGTCGGCGAAGACCGGCCGGGGCATCGACGATCTGCTCGAAAACGTGTCGCTGCAAGCCGAAGTGCTGGAACTCACCGCGCCGGTGGAAGCCGCTGCGAAGGGTCTCGTCATCGAAGCGAAGCTGGACAAGGGCAAGGGCCCGGTCGCGACCATTCTGGTGCAGTCGGGCACGCTGAACCGCGGCGACGTGGTTCTCGCGGGCAGCGCCTACGGTCGCGTGCGAGCCATGCTCGACGAAACCGGCAAGCCGACGAAGACGGCGGGTCCGTCGATCCCGGTGGAAATCCAGGGTCTGTCGGAAGTGCCGGCGGCGGGCGAGGAAGTCATCGTGCTGCCGGACGAGCGCAAGGCGCGCGAAATCGCGCTGTTCCGTCAGGGCAAGTTCCGCGACGTCAAGCTTGCGAAGCAACAGGCCGCCAAGCTCGAGAACATGCTCGAGCAGATGGGCGAAGGCGAAGTGCAGAACCTGCCGCTCATCGTCAAGGCGGACGTGCAGGGCTCGCAGGAAGCGCTGGTCCAGTCGCTGCAGAAGCTGTCGACCAACGAGGTGCGCGTGCAGATCGTGCACAGCGCGGTCGGCGCGATCAGCGAATCGGACGTCAACCTGGCGACGGCATCGAAGGCGGTCATCATCGGCTTCAACACGCGTGCGGATGCTCAGGCGCGCAAGGTGGCCGAGGCGAACGGCATCGACATCCGCTACTACAACATCATCTATGACGCAGTGGATGAGGTGAAGGCGGCGATGTCCGGCATGCTCGCGCCGGAGAAGCGCGAAACGGTGACGGGCATGGTCGAGGTGCGCCAGGTCATCCGCGTGCCGAAGGTCGGCCTGATCGCGGGCTGTATGGTCACGGACGGCGTGGTCAAGCGTTCCTCGTCGGTGCGTGTGATCCGCAACAACGTCGTGATTCACACCGGCGAGCTCGATTCGCTCAAGCGCTTCAAGGACGATGTCAAGGAAGTGCGTCAGGGCTTCGAGTGCGGTATGTCGATCAAGAACTTCAGCGATATCGTCGAAGGCGATCAGTTCGAAGTCTTCGAAGTGACGGAAGTGGCTCGCACGCTGTAATGCGCTAGCCGCTGAAAAAAGGGCGGGGTGAGCCTTGCGGCTCGCTCCGCCCTTTTTGCTTCAGGCGGCGCGACAAGAATACGGAAACGAAATCATGGCTAAAAAACGGACATCCGCGAACCGCAACGTGCAGATTGCGGATCAGATCCAGCGCGATCTTTCGGAACTGATGCGCGAGGTGAAAGACCCGCGCGTCGGACTCGTGACGATTCAGAGCGTCGAGCTCACGCCTGACTACGCGCACGCGAAGGTCTACTTCACGACGCTGACGGGCGATCCGAAGCAGACGCAGGAAGGGCTCAATCATGCGGCGGGACATCTGCACAATATGCTGTTCAAGCGCCTGCACATCCACACGGTGCCGACGCTGCATTTCCACTATGACCAGACGATCGAGAAGGCCGTCGAGATGTCGCGCCTGATCGACGAGGCAAACGCGACGCGCGCAAAAGATGACGAAGAAGGTGCGTGAGTGAAGGGCGGTCCGAAGATTCCCCGTCGCGCGCTCGACGGCGTGCTCTTGCTGGACAAGCCGCTCGGGCTGTCGAGCAACGATGCGCTCATCAAGGCAAAGCGGATTTATCTGGCGAAGAAGGCGGGCCACACGGGTACGCTCGATCCGCTCGCAACCGGTCTGCTGCCGTTGTGCTTCGGCGAAGCGACGAAGTTCTCGCAAGACCTGCTCGATGCCGACAAGACTTACGAAGCGACGATGCGCCTCGGTATCCGCACGACGACCGGCGATGCCGAAGGCGAGGCGGTGGATACGCGCGACGTGACGTGCGACGAAGCTGCCGTCGTCGAAGCGATGACGCGGTTCATCGGCGAAATCGTGCAAGTCCCGCCGATGTACTCGGCGCTCAAGCGCGACGGAAAGCCGCTCTACGAATACGCGCGCGCCGGTCAGACGGTCGAGCGTGAGGGCAGGCAAGTGACGATTCACGCGCTGCAGTTGATCGCGTGCGCGCTGCCCCTCGTGACGTTTCGCGTGACGTGCAGCAAGGGCACTTACGTACGGACGCTGGCCGAGGACATCGGCGAAGCGCTCGGCTGCGGCGCGCATCTGACGGCGTTGCGGCGCACCGGTGTCGGCGCGCTGACGCTCGAACACGCGGTCACGCTCGATCAGCTCGCGAGCCTGAGCGAAGCGGAGCGCGACGAGCGGCTTCAGCCCGTCGATGCACTGCTATCCACGTTTCCCGCGGTTCAGTTGAACGACGAAGCGACGCAGCGCTTCCTGCACGGCCAACGTCTGAAGCTCGCGGACGTCGTGAAAACGCGTCTCGAAGCAGGCCGCGTGCGCGTTTATGCGCAAGAAGGCGGCCGTCTGCTGGGCGTGGCGCGCGCGGGCGAGGGTGTGCTCGCGCCGGAACGGCTCATCGTCACGGCGCAATGAAAAAGAGCCCGGTCGATGTCGACCGGGCTCTGTTCTTTTGGGAGCAGTCAGGCGATCAGTGCGCCGCCGATGCCGCCGCCGCCGAATCTCCACCGCCCGAACGCTCGGGCCGCGTGATCCAGATCAGCACGATCAGCGCGACGAAAATCCCCGCCGAAATATAGAACATGTCGTTCACGCCGAGCTGCGCGGCCTGCTGCGTCGCCATGCTGTTATAGAGGCCGACGGTCTGCTCGTGCGTCAGGCCGAGCGCGCCCATCTGCTGCATCGAATTCGCGAACACCGGGTTGTACGAATTGGCGCTTTCGACGAGTTGCGCGTGATGCACGATCGAACGATGCTCCCACGCCGTCGAGAAGATCGACGTGCCGATGCCGCCGCACATGATCCGCACGAAGTTCGACAGCCCCGACGCCGCCGGAATTCGATGTCCCGGCAAGCCCGACAGCGTGATCGACACGAGCGGAATGAAGAAGCCCGCCATGCCGATGCCCTGAATCAGCGTCGGTATCGTGAGCGCCCAAGTGTCGACGCCGGTCGTGTAGCGTGAACGCATCCAGAAACACAGCGCGAAGACGAGGAACGCGGCGGTCGCGATGTAACGCGGATCGGTGCGCGGCAGGAATTTGCCGGTGATCGGAGAAAGCAGGATCGCGAACACGCCGACGGGCGCCATCACGAGACCGGCGTTCGTCGCCGTGTAGCCGATATCCGTCTGCAGCCACAGCGGGAGCAGAACGAGATTGCCGAAGTAGAGCCCGTATCCGATCGACAGCGCGATCGTTCCGCCGGTGAAGTTGCGCAGCTCGAAGAGCGACAAATCCACGACCGGATGCTCCGCCGTCAGCTCCCACACGATGAAGAACGCGAACGCGATCACGGCGATGAGCGCGAGCACGACGATCGTCGTCGAGTTGAACCAGTCGAGATCCTTGCCTTTGTCGAGCATGATCTGCAGCGAGCCGACCCAGACGACGAGCAGCCCGAGCCCGACCGTGTCGATCGGCGCCTTGCGGATCGCGGAATCGCGGTCGCGGAAGATCGCGAACGTAGCGAGCGCCGCCGCGATGCCGACCGGAATGTTCACGTAGAAGATCCACGGCCACGAGATGTTGTCCGAGATCCATCCGCCGAGGACCGGCCCCGCGACCGGCGCGATCAGCGTGGTCATCGACCACATCGATAGCGCCATCGGCGCTTTTTCGCGCGGATAGCTCGCGAGCAGCAGCGTTTGCGACAGCGGGATCATCGGGCCGGCGACGGCGCCCTGGAATACGCGCGCGGCGAGCAGGAAGGGGAGCGTCGGCGCGAGACCGCAGAGCCACGACGCGATCACGAACAGGATGATCGAGCCGAGAAAGAGCCGCACCTGCCCGAGACGCTGCGTGAGCCAGCCGGTCAACGGCACCGAGATCGCGTTGGCGACCGCGAACGACGTGATGACCCACGTGCCCTGATCCGACGACACGCCGAGATCGCCGGAGATCGACGGAATCGAGACGTTCGCGATCGACGTGTCGAGCACGTTCATGAACACCGCGAGCGATACGGCGATCGTCCCGATGACGAGCTTTCCGCCCGACAGCGGCGGATGTACGACGTTTTGCGAAGACATGTGGCGAGTCCGCTTACATCAGCTTGGCGGCCGACGCGGACTTCGTCGCGCGCCCGTGCGCCGGCGACGCGCTCTGCGCCGACGACCCTGCGCCCGCACCCGTACCCGCGTTCTGCTGGATGATGCGCGCGATTTCCTGATCGGCCTGCGCGCCGTAGTTATCGAACACATTCGTCTGGTAGACCGTGTTCTGCGCGTTGCCGAGCTGGCCGCCTTGCTCGTCCTTGATGGTGACGTCGACGTTCATCGACAGGCCGATACGCAGCGGATGCGCTTCCAGTTCCTTCGGATCGAGCTGGATGCGCACCGGCAGGCGCTGCACCACCTTGATCCAGTTGCCGGTCGCATTCTGCGCGGGCAGCAGCGAGAAAGCCGAGCCCGTGCCGGCCGAGAAACCGACCACCTTGCCGTGATACACGACGCCCGAACCGTACAGATCGGCCGTCAGCTCGACCGGCTGGCCGATCCGCATGTGCTTGAGCTGCACTTCCTTGAAGTTCGCATCGACCCACACGGCGTTGAGCGGCACGATCGCCATCAGCGGATTGCCCGGCGACACGCGCTGGCCGACTTGCACCGAGCGCTTGGCGACATAGCCCGTGACCGGCGCGGGCAGCGTGTTGCGCGCGTAGTTGATGTAGGAATCGCGGACCTTCGCGGCGGCGGCGAGCACGTTCGGGTGATCGGCGATCGTCGTGTTGGCCGTGAGCGAGCGGTTCGACGCGAGCTCCTGCTCGGCGGCGTCGAGCGCGGCCTGCGCGCTGCGCACCGCGTCGCGGGCGTGCGAGATTTCTTCCTGCGAGACCGCACCCGTCTGCGCGACCTGCATGCGGCGCTTCAAATCGTCCTGCGCGCGCGACAGATCGGACCGGCGCAACGCGATCTGCGCTTCGTACTGGTTGTTGTTGACGAAGAACGTGCGTACCTGGCGCACAGTCTGCGCGAGATTTGCCTCGGCCTGATCGAGCGCGACCTTGGAGTCGGCCGGATCGAGCGCGACGAGC
Source organism: Caballeronia sp. LZ008 (assembly GCF_031451435.1). Lineage (NCBI taxonomy): Bacteria > Pseudomonadati > Pseudomonadota > Betaproteobacteria > Burkholderiales > Burkholderiaceae > Caballeronia > Caballeronia sp. LZ008. Next base: position 1,675,738 of record NZ_JARUXK010000001.1, on the reverse strand, counting down.
GGATCGCCTATCTTCACGGTCTGCGTGTCGTCGGCGTTCACCGAGATCACCGTGCCCACGACCTGCGGCGTGATCTGCACGACGTTGCCATTCACGTAGGCGTCGTCGGTGGCTTCGTGGAAGCGCGCGACGAGGAAGTAGTACAGCCCGTACGCGATAGCCGCGATGATGATGACGAGCACGATCAGCGTCATCAGCGCTCGGCGTTTGCCGTTGCTCTGTTTCGGCGCGGGCGCGGCGGCCGCGGCTGCGTTTTGTTGAGGGTCGCTCATGAAAGACTCCGAAAATTCCGTTTTTGGTCCGATGCGTGTTCTTGTGGGCGCTTAGTTCGACGGCGTGGCCTGATTGGCCGCCTGCGTCGTCGTCTGACTTTGTCCGCTGCCGCCGATCGCGAGATTGCTGCTCGTCGCGTCGAATCCGCCGCCGAGCGACTTGATCAGCGCGATCTGCAGATCGGTGCGCTTCAGGCGCAGATTCGTCACGGTCTGCTCGTTGGCGAGGCGGTTTTCGTCGGCGTTGAGCACCTGCAATTGCGGCGACAGGCCGGCCTTGTAGCGGATCACGGCGAGCTGATACGCGCTCGACGCCGCCGCGAGCGCGCGCTGGGCGTCGGCCATTTGCTTGTCGAGCGAGCGGATTGCGGAGATGTTGGTCGCGACATCGTTCATCGCGTTGATGAGCGTCTGGTTGTAGTTCGCGACGTCGCCTTCGAAGTCCGCGTAACGGCCTTTCAACTGCGCGCGCAAGGCGCCGGCGTCGAAGATCGGCAGATGGATCGCCGGACCGGCCTGGATCTGGCGGCTGCTCGCCTGCAGGAAGCGGCTCCAGCCGAACGCGTCGAAACCGAAGGCCGCCGCGAGGTTGATGTCCGGGAAGAACTCGGCCTTCGCTTCCTTGATGTTGTGGGTCGCGGCTTCGACCTGCCAGCGCGCGGCGACGATATCCGGGCGGCGCGCGACGAGATCGGCGGGCACGTTGTCGGGCAGCGTCACGTTGACGTTCGGGTCGATCACGGGTTTCGCGATCTTGAGGCCGCGATCCGGGCCTTTGCCGAGCAGCGCCGCGAGCTGATAGCGGACGGTTTCGATCTGGCCGTCGAGTTCCGTCGAGTTCGTCTGGCTCGTCGCGACGTTGCCCTCCGCCGTGCGGCGCTCGACGTTGGTGTCGAGCCCGGCCGCGACACGCCCGTTCGTGATGCGTCCGACGTCCTGACGGTTCGCGATTTCGCGTTGCGCCACGTCACGCAGCGCGTAGAGCAGCGCGAGCTGGTTGTACGTGCGCGCGACCGACGCCGCAAGCGTCACGCGCGCCTGCTGCATGTCGGCTTCGGCGGCTTTCTGCTGCGATACCGCCATGTTGAGGCGCGAGCGGTTCTTGCCCCACAGATCCAGTTCCCACGACGCGCTCGCGAGCACGTTGTTCTCGCTGAACCACGTCCCGCCATAAGGCGGCGGGAAGAGGGCGTTGGCGGAATAGAGTTCGCGCGTCCACGAATACGAGCCGGTGACCTTCGGATAAAGCGCCGAGCGCGACGTCTCGATATACGACGACGCCTTCGCGATGCGCGCTTGCGCCTGCGCGATGCTCGGATTGTCGGCGAGCGCTTCGTCGATCAGTTGCGGCAGTTGCGGATCGCCGAACTGCTTCGCCCAGTCGAGCGTGGGCCATTGGCCGCCTTGGCCCGGCACGCTTTGCGTGGCCTCGAAGTTTTCCGGCGCGGCGATCTGCTTGTCGCTCGAAATGCCCGAATAGTTCGCGCAGCCGGCGAGCGCAAGCGCGGCCACCGCGGCGGCGACGGCGCGCTTCGCACGGCTTTCGCCGCGCATGGCGGACAGGAAGTGCTGGTTCATATCTCGTCTCTCGAGATGCAAATTAAAGGTGGACGTTGCAATCTTTTTGTAGGGTTGCGATGACGAATTTGCTTGTCATCGCAATGACGTACCAGGCTTATCGTTGCCGCCCAGCAGTGGCGCGACGGATGGATCGCACGAGTTCGCGAGAATCCGCCGCAGCATGCTTTTGAGGAAGCCGACTTCCTCCGGCGTGAAACCGGCAAGCAGGTTGTCCAGTACGCGCGTGAAGATGGCGGGTATCTTTTCCGCGGTCGCGTGACCTTCGTCCGTCAGCGCGAGGCGCACGACGCGCCGGTCTTCCTCGCTGCGCACGCGCGAAAGCAGGCCGCGCTTTTCCAGTCTGTCGATGAGACGCGTGACCGCGCTCGCATCGATGCCGTATTCGCGGGCAATATCCGCCGCCGTCAGGCATTTGCCGACCGCCAGCATGAACAGGATGCTTGCCTGCGTGCTCGTGATGCCCAGTTCGGACGTCGTGTGTTGCGTGACCATGTTCCACATGGTCGAGCGGACCCGGCTGATCAGATAGCCGACGCTCTCGGCGAGCACGTAGTCGCCGATCGCCGCGGATTTCGGAGCGTCGCTCATGAGGATATTTGTGCGATTGCAATAGTTGACTAGGCAGGATTATAGGGAGGCGTTTCGCGGCGTGCAAGGATCTTTTCTGAATATGCTTAACAATCCGCCCGCGCCCGGCCTGCGGTTCGTCGCGACCCGAGGCCGCGGACATGCGGCGGTGCTGGCCCGATTTACGGGTTGAGTCCTATTGCCAGGTTTAGACATCCGTGCGTGCTATACTCTTCGGTTCTCACCGCGCCGGGCCCGCGTAGTCATGCTTGCATGACGCTTTCCAGAGGGGGCTTGCCGAGCCACGGAGTCTCGCAACAGAAGGGACTCGCTCTTACGGCGCACAACCAAGACACTTTCTATGACTCGCGCCCTCCGCAATATCGCCATCATTGCCCACGTCGACCACGGCAAGACCACGCTCGTCGACCAGTTGCTCCGCCAGTCGGGCACCTTCCGGGAAAACCAACAGGTCGCCGAGCGGGTCATGGACTCGAACGACATCGAAAAGGAACGTGGCATCACGATCCTGGCGAAGAACTGCGCCGTCGAATACGAAGGCACGCACATCAACATCGTCGATACGCCGGGACACGCGGACTTCGGCGGTGAAGTGGAGCGCGTGCTGTCGATGGTCGACTCCGTGCTGCTGCTCGTCGACGCCGTCGAAGGCCCGATGCCGCAAACGCGCTTCGTCACGAAGAAGGCGCTGGCGCTCGGCCTGAAGCCGATCGTCGTCGTCAACAAGGTGGACCGTCCGGGCGCGCGTATCGACTGGGTGATCAACCAGACCTTCGATCTGTTCGACAAGCTCGGCGCGACCGAAGAGCAGCTCGACTTCCCGATCGTCTACGCGTCGGGTCTCAACGGCTTCGCCGGCCTCGAACCCGATGTCCGCGAAGGCACGATGCGCCCGCTGTTCGAAGCCATTCTCGAACACGTTCCCGTGCGTCCGGCCGATCCGGACGGTCCTTTGCAGCTTCAGATCACGTCGCTCGACTACAACTCGTACGTCGGCCGTATCGGCGTGGGCCGTGTCGCGCGTGGCCGTATCCGCCCGGGCATGCAGGTCGCCGTGCGCTCGGGTCCGGACGGCGCGATCCTGAATCGCAAGATCAATCAGGTGCTGTCGTTCCACGGCCTTGAGCGCGTGCAGGTGGAAGAGGCGCAGGCCGGCGATATCGTGCTCATCAACGGTATCGAGGAAATCGGCATCGGCGTGACCATCTGCTCGCCGGACAATCCCGAAGCGCTGCCGATGATCACCGTTGACGAGCCGACGCTCACGATGAACTTCCTCGTGAACTCGTCGCCGCTCGCAGGCAAGGAAGGCAAGTTCGTGACGAGCCGCCAGATCCGCGATCGTCTGACGAAGGAACTGAATCACAACGTCGCGCTGCGCGTGAAAGACACCGGCGACGAAACGACGTTCGAAGTGTCGGGCCGCGGCGAACTGCATCTGACGATTCTCGTCGAGAACATGCGCCGTGAAGGTTACGAGTTGGCCGTGTCGCGTCCGCGCGTGGTGCTGCAGGAAATCGACGGCGTGAAGTGCGAGCCGTATGAAAACCTGACGGTCGATATCGAAGACCAGCATCAGGGCGGCGTGATGGAAGAGCTCGGCCGCCGCAAGGGGGAAATGCTCGACATGACCTCGGATGGCCGTGGCCGCACGCGTCTCGAGTACAAGATTTCGGCGCGCGGGCTGATCGGCTTCCAGAGCGAGTTCCTGACGCTCACGCGCGGCACGGGCCTGATGAGCCACACCTTCGATTCGTACGCGCCGGTGAAGGAAGGCTCGGTCGGCGAGCGCCGTAACGGCGTGCTGATCTCGCAGGACGATGGCGCTGCCGTCGCCTATGCGCTGTGGAAGCTGCAGGATCGCGGCCGCATGTTCGTGTCGCCGGGCGATGCGCTCTATGAAGGCATGATCATCGGCATTCACAGCCGCGACAACGACCTGGTCGTGAATCCGATCAAAGGCAAGCAGCTGACGAACGTGCGCGCATCGGGCACTGACGAAGCCGTGCGTCTTGTTCCGCCGATCCAGCTTTCGCTCGAATACGCGGTCGAGTTCATCGACGACGATGAGCTCGTCGAAGTCACGCCGCAGTCGATTCGTCTGCGCAAGCGTCATCTGAAGGAACACGAGCGTCGCCGCGCAAGCCGCGAAGCCAACGCCGAATAAGCTGCGCATGCATCTGTGAGCAACGTCGGAACAAAAGCCGCCTTCGGGCGGCTTTTGTCATTCTTCAGCGCGCTGCACGAGACCCTTGCTTATCTCAGAATAGCCCGCACATCCTTGTTGCGTAAAGGATGGCGAGGCGACGACGAGGCGAGGGCACATGCGGCGATACGTCATATGACTATTCGTTCTGTGCTATGCTTCTCGGATTAGCTGTCGCTTTTTAGGTCCTTCCAAGCAGACTTGATTCGCGCAATCCGCTAAACGGTCAGGCCGTGGCGCGGAAGGTTTCGTAACCCGCACTTCCTCGAGAAACTCGAAGAAAGGTGAGCGTAAAATGATGAAGCAATTCCAGTCGAACTCTTATCTGTTCGGCGGTAATGCTCCGTACGTCGAAGAGTTGTACGAGCAATATCTCGATAATCCCGCGTCAGTGCCCGAGACCTGGCGCGCCTACTTCGACGCGTTGCAGAACGTGCCCGCTTCGGACGGCACGGCTCACAACGACGTGGCTCACGGCCCCATCGTCGAATCTTTCGCTCAGCGCGCGAAGGCGAACGCCTTTCTGCCGCGCGAAAGCACCGGTGATCTGACCACCGCGCGAAAGCAAGTCTACGTCCAATCGCTGATCGGCGCGTATCGCTTCCTTGGCACGCAATGGGCCAATCTCGATCCGCTCAAGCGCCGCGAGCGTCCCCCCATTCCCGAACTCGAACCCGGCTTCTACGACTTCACCGAAGCCGACATGGATCAGGTGTTCAACGCGAACAACCTGTACTTCGGTTTCGAGCAGGCATCGCTGCGCGACATCGTCAAGGCGCTGCGCGACACGTACTGCGGCACGATCGGCGCCGAGTTCATGTACATCAGCGATCCGGAACAGAAGCGCTGGTGGAAGGAGCAGCTCGAGTCGATTCGCTCGACGCCGAATTTCTCGAACGACAAGAAGAAGCACATCCTGAATCGCCTGACGGCTGCCGAAGGCCTCGAGCGTTTCCTGCACACCAAGTATGTCGGCCAGAAGCGCTTCTCACTGGAAGGCGGCGAGAGCTTCATCGCGTCGATGGACGAAGTCGTGCGTCACGCGGGCAAGAACGGCGTGCAGGAAATCGTCATCGGCATGGCGCACCGCGGGCGTCTGAACGTGCTCGTCAATACGCTCGGCAAGATGCCGGCGGACCTTTTCGCCGAATTCGAAGGCAAGCACGTCGATGACCTGCCGGCCGGCGACGTGAAGTACCACAAGGGCTTCTCGTCGGACGTCGCCACGGAAGGCGGCCCGGTTCACCTGTCGCTCGCATTCAACCCGTCGCACCTCGAAATCGTGAATCCGGTGGTCGAAGGCTCGGCCAAGGCGCGTATGGATCGTCGCGGCGACGAAGAAGGCCTGCAAGTGCTGCCGGTGCAAGTGCACGGCGACGCGGCCTTCGCGGGCCAGGGCGTCGTGATGGAAACGCTGAACCTCGCGCAGACGCGCGGTTACGGCACGCACGGCACGCTGCACATCGTCATCAACAACCAGATCGGCTTCACGACGTCGGATCCGCGCGATGCGCGCTCGACGCTGTATTGCTCGGACGTCGTCAAGATGATCGAGGCGCCGGTGCTGCACGTGAACGGCGACGATCCCGAAGCCGTCGTGCTGGCGACGCAGCTCGCCATCGACTTCCGCATGAAGTTCCACAAGGACGTGGTCGTCGACATCATCTGCTTCCGCAAGCTCGGTCACAACGAGCAGGACACGCCGGCGGTCACGCAGCCGCTGATGTACAAGACGATTGCGAAGCATCCGGGCACGCGCGCCGTCTACGCCGAAAAGCTGGTGCAACAGGGCGTCATCACGGCCGAGGAAGCGGACAACTTCGTCAAGGAATATCGTCAGGCGATGGACGAAGGCCATCACACGATCGATCCGGTGCTCTCGAACTACAAGAGCAAGTACGCGGTCGACTGGGTGCCGTTCCTGAACCGCAAGTGGACCGACGCGGCCGACACGGCGGTGCCGCTCGCGGAACTCAAGCGTCTGGCCGAGCGCATCACGACCATTCCGGAAAACTTCAAGGTTCACCCGCTCGTCGAGCGCGTCATCAACGACCGCCGCGCGATGGGTCTCGGCGAAGCCAAGCTCGACTGGGGCATGGGCGAGCACCTCGCGTTCGCATCGCTGGTCGCATCGGGCTATGCCGTGCGTCTGACGGGCCAGGACTCGGGCCGCGGCACGTTCACGCACCGCCACGCCGTTCTGCACGATCAGAACCGCGAGCGCTGGAACGACGGCACGTACATTCCGCTGCAGAACATCGCGGAAGGCCAGGCCAAGTTCACGGTGATCGACTCGGTGCTGTCGGAAGAAGCGGTGCTCGGTTTCGAGTACGGTTATTCGACCGCTGAACCGAACACGTTCGTCGCGTGGGAAGCGCAGTTCGGCGACTTCGTGAACGGCGCGCAGGTCGTGATCGACCAGTTCATCTCGTCGGGCGAAGTGAAGTGGGGCCGTGTCTCCGGTCTCACGATGATGCTCCCGCACGGCTACGAAGGTCAGGGTCCGGAGCACTCGTCGGCGCGTATCGAGCGTTTCCTGCAACTGTGCGCGGATCACAACATGCAAGTGGTCCAGCCGACGACGCCGGCGCAGGTTTTCCACCTGCTGCGCCGTCAGATGATCCGCCTGTTCCGCAAGCCGCTCATCATCTTCACGCCGAAGTCGCTGCTGCGTCACAAGGAAGCCGTGTCCGATCTGTCGGAACTGGCGAAGGGCTCGTTCCAGCCGGTCATCGGCGAAACGGACGAAGCCATCGAGGCGAAGAAGGTCAAGCGCGTGATCGTGTGCTCGGGCCGTGTCTATTACGACCTCATCGCGCATCGCCGCGAAGCGAAGAGCAACGATGTCGCGATCGTGCGTATCGAGCAGCTGTACCCGTTCGCGCACAAGCAGTTCGACGCGGAACTCAAGAAGTACGAGAACGCGACCGAAGTCGTGTGGGTGCAGGACGAGCCGCAGAACCAGGGCGCCTGGTTCTACGTCGAGCACCATCTGCGCGAAGGCATGCGCGAAGGCATGAAGCTGGCCTACAGCGGCCGTCCTGCATCGGCATCGCCGGCGGTCGGCTACTACGCGAAGCACTACGAGCAGCAGAAGGTGCTCGTGGAAGGCGCGTTCGGCCGCCTCAAGGGCGCGCAGGTCATCGCGAAGTAAGCATTGCTTGATCGAAACCGGGCGAACGGACGTTCCCCGGTTTCGCTGCTCGTACACACAGACACGCATCAGGAAAATACAGAAATGGCTATCGTAGAAGTCAAGGTTCCCCAGCTTTCCGAGTCGGTCTCGGAAGCGACCATGCTGCAGTGGAAGAAGAAGCCGGGTGAGGCTGTCGCCCAGGACGAAATCCTCATCGAAATCGAGACCGACAAGGTCGTGCTCGAAGTGCCGGCTCCGTCGGCCGGCGTGCTGGCGCAAGTCATCAAGCACGACGGCGATATCGTCACCGCCGACGAACTCATCGCCAAGATCGACACCGAAGCGAAAGCGGGCGAAGCGCCTGCCGCCGTCGCCGCTGCCGGCGACGCCGAAGTGAAGCCCGCGCCGGTCGCGGAAACCGCCGCTGCCACGTCGGCTCCGGCTGCTGCGCAAGCATCGGCGGGCGGCGCCGCATCGCCGGCCGCGACGAAGATCTTGGCCGAGAAGGGCGTGTCGGCGGATCAGGTGTCGGGCTCGGGCCGCGACGGCCGCATCACGAAGGGCGACGCGCTCGCCGCTCAAGCCGGCGCACCGGCTGCCGCACCGGCCAAGCCCGCTGCCGCACCGGCTCCGGCCGCCGCGCGCGCCGCGAAGCCGTCGCTGCCGCAAGTCAGCGCACCGGCATCGGCCGATCAGTGGCGGAAGGACCGCCCGGAACAGCGCGTGCCGATGTCGCGTCTGCGCGCGCGCATCGCCGAACGTCTGCTCGAATCGCAGCAAACCAACGCCATCCTGACGACGTTCAACGAAGTCAACATGGCGCCGGTCATGGATCTGCGCAACAAGTACAAGGACCGCTTCGAGAAGGAACACGGCGTGAAGCTCGGCTTCATGTCGTTCTTCGTGAAGGCCGCCGTCCACGCGCTGAAGAAGTTCCCGCTCGTGAACGCATCGATCGACGGTAACGACATCGTCTATCACGGCTACTTCGACATCGGTATCGCGGTCGGTTCGCCGCGCGGTCTCGTCGTGCCGATCCTGCGCAATGCGGATCAGATGAGCCTCGCCGACATCGAGAAGAAGATCGCCGAATTCGGCCAGAAGGCGAAGGACGGCAAGCTGTCGATCGAAGAAATGACCGGCGGCACGTTCTCGATCTCGAACGGCGGCGTGTTCGGCTCGATGCTCTCGACGCCGATCATCAACCCGCCGCAATCCGCGATTCTCGGCGTGCACGCGACGAAGGAACGCGCGGTCGTCGAAAACGGCCAGATCGTGATCCGTCCGATGAACTACCTCGCGCTGTCGTACGACCACCGCATCATCGACGGCCGCGAAGCCGTGCTGTCGCTGGTCGCGATGAAGGACGCGCTGGAAGATCCGGCTCGTCTGCTGCTGGACCTGTAATACAAGCTTAGTTGCCTCGATGCGCGCGATAGGCTCGCGCGCATCGCAAGAGGCTGCTCCGCAAAAGCGGAGACACACCAAGGAAAGTCATGTCCAAAGAATTTGATGTCGTCGTGATCGGCGCGGGCCCTGGCGGCTATATCGCGGCGATTCGCGCAGCGCAGCTCGGCAAGTCGGTTGCGTGTATCGAGAAGTGGAAGAACCCGGCAGGCGCATTGAAGCTCGGCGGCACGTGCCTGAATGTAGGCTGCATTCCGTCGAAGGCGCTGCTGGCGTCGTCGGAAGAATTCGAGAATGCGTCGAAGCATCTGGCCGATCACGGTATCAGCGTGTCGGACGTGAAGCTCGATGTGTCGAAGATGCTCGCGCGTAAAGACGGCATCGTCGAAAAGATGACGAAGGGCATCGAGTTCCTGTTCCGCAAGAACAAGATCACGTGGCTCAAGGGTCATGGCAAGTTCACCGGGAAGAACGCGGCCGGCGTGCAGATCGAAGTGTCGGGCGAAGGCGAGACCGAAGTCGTCACGGCGAAGAACGTGATCATCGCGACGGGTTCGAAGGCGCGCCATCTGCCGAACATTCCGGTCGACAACAAGCTGATCGCCGACAACGAAGGCGCGCTGTCGTTCGATTCCGTGCCGAAGAAGCTCGCCGTGATCGGCGCGGGCGTGATCGGTCTGGAGCTCGGCTCGGTGTGGCGTCGTCTCGGCGCGGAAGTGACCGTGCTCGAAGCGCTGCCGCAATTCCTCGGCGCGGCGGACGAGTCGCTCGCGAAGGAAGCCGCGAAGCAGTTCAAGAAGCAGGGTCTCGACATTCACCTCGGCGTGAAGATCGGCGAAGTGAAGACGAGCGCCAACGGCGTTTCGATCGCTTACACGGACAACGCAGGCAACGCGCAGACGCTGGAAGCGGATCGTTTGATCGTGTCGATCGGCCGCGTGCCGAACACCGATAACCTCGGTCTGGAAAGCATCGGCCTGAAGGCGAACGAGCGCGGTTTCATCGACGTGGACGATCATTGCGCGACGAGCGTGCCGGGCGTGTACGCGATCGGCGACGTGGTGCGCGGCCCGATGCTCGCGCACAAGGCGGAAGACGAAGGCGTAGCGGTGGCGGAGATCATCGACGGTCAGAAGCCGCACATCGATTACAACTGCGTGCCGTGGGTCATCTACACGGAACCGGAAATCGCGTGGGTCGGCAAGACCGAGCAGCAGCTCAAGGCCGAAGGCCGCGAGATCAAGACCGGCCAGTTCCCGATGATGGCCAACGGCCGCGCGCTCGGCATCGGCCGTGCCGAAGGCTTCGTCAAGATGATCGCGGACGCGAAGACCGACGAAATCCTCGGCGTGCACGTCATCGCTGCGGACGCGTCGGATCTGATCGCGGAAGCGGTCGTGGCGATGGAGTTCAAGGCGGCGTCGGAAGATATCGGCCGCATCTGCCATCCGCATCCGTCGCTGTCTGAAGTGATGCGCGAAGCGGCGCTCGCCGTCGACAAGCGCGCGTTGAACATGTAATACCGTTTGCCTTGGCAGTAAGGCAGCACAACAAAGGCGAGCGGGTTGATCCGCTCGCCTTTGTCACATCGAACGGCCGAAGATGAACGTCACCGAATACTACGAAAACGAACTGCGCACGCGGGGTTATCAATCGGACGAGGCGCAGCTCGCGGCGGTCGCGCGTCTTCAACAGTGCTATGAAGAGTGGGTCGCGTACAAGGCGCGCCGCTCGAACGCGCTCAAGAAGTTTCTCGTGCGTCCCGAGTTGCCGCGCGGCGTCTACATGTGGGGCGGCGTCGGGCGCGGCAAGAGCTTCCTGATGGACAGCTTCTATGCGGTCGTGCCGGTGCAGCGCAAGACGCGTCTGCATTTTCACGAATTCATGCGCGAGGTGCATCGCGAACTGGAGGAGCTGAAAGGGCAGTCGGATCCGCTGGACGAACTCGCCAAACGCATCGCGAAGCGTTATCGGCTGATCTGTTTCGACGAGTTTCACGTCTCCGATATCGCCGACGCGATGATCCTGTATCGCCTGCTCGACCGTCTTTTCAAGGCCGGCGTGCAGTTCGTGATGACGTCCAATTACCAGCCCGACACGCTGTATCCGGAAGGGCTGCATCGCGATCGTCTTCTGCCCGCGATCGAGCTCATCAAAGAGCATCTCGACGTGCTCAACGTCGATGCCGGCACCGATTACCGCAGGCAAACGCTCTCGACGGTGAAGGCGTATCACACGCCGCTTGGTGCGTCGGCGAGCGAGGCGTTGCGTGCGGATTTCGCGAAACTCGCGGCCGTGCCCGACGAAAGCCCGATCCTGCACATCGAGAAGCGCGAGATCAAGGCATTGCGCAAAGCCGACGGTGTCGTTTGGTTCGACTTTGCGACGCTATGCGGCGGCCCGCGCTCGCAGAACGACTATCTCGAACTGGCGAACCGCTTTCACGCGGTCATCTTGTCGGACGTGCCGCAAATGACGCCGCGCATGGCATCGGAAGCGCGCCGCTTCACCTGGCTCATCGACGTGTTCTACGACCACAAGGTCAAGCTGCTGATGTCGGCGGCCGTGCCCGCGGAAGAACTGTACGTCGAAGGGCCGATGGCCAACGAGTTCACGCGCACGGTGTCGCGTATCGTCGAGATGCAGTCGAAGGAATATCTGGAGGCGCCGCGCCGCGTCACCGATATTTCGCTGACCTAATACGAGTATCAAAAATCTGCGGTAGGCCAATCGGCATAAGGTTTTGCGAGCAATTTCAAGATTCGGACCACTCCGATTTGCTGGCTTTCAGGTACTCGGTATCGTCGATACCGGTTATCAGTCAGTAAATTGGAGAAACTACCGTGAAGCCCTATCGCGACATGTCCGACGAAGAATGGCAGATGGTTGCACCGCTGCTTCCCGAACTGCGTCCGCGTTCGGAGTTGCGGGGCCGGCCGCTCGCCAATACCCGCGCCGTGCTCAACGGTGTGCTCTGGGTCATGTACAGCGGGGCGTCATGGTCCACGCTGCCGCGCAAATATCCGTCGTATCAGACGTGCCATCGGCGCTTCAAGGCGTGGCACGAATCGGGCGTCCTGCTGCGCGTCATGACGCAGTTGTTCGGGCCGGCCGGCGAATCGCTCTATGCGTTGATGACATCGCGCATGCGTGTGCCGGGGGAATTCAAGCCGGAAGAGCCGAACCTGCCCGCCGAAGCACAAGCGGAAGAGGCGCAACATCGTCACGCCGCATGATTGCTCGAAGCGTGCTCGCGAGATGAGCAAAGCCGGTCGAAGATCGACGTCTTCGACCGGCTTTGTCTTTATATAAAGCTATTGCTGGCGCACCCAGGTTTGCGAGCGCCCCAGCAGCGAAACGCCGATATACCCGCGCACGACGAGCTTCTTGCCACCGTCTTCCAGTTTCATGTTGCACTTGTAGAGCTTGCCGCTGTCCGGGTCGAGAATCTGGCCGCCTTCCCACTCGTCGCCGTCCTGACGCATGCCGGTGATGATCGTCATGCCCTTGATCAACTGATCCTTGCGTTCGTCCGTGCAGGCCGTGCAGCGCCGTTCCGGATGATCGAATTCGCCGATGCCACGCACGACCTTGCCCGACAACTGCCCGTTGCCGTCGTCGGCGATCTGGATGATCGCTTTCGCTTTGCCGGTCTGATCGTCGATGGTCTGCCAGGTGCCGACGGGCGTCGCCTGCGCGAAAACGCTCGCGGCGAAAGTGGCGCACAGCGCGCCGAGCGTCACGCGTGCGCCGCGCGAGCCGATGAAACGGGTCATGTCGTCTCCTTGTCGTGAACGGCCGAGCATACGAGAAAGCGACCGTTCCCGTCTGAGAAGAATCGTTCTAGACGCGCGCGGACCGAAAACTCAGACGGCGCGTTTAAGACCCGCTTCGAGCGTGGCGAACGTGCGCTCGTCGGTGCGATCGAAATGGAGCGGCGTGACCGACACGCTGCCTGCCGCCACCACCGCCGTTTCGCTATCGGGCGAATTCGGGCGCGGGCCACGCTGAAAGCGCAGCCAGTGATAGTCGATGCCGCGCGGATCGACGAGCGGCAACACGTCGATGCCTTCCACGAGCCCGATGCCTTGCCGCGTCACGGTGAGCGGACCCGCGGCAGACGCGTCGCAATCGGGGAAGTTGACGTTCAGGCACGTCGGCGCCTCGTGGGAAATCGAGAGCAATTGGCGGATCACGCCCGGCGCCAGCGCGCGCGCCGTGTCCCAGCGCACGTTCTCGCGGTCCGTGAAAGCCTGACTGAGCGCGATCGACGGCAAGCCGAGCAAGAGGCCCGTCATCGCCGCGCCGACGGTGCCGGAGAACATCGTTTCGACGCCGAGATTCGCCCCGCGGTTGATGCCGGACAGGACAAGTGTGGGCGGCGCGTCTTTCATGATGTGGCGCACGCCCATCACGACGCAGTCGCCTGGCGTGCCCTGTACGCCGAAGCGCCGTTCGCCCTGACGCGAGATGCGCAGCGGCGAATGCAGGCTGATGGAATGCGAAGTGCCGCTCTGATCGTGCTCGGGCGCGATGACCCAAACTTCGTGCGCGAGTTCGGCGGCGACCGCTTCGAGCACGGCGAGGCCGGGCGCGTCGATGCCGTCGTCGTTGGTGATGAGCACACGCTGCACGATGGGTAAGAGGGCGGACATCGCGAATCACTCCTTGGTCGGTGATGAAAAAGTATCGACCGATTATTACAGAGTTCGCGTTCCCGGGCGTCCGCGGCCCGTATCGAAATGAAGCCTTACTTGACGCCGAGCCCGCGCAGCACGGCGTTGCCGTCTTCGGTCAGGCGCACTTTCGGGGTGCCGGCGTCCGGCGACACGATCTCGACATAGCCGTATTCCTGCAGCGAGGCGACATCGGGCGTGGCGGCCATCACATCGATCGGCGCGTGCATCAGCAGGAGCAGCGTGGCGATTTCGTGATGGCTCAGAAGCTTTTTGATGGCTCGCACGGGTGCGGAAGCCGGACGGCGGAGGTTCATGAACGATGTCCTCAGGTTTGCATGACGATGTGCGGCGCTTTCGGCTTGACGCTTCGCGCGGACCTTGATGTCGATGGAGTGCGGGCAGGTTATCGGCCGACTCTTAGGCGAAACTTAAAACGCGCGCCGCGCGGTGCGACGAGTTGTTACACGGGATGTCACGAAGTCAGCGCGCGCTTCAAATCAGAAGGAAATCAGAAGCGATAGTCGGGATTTTTCGGGTCGAACGTCAGGTCGTCGAAGGGTTTCGTCTCGATGCGCTCGAACACGACGCTTTCGAAAATCTCGCCGTCGTTGTCGTACGACTCCAGCGTGCGGAAAACCGGCCGTTCGAGGTCGAGTCCGAGCACTTCCTTTTTCGCATAGAAGGTGGGTTGGCCTTCGACCGTTTCGTAGGTGAGCGCGATCACGCGCAGTCCGTCGACGTTCTTCACTTCGATGTTCGTTGGTTTCGTGATGCCCGCTTCGGCGAACTTGCGCCCTTCGTCGATGAAGCGTTGCGTGATCGCGTCGATGCCGAGCTCGCGGATCGAATGATTCGACTGCGCGCGGGCGAGCGCGCCGTTCACCGATGCCCACATCGGCACGACGCCCAGAAAGCCGCCGAGATGACCGTAAAGCTGATCGGAACGCTTCGAATCGTCGTAGATGACTTCCTGGCCCGCGTGCCCGCCATCCGGCAGCCATTTCGCGTAGATGCGCAGCGGCTCGCGCGTGACGCGCACGAGCATGTGATCCGCGCGCTTCGGCCATTTGCCTTTGATGCGCTCGCGGCGGCGCATCGTGAACTCGCACGAATCGAAATCGCGTAAGCCGTCTTGCAGATAGCGCGGCAGCGTGCGCGCGTCGAGCGAGCGGAAGAGGGCGACGAGTTGCGCATCGTCGAGACTGGCGAGCGCGCCGCTTCCCGCCGATCGCGACAGCCATTGCACCTGCTGCTCGACGCCGAGATCGCCGATGCGCGCAACGTCATCGGATGGATCGGCGCGTGCCGCGAAAGACGCGAGCGCGAGACACAACAGGCTCGCGCAAGCGAACCGCAAGCCGGAAGCCGAGCGCGGCATGGGTATCTCCGTGAGGGCTAGCCCTGCGATGTGGATCCGGCGTCGCGCAGTTCGCGCCTGAGCACCTTGCCGATCGGCGTGAGCGGCAGCGCGTCGCGGAACTCGACATAAGCAGGCACCTTGTAGCCGGTCAGGTGTAAACGCGCGAACTTCAGCAGTTCTTCCACCGTGAGCGTGTCGTCGCGACGCACGACGAATGCCTTCACGCGCTCGCCCGTCACCGGATCGGGCACGCCGACGGCCGCGACCGCGCGCACTTTCGGATGCGCCGCGAGCACGTCCTCGATTTCGTTCGGATACACGTTGAAGCCCGACACGATCATCATGTCCTTCTTGCGGTCGATGAGCCGGATGATGCCGCGCGCATCCATCACGCCGATGTCCCCGGTCGCGAGCCAGCCGTTCGCGTCGATGGCTTTCGCCGTGTCTTCCGGACGGTTCCAGTAGCCCTTCATCACTTGCGGACCCTGGACGCAAAGCTCGCCCGGTTCGCCGACGTTCGCCCACGCGCCATCTTCGCGGCGCAGGCGCACGAGCGTGGACGGCACCGGCACGCCGATGGTTCCATCGAAAGCGCTGTCGCCGTGCGTATCGAGCGGCGTCGCGGCGACGAGCGGCGAACACTCGGTCAGGCCGTAACCTTCGACGAGCGTTTTGCCCGTCAGCGCCCTGAAGCGCTCGGCGATCACCCGCTGGGTCGCCATGCCGCCCGCCATCGCGAGCTTGAGCGACGAGAAGTCGCGCTGACGGAAGGCTTCGTTGTCCATCAGCGCGCTGTAAAGCGTGTTGAGCGCGGTGATCGCCGTGAAATTCTCGCGACGCAGCGCGCGCACGAGGCTGCCGATATCGCGCGGATTGACGATCAGCACGTTGCGCGCGCCGATCGCAAGAAACGCGAGCGCATTCACCGTGAGCGAATAGATGTGATACAGCGGCAACGGCGTGACGACGGTCTCTTCGCCCTCGACGAGCCGCGCGCCCGCCCATGCAAGCGCCTGCATCAGATTGGCGATCACGTTGCGATGCGTGAGCATCGCGCCCTTGGCGATGCCTGTGGTGCCGCCGGTGTACTGAATGAACGCGATATCGCCGTGACCGACGCGCACCGGCTCGAACTTGCGCCGCGCGCCGAGCGCGAGCGCTTGCGGCAGGCGCACGGCATCGGGCAGCGCGTAGGCGGGCACCTGCTTTTTCACATAGCGCAGGATCAGATCGATCGCGCGGCCTTTCACGTTGAGACCGCTGCCGAGCAGATCGCCGAGCCCGGTCACGACGATGTTCCTTACGCGCGATCCCGGCCGCGCGTCCTGCACGGTCTTGGCGAAATTCTCGAATACGACGATCGTCTGCGCGCCGCTGTCCTTCAACTGAAGGCCGAGCTCGCGCACCGTATAGAGCGGATTCACGTTGACGACGATCGCGCCCGCGAGCAGCGTGCCGAAGAGCGTCACCGGATAGACGAGCGTGTTCGGCATCATCAGCGCGACGCGATCGCCGGGCTTCACGCCGATGCCCTGCAGATACGCCGCGAACGCATGCGCCTTCTCGCCGAGCGTCGCGAACTTCAGTTCCGAGCCGAGGCTCACGAACGCGACATGACCGGCAAAACGCGCGACGCATTCGTCGAAGAAATGCGCGAGCGAGCGATAGCGCGAAGGATCGATCTCATGCGCGACATCCGGCGGATACGACGCATACCAGATGCCGTCTGTCGCGTGCGGCTCGGAAGTCCCGCGCGGCGCTGCCTGTCCCGGGCTCATGTGGTGTCTCCGTCGGCTTGTATTTTTTTGGCCGATATTTCCGGCTACCGCTCCAGTATCGCGACGACGCCTTGTCCGCCCGCCGCGCAGATCGAGATCAGTCCGCGCAACGGCTTGCCGTCGCTGAGCGCGGGCGCGTTCGCGAGCATCTTCGCCAGCGTGCCGATAATGCGCCCGCCCGTCGCCGCGAACGGATGCCCCGTCGCGAGCGAGCTGCCGTTCAGGTTCAGACGCGCGCGGTCGATCGAACCGGGCGGCGCGTCGAGTCCGAGCGCGGTGCGGCAGTATTCGTCGTCTTCCCACGCGGCGAGCGTGCACAGCACCTGCGCCGCGAATGCTTCGTGGATCTCGTAGAAATCGAAGTCCTGCAATGCGATTCCGGCGCGCGCGAGCATCGGCGGGACCGCGTAGACGGGCGCCATCAGGAGGCCTTCGCGCTTGTCGAAGAAATCGACGGCGGCGGTCGCGGAAAACGTCAAGAACGCCTGCACCGGCAAGCCACGCTCGGCGGCCCATTGCTCGGACGCGAGCAGCACCGCCGATGCGCCGTCGGTGAGCGGCGTCGAGTTGCCCGCGGTGAGCGTGCCCGCGTCGCGATCGAAGACGGGCTTGAGCGCCGACAACTGATCGAGCGATACGTCGGGCCGCAGCGTGTTGTCGCGCGCGAGGCCTTTGTACGGCGTCATCAGATCGTTGAAAAAGCCGCGCCCGTACGCCGCCGCGAGCTTGCGATGACTCTCCTGCGCGAGCGCATCCTGCGCCTCGCGCGAAATCTTCCAGCGCTTGGCCATCAGTTCGCAGTGCTCGCCCATCGAAAGGCCCGTGCGCGGTTCCGCATTGCGCGGCAGGAGCGGCCTGAAGAACATGCCGGGCCGCAGTTTAGCGAGCGCGCCCACGCGCTGTCCCGCCGAGCGCGAGCGATTCGCTTCGAGCAGGATTCTGCGCATGCGCTCGTTCACCGCGATGGGCGCGTCCGACGCCGTATCGACGCCGCCCGCGATGCCCACGTCGATCTGTCCGAGCGCGATCTTGTTCGCGACCAGAATCGCCGTTTCAAGGCCGGTGCCGCAGGCTTGCTGCACGTCGTAGGCGGGCGTTTCCTTCGCGAGCGTCGTCGACAATGCGGCTTCGCGCGTCAGATTGAAATCGCGCGAATGCTTGACGACCGCGCCCGCCGCCACTTCGCCGAGGCGCATGCCGTGCAGGTCGAAGCGATCGACGAGTCCTTGCAGCGTGAAGCTCAGCATGTCCTGATTCGACGCGCTCGCGTACGCCGTGTTCGAGCGCGCGAACGGAATGCGATTGCTGCCGATTACCGCGACACGACGCGCTTCGCTCATGGCAGCTCCCATTCGAAATGGCCACGCAGATGCGGCCGGTCGCCGGCGAGATCGCGCACTTCGAAATCGCGCGCGACGGGCGAGGGCGCGGCGGTCCACAGCGTCGCATCGCCGGGAATGTATAGCGGCGTCGTGAAATCGCCGTGGGCGTAACCGGAAGCCAGCGCCTTGACCGGATGCAACGCGGCGAGCGTGCGCGCGAGCGTCCACATGCCATGCGCGATGGCGCGTGGAAAACCGAACGCTTTCGCGCTCAGCATGTGCAGATGGATCGGATTGAAGTCGCCCGACGCCTTCGCGTAGTCGCGTCCGAGTTGCGGCGGAAGCTGCCAGCGCGCTTCGCGCGCGAGCAGCGGCACGCGTACGTCGGCGGCATTGGCGATCTCGATCGACGGCGCCGCGCGCTCGCTGCGCGCGCCGCGCTTCAGATACACGCTGTCGCCGTCCCACACCGCCTCGCCGCGCCGATAGATGCGCGTATGCAGCGTGAACGCCTGGCCCTTCTGATGCGGCACGAGCGGCCCGCATTCCACTTCGATGCGCAACGCCTGACCGGCCGCGAGCGGACGCCGCAGCCGCACGCTGTTCGACAGATGCACGACGCCGAGCGCGGACCACGGAAACGACGGATCGGTGAGCATCATCAGATGCAAGGGAAAAGCGAGAACGTGCGGAAACGTGAGCGGCACGCCGTGCTCGGGAATGAAGCCGCACACGCGCGCGTATCGGCCGACCTGTTCGGCGTCGATCCTCACATTCGGGCGCACGAGCCGCAACGCGGGCAGCTCCGGCGCACGCGCGCGCCGGAAAAGCGCGGGCAGCGCGCGGCCGTAGAGCTTCGCGGGCGGCGGCAGCGTTTCGACGACGACGGTGCGGGCGCGCGGCATGGTCGGTGCGTGCATCGCGTTCTGCCTCCTCACGCGCCGATCAGGCTCTGGCCGCACACGCGCACCACGTTGCCCGTGATGCCCGCGCTGCCCGGACTCGCGAGCCACGCGACGGTCTCGGCGACATCGACGGGCAAGCCGCCTTGTCCCATCGAATTGAGGCGTCTGCCGGCCTCGCGCACGCCGAAGGGCATACGCGCGGTCATATGCGTTTCGATGAAGCCCGGCGCGACCGCGTTGATCGTGATGCCGCGCTCGCGCAGCAACGGCGCCATCGCGTGCACGCGGCCGATCACGCCGGCTTTCGACGTCGCGTAATTGGTCTGCCCGCGATTGCCCGCGATGCCGCTGATCGACGACACCGCGACGATGCGCCCGCCCGCGCGCAACACGTTCTGCGCGAGCAGCACGTCGTCGATGCGTTCCTGCGCGAGCAGATTGATGTCGATGACGCTGTCCCACATGTCGGCGGTCATGCGCGCGATGGTCTTGTCGCGCGTGATGCCCGCGTTATGCACGACGATATCGATGCCGCCCGACGCAGCCAGCGCCGCCGCGATTTCGGCGGGCGCTTCGGGCGCGGCGATATCCGCGACGAGCGCCGCGTGCGCGCCCGATGACGGCGACGCGTCTTCGATCGCGAGCATGGTCTGATCGAGCGCATCGCGGGCGGCGTCGATATCGAGCCCGGTGACGATCGCGCCGTGCTCGGCCAGCACCGCCGCGATCGACGCGCCGATGCCGCGCGCCGCGCCCGTCACGAGCGCGCGTTTGCCGGCGAGCGGCTTGGCCCAGCTTGGCGGCGCGTCGGCGGGCGCATCGATGGTCACGACTTGGCCCGAGACATAGGCCGAGCGTGGCGAAAGGAAAAAGCGCAGCGCCGACTCGACATCCGCGCCATCGGCTGCGCGCAGCAGATTCGACGTAATGCCGTTGCGCGCTTCCTTGCCGAGCGAGCGGACCATGCCTTCGAGCGCATGCTGCGCGGTCGCGGCGCGGACGCTCGAGCGCGTGGCGGGCGGACGCCCGAGCACGACGATGCGCCCGTTCTTCGCGAGCGAACGCAGCGCATCGTGGAAGAACGCGTAGAGCGAATGGAGTTGCGCGCTTTCGCCGATGCCGGTCGCATCGAAAATCAGCGCCTCGACGCGGTCGGTCGCGGAAGCGTCGCGCGAGCGCGGCTCGAAGCGGCCGCTCATCGCGCCGTGCCGCGCGGCGACCGGCAGCCAGCCGGACGCGCTTTCGTGCGCGATGCCCGTCATGCCGATCGCCGACAGCACGGCCATCAGATCGTCGAAGAGCGCGGGCGACGGCCCCGCGCCGATGGCGGCCATGCCGCCGAATTCGGCCTGATCCGCGCGATGGCGGCGCAAAACCTCGGGACGCGGAAGGCCGAGCGAGCGTGCAATGCTCGTGCCGAAGGGCGAATTGACGAAGTCGAGATAGCGGTCTTTCATCGATTGTCGATCGGTCGTCGGGCGCGCGGGGCGGTGCCTTTGGTCCTGAATGCTTCAGGCAATGGCTTCGGGCAAGTGCCGCTCGAGCGCCGCGCTGCGCTTTTGCAATGCTTCGAGGATACCGAAGTCTGCGGAAAAATCATCGACTTTCACCGCTTCCTTCGCATGAGCGGCCCATTCGGCGAGCAGCGCGCGTTCGTTTTCGTCGATGAGACCGCGCGCCGCCGCCGTCTGCGACCAGGCTTCGATGTCGTGCGGGCTTTGCGGCAGCGGGGCGGCGGCGCCCGCCTTGACGGCGTCCCGCAGACGCGCCTCTAGCGCCGCGACGGCAGGCGTGAGCGCGAGCAGCTTTTCGCCGCGCGCGATCGGATCGTCTTCGAGCGCCGAAACGTGCGAGCCTGCGACGAGGCGCTCGCGCGCGTCGCCGGGTGCTTGCATCAGCATCGCGACGTCGTTGCCGAGCGCATCGACGCTAGGGGCGTGCGGCAAGCCGAACGGGAACGCGACGATGCGCAGAAACGCCGCCGCCGCGCGGTTCGGATAGTTCGCGAGCAAGCCCTCGAACGCGGCGCGCGCCTGATAAAGCGCGTCTTCGGCGCCCCAGCGCACGAGCGGCAGATCGCTTTCAGGGCGGCCATCGTCCTCGAAACGCTTGAGCGTCGCGGAGAGCAGATACAACTGCGAGAGGATGTCGCCGAGACGCGCCGAAAGACGTTCGCGGCGTTTCAGCTCGCCGCCGAGCGTGAGCATCGACACATCGGCGAACAACGCGAACGCGCTCGACAGACGCGTGGCCGCGCGATAGTACGGCACGAGCCGCGCATCGGCGCGCGCGGGCTTCGCGACGAACACGCCGCCGCCGCATGCGTACACGAAGGCGCGCATCGCGTTCGATGCCAGAAACGCCGCGTGTCCGAAGAACGCGGCGTCGAACGCGCGCAGATCGTTGTCGCGCGTTGCGGCCATCTCCTTCAGCACGTAGGGGTGACACCGGATCGCGCCCTGTCCGAAGATGATGAGACAGCGCGTCAGGATATTCGCGCCTTCGACGGTGATCGAGATCGGCATCTGCTGATACGCCCGCGCCAAAAAATTCGACGGTCCCATGCAGATGCCCTTGCCCGCGACGACATCCATGCCGTCGTTGATGACCTTGCGCGCGCGTTCGGTGATGTGATACTTCGCGATCGCCGAGATGACGGACGGCTTCTCGCCGAGATCGACGGCCTGCGCGGAAAGACGCCGCGCCGCGTCCATCACATAGAGATTGCCGCCCATGCGCCCGAGCGCTTCCTGTATGCCTTCGAAGCGGCCGATCGGCGTGCGGAACTGACGGCGCGCGGCGGCATACGCGCCGGTGCCGCGCACCGCGAGCTTCGCCATGCCGACGTTCGACGAAGGCAGCGAGATCGCGCGGCCGGCGGCGAGGCATTCCATCAGCATGCGCCAGCCGTTACCCACTTGCGCGCGTCCGCCGATGACCCAGTCCATCGGGACGAACACGTCCTTACCCCAGTTCGGGCCGTTCTGGAACACGGCGTTGAGCGGCCAGTGCCGCCGTCCGATGTTCACGCCGGGATGGTTCGTCGGAATGAGCGCGCAGGTGATGCCGGGCGCGTCGTCGTCGCCGAGCAGGTGATCGGGATCGAGCGCGCGAAAGGCGAGGCCGAGCACGGTCGCGATCGGACCGAGCGTGATGTAGCGCTTTTCCCACGTGACGCGAAATCCGAGCGTCTCGCGGCCCTCATGCACGCCGCGACACACGATGCCGATATCCGGGATCGCCGCGGCATCCGATCCGGCGTATGGGCTGGTCAGCGCGAAGCACGGAATTTCATCGCCGCGCGCGAGCCGCGGCAGATAGTGATCTTTTTGTTCCTCGGTGCCGTAGTGCAGAAGCAGCTCGGCGGGACCGAGCGAATTGGGCACCATCACCGATACGGCCGCCGCCGACGAATGCGTCGCGAGCTTCATGATGACCTGCGAGTGCGCGTACGCGGAGAAAGCCTTTCCGCCATAGCGCTTCGGAATGATCATGCCCAGAAAGCCCTGTTCCTTGAGGTAAGCCCACGCTTCTGGCGACAAGTCTTGCCAGATGGCGGTCGTATCCCAGTCGTTCGACAGGTCGCACAGACGCGCGCATTCGTTGTCGATGAAGCTTTGCTCTTCCTGCGTGAGCTTCGGCGTGCCGTGTACGAGCAGGCGGTCCCATCGCGGGCGGCCCGAGAAAAGCTCGGCGTCCCACCAGACCGTGCCGGCTTCGATGGCGTCACGCTCCGTCGACGACATCTCCGGCAGGATCTTGCGAAACACGGCGATTACACGGCGGCTGACGAGCGCGCGACGCATCGGTGTCAGCGTGAGCGCGAGCGCCGGAAGCACGAAGACGATCGCGAGCAGCGTCGCGCCGAGCGGGCCCGTCAAACCGGTCAGCGCGCCGGCGGCGACCCAGACCGCGAACCCGGCGAGCCATGCGAGCGCCGGCGCTTGCAGGAAGGCGAGCGTGCCGGCGAGCAGGAGGAAAGCGATGACATACAGGGCAGGCATCACGAATCTCCGGTATTTGAACACTCGGAGCACACACCATGCCACAGAATAAACAAGAGCATAACGACCGATTAGAACTCTAATTCGGAAGTCTCATTCTTTAGGATGTGTCCACTTCAAGGATTCGAGATTCGGGCGTTATGCTTTTGTTTCGCATTAGCACCGACAAAATCGAATGATTAGTTCGATTTACTAAACAAAATTAAAGCGATTGGATTCTTGACACCCCGCAGTACGCGGGGCGTCAAAGGGGCTGTGGGTCGTTCTTCGCGGGATGCGCCACAGCAGGTCACATCGGAGGGCTTCTAGTGTGACCACCTGCCACGCGTACGGTGGCCATAGGAGCATATTTGGAAATGGAGACGAGAGATCACTTAGTCAGGCTAAGCATGGGCGCCGTTCCTGATGACATCGGTGTTTCTGACTGGATGCTGCTTACGGGGGATGTGCTGTATTTGCTGGCCCGTTGCAGTGGAGAGGTCAGTTATCTGCGTGTGCCGCTGGATCTGGAACTGCTCAATAACGTGCGGAAGTCGACCATGCGAAAGGGAGATGGCGTGTATCGGAATAGTCGAGGTGAGCCGACACTGCTTGCCACGTATCTGGCCTTCGTTTTTCTGCAGCGGGACGTGCCGATTCAGGCTATCAGGCGCGAACTCGGCCTGTCCGAAGCGATGATGAATCTATTGCTCGTTGTCTGGCATTTTGCCGTCGGCGTCATCGATTGCGGTAGCCGATTGCAACTGATTCCCCCGCTGCCGTTCGAGGGAAACGGAGATGTCTAGCTCGTGGGAACGTCGGCAGCGCCAATTCGGAAACATCTGGTGGGGATGGCCGTGAAACGAGCTAAAAATATCGAGAACTCGCACCGCGATTGCCCTGGTCGAGGGGTGCGAGCGAGTATCGGTCCTGACTCCGCTCAGGCGAAGCCAGGACGCGTAGGAATGCCGTGATCGGGTTTGCAGACCCGCGCACGACGATCGCAAACTACAGTCGTCTCCTGTAGGCAGCAATCACCTGCCGTTAACAATCGGCAACAGGAGAGTAAGTGTTCCTAAATAAATGTGTTTACCGAGTCGAGCTAAAAATAAACTCGCTGTACAGAGAGACCGCGCCGATCGATCGGAGCTACGTTTTCGACAGCAAGCTCTATCTCTTCAGCAACGGCACGGACGGCTATAGCTATCGGTCCATATCGCTGGACTGCTCGGCGCCCAGGAGATTGCGCAAGGAGTTTCGGGTCGTCGAGGCGTCGCCGGGCGGCGGCGTCCGAGGACGCGTCGACTTCAAGAGGAAATTCCAGGCGCTGGCATTGCTGCACGATGGCGCGCCGGTCGTCGAGGTTTCGCGCGAGGTCAACTTGTCGGTGACGACGGCTTATCGCTATCGCAGGGAACTGCACGGCCTCGTCGCATTGCGCCCGCAGAACACGAATTCGCTGCTGCGGATGCTTGCCTTTCGGGGCGACGAAGCGCGATAAGCGAGGCGCGTCGGACGCGAGCCGGGTGGCGGAGAAACGCAGCTATTCGTCGCGCCGGCTTCTTGCGCAAAGCGGGTCATATCGACGCCCCTGCGCTCGCGGCTGAAGAAAGTGAACGCCGCGAGCACTGGCGCGTCGCAGTGTTCGCACGAATATGAATCGGCGAACGCAGATTCGTTTCGATTTCAATTCGACATCCGGGGACCGAATCGGAAACGGAATTGCGAACGGAAAACGAAGGCGGAAAGCGAAGGCGGAAAACAAAAAACCCCGCGACGATGCGCGGGGTTTTTGCGTGCGATGCGCTCGAACGAGCGTCTCGCGAAAGAGGGACCTTGGTGCCCAGGAGAGGACTCGAACCTCCACGGTGTTGCCACCGCTAGGACCTGAACCTAGTGCGTCTACCAATTCCGCCACCTGGGCCAAGGGGTACAGCAAGCCCGCTATTCTAGCGGGAACGGGCGCCGTGTCAATCGAAAAGTCATACGACTCGTCTACGACAAAAACACGGTCTCCGCATAAAAAGAAAAAGCCACCCGAAGGTGGCTTTTTCAAACATCTGGTGCCCAAGAGAGGACTCGAACCTCCACGGTGTTGCCACCGCTAGGACCTGAACCTAGTGCGTCTACCAATTCCGCCACCTGGGCAAGGGTGCGTGTTACTTCAAATCTGCTGTGCTTTACTGTCGTTCGACTGACTGTTAAGCAGCAGAGAACGCAATTATAGCGAGCCTGACGCATCTGTCAAGCGTTTCGATGCGATGCCTGTAACGAGCCGCGAAGCGCGCCGCGTCGGCGTCTCGCGCCCGTGGCGCTTAAAAGACGGGTGTTAGAATGACCCGCAACGATGACCGCATTATTGGTTGCAAAGCACCGCAAAAGTCCCGTCCAACGAGAAAAAACACGACTACGCCCTTGAGCAAATATCCGTATCCGATTCCGAGCCGCGAAGAAATTCTCGGCGTGCTGCGCACGAGCGAGACACCGCATGCCGCGAACGACATCGCCGAAGCGTTGTCGATCAAGCGCCAGGAGCGCGAAGGATTTTTCAAGCGACTGGCGGCCATGGAACGCGACGGGCAAATCCGCCTCGACAAGCGCGGCCACTATCAACTCACGCATCCGTCGAATTTTGTTGCGGGGCGCGTCCAGGGGCATCGCGACGGCTTCGGCTTTCTGATCCGCGATGACGGCCAGGACGATCTCTTCCTCCCCAATGGCGAAATGCAGAAGGTCATGCACAACGATCGCGTGCTCGCGCGCATCGTCGGCTATGACCGGCGCGGACGGCCGGAAGGGCACATCGTCGAGGTCACGGATCGCGCGAACAAGCGCGTCATCGGGCGCCTCGTCAACGAGAACGGCGCGCTGATTCTCGTGCCCGAAGACAAGCGCATCGGGCATGACATCCTCATCACGCAAAATCCGAAGAAGGCGAAGGTCGGGCAGGTCGTGTCGGTCGATCTGACGGATTTCCCGAGCCGCCATTCGCAGCCGCTCGGACGCGTGGTCGAAGTGATCGGCGATATCGACGATCCCGGCATGGAAATCGAAATCGCGGTGCGCAAGTACGGCGTGCCGCACGAATTCAGCGACGCCGCGCTCGCCGCCGCCGCCAAGCTGCCCGACGAAGTGCGCGCGGCGGATATCCGTCATCGCGTCGATCTGCGCGACGTGCCGCTCGTCACCATCGACGGCGAAGATGCGCGCGATTTCGACGACGCCGTGTATTGCGAGCCGGTCGCCGTCGGACGTGGTCAGGGTTTTCGTCTGCTGGTCGCGATCGCGGACGTATCGCATTACGTGCGTCCGAACGAAGCGCTCGATATCGATGCGCTCGATCGCAGCACGTCGGTGTATTTCCCGCGCCGCGTGATTCCGATGCTGCCGGAGAAGCTGTCGAACGGCCTGTGCTCGCTAAACCCCGATGTCGATCGCTGCGTGCTCGTGTGCGACATGGTCATTACCGCGCGCGGCGAGATCAAGGCGTATCAGTTTTATCCCGGCGTGATGCACTCGGCGGCGCGCCTGACATACACCGAAGTCGCGGCCGTGCTCACCAACACGAAGGGTCCGGAAGCGGCGAAGCGCGCCGATATCCTGCCGCAGCTGCAGAACCTCTACGGCGTCTACAAGTCGCTGCATGCCGCGCGCCAGAAGCGCGGCGCCATCGACTTCGATACGACCGAGACGTATATCGTCGTGAACTCGCAGGGCAAGATCGAGCAGATCGTGCCGCGTCATCGCAACGACGCGCATCGGCTGATCGAAGAATGCATGCTGGCCGCGAACGTCTGCGCGGCCGACTTTCTGAAGCGCAACAAGCATCCCGGTTTGTATCGCGTGCACGCGGGGCCGACGGAAGAGAAGCTCGAAAACCTGCGCGCGTTCCTGCGCGGCGTCGGCTTGACGCTCACCGGCGGCGACAAGCCGCACGCGAGCGATTACGCCGCCCTCATCGCGCAGATTCGCGACCGGCCCGACGCGCAGATGCTGCAATCGATGGTGCTACGTTCGATGCAGCAGGCTGTCTATAGCCCGGACAACATCGGCCATTTCGGCCTCGCTTATGAGGCGTACGCGCACTTCACGAGTCCGATCCGGCGCTATCCCGACTTGCTCACGCATCGCGCGATCTACGCGATCTTGCAGGGAAAGAAGTATCTGCCGGACGTCGGCCACGATGTTTTCCTGAGCACGGGCCTCACGAAAGCCGCGCGCGAACTGCAGAAGGCCGACGACTCCGCGCGTGGCCGCGCTCGCAACAGCGTCGCGATCTGGGAAGAGCTCGGGCTGCATTGCTCGTCGAACGAGCGTCGCGCCGACGAAGCCTCGCGCGACGTCGAAGCGTGGCTCAAGTGCTACTTCATGCGCGACAAGCTCGGCGAGGAATACGGCGGCATGGTGAACGGCGTGACGTCGTTCGGCATTTTCGTGCAACTGGATTCGCTCTTCATCGAAGGACTCGTGCATGTGACCGAGCTCGGCTCGGACTATTTCCAGTACGACGAGATCAAGAACGAACTGCGCGGCGAGCGCACGGGCATTCGCTACCGGATGTCCGATCGCGTGCGCGTGCAGGTGAGCCGCGTGGATCTCGATGCGCGCAAGATCGATTTCCGGCTGGTTCGCGATACGCCGGTGAAGCCGCCGTCGCCGCGTCCGTCGACCGGTGCGAGCGATGCAGCGGCTGCCGGCATCGGCGCGGGACCGCGTATCCGTCCGTTCGGCGACGACGACGCCCCGAGCACGCGCGCGCGCGGCGGCACGAAGAAGGGCGCGGCGCTTGCGGCGAGTCCGCGCGGCGGCGCGGCGAAGAAGCGCGGAGCGGCGTCGAAGTCGGCATCGCAGGGACGGCCGGCGCGCAAGAAACGTTAGGGCGGCGCGTCAATACAGCCGCCATCGAATACGCGCGGTCCGATGCTTCGTGCTTCGGACCGCGTCGTGCTTTTCAAGTTTTCACCGAAGGTTCGAATCAGTCATGTCACGTCTCAAGGTTCTATACGGATTTCACGCAGTGACCGCACGTTTGCGCGCGGATGCATCGTCGATCGAGGAGGTGCTGTACGACCCCACGCGCAAGGATCGGCGCATGCAGGACTTTCTGCGGACCGCGAAGGAAGCGGGCGTGCGGCTGATCGCGGCCGATGAAGCGCGTCTCTGGGGGCTGTCGGGCAACGTCCAGCATCAGGGCGTGGTGGCGCGCGCGCACGATTTGCCGCTCGCGCAGAATCTGGCCGAACTGCTCGATGGCATTTCGGGCACGCCTTTGCTGCTGGTGCTCGACGGCGTCACCGATCCGCATAATCTCGGCGCGTGTCTGCGCGTCGCGGATGCGGCCGGCGCGCATGCGGTGATCGCGCCGCGCGATCGCTCGGCGGGCCTGAACGCGACGGCGGCGAAGGTGGCGAGCGGCGCGGCGGAGAGCGTGCCGTATATCACCGTGACGAATCTGGCGCGCGCGCTGCGCGAACTCAAGGAGGCGGGCGTCTGGGTGATCGGCACGGCGGGCGAGGCGACGGCATCGCTTTACGAGACCAAGCTGGATGGTCCGGTGGCGATCGTCGTCGGTGCGGAGGGCGAGGGCATGCGTCGCCTGACCCGCGAGACGTGCGACGAAATCATGAATATCCCGATGGCGGGGACGGTCGAGAGTTTGAATGTGTCGGTGGCGTCGGGGGTTTGTTTGTTTGAGGCGGTGAGGCAGCGGGCGGTGAAGAAGTAAGGGTCAGGGTCCAACGTCATTCATGGCTTTGAAGCGACTTAGTGATCCTTCGGCGGTTCATGCCGCGCTGGAAGAATTCGATCGGATCGGCCGATCCGCGTTTTTGGATAAATACGGTTTCAGGGAAGCGCGAGACTATTTTGTCGTCTTGAATGGGCGACGCTACGATTCGAAGGCCGTCGCTGGCGCGGCTTGCGGCTACCAGTTTCCCGCCGTCGGACCGTTGCGTGCGAAAGATTTCAGTGGCGGCGCGCTCACGGTCGCGCGCAGGCTCGAAAGCTTGGGATTCCAGGTTTCGAGCCCGGGAGCGAATCCGGGCGCTTCGCAGCGAGTAAGCAGTACGTTCGCGCAAGCGGAATGCGAAGCCCGGGCGCGGGCAGAATCGAGCGGCGCATTCGATCCATCGTGCATCGAAGACGCCCGCAAGAAGACACTCGTTTCCATCGTCGTAAGGCAAGGCCAACCCGCGTTTCGCAATGGACTGCTCAAAGCCTACGAGCGCCGTTGCGCGCTCACGGACTGCGCGGTCGAAGCGGTTCTCGAAGCCGCGCATATCTGCGGCTACATGGGCACTGAAACCAACGACGTTCGAAACGGCCTTTTACTTCGCGCGGACTTGCACACGCTTTACGACCGCATGCTGATTACGATTGACCCTGCGACCTATGAAGTGTCGATTTCGCCGGAACTGAAGGGCAGCGAGTACGCCGCGCTAGCCGGCAAAAGGCTTCGGCTTCCGAAAGATCCCAAAAGCCAGCCGAGCCGCGACGCGCTTCTCACCCACTGGATGCACGTGCATTCGCTTCGAGAAATGCAATCGTGACGAGCACCACACGCGCGATTCGTCTTGCCGCAGCAATCTCCGCATGCCTGCTCACCGCCTGCACCGCGATGCAAGACCGCACCACCTACATCGCCGACACGCAGTACCACGCGAAGAACGCCGATTCCCGCATCCGTTTCCTCGTGATGCACTACACGGAGATCGACGAAGCGGGATCGCTCGCCGTCCTGACCGGCGACGAAGTCAGCGTGCACTACGTCGTCCCCGACGCCCCGCGCATCGAGAAAGGCGAGCCGGTCGTCTATCAACTGGTGCCGGAAGACAAGCGCGCCTGGCACGCCGGCGTGAGCTCGTGGCAGGGCGCGACGGAGCTGAACGCGTCGTCTATCGGCATCGAGAACGTGAATCTCGGTCCGATCGGCCCGTCGAGCGATGGAAAATGGCAGCCGTATCCGCCCGCGCAAGTCGATGCGCTCATCAAGCTCTCCCGCGATATCGTCGCGCGCTACCACATCCCGCCGACGCGCGTCGTCGGCCATAGCGACATCGCGCCGCAACGCAAGATCGATCCGGGTCCGCTTTTCCCGTGGCATGCGCTATACGACGCCGGCGTGGGCGCATGGCCCGACGACGCGGCTGTTGCCACGCATCTCGCGGGCCGCGATCCGAAGGCGCCATCGGACGTGCGCGCGCTGCAGGAAAAGCTGAAGCGCTACGGCTACGAAGTCGCGACCGACGGCGTGCTCGACGCCAAAACCCGCCGCGTCTTCAGCGCGTTTCAGATGCACTTTCGCCCGTCGGATCACGCGGGCAACGCGGATGCAGAAAGCGACGCGATCGCCCAGGCCCTGCTCGATAAATACTTCCCACAATGAACGACTGGTTTCCGACACTGCGCGCGATCCACATGACATGCGCCGGCCTTTCCATCGCCGGATTCGTGCTGCGCTGGATCTGGATGCTGACGAATTCGCGCCTCCTCGCCGCGCGCGCGACGAAAATCCTGCCGCATATCGTCGATACGCTTTTGCTCGCGAGCGCCATCGCGCTGGTCGCGATCATCGGCTTTTCGGCGAACGCTGCGTGGCTCGGCGCGAAAATCGCGGGGCTCGTCGTCTATATCGTGCTCGGCACGTTCGCGCTCAAGCGCGGCCGCACGAAGGGCGCGCGCGCCGTTTATGGCGTGCTGGCGATCGTCGTGTTCGCGTTCATCGCGTCGGTGGCGCGCACGCACGATCCGCTCGGCTTCCTGCACGCGTTGGCATGATCCGCGAGGCCGTCGCCCGCGCTCCGATAAAATCTCAGTTTTCACCGATACAGCAGCACCGCTCCCATGACTCAAGACGAACTCAAGCAACTGGTCGGTCAGGCCGCCGCCGACTACGTGAACGCGAACGTGCCGGAAGGCGCGATCATCGGCGTCGGCACCGGATCGACGGCGAACTGCTTCATCGACGCCATCGCGAAGTCCAAGGCGCGTTATCGCGGCGCGGTGTCGAGTTCGCTCGCGACCACGGCGCGGCTCGAATCGCACGGTTTCAAGGTGTTCGATCTGAACGACATCGAAACGCTGTCCATTTACGTCGACGGCGCCGATGAAATCGACGCGAGCGGCGCGATGATCAAGGGCGGCGGCGGCGCGCTCACGCGCGAGAAAATCGTCGCGTCGGTGGCGGACGTGTTCGTGTGCATCGCCGACGCGAGCAAGCGCGTCCCGGTGATGGGCACGTTCCCGCTGCCCGTCGAAGTCGTGCCGATGGCGCGCACGGCGATCGGCCGCAAGCTCGCGGCGCTCGGCGGCGTGCCGATCGTGCGCGTGACGAAGGACGGCTCGCCGTTCATCACGGACAACGGCAACGAAATCCTCGACGTGAAGGGCCTGTCGATCACCGATCCGCGTGCGCTCGAAGCGCAGATCAACGCCTGGCCGGGCGTCGTGACGGTCGGTCTGTTCGCGGCGCGCGGCGCGAATATCTGTCTGCTCGGCACGGAGAACGGCGTCGAGCGCATCGACTACAAGTAAGTCACGCGCGCACCAAGCGAAAGGCCCGGCGATCCGAAAATCGCCGGGCCTTTCGCGTTTTTACGCCGATCAATACGCGTTGCGTCCGATGAATCCCTTGAACATCGTCATCGCGACGATCTTGATGTCGAACCAGAACGACCAGTTGTGAATGTAGAAGAGGTCGAACTTCACGCGGCTTTGCATCTTCTCGACCTTTTCCGTCGCGCCGCGATAGCCGTTCACCTGCGCCCAGCCGGTAATGCCGGGCTTGATGCGGTAGCGGAACATGTAGCCGTAGACGAGATCCTTGTACAGATCGTCGTGCTCGATCGCGTGCGGGCGCGGACCGACCACCGACATATGCCCGAACAGCACGTTCAGGAACTGCGGCAGCTCGTCGAGGCTCGTGCGCCGCAGGAACGCGCCGACCTTCGTCACGCGCGGATCGTTGCGCGTCGCCTGCGTCACTCGACCGTGCTCGCGATGCACGCCCATCGAACGGAACTTGTAGATTCGAAACGGCCGTCCGTCCGCGCCCTTGCGATGCTGCGTGAAGAACACCGGACCCTTCGAGGTCGTCTTCACGGCGATCGCGATCGCGATCATCAGCGGCGAGAGCGCGAGCAGCGCGGCCGCCGCGAACAGTCGGTCGAAGAGCATCTTCGGCCACATCTGCAGCGTGCTGATCGGAGACGTCGTCAGGTTGATGGTCGCGAGCCCGGCGACATCCGTCATCGAATGATTGAAGAGGGAAATGCTGCGCGTGTCCGGAATCAGCCGCAGATTCACGAAATCGTGCCGCAGCGCATGCACGAAGCGGTAGATCGTGTGCTCCTGCGACAGCGGCAGCGCGAGCCACACTTCGTTGATTTCCTCGGCGCGCACCTTCTCGACGAGTTCGTCGAAATCGTTCAGCACCGGCAAACGATTGCCGCCCATGCCGATCGCGGTCGTCGGCGTGGGCATGCCGCTGATGCCGCTCGCGTGCAGTTCCTCGTCGCCGGTCGTATCGAGAATGCACACCGGAGTAAAGCCCTGTTCGGGCGTGCTGCACAGGTGCGCGAGCAAGGTCCGCGAGAAACCCTGCGCGCCGACGATCGCCACGGTGCGCTGATTCAGGCCGCGGCCGCGCATCAGGCGCAAGGCCGAGTACACGATCAGCTTCGAAGCGATGATGAGCGCGCCGGAAATGAGCGTCGAATACGCGAACCAGAGTCGCGACACCGTATCCATGCGATGTAGCGTGAAGGCGAGCAGCAGGGCGCCCGCGACGACCGCCATCCACGCCAAAGTGACGCGCGCCAGCATCATGGCGAACGGCTTGCCGCGCCAGGTTTCATACACGCCGAAAGCAGGGAAGAGCAGGAGGGCGAGTGCGGAGTTGAACGCGATCAGAAGCCTTTCGATATCGCTGACGAAATCCAGCGACGAAAAGCGTACGTCATGCGCGATCAATCCGCCCGCGATGATGAGACAGACATCCAGAACACGCGCCAGCCATGAGAACAGATCGAGGTTTTTTTCTTGCATTAATCCTAGCCGTTAGACACTTGAGGCCGATATCGCCTCGGTTGCACGAAGACGCGGAAGTAGTCGGTCGAACTCCCGCTTGACGAGCCCGTAGCACTCGCATGCGCGTGCTTCCAGACCCTCGCGATCCACGACCTTGATGCAGCCGCGGCTGTGATGAATGAGACCCGCGTCGTGAAGCTTGCCCGCCGCTTCGGTCACGCCTTCGCGGCGCACGCCCAGCATGTCCGCGATCAGTTGCTGCGTGACCTGCAATTCGTTCGACGCCGTGCGATCGATTTCGATCAGCAGCCAGCGGCAAAGTTGCTTGTTCAGCGAGTGATGCCGATTGCATGCCGCCGTCTGCGCGACCTGCGTGAGCAGCGCCTGCATATAGAGCAGCATCAGGCGGCGCAGGAAGTCCGAGCGGCCGAACTGCTCGCGCAACGCTTGCGCGCTCATGCGATACGCGAAGCCCGGGCATTGCACCTGCACGCGGGTCGGCATCGTTTCGCCGCCGGTCAGAACCGGCACGCCAGTCATGCCTTCGCGTCCCACCGCGGCAATCTCGACCGAACCGCCGTCTTCCATCGTGTGCAGCAGCGAGATGATCGCCGTCGTCGGGAAGTAGACGTGGTGAATCCGTTGGCCGGAGTCGCACAGCAGTTGCTCGGTGCGCAATTGCACGAGTTCGAGATGCGGCGTGAGCGCCTGCCATTCGTGCGCAGGAAGCGCGCCAAGCAGATGATTGCCGTGCAGGTCGGACTGGAGGGTCAGCATGATTGTTCTCTCTCGTAACTTTCGCGCGTTGCGCTTCAATTTTTATTTACTGATGTGACCGTTTTCGAAGATTGCCGCTTGCGCCGGTTCCTCGAGGAAGGATGACATCAGCCCCGTAGCCGCCCGTTTCGTACTTGAATTGCTTTTGGTTGATCGCACTGGTCTGGGTTGCGTGCTTCTATTAGCGAGGACTGTGCCAATGCGGGCAATCGCAATGCTGGCGGGGCCTCATAACTCGTGCACTTTTTGTGATGCAGCGCAGCGCTGCGTTTTTGTTTCAGTCTTGAACATCGGTGGTCTTAGGAATACGTGCGTGCCCCGATGAGTTTCATCAGCGCATACCCCTCGAATGGCGGTTGAGGATTTTTTGACCACGGTGCGACAGGCCTCACGGGTCGACATCCCTTCGACATACCACCTTCTTTCGTAGGGACAATGGAAAATGATTCATCCGTGTTCCATCGGCTCCGTGGGCTGGCGAACGCGTGTTTATCCGAGCGCTGTTTGATTCCCCACGAAGCCTTGCCGGATAAGGCTTTGCCGGCATCGGGAAAAGTCTTCCGCGCGGCGTTGCGTGAAGCGGAAACGTTGCGCCCGTTGCACGAAGTGAAATCTGCGTGTGCGATTCCTCGCGCATAAGCGCCTCTTTAGCGCGGCTTTCGGCGAGGAATAGCCCACACAGGCCTTGCAGCGGCCCTCTCGCGAGTTCGGCATGCGACTAGCCGCCGTGAAACGTTTGCGCGTCATTCATCGGATTCATGGTCGGGCGCAGCGCATTTCAGTCGTGCGCGCGATGCCCTGAAATGTTTCATCGAGGACAATCTCATGCGGAACTCATTAACGCGGAGAAACCGGCGCGAAGAAATTCTCGCGGCGACATCACGAGGTCATAAAAACCCGCATAAGACGCGAAGGTAAGCGAGTGAAAAAACCCTTGAAACAAGGGTTGAAATGTGTCTTTTTAAACAGTCGCTGCCGAGATGAAAGCGCGTGCGAATCGCGGTTCGACATCAACGTTCAGCACACGATGTCCGCAAGCGGAGGAATCACGCGTTCGTACGCATCCTCGATCACGTCGAACGATGTCTCGCACAGCTCTCGTCGTCCGCGCGAAAGGGCGCGCGCGAGGCGGCACTGCATCACCATGGTTTCGCTCGCGATCTTGCGCGCGCCCGCATACGTCTGCACGGGAATGTCGAAGCCTTGTTCGCGCATCCACTGCAGATAATGCGCGAGCAATTCGAAGTTCGCGCCGAGTTGCCTCATCACGTTGAAGGCGTAATGACGCGCATACGATTCGCCGCGCGCAATCATCGTATCGAGATGCTCGGGAAACGCCGCGCGCCAACGCGTGATCGGATTGTGCATCGGACGCCGCAACAGATGCGCGCACAGCAGATCCGCCGATACTTCCGCGAGCGGCGTGCCCGACAGCGGCTCGCGCACGCGCTTGACAAACTCGACGTGCGGAAAAAGCGCCGGCTCGGGCGTCGCATTCGAGCGCAGCACGCCGTCGTAGTCTTCGCCGTCGAGAAGGTGATAACCCGTGTGATGAAAGTAGCCGAGACGCCGCGCATCGCGATCGATCACATCGATGCCGATGGTCGTCTTCGCATGTTCGCGGCGATACGAAGCCGTGCGCGTGTCCGGCAGATAGAACGCATCGACTTCGACGAGGACGATATTCGCGCGGCGCGTCTGCACGAGCGCGCGCTCTTCGAGCGAATCGAACACGGAAAGCTCCTGCACTTGCAGGCCGTAGAGTTTTTCGATGTCTTCGAACGGCAGCTTGCCGAGCGTGAACTGATCGGCTTCGAAGTCCTGAGCGACGGCGAACGCGAGCGCAGCGCGCGGTTCGAGCCCGTTGCCGTGCAGAATTTCGATCCACAGATCGACGGGCGCGACCGCTTCACGCCAGATGCGCTCGCCGCGATGCAGCGCGTGCGCGTGATGCCGCCGCGCACGCATGCGCAAGGGATCGAGTGACACGACGCGGGAACGACTTGCTCCTGAATCCGTCACACCGCTCGTATGGAACGCGCTCATGCCGTGACCTCGGGCCGGAAAGGCCGGCGTTCGATACCGCGTGCGCAATGGAGCGAATGTGCTTTTAATCGTGCGTCTCTATCGCGTTCGATGGCGGTATGCATTGTGATTTTCCCATGAAGGTGCCGTATTACGCGAGTGCTATCGACGCCATGCGACGCGCGCGCGGCAGCCCGCAACCCGGGCTGCAGCGCCGTCGCATTGATCGTCGGAAAGGCGTCTTTTTCCCCGGGACGCCTTTGTGCGTGTGGTCGAGCTTATTTGAAAGGCGCGCGCGTCATGGGTCGGTGCGATGGCGCACTGAATTCAGGCGGGTCGGCACGTAACGTTCAATCGTCGCAACGCCGGTAATTGCCGGTAAAGCATGGAGATAATCGATGAACTGGAAAACGCTGGATTTCGAACAACTCACTGCGCGGGAGCTTTATCTGATTTTGCGCGCGCGCAGTGCGGTGTTCGTCGTCGAACAGTCGCATGTCCATCTCGACCCGGATGGTCGCGATGAAACCGGCACGCACGTATTCGCCGCCGAGGACATGAGCCGTTCGATGCCCGTGCTCGCCTATGCACGCATCAACGAGGGCGACGCGGATGATCCGGAAGTCGTGGTGGACAAGATCTTGACGAGCCCGCTGCGTCGCGGCGACGGCACCGCGCACGCCCTGATCGAACGCGTGCTCGCGGTGACCGCCGAGCGTTGGCCCGGCCGCCGCGTGCGGCTGACCGCGCCGGTGAGCCTGCGCGGTTTCTACGAGGCGTTCGGCTTTCGCAAGACCGAAGGGCCGTTTCTCGAGCACGGCATGCCGTACATCGGTCTGACGAGAAAGGGCCGGCAATCGCGCGAAGCATCGGGCGCGAGCAAGGCTCCGTTCGCCGCGAGCGACAACGCCACGACGTACGAGTTGCTGTAAGCGCCACCAGAGACGCGCAGCGTGCGCCGCAACCGCGCGCGCGGCGAAAGAACCAACGCGGCAGTCAGCAGCATCGAAGGCGTGGACCGTCCGGGCATCGAGGCAATAACAAAGCGATAACAACGCGATAACAACGCGATCGGCGCGGCGCAGGCCGCTTCGAGACGCGTCCTCGAAACAATAAGATCGACGCCGCCGGCATGGGCCGGCGAGCGCACAAACAGCCTATCTCATGCGAATAGTCCATCTCGCCAATCACGCGCAGACGATCGGCAACGGCACCGTCAACATGATGGTCGATCTCGCCTGCATGCAGGCGCGCATGGGGCAGGACGTCGTGGTCGCATCGTCGGGCGGCGGCTTCGAGCCGCTTTTGCGTCGCCACGGCATCACGCATGTTTCGCTGCAGCAGTCGCGGCAACCGTGGCGCGTGCCGTCGATGATCGCGGGATTCAATCGCCTCATCGATCGTTTCGATCCCGACATCGTGCACGCGCACATGATGACCGGCGCGCTCATTTCGCGTTTCGGCAGCATGCGGCGGCGCTTCGCGCTCGTCACCACGGTGCATCACGAACTGCAGAAAAGCGCGGCGCTGGTGCGCGCGGGCGATCGCATGGTGGCCGTGAGCCGCGCGCTGGCGCTCGATCTGGAGGCGCGCGGCATCGGGCCGGCGCGGTTGTCGACCGTGCTCAACGGCGCCGTCGGCGCGCCGCGGCTCATCACGCGGCCGCCCGCGAAGCCGGTGCGGCTCAAGCATCCGAATATCGTCTGCGTGGCGGGGGTGTATCGCAGGAAAGGGATTGCGGATCTTCTGCAGGCGTTCGCGCAGGTGCGCGAGCAGTCCGCGAGCGAGCGCGAATTCATGGCGGAGCCGCATCTGTATCTCGTCGGCGAAGGCCCCGATCGCGGATCGATGGAAGCGCTGGCAGCCGAGCTCGGCATCGCGGAGAACGCGCACTTCACGGGTTTCGTCGCCGATACACGGCCGTATTTCGCGAGCGCCGATGTATTCGCGCTGCTCTCGCGCCAGGACCCGAGTCCGCTCGTGATCGCGGAGGCGCGCGAGGCCGGCTGCGCGATCGTCGCGACGCGCGTGGGCGGTATCCCCGAAATGCTCGACGACGGCGCTGCGGGTCTGCTCGTGCCCGCCGGCGACATCGGGCAGGCGGCGGCAAAACTGCGCTGGCTTCTGCTCGACCGGCAGGCGCGTGGGCAACTGGCGGCGCGCGCGCGTCACGGCCTGCACCAGCTTTCCGTCGAAAGAGTCTGCGACGAGTACCTCGCGGTGTATCAGCAAGCGCTTACGGAGCGCGAAGCACTGAAGCGCCGGCAGATCGATCTCGACGCGCGCACACCCCGAACGACAGATGGCGCGATTTAAGCATAGGGCTGACAAATCGCCCCGCTTGCACCGCGCCACGGTACTTTCGTCCAAACCATCCGATCATACAAAAGGCAAAAGCGAGCCGGCTTCCGTTCGCGTTCGCACAGAAAGCCTACGAGATGCTTGCTCAAATGGGTGCATGATCGGTCCGATGGCAACAGCGGGCCGCGAAAGAACGCACACGCCGCGACGCGACGCAGCCATTCTTCAGTTTCCCTGATGAATGCCTGCGCGCGCGCGGCGCGAGCGCAAGAGATGCACGTGAAGCGGTAAGAAGTAAAAAACGAAACAGTGACGTCGAAGCCAGAGGGATTACCCTGTCAGGAAATTCCCAACTGGCATTCGAAGCAACGAAGACGCAACGTATCAAGCACGACGAATGGACCTGTCGGGAACCCGTCGTGCCTTTCGCAGCCCGGGAAGCGAAAGCGATGCGCTCATACACACGGCTACGGAACAGGCGAGAAGGGGAGAAGCGAGATGGATGACAACAAAGAGCGATCGCTGGTGGCGAAGGTCATGGACGGACTCGTCTCAGGGATCGTCGAGCAAAAATATGGCGCGATACTGCCACCGCAGGACATCCTCTCGAAGGAGTTCGACGTGAGCCGCACCGTCATGCGCGAGGCGCTCTCGATGCTGCTCGCGCGGCACATGCTGGACGTGCGGCCGAAAACCGGCACGCGCATTCGTCCGATGAGCGACTGGCGTCTCATCGACGAGGACGTGGTGAGCTGGCGTTTTCGCGCCAAGCCGGATCAGACGTTTTTACGCGATGTAATCGAATTCCGCATGCTGATCGAGCCGCGCGCCGCAGCGCTCGCCGCCGCCCGCGCGACGCCCGACGAAATCGCCGGGATTCGCGATGCATTCGACACGCTGTCGCGTCTGCAGGTCGGCGAGCCGGAATATCAGGCGGCTGACGAAGTGCTGCATACGCGCATCGTCGCGGCGAGCGGCAACCAGTTCTTTCGTCAGATGACGGCGATCGTGCGCGGCGCGCTGGTGACGGTCAATCCGATCGTCGACGGCATCGAGTCCGTGCGCGAAGCGACGCTCGCGGCGCAGAAGAGCGTCGTCGAGGCGATCGAGGCGAAAGATCCCGCCGCCGCCGAAGCCGCGACGCGCGCGCTCGTCGACCTGGCCGCGGAAGAAGTCGGCCGCGCGTTCTCGCTGGAGCGCGTGAACAGTCAGCCTGCGTCGCCGAACGTGAACGCGTCCGCGGGGGCGTAGCGCGTCCTCGAACGCATCGGACGATCGAATGTATCGAGCCGGGACATGTCCCGGCTTTTTGCCGTCTGAGCCCGCCGCGCGCAGTCGTCATGCGACGCAATCAGGCACAATGCGTCGCACGACGAATCTGGCGCACGGAGGCAGGCTTGAGCAATACGAATATCGATGAAAAGACGATCCGCTGGGGCATCGTCGGCGCGGGACGCATCGCGCGGCGCTTCGCCGACAGTCTCACGCACGTCGAAGGCGCGCGGCTCGCGGGCGTGTGGTCGCGCCGCGAAGAACCGGCGCGCGCATTGGCCGATGCATTCGATGCCCGCGCATTCGCCGATTTCGACGCGCTGCTCGCCAACATCGACGCGCTCTACATCGCGACCTTGCAGGACAGCCATCCGGGGTACGCGTTGCGCGCGTTCGCGGCGGGCAAGCCCGTGCTGTGCGAAAAGCCCGCGGCCGTGAATGCGCGCGAGCTGCAACGCATGATCGACGCGGCGCGCGCGGCGAACGTGTTGTTCATGGAAGCGATGAAGCCGCCGTTCTATCCGCTGTATCGCCGCTTGCGCGAGCATGTGCAAAGCGATCCGATCGGTGAAATCGGTCTCGTTCGGGCCGGCTGCTCGATGGCGAACGTGCCGCTCGATCATCCGTCGTTCTCGCTGGACGCGGGCGGCGGCGCGCTGCTCGATATCGGCATTTACGAGGCGTTTCTCGCGGTCGACTGGCTCGGCGAGGCGCTCGACGTGCAGACCATCGGACGGCTCGGCGCGACCGGCGTCGACGTCTTCGCGAGCCTGAACGTGCGCCACGAACGCGGCATCGCGCAACTGTTCTGCGGACTCGATCTGCAAGGCCGCGGCGATGCGCTCATCGGCGGCACGCTCGGCACGGTGACGATCCACGAGAACTGGTGGAATCCATCGCGCGCGACGATCGCTTATACGGACGGAAGAAAGGCCGAACTCGACGAGCCGTTCTCGGGCGGCGGCCTCAACTACGAAACCGCGCATTTCTGCGAGCTGCTGCGCGCCGGCGAAACCGAGAGCCCGGTCATGCCGTACGCAACGTCGATGCGGATGATCGCGATCATCGACGCCGCGCGGCGCGATTTGAATCTCAGGTTTCCGTTCGAAACCGACTAATGCGAAAAAGCCGCTTTTCAGCGGCCTGTTTGCGATCAGTGCCGCCCCGGCAGCGCGAGACGCCGCTCGAAAATCCGCTGCACGAATTCGAGCACGCTGCAAAGAATCCAGTAGACGAACGCCGCCGCGAGATAAAGCGGCAACGGCTGATAGGTCGCCGCGATCACTTCCTGCGCGCTGCGCAACAGTTCGGTCACCGTGATGACCGACACGAGCGATGTGTCCTTGATCAGACTGATGAGACTGTTCGACAGGCTCGGCACCGCGATGCGCAGTGCCTGCGGCCCGATCACG
Source organism: Caballeronia sp. LZ008 (assembly GCF_031451435.1). Classification (NCBI taxonomy): domain Bacteria; kingdom Pseudomonadati; phylum Pseudomonadota; class Betaproteobacteria; order Burkholderiales; family Burkholderiaceae; genus Caballeronia; species Caballeronia sp. LZ008. The sequence goes on along the minus strand of NZ_JARUXK010000001.1, from coordinate 1,634,708 downwards.
TAACGCAGCGTCTGCGCGCGCGACAGTCCGAGGCTATAAGACGCGAGCCACTGCCCGGCGTGGATGCCGAGAATCGCGCCGCGCATGCTTTCCGACAGATACGCGGCCACGTTCGCCGACAGCGCGATCACGCCCGCGGGCGTCGGTTCGAGGGAGATGCCGAGGCTCGGCAGGCCGTAGTAGATGACGAAGATCTGCACGAGCAGCGGCGTGCCGCGCATCACGCTGACATAGCAGCGTCCGATCGCGACGAGCGCGCGGTTCTGGCTGATGCCCATCAACGCCAGTACGACGGCCGCGATGAGGCCGAAGAACATCGAGTAGAGCGCGAACTTGATCGTCAGCAGCGCGCCTTGCGCCAGCACGGGCGCCGATTGAACGAGCAGGGATGTCGTGGACATTTAAGAGACGCGTTGACTGAAACGGTGCTGAAGTGAAACAAACCGGCACATATTAAACCGAGCCGGCAAAAGAGAAGGGCGGCACCGTTACGATGCCGCCCTCGCGACGCCGGAAACGGCGCGTCTTATTTCGCCGGCTTCGTCACGTCGATGCCGAACCACTTGTCCGAAATCTTCGAGAACGTGCCATCGGCTTCGAGCTGGGTCATGGCGTCGTCGATCGCCTTGGCGAACTTCGGATTGCCCTTCTTGAACGGAATGCCGGACGGATTGCCCGCGCCGACATTCGCGCCGGTGCGCAGCGGCAATTGCGAATTCTTCAGCAAGTACGCGAGCATCAGGCGGTCGTTGAGCGCGGCGTCCAGACGCCCGGCGGCGAGATCACGCAGATACTCGGGCGCGCCCGGATACGTCTTCACGTCGATGCCCGGCACCGACTTCGCCATGTCCATATAGTTCGTGCCGAGGCCGACGCCGAGCTTCTTGCCCTTCAGTTCTTCGAGCGACTTGAACTCGCGCTTGTCGTCGCTGCGCTGGATCAGTTGCGCGTTCGAGTACGTGTAGGCGGGCGAGAAATCGAGCGTCTGCTTGCGCGCATCGGTGATGCCGACCTGGTTGACGATCACGTCGAACTTGCCCGCCTGCAGGCCCGCGATGATGCCGCTCCATTCGGTCGTGACGAACTCGGGCTTCACGCCGAGCTTGGCGGCGACGGCCTTGGCGATATCGACGTCGAAGCCGACGAGTTCACCGTTCGGCGCTTTCGAGTTGAACGGCGGGAAGGTTCCTTCGAGACCGACGCGCAGCGTGCCGCGCTGCTTGACCTGATCGAGCAGATCTTCGGCGTGGGCGGCGGTCGTGACGGCCGTGAATGCCGCGCCGATCAGGCTGGCGGCGACGAGCTTCTTGAGCGTGGACAGTTTCATCGTGTTGTTTTCCTCTTGATGGGCACAGCGTCTTTTTTCGATGCGGCGATCATAGTGAAAACGCAATCGCTGCGTAATATCGTTTGCTTATGTCTATATGCCGGATTGGGGCGTCACGCGAGCGCTTCGACGCACTCTTTCACGAGCGCGGGACCGCGATAGATCAGCCCTGTATAAATCTGCACCAGCGACGCGCCCGCCGCGAGCTTCGCGCGCGCGTCGTCGCCCGAGAAAATTCCGCCTACGCCGATGATCGGCACGTCGGTCCCGACCTCCGCGCGCAGCTTGCGGATGACCTCGTTCGACGCGTCGAAGACCGGACGCCCGGACAGGCCGCCCGCTTCGTCGCCGTGCTTCATGCCGGTCACGGCGGTGCGGGAAAGCGTGGTGTTGGTCGCGATCACGCCGTCGATCTTGTGAGCCAGCAACGTGCCCGCGATCGACTTGATCTGCTCGTCGTCGAGATCGGGTGCGATCTTCAGCGCGAGCGGCACGAGCTTGCCATGCAGATCGGACAGCCGCGCCTGCTTTTCCTTGAGCGCGCCGAGCAGCGAATCGAGTTCGCCCGCGCCCTGGAGCTGCCGCAGATTCTTCGTGTTCGGCGACGAAATGTTGATCGTCACATAGCTCGCGAACGGATAGACGCGCTCGAGGCAATACAGATAGTCCTCGGCGGCGCGTTCGATCGGCGTATCGGCGTTCTTGCCGATGTTCAGTCCCAGCACGCCGCGATAATGCGCGGCCTTGACGTTCGCGACGAACTGATCGACGCCGCGATTGTTGAAGCCCATCCGGTTGATGAGCGCGTTCGCCTCGGGCAGCCGGAAGATGCGCGGGCGCGGATTGCCCGGTTGCGCGCGCGGCGTCACGGTGCCCACTTCGATGAAGCCGAAGCCGAGCGCCGCGAGCCCGTCGATGCACGCGCCGTCTTTGTCGAGCCCCGCCGCGAGTCCGACCGGATTGCGGAACGTGATGCCCATGACGGTGCGGGGCGAATCGGGGCCGCGCTTGGCGAGCATGCCGGCGAGCCCGGTGCGGCCAGCCGCGCCGAGCATGCGCAGCGTCAGATGATGAGCGTCTTCCGCGTCCATCTTGAAGAGATGCGAACGCGCGATCGGATAGAGGGAACTGAACACGAAATGAAAGCCGGCGACGGCGAATTTTTTTAAGACCGCTATTTTAGCGGTTTCGGACGGCGTGCCGGTCCGGGCGCGCGGGAGGGACTTCGGCGGCTATTTCGGCTGGCTCGGGCCGTTGATGCGCCCGGGCATCGGCAGCGCGCCCGCGGAGTGAGTGTTCGCGGGATCGAGCAGCGTCCAGCGGCCGTCGATCAGACCTTCCAGCGGCCGGAAATTGGCCTTGTACGCCATTTTTTCGCTTTCGCGGATCCAGTAGCCGAGGTAGACGTGCGGCAAGTCGAGACTCTTCGCCTGCTCGATCTGCCAGAGGATGTTGAAGGTGCCGTAGCTCGTCTTCGGCAGATCGGGTTCGAAGAACGTGTACACGGACGACAAGCCGTCGCCGAGTATGTCGATCATGCTGATCATGCGCAGTTCGCCGGGCTCGTCCGGATGTCCCGGATGCGCGGGTTCGCGAAACTCGACGAGCCGCGAATTGATCCGGCTTTGCAGCAGGAACTGCTCGTACTGATCGCGGCTGTCGCGGTCCATGCCGCCGCCCGCGTGACGCGCCGACTGATAGCGCATGTAAAGCGCGTAATGCTCTTCGTCGTAATGCAGCGGCGCGACGCTCGCGATCAGATTGCCGTGCAGCTTCCAGACGCGCCGCTGCGCCCGGTTCGGCACGAAGCGCGCGACCGGCACGCGCACCGGCACGCAGGCGCGGCAGCCGTCGCAATACGGTCGATACGTGAAGACGCCCGAGCGCCGGAAGCCGGCCTTGACGAGTTCGGTGTAGACGTCGGAGTTGATGAGATGGCTCGGCGTGGCCACCTGCGAGCGCGCAACACGCCCTTCCAGATAACTGCAAGGGTAGGGCGCTGTTGCATAGAATTGCAGCGCGGAAAGCGGTGACAGCGGCAGCTCGTTCGGATGTGTCACGTTGGCGGCTCTCGCAGGCGTCGTCTCGTCGTTGCCGGCCGGCGCGCGAGATCGTCTTCAGGCGCGCGGCGGCTGCATTGCATGTGTCGCTCGGGCATCACGCGTGTAGCGTTTAGCGTGCCAGCACGTCGAGAAGGACGGATTTGTCGAAGCGCCAGCCGATCGCCGGTTCCGCCGTCGCCCGTCTCAGATGCGCGACGAACGCGCGGCGCGCGATCTCGCGGCCGCCCAGCGACGCCAGATGCGACGTGTTCTGCTGGCAGTCTATCATCTCAATTTGATTGCGGCGCAAGTGTCCGACGAGCGCCGCAAGCGCGATTTTCGACGCGTCGGTCTTGTGCGCGAACATCGACTCGCCGAAGAACATGCGCCCGAACGACACGCCGTACAGTCCGCCCACGCGCACGCCGTCGAACCACGTCTCGACGCTGTGCGCGTTGCCTGCGCGATGCAAGGTCGTGTAGGCATCCACGATATCCGACGTGATCCACGTTCCGCGCTGGCCGTCGCGTGGCGTGTCGGCGCAGGCGCGCATCACGGCGGGAAAATCGTCGTCGACGCGGATCTCCCAGACCGGATCGCGCACCACGCGCTTCAAGGTCTTGCGCAGCGAATCCGACACCTTGAACTCGGCCGGAAACAGCACCATGCGCGGATCGGGACTCCACCACAGCACGGGCTGGCCGTCGGAATACCACGGGAAGATGCCGCGCCCGTAAGCATCGATGAGCCGCGACGGCAGAAGATCGGCGCTCGCGGCGAGCAGGCCCGGCGCGCCGCTCGCCGCGCCGAGCGCGCGCTCGACGGGCGGGAAGGGATCGTCGTCGGCGAGCCAGGGAACCATGTTCTCGGGAGGGCGGCGTTCAGTGAGATTCGTCGGACAGCGGCGGAATCAGCCGTCGCGCAGCGTGCGGAAGATGTCGCCCGTATGCAGCGTGAAGTTGCCGGCGGCGCGATCGGCGAAGAAGAATCGCAGCGTCTGTCCGACCGTCGGAAAGGCGATCTCGTCCCACGGAATCTCGCTTTCCTCGAAGAGCTTCACTTCCAGACTCTCCTCGCCGGGATCGACTTCGATATCGAGCAGCCGCGCCAGATAGAACAGATGCACCTGATGCACGTGCGGCACGTTGAGCAGCGTGAAGAGACTCTGAATCTCCACGCGCGCGCCCGCTTCCTCGAGCGTCTCGCGCGCGGCGCCTTCGCTCGTCGTTTCCTGCATTTCCATGAAGCCCGCGGGCAGCGTCCAGTAGCCGTAACGCGGCTCGATCGCGCGACGGCACAGCAGCACCTTGTCGTCCCACACCGGCACGGTGCCCACGACATTGCGCGGATTCTGATAGTGAACGGTGCCGCAGTTGTTGCAGACGAAGCGCTCGCGGTTGTCGCCGGGCGGAATGGCGAGACCGACCTCGTGGCCGCAGAGGGAACAGAATTTCATGGAAATGGACGTGGGAAGTGTGCTGCGAGTGTATCACCGCACCGCCGCGGCTTTGAGGCGCGCGAATGGATTGCGGTATCGGTCGCGGCGCATGTCCGGCTTGCCCGGCGGCGAAGGTGCGACGCCTGCCTTCTCGCTACAATAGTTGACCGGAATTGCAATGTCCCTTTCACGATCAGGCCGCCGCGCGCGTCCCAACCGAACGCCATGTCATCCACGCCAGCCGCTTCAAGCCGTCCTCCGATGCTCGCCACCGCCGACGCGCTCGGCCGTCTGCTCGACGCCGCGCGTCAGGTCGACGCCCGCGAGCGCGTCGACACGCTCGATGCGCTGAACCGCGTGCTCGCCGCCGACGTGACCTCCCCGCTCGACGTCCCGCCGATGCACACCAGTGCGATGGATGGCTACGCGGTTCGCATCGCCGATCTCGCTGGCGCGAGCGAAGGCGCGCCGGTCACGTTGCGGGTGTCGCAGCGCATCCCGGCGGGACACGCGGCCGGGCCGCTCGCGGCGGGCGCGGCCGCGCGCATCTTCACCGGCGCGACGGTGCCCCCCGGCGCGGACGCCGTCGTCATGCAGGAAATGGCACAAGCGTCGGACGACGGGCGCGTCGCGTTCGGGCAGGCGCCCACGGCGGGCGAGTGGATCACGCAACAAGGCGCGGATATCCGGCGCGGCTCGGTGATCCTGCCCGCGGGCACACGCCTGACGCCGCAGGCGCTCGGGCTCGCGGCGTCGGTCGGATGTGCGCAGCTCGAGGTCGTGCGGCGCGTGCGCGTCGCGATCTTCTTCACCGGCGACGAACTGCGCATGCCGGGCGAGCCGCTCGAACCCGGCGCGATCTACAACTCGAACCGCTTCACGCTGCGCGCGCTGCTCGCGAAGCTCGGCTGCGAGGTGACGGATCTCGGCATCGTGCCGGACCGGCTCGATGCGACGCGCGAAACCTTGCGGCGCGCGGCGGCGGATCACGATCTCATCCTGACGTGCGGCGGCGTGTCGGTCGGCGAGGAAGATCACGTGAAGCCGGCGGTCGAGGCCGAAGGACGCATTTCGATGTGGCAGATCGCGATGAAGCCGGGCAAGCCGCTCGCGTTCGGCGCGGTGCGGCGCGGCGGTGCGGTTCGCGATGAGGCGTTTTTCATCGGCTTGCCGGGCAATCCGGTTTCGAGTTTCTGCACGTTCCTGCTGTTCGTGCGGCCGTTTCTGCTGCGGCTCGCGGGCGTGACGAACGTCGCGCCGCGCGTCTATTCGATGCGCGCCGACTTCAGCCAGAAAAAAGGCGATCGCCGCAACGAATTCCTGCGCGCGCGCGTGAACGCGTCGGGCGGCCTCGATCTCTTCGAGAATCAGAGCTCGGCCGTGCTGACATCGACCGTCTGGGGCGATGGTCTCATCGACAATCCGCCGAATCATGCGATCGGCGCGGGCGAGATCGTGCGCTTCATCCCATTTTCAGAACTGACGCGGTAGAGAAATGAAGATCGATTTGAGATTTTTTGCGAGCGTGCGCGAGGCGCTGGGCGTCGCGAACGAGACGGTCAGCGTGCCGGACACGGTGGTCAATGTCGGCGACGTGCGCGCGTGGCTGCGCATGCGCGGCGGCGTGTGGGAAGAGACGCTCGCGGAAGGCCGTGCATTGCGCATGGCCTGCAATCACGTGATGACGAGTCCGTCACAGCGCATCACCGAGGGTTGCGAAGTGGCGTTCTTTCCGCCTGTGACGGGTGGCTGAGATGAACACGCGTTCGAAAATCCGCGTGCAGGAAGCCGATTTCGACATCAGCGCGGAAGTGGCCGCGTTGCGCGCCGACAATCCGAAAGTGGGCGCGGTCGCGTGTTTCGTCGGCACGGTGCGCGATCTGAACGAAGGCAGCGCCGTCGAGACGATGGAACTCGAGCATTACCCCGGCATGACCGAAAAATCGCTCGAAACGATCGCCGATCAGGCGCGCGAGCGCTGGCGCGGCTCGGACGTGCTGATCGTGCATCGCGTGGGCAAACTCAAGCCGCTCGATCAGATCGTGCTCGTCGCGACGACGGCGATGCATCGCGCGGAGGCGTTCGAATCCTGCGCCTTCGTGATGGACTATCTCAAGACGCAGGCGCCGTTCTGGAAGAAGGAGAAGACCGAAGCGGGCGAACGCTGGGTCGACGCGCGCGAGTCCGACGATACGGCGCTCGCGCGCTGGCAGACCTGACCGGCGTCATTTTTCGTCGGCCGATTTGCCGATGAACTTCGCGGGAAACGGCTCGGCGTCGGGACGCTCGGGGAAGCGCGGCTCGGGCGCGCCGCCCGTGCGCTGCCGCTTCAGCGCCGCGAGCAGTTCCTGCTGCTCGACGGGAATCTCGTAGTCCCAGCCGAACTTGCTCAACTGCAAGCTCTGCGCGATGCGCAGCGCGGGTTCCATGAACTGCACGGCCGCAGCCGGCTCATAGCGCGACTCGACCGTGTTGAGAAACAGCGACAGCCAGCGCGCGAAGTGTTGCGGCTCGATATCGTCGATCGGGCGATGCGCTTCCTGCACGTTGCCGCGATATTGCTTCGATCCGAGCACGAGACTCGACCAGAAGGTGGTCATTTTGGAGAGATGCTCGTCCCAGCGGCCGGCGAGCGCGCGCGAAAAGATCGGCCCGAGGAGCGCATCGTCATCGACGCGCCGATAGAAGGCTTCGACCAGCGCGCGGACATTGGCTTCGCTGGGTGCGCATTCGCGCGGGGCATCGGCGGAAAGGTGTTCGGTGTTCGTCATCTTTGAAACAGTGAAGGCGGATCAGATAATTTCCGGCGAAGAATGTAAAGATGCCGCAAAATGGCGCATCCATGCGGCCGATTCGTCGACGCGCGTCTCAAGCCGTACGAAAAGCACGCTTGTACGGATTCCGTGCATTTTGGTACGACGCGGGCGAGCGGTGCGCCGATGGTAAGTCAGCCACGTCCGCTCGTGTCATCGTCCCTCGTCTTGACGCGGACTCCTTGACGATACGCGCGTTTCGTCGAAATCCCGAGGCGCTTTTGCATCCACTTTCTCCGCGCGAGATCATGCGACTCACCGATTACACCGATTATTCGCTGCGCGTCCTGCTCTATCTCTCGGTTCGACCTTCCGGCCTTTCGACGATTCAGGAAATCTCGGATGCATATGGCATTTCGAAGAACCATCTGATGAAAATCGTCCAGCAGCTTGGCGAACTCGGGTGGGTCGAGACCGTGCGCGGCCGCAACGGCGGACTGAGACTTTCATCGCGGACGAACGACCTCACGATCGGCGACATCGTGCGCAGAACCGAAAGCGATTTCGCGCTCGTGGGCTGCCTCGTGAATCAGCCGGCGGATCGGCAAGCCTCGTCGCACGCGCGCTGCGTCATTCAGCCGGCCTGCCGGTTGCGCGGCGTGCTGGCAACCGCGCGCGACGCCTTTCTCGCCGAACTCGACAAGCACACGGTCGGCGAGCTCGCTCAACCCGCGAACGATCTGGCGGCTCTGCTCGGCATCGTCAGCATCGCGCCGATTGCGGTGGGTGCGCCCGGGGCGCTTCGCGCGCCTTCGTGATTCCAGCCGGCACGCGTTGAACGAAACCCGGACGCCGTAGGTCAATTCAGAGCCTGGGCGGTTGGCTGCCGCCATTGTCGAAGAGCAAAAAGAGCACTTTCCGGCCCAAACGATGCTTGAAAGTGACAAAAAGCGCCTCATTTTGGTCGTATTCAGAATCGGAGCTTTTAAAAAATGAGAATCGACAAACTCACCACCAAATTTCAGGAAGCGCTGTCCGACGCGCAGAGCCTCGCGGTCGGGCGCGACAACCAGTACATCGAACCGGTGCATTTGCTTGCCGCGCTCATCGCGCAGCAGGACGGCTCCGCGCGCTCGCTGCTGTCGCACGCGGGCGTGCAGGTTCAGGCGCTGCAAACGGCGCTCAACGAAGCGATCAACCGTCTGCCGCAAGTCCAGGGCACCGACGGCAATGTTCAAGTCAGCCGCGAACTCGCGGGCCTGCTCAACGCCGCCGACAAGGAAGCGCAGAAGCTCAACGACACGTACATCGCGAGCGAGATGTTCCTGATCGCCGTCGCGGACGACCGTGGCGAAGCCGGCCGTCTCGCGAAGCAGCACGGCCTGACGCGCCGTGCGCTCGAAGCCGCGATCAACGCCGTGCGCGGCGGCGCGCAGGTCAATAGCCAGGACGCGGAAAGCCAGCGCGAGGCGCTCAAGAAATACACCGTCGATCTGACCGAACGCGCCCGTGCGGGCAAGCTCGATCCGGTCATCGGCCGGGACGATGAAATTCGCCGCTCGATCCAGATTCTCCAGCGCCGCACGAAGAACAATCCGGTGCTGATCGGCGAGCCGGGCGTCGGCAAGACGGCGATCGTCGAAGGACTCGCGCAGCGCATCGTCAATGGCGAAGTGCCGGAAACGCTCAAGGGCAAGCGCGTGCTCTCGCTCGACATGGCCGCGCTGCTCGCGGGCGCGAAGTATCGCGGCGAGTTCGAGGAGCGCCTGAAGGCCGTGCTGCACGACATCGCGAAGGACGAAGGGCAAACCATCGTCTTCATCGACGAAATTCACACGATGGTCGGCGCGGGCAAGGCCGAAGGCGCGATGGACGCCGGCAACATGCTCAAGCCGGCGCTCTCGCGCGGCGAGCTGCATTGCATCGGCGCGACGACGCTCGACGAATACCGCAAGTACATCGAAAAGGACGCGGCGCTCGAGCGGCGTTTCCAGAAAGTGCTCGTCGATGAACCGTCGGTCGAGGCGACCATCGCGATTCTGCGCGGCTTGCAGGAGAAGTACGAACTGCATCACGGCGTCGAGATCACCGATCCGGCTATCGTCGCGGCGGCGGAGTTGTCGCATCGCTATATCACGGACCGCTTTTTGCCCGACAAGGCCATCGATCTGATCGACGAAGCCGCGTCGCGCATCAAGATGGAAATCGATTCGAAGCCCGAAGAGATGGACAAGCTGGATCGTCGTCTCATTCAGCTGAAAATCGAGCGCGAGGCCGTGAAGAAGGAGAAGGACGAGGCGTCGCAGAAGCGTCTGCAACTCATCGAAGAGGAAATCGACCGGCTCAATCGCGAGTATTCCGATCTCGAGGAAATCTGGACTGCCGAGAAAGCGGCGGTGCAGGGCAGCGCGCAACTGAAGGAAGAAATCGAGAAAGTGCGCGCGGATATCACGCGTCTGCAGCGCGAAGGCAAGCTGGAGAAGGTCGCCGAGTTGCAGTACGGCAAGCTGCCGGAACTCGAAGCGCGACTGAAGCAGGTGACGCAGGCCGAATCGCAGGAGCAGAACAACCCGACGCGTCCGCGTCTTCTGCGCACGCAGGTCGGCGCCGAGGAAATCGCGGAAGTCGTGTCGCGTTCCACCGGCATTCCCGTTTCGCGGATGATGCAGGGCGAGCGCGAGAAGCTGCTGCAGATCGAAGCGAAGCTGCATGAGCGCGTGATCGGCCAGGACGAGGCGATCGGCGCCGTCGCGGACGCGATTCGCCGCTCGCGTGCGGGTCTCTCGGATCCGAATCGTCCGTATGGCTCGTTCCTGTTCCTCGGGCCGACGGGCGTCGGCAAGACGGAACTGTGCAAGGCGCTCGCGGCGTTCCTGTTCGATTCGGAAGATCATCTGATCCGCATCGACATGAGTGAGTTCATGGAGAAGCACAGCGTCGCGCGTCTGATCGGCGCGCCGCCGGGATACGTCGGTTATGAGGAAGGCGGCTATTTGACCGAGGCCGTGCGCCGCAAGCCGTACAGCGTGATTCTGCTCGATGAAATCGAGAAGGCGCATCCGGACGTGTTCAACGTGCTGCTGCAAGTGCTCGACGACGGGCGCATGACGGACGGTCAAGGCCGCACCGTGGACTTCAAGAACACGGTGATCGTGATGACGTCGAACCTCGGCTCGCAGGTCATTCAGGGCATGGTCGGCGAGCCGCAGGAAAGGGTGAAGGACGCCGTGTGGGAAGAAGTGAAGCTGCACTTCCGGCCGGAATTCCTGAACCGTATCGACGATGTCGTCGTGTTCCATGCGCTCGATCGCACGAACATCGAGTCCATCGCGAAGATTCAGCTGGCGCGTCTGCACGAGCGGCTCGCCAAGCTCGATATGGACCTCGACGTCTCCGATGCGGCGCTCGCGCAGATCGGCAAGGTCGGGTACGACCCGCTGTTCGGCGCGCGTCCGCTGAAGCGCGCGATCCAGCAGGAGATCGAGAATCCGGTCGCCAAGCTGATTCTCGCGGGACGGTTCGGGCCGAAGGACGTCATTCCCGTCGATGTGCGGGAAGGCCAGTTCGTGTTCGATCGCGTGGTGCATTGAGGGCGGTTCGGTCGTCGCGGTAGCGCGGCGGCCGTCGGGCGAAAAAGGCAACGGAGCGATTCGTTGCCTTTTTTGTTTCTATAATCTGTGCCATCGCACGGATTCCCGCGCGGAGCACGTGCGATGAATGAAAATCCATTCGATTGCATGGATTATCGTGATCTCATACAATGATTCGGTTTTATCCCTGCAATCGCACGGATTCAAATCATGGAAATCGATATTCGAACGGCGAGCGAAATCGGCGTCGCAGTGCGTGCGGCGCGCAAAGCGCAACGGCTTCGCCAGGACGATGCGGCCGGCAGCATCGGCGTCAGCGAGAGCTTTCTCGGCAAGGTCGAGAAGGGCGCTGAGAGCGTGCATTGGGGCAAGCTGTTCCAAGTGCTCGAAGGCTTGGGCGTGCGCGTGACGGTCGATATCCCGGACGAAGCGGGTGAGCTTTTCGCGGGAGAGGCGGTCAAGCGTTACGCCCGCGTCGAGCGCGCCGAGAAACGTCGTCGCGCACGAGAGGACGCGGATGAGTCCTGAGACCATCGCGACGCTCGAAGGCCGCCGCAATCTGATCGCGAGCATCAACGACGTCGAAGTGGGTGTGCTCAACGCCGACGACGACATCTGGTCTTTCTCCTATCTGCCGGCGTGGCGCGACAGCGTGGACGGTTATCCGCTGAGTCCGGCGCTGCCGCTGCAACCGAACGCGTTGCGCGACGGCAGCACGCGCCGCTCGGTGCAGTGGTACTTCGACAACCTCCTTCCGGAAGAAGGCCAACGCACGCTGCTCGCGCGCGACGCGGCCATTCGCAACGAAGCCGATGCCTTCGCGCTGCTCGCGCACTACGGTGCCGAATCGGCGGGTTCGGTGACGCTGCGTCCACCCGGTGCAAGCGACGAGCAACCGCCCGCCGAGCGCTTGCTGCCCGACGAAGCGTTGCAGGCGCGGATCGACGCGTTGCCCCGCCTGCCGCTCACGCACGACGCACTCAAACGCATGTCGCTCGCCGGCGCGCAGCACAAGCTGGCGGTGGTGTTGCGCGACGACGCGTTGTTCGAGCCGGCAGGCCGCACACCGTCGACGCATATCCTCAAGCCGAATCATCAGGACACCGATGACTATCCGCACTCGGTCATCAACGAATGGTTCGTGATGAAGCTCGCCGACAAGCTGCGCCTCGGCGTTCCGGGCGTGCATCGGCGCTACGTGCCTTCTCCCGTGTATCTCGTGGATCGCTTCGACCGCGAGTCGCGGGCGGGACAATGGCGCCGGCTGCATAGCATCGACGCTTGCCAGTTGCTCGACCTCGCGCGTACGTTCAAGTACGAGCAGGGCAGCGTCGAGCAACTCGCGACACTGGCCGCGCGTTGCCGGAATCAGGCGTCCGCACGCACGCGGCTCTTTTCGTGGCTCGTGTTCAATGTGCTGGTGGGCAATTCGGACGCGCATCTGAAAAACCTGAGTTTCCTCGTCTCGCGCCAAGGTATTCAGCTTGCGCCGTTCTACGACCTGCTGAGCGTAGCCGCATACGCGACGCCGTCGTATCAAAAGGACGCATGGCCGAAGCGGGCATCGTTCGCGTGGGACATCCTCGGCGCGCGCTACTACGACGACTTCGATCGCGCGTTGATGCTGCGGGCGGGCGAAGTGCTCGGTATCGCCAGGACGACGGCCGAACGGCTGCTGGATGCGCTCGCAGGTTCGATCGTGCGCGCGGCCGCCGATCTGTACGCGCGCGTCGAAGAGAAAAACGCGGCGTTGCTCGCCGAGCGGCCGGGACTCGCTGCGACGCTCGGCGGCGAGCTGATGTGTCTGCGTGTGATCCGCTACACGATCATCGAGGACATGACACGCAAGCTTGCAGCCGCCTGAAACACAAAAGCCCCGCTCGGCTCAACGCCGGCGGGGCTTTCGATTCAATGCGTGAAAGCGCGTTCAGCCTTGCTTGGGCTCTTCGCTCTTGCCGAAAAGACCTGCGAGGCCGCCAAGCGAGCCCAGAACGCCGGTCAGATCGAGCTGGCCTTCGGGCGGCACCTCACCGTTCGGCGTTGCGCGATCGACGATATGCGGCAGCACCGCCGCGAGCATGCCGGACAGTTGGTCGCCGGAGACGCCTGCTTTCTGCGCGAGCGCGCCGACGTTGTCCTGCCCGAGCACGTTCGTGAGCGTGTCGGGGCTGATGGGCTTGTTCTCGCCCGTGCCGATCCACGACTGGACCACGTCGCCCGCGCCGTGTTGCTGGAAGCGCTGGATCAGGCCCATGAGGCCGCCGGGCTGGCTGTTGACGAAAGCGAGCGCCGCTGCGATCAGCGCGGCCTGGCCGGACTGAGCCGGTTGGCCGCCCGGTTGTTGCGACGAATTGCCGAGGGTGGAGGCGAGGATATCGAGTAGGCTCATGACGGTCTCACTACGAGAGGTTGCGGGGTGGGTTCGCCTGTGCCGCCGCATTCGGCTCGGAACCGGTCGCGGCGGCGCGGGCATCGGCCGCGAGCGGCCGTTCGACGATGGTCATACGAAGGCAAGTTTCCTTCGACAAGGTTCCCCGAAGAATCACTGACTGGCAGCCGCGGCGCTGGCGGCCTTATCTTTCTTGCTGCGTTTCGATTTTGCGGGCTTCGCTTCGCTCGCGGCGGAAGGGCTCGACGCACTCGCTGCTGCCGACGCTGCGCTGTCCTTTTTCGATTTTTTCGACGCCTTCGTTCCCGATGCGGGCGTGGCAGGCGTCGTGGCCGGCGTCTGCGCCGTCGTGGCTGCGGGCGATGTCGCGCCGGTGGCCGCGGTCGACGACTTGACCGTCGAGTTCGGCGCGGCGCTGCCGCCTTGCGTCGACGGCGTCGCGGGCTTCGACGGTTTGCCTGTCGGCGGCAGCGACGAGCCGCCGATCGTCAGCCCATTCTGTTCCAGATTCGTCACGGATTTGGCGCCGAGACCCTTGACGCGAGTCGCGAGATCGTCGGCGTCCTTGAAGGGGCCGTTCTTCGTGCGCTCGTCGATGATCGCCTTCGACTTCACCGGCCCCAGACCCTTCACCGATTCCAGCGCGGCTTGATCGGCGGTATTGACATCGACCGCGGCGAACGCCGCTCCCATCGACAGCACGAACGCAAAGCACAGCATCAGCAGCTTTTTCAGCATGACGGCACTCCAGGCTTGAGAGAAAGGATGAATCGATAAGTTCGGGCCAATCGGGAAGATGCCGTTAAGGATAGGGCAAAAAACCGTCCCGAACGATGGCGCCCGCATTGTGCACGACCCCGCCGCGCGCACCGCGCCCGCGCACAATCTTTAACGTTGCAAAACGCTGCACGGATGACGTCGCTGTTTTAGCGGGCGTGCGCGCATCACTTCGATGTGCGCGCGGACGTCTTCGCGAAAGCGCCGCGGACCTCGAAGCCGACTTTATCGACGACTTCGCCTTTTGCATCGACCAGTTCGAGCACATGTCGGCCCGGCCACGGCAGCCATGCCGCTCGGGCGTCGTGACCGTAGGGTTTGCCGTCGAGCCGCCACGCGAGGCGCGCGCTGCCGTCCACGCGGGTGAACCACACGCGCTGACGCGCCGGCGGAATGTCAGGGTCGAGCGCGAAGATCGTGCCGTCCGTCGGTGCGCCGATGCGTGCGGCCCGCGCGTCGGCGTTCGCGCCGCGTGCCGCCTGCGCCGCGTTCGCCGTGAGGCCGATGGTGCTCATCTGCGTGCCGCGCACGAACCACTCGCTGCGCGCCGGTTCGATGTCGTTCTGATACGTGACGCGCGTCGTCACGACGCCCGATGGCGCTTGCGGCGCGCGGCTATCCGATCGCCGGTTCAGATAGTTGACGATCGCGTTCCACGCCGGCGCCGCGCCCGTCACGCCCGAAACGTCCCACATCGGCGCGCCGTCGGCATTGCCGACCCAGACGCCCACGGTGTAGCGCGATGTGAAACCGATCGCCCAGTTGTCGCGCATGTCCTTGCTGGTGCCGGTTTTCACGGCGCTGAAGGTGCGCGTGGCGAGCACGCTGTCGAAGCCGAACGTGCGCGTGCGTGCGTTGTTGTCCGCGAGGATGTCGGTGACGATGAAGCTCGCTTCCGGGCTGAAGACGCGCGTGCCCGCCTGCGCCGGCCGATGGTCCGCGAGATCGAAGAAGGGCTGTGCGACGCCGCCGTTCGCGAACGTGCGATACGCGTTGGCGAGCGTCGCCAGCGTCACGTCCGCGCTGCCGAGCGCGAGGGAAAAGCCATAGTAATCGCCAGCTTGCGACAAAGGCAGCCCGAGCGCGACGAGCGTCTTCGCGAAGCGATGCGGCGTGACCATTACGAGCGTACGCACCGCCGGCACGTTGAGCGACGAGCCGAGCGCGGTTCGCACGCTTACCCAGCCCTTGAAGTCGTGATCGTAGTTTTGCGGAATGTAGAGGCCGCCGCCGGTCGCGAGATCGAGCGGCGCGTCGTCGAGCAGCGTGGCGGCGGTGACGCGCTTTTCGTCGATCGCCTGCGCATACAGAAAGGGCTTGAGCGTCGAGCCGGCCTGACGTGCCGAGAGCACGGCGTCGACTTCCGGCGCGTTCGACAGGCCGCCCGCCGAGCCGACCCACGCGAGCACGTCCCCCGAACGGTTGTCGATCACGATGGCCGCCGCGTCGTGCACATTGCGCGGATGCGGGCGCGCGTTCAGTTCGGCGAGCGTGCGGGCGAGCGTATCGCGGGCGAAGCGTTGCAGGCGCGCGTCGAGCGTGGAGCGCACGCGCGCGCCGGCCTTCGGATGCACTTCGCCCGCGATGCGTCGCGCGAGATGCGGCGCGAGTGCGTCGTCGCCCTGAGCGAAGGCGGGCGCGGACGCGGTGCGGGTCAACGTGAGCTGCACGTAGCTGTCGAGATTGATGCACGGATCGACGCTCTGCGCGACGCCGTGCAGCGTCTGCATGTCGCGCAGAATCACGCACGCGCGCGCGGCGACCTTCGCAAAGGGCGCGTTCGGCGCGCGCACCAGCGCGGCGGCGAGCGCCGACTCGCGTTCGTCGAGACCGGAAGGGGCCTTGCCGAACAGCGTCTGCGATAGCGCCGACAACCCGACGATCTCGCCGCGAAACGGCACGAGATTCAGATACGCCTCGAGAATCTGATCCTTGCGCCAGGTGCGTTCGAGCCACAGCGCGCCGATTGTCTGCCCGGCCTTTTCGCCGATCGAACGGCGGCCGGCGCGCTTGCCGTCATCGTCGATGAGACCGGTGAGTTGCATCGTCACCGTCGATGCACCGCGCGTACGCGTGTTCCACAAATTGCCCCACGCGGCTGCCGCGGCGCCGCGCCAGTCGACGCCCGCGTGCTCGTAGAAACGCCTGTCCTCCGATACGACGATCGCTTCGCGCAAGGCGGGCGACACGTCGGACAGCGCGATCCAGTCGCCGCGCCGTGCGCTCTTGTCGACGCGCGTGCGCGCGAGCGGCTCGCCGTCGCGCGAGAGCAGCACCCAGTCGGAGCTGCGCCAGTTCGCGCGCACTTCGTCGAAGCCCGGCTGCGCCTGCGCCGGCATCGATAGCGCGCATGCGACCAGAAGGCAGGCGGCGCGTTTCATCGGATCACTTCGCGGCGAGCGGCTTGACGACCACCGGCGCATTCGGCAGCGCGCCGAACGCCGACGGCGCGTAGAGCGCTTCGACGCGCGTCGGCGGCAGGCCGAACGTGCCCGGATTGTTCAGGCGCATCGTGTATTCGACGCTCAGCTTGCCCTTCGGCAGATAGTCGTAATACGCGCGATAACCATCGAAGCCACGCTCGACGAACGCGGGCCACGCGCCGTCATCCCGCTTCTCGCCTTCGGTCGCCGCAGCCGAATCGCGTCCGAGACCGGAGCCGAGGATCGTCGCGCCCGCGGGAATCGGATCGTTGACGACGACCCACGTCATGTCGCTTTGCGCGTCGATGTCGAGATGCACGCGGACGATATCGCCGCGCGAAAGCACGCCTTTCACGGCGGGATCGATCGGCGTGACGGTTTTCGCGATGCGATAGCCCGCCGCGAACGGCGCCTTCAACGCGACAGCCGCGAGACTTTCGATCGTCGCCCACGGCTTGCCCGTGCCGTCCTGCGAGAGCGTGAGCGAACCGCTGCTCCACGGCAGCATCACGCTGCGCGCGTTCGCGTTCTTCGTCGCGGGCGTGGCCGAGGCGGGCGCGGGCGTGGACATGACAGCGGCGCTCCAATTCACGCTTTGCGCCGATGCGCCCAGCTGGATCGACGCGTGACCCGTCACCGGCGTGCTCTCGAAGAGTTGCGAGAATCGGCCGACGGCGAGCGCGCCCCACAGATTGGCGGTTGTCGTTTGCCACGCGCCGTGCTTCTGCAACGCGAGCAGGCCCGCGACGACGCGCGGCATCTCGTCCTTCCAGCCAGGCGCATCCGCGAAGATGAGCGCGGTGCGCGCGGCGTTGGTTTCCGTGCCGGTCATGAGCCACCAGAGATCGTCGTCGCGCTCGGTCGAGAACGTGAGTCGCGTGCCCTGATACGTCAGACGCGCGCGAATGATCTGCTCCGCCTGCGCACGCTTCTCGTCGCGATTCGGAATGCCGTCGACGCGCGACAGGATTGCGTAGTAGTCCAGCACCGCGGATGTCGGCCACTGATCCGGCGCGACCGTGATCGAGCCGAGCATGCGCGGCTGTGCAAGGCCATAGCGCGAGAGCGCTTCGATCGCGGCGAGCTTCCTATCGTCGAGATCGTTGCGCGGCGCCCAGAACTTGCGCTCGAGCTTGCCGTCGACGAAATTCGCGAGGCCCGCCGCCATCTGATTGCGCAAATCGTCGGGCAGCGCGAAACGGCGATCCTGCTTCGCGGCTTCATCGGTGACGGCGAGCAGATAGGCCGTGAGGGCGGGGCTGCCGGTCGGGCGCTCGTCGTCGGCGGGCGGGAAGTAGTTCGCGAGGCCGTCGCGATCGAGATACGACGGCATCCGCGCGAGCACGCCTTGCCAAAGCGCTGCGTCCATCAGGCCGAGCGCGCGCGAAGTCTGCTGTTCGAGGCAACTGTACGGATAGCGCTCGAACCAGCGACGCACGCCGGGCAGTCCTTCGGCGAGCTTCGATTGCAACGACACCGCGATGCCGCCGCGCACGGCGCCGTCGCTCGACTTGATTGCATCGGCGGGCGGCGCGACGGGCAGCGTGAGCGTGCCGTCGACTTGCGCGAGGGTCGCCTGCTGGACATTGACGGGAATCGCCGCGACGACTTTCTGCGTCAGTTTGACGGCATCGCTCGCCCTGGGTCCGGCCTGTTCGGACGCGGTCACGTTCCATTCCAACGCTGCGGATGAATTCGCGCCGAGCACATCGGGCGTCGTGACCTCCCACGCGACTTCCTGCGACGATTCCGGCGCAAGCTCGACCGTGCGCGCATCGAGCGCCAGCGCGCCGGCATGCGGCGTGATGAAGACGCGCATCGTCCGCGCGGTCGTGTTGCGCAGCGTGAACTGCGCGCGGAACGAATCGCCGACACGCACGAGCGGCGGCAATCCCGATATCAGTTGCAAGTCCTGCGTGCTCTGAATCGATGCGCTGCCGGTGCCGAACTGTCCCGCGCCGACCGCCGCCACCGCGACGATGCGAAAGCGCGTGAGCGCGTCGTTCAGCGGAACGTCGATGGTCGCTTCGCCTTTGGCATCGAGCGTGACGCGCGGATTCCACAGCAGCAGCGTGTCGAACAGTTCGCGCGTCGCGCTGTGTCCGCCGCCGCCGCCCGCAGGCACCGCCTTGCGCCCGAAGTGCCGCCGCCCGACGATCTCCATCTGCGCGGTCGCCGTCTGGACGCCGTACGCGCGCCGTTCGAGCATCGCGTCGAGCACGTCCCAGCTTCGATTCGGCATCAGTTCGAGCAAGGCTTCATCGACGGCCGCGACGGCGATCTGCGTGCCCGCGGGCGCGGGCTTGCCATCGGGCAGCGCGACTTTCACCTTGACGTGCGCCTTGCCTCGCACGGTGTACGACTTCGCATCCGGGCTCACGCTGACCGCGAGCCTGTGCGCCGCCGTGCCGACCTTGATCGACGCCAGCCCGTAGCGGAACGCGGGCTTGCTCAAATCGACGAGCGGCGTCGGCGCCTGATACTGACGGCCTTCGTACCAGAACGCGCGCGCCCATTCGACCGGCGCCTTCCATCCCCAAGTGAAGAAGGAATACCACGGCACTTCGCGGATGCGTCCGCGCAACGCGAGCACCGACACGTACACGTTCGGCGCCCACGACGCTTCGATTTTGAGCTCGACGCTCGGATCGGTGCCGTTCAGTTCGACGACGCGCGTCTCGACGATGCCCTCGCGCTCGACGGCGACGAGCGCCGTCGCGGAGCGGAACGGCATGCGGACCTGGAAGCGCGCGGTTTCGCCGGGCTCGTAACTCGTCTTTTCCGGCAGCACGTCGATGCGGTCGGTGTTCTCGCCGCCGAACCACAGCTCGTCCGCGCGCGTGACCCACACGGACGTACTCGCGTTGGCCGCGCGGCCGTCGCCGTCTTTCGCGATCGCGATGACATCGACGTTGCCGGCATCCTTCAGCTTCGCATCGCACGAGACGATGCCGTGATCGTCGCTCTTGCCGCTGCACAGCGTGCCGAGATCCTTGATCTCCGTGTGGTTGTCGTAAGCGTAGAAGCCGCCGACCATGCGCTTTCTCGAGCTCGACATCACGCGAGCGACGGCCTTGATCTCCACCGACACGCCCGCGCGCGGCTTGCCCTGCAGATCGAGCGCGATCGCCTGCACCGGCAGCGCGCCGCCGACCGATACCCAATGTCCCGCTTTCACGCCGACCGCGACGTCGGCGGGCCACAGCGTCGTGCCGCCGCTGATCGTCTGAATCTCGCCGTTCGGATCGGCGAAGCTCGCTTCGAGCGTGAGACGCTTCGGCGATTCGAGCGCCGGCAGCGGCTTGATCGTGACCTTGCCGGCGCCTTCGCGATCGAGCGTGACGCGCAGCTTGTCGGCGACGAGCTTCGTCGTCGCGTGGTCTTCCTGCTCGCTGTCTTCGTCTTCGTCTTCGGCCGGCGCGCTCGCGCCGTCGTCCGTCGGCTTGCGGTAAGGCGCGAAAGTGAACGCTTCGTATTGCGAAGCGAAGGGCGGCGCGGCATCGCGCACGAGCGCGGAAACCTGCACCGGCAGATTCGATGCCGGTCCGCCCTGCACGTATTCGAGCCGCACCGCGACCGGCGCTTCCTGCGCCGCGACGAGACCGGACGCTTTGGCCTCGCCGGCCGTGATCGAGCCTTTGAACACCGGCAGGCGGAATTCCTCCACGCGGAAGCTGCCGGATTCGTACGACTGCGTCACCGGGTTGTCGTTGTCGTTGGCGTTGCCGCTATCGTCGTCGGATGAAGCTGTGCCGTTGTCGAGCGACACGCTGTATTCGCCGAGCTTCGCGGCGGCGGGCACGGCGAAGGTCGAATCGGCGCTGTGATCGGCGGCCCATTTGAGCGGCAAATGCCACGTCTGTCCGCTGCCGACGTGCCGGATCGTCACGCGCGTTGGATAGCTCTTCGGAAACGCGAAGCCGCCGAGCGTTTGCACGCGCAGCAGGTGCTTCATGGATACGGTTTCGCCCGCGCGCAGCAGCGTGCGGTCGAACACCGTATGCGCGCGCGTCGTGCGCGCCGCGCTCATGTCGGTCGGCACGTTGAAGCGCCACGATTCGATGCCGCGATCCCAGTCCGATGTCACGAACGCCATGTCCGGACCGCTCACGGGATCGTTCACGCGCGCGGACACGAAAAAGCCGCCCCACGCGAGACTGCGCTCGTTGCATCGGCGCACGGACGCGAGCGGCTTGCCGATTTTCGCGATGCCTTGCGCATCGGTTTTCGCGGTGGCGATTTCATCGCCGTTGCAGTCGGTGACGCGCACGTCGGCGTTCGCGACGGGCTTGCCCTTGTCGAGCGTCGTGACCCAGACGACGCTGTTCTCGCGTCCCTCTTTGAAATGCACGCCGAGATTGGTGACGAGCACCGACGTTCGCACGTACATCGCCTGATTCTTGTCGAGCAGCGATGCGCCGAGCGCCGGCGAACTCAGTTCGACGACATAGAAGCCCGGCTTTGTCAGCGGAATGCCGACGACTTCGAACGGACGCAGCGCTTTCGGATCGGCGGCGGGCAAGGCGAGGGTTTCGACGCCGCGCTGTTTCGCGAGCATCGACAGCGAACGAATGTCGATTTGCGGATCGTTCGACACCGAGCCGTCGCTGTTCGGGATGATGACCGGCTCGATACCGTTGTTCAGCATCGCGGGCATGAGCTTTTCGATGGACGAGCGCGACATCGAGACGCCGTCGAACATGTCGACGGCGCGCATCCACTCGCGGATGTCCGTGTCGGCGTCGAGCTTGAGCTTCGTGATCTGCGACGTGCCCGAATGGAGCCCTTGCACATGCAGGTCCGCTTCGACATGACGCAGCGTGACCGGCAGCATCGCCGGCATGCCGGGTTCCGCGAATCGCTCGATGATGCCGAACGTGCCCGACGAGAATTTCGCGAGCGGCGGCATCGCGGCGGTCGCGGTCTTGAGCGGGAAAAGGTCGGCGTTGGCGAGCGTGCGGCCGCTCACGTCTTTCAGATTCGCGGGCGCCTCGATGGTGAGACTGGCGCGCTCGGGCAGCGGCGCGGCGAACTCGATGCCGCTGACTTCCGCATCTTTATCGCTAGGATCGAAGTGAGGCGCGGCGCTTCCTTTCGGACCGCGCAGTGCGAACTTCTGCGCATCGGCGCGGCTGATCGGCGCGGAGAACGTGAGGCGCATCGGCCGCAGCGGCGTGCACGGTGCGTTGGCGTTTTCGCGCTCGCAGGAGAAACCGGCGGTGAAGGGCTTGCGCACGTCGAAGTTGAAGCGCTTCTCGACGTCATTGGCGATGCCGCTCGGTCCCGTCACGCCCGTGCCGTACACGAGCTGCATTTTCGTCGCGGACGGCAACGTTTGCTGGCACGCGAGCGTCAGTACGCGATCGCTCTCTTTCTCCAGGCGGAAGTGTTTGAGCAGCGCGGCGCGCGTGGCGTCGTCGACGGCGCGGACCGGAATGCGATTGCCGAGCGCGCTCGATTCGCACCAGACATGCTGCAGCACGGACGCCTGCGTC
This sequence comes from Caballeronia sp. LZ008, assembly GCF_031451435.1. Taxonomy (NCBI): domain Bacteria; kingdom Pseudomonadati; phylum Pseudomonadota; class Betaproteobacteria; order Burkholderiales; family Burkholderiaceae; genus Caballeronia; species Caballeronia sp. LZ008. The sequence continues at coordinate 1,612,474 of NZ_JARUXK010000001.1, read as the reverse complement.
GCCGGGCCGTTCAGACGCAGCACGAAGGCCTGATTTTCTTCGATGTCGCCGTAGCCCGGCATGATGCGTGTGACGAACGGTCCGCCCGTCTGGAACGCGAAGTGGCGCGGGCCGGAAAGCGCGTTGCCGGCCGTGGATTTGAGGGTGTCCGAGAGATCGAGCGCGCAGCGCACGCCGGGCGGCAGATCGTGCTCGAAGTCGAAGGCCCAGGTCTTGGCGTCGATCCAGCGGCCCGAGCCCGCGGTAGCCGATGCGCCCGCGCCGCTACAGGCGATCTTGCCGGGCGCGGCGGCGGCCGCATTGCCGAAGGCGATCATCGGTTCGTCGAACTTGGCGACGACCTGCCGCACTTGCGCGACCTTGCCTTGCGGCGACACGCTCCTGATACGCGCGGCATCGGCCCGATGAAGCGCGGCGCTTAATCCCAACGCGGCGATCAGCGTGGTTGCGGCCAGAATCCATTTTTTTTGTGACGTTGTTATGCGGCTCATCCACTCGCTCCGAGTTTTCCTCGACGCGAAATTCTACTGGAGCCTTACGTCGATCTTTCGTCGGCTGCGCTCGGGCGACGCTTTTTAACGGAAGATCAATCTGCGTTCACGTTCGGCAGATGCCGCGAACTCACGCGCCGCCAATACACGAACAAGCCGACGCCCGCGACGCCGAGGCTCGCCGAATTCGCGATCCAGAAGCCGCGCGCGCCCTGCAGCCATTCGGGCACGCCGCCGCCGACATCGAAGCCGAGCAGATAACCGCCGCCTAGCCCGATGCCCCATAGCGCGATCGCGTAGATCACGGTCGGCACGAGCGTCACCTTGTACGCGCGCAGGATGAACGCGGTGGTGATCTGCAGCGCATCGCAGAAGTGATAGAAGAAGATGATGAGCACGAGCGGCATCGCGGCCGCGATCACGTTCGCATCGGGTGTGTACGCCGCGATCACGAGCGGACGCGCCGCGAGCAGGAGCACGCCGTACACGAGCGCGAGCACGCACGCCATGCCGATGCCGTGACGCGAGATCGAGCGGGCGTCGTCGTAGCGTTGCGCGCCGAGCGCCTGCGACACGAGCGTCGACGACGCGATGCCGATCGCGAGCGGCGTCATGTACAGCACCGCGCCGAGATTGCCCGCGATCTGATGACCGGCGAGCGTCGTCGTGCCGAAGCGCGAGATAAAGAGCGCCATGAACGTGTACGACGTGACTTCGATCAGATACGAGAGGCCCATCGGAATGCCGAGCCGCAGAAGCGCGAGCTGACGCCGCCAGACCGGCCAGCAGAAGTGCGAGAAGATGGCGAACGGGCGGAAGAACTCGACCTTGAGGAGCACCGTCATGCCGACCGCCGCCAGCACCCAGTTGATGAGCGTGCTCGCGAGCGCGCAACCCGGACCGCCCAGCGCCGGCACGCCGAATCCGCCGAAGATGAACCACGTGTTGAGTGGAAACTTGAGCAGCAGGCCGCCGACCTGCAGGAACATCACGAGGCGCGGCTTGCCGACCGCGTTCGTGAGCGAGCTATAGACGCGAAACGCGAGGCTCGCGGGCAGGCCGAACGACAGAATGCGCAGATAGTCGACGGTGCGGTCGTGCAGCGCGGGCGGCGTCTTGGCGAGCGACAGAAGCGGCTCGGGATGGAACAGCAGCACGAAGCCGATCACGGCGAGCGCGGCGGCGAGCCAGAACGCCTGACGCGTCTCTTCGCCGATTTCGCTTTCGCGGCCCGCGCCGAAGAGCTGGCCGGCGATCGGCTGCAGTGCGACGAGAATGCCCGTCAGGCCGATATACACCGAGATATAGACGGAACCGCCGAGACCGAGCGCGGCGAGATCGGTGGCGGAGAAGCGGCCGACCATCGCGGTGTCGATCACGCCGAACGCGATCACCGCGAGCTGGCCGATCAGCACCGGCCAGGCGAGCGCGGCGATCTTGCGCACATCGCTCAGCATGCCGGTCGTACTCGCGGAAGTCGGTATCGCGCGCATCGTATTACTGCGCGCGGCGCAGGCTCTTCGGGCGCAGCGGTTTCTTCGCCGGCGGCACGGGACGCTCGATGCGCACGTAGAGACGGAACCGCTCGTCGCGGTCGGCGACGCGCCGGCCTTCCCAGACGAGCTTCCACTGGAACGCCGACATCGACGACGGCTCGCCGTAATCGGCCGGATCCTGGCGCAGGATCACATCGCAATCCTCATCAAACGCGAAATGCATGCCGCCGAAATACGCGAAGGTGGCGATCTGCGCGTCGCCGAGGCGTACGGGCGAGATGCAGGTGTAGTCGGGCGGCAGATGATCGGCGATTTGCTCGGCCACGTCGCGATACGTCCGGCTGTAGTTCACGACCGGCAGCCACAGCGTCATGAGCAGGACCCACATGAGCGTGGTGCCCGCACTCGACAGCACGACGCTGCGCCACAGCACCTTCGGATGACGGGCGAGCCGCCAGCGCGCGAGCAGGAACCAGCAGACGGTCACGGCCACCGCGCACACAAAGGAAATCAGCTTGAACTCGGGATGGAAACCCGGAGCGAGACGCGCGAGATTGCGGGCCATCGCCGAGGGGAAGCCGAACATGCCGGCGGTCCACACGAGCCACACCAGCGAGCCGATGATCGTGAAACTCAGCATCGCGAACCAGTCGATCGCGTTGATCGCGCCGCGCTTGAGGGTAGGCAGCGCGAACGTCGCGAGCACCGAAAGCGGCGGCAGAAGCAGCATGAAGAGCCGGTTGGTCTCGTGCGCCTGCAGCACGACCAGCACGAGCAGCGGCCCGATGATCGACAGCGGCACGCCGACGTGCGGCGAGCGGCGCAGTCCGCCCCAACTGACGAACGCCCACACCGCGAGCGGCCACGCGGGCCACGTGAAGAGCGGCAGGTTCTTGATCGCGTAGCCGAATATCGAACCGGGCGTGCCGGAGAAGAACGAGAAGCTGTTGCGCCACCATTGGCGCAGCCACCATTCGCCGTCATCCGGGAAGTAATGCAGTGTCGGCAGCACCCATGCGCCGATCAGCAGGATCGCGACCGGCAGCCCGAAGATCAGGAGCGGCGCGGAGCGGATTTGTTTGACGACGATCGTCATCGCGAGCGTGCAGAGCAACAGCGCGAAGACGAGCACCGGCGAGCTCGACAGGCCGACTACGCCAAGCGCCGCGCCCCACACGAGACCGCCGTGGATCGGCTTGTCGAGGCTGCGCACGAGGCCGTAGAGGAGCATCGCGGTGCCGGCGAACTGCGCAAGCTGCGGCGTGGTCTCGTGGCCGCGCTCGGCGAGTCCGAAGCACGCGAGCAGAATCAGCAGCGCGCCATCGGCGAGCGTGCGGCCGTAGTCGCGCGGCTCCGGTTCGCCGCCGAACGCATATTTGAAGGGCTGGGCCTCGTCGCGCCGGCCGAGCAGATAGGCCGAATACCAGACGAACGCGCAGGCGAGACAGAAGAGCAGGCCCGTGACCACGCGCGATGCGTTGCTCGCATCGACCCACGGACTCAAAAGCCGAATCGCCGATGCGCCGAGCCAGTACATCAGCGGGCCGTCGGCGGTCGGCGCCTTGCCGACCAGGTTAGGCAGCAGCCAGTCGCGCGCGTCGCCATTTGCCATCGTCCACATGACGCCGAAGCCGCCCGCATCTTCGTTCTTCCACGGATCGCGGCCGAACAGTCCGAACGACGCATAGGTGATGCAGATGGCGAGCAGAAGCCAGCGCGGCAGGGCGCTGGTGGCGGAGGCGGTCAGACGAACGACAGATCGCATGCGTGAAGGCTTGATGGAGAGCGGCCCGCTGATTCGCGCTGGATGCGCGACGGGGCCAAAGCAACCGGCATTGTAGTCGCGCGGCGGCGTAAAGGGCGGTTCATCGAAGCTCGCCGTAACCCCGCGCAACAATGCACGTCGGATGCGGCAAGGGCGGTGCCGTGGCATGCGCCAAGCTGCCGGCGACAAAAAAGGGCAGCCGAAGCTGCCCTTTTCGCTGAAGCCGAAGCCCGACTTACTTCTTGGTGGAGAAGCGCGCGAACTTGTTGTTGAACTTCTCGACGCGGCCCGCCGTGTCCATGATCTTTTGCTGACCGGTGTAGAACGGGTGCGATTCCGACGACACTTCGATCTTCGCGAGCGGGTAGGTCTTGCCGTTGAATTCGGCGGTTTCGCGCGTCTGGATGGTCGAGCGGGTCACGAACTTGAAGTCGTTCGACATGTCGACGAACAGGACTTCGCGGTAATCCGGGTGAATGCCTTCTTTCATGGTCTTTCCTGGTATCTGGCGGTAGCCAACCCGTTGCACTCGTTTTTTAGTGCCGCGCGAGTCACTTGCCTAGGGTCGAAAAACGGCGATTATGCCAGAAAATCAGTCGGTTGACATCTTTTTCGGAGGCCGCGGCGCAACTCATGCAGCCGGCGCGACGAGCGCCCCAACGCCCGCCGGGTCTTGCCGGTAATAGCGCGCGAGCAGCCGGTAAAGCTCGGGATATTCGGCTTCGAACAGCTTCGGCGTCACGAAAAGCGCCTCGCTGCACACCGCGAAGAATTCCGACGGATGATCGGTCGCGTAAGGATCGATCAGCGAGTCGCGTTCGAACCGCGCCCAGCGGCGCTCCGGCACGGCATCGACGCGTGCGCAGAACTGGTCATAGGCGTTGTCAAAAATATCGGACCACGCGGTCGAATCGAGCGGCGCGTGCCAGCGCCGATAAAGCGGCGGATGACCGTCGGCCTCGCCCGTCACCATGTCGATCTTGTGCGCGAATTCGTGGATGACGACGTTGTAGGCGTCCGATCCGTCGGCCATCTGCGCGTCTTCCCACGACAGGACGACCGGGCCGCCTTCCCACGCTTCGCCGCTCGCATCGTGCTCGACTTCGTGCACGACGCCGTCTTCGTCCTCCACGGTTTTGCGGATGATGAACTCGCCCGGATACACGATCACACCGACCCAGCCGCGATACAAATCGAGATCGAGATTGAGCACCGGCAGACAGGCCTGCGCGGCGATCGATACGATCATCTGATCCGTCAGTTCGAGATCGTGCGCCGTCGAGAATTCCTTCTGCGCGATGAAAAGGCTCGCGGTTTCGCGCAGACGCGCGAGGTCGCTGGCGTCCAGATGTCCGAAGCACGGATACGTGTCGAGCGTGCGTTGCCAGAGCGCGTCGTCGATCGCGTATTTGCGCAGCGCGCGCTCGCGGCGTTGCGCGCCGAACCAGCGGGAGAAGAGGTTGGCCATGCGTTGAATCGGAAGACTGAACTAGTTGCGGATTGTACGCACGGCCCCAATAAAAAACCGCCTGACGATGCAGGCGGTTTTCTGTTCCGAAGCAGCGAAGCGGGACGGAGATCAGCCTCCGCCGCGGCGCATCATGTCGAAGAACTCGGCGTTGTTCTTCGTCTGACGGATCTTGTCGAGCAGGAATTCCATCGCTTCGACTTCGTCCATGTCGTGAATGAACTTGCGCAGCACCCAAACCTTCTGCAGCAGATCGGGCTTGATGAGCAATTCCTCGCGACGCGTGCCCGACTTGTTCAGATTGATCGACGGATAGACGCGCTTTTCCGCGAGGCGGCGCTCGAGGTGCACTTCCATGTTGCCGGTGCCCTTGAACTCTTCGTAGATCACGTCGTCCATGCGGCTGCCCGTTTCGATGAGCGCCGTGCCGATGATCGTGAGCGAGCCGCCTTCCTCGATGTTGCGCGCGGCGCCGAAGAAGCGCTTCGGACGCTGCAGCGCGTTGGCGTCGACACCGCCCGTCAGCACCTTGCCCGATGCCGGCACGACCGTGTTGTAGGCGCGCGCGAGACGCGTGATCGAGTCGAGCAGAATCACGACGTCATGCTTCATTTCGACGAGACGCTTCGCCTTCTCGATGACCATTTCGGCCACTTGAACGTGACGCGCGGCCGGTTCGTCGAATGTCGATGCGATGACTTCGCCGCGCACCGAGCGCTGCATTTCAGTGACTTCTTCCGGGCGTTCGTCGATGAGCAGCACGAACAGGATGACGTCCGGATGATTCGCCTTCACCGCATGCGCGATGTGCTGCAGCATCACGGTTTTACCCGACTTCGGCGATGCGACGAGCAGGCCGCGCTGGCCCTTGCCGATCGGCGAGATCATGTCGATGATCCGGCCCGTGACGTTTTCCTCGCCGCGCATTTCGCGTTCGAGCGGCAGCGGCTTGTTCGGATGCAGCGGCGTGAGGTTCTCGAACATGATCTTGTGTTTCGAGGCCTCGGGCGGCTGCCCGTTGACTTTGTCCACCTTCACGAGCGCGAAATAGCGCTCGCCGTCCTTCGGCGTGCGGACTTCGCCTTCGATCGTGTCGCCGGTGTGCAGATTGAAGCGGCGGATTTGCGACGGGCTGATATAGATGTCGTCCGTGCTCGCGAGATACGACGTCTCGGGCGAGCGCAGAAAGCCGAAGCCGTCGGGCAGCACTTCGAGCGTGCCGTCGCCGAAAATCGTGTCGCCGCCCTTGGCGCGCTTTTTAAGAATCGCGAACATCAATTCCTGCTTGCGCAGGCGGTTCGCATTTTCGATTTCGAGGCCGTTGGCCATCTCGATCAGTGCGGAGACGTGCTGAGACTTGAGCTCGGATAAATGCATACGGATTTCCCGCCGGGGAGAGAGGTGCGACAGAAAGATTTGGGAGAAGAGGTGAGCGGAACCGCTCGAGACTTAATACTTCTTGAACGCTTGTGATTCTAGCATAGCACACGCCACAGCGGCCTCGGGTGGGCTTTGGGCGGGGCTTGTCGGCCGATGTTGTCGCGTGACAACATCGGCTGCATCGGCACCACGCCTTGGCGTGTCGTCGATGCAGACGCGAGCGACGGGAGATGCCGCCGCTCGCCGGTGATGCCGTTACAGGTTGCTGTCGAGGAACGCGGTCAGTTGCGACTTGGACAATGCGCCGACTTTCTGCGCGGCCACTGCGCCGTTCTTGAAGAGAATCAGCGTGGGAATGCCGCGCACGCCGAACTTCACGGGCGTCGACTGATGTTCGTCCACGTTGATCTTCGCGATCTGCAGGCGATCGCCGTAATCCTTCGCGACTTCGTCGAGGATCGGGGCAATCATCTTGCACGGACCGCACCACTCAGCCCAGAAATCGAGCAGGACAGGTTTATCCGACTTGACGACATCCTGTTCGAAAGAAGCGTCGCTGATGTGCTTGATTGATTCGCTCATTGTCTGAATACCTCTATTGAATCGAGGCCCGCGTTTGAATGCTCGCCACGATACACCAAAACCGAAAAAATTTTCGTCACCAACGGGCCGGACTTCGGCCCGCGCGCCGTGCGCCAGAATGAACCGCGAACGGCGGCGAATGATCCGCGGAAGGGCGAAAGGCACCACTTCCAAGTAATTCACGTGTCATCTTAGCCTAATTCGCTATCCGTTGCCGGATGCTGATAGGGCGCATCTGAGGCCGAAAATACGAAGCACAAGAGGGGCTCGGAAGGGCGTGCGTTTCGCCGACGCCTTCCGGCTGCGCCCGACCCCGTGGTACAATTCAACGTGACGGGCCTCCTCGCATGGTGGCGCGGTCAACCTGGTCAGGTCGGGAACGAAGCAGCCACAGCCGCTTTCCACCAGTGCCGAGGGTCGGGCTCGTCACCTTCCGCTTTTCTTCCGTAGGTCTCCCTGCTGGTTTTCCTGACTTATTCGTGTTCCGCACGCCATGGCGCGTGGCGCGTTCGTGCGCCCGATCACCCCGCTGGAGCGGCGTTTGCGCAAGGTCGTTGCTGATACAATTTCGCGCATGACCTATCAAGTTCTCGCACGCAAATGGCGACCGAAATCATTCGAGTCGCTCGTCGGCCAGGAGCACGTCGTCCGTGCGCTCACGCACGCGCTCGACGGCGGCCGCCTGCATCACGCGTATCTTTTCACGGGCACGCGCGGCGTCGGCAAGACGACGCTCTCGCGCATCTTCGCGAAGGCGCTCAATTGTGAAACCGGCGTGACCTCGAAGCCGTGCGGCGTGTGCCGTGCGTGCCGGGAAATCGATGAAGGCCGCTTCGTCGATTACGTCGAGATGGATGCGGCGAGCAATCGCGGCGTCGACGAAATGGCGGCGCTGCTCGAGCGCGCCGTGTACGCGCCCGTCGATGCCCGCTTCAAGGTCTACATGATCGACGAAGTGCACATGCTCACGAACCACGCCTTCAACGCAATGCTGAAGACGCTGGAAGAGCCGCCGCCGCACGTGAAGTTCATTCTCGCGACGACCGATCCGCAGAAGATTCCGGTCACCGTGCTCTCGCGTTGCCTCCAGTTCAATCTGAAGCAGATGCCGGCGGGGCACATCGTCTCGCATCTGGAGAACATTCTTCAGCAGGAGAACATCCCGTTCGAGCCGCAGGCACTGCGTCTCTTGTCGCGCGCGGCGGACGGCTCCATGCGCGACGCGCTTTCGCTGACCGATCAGGCCATCGCGTATTCGGCGAACGAAGTCACCGAGGATGCCGTGCGCGGCATGCTCGGCGCGCTCGATCAAAGCTACCTGATCCGTCTCATCGACGCGCTCGCCGGCGGCGACGGCCCCGGCGTGCTCGCGATCGCCGACGAAATGGCGCTGCGCAGTTTGTCGTTCTCGACAGCGCTGCAGGATCTGGCGAGTCTTCTGCATCGGATCGGATGGGCGCAGTTCGCACCGACGTCGGTGCTGGACGAATGGCCTGAAGCCGCGGACATCCGCCGCTTCGCCGAGATGCTGTCGGCCGAGCAGGTTCAGCTTTTCTATCAGATCGCCACGGTCGGGCGCAGCGAGCTCGGTCTCGCGCCGGACGAGTACGCCGGCTTCACGATGACGCTCCTGCGCATGCTCGCGTTCGAGCCGGCGGGCGGATCGGGCGGCGGCGTCGCCGTGGGTGCGCCTTCGGGCGCGAAGCCCGCGCGCAGCGCCGCGCTCGTGGGTGCGATGGCCGAGCGCGCCGTCGCGCCTGCGCCTGCGTCGGCGTCGGTTGCGAAAGCGCCGGCGCCCGCCGTCGAGACGGTGGTCGTGAAGGCGGTCGAAGAACCCGTCGTCGAAAAGAGCGAGCCCGTGCCGGTGAAAGCCGCGCCGATGCCGAGCGCCGCGCGACAGGCCGTCGATGAAGCCGCGCCTGCCGCGCCGAGCACGTCCGACGAAGCCGCGACATCGCGCGCGGCAAGCGGCGCGAGCGCGGCGCTTGAAGTCTTGCGCAGCGCGGGCATGCGCCTGTCGTCCGATCGGGGCGCGCGTGGCGCGTCTGCGCAGACGGCGGCTCCCGCTGCGCCCAAGCCCGTCGCGAAACCGGCCGAGCAAGTTCCGGTGCCGACGCCGCGCCGCGCCCCGGCTGCCGCATCCGCCGCGCCCGAGCCGAAGCCCGAGCCGAAGCCCGCGGCCGGCAACGCGAGCAAGTCGAACGTCGTGCCGCCGTGGGAAGAGATGCCGCCCGACGACTACGCGCCGGCCGGATCCGAAGACGCTTACTTCATGCCGCCCGACGACGGCTTCGTGCCAGCCTTCGACAGCGGCCCGGACGACATGCGCTTCAACGCCGAGCCCGCCGCGAAACCGGCGCCCGTCATCGACACGGCGCCGTTGCCGCCCGCCGTGCCGCTCGATGTGCTCGGCGTGTCGATCGAATGGGCGGCGCTCGCCGTCGATCTTCCGCTGAAGGGCGTTGCGTATCAGCTTGCGTTCAACAGCGAGCTCACCGCCTGCGATGCGAATTCCGTGACGCTTGCGGTTCCGGTCCAGATGTACACCGACGCCACGCATGTCGGCAAACTCAAGGCCGCGCTCGCCGAAAAGCTCGGCCGTGCGATCGAAGTCAGCGTGAACGTCGCGCCCGCGCGGCGCACCGCTGCCGCGCTCGACGCCGCCGAACGCGCCCGCCGTCAGCAGGAAGCCGAGCAGGAGATCAAGCAGGATCCGTTCGTGCAATCGCTGATCCGCGATTTCGGCGCGAGCATCGTGCAGGGTTCGATCAAGCCGATTGCCGCATCGGGCGCGAATCCATCGTGAACTGAAGCGCGCGGCGCGGTTTTCGACTTCGCGCCGCCGCACCGAATATCGGGCGCGCGCATCGCGCGTGCTTTTGCCACACGTTTTCCAGTAAGGAGCCGAACCATGATGAAGAACCAACTCGCCGGGCTGATGAAACAGGCTCAGCAGATGCAGGAAAACATGAAGAAGATGCAGGATCAGCTCGCGCAGATCGAGGTCGAGGGCCAGTCCGGCGCCGGTCTCGTGAAGGTGACGATGACCTGCAAGAACGACGTTCGCCGCGTGCAGATCGACCCGAGCCTGCTCGCCGACGACAAGGACATGCTGGAAGACCTCGTCGCCGCCGCGTTCAACGACGCCGTGCGCAAGGCGGAAGCCACCACGCAAGAGAAGATGAGCGGCATGACCGCCGGCATGCCGATGCCGCCGGGTTTCAAGCTGCCGTTCTGATCGCGCGCGCCGGAGCGGATTCGGCGCGCTTCGATGTCAAATGAAGGACACATGAAACAACCTTCCGCCCTGTCGGCGCTCGTCGAAGCGCTGCGCGCGCTGCCCGGCGTCGGACCGAAGTCGGCGCAGCGCATGGCGTATCACCTGATGCAGCACGATCGCAAAGGCGCCGAAAAGCTCGGCAATTCGCTGCTGTTCGCCACCGAGAATCTGAAGCACTGCGAGAAGTGCAACACGTTCACGGAAAGCGATATCTGCGAAGTCTGCAGCGACGAAGAGCGCGATCCGGCTTTGCTGTGCGTCGTCGAGACGCCTGCCGACCAGATCATGCTCGAACAGACGCTCACGTATCGCGGGCTCTATTTCGTACTGATGGGACGGCTCAGCCCGCTCGACGGCATCGGTCCGAAGGAGATTCACTTCGAGCGGCTCATCAATCGCGCGCTCGACGGCGTTGTGCGGGAAGTGGTGCTCGCCACCAACTTCACCAACGAAGGCGAAGCGACCGCGCACTATCTCGCGCAAACGCTCAAGAGCAAAGGGCTCAAGGTGACGCGGCTCGCGCGCGGCGTGCCGGTCGGCGGCGAGCTCGAATATGTCGATGCCGGCACGATCGCGCGCGCGATGCTCGATCGCCGTTCCGTATGAAAGGACTCCAATCGATGACAGAAACCGAAGCGCTCGCGCTCGCGACGCATCGTCACTACAAGGGCGGGCTGTATCGCGTGATCGGCGTCGCGCGGCACTCGGAAACCGAGGAAGCGATGATCGTCTACGAGCATCTGTGGCCGCATGAACGCGGCTTGTGGGTGCGCCCCGCGGCGATGTTCAGCGAGACGCTCGCCGACGGCACGCCGCGCTTCAAGCCGCTCGATATTCCGCTCTGAGAAAACACACGAAGGAGACACGACCATGAGCGCAACGACGGGACCACTCGCGGGCGTGAAGGTACTGGAACTGGGCACGCTCATCGCCGGCCCGTTCGCCGCGCGCTTCATGGGCGAGTTCGGCGCCGACGTCATCAAGATCGAGGATCCGAACGGCGGCGACCCGCTGCGCAAGTGGCGCAAGCTCTATCCGGAAGTGGGCGGCACGTCGCTCTGGTGGGCCGTGCAGGCGCGCAACAAAAAATCCGTGACGATCAATCTCAAGGCCGACGAGGGCAAGGAGATCGTGCGGCGGCTCGCGAAGGAAGCCGATATCGTCGTCGAGAATTTCCGGCCCGGCTTGCTGGAGAAACTCGGGCTCGGTTACGAGGTGCTGTCCGCCGACAATCCCGCTCTCGTGATGGTGCGCCTTTCCGGTTACGGTCAGACCGGTCCGTATCGCGATCGTCCGGGCTTCGGCGCAATCGCGGAATCGATGGGCGGTTTGCGTCATATCACCGGTTATCCGGATTTGCCGCCGCCGCGCATCGGCATTTCGATCGGCGATTCGATCGCCGCGCTGCACGGCGTGATCGGCGCGCTGATGGCGCTGCATCATCGCCAAGTGAACGGCGGCAAAGGCCAGGTCGTCGACGTCGCGCTCTATGAAGCCGTCTTCAACATGATGGAAAGCGTCGTGCCGGAATACGGCGTGTACGGCATGGTGCGCGAGCGCACGGGCGCGTCGCTGCCGGGCATCGTGCCGTCGAACACGTATCCGTGCCGCGATGGCAGCATCGTGATCGGCGGCAACAGCGATCCGATCTTCAAGCGCCTGATGAACGCGATCGATCGCGCGGATCTCGCGGACGATCCCGCGCTCGCGTCGAACGACGGACGCGTGCCGCGCACGCAGGAAATCGACGACGCTATCGCCGCTTGGCTCTCGACGCGCAGCATCGACGAGGCGCTCGCTGTGTTGAACGCCGCCGACGTGCCGGCCGGGCGCATCTACAGCGTCGCCGACATGTTCACCGATCCGCAATACCTCGCGCGTCAGATGCTGCAGCGTTTCCCGTGGCAGGACGGCCGCGAGATCACGCTGCCGAACGTGACGCCGAAGCTCTCCGAAACGCCGGGGGAAACGCGCTGGCTCGGGCCGCAACTCGGTGAACACACGGATGAAGTACTTCAAACGCTCGGGTATGATGCCGACGATATTGCGCGGCTGCGCGCGGCCAAGGTGATCTGAGCCTCGAGCCGAACAGCGCCGACAACGATAAAACCAGGAGACAGACAACGATGAAACGCAGAACGTTCATCGCGAGCGGCGCCGCGCTCGCGGGCGGGGCAATCTCGGGCATGCCGCTCGCATTCGCACAGAACAAGCTGGAGCAGAGCAAGGTATCGGTCGCGGTCGGCGGCAAGAATCTCTTCTACTATCTGCCGCTCACGATCGCCGAGCGTCGCAACTACTTCAAGGACGAAGGGCTCGACGTCGAAATCGCCGATTTCGCGGGCGGCGCGAAGGCGCTTCAGGCGGCGGTCGGCGGCAGCGCGGATGTCGTATCCGGCGCGTTCGAGCACACGTTGCTGCTGCAGGCGAAGAATCAGTACTTCCGCGAATTCGTGCTGCAAGGGCGCGCGCCGCAGATCGTGCTCGCCGTGTCCAAGAAGGCGATGCCGAACTACAAGTCCGTCGCCGATTTGAAGGGCAAGAAAATCGGCGTGACGGCGCCGGGCTCGTCGACGGCGATCATGGCGAGCTTCGTGCTCGCGCAAGCGGGGCTGAAGGCGACCGACGTGTCGTTCATCGGCGTCGGCGCGGGCGCGGGCGCGATCGCCGCGCTGCAATCCGGCCAGATCGACGCCATCGCCAACCTCGATCCGGTGATGACCAAGCTCGATCGCGCGGGCGATATCCGCATCGTGTCGGACACGCGCACGCTCGCGGACACCGTCAAGGTGTTCGGCGGCAACATGCCGGCGGGTTGCCTGTACGCGTCGCAGAGCTTCATCACGAAGAATCCGAACACGACGCAGGCGCTCACCAACGCGATGGTACGCGCGCTGAAGTGGCTGCAGACGGCCTCGGGCAAGGATCTCATCTCGACGGTGCCGGAAAGCTATCTGCTCGGCGATCGCGCGCTGTATCTCGATTCGTGGCAGCACGTGAAGGAAGCGCTGTCGCCGGACGGCCTGATGCCCGCCGACGGTCCCGCGACCTCGCTCAAGACGCTGCAAGCCTTCGACGAAACCGTGAAGGGCAAGCCGATCGACCTGTCGAAGACCTGGACCAACGATTTCGTCAAGAAGGCGCTCGCGAGCGTCAAGGTCTGACCGATGTCGTCGCCATCGAACCATGCGCTCGCGCTCGAGGACGTCACCTGCACGTTCGCGTCGCGCGAGAGTCGCCGTGATCGCTACACGGCGGTCCGCGATACGAGCCTCGCGATCGCGCCAGGAGAATTCGTGTCCGTCGTCGGGCCGACCGGCTGCGGAAAATCGACATTGCTCAACGTGTCGGCGGGATTGCTGGAGCCTTCGTCGGGCACCGTGAGCGTGTTCGGCGAAAAGCTGAAGGGCATCAACCGGCGCGCGGGCTACATGTTCCAGGCCGATGCGCTGATGCCGTGGCGCTCCGCGCTCGACAACGTCACGGCCGGCCTCGCGTTTCAGGGCGTGCCGAAGGCCGAAGCCGACAAGCGCGGCGAGGAATGGCTGAAGCGCGTGGGCCTCGGCGGTTTCGGCGACCGTTATCCGCATCAGTTGTCGGGCGGCATGCGTAAGCGCGTCGCGATGGCGCAGACGCTCATCCTCGATCCCGACATCATCCTCATGGACGAGCCGTTCTCCGCGCTCGACATCCAGACGCGCCAGCTCATGGAAAACGAGTTGCTCGATCTGTGGGCCGCGAAACGCAAGGCCGTGCTTTTCATCACGCACGATCTGGACGAGGCGATCTCGATGTCCGATCGCGTCGTCGTGCTGGCGGCGGGGCCGGGCACGCATCCGATCGGCGAATTCGCGATCGATCTGCCGCGCCCGCGCGATGTCGCCGAGATCCGCTCGCATCCGCGCTTCGTCGAACTGCACGCGCAGATTTGGGGCGTGCTGCGCGAAGAAGTGCTGAAGGGTTATCAGCAGCAGCTGAAGCCCGCCGCCGAATAAGACGATACGACCATGTGGAACAAGCTGCGCCCGAATCGGGCGAATCTCATCGTGTGGCAGTGGCTGTTGCTGCTCGCGTGCTTCGTGCTGTGGTACATGCTGACGAGCCCGACGCTCTTGCCGCCTTTCTATTTCGACGACGCGAACAAGGCCGCCTTTTTCTTCGGCGAGCCGCAGAAGGTGCTCATACGCATCTGGGAATGGTTCACGAGCGGCGAGATTTACATCCATCTGTGGGTGACGCTGATCGAAACGGTGCTGGCGTTCGTCATCGGCACGGTGACGGGACTCGGCGTCGGTCTCTGGCTCGCGCTCGCGCCGATGACGAGCGCGCTCCTCGATCCCTACATCAAGGCCGCCAATTCGATGCCGCGCGTGATCCTGGCGCCGATCTTCGCGGTGTGGTTCGGTCTCGGCATCTGGTCAAAGGTCGCGCTTGGCGTGACGCTCGTGTTCTTCATCGTGTTCTTCAACGTGTATCAGGGCGTGAAGGAAGTGAGCCCGGTCGTGCTCGCGAATGCGCGCATGCTCGGCGCGAATCGCAAGCAGTTGCTGCGGTATGTCTATCTGCCGAGCGCGACCAGCTGGGTGTTTTCGAGCCTGCACACGTCGGTGGGGCTCGCGTTCGTCGGCTCGGTGGTCGGCGAATATCTCGGCTCGGCGCGCGGTGTCGGTTATCTGATCCTGCAGGCCGAAGGCACCTTCGACATCAACACGGTGTTCGCGGGGATTCTCGTGCTGACCGCGTTCGCGCTGGTGCTCGACGGTCTCGTCGCGCTGGTCGAGCGCCGGCTCATGAAATGGCAGCCGAAGAGCGGAGAAACCGAGAAGCTTTGACGCCCCGGTTGTGCGCGTGCCAACACGCCGTCAACGAAGCCGACCGTTTTCGGAATGCCCGTCATGGCACGACACGGTCGACATCGCTATCATGCTGTCCTGGACAGGCCGTTGCACGACGTCCGTCGTGCGATCCCGCGGGACCAACAATGAAACTGCGAACTGACGGTTCGATTGCGGTGGTATTGCCATCGCCGATCGGCGACAGCCTCATCGGGCTCGTTCTCGTCGACAATCTCATCCGCAACGGATATCGCCCCGTCGTGTTCGGCTGGGTCGTGGAGCAACTCGCCGACTGGTTTCCCCATGTGACGGTAGGGCGTCGCGACGCCTGGCAGGGCGCGTTCGACACCGTGATCGAGCTTCGCCCGACCGACTACGCATCGACGCTGAGCCGCTCGGGCCAGACCATCTGTCTCGCCACGCTGCCGGAATACGGCGGCTCGAAGCACATGGTCGACCGCATCGTCGATATCGCGAAGAACGTGCTCGGTCTCGCCGACGTGACGCGCGCGAACGGTCTCGTCGTGCCGTCCGGCGTCATGCGCGGGCGCTTCGCGAATCGCGTCGTCATTCATCCGACCGGCAGTCATCCTGAAAAGATGTGGGGCCGCGAGAAGTTTCTTGCGCTCTCGCGTGCGCTGACGCGGCGGAGATTGCGGCCGAGCTTTCTCGTCGCGCCTGCGGAGTTCGGCGTCTGGGGCGATATCGCTGAAGAAGGGTGCGAGGTCAATGCGCTGCCGCAACTGGGCGAAGTCGCGGCATGGATCGCCGAATCGTCGTGGTTCATCGGCAACGATTCGGGGCTCGGGCATCTCGCGTCCTGCATCGGCGTGCCGACGCTCTCTCTCTTTATGCGCCAGGGCCTTGCGCGCTCGTGGCGTCCGGGCTGGGGCCCGGGCGCGGTCGTGGTGCCGCCGTCCTTTCTGCCTTTCGGCGGGCTTCGCGAACGCTTGTGGCAACGCCTGCTCACCGTGCGTCGCGTGACATCCGCGTTCAGGACGTTGCACGGCAACCATGCGCGCGCGGCGCAACACTACGCGATGGCCGATTTCGCCGACGCCAAAGCGGCTCAGCCGACCCAAGCAACGCGCATCGGCATGCTGCCGCGCGCGCAATCGCGACGCCTATAAGCGGACGCCTTCACGCCGCGAAGCGCGAATAGACGCGCCAGCAGCGAAGCGCGCGCCACACTTCGCTCGCATTGGTCGCGCCCTTCAGCATCGCGCGAACATACCCCGACTGCAGAAACTGCCGCGCGAAAGGCTTGCGCAGTTCGTCGTCGGTCAGGCGCTTTCTGAGCACATGCAGGAGATGACCGCTTTCGCGGTTGGCTTGGCGTAGCAGAATCCGGCTGAGACTTCGGTCGGTTTGCGGATCGAGCGCGGCGGTCACGAGCGCGTCGATCACGCGCAGATAACCCGCCGCGCGGCGCGCGACAGCGGCCGGCGAGGGCGAGTTCGTGATCGATTCCGGATTGCGTCGATAGCCGTACAACGGTTCGCGCACGAAACCGACGCGCTGTGCGTAAAGCCCGAGCTGCAACGCCCAGATGATGTCCTCGTGCACCACGCCTTCCTCGAAACGCAGGCCGTGTCTCACGACGAGATCGCGCCGCACGCATTGCAGCCACACGCAGACGACCCAGTCGTCGTTCGGCACGGTCCGTTTGAGCCACGCCGTGCCGTCGCAGATGTCGCCCCACGGCTGGCCTTCGTACATCGGTCGAGGATCGGCGGGCGGCGGCAAGTCCTCGAAGCTGAATCCGTTGCCGATCACGACATCAAGCCGATGCTGGCGGCCGTGTTCGATCCACGTGCGCAACGCGCCGGGCTTCATCCAGTCGTCGCCGTCCGCGAACGCGATCCACTCGCCGCGCGCGAGCGTCAGCCCGACATTGCGCGACGCCGATACGCCGCGATTTTCCTGCGCTACCACACGGATGCGCGCATCGGCCGCCGCCATCGTTTCGAGCATGGCGAGACTGTCGTCTGTCGCGCCGTCACAGATCGCGATGACTTCGAGATCGACGCCTTGCTGATCGAGCACCGAGCGCAGCAGCGCTTCGAGCCAGGCTTCGCAGTTGTAGACCGGCACGATGACGCTGACATCGGGGCATAGACTCGCCATGGCTCTTCGCGGAGTGCGTGAAAGCGCGCAATGGTAGCAGTGCGCGCGTTATGGCTCGATCACGATCTTGCCCGTCACGCGCCGGTTCATCATGTCGTCCAGCGCTTGCGGCGTTTCGTCGAGCGAGTAGCGTTTCGTGACGACAGGGCGCAGCTTGCCCGCTTTGATCCACTCGACCATCGTCGCGAATTCCCGATCGGCGAGCGCGTGTTCGCGCTGCATGTGACCGCCCCAGAACACGCCGACGATGCTCGCGCCTTTCAGCAGCGCCAGATTGAACGGCAGCTTCGGAATCTCGCCGTTCGCGAAGCCGACGACGAGATACCGTCCGCGCCAGCCGATGCTGCGAAACGCGGGTTCGGCATACGTTCCGCCGACCGGATCGAAGATCACATCCGGCCCGTTGCCGTCCGTCAGCGCCTTGATACGTTCGCGCAAGTCTTCGTGCGCGTAATCGATGACCTCGTCCGCGCCATGTTCGCGACAGAACGCGAGCTTCTCCGCGCTCGATGCCGCCGCGATCACGCGCGCACCGACGATCTTGCCGATCTGGATCGCCGCGATGCCGACGCCGCCGGCCGCGCCCAGCACGAGCAGCGTGTCGCCGGCCTTGAGCTCGCCGCGATCGACGAGCGCGTGATACGACGTGCCGTAGGCGAGCGAGAACGCGGCGGCCTCGGCGAGATCGACGTCATCGGGCAAGACGATGCAATCGGCGGCTTTCGCGCGCGCCTGTTCGGCGAACGCGCCTTGCGCGGTGTAGGCGGCCACGCGCATGCCGGGCGCGAGATGCGTGACGCCCGCGCCGGCTTCGCGCACGATGCCCGCGAACTCCGCGCCGGGCGTGAACGGCAGCGGCGGCTTGAACTGGTATTTGTTCTGGATGATGAGCACGTCGGGAAAGTTCACGCTCGCCGCTTTCACGTCAATGACGACTTCGCCTGCTTCCGGATGCAGGTCGGGCAGCGTTTCGATCGAAAGCGTGTGGGGCAATCCGTGTTCGTTGCATCGTACGGCGCGCATGTTTTCTCCTGGTTGAACTGGGCTCAGTGTATGGCAGTTCGAGTCGTCGTCGCGCCACTTTCCTCGGTTACAATCGTCGGATGCGAATCCTACTCAGCAACGACGACGGTTATCTGGCGCGCGGCATCAATGTGCTGCACGATGTCCTGCAGCCGCTCGGCGAAGTGACGGTGATGGCGCCGGAGCAGAACTGCAGCGGCTCGTCCAACTCGCTTACGCTGTCGCGGCCCTTGAGCGTTCATCAGGCGCCGAACGGTTTCAACTTCGTGAACGGTACGCCGACCGATTCCGTGCACATCGCGCTCACGGGCATGCTCGACGAGCAGCCTGATCTCGTCGTGTCGGGCATCAACAACGGGCAGAACGTCGGCGAGGACACGCTGTACTCGGGCACCGTGGCGGCCGCCACCGAAGGCTTCATGTTCGGCATTCCGGCGATCGCATTCTCGCTCGTCGGCCGCGACTGGCTTCATCTCGACGACGCCGCGCGCGTGGCGGCCGAGATCGTCGCTCATTTCCTCGAACATCCGATGCCGGGTCATCCGTTGCTGAACGTGAACATTCCGAGCCTGCCTTACGATCAGTTGCGCGAATGGAAAGTGACGCGCCTCGGCAAGCGTCATCCTTCGCAGCCGGTGATCCGCCAGACCGATCCGCGCGGCAACCCCATCTACTGGATCGGCCCGTCAGGCGATGCGCTCGACGCGAGCGAAGGCACCGATTTCCACGCGGTCGCGAACGGCTTCGTGTCGATCACGCCGCTGCAACTCGATCTCACTCATACGAAGCTCATGGCGGAGACGCGCGAATGGGCGCGCGCCGGGAGCGCTCGCACATGAGCGACGAGCGCGCCAAGCGCTTTCCGCTGGCGCTCGCGGATCTCGTTCGCGAGCCGCGCAAACCCGTGGCCCGTCCGCAAGATTCGCGCGGCAAGCCAGCCGCCGCTTCCGCGCTGAAGCCGACGCCGACGCCGACGCAGCCGGCAAGGCCTGGACAATCGCGCGCGGCGAACGCGACGATGAAAAATCCCGCGACGGCAGCGGCGTCCGCGAAGCCGGCCACGTCCGTTTTTCCCGTGCGTTCGGGCGCGAAGACCGCAATTGGCGGGGCGAAACCGGTTCCGTCGGCGAGCAAGAGCGCGGCGCAGACGCATCATTCGGCTCATCCGGCGCGCGCGAATTCACTGCGTCCGGCGCCGCGGCCCGGCGAGCGCGACCTGAACGCCGCCGCGATCGCGATGAAAAAAGGCGCGCCCAATGTTGCGCTGGCAAGCACGCAGACACTCACATCGGAACGGGTGCGCGAGCGCATGGTCGAACGCCTGCGCTCGAACGGCGTGACCGATCCGCGCGTGCTCAATGCGATGTCGGTCGTGCCGCGCCACATGTTCGTCGATCCGGGGCTCGCGGCGCAGGCTTACGAAGACGCCGCGCTGCCGATCGGCCATCACCAGACCATCTCGAAGCCGTCGGTCGTCGCGCGCATGATCGAACTGGTCGCGACCGGGCGCGCGTTGAACAAGGTGCTGGAGATCGGCACCGGTTGCGGTTATCAGGCGGCCGTGCTGTCGCAAGTCGCCACTGAGGTTTATTCGATCGAACGCGTGCGTCCGTTGTCGGAGCGCGCGAAGCTCAATCTTCGGCCGTTGCGCGTGCCGAATATCCGGCTGCATTACGGCGATGGCCGCCTCGGCTTGCCCGCGGCCGCGCCGTTCGACGCGATCGTCATCGCGTGCGCCGGCCTCGACGTGCCGCAGGCCTTGCTCGATCAACTGGCGGTCGGCGGCAAGCTCGTCGCGCCGGTCGGATCGCAGGCCGCGCAGTCGCAGGTGCTGACGCTCGTCACGCGCGTGTCGGCAAGCCAATGGCGGGAAGAGCAGCTCGATCGCGTTTTCTTTGTACCCTTAAAATCCGGAGTGATTTGACACCGATGAGTATCCTGCGTGCTTTGCGAGAAGGAAGTGCGGACCAAGCCTTAAGCGCGGCGCAGCGCGGCGTGTGCGTGCTGGCGTTGTCCGCGCTGGCGGCGTGTTCGACGCGCATGGACATGGCGCCGGTCGTCGACAGAACGGGCGCGCCCATCGGCACGACGGCAGCGCAGACGCCGGACAACGGCCCGCCGCCGCCGGGCTATTACCGTGTGAAGCCGGGCGACACCCTATATCGGATCGCACTGGAAAACGGTCAGAATTATCACGACATCGCAGCGTGGAACAACCTGACCAACCCGAACCAGATCGAAGTCGGCCAGCTGATGCGCGTGGCGCCTCCGGGCGCGAATGTCGCGGCGGCGACGCCCGGTGTGGCGACCGCGCCGATCGTGGGCGGCGGCGTGCAGACGCAGCCGTTGAATGGCGCGAACGCGTACGCGAGCCCGCAGCCGGGTGCGACCGCGCAGCCGCCGTATTACGGCGCCAACTCGGGTATGGGCGCGGCGCCGGGAACGGCCGGCGCGGCGGGCATGGCATCGGCGCCTGGCGTGCCGGGCGCGGATGCGAACGCGGCAGCGCCAGCGGCCCAGCCGGCGTTCATCTGGCCGGCGCGCGGTCCGATTCTCGGCACATTCAACGAAGCGAGCAACAAAGGTTTGAACATTGGCGGTGCGGCGGGAGATCCGGTCAACGCGTCGGCGGATGGCCGAGTGGTTTACTCCGGAAATGGGCTGCGCGGCTACGGCAATCTCATTATCATCAAACACGACGCAACTTTTCTGACAGCGTACGCACATAACCGTGCTTTGATGGTAAAAGAGGGAGACGCGGTAACTAAAGGGCAGAAGATCGCTGAGATGGGGAACAGCGATTCGGACCGCGTGATGTTGCATTTCGAAGTTCGCCGGCAGGGAAAACCTGTTGACCCACTGAAGTATTTGCCGCCGCAATAAAGCGAAACCATCATGCCAAAAACGAAGCGCCGCCTGCCGCAAGCCGAGACTGAGACGATCAGCCGACCTTTGCAAGTGTCGGTGGAAGACGGTGCTTCGACTCAAGACGAGGACATCGACAATGTCGATGTCGACGTCGATTCGGACGAAGAAGGCAACAGCCGCGGAAAAAGCAGCGACGAAGCAGCGGAAGGCGCAAACGATTCCGCGCCCGACGCCGACGATTTCCGCTCGCTTTTGCAGGCCGAGCTCACCGCCGACACGATCCAGCATTACCTGAACCGCATCAGCGTGAAGCCGCTCCTGACCGTCGAGGAAGAGCAGCGCTATTCGCGACTCGCGAAAGCCGGCGAATTCGACGCGCGCCAGGTGATGATCGAGCGCAAT
The DNA here is from genome assembly GCF_031451435.1 of Caballeronia sp. LZ008. Taxonomy (NCBI): domain Bacteria; kingdom Pseudomonadati; phylum Pseudomonadota; class Betaproteobacteria; order Burkholderiales; family Burkholderiaceae; genus Caballeronia; species Caballeronia sp. LZ008. Next base: position 1,590,757 of record NZ_JARUXK010000001.1, on the reverse strand, counting down.
CTGCGGCTCGTCGTCAGTATCGCGAAGGGATATCTCAATCGCGGCGTGCCGTTGCTCGACCTGATCGAGGAAGGCAATCTCGGCCTCATGCACGCAATCGAGAAATTCGATCCGACGCGCGGTTTCCGGTTTTCGACCTATGCCACTTGGTGGATCCGCCAGAGCATCGAGCGCGCGATCATGAACCAGGCGCGCACCGTGCGTCTGCCGGTTCACGTCATCCGCGAGTTGAACCAGGTGCTGCGCGCGAAGCGCCATCTGGAAAAAAATTCCGCCAATTCCAATGACAGCGTTGCGCCCGAACGCCGCGACGCGAGCATCGACGATATTGCGTATCTCACCGGCAAGACGCCCGAGGAAGTCACCGATATCCTCGCGCTCAACGAACACACGGCTTCGCTCGACGCGCCGCTCGACCTCGATCCGGGCAGCAGCCTGCTCGATCTCCTTTCCGACGATCAGAGCCAGTCGCCGGACGCGGAAGTGCAGCATCGCGAACTCGAATCGCTCACGCGGTTGTGGCTCTCGCGTCTGTCCGACAAACACCGGCACGTGATCGAACGGCGTTTCGGGCTGAACCACATCGAGCCCGCGACGCTCGAAGAACTCGCCGACGAAATGGGCCTCACGCGCGAGCGCGTGCGCCAGATCCAGCAAGAGGCGCTCGTGCGTCTCAAGCGCTTTTTCGCATCCAACGGCGTTCGCAAGGACGCCGTGCTTTAACGCTTCGGCGACGCCCTTCGGCTTGGGGCGTGGCGCTCCAGGATTCAATGACACCGATTCTCGTTTTCGACATCGAGACAATCCCCGATGTCGACGGCATTCGCCGTCTCGAAGATTTGCCCGACGATCTCTCCGACCGCGAGGTCGCCGAACATGCGTTCGAAGCGCGCCGCGAGCGCGTCGGCAATGATTTCTTGCCGCATCATCTGCAGCGTGTCGCGGCGATTTCGTGCGTGTTTCGCGACAACAACGGCTTTCGCGTGCGCTCGCTCGGCACGACGGCCGACGGCGAGGCCGCGCTCATCCAGTCGTTCTATCGCGTGATCGAGAAATACACGCCTCAGCTCGTGTCGTGGAACGGCGGCGGCTTCGATCTGCCCGTGCTCCACTACCGCGCGCTCGTGCACGGCATCGCCGCGCCGCGCTACTGGGATCTCGGTCAGGACGACCGCGAGTTCAAGTTCAACAACTACATCAGCCGCTATCACATGCGGCACATCGACCTGATGGACGTGCTCGCGATGTATCAGGCGCGCGCCAATGCGCCGCTCGATGCGCTCGCGAAGCTATGCGGCTTTCCCGGCAAGCTCGGCATGGACGGCGGCAAGGTCTGGGAAGCGTATCGCGACGGCCATATCGACGAAATCCGCAACTATTGCGAGACCGATGTCGTCAACACGTATCTGATGTACTGTCGTTTTCAGATGATGCGCGGCGGCTTCACGCCCGATGAGTACGCGGACGAAATCAACTTCGTCAAGAATGCGCTCGCGCAGGAGACTTCGCCGCACTGGGCGGAGTATCTGGCGGCGTTCGTCGAATGAGAGCGTGACGTTCGTCTACAATCTCGCCTTTGCCCCACGATAAGTCAGGAAGTACGCAGGTGTCCGAAGCCGCTCGAAAAACCCAGCATCGCCGCCGCGCCGCGCCGGCGAAATCCGTCACGCCCGATCCGAACTTCGTCGCGCCCGAAATCGAAATCGAGTCGCTCGACATGGAAGCGCGCGGCGTCGGTCGCACGGTCAACGAAAACGGAGAGCCGGGCAAGGTCATCTTCGTCGAAGGCGCGTTGCCGGGCGAACGTGTCAGCTATTCGAGCTACCGCAAAAAGCCGAGCTTCGAGCAGGCGCAAGTGGTGAGCGTGCTGCGCGAGAGCGTGATTCGCGCGAAGCCGAAGTGCCAGTTTTTCGGCATTTGCGGCGGCTGCTCGATGCAGCATCTAGATGTTCGCGCGCAAATCGCCGTGAAGCAGCGCGTGCTCGAAGACAACCTGCAACATCTGTCCAAACTGCGCGCCGAAACCATGTTCCGGCCGATTCACGGGCCGTCGTGGGGATATCGCTATCGCGCGCGCCTGACCGTGCGGCACGTTGAAAAGAAGGGTGGCGTGCTGGTCGGCTTTCACGAGCGCAAGAGCAGTTACGTCGCCGACATGACGAGCTGCGAAGTGCTGCCGCCGCATGTTTCCGCGATGCTCGTGCCGCTGCGCCATCTGGTGGCGGGCCTGTCGATTCGCGATCGCATGCCGCAGATCGAGCTCGCGGTCGGATCGGACGTCACGGCGCTCGTGCTGCGCATTCTGGAGCCGCTGACCGAAGCCGACGAAGGGCTGCTGCGCACTTTCGCCGATGAGCACGGCGTCCAATGGTGGCTCCAGCCCAAAGGACCGGACACGGTTTATCAGTTCTATCCGCTCGATAGCGAGCTCGCTTACACGCTGCCGGAATTCGATATCCGCATGCCGTTCAAGCCGACCGACTTCACGCAGGTGAATCACCAGATCAATCGCGTGCTGGTGAGCCGGGCGCTCAGCCTGCTTGCTCCGGAGAAGTCCGATCGCGTGCTCGACCTTTTCTGCGGCATCGGCAATTTCACGCTGCCGCTCGCGCGGGTGTCGCGTGAGGTTGTCGGGATCGAAGGCAGCGAAGCGCTGACGGCCCGCGCGTTGGAGAACGCGAAGGCGAATGGCGTCGATGGCCACACGTCGTTCGCGTGCCGAAATCTCTTCGAAGTGACCGCCGACGACCTGCGCGCGCTTGGCCGCTTCGACAAGTTTCTCATCGATCCGCCGCGCGAAGGCGCGCTCGCCGTGTCGAAGGCGCTCGCGGACATCGCCCAGAGCGGCGAGGGACCGTTGCCCGAGCGCATCGTCTATGTGTCGTGCAATCCGGCGACGCTCGCGCGCGACGCCGGCCTGCTCGTGCACGAAGCGGGTTATCGGATGAAGGGCGCGGGCGTCGTGAACATGTTCCCGCACACGTCGCACGTCGAATCGATTGCGTTGTTCGAGCGCGACTGATCCGGCTGCGGCGCTTCGCAGGCACAAAAAAACCGGCCCGAAGGCCTAATGCCGTTCAGTTAAGGTCTTTTCTTAGATAGCGAACGGTGTACCGTTTAGGGCGGGATTTGACGACCCGGTCGCATGTGCGTCCGGGTCGTTTTTC
>NZ_JARUXK010000001.1:1555105-1587490 GCF_031451435.1 Caballeronia sp. LZ008 | reverse complement strand
CAAGCATCGCACCGAGAAGTTAACAGTCCGGCGCTCCGTTTACAACCACTTCTCGCTCCACAAACAAAAATGCCGTTCAGCGCTAACTGAACGGCATTAGGCCCGAAGGCCGGTTTTTCGTTTCGGCCGCGTTTGGCGCGCTTAGTTGCGGTTGCCGCCGAAGATGCCGAGCAGCGCCAGCAGGTTCGTGAACACGTTATACAGGTCGAGATAGATCGCGAGCGTCGCGCTGATGTAGTTCGTCTCGCCGCCGTTCACCACGCGCTGCACGTCGAACAGCATGTACGCCGAGAAGATCACGATGGCGAGCACGGAGATCGTCATCATGAGCGCGGGCAACTGCAGGAAGATGTTCGCGAACGCCGCCAGCAGAATGACGATCACGCCCATGAACAGGAACTTGCCGAGGCCCGAGAAATCGCGCTTGCTGACGGTCGCGATGGTCGCCATGGCCGCGAAGATCACGCCCGTGCCACCGAAGGCCATCATGATCAGTTGCGGTCCGTTCGAGAACCCGAGAATGAAGCTCAGGAGACGCGAGAGCATCAGGCCCATGAAGAACGTGAAGCCGAGCAGGACGACCACGCCCATGCCGCTGTTCTTGGTTTTCTCGATGGCGAACATGAAGCCGAACGCGATCGCGAGGAACGCGATGAAGCTCATTGCCGGGCTGGTAGCCGCGAACAGCGAGAAGCCCGTCGCGACGCCGACCCATGCGCCGAGCACCGTCGGCACCATCGAGAGCGCGAGCAGCCAGTAGGTGTTGCGCAGCACGCGGTTGCGCACCTCGACCGAGGTGACGCTGCCATTACGGCCAAAGCTGTAGGGTGATTCGTTCATGGTTTCTCCTTGCTCCAATTGTCTGTCGTTCGGTCTTCCCGCGACTTCGTCATATACGAATGATAAGGTGCGCGGACTTAAGCCAATATTAGAACCGCTTGGTGCCCGCACCGCGTGGTTCCGGTTGCAATGCAGCGTTTTGTTCCAATATGGCCCCGGCGCGCGCCGAATTCAATAGCCCGAAAGGTCAGTTCGGCCGTCCGGACAGCCACGTCCTCGCAGGGTTTGATCCTTACGATGCCGTAAGGTTTCAATCGCAATCATACATTGCTTCGTGCTACAATTGTCGATTCGTTTTAATCCGTAAACCGTTCATTTTTTGGAGTTTTTATGGCGATCGAGCGCACCCTGTCGATTATCAAGCCGGACGCAGTGGCAAAGAACGTTATCGGCCAGATCTACAGCCGTTTCGAGAACGCAGGTCTGAAGATCATTGCGTCGCGCATGGTTCATCTGTCGCGCGCCGACGCCGAGAAGTTCTACGCCGTGCACGCCGCACGTCCGTTCTTCAAGGATCTGGTCGAATTCATGATCTCGGGTCCGGTGATGATTCAAGTCTTGGAAGGCGAGAACGCCATCCTGAAGAATCGCGACCTGATGGGCGCGACCGACCCGAAGAAGGCGGACAAGGGCACGATCCGCGCCGACTTCGCCGACAGCATCGACGCGAACGCGGTTCACGGTTCGGACGCGCCGGAAACGGCAGCGCAAGAAGTTGCGTTCTTCTTCCCGCAAGTGAACGTCTACTCGCGTTAATTTTCGCGTTGAAAGCCGCGATGGCTGTTCGGTCATCGCGGGCATCGCGCCTCGACGCAATAAAAGCGGTACGAAAAGAAGCAGAAATTGGCGCGAACGGTCCCGGGAAGATACCGGGCTTCGCAATCTGAAATGGCAGAACTTGACATGACGAGCAGCACCACCGTCAATCTCCTCGATCTCGACGCCGCCGGGCTCACCGCGTACTGCGCGAGCTTGGGCGAAAAGCCGTTTCGCGCCAAGCAATTGCAGCGCTGGATCCACCAATATGGTGCCGAAGACTTCGACGGCATGACGGATCTCGCGAAATCGCTGCGCGAAAAACTCAAGGGCCGCGCCAACATGGCGATGCCCGACATCATCAGCGACCACGTTTCCGCCGACGGCACTCGCAAATGGCTGGTCGACGTCGGCAACGGCAACGCGGTCGAAACCGTGTTCATCCCCGAAGAGACGCGCGGCACGCTGTGCGTGTCGTCGCAGGCGGGTTGCGCGGTGAACTGCCGGTTCTGTTCCACCGGCAAGCAGGGCTTTTCCCGAAACCTGACGACGGGCGAGATCATCGGCCAGTTGCGCATGGCGGAGTTCGCGCTGCGCAAGTCGCTCGGGCGCGAAGTCGGCGGGCCGGGCAAGGGCGAGCGCGTCGTCACGAACGTCGTGATGATGGGCATGGGCGAGCCGATGCTCAATTACGACGCCGTCGTGCCGGCCATGCGCCTGATGCTCGACGACAACGCCTATGGCTTGTCGCGCCGTCGCGTGACCTTGTCGACCTCCGGCGTCGTGCCGATGATGGACCGCCTCGCGGCCGACCTGCCGGTGGCGCTCGCGGTATCGCTGCACGCGCCGAACGATCCGCTGCGCGACATGCTGGTCCCGCTGAACAAGAAGTACCCGCTGCGTGAATTGATGGCCGCGTGTCAGCGTTATCTGAAGGTCGCGCCGCGCGACTTCATCACGTTCGAATATTGCATGCTCGACGGCGTCAACGACACCGAAGCGCACGCGCGCGAATTGCTTGCCGTGACGCGCGACGTGCCGTGCAAGTTCAATCTGATCCCGTTCAATCCGTTTCCGGAGTCGGGGTTGACGCGCTCGAAGAACGAGCAGATCAAGCGGTTCGCGCAGGTGTTGATCGATGCGGGCGTCGTAACGACCGTGCGCAAGACGCGCGGCGACGATATCGACGCTGCGTGCGGTCAACTCGCGGGCGCGGTGCAGGACCGCACGCGTCTTGCCGAACGCATGGGCCGTGCAGGCAGCAAGACGATCGAGGTGCGGGCGGTCTGACCGGGCGTCCGCATCGAAAAAAGCCGCAGCGGAGGGCGCAGCAAGCGTCTGGATGCGGCGCTAAAAGCCGAACATTTTGTTATAAAGCGGTCTGCAATGGCGCTGCGGTTGTATCGTGCACGGGGTTTTTGGAACCGAACGACGCAACAGCGCTATATAGAAGAATCGATGCGAGGAATTTGGCATGAGTGAGCCGCAGCACCCGACGCCTTTCGGCAGTCATTCCGGCAACAACCGGTCCGGCAGTCAGTACGACGGCCTGGGCGACGCGGAAAGGGCGGCATCGAATGCGAGCCAGGCGGGGAATCTGGACTCGATACAGGCGGTCGGCGCGCGTCTCGCGCAACTTCGCCAGGCGAAAGCATGGTCGATCGACGACGTTTCCGCGCGTCTCAAGGTGTCGCCGCCGAAACTGCTCGCGCTCGAAGCGGGCGATATCAGCCAGTTGCCCGATCGCACGTTCGCGGCGGGCATCGTGCGCAGTTACGCGAAGATTCTCGGCGCCGATCCGGCGCCGTTCACGCAGGCGTTCCGGCGCAGCGGCGATGACATCGCGCAGAATCTGAAGGTGCCGGCGTCGGCGGGCGCGGGTCTGCCGCGCGGACGCGTGTCGGTGCCGCTCGGCAATTCGTCGGGCCGCAAGCGCTCGTGGATGTGGGGCGTGCTCGCCATCATCGTCGTGCTGGCCGTGCTCGTGATGTGGCACACCGGCGGCGATTCGAACAACTGGCTCGCGCGCCTCAAGGCGACGACGGGCATCGGTCTGTCGTCGACGTCCGCGCCTGCTTCGGCATCGAACGAAGCGTCGGGCACGACATCCGCGCCGACGCCCGACGAGGCCGCGGCCGCCAACACCGGCGAAGCGTCGCTGCCCGAAGTGGCGGCCGGCCCGGGCGAGCAGCCGATGCCGCGTCCGCTCGGCACGAACGCGCTGCCGGCTTCGTCGTCGACGCTGTCCGCGGTGCAGGGCGCGAGCGCGCCGGCTGCGGCGGCGCCCGCATCGGCCGCGAAGCCTGCTTCGGCTGTTGCGATGGCGGCGTCGGCTCCGGCCGTCGCGGGCAGCGGTTCGAGCGCGATCGAATTGAAAGTGAAGGAAGATAGCTGGTTCAGCGTGCGCGGCAAGGACGGCAAGGAACTGTATTCCGGACTCGTGCGCGCGGGCAACACCCAGCGCGTGGAAGGCGAGGCGCCGTTCAAGGTGACCGTCGGCAACGTGAAGGGCGTCGAGTCGCTGTCGGTCGATGACGAGCCCGTCGACGCCAAACGCTATTCGTCCGCACGCGGAAACGTCGCGCGTCTCTCGCTGCCTTGAGCTTGCGAGATCGATCTGTCCAGCGCGGCGGACAAGTCGAGGGCGTCACGGTGCAAGCCGTGACGCCCGTTTGAGGTTCCACACACGCGACCGGCGCCGTATCGGCGGCAAGGTTGCCAAAGGGTTTTTCGATGCAATCCGAAGCTCAATCCCTGATCAACAGCAAGATTTGTTCGACCGAGCCGGTCTTCGGCGGTCCGTTGACGCGCCGGTCATCGCATGCCGTCGACGTGCGCTGGGGTGGCCAGCTCGTGACGATCGGCGGCGATTCGCCGGTGCGCGTGCAGTCGATGACCAACACCGACACGGCGGACGCGATTGGCACGGCCATCCAGATCAAGGAACTGGCGCAGGCGGGCTCCGAGCTCGTCCGCATTACGGTGAATACGCCGGAAGCGGCGGCGGCCGTGCCGCATATCCGCGAGCAGCTCGATCGCATGGGCGTGACGGTGCCGCTCGTCGGCGATTTCCACTACAACGGCCATCTGCTGCTGCGCGATCATCCCGCGTGCGCCGAGACGCTGTCGAAATACCGGATCAATCCGGGCAACGTCGGCCAGGGCGCGAAGCGCGACACGCAATTCGCGCAGATGATCGAAGCCGCGATCAAATACGACAAGCCGGTGCGTATCGGCGTGAACTGGGGCAGTCTCGATCAGGATCTGCTCGCGCGCATGATGGACGAAAACGCCGCGCGTTCGAATCCGTGGGAACTGCAAAGCGTGATGTACGAGGCTCTGATTCAATCCGCGGTCGGCTCGGCGGAGCGCGCCGTCGAACTGGGTCTCGGCCGCGACAAGATCATCCTGTCGTGCAAGGTCAGCGGCGTGCAGGATCTGATCGCCGTGTATCGCGAACTCGCGAAGCGTTGCAGCTTCGCGCTCCATCTCGGCCTGACCGAAGCGGGCATGGGCTCGAAGGGCATCGTTGCATCGACGGCGGCGCTTTCGGTGCTGCTGCAGGAAGGCATCGGCGACACCATTCGCATTTCGCTCACGCCGGAACCGGGCGGCGCGCGCACCGGCGAAGTCGTCGTCGGCCAGGAAATCCTGCAGACGATGGGCCTGCGCTCCTTCACGCCGATGGTCATCGCGTGTCCCGGCTGCGGCCGCACGACGAGCACGCTGTTCCAGGAGTTGGCGTCGCAGATTCAAAGCTACTTGCGCAACTCGATGCCCACGTGGCGCGATCAGTACCCCGGCGTCGAGAAGATGCACGTCGCGGTGATGGGCTGCATCGTCAACGGGCCGGGCGAATCGAAGCACGCCAATATCGGCATCAGCTTGCCGGGTTCGGGCGAGAATCCGGCGGCGCCCGTGTTCATCGACGGCGTGAAGGTGAAGACGCTGCGCGGCGAGCGCATCGCCGAGGAATTCCAGCAAATCGTCAGCGACTATGTCGAGCGTACCTATGGGCAGCGCGTCGAGACGTCCGCGGCATCACTCTAAAGACAGATGACTGAACAGAAGAAACGGCTCGAGAAACTGAGCGGCGTGAAGGGCATGAACGACATCCTCCCGCAGGATGCCGCGTTGTGGGATTTCTTCGAAACCACCGTCAAGTCGATGCTGCGCGCATACGGCTATCAGAACATCCGCACGCCGATCGTCGAGCACACGCAGTTGTTCACGCGCGGCATCGGCGAAGTGACCGACATCGTCGAGAAGGAGATGTACAGCTTCACCGACGCGCTCAACGGCGAGCATCTGACGATGCGCCCGGAGAACACCGCGGCGGTCGTGCGCGCGACCATCGAGCACAACCTGTTGTACGACGGCCCGAAGCGTCTGTGGTACGTCGGTCCGATGTTCCGCCATGAGCGTCCGCAGCGCGGGCGTTATCGCCAGTTCCATCAGGTCGGCGTGGAGGCGCTCGGCTTCGCCGGGCCGGACACCGACGCCGAAATCATCATGATGTGCCAGCGTCTGTGGGACGACCTCGGACTCACCGGCATCCGCCTCGAACTGAATTCGCTCGGTCAGGCCGAAGAGCGCGCGGCGCATCGCAAGGAACTGATCGCGTATCTGGAAAAACACGTCGATTCCCTCGACGAGGAAGCGAAGCGCCGGCTCTACACGAACCCGCTGCGCGTGCTCGACACGAAGAATCCGGCGATGCAGGAGATCGCGCAGAACGCACCGAAGCTCGTCGACTTTCTCGGCGACGCATCGCGCAAGCACTTCGAGGGCGTGCAGCGGCTTTTGAAGGCGAACAACATTCCCTTTACGATCAACCCGCGTCTCGTGCGCGGTCTCGACTACTACAACCTGACCGTGTTCGAGTGGGTCACCGACAAGCTCGGCGCGCAGGGCACGGTCGCGGGCGGCGGTCGCTATGATCCGCTGATCGAACAGCTCGGCGGCAAGCCGACGGCCGCGTGCGGCTGGGCCATGGGCGTCGAGCGCATCCTAGAATTGCTGAAGGAAGAGCAGCTCGTACCGGAAGCCGAAGGCACGGACGTCTATGTCGTGCATCAGGGCGAAGCGGCGGCGGAGCAGGCGTTCATCGTCGCCGAGCGGCTGCGCGACACGGGTCTCGACGTCATTCTGCATTGCAGCCCGGACGGCGCGTCCGCGAGCTTCAAGTCGCAGATGAAAAAGGCCGACGCGAGCGGCGCGGCGTTCGCCGTAGTGCTCGGAGAGGACGAACTCGCGCAAGGTATGATCGGCGTCAAGCCGCTGCGCCGCTCGATCGACGAAACGTCTGGCGGACAAAAGAACGAGCAAGTGAACGTTCGGGCGGAAGACTTGACCGAATACCTAATCAATGCGATGGTTGCAACCGCCGATGACGAGGGTGCCTGAGATTCAGGCGCATTGCCGCGCGCGTGGGCCTGATCGGGGCGATCCGGCATCGTGCGCGGAACTCGTTGAGGGAATTGAAACGCAGGAAGGAATAGCTGGACGATGAGCTATCACGACGAACAAGAATCACTTGAAAGCGTAAAGGCCTGGTGGGCCAAATGGGGTAACACCACGACGTGGGTTGTGCTCGTGGCGCTCGTCATTGCGGCCGGGTACAACGGATGGAATTTCTGGCAGCGCCGTCAGGCCGCCGAGGCGTCGGTGCTTTACGACCATCTGCAGCAGGCAGTGGACGGAAACAATCAGGCGTTGGTCCAGCGCGTCGCGACGGACATGGAAGACAAGTTCGGCGGCACCGGCTACGCGCAGATGACCGCGCTCGCGGCCGCGAAATCGCTCTACATGGCGGGCAACACGGCTGGCGCGAAGGCGCAACTGCAATGGGCCATCGACCATGCGAAGGACGAAGAGTACAAGCAGATCGCGAAGCTGCGTCTGGCGCTCGTGCTGCTCGACGAGAAGAACTACGACGCGGGCCTGAAACTGCTCGCCGAGCAGCCTCTCGAAGCGTTCAAAGGCGTGATCGCGGACCGCCGTGGCGACCTGCTCGCAGCTCAAGGCAAACGCGACGACGCGCGCGCGGCCTACAAGGTCGCGCTGACGGCGCTGCCCGAGAACGACACGTCCGCCCGTCAGCTGATTCAGTTCAAGCTCGACGCGCTCGGCGGCTGATCCGGCTGGTTTCCAATCGGTTCGTCTTCGATCCCTGCCATCAGTCAATCAAGCCGCCCGCCACGGTGTCGCCATGAAGCGACGCGGCGGGCAGCGCCGATCAACCCAATTCACCAATTCATGTTGCGTCCACCGATGACATTTTTGAAACGCTACGCCGTGCCGCTCGCTTGCGCGATGACCGTCTTGTTGACCGCTTGCTCGTCGACCAAGGATGAACGCCGCGTGCCGGTACCGCTCGCGGAGTTCAAGCCGGTGCTGAACGTCAACCAGGCGTGGAAGGCAAGCGTCGGCAAGGCTGGCCGTTATCTGTTCTCGCCGGTCGCGGTCGGCGATTACGTTTATGCCGCGGGCGCGAACGGCTCCGTCGCTAAAATCGACGCGAAGACCGGTCAGGACGTCTGGCGCGTCAAACTGAAGGACGATCTGTCCGCGGGCGTCGGCAGCGACGGCAATCTCACGGCCGTAGGCGGTCTGAAGGGGCAGGTCGACGTGCTCGGCCCCGACGGCAAGCTGCTGTGGACAGCAACCGCGCCGGGCGAGATCGTTTCGCCGCCGCTGGTCGGCAACGATCTCGTGATCGTGCGTACGATCGACGGTAAGGTCATCGCGTTCAACGCGCAGACCGGCGAGCAGAAGTGGATCTTCCAGTTGCGCGCGGTGCCACTGAATCTGCGCGTCGCGGCCGGCATGACGTTCGCGGCCAATCAGGCTGTGCTCGCGGGCTTCCCCGGCGGCACGTTCGCGGCGATCAACCTGCAATCGGGCGATGCCTTCTGGCAAGCGCCGGTGTCGTATCCGAAGGGCGTGACCGAAGTCGAGCGCATCAACGACGTGACCGGCGCGCCGGGACTCGTCGGCGCGCAGACTTGCGCGGTGACGTTCCAGGGCCGTATCGGCTGCTTCGATGCAAATTCGGGCCGCCCGGTTTGGGAAAAGAACTTTTCGAGCGACAGCGGCCTGGCTCAGGACGAGCAGATCGTGGCCGCCGGCGACGACTGGTCGGTCGTCAATGCGTTCCGCGCGTCGGATGGCACGCCGCTCTGGAAGACGGACGTGCTGAAGAACCGCAGTGTCAGCGTGCCGTACATTCTCGGCCGCGCGGTCGTCGTGGGCGATTACAAGGGCTTCGTGCACTTCCTGAACGTGGAAAACGGCGAACTGATCGGCCGCGCGCCGACCGATGGCAGCGCGATCACCGCTGCGCCCGTGATGGCGGGCAACACGCTCGTCGTGCAGACGCATGACGGCGATCTCTACGGTTTCCGTCCGAGCAACTGATCGCAGCCGGACCGCGAGCGAGTCAGGCTTGCTCGCGGTCTGAATAGCAAGCGCGCCGTCGATGTTGCGCGGCGCGGCAGGCTCGCCACGGCGAGCCGCACGAGAAAGAAGCGCTGCGTCATGCGCGCATCGCGATAAAACCCGCATGCAAAAGCAGGGTCGCAAGAACGAAGCGCGACGCGCGAAGGCGTCGTGCAAGAAGAGCCTCGAACGAGGCGGAACCGGCGAACGACCGCCGACGATCCGGCCGACCAGCGCGCCTCGCGTGCGGCAGGCCGAATCCATGCTAATTTTCGACAAGCGCAGCCATTGCGCGGCGTAGCGGAACGCAACGAGACGGTTGTACCGCCCGTTCCGCGTTCGCCTTGCGTTCAACCTTGAACAAAATCAGATGAAACCCGTGATTGCCCTCGTCGGGCGCCCCAATGTTGGGAAATCGACTCTTTTCAACCGGCTGACGCGCTCGCGCGACGCGCTCGTCGCGGATTTGCCGGGCCTGACGCGCGACCGTCATTACGGCGAAGGCCGTGTGGGCGGCGAACGCCCGTATCTCGTGGTGGACACGGGCGGCTTTGAGCCGGTGGCGAAGGACGGCATTCTGCACGAGATGGCGCGGCAGACGCGCCAGGCGGTGGAAGAGGCCGATATCGTCGTGTTCATCGTCGATGGACGCAATGGGCTCGCGCCGCAGGACAAGGCGATCGCCGACTATCTGCGCAAGACGGGCCGGCCGCTCTTTCTCGTCGTCAACAAGGCCGAAGGCATGAAGTACTCGGCGGTCGCGGCGGACTTCTACGAGCTCGGTCTCGGCGATCCGCGCGCGATCTCGGCGGCGCACGGCGACGGCGTCGTCGAAATGATCAACGACGCGCTGGATATCGCGTACAAGGATCAGCCGGAAGAGTCGGAAGACGAGAAGGCGAAACATGGCGTCAAGATTGCGATCGTCGGGCGTCCGAACGTCGGCAAGTCGACGCTCGTGAACACGCTGATCGGCGAAGAGCGGGTGATCGCGTTCGACATGCCGGGCACCACGCGCGATTCGATTTATGTTGATTTCGAGCGACAAGGCCGCAAATACACATTGATCGACACGGCCGGCCTGCGTCGGCGCGGCAAGGTGTTCGAAGCGATCGAAAAGTTTTCGGTCGTGAAGACGCTGCAGTCGATCGCGGATGCCAACGTCGTCATTCTTCTCCTCGATGCGCAGCAGGACATCTCGGAACAGGACGCGCATATCGCCGGTTTCGTGGTCGAGCAGGGCCGTGCGCTCGTGGTGGGCGTGAACAAGTGGGACGGTCTCGATTCGCATGTGCGTGAGCGCACGAAGTCGGACCTGACGCGCAAGCTCAAGTTTTTGGACTTTGCTAAATTCCACTACGTTTCGGCGCTGGAGAAGACGGGCATCGGCGCGTTGATGAAATCGGTCGACGACGCCTACGCCGCCGCGATGGCCAAGCTGCCGACGCCGAAGCTGACGCGCGCGCTCATCGAGGCGGTGGAATTCCAGCAGCCGCGCCGGCGTGGCCCGGTGCGTCCGAAGCTGCGCTACGCGCATCAGGGCGGGCAAAATCCGCCGATCATCGTCGTGCACGGCAACGCGCTCGACGCGATCACGGACACGTACAAGCGATATCTGGAAGGGCGCTTTCGCGAAACTTTTGGGCTCGCCGGCACTCCACTTCGCATAGAGTTTCGATCGAGTCGAAACCCTTACGCGGACAAGGAGTAAGGGCCGCGTGAAGCCTTACGCTTCGGTGCCGCTGGCCATTTGGCCGATCCGGCTACTGAAACGTAAAACAGCGAAAATCAGCTATAGTGTAGCGATTGTCGGCGGATCTCTTTTTCTTCGTCCACAATACTTCCAACCTGCAAAAAAACACGGAGTTTGCTATGAGCAACAAAGGGCAATTGTTACAAGACCCGTTTTTGAACGCACTGCGTAAAGAGCACGTGCCGGTCTCGATCTATCTGGTCAACGGCATCAAGCTCCAAGGGAACATTGAATCGTTCGACCAGTACGTCGTGTTGCTCCGAAATACGGTCACCCAGATGGTCTATAAGCACGCCATTTCGACGGTCGTGCCCGCTCGCCCGGTGAACTTCCACCCGGACGCTGAACCGTCCTAAACCTCGTCGCGGCCGGCGCGAAATTGCCACTTCTAATGCGAACATTAAGCAACTCGCCGGTCGCTTCAAATACTTAAACATATTAATTTGATTAACGCAGCGCTCGTCGGCATCGACTTCGGCAAGATCGATTTCGAAGCCAGTCTCGAAGAACTCAGTCTGCTCGCACAAAGTGCGGGCGCCCATCCCGCCGTCACGCTCACCGGCCGCCGTCAGAGTCCCGATGCCAAGATGTTCATCGGCAGCGGCAAGGTCGAGGAACTGCGTCTGCAGTGCGAAGCGAACGACGTCGAACTCGTCATCTTCAATCACGCGCTCGCGCCCGCGCAGCAGCGCAATCTCGAAGTCGCGCTGAATCGCCGCGTGGTCGATCGCACGAGCCTCATTCTCGATATCTTCGCGCAGCGCGCCCGCAGTCACGAAGGCAAGCTGCAGGTCGAACTCGCGCAACTGCAATATCTGTCGACGCGCCTCATTCGCGCGTGGACTCACCTCGAACGGCAGAAGGGTGGTATCGGCCTGCGCGGTCCGGGCGAAACGCAGCTCGAAACCGACCGGCGTCTGATCGGCGAGCGCATCAAGGCGCTCAAGTCGCGTCTCGAGAAACTGCGCCGCCAGCACGGCACGCAGCGACGTCAGCGCGCGCGCAATCGCACGATGTCCGTGTCGCTCGTCGGCTATACGAACGCGGGCAAGTCCACCTTGTTCAACGCGCTCACGAAAGCGCAGGCGTACGCGGCGGACCAGCTCTTCGCCACCCTCGATACGACTTCGCGCCGCGTGTTCCTCGGCGAGGAAGCGGGCCATGTCGTCGTGTCGGATACCGTCGGGTTCATCCGCGAATTGCCGCACCAACTGGTCGCCGCATTCCGCGCCACGCTCGAAGAAACCATTCATGCGGACGTGCTGCTGCACGTCGTCGATGCATCGAGCGCGGTGCGCCTCGATCAGATCGATCAGGTGAACGAGGTGTTGCGCGGCATCGGCGCGGACAACATTCGACAGATTCTCGTCTTCAACAAGATCGATGCGGTGCCCGAGCTCGCGGCCCGTGGCGAAGCGGTTGAAAGGGACGAGTATGGTAATATTTCGCGCGTTTTCTTGAGCGCACGCACGGGTCAGGGGCTCGATGCGCTGCGCGCTGCCATCGCCGAAATAGCCACGGCGGAATCCGAAGAAACCGATGCGGGCCTACCCAGCGTGCTCGCCGAATTTCCGGGGCCGCACGAGGCGTCCGAAGCAACGCAATCCACGCAGTCCGGGTCAAACGCCATACACGACACGAACGCGCAGCCGGATGACCATCGGCCGGCCGTCGAGCGTGACAATCAAAAGGTTCCCGAGCACGGACACTGAGTGCCTTCGGAATTGCATCGACCCGGCGTCGACCCCGGCTGTCTAATGGTGAATCACCGAGTGAACGACTACAAAGAGCGGACTAACCGGCAAGCTGAGCCTGCCGTCTTTTCGATCAACGATCCGCGCTGGGGGCGGGGCGACGGCAATGGCGTGAAGAACGACTCGAAGCGTCCGCAGGACGGCAAGCGTCCGAACGGCAAGGACGAAGGTCCGCCCGATCTCGACGAGATGTGGCGCGAATTCAACCGCCGCATCGCGGGCGTGTTCGGCCGGAAGCCCGGCAACGGCGCGCCGCGCGAGAATGGCCGCGGCACGAAGATCGGGCTCGGCATCGTTATCGGCGTGCTTATCGCCATCTATCTCGGCAGCGGTGTGTTCGTCGTGCAGGACGGCCATGTCGGCGTCGTCTCCCAGTTCGGACAATATCGTCAGACGGTCGCGCAAGGCATCCACTGGCGTCTGCCGTATCCGTTCCAGTCGAGCGAAATCGTCGATACGTCGCAGATCCGCTCCGTCGAAGTCGGGCGCGGCACCGCGCTGTCGCAAGGCAACGTGCGCGACGCGTCGCTGCTGACGAACGACGCGGATATCGTCGACGTGCGCTTCGCCGTTCAATACCAGATCAAGTCGCCCACCGATTTCCTGTTCCGCAGCATCAACGCCGACGACAGCGTCACGCAAGCGGCGCAGTCGGCGATCCGCGAGATCGCCGGCAGTCTTTCGACGGACGACATGCTCTACAAGGATCGCGAAGCCCTCCGCGCGCGCCTCATCGAAACGATCCAGCGCTCGCTCGATACCTATCGCACCGGTCTGCAAGTGACGGGCGTCGCCGTGCAAAGCGTGCAGGTGCCGCAACAGGTGCAGTCGGCGTTCGAGGAAGCGGCGCGCGTGCGTCAGGACAACGAGCGCGCCCGCGATACGGCGCAAGCCTACGCGGATCAATTGTTGCCGCGCGCGAAGGCCGATGCCGCCAAGCTGATCGACGAGGCGAGGGCGTACAGCAATCGCGAAGTCACGCAGGCGCAGGGCGACGCGGAGCGCTTCAAAGAGGTGTACGCGGAATATTCGAAGGCGCCCGCGGTCATTCGTCAACGCATGTACCTGGACACGATGCAGCAGATCTACTCGCGCACGACGAAGGTGTTCGTCGATAGCAAGGCCGGCAATAACGTGGTGTATCTGCCGCTCGACAAGCTCGTCGAAGCCAATCGACAGCAGGTGAAGGAATCGGCGGATGCCGCCAGCGGCGCGGTGGCGTCGGGCGCGTCCGAAGCGCCTCAGGCGCGCGCGCAGGGCGCGGCGAGCGCATCGGCGCCGGCCGCGGTTGCGCCGGCCAGCGCGGCCAGCGGCGCGAGCGCCAATGCCGGCGGCGATCCGCTGCGTTCGCGCGATGCGTTCCGCTCCCGCAGTCGTCAAGACGACCTGCAATAAGGAGCGCGACATGAATCGAATTTTTGCGCTCATCGTCGCTGTCGTGATCGTGCTTTTCATCGGATCGTCGATGATCTTCACCGTCGACGAACGGCATGCCGCCGTCGTCGCCGCGCATGGCGAAGGCAATCCGCGTCTCGAAGGCCCGGGGCTGCATTTCAAGCTGCCGCCGCCGTTCCAGACGCTCACGCTCATCGACACGCGTACGCTCACCATCGACGAATCGGGCGCCGATCGTTTCTCGACATCGGACAAGAACGAAGTGCTGGTGAACACGGTGATCAAGTATCGCGTCGCCGATCCCTTGAAGCTCTTCGAAAGCAACGAGAAGAACACGCAGACGGCCGAGGAACGCATCACCGCGCTCACGCGCACCGCGCTCGCGAGCGGCTTCGCGAAGCGCTCGCTGACGGACGCGCTCGGCAATCAGCAGGCCATCGAAACCGACGCGCAGAAGAGCGTGGAAGGCGCGGCCGCGGCATTCGGCGTGCAAATGGTCGATTTGCAGATGACGCGCATCGACTTCCCGCCGGCCGTAGCCGATGCGGTCTACAAGCGCATGATCGCGGCGCGCCAGCAGGCGGCGGCGAACGAGCGCGCGAAGGGCACGGCGGAGGCGGACAAGATCAAGGCCGACGCCGAGCGCACGCAGCAGGCGATTCTCGCCGACGCGTACAGCCAGGCGCAGTCGATCAAGGGCGAAGGAGACAGCAAGGCGGCGGCCATAGCGGCCGATGCGTACGGACGCGATCCGCAGTTCTACCAGTTCTATCAGAGCCTCGAAGCGTATAAGAAGACGTTCAAGCCGGGCGACGTCATCGTCGTCGATCCGAGCAGCGACTTCTTCCGCTTCATGAAGAGCCCGACCGGCGGCGCGGCTGACACGCCGGCCCCGGCCACGGTGAAGCGCTGATCCCGTGCGCGCGCCGCGCGGCCAGCCTGTGCTGGCTGCGTGGCCTATAAAAATCCCTTGGACATGGCCGAGACGTTACTGCTCGCTCTTGCGTTGATGCTGATCATCGAAGGTATGTTTCCCTTCGTTTTTCCGACCGCGTGGCGCGACACTTTTCGCCGCATCGCGGAGCGGCCGACGCACCACATCCGCATCGGCGGGCTGGTCGCGATGGTGCTCGGCCTGATCCTGCTCCTGATCGCGACGTGAGCCGCGCCCGGCAGCATCGCACCGTTTCGCCTATCTTGTTTCTATCTTTTCGTCCCTGACCGACGAGCGCCACGCACGAAGCGTCGAGCCTCGCGTCCCGTAGGAATCGCATCGATGTCCACCTGGTTACTTCCCGAGAATATCGCCGACGTTCTGCCGTCGGAAGCCCGCAAGATCGAAGAGTTGCGCCGCCGTCTGCTCGACCGTTTCCGTTCCTACGGCTACGAACTCGTCATGCCGCCGATGCTCGAGTATCTCGAATCGCTGCTGACGAGCGGCGGAAGCGACCTGAATCTGCGCACCTTCAAGCTCGTCGATCAGCTGTCCGGGCGCACGCTCGGCCTGCGCGCGGACATCACGCCGCAGGTGTCGCGCATCGACGCGCATCTGCTGAATCGTCAGGGCGTGACGCGTCTGTGCTACGCGGGCGTCGTGCTGCATACGCGTCCGCGCGGGCTGCACGCCACGCGCGAGCAGATTCAGATCGGCGCGGAAATCTACGGTCACGCAGGACTGGAAGCGGATCTCGAGATCCAGCAATTGATGCTCGACTCGCTGCATCTCGCAGGTCTGACGAAAGTGCGTCTCGATCTGTGTCACGCGGGTGTGCTTGCCGCGTTGCTGGAACTCGAGCCGGCCGCGGCGTCGCTCGGCGAGGCGCTCTACGACGCGCTCGCGAGCAAGGACGTGCCGCGCCTCCACGAACTGACCGCGCATCTCGGACAGGTACCGCGCGAGGCGCTGCGCGCGCTGCCGTCGCTGTACGGCGATGCGTCGGTGCTGCAGATCGCGCGTGGCCGTCTGCCGAATCTGCCGGTGATCGCGCGCGCGCTCGACGATCTCGCGTTTCTCGCGGGGCAAGTCGAAGGCGCGGAACTGATGATCGATCTCGCGGACTTGCGCGGCTATGCGTATCACAGCGGCGTGATGTTCTCGGCTTACGTCGATGGCGTGCCGAACGCGGTCGCGCGCGGCGGCCGGTACGACGACGTCGGTCTGGCCTACGGCCGTGCGCGGCCCGCGACGGGCTTTTCGCTCGATCTGCGCGAAGTGGCGCGCATTTCCCCGGTCGACGCGCGCGGCAGCGCGATCCTCGCACCGTGGAAGCACGACGAGCCGCTGCGCGCGGCGATTCTTGCGCTCCGCGACGCGGGCGAAGTGGTGATCCAGGCGCTGCCCGGCCATGAACACGATCTGGACGAATTCGCGTTCGATCGCGTGCTCGTCGAACGTGACGGCAAGTGGACGGTCGAAACCCGCCCCTGAAGCGGCCAGCGCATACAGTCGCTTGATCGGCAAGGGATTTTGCTTAGCCGATTCCAATCGCGCGAGCGTGACGAAATCGCGAAACGCGTCCCGAAAAACTCGGAACCTTTCGCGAACATAGGTAAAATACGTTTTTAACCAGCTAACGAATCAACATGTCTGCCAGTGCAGTGAATGTGAACCCGGGGCGCAACGTCGTCGTGGTGGGCACCCAGTGGGGTGATGAGGGCAAGGGCAAGATCGTCGACTGGCTGACGGACCACGCCCAAGGCGTCGTGCGCTTCCAGGGCGGTCACAACGCCGGCCATACGCTCATCATCGGCGGCAAGAAGACCATTCTGCGCCTCATTCCGTCGGGCATCATGCGCGCGGGCACGGCCTGTTTCATCGGCAATGGCGTCGTGTTGTCGCCGGAAGCGCTGTTCAAGGAAATCGACGAACTGGAAGCGGCTGGCATCGACGTCCAGAAGCGCCTCTTCATTTCCGAAGCCGCCACGCTCGTTCTGCCGTACCACGTTGCCATCGACCAGGCGCGCGAAGCCAAGCGCGGCGCCGGCAAGATCGGCACGACCGGCCGCGGCATCGGCCCGGCGTACGAAGACAAGGTCGCGCGTCGCGGCTTGCGCGTGCAGGATCTCTTCGACCGTGCGGTGTTCGAGGAACGCCTGCGCGAAGCGCTCGACTTCCACAACTTCGTGCTGACGCAATACCTCGGCGCGAAAGCCGTCGATTTCCAGGAAACGCTCGACACGATGCTCGGCTATGCCGACCGTCTCGCGCCCATGGTCACGGACGTCTCCCGCCGCCTCTACGACGCGAACCACACCGGCAGCAATCTGCTGTTCGAAGGCGCGCAAGGCACGCTGCTCGATATCGACCACGGCACGTATCCGTTCGTCACGTCGAGCAACTGCGTCGCGGGCGCGGCAACGGCCGGCGCGGGCATCGGGCCGCAGCGTCTGAACTACATTCTCGGCATCACGAAGGCGTATTGCACGCGCGTCGGCTCGGGCCCGTTCCCGAGCGAGCTGTACGATGCCGACAATCCGCAACGCCAGGAAAAGGTCGGCCTGGATCTCGCGACCGTCGGCAAGGAATTCGGTTCGGTCACGGGCCGTCCGCGCCGCACCGGCTGGCTCGACGCCGCCGCGCTGCGCCGTGCGATCCAGATCAACGGCGTCTCGGGCTTGTGCATCACGAAGCTCGACGTGCTCGACGGCCTCGATGAAGTCAAGCTCTGCACCGGCTACACGCTCGACGGCAAGCCGGTCGATATCCTGCCGCGCGGCGCATCGGAAGTCGCGCGTTGCGAGCCGGTATACGAAACGTTCGGCGGCTGGAAGGAAAGCACCATCGGCATCACGCAATGGGACGGCCTGCCGGAGAACGCGCGCGCCTATCTCACGCGTGTGCAGGAAGTCGCGGGCGTGCCGATCGACATGGTGTCGACCGGTCCGGACCGTGACGAAACCATCCTGCTCCGTCATCCGTTCAAGGTCTGAGCGCGACAAGCGCCTCGACCGCAACCGGACGCTGTAAAGAATGTGGCCGCATCTGCGGCCACATTTCGTATATAACCTAAGCATTTGAAAGAGCCTCACCATGATCGCGATGACGGACCCGCGCAACGACGACAAGAACCTCTGGGTCGGCTGGGATGAATACCACCGGCTGATCGAACTGCTCGCACTGAAGGTGCACGAGTCGGGCTGGAAGTTCGACAAGATCCTATGCCTCGCGCGCGGCGGCCTGCGCGTGGGCGACCAGCTCTCGCGCATCTACGACCTGCCGCTCGCCATTCTCGCAACGAGCTCGTACCGCGAGGCGGCGGGCACGGAGCAGGGCGATCTCGACATCGCGCAATACATCACGATGACGCGCGGCGATCTGTCCGGCAACGTGCTGCTCGTCGACGATCTGGTCGATTCGGGCGTCACGCTCGCACGCGTGCAGGAGCATCTGAAGGAACGTTATCCGGCGATCACGGCCGTGCGCTCCGCGGTGCTCTGGTACAAGGCATGCTCCAAGGTCAAGCCCGACTATCACGTTCAGCATCTTGAAACGAATCCGTGGATTCATCAGCCGTTCGAGGAGTGGGACACGGTCCGTCCGCACAACCTCGGCGCATGGATCAAGCGCGGCACGCAAAACGGCCGCGGCTGAGCGCCACGGCCTGACCGTTCGCGCCGATAACGCCGTTCGCCTGGCACCAAGCCGGGCGCAACGGCGTTTTTCATTGGCTGCAGCGAACAGCGAAGCGCGAAGGATTGTGTCCGACGCGCTTGCCGACGCGTGCGAGGCGCGATGCTACACTCTCAATCGCGTCTCTCGTGGCGCTGCAGCAACACGCGAGACGGCATCTTGGCGTGCGACGTTAGATAGAATGGCGTTCGTTTCTTTCCGCTCTGGACGGATATCTCGCTTTTATGACTAACACGACTCACGCGCACGAGCATAAACAACCATTGCCCTCGCTTGCGCTCGCGGCCATCGGCGTCGTTTTCGGCGACATCGGCACGAGTCCTCTCTACTCATTGAAGGAAGCCTTTAGCCCGTCGCACGGCATCGGCCTGTCCGAGGCGTCGATTCTCGGCGTCATCTCATTGCTCTTCTGGGCGATCGTCATGGTCGTCGCCGTCAAGTACGTGCTCTTCGTCATGCGCGCCGACAACAACGGCGAAGGCGGCGTGTTCGCAATGACGACGCTCGCGCTGCGCAGCGTGAAAGAGGCCGGCAAGGTCTCCGGCGTGCTCATGATGCTCGGCATCTTCGGCGCATGCATGTTCTATGGCGATGCGGTCATCACGCCCGCGATGTCGGTGCTCTCGGCAGTCGAAGGTCTGGAGATCGCGGCGCCCAAGCTCACGCCCTACGTGCTGCCGATCACGATCGTCATCCTGATCCTGCTCTTCTGGATTCAGCGCCACGGCACGGCGGTGGTCGGCAAGCTCTTCGGCCCGATCATGGTCGTGTGGTTCGCGACGCTCGCTGTGCTCGGCGCCGCGCATATCGTGATCGAGCCGCGCATCATCGTCGCGCTCAATCCGTACTACGCGATTTCCTTCATGGCGCAGCACGTATTGCAGGCGTATATCGTGCTCGGGTCGGTCGTGCTGGTCCTGACCGGCGCGGAAGCGCTGTACGCGGACATGGGTCACTTCGGCGTGAAGCCGATCCGTTACGGCTGGTATGGATTCGTGATGCCGTCGCTGCTGCTGAACTATTTCGGCCAGGGCGCGTTGCTGATGCACGATCCGAAGGCAATAGAGAATCCGTTCTTCCTGCTCGCGCCCGACTGGGCTTTGCTGCCGCTCGTGATCCTGTCGACGGTCGCGACGGTGATCGCATCGCAGGCGGTCATTTCCGGCGCGTATTCGCTGACGAGCCAGGCGATCCAGCTCGGCTACGTGCCGCGCATGAAGATCCTGCATACCTCGGAGCTCGCGATCGGCCAGATCTACATTCCGCTCGTCAACTGGATGCTGCTTTTCATCATCCTGTGCATCGTCATCGGCTTCAAAAGCTCGGAGAATCTTGCCGCCGCGTACGGTCTGGCCGTCACCGCGACCATGTTGACGACCACGATCCTCGTGTCGGTCGTGATGGTGAATCTGTGGGGCTGGAACCGCTGGCTCGTCGGCGGGATGATTACCGTGTTCCTGATGATCGACATCGGCTTTTTCGGCGCGAGCCTGCTGAAAGTCGAGCAGGGCGGCTGGCTGCCGCTGTGCATCGGCGGGGCGCTCTTCTTCCTGCTGATGACCTGGTACAAGGGCCGCATGATCGTAAAGGACCGCACGGCCGCGGACGGCATTCCACTGATGCCGTTTCTGCAGGGCCTGCTCGCGCATCCGCCGCATCGCGTGTCGGGCACGGCGATCTATCTCACCGGCAGCGATTCGCTCGTGCCCGTGAGCCTGCTGCACAATCTCAAGCACAACAAGGTGCTGCACGAGCGCACCATTTTCATGAACTTCACGACGCGTGACATTCCTTATGTCGACGACGCGCATCGTCTCGAAGTGAAGGACATCGGCGGCGGGCTGTTCCTCGTGAAGGCGGCGTACGGTTTCAACGAGACGCCGGACGTGAAGGCCGTGCTCGAACAGATCACGCGCACCCACGCAATGACCTTCGAGCTGATGGACACGTCGTTCTTCATGGCGCGCGAGACAGTCGTGCCGACGGAACTGCCGGGCATGTCGGTGTGGCGCGAGCGCGTGTTCGCGTGGATGCATCAGAACGCGGCGAAGCCCACCGATTTCTTTAGCATTCCCGCAAATCGCGTGGTGGAGCTGGGCACGAAGATCGAAATCTGACGCTGCATCGTTGCGAAGCGCAAAAAGAAAACCCCACGTCGCAAGACGTGGGGTTTTTTGCTGACGCCGTGAGGCTTTATCGTTTCAGTTTTGCGAACGCCGCTGCCATCGCGCCGGCCGGTTCCGGCTCGCGACGCTGTTGCGGACGCTGACCCGACCGACGATCCTGACCGCCGCCGCGCTGCGAACCCGCGCCGCCGCCCGCGCCCGATGAAGCCGGAGCGAAGTCGTCGTCCAGACGCATGGTGAGGGCGATGCGCTGGCGCTTCACGTCTACCTCCAGCACTTTCACCTTCACGACCTGACCGGCCTTCACGACTTCGTGCGGATCCTTGATGAACTTCGTTGACATCGCCGAAACGTGCACGAGGCCGTCCTGATGCACGCCGATATCCACGAACGCGCCGAACGCCGCCACGTTCGTCACTACGCCTTCGAGGATCATGCCCGGCACGAGATCCGAAATCTTCTCGATGCCTTCCTTGAACGTCGCCGTCTTGAACTCGGGGCGCGGATCGCGGCCCGGCTTTTCAAGCTCGGTGAGAATGTCGCGCACGGTCGGCAGGCCGAAACGATCGTCGACGAATTCGGTCGGCGAGAGACCGGTCAACGCTTCGCGCTTGCCGAGCACATCGCCGATATGCTTCTTGATCTTCGCGAGAATGCGCTCGACGACGGGATACGCTTCCGGGTGCACCGACGAGCGATCGAGCGGATTCTCGCCGTTGTTGATGCGCAGAAAACCGGCTGCCTGCTCGAAGGTCTTGTCGCCCAAACGCGGCACCTTCTTCAGATGCTCGCGCGACGGGAACGGCCCGTTGGCGTCGCGAAAATCGACAATATTGCGCGCGAGCGTCGCGTTCAGTCCCGACACGCGCGCGAGCAGCGCGACGGAGGCCGTGTTCGCGTCGACGCCGACCGCGTTCACGCAATCCTCGACGACAGCATCGAGCGAACGCGCGAGTTCGCGCTGATTCACGTCGTGCTGATACTGGCCGACGCCGATCGCCTTGGGTTCGATCTTGACGAGCTCCGCGAGCGGATCCTGCAGACGCCGCGCGATGGAAACCGCGCCGCGCAACGAGACGTCGAGTTCCGGAAACTCCTTCGCGGCGAGTTCGGACGCCGAATACACCGACGCGCCCGCTTCCGACACGACGATCTTCTGCAGCTTCAGTTCCGGATGCTTCGCGATGAGTTCGCTCGCGAGCTTGTCGGTCTCGCGCGAGGCCGTGCCGTTACCGATCGAGATGAGTTCCGCTTGCGTGGCTTGCGCGATGCGCGCGAGCTTCGCGAGGGAGCCGTCCCAGTCGCGGCGCGGCTCGTGCGGATAGATCGTGTCGGTCGCGAGCAGCTTGCCGGTGCGATCGACGACCGCCACCTTCACGCCCGTACGCAGGCCGGGATCGAGGCCGATCACGGCCTTCGGACCCGCGGGCGCGGCGAGCAGCAAGTCCTTCAGGTTGCGCGCGAACACGCGAATGGCTTCGTGCTCGGCTTCTTCGCGCAATTGCGTGAGCAGTTCGGTTTCGATATGCGGCTGAACCTTCACGCGCCAGCACCAGCGGCAGACGTCGGCGAGCCATTTGTCGGCGGCGCGTGAGCGGTTCACGATGCCGAAGTGGCCCGCGATCATCGCTTCGCACGGATGCGGAATCTGCGCGTCGAGTTCTTCGCCCAAGCCCAGCTTGACGCTCAGCACGCCTGCGTTGCGGCCACGGAACAGCGCGAGCGCGCGGTGCGACGGCACAGTGCGGATCGTTTCGCTGTAGTCGTAGTAGTCGCGGAATTTTTCGCCTTCCTCGCCTTCCTTGCCGTCCACCACCTTCGACATGACGAGTCCCTGATTGAACAGATGCTCGCGCAGCTTGCCGAGGATCTCGGCGGTTTCGCCGAACTGCTCGGAGAGGATGTCGCGCGCGCCGTCGAGCGCGGCTTTGGTATCGGCGACGCCTTTTTCCGCATCGACGAATTTCGCGGCTTCCGTTTGAGGATCGAGCGTGGGATCGGCGAGGAGCGCCTGCGCGAGCGGCTCGAGACCGGCTTCGCGGGCGATTTGCGCGCGCGTGCGCCGCTTGGGCTTGTACGGCAGATAGAGGTCTTCCAGCACCTGCTTGCTGTCGGCGCTTTCGATGGCGCCGCGCAGTTCGTCGGTGAGCTTGCCTTGCTCGTCGATGCTTTGCAGGATCGCCGCGCGGCGATCTTCGAGTTCGCGCAAGTAGAGCAGGCGCTCTTCGAGCGTGCGCAGTTGCGTGTCGTCGAGATTGCCGGTGACTTCCTTGCGATACCGGGCGATGAACGGGACAGTCGAGCCTTCGTCGAGAAGCTGCACGGCGGCGGCGACCTGGCGCGGCTGCACGGTGAGTTCGGTGGCAATGCGCTGTACGATCTTGAGTGCTACGGTTTCCGTCATGATTCTGCGCTGTCTGCGGCTCGCCGGCGAGATCCGCGCCGTGTGCGCGGCTTCGCGAAAGCGAGGCGCCGCGGGCGGGTGACGCTGTGACGAGCCAGGTTCGGACCGGGTTGCTGAAGCGGGGGATTTTGCCATAAATGGCGAAGCGCTCCGGCGTGCGGTGATAGAATTTGGGCATCGCACGAGCCGTTTTGCGCCTGATTCTTTATCACGTTGCCGTCCATCCATTTGCCCAACTTTCGCCTTCCAAACGTGCCGGTTGCCGCGGCGGTTTTACTGCTTTGCGCAGCGGGCGCATTCGCGCCGCAGCGCGCGCTCGCTCAAGCCGCCAAGCCCGTCGATCCGGACACGTCCGTGAGTGCTCGTGCCCCGGATGCAGCGGCTCAGCCAAGCGCCGATGATTCCCTCCAAGCCGATTTCGCCCAGCGCCAGAAGGTGCTCGACCGGCGCACCGAGGAAAACAACTACCGCTACGGCGTGAAAGAGCACGACTGCTATAGCAAGTTCTTCGTGAATCATTGTCTGGACAACGCGCGCAACGAGATGCGCGAGACGCGCCAGCAAATCCGCCAGGAACAGCTCGCGCTCGACGACGAGCAGCGCGCCGAGCGGGCGAAGCAACGCGATCAGCAGAAGGCGATCAAGCGGGCGCAATACGAGGCCGAAGCGCCGCAGCGCGCGGCGAACGAGAAAGCGAGCCAGCAGGCCTACGAGGACAGGCAACGTCAGAACGCGCTGGCCGCCGCCCAGCGCGAAGCCGAAGCGCCGCAACGCGCGGCCAACCAGGCGGCGTACGACCGCAAGCAGGCGGACTACCAGAAGCAACTCGACGAAGCGCGCGCGCGCGGCGTGCAGGACGCGCAGGACCGCGAGCAAAAGGCGCAGCGCTACGAGCAGAAGCAGCAGGAAGCCGCGCAGCATCGCGCGGAAGTCGAAGCGCGTCAGAAAGAAGCCGCGAGAAAAGCGCAGGAAAAGGCGCAGCAGCAAGAGCAGCAGCGCCAGGAGCAATTGAAACTGCAGCAGCAGCAACAACAGCAGCAAGGTAAATAGGGCAGTCGGGCTCGTCGAACGGGCCCGCGCCAAGTGGATGAAAGGAGGCGAGCATGCAGCAGCGCTTTAGTGAATCCCCGCGCGCACCCCGACAACCCGCCATGGATGCCGCCCTGCTGCGCGATCGCATCGCGCAGTTGCAGGACGAGCATCACAGTCTGGACACGCTGATCGACAAGATGTCCGGCATCGACGACCTCGAGCTGAGGCGCCTGAAAAAGCGCAAGCTCAAGGTGAAAGACACCATACTCCTGCTGCAATTGCAGCTTGACTCGGACGCGCACTGAACGCCGCGTGCCCGCCGCGAGCGCGTGCTGCGACGGCGCCTCGCGTGCGCGGCCGCGCCGAAACCCGCAGGATTTAGCACGCCTTGAACTCACCCGCACAACCCAGTGATGACGCGAACGCGCCGCTCGCGCTGACCGATAAACGCGGCGTCGAGCTGGACGCCATCTTTTCCGCGCAAGGTCTGCTCGCACGCGCGATCGACGGTTATCGGCCGCGTGCATCGCAGATCGAAATGGCGCGTTCCGTCGCCGCCGCGATGGAAGCGTCCGGCCGCGCAATGCCCGAGCCCGCGATGTTCGAGGCGCAGCGCCGCCCCGCGCGCAAGCTCGGCCCGTCCGACAAACCCTATGCGCCCGACGAGCAGCCGGCCGATGACATCGGCATCGCGACGGCGAAGGCGGCTATCGACGGCGGCGAGAACACGCTCATCGTCGAGGCGGGCACGGGCACCGGCAAGACCTACGCGTATCTCGTGCCGGCGATGCTGTGGGGCGGCAAGGTCATCGTGTCGACGGGCACGAAGCATCTGCAGGATCAGCTTTTTCAGCGCGACATTCCGACCGTGCGCGACGCGCTCGCCGTCCCGGTTTCGGTCGCGATGCTCAAGGGCCGCGCCAACTATCTGTGTCACTACTATCTGGAGCGCACCGCGGACAACGGCCGTCTGCCGACGCGCCAGGACACGTCGCATCTGCAGGAGATCGTCCGTTTCGCGAAGATCACGCGCACCGGCGACAAGGCCGAACTCGCGAGCGTGCCGGAGAATTCGCCCGTCTGGCCGATGGTCACGTCCACGCGCGACAACTGTCTCGGCCAGGAATGCCCGCACTACAAGGAATGCTTCGTGATGCAGGCGCGCAAGGAGGCGCAGCAGGCGGACATCGTCGTGGTGAATCACCATCTGTTCTTCGCCGATGTGATGCTGCGCGACACCGGCATGGCCGAGCTTCTGCCGACGGCGAACACGATCATCTTCGACGAAGCGCATCAGTTGCCCGAAACCGCGACACTCTTCTTCGGCGAGACGCTTTCGACGACGCAACTGCTCGAACTCGCCCGCGATACCGTCGCCGAAGGTCTGTCGCACGCGCGTGACGCCGCCGACTGGACCAAGCTCGGCGCGGCGCTGGAGCGCGCCGCGCGCGACGTGCGGCTCGCGTTCAAGGAAGATTCGGTGCGTCTGTCGCTCGGCCAGTTGCCGGACGACCATCCGATCTTCGAGGCGCTCGACACGCTCGAGACGCATCTTTCGGCGCTTGCCGCGGCGCTGTCCTCGCATGCGGAACGTGCCGAATCGTTGCAGGCGCTGGTGCGCCGCGCGCGCGAGTTGCAGGATCTGCTCGCGGGCTGGACGACGCCGCCGACATCGCTCGAACGCGCCGTCGTCGCGGATGAGGATGTCGCGAAAGAGGCCGCGAAGGAAGAGCCGAACGAAATGGTGCGCTGGATCGAGGTGTTTTCGCACACGGTGCAGTTGCACGAAACGCCGCTTTCGGTCGCGCCGATCTTCGCGAAGCAGCGCGCAGGCGTGCCGCGCGCGTGGATTTTCACGTCCGCGACGCTCTCGGTGCGCGGCGACTTCACGCATTACGCGGCGCAGATGGGCCTCAACGCGCGCCGTTCGATGACGCTGCCGAGCCCGTTCGATTATCCGTCGCAAGGGCTTTTGTACGTGCCGCGCAATCTGCCGCAACCGTCGTCGCCGCAATTCACCGATGCCGTCTTCGATGCCGCGCTGCCGGTGATCGAATCGGCGGGCGGCGGCGTGTTCGTGCTGTGCACGACGCTG
Organism: Caballeronia sp. LZ008; assembly: GCF_031451435.1. Lineage (NCBI taxonomy): Bacteria > Pseudomonadati > Pseudomonadota > Betaproteobacteria > Burkholderiales > Burkholderiaceae > Caballeronia > Caballeronia sp. LZ008. The sequence goes on along the minus strand of NZ_JARUXK010000001.1, from coordinate 1,561,265 downwards.
CGCGCCGTCGACCGCATCGCCAACCGCATGCGCGATGTGATCGAGCGGCGCGGCTGGGACAATCCGCTGCTCGTGCAGGGCGATGCGAGCCGCACCGAACTGCTCGACCGTTTCCGCGCCTATGGCAACGCGATTCTGGTGGGCAGCCAGAGCTTCTGGGAAGGCGTCGATGTGCGCGGCGATGCGTTGTCGCTCGTCGTCATCGACAAGCTGCCGTTCGCGCCGCCCGACGATCCGGTGCTGGCCGCGCGCCTCGACGCGCTGACGAAGAAAGGTTTGAGCCCGTTCGCTGTGCATCAGTTGCCGCAGGCGGTCATCACGCTCAAGCAGGGCGCGGGGCGGCTGATTCGCGCGGAGACGGATCGCGGCGTGCTGATGATCTGCGACACGCGGCTCGTCGACAAGCCTTACGGCCGGCGCATCTGGCAAAGCCTGCCGCCGTTCAAGCGCACGCGCGAGCTGGACGTGGTGCGCGAGTTTTTCAGCGATGCCGCGAAGTGGAAGACGGAACTGGCCGAATAAGCATCGGGTTCGCAATTCTCGTCGACATGAAAAAACGGCCGGTGATCAACCGGCCGTTTCGCTTTTTGCTTTCTGGACTACCAGATCTGATACCAAGGCTTGTCAGCGCCCGCGCGCCGCTTGCCGGTGACATACGGGCTGTCCGGGAACGTCGCTGCGAGCACGCGCTTGGTGTCGTCGGCGAGTTGCGGCTGATCGAGACGCTCGTACGACAGCATCATGATGTGCAGCGCGTCTTCGGTTGCCGGCGCGTTCTTGTACTCGCGAATGGCGAGCTGCGCTCGATTGATCGCGGCCACATACGCGCCACGGCGATAGTAATAATCGGCGGCGTGCACTTCATGCGATGCGAGCGCGTTCACGATATAGCGCATGCGCTGCGCGGCATCGGGCGCGTACTTGCTTTGCGGATACTTGTCGACGACGACCTTGAACGCGTCGTAGGACTCGCGCAGCGACTTCGGATCGCGCTCGCTCATGTCCTGACCCGAGAAGCGGCCGAAGAGGCCCAAGTCGTCGTTGAAGTGGATCATGCCCTTGAGATAGTACGCATACGCGATTTCGGGATGATCCGGGTGCAGCTTGATGAAACGGTCGATGGCCTGGTCGGCGTTGGCGGTTTCGCCGTCCTTCCAGTTGCAGTACGCGACGTTGATCTGCGCCTGCTGTGCGAAATGGCCGAACGGATCGCGGCCTTCGAGCCCTTCGAAATACTTCGCGCACTTGCCCCAGTCGCTGCCGGATAGCGCGTCCTGGGCCTCCGTATATAATTTGTTGTTATTCCATGTTGCCGTTTCGTCGGTCTTCTCGGGCAGGCCGTGACAGGCCGTGACGATGGCGACGCTCGCGGCCAGCGCCAGATACTTGATCGATTGACGCATCGAGAGATGAATGGTGTTGAAGGCTCGCATCAGTGCTTGCTGTTCCTGGCTGAATCTAGTTGATTCTTCGCTGTTCTAGCTGTTTTTCCGGCGCGGCTGTTCTTCCATGCCGCCGAATCTCGTTCAAATGACCCGCTCAAGTACTCGTCGTACCAAAGACCAACTCAAAGATTATAGCCCATGCGCCACCCCCGACGACGCAGCGCAGGCCGATTCGGGCGGCGGCGCGGCTCGCGAAGCGCCCCGCACGGCCCGCGTGCCCGACGAGCTCGCGGGCGACCGGCTCGACAAGGTGCTCGCGAAAATCTTCCCCGAGTTCTCGCGCAGCCGGTTGCAGGGCTGGATCGAGGAAGGGCGCGTGCTGGTCGACGGCGCGGGCGCGAAAGTGCGCCAGCCCGTCCCGCTCGGCGCGACGATCACGCTCGTCCCCGACCTTCTGCCCGAGCAGCTCGCGTTCGCGCCGGAGCCGGTGCCGCTGCATATCGTCTATGAGGACGAGGCGCTCGTCGTCATCAACAAGCCCGCGGGCATGGTCGTGCATCCGGCCGCGGGCAACTGGAGCGGCACGCTGCTCAACGGCCTGCTGCATCGTTACGGCGATGCCGCCGCCGGGCTGCCGCGCGCGGGCATCGTGCATCGGCTGGACAAGGAAACGTCCGGGCTGATGGTCGTCGCGCGCACGCTCGAGGCGCAAACCGACCTCGTGCGGCAGTTGCAGGCGCGCACGGTGAAACGCCGCTACGTCGCGTTCGTGTGGGGCAACATGCCCGACGAAGGCACGATCGACGCGCCCATCGGCCGCGATCCGCGCGAGCGCACGCGCATGGCGGTGGTAAAGACTGCGTCGGGAAAGCCCGCGCGCACGCATTTCCGCACCATCGACCGCACGACGTGGCACGGCCAGCCCGTCAGCGCCATCCATTGCGATCTGGAAACCGGCCGGACGCATCAGATTCGCGTGCATTGCGCGCATATCCAGCATCCGCTGCTGGGCGACCCGGTGTACGGGCACGCGCGCGGCAAGCGGTCGGTCAAGCCGCTGCCCAACGAATTCGCGCGACAGGCGCTGCATGCGTGGCGCCTCGGCCTGATCCATCCCGCGACGGGCAAGGAAGTGCACTGGCGCGCGGACGTTCCCGAAGACATCGCGACGCTCGCCGCGGAGCTCGGCTTCGGACAGGACGAAGAAGTCGAGTTCGATGAGGACGACGATTTCGCCGACGTCTATGAAATGGGCGAAGGCGAAGAAGGCGACTGGGACGACGAAGATTACGAGGACGACGAAGCATGACGCGCGACGCTGCCGATTTGCCATCGAAAGACTGTCTCTGGCCGCAATGGAGCGTGTCGCCGCGCGTGCGGGCATTCGTCACGACGCGTAATGGCGGCGTGAGCGATGCGCCTTATGGCGGCGGCGAGCCCGGCGCGGGTGGCCTCAATCTCGGTTTTTCCACGGGCGATGCGCCTGACGCGGTGAAGGAAAATCGCCGCCGCGCGCTCGCGTTGACGGGTTCGCGCGAAGCCGCGTGGCTCGAGCAGATCCACGGCACGGAAGTCGTGGAGGCGGGCGCCGTCATCGAGCGCCTCGCGCAGGGCGAGCGCACGCGCGCCGACGCCAGCGTGACGGATCGCGCGGGCGTTGTGTGCGTCGTGATGACGGCCGATTGTCTCCCGGTGCTGTTTTGCGACAACGACGGCCGCGCGGTCGGCGCCGCGCACGCGGGTTGGCGCGGTCTCGCGGGCGGCATCATCGAAAAGACGGGCGAGCGCGTCGCGTCGCTCGCGGGCGTGCCGGCCTCGTCGCTCAACGCGTTTCTCGGGCCGGCCATCGGGCCGCAGGCGTTCGAAGTGGGCGAAGACGTGCTCGACGCCTTCATCGCGGCGTCGCAAGAGGATCGCCGCGACGCGACGAGCGCCGCGTTCCGTCCCGTCGGCGGCGCACCGGCCAAGTATTTCGCCGATATCTACGCGCTCGCGCGTATGCGTCTTGCCGATCTAGGCATCGATGCCGCGCGCGTTCACGGCGGCACGCATTGCACCGTCACGGAAAAAGAGCGCTTTTATTCATATCGACGCGATCGCGTGACGGGCCGCATGGCCGCAATGATCTGGCTCAATGAATGACCATTGTCATTAGTGTTGGAACGTACCCAACTATCGTTTCTTGCCTATGACGAAACCCCTTGCGAACGCAACATTTCGCATGGGGGAAAACGATAATTAAAAAAATATCGCACTGCGGCAAAATCGGGACGAAGCATTGACATGCCTGACATCCTAGAGCAAGAATGTTCCTGGAATTCAATCAATCGGGCACGGCGTAGCAAGGCTCAGACTTGCCACGCGCATAAGGCGCACCAACACTTGCGCGCTGGTCGAGGAAAGCCCGGCGATGCCTGCATCAGCAATCCAAGTCTTCCGAGACTCACAGGTCAATAGCGGGTATGGCTTCCAAATCTACTTCCTCATCTTCCCGCTCCCGTACCGCCGACAGCACCTCGGCAGAAGCATCCGCCGAAACGACTGGCGTACAGCAGGCGTTCGATCAATGGCTGAACGCGTGGCGCAGCGTCGCCGATCCCGCGCAGTGGTCGAAATTCACTCAGCAGACGAATAGCGCGAATGATGCGGCCGCGGCGGCGGCATTGCCGTTCGCTGCTTTCAGTGCATTCGCCAACGGATTTCCGAACGGATTTCCGTCGACGGCATTCCCGTCGTTTCCGATGTCCGGCGCCATGCCGCAGATGCCCGATTTCACGAAGATGAACGGCATGGCGGAATTCGCCAAGCTCGCGAGCAGCATGCCGGGCTTCGGCGCGGCGATGCAGGGGTTGCCCACGTTGCCGAAGATTCCGACCGCCGCGATCGCGCCCGAGCGTCTGCACGAGTTGCAGAGCAACTATTCGCGCGATGCCGCCGAGTTGCTCAAGCAGGCGGGCGCGCAGAGCATCGATCCGTCGGCGCTGAAGGATCGTCGCTTCACCGACACCGCATGGCAATCCACGCCGGCATATGCGTTCACCGCCGCGTGGTATCTGCTGAACGCGCGCTATCTGCAGGAACTCGCCGACGCCGTGCAGAGCGATCCGAAGACGCGCGAGCGTATCCGCTTCACGGTGCAGCAGTGGGCGGCCGCGGCCGCGCCGAGCAACTTCCTCGCGCTCAATCCCGACGCGCAGAAGACGCTCATCGAAAGCAAGGGCGAGAGCCTGCGCCAGGGCATGTTGAACCTGCTCGCTGACATGCAGCGCGGCAAGATTTCGCAGTCGGACGAATCGCGCTTTCTCGTCGGCAAGAACATCGCATCGACGGAAGGCTCGGTCGTGTACGAGAACGAACTCGTGCAACTGATCCAGTACAAGCCGCTCGCGCCGAAGGTGTATGCGCGCCCGCTTCTGATCGTGCCGCCTTGCATCAACAAGTTCTACATTCTCGATCTGTCGCCGGAAAGCTCGCTCGTGCGCTATGCGCTCGAAGAAGGGCATCAGGTGTTCATCCTGTCGTGGCGCAACGCGGATCAGTCGATCGCGCACAAGACGTGGGACGACTACGTCGAACAAGGCGTGCTGGAGACGATCGGCGTCGTGCAGGAGATCACGGGCGAAGACAAGATCAACACGCTCGGTTTCTGCATCGGCGGGACGCTTCTCGCGACCGCGCTCGCGGTGGCGGCGGCGCGCGGCGAGGAACCGGCCGCATCGATGACATTGCTCACCTCGATGCTCGACTTCTCGGATACCGGCGTGCTCGACGTGTTCGTCGACGAGGCGCACGTGCAGATGCGCGAGCAGGCGATCGGCGGCAAGAACGGCGCGCCAGCCGGTCTCATGCGCGGCATCGAGTTCGCGAATACGTTCTCGTATCTGCGACCGAACGATCTGGTGTGGAATTACGTCGTCGATAACTATCTCAAGGGCCGCACGCCGCAAGCGTTCGATCTGCTCTTCTGGAACAGCGATTCGACGAACCTGCCCGGCCCGATGTGCGTCTGGTATCTGCGCAACACGTATCTCGAGAACAAGCTGAAGACGCCGAATGCGCTGAAGGTGTGCGGCGAGCCGGTCGACCTGTCGCGTCTCACGGTGCCGACCTTCATCTACGGCTCGCGCGAAGATCACATCGTGCCGTGGAAATCGGCCTATGCGTCCGCGCCGATTCTCTCCGGACCGCAGACCTTCGTGCTCGGCGCGTCGGGGCATATCGCGGGCGTGATCAATCCGCCGTCGAAGAACAAGCGCAGCTTCTGGATGATCGACAGCAACGACGGGCATCTGCCCGAGAACCCCGACGCGTGGTTCGATGCCGCCGCCGAGCATCCCGGAAGCTGGTGGCCGACCTGGTCGAAGTGGCTCGCCGCGAACGCGGGCGAGCAGGTCAAGGCGGGCGCGGCGCAGGGATCGAAGACTTACCCGGTGATCGAGGCCGCACCCGGCCGTTACGTGCTGGAACGCGACTTCTGAGCGGCGCGTGACCGTGCGCGCGAGCGCATGGAACCGTTCGTAGCCGCATTAACATTCGATGCCAAGAGGAAACTGAAATGACTGACGTAGTGATCGTATCGGCCGCGCGTACGGCGGTAGGCAAATTCGGCGGCTCGCTCGCGAAAATCGCGGCGCCGGAACTCGGCGCGACGGTCATCAAGGCCGTGCTGGAGCGTTCGGGCGTGAAGCCGGATCAGGTGAGCGAAGTGATCCTGGGCCAAGTGCTCGCGGCCGGTTCGGGCCAGAATCCGGCGCGCCAGTCGCTCATCAAGGCGG
>NZ_JARUXK010000001.1:1508112-1554315 GCF_031451435.1 Caballeronia sp. LZ008 | reverse complement strand
GATCAACGTGAACGGCGGGGCGATCGCGATCGGTCATCCGATCGGCGCGTCGGGCTGCCGGATTCTCGTCACGCTGCTGCACGAAATGCAGAAGCGCGACGCGAAGAAGGGTCTGGCGTCGCTGTGCATCGGCGGCGGCATGGGTGTCGCGCTGGCGGTGGAACGTCCGTAATAAGTCACAGATAGTCACTGGCGGGATTGGGAAGGGCCAGCGGGCGGCAAGGAGATCGCCGTCCGCATAACGAAAATGGAGTGAGGAATGGCGAAGCGTATAGCGTATGTAACCGGCGGGATGGGCGGCATCGGCACCAGCATCAGCCAGCGCCTGCTTAAAGATGGCTTTACGGTCGTCGTGGGCTGCGGTCCGAATTCGCCGCGCCGGGTGAAATGGCTGGAAGACCAGAAGGCGCTCGGCTTCGAATTCATCGCCTCGGAAGGCAACGTCGGCGACTGGGAATCGACGAAGAACGCGTTCGACAAGGTCAAGGCCGAAGTCGGCGAGATCGATGTCCTCGTGAACAACGCGGGCATCACGCGCGACGTCGTGTTCCGCAAGATGACGCACGAAGACTGGACCGCCGTCATCGACACGAACCTGACGAGCCTCTTCAACGTGACGAAGCAGGTCATCGACGGCATGGTCGAGCGCGGATGGGGCCGGATCATCAACATTTCGTCGGTGAACGGGCAGAAAGGCCAGTTCGGTCAGACGAACTACTCGACCGCCAAGGCCGGCATTCACGGCTTCACAATGGCGCTCGCGCAGGAAGTGGCCACCAAGGGCGTGACGGTCAACACCGTGTCGCCGGGCTATATCGGCACGGACATGGTGAAGGCGATCCGTCCGGAAGTGCTGGAGAAGATCGTCGCGACCATTCCGGTGCGCCGTCTCGGCACCCCGGACGAAATCGGCTCGATCTGCGCGTGGCTCGCGTCCGAAGAATCGGGCTTCGCGACCGGCGCGGACTTCTCGCTGAACGGCGGCTTGCATATGGGCTGACGGGCGGCGGCTTCCCGCGACGCCGAAACGCGCGCGGGAAGTCACCACTCGCCGGATTTATCAACGATGCGGCGAACATGCAGCAGCGCTTTTTTGCGACAACGCAAGACCTGCTTGCTGCCATCGCAGTAAAGTTTTGCGTTTAAAGGCGTTAAATGACCACCACTACTACTACAAAGAAACCCGCCGAACGACTCATCAAAAAGTATCCAAACCGTCGGCTGTACGACACGGAAACGAGCACCTACATCACGTTGTCGGATGTAAAACAGCTCGTGCTCGATCAGGAAGATTTCAAGGTGCTCGACGCGAAGTCCAACGACGACCTCACGCGCAGCATCCTTCTGCAGATCATTCTGGAAGAAGAGAGCGGCGGCCTGCCGATGTTCTCGTCGGTGATGCTCTCGCAGATCATCCGTTTCTACGGCCACGCGATGCAGGGCATGATGGGCACGTATCTGGAGAAGAACATCCAGGCGTTCATCGACATCCAGCAGAAGCTGACCGAGCAGAGCAAGGGCATCTACGACGGCAACGCGCTCAACCCCGAAGTCTGGTCGCAGTTCATGAACATGCAGGCGCCGATGATGCAGGGCATGATGACGAGCTACATCGAGCAGTCGAAAAACATGTTCGTGCAGATGCAGGAGCAGATGCAGTCGCAGGCGAAGTCGATGTTCAACACGTTTCCGTTCCCGACGCCCACGCCTTCGTCGACGGAAAAGAAGTAGTCCGGTTCGAGGGCGCGTGCGGGCGTCGAGGCTTGCGCGCCTCGGCGTGAGCGCTCGCGCGCCGTCCGTTCATTGCCCGCCGACGGCTCTCGTCGAATCGTACGCCAGCGCCGCGCCGAAATCGCCGCGATACGTATAGGCGCCGTGGTGCTCCAGTGTCGAGCGTGCATCCACGTACACCTTTCCGCCAGAATCGCGCCAGCGGCGGCAAAACGCGTAGTCCTCGGAAAGATAGCGCCCGGTTTCCGGCTCGACCATCACGTCGAAGAAGCGATGGCAGTAGCCGTGCAACGGCGTATCCGGCGGCGCGTCGGGCACGTAGCGCAACTCGGGCATGCGCGCGATCATCGTTTCGAGCACCGCGCGGCGTATGCACATGAAGCCCGTCGGCGCCTCGTCCACTTCCATGAAGCCGTCGTCGTCCACTTCGAGGCGCGCGCCGTCATGCAAATTCACCGGATAGCGCAACGCCCGTTCGAGAAACTGCGCTTGCGTGAGCCCGGCGGGAATCTCGCCCGTCCAGTCGATGCGCTTGAGCGGATACACGCCGGCGACGACATCGCGACCCGCGAGCAGCAGACGCAGCACCTGCTCCGGTGTGAAGCCGATATCGGCATCGATCCAGAAGAGATGCGTGTGCTCCGTATGCATCAGAAAATGCGCGACGGCTTCATTGCGCGCGCGTGACGAGACTTTCGCCGGCGCAGATGCGCATCGAGCCTCGCACGCCGAGGCGCCAGAGCTCGTTGGTGAGCGTGAGCATGCTGGTGGCGTAGCCGGACGTCACTTGGCCCGAGTAGCAGGGCGTGACGAAGAGCGGATTGAAATGGCGCAGCGCTGAGTAGTCGAGCATGAAACCGATGTGTGATTCGAAGCAATGAGAGACGCGGGAAGCTGCGGATTCGCTCGAGTTTGCTGCGCGCCAGCTTCAATCGGAATGAGACAAAGGAAAAGGGGGCCGAGCCGTGTCGGCGGCTCGCCGATGTAAAATAGTGGATTGGCCTCTTGCGTTCCCACAAGACACTCTTCCCGTGAAAAATTCTTTAGATTCAATCGATTCAATCGATTCACTCGCCAGGACGAAGCCCGCGCCGAAAATCGGCATGGTGTCGCTCGGCTGCCCGAAGGCGCTTGTCGATTCCGAGCAGATCATGACGCAGTTGCGCGCCGAAGGTTACGAAATCTCCGGCACCTATGACGGCGCGGACCTCGTCGTCGTCAACACCTGCGGCTTCATCGACGAAGCCGTGCAGGAAAGCCTCGACGCCATCGGCGAGGCGTTGAGCGAGAACGGCAAGGTCATCGTGACCGGCTGTCTCGGCGCGAAAAAGAGCGCGAGCGGTTCGGGCCTCATCGAGGAAGTGCATCCGAAAGTGCTGGCCGTCACCGGTCCGCACGCGACCAACGAAGTCATGAACGCGGTGCATACGCATCTGCCGAAACCGCACGATCCGTTCACCGATCTCGTGCCGCCCGCCGGCATCAAGCTGACGCCGCGCCACTACGCTTACCTGAAGATTTCGGAAGGCTGCAACCATCGCTGCACGTTCTGCATCATCCCGTCGATGCGCGGCGATCTCGTCTCGCGCCCCGTCGCCGAAGTCATGCTGGAAGCCGAAAATCTGTTCAAGTCCGGCGTGAAGGAACTGCTCGTGATTTCGCAGGACACGAGCGCGTACGGCGTCGACGTGAAATACCGCACGGGTTTCTGGAACGGCAAGCCGCTCAAGACGCGCATGACCGAGCTCGTCGGCGCGCTCGGCGAACTCGCCGCGCAGTACGGCGCGTGGGTGCGCCTGCATTACGTGTATCCGTATCCGAGCGTCGACGAAGTCATCCCGATGATGGCAGAAGGCCCGCTGCGCGGCCACGTTCTGCCGTATCTCGACGTGCCGTTCCAGCACGCGCATCCCGAAGTGCTGAAGCGCATGAAGCGCCCGGCGAACGCGGAAAAGGTGCTCGAGCGCGTGAAGACATGGCGCGAAATCTGTCCCGATCTGACGATTCGCAGCACGTTCATCGCGGGCTTTCCGGGCGAGACGGAAGAGCAGTTTCAGACGCTGCTGGATTTCCTGAAGGAAGCGGATCTGGATCGCGTCGGCTGCTTCGCGTATTCGCCGGTCGAAGGCGCAACGGCGAACGAACTCGACGGCGCGTTGCCCGACGAAGTGCGCGAGGATCGCCGCGCGCGCTTCATGGAACTCGCGGAAGAACTGTCCGCGAAGCGCATGAAGAAGAAGGTCGGCAAGACGCTCAAAGTGCTCGTCGATGAAGTGGGCGCGGAAGGCGGCATCGGCCGCACGGCGGCGGACGCGCCGGAAATCGACGGCGTCGTGTACATCGCGCCGACGACGAAGGCATCGAAGCGCTACAAGGCCGGCGACTTCGTGTCGGTGAAGATCACCGGCGCCGATGGCCACGATCTCTGGGGCGAGGTCTAAAGCCATGCCAGGGATGCCGCACGTCCTCGCGCTCGGCGAGGCCATGATCGAGTTCAATCAGTCGACGCGCGATCAGCCGAACTATCTGCAAGGCTTCGGCGGCGACGTCTCCAACTTCCTGATCGCGGCATCGCGCCAGGGCGCGGCGACGGGCTTCGTGTCCGCGGTCGGCAACGATCACTTCGGGCAATTGCTGCTCGATCTGTGGTGCGCGGAAAACGTCGATACGTCGACGGTGCGCGTCGATCACGATGCGCCCACGGGCGTCTATTTCGTGTCGCACGGCGAGAGCGGGCATCGCTTCGACTATCTGCGCGCGGGTTCGGCGGCGAGCCGCTACGCGCCGTCGCACTTGCCGCTCGATGCGATCGCCGCCGCGAAGGTCGTGCATCTGTCGGGCATCAGTCTCGCGATCGGCGTGGCCGCCTGCGATGCCGCGCTCGCCGCGATCGACCATGCGCGCACGCACGGCGTCAAGGTCAGCTTCGACACGAACCTGCGCCTGAAGCTGTGGCCGCTCGCGCGCGCCCGCGCGGTCATGCTCGAAGCGATCCGCGCAACCGACATCTGCCTGCCGAGCTGGGACGACGTCACGCTGCTCACCGGCCACGAAGACAAAGACGCGATCGTCGATGCGCTGCTGAAACTCGGTCCGAAGGTCGTCGCGCTGAAGCTCGGCAAGGAAGGCGCGTATATCGCGACGCCGGACGAGCGGCGCGTGGTGCCGGGCCGCGTCGTGCAGGCGGTCGATGCGACGGGGGCGGGCGACTGCTTCGGCGGGGCGTTCATCGCGCGCATCGTTGCAGGCGACGATCCTTTCGCCGCGGCGCGCTACGCGAACGTCGCCGCGGCTTTGTCGACGCAAGGTTTTGGCGCAGTGGCGCCGATCCCGCGAAAGGACGAGGTCGAGCGCGCGCTGGCAGAATAGCCGAACCTCAAACGAAGGAGACGACAACATGCAACGTGAAGTGGTGGTGGTAAGCGGCGTGCGCACGGCGATCGGCGATTTCGGCGGTTCGCTGAAGGACTTCAGCCCGACCGATCTCGGTGCGCGCGTCGTGCGCGAAGCGCTGTCCCGCGCGAACGTCGCGGGCGATGAAGTCGGTCACGTCGTGTTCGGCAACGTCGTGCATACGGAGCCGCGCGACATGTATCTCGCGCGCGTCGCGGCGCTCGACGGCGGCGTCACGCAGCATGCGCCCGCGCTCACGGTGAACCGTTTGTGCGGCTCGGGCTTGCAGGCGATCGTGTCGGCGTCGCAGTCCATTCTGCTCGGCGATGCCGATGTCGCCATCGGCGGCGGCGCGGAAAGCATGAGCCGCGCGGCGTACATCATGCCCGCCGCGCGCTTCGGCCAGCGCATGGGCGACACGCGCATCGTCGACATGATGGTCGGCGCGCTGAACGACCCGTTCGACAAGATCCACATGGGCGTGACGGCCGAGAACGTCGCGGCGAAGTTCGGCATCACGCGCGAGATGCAGGACGCGCTCGCGCTCGAATCGCACCGGCGCGCGGCGAAAGCGATCGAAGCCGGCTATTTCAACGATCAGATTCTGCCGATCACGCTCGCTTCGAAGAAAGGCGACACCGTGTTCGACCGCGACGAGCACGTTCGCCTGAACGCCACCGCCGAAGACTTCGCGAAGCTCAAGCCGGTTTTTGCGAAGGGAAACGGCACGGTGACGGCGGGCAACGCGTCGGGCATCAACGATGCGGCCGCGGCCGTCGTGCTGATGGAACGCTCGCTTGCGGAAAAGCGCGGCGCGAAACCGCTCGCGCGGCTCGTCGCGTACGCGCACGCGGGCGTCGATCCGAAGATCATGGGCATCGGCCCGGTTCCCGCGACGCAGAAGGTGCTGGAGCGCGCGAGCCTCTCCGTCGACGATCTCGACGTCATCGAAGCAAACGAGGCGTTCGCCGCGCAGGCGTGCGCCGTATCGCAGGAACTGAAGCTCGATCCCGCGAAGGTCAATCCGAACGGCTCGGGCATTTCGCTCGGGCATCCGATCGGCGCGACCGGCGCGCTCATCACCGTGAAGGCGTTGTACGAACTGCAGCGCATCGGCGGGCGTTACGCGCTCGTGACGATGTGCATCGGCGGCGGCCAGGGCATCGCGGCGATCTTCGAGCGCATTTGAAGGACTCACGGATGATGCCAAGCATGAAAGGGCCGCGGACGGTCGCGGCCTTGACGATCTTCGCCGCGCTTGCCGCGTGCAATTCGCCGATGCCGGCGGGCCAGACCGGCGTGCAGGCACAGAACGCACGCGAGCCAGCGGGCGCCGACGCGCACGGCGCGCAAGCCGCGATCAAGGAACTCGCGCTGCCGCCGCAGAAGCCGCTCACGCCGAATCCGGAGTACGCGAAGTTTCCGCGCTACGTCGGCACGCTCGGCGACAAGCAGATCGAGATGAAACTCGGCGCGAAAACCGACGAGCCCTCCGGCGTGCACGGCGAGTACCGGTTCGCCGGCAGCCCGAACGTGATTCTCGTCGCGGGCGACCGCGACGGCGACACACTCGAAATCGAGGAATCGAACGACGGCACGCACATCACGGGCAACTGGGTCGGCAAGTTCGCGGCGGACGGCAGCGTGTCCGGCGAGCGCATGAACCCGGACGATTCGAACCCGCAGCCGTTCGATCTGCGGCCCGCCGCGGCCGGCAAGACCTTGCCCGCGACGGGCACCGCGAAGGCGCCGCCCGCGCCGTCGCTGGAACCTGCGCCGCCCGCGCCGCCCAAGAATGCCGTGGGCGGCACGAGCAACGTCATCATCGGCGAATGATTCGCTCTGTCTTCACCCCGCCGGGCGTTCCGGCGGCGGTCTCTTTTCATTCCGTATTGCAAAGCCATGACTGATTCCAGCAGCAAGGACCGCGATCTGCAAACCCGCATCGTTCAGCCTGAAGACCGCATCACGCCCGGCTTCGAGTCGTTCTCGGTGCCGGTCGCGCGCGCATCGACGGTCGTGTTTCCCGATCTCGCCTCGATGCGCTCGCTCGTCTGGAGCGACGATTCGAAGTGGCGCTACGGCCTGCACGGCACGCCGACGACCATCGCGCTCGCGCAGCGTCTCGCCGCGATCGAGGGCGGCGAATTCGCGCTGCTGCAGCCGTCGGGGCTCGCCGCGATCTCCAACATCTACTTCGGTCTCGTGAAAGCGGGCGATCACGTTCTCGTGCCCGACAACGCCTACGGTCCGAATCGCGATCACGCCGACTGGCTCGCCGCCGATTTCGGGCTGGAAGTGACCTATTACGATCCGATGACCGGCGCGGGCATCGCCGATTCGATCCGTCCGAACACGAAGCTGATCTGGCTCGAAGCGCCCGGCTCGGTGACGATGGAAGTGCAGGACGTGCCGGCGATCGTCGCCGTCGCGCGCGCGAAGGGCATCGTCACGGCGATCGACAACACGTTTTCCGCGGGCCTCGCGTTCAAGCCGTTCGAGCATGGCGTCGACATTTCCGTGCAGGCGTTGACGAAATATCAGTCGGGCGGCAGCGACATCCTGATGGGCGCGACCATCACGCGCGATGAGGAACTGCACAAGAAGCTCAAACGCGCGCGGATGCGTATGGGCATCGGCGTGTCGGCGGACGATGCGTCGCTCGTGCTGCGCAGCCTGCCGTCGATGAAAGTGCGCTACGAAGCGCACGACCGCACCGCGTACGCGCTCGCCCAGTGGCTCAAGACGCGGCCCGAAGTGAAGGCGGTCCTGCATCCGGCGCTGGAGGATTGTCCCGGCCACGCGTTCTTTGCGCGCGACTTCAAGGGCGGCGCGGGCGGGCTGTTTTCGATCGTCTTCGATGGCCGCTACACGAGCGCGCAAGTCGATGCGTTCGTCGAAGCGCTCGAACTGTTCTCGATCGGCTGGAGCTGGGGCGGCGCGCACAGCCTCGCGATGCCGTACAACATCCGCTCGATGCGCACCGCGTCGCAATGGCCGCACGAAGGCGTGCTGGTGCGTTTCTACGTCGGTCTCGAAGCGGAAGCGGATTTGCGCGCGGATCTCGAAGCCGCGCTCGCCAAGGCGTTCGCCTGAATGAAAACGGCGCCCCGAAGGCGCCGTTTTCACATCGATCAGAACAGCCGCAACAAGCCGTCGAGTCCGACGAAGTTGAACGCGAGACTCGCCGATTGCCGCACGACCGGCTTCGCGCGGAACGCGACCGATAATCCGGCTTCCGCCATCATCTTCAGGTCGTTCGAGCCGTCGCCCATTGCGATCGCGCGTTTCGGATCGATGCCGATCTGCGCGCACGTTTCGATGAGCGTGCGCGCCTTCACATCCGCGTTCACGATCTCGCCGACGACCTTGCCGGTCAGCTTCCCATCGACGATTTCGAGCGTATTCGCGCGCGTGTAATCGAGGCCGAGCCGCGCCTTCAGACGCTCGGTGAAGAACGTGAAGCCGCCCGACACGAGCAGCGTTTTCAGGCCCGCCGCGCGCGCGCCTTCGAGCATGCGTTCCGCGCCCGGCGACAGTTGCAGGCGCTCTTCGTAGACGCGTTCCAACGCGCTTGCATCGAGACCTTTGAGGAGCGCGACGCGCCGCGTGAGGCTCTCGTTGAAGTCCTTGATCTCGCCGCGCATCGACGCTTCGGTGATTGCCGCGACTTCGGCTTTGAGCCCGCAAAAATCCGCGATTTCGTCGATGCACTCGATCGTGATGAGCGTCGAATCCATGTCCATCGCGACGAGGCCGAAATCGGCGAGCTTCGCGTTCGCTTCGATAAAGGCGTAATCGAGCGCATGGGTGCCGCAATAAGCGTCGATGTCGGGGCGCTGCAGCGGATCGGCGTCGATGAGACGCAGAAGGGTGTCGTCGACGCGCTGCGTCTCTTTGGCGCGTGCGAGCGCCGCGAGCGGCCGCAGATGCGAATCGGAAATGGCGCTGGGACTTTGAATGACGAGGTTCATCAAAAAGAGCAGGAAAGGGCGGCGAAACCGCCATTGTAAAGAACCTTCAGCGCTGCACGCGCGCCGGATCGACATCCCAGTAAGGCGGCTCGCCGAACTGTACTGCGAGGAAGTCGATGAACGCGAGCGTCTTCGGCGGCACGAACGCGCGGCTCGGATACACCGCCCAGATCGCGACGGTCTGCGCGAGCGGGTAATCGTCGAGCACGGTGACGAGTTCGCCGCTCGCGAGCAAGGGCGCGACGCTCCACGTCGATTTGAGGCCGATGCCGATGCCCGCCGCGAGCGCATCCCGGATCACTTCGCCGTTGTCCGTCACGATGCGCCCGGACACGCGCACGTCGATGACGCCCGTCGGCGTGACGAAGCTCCAGTCGCGCTGATCGGCGAGGATCACGCATTCGTGATCGACGAGATCGGCGGGATGGCGCGGCGTGCCGTGTTCGGCGAGATACGCGGGCGATGCGCACAGCACGCGCCGGTTGCTCGCGAGCTTTTTCGCGACGAGCGTCGAATCCTTCAGCGCGCCGATGCGGATCGCGAGGTCGATGCCTTCATCGACGAGATCGACGATCTGATCGGTCATGCGCAAATCGACGGTCACGCCGGGAAACTGGCGCAGAAACGCCGGAATCAGCGGCGAGATGTGCTGGCGGCCGAGCGAAGACGGCATCGTCACGCGCAGCCGGCCATGCGGATGCGCCCGCGCGCGCCCGACCGATGCGCGCGCGGCTTCGGCGGCGTCGAGCAGTTCGCGCGCGCGCGCCGCGAAAATCTCGCCTTCCTGCGTGACGGAGACCCGCCGCGTCGTGCGATGCAGAAGCCGCGTGCCGAGCATGCGCTCCAGCCCGGCGATGCGCGCGCTCGCCACCGCCGGCGACAAGCCGAATTCCCGCGCCGCCGCCGACAGATTCGCCAGCGCCGCCGCGCGCACAAAAAGGCCGACGTCGAGCAGATCGAGCCGCTCGCGCGTCGTGTCTTCCGTTACAGGATCGCTCGCCATTCGATGGATTTCCCGAAAAATGTTTCAGCGATTATGACGGTTTTCGAAAGACCGATCGCACTTTAAGATCGAATCCAGTCCACTCACGACGGAGCAAAAAATGAAAGCCATCGGTTTGACCCGCTATCTCCCGATTTCCAATCCCGAATCGCTCGTCGATATCGAACTCGACAAGCCCACGCCGACCGGCCGCGATCTGCTCGTGAAAATCGAAGCGATCGCCGTCAATCCCGTCGACACGAAAGTGCGCGCGCCGAAAGACAAGGTCGAGGCGACGCCGCGCGTGCTCGGCTGGGACGCGGCGGGCGTCGTGGAAGCGGTCGGCCCGGACGTGACGCTCTTCAAGGCCGGCGATCCGGTCTACTACGCGGGCGACATTACGCGTCAAGGCGCGAACAGCGAGTTTCATCTGATCGACGAGCGCATTGTCGGCGCGAAGCCGAAATCGCTCGATTTCACCCACGCCGCCGCGCTGCCGCTCACGACGATCACCGCGTGGGAAGCGCTCTTCGAGCGGCTCGGCGTGTCGGCGGAAGGCAAGGACGCGGGCAAGTCGGTGCTGATTATCGGCGGCGCGGGCGGCGTCGGCTCGATCGGCATTCAGCTGGCGAAGCGCGTCGCGAAATTGCAGGTGATCGCCACTGCCTCGCGGCCCGAATCGGCGAAATGGGCCGAAGACCTCGGCGCGGATCACATCGTCAATCACTTCGACGACATTCCGAAGCAGATGAACGCAATCGGCTTTCCCGAAGTCGATTACGTGCTGATCTTCAACGACACCGACAAGCATTTTCCCGCGGCCGCCGACGTCATCAAGCCGCAAGGCGGCATCGCGTCGATCGTCGAGAACGCGCAGCCCGTTCCCGTCGAATTGCTGAAAGCGAAGAGCGCGGCGTTTCACTGGGAGTTCATGTTCACGCGCGCGATGTTCAAGACGCCCGACATGATCGAGCAGCACAAGCTGCTGTCCGAAGTGGCGCGGCTGATCGACGCAGGCACCATCCGCACGACGCTCGGGAAGAATCTCGGCGCGATCAACGCGGCGAATCTGCGCGAGGCGCATCGCCTTCTGGAAGAAGGGCGCACGGTCGGCAAGCTCGTGCTGACCGGCTTCTGACGAATGTGTTGACGAACATCATCGACGTTGCTGCTCACGCGGGTTTTCCACTAGGATGAGCCAGCGGGCGGGGCGCTAGACTGGATCGGCCCTACAGCTTGCCGGCGCTTCGCGGCGCCGGTCTTTCCTTCCAAGCGCTCGATACGGAGGTGGCGGCATGAATCGTCGTTTGATCGTTCGTCGCATCGTTTCCGTCGCCGCGCTCGCGCTGTTCGCAGCGACCGCCCACGCGACGCCAGGCATCAAGGTTCTCTCCGAAGCGCCCAATGACGGCCCCATCAAGTACACGGTGAAGATGGCGTCGAAGAATTTCGGCAACGAGCAGGAAACGCGCACCATCCGCTCGGGCCAGACCGACGACTTCACCTGGCAGGGCACCGCGCCGAGCGGCGCGCAGGCCGTACCGGACGGGTGCCCGCAGGCGGCGTCGGTGCCCAAAAGCGCCGACGGGCAGGCGGTGCGGCAAGTGCAGATCCGCTTCGCGCCGGTCGTCGCGGACAACGGCGCGGCGAACGTGCAGATCAGCTTTCGCGCGTACGCGCCGAAGGGCACGAGCAAGGTGACCGTGGGCGGCAGGAGCCTGCAATGTCCCGTCGATAATCGCTTCAGCCAGATCGTGCGCTTCTCGATGCCGACTTCTACCGGCTCCAAGAAAACCGTCACGCTCGACGACGGCACGCAGTTGACCGTCACCGCGAGCCGCAAGTAACTCGATGGACGCGCCAGCCTTCCCGGCGCGTTTTTTCGATGCCGCATACGCAACTAACTGTCTTGTTTTCCGAACCGCGCAAACTTGTCGCGCAAACTCATCCTCAGTAAAGCTTACAGATGAACGGCTGCACGCAAGCGCGGGCGACCCGGCGCGCCGTGCGTCCGCACGCCCGCGCCGCTTGGCACGCTTTGTGCGATTCTTGTCGATGCCGCGCTGAAAACAGCGCGCAGAAACGCTTGGGCGCATGTTCCCGAGCGTATCCATCGATTCGATCCGACAGCGAAGGTGCCGCAATGCCGCACATGATCTGGAAAGGCGCGATCAGCTTCGGGCTGGTCCACGTGCCCGTGCAACTCTATCCGGCGACGCAGTCGGAGAAGGTCGGCTTCAACCTGCTCGACAAGCGCTCGATGGACCCGATCGGCTACAAGCAGATCAACAAGAACACGGGCAAGGAAGTCACGCGCGACAACATCGTGCGCGGCTTCGAATACGAGAAGGGCAAGTACGTCGTGATGACCGACGCCGAAATCCGCGCGGCCAATCCCGAATCGACGCAGACGGTCGATATTCTCGCCTTCGTCGATGCGCCCGAGATCTCGTTCCTCTCGCTCGATACGCCGTACTACCTCGCGCCCGATCGCAAAGGCGAAAAGGTCTACGCGCTGCTTCGCGATGCGCTGAAGGATACGGGCAAGGTCGGCATCGCGAGCGTCGTGCTGCACAACAAGCAGCATCTGGCGGCGCTGATTCCGGTCGGCCCCGCGCTCGCGCTCAACACGCTGCGCTGGGGCGACGAAGTGCGCGACTTCAGCCAGTTCAAGTTCCCGGACGAAGACACGAAAAAGGCCGGCGTCACGCCGAAGGAACTCGAAATGGCCAAGCGTCTCATCGACGACATGAGCGACACCTGGGACCCGACGAAGTATCACGACACCTTCAAGGACGACATCATGGCGCTCGTCGACAGGAAGGTGAAGGAAGGCAAGGTTGCCGAGGTGATGAAGATCGACGAAGGTGGCGAGGAAAAGGCATCCGCCGACATCCTCGACTTGTCCGAACTGCTCAAGCGCAGCCTGAAGAAAGGCGGCGCGGCGAAACGCGGCGGCAAGGCCGCGCAATCCGATGACGATTCGGGCGACGAAAGCGGCGAGGAAACCGCGCGTCCGGCACGCAAGACGACGCGCCGCAAACGCGCATAAGCGCACGACCCAACGACGATGGCTGAGAAACTCGAAACCTATCAACGGATGCGGCGTTTCGACAAGACGCCGGAGCCGTCCGGCGCCACGAAGCGCAGCGCGCGCGCGAAAAAGGCCACGCAAAGCGCGCTGTCCTTCGTGATTCAGGAACACGACGCGCGCCGCTTGCATTACGACTTCCGTCTCGAACTCGATGGCACGCTCAAATCATGGGCGGTGCCGAAAGGGCCGAGTCTCGATCCGTCGGTGAAGCGGCTGGCGGTGCACGTCGAAGATCATCCGCTCGATTACGGCTCGTTCGAAGGCGAGATTCCCGAAGGCAACTACGGCGCGGGCAGCGTCATCGTGTGGGATCGCGGGACCTGGGCGCCGCAATCGGGCAGCGTCGAGGACGCGGCGCGCGAGTATGCAAAGGGCAAGCTCAAGTTCACGCTCGACGGCGAAAAGCTGCACGGCGGCTGGACGCTCGTGAAAAGCCACATGCGCGGCAGCGGCGACAAGGAGCAATGGCTGCTCATCAAGGAGCGTGACGACGAAGCGCGTCCCGAAGCCGAGTACGACATCTTGCTGAAGAAACCCGGCAGCGTGCTGTCCGATTCGCTCGGCGCACGCGACGAAACCGGTGCGCTGCGCGAGCGCAACGAACGCAAGGCGGGCGCGAAGAAAGCGCCGGCGCGCAAGACCTCGGCGAAAGCAGCGAAGGCGGGGAATGGTCACGCGCATCCGGATATCGTCGCGAATCGCAACGCCGAGTCGTTGCGCACGTTGTCGCACGAACCGGCGATCGAAGGCGCGCAAAAGGCGAAGCTGCCCGCGACGCTCAAGCCGCAACTCGCCACGCTCGTCGATGCCGCGCCGCCCGGAGATGATTGGGGCTACGAAATAAAGTTCGATGGCTATCGCGTGCTCGCGCGCATCGAAACGGTGAAGGGCAAGCGCGAAGTTCGCATCTATACGCGCAACGGCAACGACTGGACCGCGAAGTTCTCGAAGCAGGTGAAGGCGCTCGACAAGCTCGATATCGAAAGCGGCTGGCTGGACGGCGAAGCCGTGGTGCTCGACGAGCGCGGCTTGCCCGACTTCCAGGCGCTGCAGAACGCATTCGACGTGGGGCGCCCGCAAGACATCGTCGTCTATTTCTTCGACGTGCCCTATCTGAACGGCTACGACTTGCGCAACGTGCCGCTCGTGCAACGCCGCGCGATCCTGAAGGCGGTCATCGAGCCGCTCGACGATCCGGTGCTGCGCTTCTCGCAAGACTTCGCCTTTCACGCCGACGACCTGCTCAAGAGCGCTTGCGACATGGCGCTGGAAGGCATCATCGGCAAGCGGATCGACAGCACCTATGTCTCGGGGCGCAGTGCGTCGTGGATCAAGCTCAAGTGCAGACGCCGCCAGGAATTCGTGATCGGCGGATATTCGGAGCCCTCTGGCAGTCGCGGGCAGTTCGGCGCGCTGCTGCTCGGCGTCTACGATACGGACGGCAAGTTGCAGTACGCAGGGCGCGTCGGCAGCGGCTTCGATCACGCGACGCTCGTCGCGGTGAAGAAGGAACTCGACAAGCGCGAGACTCAACGCATGCCCTTTGCAAGCGAGCCGCAGGAACGCAGCCGCACGCCCGTGCATTGGGTGAAGCCCGAGCTCGTGGCCGAATGCAATTTCGCGGAATGGACCAAGGAGCGCATCGTGCGACAAGCATCGTTCGTCAGTTTGCGGGACGATAAACCCGCGCGTCAGATCGTGAAGGAAGAGCCCGTGGCCGCGAAGAAAGTCGCGGCAAAGAAAATCGCGGCGAAGAAGACGACGGCCGCGAAAAAGGCCAAGGCGAGTCCGGCTGAAATCGAAGGCGTGAAGATCAGCCATCCGGATCGCGTGATCGACAAATCGACGGGGCTGACCAAGCTCGACGTCGTCGAGTATTACGCGTCGGTCGCCGACTGGATGCTGCCGCATCTGAAGGATCGGCCGGTGTCGCTCGTGCGCGCGCCGGAAGACATCGGCGGCGAGCTGTTCTTTCAGAAGCACAGCGCGAAGCTCGCGATTCCGCATATCACGCAGCATCCCGATATCGATCCGGGACATCCGCCGCTGCTCACGATCGAATCGTCGCAGGCGCTCGTCGGCACCGCGCAGATGGGCACGATCGAGCTGCATACGTGGAACGCGGTGGCGTCGAACATCGAGAAGCCGGATCGCATGATCTTCGATCTCGATCCGGGCGAAGGCGTCGGCTGGGAACGCATGATCGAGGCCGCGAAGCTCACGAAGGATCTGCTCGTCGAGCTCGGTCTCACGTCGTTCTGCAAGACGAGCGGCGGCAAGGGCTTTCATGTAGTCGTGCCGCTTGCGAAGCAGGCGAGCTGGGACGACATGAAGGATTTCTCGCAGGCCGTCGCGCAGCATATGGCGAGCACGCTGCCCAAGCTCTTCTCCGCGAAAATGGGCATGCAGAATCGCAAGGGCAAGATCTTCATCGACTATCTGCGCAACAACCGCGGCTCCAGCACGGTCGCCGCATTCTCGCTGCGCGCGCGGCCGGGGCTCGGCGCATCGATGCCGCTTGCCTGGGACGAACTCGATTCCGTCACGAGCGGCGATCAATGGCATATCGGCAACGTGCGCGAGCGGCTCGATGCGCTGAAGAGCGATCCGTGGGCGGGCTATGACAAGGCGCGTCAGCGGCTCACGGCGGAGATGAAGAAGCGGCTTGGCATGAACGCATCGCGCAAGTGAGCGTTCACAAGGAGACGAACATGAAGCAGGCGAACGCGGGCCCGGAGAGCGTGCCCGAACGCGGACGCGAAATGGCGAGCAAGGATCGCGAAAAGCAGGCGCGCGACGATGCGTCGAACGCGCCGCTGCCTCACGAGGCGGATCAGAACGTCGAATCGCAACGCGAACATGGCGCGCGCGATGTTGGCAAGCAGGCGCACGAGGACCTCGAACACGGTCTCGTCGACACGGACCGGCGCGGCGGCGGCGACTATCAGCGCGACACGCAGGGCGACGAACATGCGAATGCGAACAGCGGTGAAGGGCAGTCGAAGGAGCGCTGAACCGAACGGTGAAAAGCCTTCGCGGATGGCAGCGCGCGGGCCGCTTGCGTAGAATGATTCGTTGATCGGGAGCGGGCTTGAACGCAACGTTCGCCGCGTTTTTTCTACCGATGCGCGTATTTCAACAAGCGCGCAAACCGGTAAGCCCTTCCGATGCTTGCATCCCATGACCGCTTTGCGGACTGAAGCCAACACAACGGAACATGCCACTCGACCTTCTGTCCCGTCTGAAGAACGAAACCGCTGCGTGCCACGCGCGGCTGGAGAATGCGCTCGACCTGATGCGGGACGACCTTCAGCGCGACGAATACATCGCGCTGCTCGAACGATTCTATGGTTACGTCGCGCCGTGGGAAGACGCGGCGGCCGCGTGCCTGCCGTCGTCGCTCGCGGACTTTTTCGATGCGCGCCGCAAGGCGTCGCTCCTCGCCGCCGATCTCGCCGCGCTGACGGGTGAAACGCCGTCCGCCGGATCGCTGCCGCAAGCCGGCGCGCGCGATGACCTGCCGCGTATGGACAACATCGGCGATGCCATCGGCTCGATGTACGTGATGGAAGGCAGCACGCTCGGCGGCCGCTTCATCGCGCCGCATGTGGCCGCGCGTCTCGATCTCGCGCCGGGCATCGGCAACGCGTATTTCGACGGCTACGGCCCGCGCACGGGCAGCATGTGGAACGCGTTTCGCGAGACCGCGGCGGCAAGCGTGCCCGAACGCCTTCACGACGATGCGGTGAAAGCCGCCATCGCGACGTTCGAAAGTCTGCAAGCGTGGCTGTGTCCTGAAGCAATCGGCATCGAGTATTCGCAGCCCGCGCCGGGAGCGGGTTCATGAGCGAGTCCGCGAGCGAGCCGCCCATCGGCGCGAGGGCCGTGCGCGAAGCATCGCAAGGACCGCCCGATGCCGAAGCGCGCCGGCGCACGCTCAGCTCGGGCGTCGCCGGCCAGGACTGCGATGCCGAGCCGATCCACATTCCCGGCGGCATCCAGCCGCATGGATTTCTGCTCGTGCTGTCCGACGATCTGCACATCCTGCAGGTCAGCGAGAACCTCGTCTCGCTGACGAACGCGGGTGTCGACGAACTGCTCGGCGCTCCGCTCGATGTCGTCCTCGGCGCGGCGGGCGCGCAGCGCATCGGGCAGGCGGCCGCCACGTCCGCGCTCGACGACGCGCCGCTTTACATCGGCCCGATCGATCTCGCGCCGTCGTCGTCCGATAAGGCGTTGCGCCTCGATGTGACGATACATCGTCATGACGGCACGCTCATCGTCGAGATGGAGACCGCCGCCGCGACGGGCGATGCGTTCGCGTCGATGTATCCGCTCGTCCGCACGTTCGCGCGCGGGCTGCAGGAGGGCGGCAGCGTGCAGGCGCTCGCGGAGCTCGCCGTGCGCGAAGTGCGGGCGATCACGGGCTTCGGCCGCGTGATGCTCTATAGCTTCGACGAGGAAGGCCGCAGCCACGTGCTCGCGGAGGACCGCGACGCGAGTTATCCGTCGTTCCTGCATCAGTTCTTCCCGGCGTCGGACATTCCGCGTCAGGCGCGCGCGCTGTATCTGAAGAACCGTATCCGCCTCGTCGCCGATGTCGACTACACGCCCGCGCGCCTCGTGCCGAGCGTGAATCCCGTCACCGGACGCCCCACCGATCTCACGTTTGCGACGCTGCGCAGCTTCTCGCCCGTGCATCTGGAGTACATGCGCAACATGGGCACGCATGCGTCGATGTCCGTGTCGATCGTCGTGCGGGGACAGTTGTGGGGACTCATCTCGTGTCACGATCACAGCGCGCGCATCGTGCCGTTCAATACGCGCGTCGCGGTCGAGCATCTCGGGCACATGCTGTCCTTGCAGATCGAAGCGAAGGAAGAGCGCGCCGAGGGCGAATATCTGAGCGCGCTGCGCCGCACGATGAGCCGCCTGATTTCGGCGATGGGCGAGCACGAGAACTTCGTCGCCGGCTTGCGCGCCGTGCCGGGCGACGTACTGAGTTTCGCGCGTTCGGCGGGCGCGGCGATCGTCTTCGACGATCAGGTCACGCTGCTCGGCGCAACACCGGACGAGGACACCGTGCGCGCGCTCACGCACTGGCTCGCGGAAAACACGTCCGGCGTGTGGGCGACGGATTCGCTCGCGCGCGAATGGCCGCCCGCCAAGGCGCACGAAGACAAGGCGTGCGGCGTGCTCGCGGTGCCGGTCTCGCAGATCTTCCGCAACTATTTGCTTTGGTTCCGTCCCGAACTGATGCAGACGATCGAATGGGCGGGCGAGCCGGTCAAGATCGAAAGCGCGGATGGCTCGAGCGCGCCGCGCACGAGCTTTTCGCCGTGGCTCGAAACGGTGCGCGGCCATTCGGCGCTGTGGCGTCAGAGCGAGCTCGAAATCGCCGCCGAACTGCGCGGCGCGCTGCTGAACATCGTGCTGCGCCGCGCGGAAGAGCGCGCGGAACTCGCGACCGAACTCACGCGCGCGAACAAGGAGCTGGAGGCGTTCTCGTATTCGGTATCGCATGATCTGCGCGCGCCGCTGCGCCATATCGCCGGATACGGCGATCTTCTGCGCGAGCAGGAAGGCGAGCGCATGTCGGACAAGAGCCGGCGGTTTCTCAACAACATGCTGGAATCTGCGCGTTTCGCGGGCACGCTCGTCGACGACCTGCTGACGTTCTCGCAGATGGGCCGCGCCGCGCTCCGGCCCGCGCCGGTCGATCTCGGCCTGCTCGTGAAGTCGGTCGTGCAGGAAGTCGAGGTGGAAGGCTCGGGAAGAAGCATCGAATGGGTGATCGGCGATCTGCCGCGCGTGACCGGCGACGCCGCTTTCCTTCAGCTTGCGGTGCGCAACCTGATATCGAACGCGGTGAAATATACGCGGACGCGGGAATCGGCGAAAATCGAGATATTCGCGACCCGAAGCGGCGACGAATACGTGATCGGCGTGCGCGACAACGGCGTCGGCTTCGACATGAAGTACGGCGCGAAGCTGTTCGGGGTGTTCCAGCGCCTGCATCGCGCGGAAGAGTTCGAGGGCACGGGCATCGGGCTCGCCAACGTGCGGCGCATCATCGAGCGTCATGACGGGCGCACGTGGGCCGAAGGGCGGCTGGGAGAGGGCGCGGTATTCTATTTCTCGCTGCCCGTGACATTCCGCAACGCGAACGGGACGCAAGGCGCGCCAAATACAAAGTCAAGAAAAAACCATGCTTAAACCGATATTGCTCGTCGAAGACAATCCGAACGATCTCGAGCTCACGCTC
This sequence comes from Caballeronia sp. LZ008, assembly GCF_031451435.1. Lineage (NCBI taxonomy): Bacteria > Pseudomonadati > Pseudomonadota > Betaproteobacteria > Burkholderiales > Burkholderiaceae > Caballeronia > Caballeronia sp. LZ008. Next base: position 1,534,876 of record NZ_JARUXK010000001.1, on the reverse strand, counting down.
GTCGCGCTCGACAAGAGTCAGCTCGCCAACGAGGTGATCGTGGCGCGCGACGGTCAGGAAGCCATCGACTATCTCACCTCCGAAGGCGAGTGGAAGGAGCGCGCGCCCGGCAATCCGGCGGTGATCCTGCTCGACCTGAAGCTGCCGAAGATCGACGGCCTCGAAGTGCTCGACATGATCCGCTCGAACGCATCGCTGAAGAGCGTGCCGGTGGTCATGCTCACGTCGTCGCGCGAGGAGCAGGATCTCATCCGCAGCTATGAACTCGGCGTCAACGCATATGTGGTGAAGCCGGTGGAATTCGCCGAATTCGTCGAGGCGATCAGCGATCTCGGCGTGTTCTGGGCCGTGCTCAACGAGCCGCCGCCGGGCTCGACGCGCTTTCGCCGCCCGCCGCCCGCGCAATGACCGCTGCGCCCATGAGCACGAATCCGTCCCGGCCGGTGCGCCCGCAAGCGTCCTTTCAAGAGGACGCCTAGATCATGCAGCCTCTGCATCTGCTTCTCGTCGAAGACAACGCACTCGATGCGGAGCTGACGATCGCCCAGCTCGAACGCGCGGACTATGCCGTCGAGGCGTCGATCGTGTACGACTCCGCGGCGTTCATCGCCGAGCTGGAGAAAAAGCGCTTCGACGTGATCCTCGCCGACTTCGTGATGCCGACCTTCTCGGGCATCGAGGCGCTCACGATCGCGAGCGAGCGTTCCCCGGACACGCCGTTCATCTTCGTGTCGGGCTTGCTCGGCGAAGAGCACGCCGTCGATATGCTCAAGCGCGGCGCAACCGATTACGTGCTGAAACAGCGCCTGCAGCGGCTGCCCGCCGTCGTGCGCCGCGCGATGCGCGAGAGCGCCGAGCGCGCGCAACGCATCGCCGTCGAGCGGGCGTTGCGCGAAACGGAGACGCATTTCCGCCTGCTCATCGATGCGCTGAAGGATTACGCGGTCATCACGCTCGATCCCGAAGGCCGCATCCGCACATGGAACGCGGCGTCGGAGCGCATTCTGGGCTTTCCCGCGCAGGACGTGCTCGGCCAGTCCGCGAACATCTTCTATGCGCAGGAAGATCGCGAGGGCGGCGTGTTCGACGCCGAGCTGGAAACCGCGCGGCGCGAAGGCAGCGCGAGCGACGACCGCTGGCTCTGGCGCAAGGATGGCCATTCGTTTTTCGCCTCGGGCGTGACGACGGCGATCCGCAGCGAGCACGACGAACTGATCGGCTTTTCGAAGATCGTGCGCGACGCGACCGACGCCCACATGGCCGCCGACGCGCTGCGGCTCGCAAAGGATCAGGCCGAATCGGCGAATCGCGCGAAGGACCATTTTCTGGCGGTGCTCTCGCATGAACTGCGCACGCCGCTCACGCCGATTCTCGCCGCCGTGCGCCTGCTCGAAATGAAGCACTCGCTGCCGCGCGAGGCGCATCCGACGCTCGATCTCATCCGCCGCAATGTCGAGCTGGAAGCGCGCCTCATCGACGATCTGCTCGATCTCACGAGCATCGCGCGCGGCAAGCTGTCGCTGAATTTCGCGAGCGTCGCGCTCGATACCTTGCTGACGAGCGCGCTCGACATGTCCGAAGCCGATCTGCGCGCGAAGAGCCTCACGCTCGAAACGCATTTCGACGCGGGCCGGTTCGTCGTGCTCGGCGACGCGGCGCGCCTTCAGCAGATCATCTGGAATCTGATGAAGAACGCGGTGAAGTTCACGCCGGCGGGCGGGCGCATCGACGTGCGGACCTGGAATCCGGATCCGTCGACGATCGCCGTTTCCGTGACGGACAGCGGCATCGGCATCAGCGCGGAGGCGTTGCCGCGCATTTTCTCGGCGTTCGAACAGGCCGACGATTCCATCACGCGCTCGTTCGGCGGCCTCGGGCTCGGTCTCGCGATCGCGAGCACGCTCGCGCAGAAGCACGGCGGCACGCTTTCGGCCTACAGCGAAGGCCGCGACGCGGGCGCGCGCTTCACGCTGACGCTGCCGCTCGCGAAACTGCAACCCGCGCGCGAGGACGAGCCGCTCATCGAAGCCGCGAGCCGGGAACAGGGACGCGCGCTCAAGGTGCTGCTCGTGGAGGACAACGAGCAGACGTCGTCGGCGATGGCCGAAGTGCTCGAAATGCTCGGCCACGAAGTGTCGGTTGCCGTAACGGTCGCTCAGGCGCTCGAACGCGCGAAGAGCGGGCCGTTCGATCTGCTCGTCAGCGATATCGGCCTGCCGGACGGCAGCGGACTCGATATCGCGCGCGCGTGGCAGAACCTGCAGCCCGACAAGCCGTCGGTGGCGATCACGGGCTACGGCATGGACGAGGACATCCGCCGTTGCCGCGAAGCCGGTTTTCGCGATCATCTGACCAAGCCGGTCAATTTCTCGCGGCTCGAAGCGCTGATTCAATCGCTCGCGGAACAGCATTCGAAATAAGCTATCGGCGCGCGCCGGTCGAAGAAATTTGACAGGCGTCTGCGGGCTTGTGTCGATTCGCGCGCGGCCCGTTCGTCGTAGGCTATGAGACCGCGCCAAACCCGGCGCGCTCACTCACTACACGGAGCCGACATGTCCCAATCCGCCGTCAAGCCGATTCCCGAAGGCATGCGTTCGCTGACCCCGCATCTCGTGTGCGCGGGCGCCGCAGAAGCGATCGAGTTCTACAAGCGCGCGTTCAACGCCATCGAGCTGGGCCGCATGCCCGGGCCCGACGGCAAGCTCATGCACGCGATGGTCAAAATCGGCGATTCCATGCTGATGCTCGTCGATGAGTTCCCGCAATTCGGCTCGGTCGGTCCGAAGGCGCTGAACGGATCGCCGGTCACGATTCACCTGTATGTCGAAGACGCCGACGCCACCGTGAAGCAGGCCGAAAGCGCCGGCGCGAAAGTCACGATGCCCGTCGCCGACATGTTCTGGGGCGACCGCTACGGGCGTCTCGAAGACCCGTTCGGTCATCAATGGTCGGTCGCGACGCATACGCGTGACATGACGCCGGAAGAAATGAAGCAGGCGATGGCGCAGCAGCCTTGCGGTCAATGAACGAAACCACGCACGCTAGTGAGAACGGAGCAACGCACATGCACAAGATTTCGCCCTGTCTGTGGTTCCAAGGCGGCAACGCCGAAGAGGCCGCGAACTTTTATGTCAGCACGTTCAGGAACGCGCGCATCAAGGACATCATGCGCAGCACCGAGTCGGGCCCGAAGCCGGTCGGCAGCGTCATCGCCGTGATGTTCGAACTCGAAGGCGAGGACTTCCTGGCGCTGAACGGCAATCCGGAGTTCGCGTTCACGCCGGCCGTTTCTATGTTCATCAAGTGCGAGTCGCAGGAAGAAGTCGACCACTACTGGGACAAGCTGATGGACGGCGGCCGTTCGCTGGCCTGCGGCTGGCTCACGGACCGCTTCGGCGTGACGTGGCAAGTTGCGCCGACGCGTCTGCTCGGCATGTTGCAGGACCCGGACCCGGTGAAAGCCGACCGCACCATGAAAGCGATGCAAGGGATGATCAAGCTCGATCTCCCGGCGCTCGAGCGGGCGTACAACGGCGAGTGAGCTACGCGGCGCGTTTGCGGGCTTTTCGTTCGACGAGCTTCGACGCCATGAACCGATGGTCTCGCGAAAACAGCCGCCGATACGTCAGCACGACGGCCCCGACCACGCCGAGCCCCGAGCCCGCCGCAATCAGAAACATGATGACGATCTGATACCGCACCGCCTGCAATGGCGACTGCCCGGCGAGCACCTGGCCGGTCATCATGCCGGGAAGGCTGACGAGACCGACCACGGCCATCTGATTCAACGTCGGAATCATGCCCGCGCGCACGGCCTGGCGCGCGGGTCTCTGCGCCGCTTCCCAGCGCGAGGCGCCGAGTGCGAGCGACATCTCGACCGCCGCGCGTCCCGAAGTCAGTTCTTCCGTCATGCGCTCGATGCCGAGCGACACGCCCGTCAGGCAATTGCCGAGGATCATCCCGAGGATCGGAATCGCGTATTGCGGCTCATACCACGGATGAATCCGAATCACGACGAACAGCCCGAACGCGCCGATCAGCCACGAACTGCCCCAAATCGACAGGATGCTGTCCGCGCGCTGTCCGCGATAAGTGCGCCGTCCGCGATCGGAGGCGGCGAATCCGGCGATGACCGTCATCAGCGCCATCAGCGGCAGCACGACATACCAGCGATTGAACGCGAACACCCAGCCGAGCACGTATCCAATCAGCAGCAATTGCACGACGGTGCGGATCGCGGCGACGAAGAGCTTGCGTTCGAGACCGAGGTCGAGCGCAACCGACAGCGCGCCATTGACGACGATCAGCGCCGCCGCCAGGCCGATATCGAAGAGACTGAGGTTCTGATAGCCGCTCATCGCTTGTCCTCGCCGAGTACGCCTGCGTTCATCGTCAGATGACGCGTGGCGACGCGCCGCGCCTGATCCGGATCGTGCGATACCCAGATGCACGCGCGCGCGTCATCGGCGTCGAACCACGCGGCCACGAGCGCTTCGATCGAGCGTGCCGACGCCGGATCGAGCGATGCGGTCGGTTCGTCGAGCAGCAGCACGTCGGGCGCGAGTTGCAGCACGCGCACGAGCGCGGCGATCTGCGCCTCGCCGCCGGACAGATCGCTTGCGAACTTGTCGAGGAAGTCCGCGCTGCGTCCGGCCGCCTGCGCGAGCCGCATCGCGATATCGCGATCGAAATGCGTGTCGCGATAAGCCTTCAGCGAAAACGGATAGCGCAAATTGTCTTCGACGGTGCCGTCGAGCATCGCGGGCCGTTGCGCGATATACGCGACGCGCCGCCTGTAAGCCGGAATCTGCGCACGCGCGATGCGCTCGCCGCGCCACGTAACGAAACCGGCATCGCACGCATCGAGCAGCGCGAGCGTGCGCAGAAACACGCTCTTGCCCGAGCCCGACGGTCCGGTGATCGCGGCGCGCTGGCTTTTGTCGAGTGCGAAATCCGTGGCATGCAGCAGCACCGTGCCGCGCGCGGCGTCCCGGCGCATCACGCCATGCGTGGCGACGAGTTCGGTCGATGTCGCGTCCTGCATCGTGGGTGTGTGTGTCGTTCTCTGGATGAGCATCTTACGGACATTCGGCATTCAGCGGACGCATAAGCCGCGGGCACACGATGTGCTGCCGCAATCATAATCAGCAAAAAAGGATGGAGCCGTCATGGCGCAGGCCCGAACGACCGGAAAAAAAATCGGAAGGATCGTCGCATGGATTTTTGCCGTTCTGGCGGTTCTGATCGCAATACTGGTGGTCATTTTTCTGACGTTCGACTGGAACCGGCTGCGGCCCTGGGTGGACGACAAGGTATCGGAAGCAATCGGCCGCCGCTTCGAAATCACCGGCGATCTGAAAGTCGGCTGGCAGCGTCCGCCGAACGAGACGGGCTGGAAACGCTGGGTGCCGTGGCCGCGCTTCTCCGCTGAAAAAATCACGATCGCGAATCCGGACTGGGCGCGCCAGCAGCACTTCGCCACGCTCGATGAAATCGACTTCCAGGTCGAAGTGCTGCCGCTGCTCGCGCACGACATCGTGATTCCGACGATCAATCTCGTGAATCCGTCGATCGATGTCGAGCGGCTCAAGGACAATCGCAATAACTGGACGTTCAAGTTCAAGCAATCGACCGAGCCGTCGACCTGGAATCTCAAGCTCGGCGATATTTCACTCGCGAAGGGCACCGTCGATATCCACGATGAAGTCACGAAGGCCGAGATGCAGGTCGTCATCGATACGCTCGGCCAGGCCGTGCCGATCGGCGAGGTGATGAAGCAGCAGGAAGCGGCGTCGGCGAAGTCGTCGGCGGAAATGGTCGGCAAGAGCGGCGCGGCGAAGCTCAACAAACAAGCGGATGCGGCCGCGGCCTCGGAAGCCTCGGCGGCGTCGGCTGCATCGGCGGCGGCTGCGGCGAACGCATCGGCGCCGAATCCGGCGAGCACGTCGGCCAATACCAGCATCACGACCAAGGAAGGCCCGAAACCGCCGATTCCGCCGTACGCATTCGGCTGGACCGTGAAGGGCACGTACAACAACGGCAAGGTTTCGGGCGAAGGCAAGCTCGGCGGCGTGCTCGCCGTGCAGGACGCGAAGCGCCCGTTCCCGGTTCAGGCCGACGTGCGCCTCGGCGACACGCATATCGCGTTCGTCGGCACCGTGACCGATCCGGCGCATCTGGCCGCGCTCGATCTGCGCCTGTGGGTTCAGGCGGTGAGCATGGCGCATCTGTATCCGTTCACGGGCGTGACCTTGCCCGAAACGCCGCCGTTCGCGACCGAAGGGCGTCTGACCGGCCAGTTCCGCGAGGACGGCAACGTGTTCCACTACGAGAACTTCACCGGGCGCGTCGGCGGCAGCGATATCAACGGTTCGCTCGTCTATGCGGGCAAGAAGCCGCGTCCGCTCCTGAAGGGCGAGCTCGTGTCGCATCTGCTGCAGTTCAAGGATCTCGCGCCGATCATCGGTGCCGATTCGAACGCGAGCAAGGCGAAGCGCGGCGAGACGGAGAAGCAGCCGTCGTCGAAGGCGCTGCCGACCGAAGAGTTCAAGACCGATCGCTGGAAGGCCATCGATGCCGACGTCAAGTTCACCGGCCAGCGCATCATCAAGGATCCTGATCTGCCGATCACCGATCTGTACACGCACGTCATCATGAACGACGGCGTGCTGTCGTTCGAGCCGCTCAAGTTCGGCGTGGCGGGCGGCTCGCTCGCTTCGAACATTCATCTCGACGGCAGCGCCGCGCCGCTCAAGGGCCGCGTGTCCGCGCAGGCGCGGCATCTGAAGCTCAAGCAGCTGTTCCCGACCGTGAAGACGATGCAATCCGCGCTCGGCGAGGTCAACGGCGACGCCGCGCTTTCCGCGACCGGCAATTCGCCCGCGGCGCTCGCGGCGACATCGAACGGCGAGGTGAAGGCGCTCATCACGGAAGGCACCGTGAGCCGTCTGTATATGGAAGCGGCGGGGCTGAACGTGGCGAACGTGGTCTACGAGAAGCTCTTCGGCAAGCGCGACGTGAACATCAACTGCGCGGCGGCGGATTTCGTCGTGACCGACGGCGTGCTCGATTCGCGCGTGTTCGCGCTCGATACCGACGATGCCGTCATCAATGTCGACGGCACGATCAATCTGAAGACCGAGGACATGGATCTCGGCATCCATCCGCACACGAAGGGCCTGCGCATTTTCTCCCTGCGCTCGCCGCTGTACGTGAAGGGCACGTTCAAGGATCCGCACGTCGGCGTGAGTCCGGTGCTCGCGCTGCGCGGCGCGGCCGCCGTGGGTCTCGGTCTCATCAATCCGTTCGCGGCGCTGATTCCGCTCATCGCGCCGAGCAACAACAAGCCGCTGCCTTGCCAGCAGATGCTCGCCGATATCGGCAAAGCGCCGACCGCGCCGCCCGCAGGGCAGAAGCAGAAGGCGAAGGCGGCGCCGGCGTACATGTCGTCGGATGCGGCGGCGACCGGCGTGGCCAAGTCCAGGGACAAGGACGCGAAGAAGCCGGCGGCGCCGGCGCCCGCCAGCGCCGCGCAGTATCGCGGCAGCTAAGTCGCCGCCGCGCGCTCAGAACGCGTAGCGCACGCCCGCGAAGATGCTGCGGCCTTCGCCCGGATAGAAGATCGCGGTCGACGACGCGGTGCGCGCATCCGCGATCGTGCTGATGTCGCTCACGTAGCGCTTGTTGGTCAGATTGCGCGCGTCGAGAAACACCGAGAGGCCGTTGCGAAAATCCATCCCCGCCTGCACGCCGATGAGCGTATAGCCCGGCACGCGCAACGTGTTGGCGTCGTCGGCCCACGCGCCCGCCGGCACCCAGTCGACGGATGCGGAAATGTGAAAGCCGTTCGGCCGCGCATAGCCGAGCACGGCGCGCAACACGTTCACCGGCACGCCCGCGATGCGGTTGTTGCCGTACTGCGGATCGTCCTTGAAGCGGAAATCGCTCAGGTTCCACAAGCCCGACAGCGTGATCCTGTCGCCCGCGCCCGCGTGCGTGACGTCGCGCCACACATCGACCGATACGCCGGCTTCGATGCCCTGCAGCACCGTCTTGTTCGCATTGAACGTCGATGCCGGTATGTCGGGATTCGTCGTGTACTGAAGCAACTGGTCGCGCACGAGCGAGCGATACGCGGTGACGTCCCAGCTCACGCGATCGCGCGTGCCGCGCGTGCCGAGCTCGAGCGTCCACGCATGCTGCGACGTGAGCGGCGTGAATTGCGTCGTGCTCGAAAAGGTCTGCGTGAGATCGCCGAAATCCGGCACGTCCTGGCTGCGCGTAATGTCCACATACGCCTGGATGTCGCGATTCGGCTGCCACATCAAACCGAGCTTCGGATTCACGCCGCTGAAGGTCTCGCTAGCCGACTTGTAGTTCGGATCGGCCGCGAGCCCGCCGTGATCGACATACTTGCGCACGTCGCGCAACGCCTTGAAGCCGGCCATCAGCGCGACGGTCGGCAGGAAGAACAGACGGTCTTCGACGTACGCCTCGTAGTTGTAGGCGCTTTGCGTCGAATCGAGCGTTTGCGCGCCTTCGTTGCCCGACACGTTCACGTACTGCCGCGCCTGCGTGTTGCCGCCGAAGAAACGCGCGCCCGCGATGACATCGTTGCGCATCCCGCTCACGTTGAACGTCGCGGTATAGCGCGGCGCGATGCCGTAGGTCCAGCCGTCCTGATCGATGACCTGGAAGATCGGGTGATACAGACTCTTGTGGATTGCCCATGTGACGATATCGAGCTGCCCGACATCGAGCTTGACGGTCGTCTTGTTGGCGATGCGCTCGGTGCGCGTATCGCGCGCCTGATCGCCCGCCAGCGCGCTCGCGGATGCCTTCGTCGGATTGTTGAGCGCGTCGGAAAGCGAGAGCGTGCCGGGAAGCTGCTGATCGACGACATACGCGCCGAGATAGAAGCGCGTCTCCACATCCGGCGAGAAGCGATAGCCGACATTCGCGTTGAACTGCTCGTACTGGCCGCGCTCGTGATCGCGATAACCGTCCGCATGATTCACCGAGAACGTGCCGATGAAATCCAGCGGACCCATCACGCGCGAAAACTGCGCGCTGCCCCGGATCGTGCCGAAGCTGCCGCCTTCGAGCCGCACGATGTTCGGCGCATCGGCGGTGTAGGCGGAAGGCGTGACGAAATCGATCGCGCCGCCCATCATCGACGAGCCGTACGCGAGGCCGTTGCCGCCCTTGTAGACATCGACGGATTGCAGCGCGAGCGGGTCGATCTGATAGTAGTCGCCGCTGCCATCGGCGAGATTGGTCGGGATGCCGTCCTGCAGTATCTCCAGCCCGCGCGTGTGATAGCCGCGCGCGAGGCCCGAGCCGCGAATCGAGAGGCGCAACTCCTGGCCGTAGCGGTTCTGCACGAACACGCCGGGCACGTTCTTGAGGACGTCGCGCAACGTGAAGGCGTAGGTGTTCTGGTAATCGGCGCTATCGACGAAGCCGACCGAGCCGACCGTCGCGTCGAGCGTGCGCTTCTGATCGGCGACGTTTTGCGATGTCAGCGAATGTTGCGCCTGTCCTTGAACGATGACGGCGGGAAGCGTCGCGGGTTCGGCCTGCGCGAATGCGCGGGTCGCGGCGAGCGCGGTGAGCCCCGTCATGAGGGCGCGTTGTCGGGCGAGTCGCTTCATGGCAGCGTCCTCGCTTCTGCGTGTGCGGACGGCACGACGCCGCCCCTTGCTGAAAGTGAGCATGGTTCTTCTTCGAATTCGTGATGAATGAGCGCGGCGCGACGCGATGGACGCGCGGCGCCGTTCGATGCCGCGAAAGGCATCGATCCGTTAGGACGAAATCAGACGAGAACCGGAGGGGCGCGAGGCTGCGCAGTGGTGAAAGGAGGCGCGGGACGCTCGATGCGAATCCGCGCGACCGCGACGCTGCGGCGTGCAGGAACGTCGAGCGCTGCGGGGGCGCGTGCAGCGGAGATGGCGGGCGCGTGCGCGAAGAAGTGACAGTAGCCGCAAGCCTGGTCGTCGAGATGCGCGAGCGTGTCTGTCGAATGCGTCGAATGATGACCGCCCGAACGCTCGACTGTCGACGCATGCGCCGAACAGAGCTCGGCGCTGAGTTCGTCGGCATGCGCGCTGGCGGCGATCAGTTGCGAGACCATCGGCGCGAACGTGATCAGCAGCATTGCGAGCAATGCCAGCAGTGAACCCGTTCGTTGATGGAAGCGACTGCGCATGAGGACGAAGATTTGCAAATCCCGAGTGGCGGGATTATGCCACCCGCTTACTTTGTATTACAAAGCAAAGCGGACATAAATTTTCCCCATCAGCGCGCGGACATGTTGTCCCCATCAATTGGGGAGCACCCTGTTGAAAACGCGCCTAAAAGTCTGCTAAATGACTGATGCCGAAGGAAAAGTCATGCGCGCTTCAGGTTGCATCAATGCGTATCGGGCTTTGCATAACTTATCCCCAGCGCACGGGGAAAGGGCTGTGGAAAACCGCTTGGCGACTCATCTAGTTTCTTGATTTCGCGCTGAAATCCCCGCGCGACGCGCATCGCGCCACTTTTTCGCGCGCGCGCGCGACACCGATGCGATGCCCGACTTATCCACAATTTCTGTGGACAGCAGTGTTGAAAAGCCTCGCGTAGACGCGTTAAGTCTTTGATGAATAAAGATTTGTACGACCTGATCGAAGACGGGCGAGCGCGTGCATCGCGATCGTGCCGCGCGGCAGGCTCAGACCGAAATGCCGGGACCGCCGTTGCTGCCCAGCAGTTGTTCGACCGAATTCGCGTCCGTGTAGTCCTGCTCGGGCAGGCCGTCGAACACGGTGATGACGTCGTTGGATACGCCCGCCTCGCGCGCCGCATCGACGATCGCGTCCTTGTTGGCGGGGTACTTCACGAGACGTAATACCTGGGCGATCTCGTTGTCGATCGGCTCGTCGTTCAAGGCGTGTTTTGCGTGCGTGTCGGTCATTCCGAGGTCCGGTGTCGAGTCAGTGAATGAGGAGGCGCGTCAGGTCTGGACCTGAATCGTCTGGCTCGCCATGCCGTGACTCGGCGTGCGCGATTTCGGCAGCGGCACATGACGCCAGCGCGCGTGATCGAGATCCTGCGCCGCGACTTCGGGCGCGGGCGGCGATACGGGCGCGGCGTTCACGCGCAGCGCGGCGCGCGTCGCGGCAATGGCGGCGGTGGATTCGTCGGTCGAACTCGTGTGCAGCGGCGCGGCATAGCACGAGACGGAAACCAGAGCCATCGACAACAACGTTGAGGTCTTCATCGGGCAACCCCTCCTCACGTAGGCAGCAGAAAAGACCAAGCAAAGCCTATGCCGATGGATATTTCCGCCACCCGCCGTGCGCTCGGACCATGACAGCGCCGCGCACACGGGCGCGACGAGTGGGCGTCGCGCAGACATACTTCGAGTGAATTGTGAAGTCGATCCGACCCGCGCGAAACGCGCGCACGCGAAGCGTGACGCGCCGCGAAATTGCACGGCTGCGCAGTTTCAGCGCGACGTCGGGTTCAGACGGAAGTATGCGTCCAGAAGCGAGGTTTTGTACACGACGCCGAGCAGCAACGGCTGCGTCTTTTTTTCGATGACCGGCAGGCGTTCGCCCTGGAACGCGAGGAAGTGCTGCAGTGCTTCGCCGAGCGACATGTCGGGCGTGAGCACGTCGAATTCCGGCTGAAGATAATCCGCGGCGGTTTTGGATGCGCAGGTCTTGTCGTCGAGCAGATCCGACGTGATGTTCTTCAGCGCCACCACGCCCTGAAAGCGCCCGGCGTCATCGACGACGTACAGATACTTCACCGGATATTCGAGGAACACGCGCGTCATGTCCTTGATGTTCGCGGACAGCGGCACGACGGTATCGGCGGGCTTGACGAGCTCGCGCATCTGCGTCGCGGCGAGACGCAGGCGCTCTTTCTCTTCACGCGTGCGCCGCAGCGTGACTTCGTACATCGACGTCTGCTCGGACGTGCGCGCGATGAAGTACGCGATCACGCACGAAACCATTAGCGGCAGCATGACCTGATACGACAGCGTCATCTCGAAGATCATCAGGATGGCCATGAGCGGCGCGTGCGTGGCCGCGGCGAGAAACGCGCCCATGCCGACCATCGCGTAGGCGAAGGGCGCGGACGTGGAGTCCGGCCAGATCGAATGCACGCCGATGCCGTAAAGACAGCCGAGCACCGCGCCGACGAAGAGCGTCGGCGTGAAGATGCCGCCGACCGCGCCCGAACCGGCGGTGGCCGCCGTCGCGATGATCTTGAAGACGAGCACGGTGAGCAGCGCGGTCCACGTCCACGGTTCGTGCAGCAGCGAGTTCACGACTTCGTAACCGTTGCCCCAGACTTCGGGCCACCAGATCGATATCACGCCGACGATCAGCCCGCCCAGCGCGAGGCGCACGGGCAAGGGCAGGGGCAAGGTCGAGAAGCGTTTTTTCGATTCGGCGAGCAGCCGCAGGAAGTGCGGCGCGAGCGTGCCGCAGAGCAGTCCGAGCACGACGAAGAGCAGCACTTCGATGCCGGTGACGGTCGGGAACACCGGCATCTCGTACGGCGGCCTGTAGCCGGCGAACTCGCGCATCGTGATGTTGGCGACGACCGACGAGACGACGATCGGGCCGAAGCTTTCCATCGCCATCGAGCCGAGCACGAGTTCGGTGACGAAGAACGCGCCGGCGATAGGCGCGTTGTACGCCGACGTGATTCCGGCCGCCGCGCCGCACGCGACGAGCAGACGCAGGCGCGGCGGATCGAAGTGCACCCAGCGCCCGATCAGCGACGACACCAGGGCGGCGAGTTGCACCATCGACCCTTCGCGACCGATCGAGCCGCCGCTCGAAATCGTGATGAGCGACGACAAACTGCGCCATACGCTTTGCCAGACGGGCACGACGCCATCGCCGATGGTGACGGCTTCCATGTAGTCCGTGCTCGCATTCTTGCTCGCGCGCTTGCGGGCGATCAGCAGGCAGACGCCCGCGATGAGACCGCCCACGGCGGGCAACAGCACGCGCACGGGCCAGGGCAGGCTTTGCGCGAGCGCGACGAGACCTTCCGAATGATTGCCGAGGAGCCGCTGAAGGATCTCAATGCCTTCGCGAAAGACGGAGGTGGCGAAAGCACCGGCCACGCCGACGACCACCGCCCAGACGAGCATCGTATGCGAGTCCGACAGACGGAAAAGCCGTTGGGCCCGTGTACGGAGCTTGAGCAGAAAGGAGAGCACTTTTGCGAAATCGTGGAATGCTTAGAAGCAAATGGAATAAGGGACTCGCAAGGATAGCATTGCAGGGCGGCGCTGCGGACGTCGAAACGCGTTCGTCAGAGTCGAAAAAAAGCCCGGCACACGCCTGGCCGGGCTTCGTCGGAGCAATCGCGCGTCACCACTTCGGCGCGAACGGCGGATTCGCATTGCGCTTGCCTTCGTCGAGCGCATCGATTTTCGCGATGTCGTCGGCGTCGAGCTTCAGTTTCTGCGCGTCCCAGTTGGCTTTCTGATGCTCCGGATTCGTCGATGCCGACAGCACCACGATATCGCGCGAAAGCAGCCACGCGAACGTCACCTGCGCGGGCGTCGCGCCATGCTTCCCGGCGATCGCCTTGAGCGTCGCGTCCGTATGCGCGCGCCCTTCGCCGAGCGGCATGTACGCGGTCACTTTCACGCCGAGCTTTTGCGTCGCATCGACGAGCGCGCGGTTCGCGAGAAACGGGCTCACTTCAATCTGGTTCGTGACGATCGCGTCGCCGCCCGGCACCTTCAGCGCTTCTTCGAGCAACGGCGCGGTGAAATTCGACACGCCGTAGTGGCGGATCAGCCCGAGCTTCTGCGCTTCCTGCATCGCCGCGAGCGTTTCGGCGATCGGCACCGCGCCGTCGGGCGACGGCCAGTGCACGAGCGCGAGATCGATCGTGCCGATGTCGAGCTTCGCGTGACTGTCCTTCAGGCTCGCGACGAGCGCGTCGTGCGAGAGCCGTTCCCACCAGACTTTCGTCGTTACCCAGATATCGTCGCGCGCCACGCCCGATTCGCGCACGCCCTGACCGACGGCCGCTTCGTTGTTGTAGTACTGCGCGGTGTCGATATGGCGATAACCGAGCTGCAATGCGCTCTTCACCGCGTTCGTGGTCTTCGCGGCATCGACGCGAAACGTGCCGAGACCGAATGAAGGGATCGTTTCTACCATGCTGGCTCCTGGTGAGTGTCGAGGTTTCAAGCGTCCTGATCGAGTTCGGGATAGTGCCTGAAAATGCCCGATTCGTTGAACGGGATGCGCCGTTCCGAATCGACGTAAGCCGCGATGTTCGGCCGTTGCAGCACCGCATCATGAATCGCGGCCACGCGCGGATACTGCGCGCCGAACTCCTTCATCGCGCGCGGAAAGGCGTAATGCAGGCCATCGACGATCTGGAAGATGGACAGATCCACGTAAGTCGCCGTATCGCCGATCATCTGCGTATCGCCGTGCGGGTTCTGCGCAAGCACGCGCTCGAAGTACTTCATGAACTTCGGCCCGCGCTTGTCCAGAAAATTCTGCGTGCGGATTTTCGCCGCGTCCTTTTGATCTTCATAATAGAGTTCGGTCGCGAGCGGATGATGCGTGTCGTGCACTTCGGCGACGAAATCGGCGATCGTCAGTTGCAGGCCGTGCGCGACGTAGCGCAGGCCCTCGTCCTTCGGCGCGAGGTTCAGCTTCGGCCCGAGATAAAGAAGAATGTTCGCGACGTGCGGGACGATCAGCTCGCCGTCCCTGAGAAACGGCGGCGCAAACGGAATATGCGGCTCAGTCTTGCTGTTCAGGACTTTCATCATCGCGTCCATGCCGTAGCCGCTTTTCTTCGATTCGCGCGCGACGTCGATATATTCGGCGCCCGCATCTTCGAGCGCGAGCCGGACGAATTCGCCTCGGCCCTGCAATCCGTCCCAATAGTAGAGTTCGTAAGCCATGAGAAAGGGCTCCTCGTCGGGGCATGCCGCATCGGCGGCGAAGCGTGAGTGTGCGCGTTTTTGACGTTCGGCGGGAAGCGCGCGAACGAAGAGGCGGACGAGCAACACGCGTTCCCGTCGCGCGGCGATGCCATGACTCGTCGCGAATCGTGCAAAATCGATGTTTTGCGTTTTCGAGTAGCGGAGAAGAGATGAACAAGCAAGGCTTCACCACAGGCATCGTTCACGGCGACAGAAACGCGGGCGGCGAGCACGGCGGCGTGCGCCAGCCGATCCACACATCGGTTCAGTACGGATTCGAGCGCGTGGAAGATCTGATCGGCGTCTTCCAGGGCACGAAGAAAGGCGGTTTCAACTACGCGCGTCAGGGCACGCCGACCACCGCCGCGCTCGAACGCAAGATCACGAGCCTCGAAGACGGCATCGGCTCGATCTGCTTCAGCACCGGCATGGCGGGAATCACCGCCATTTTCCTGACCTTGCTGCGCGCGGGCGATCATCTCGTATCGAGCCGCTACGTCTTCGGCAACACCAACAGCCTGTTCGGCACGCTGCGCACGCTCGGCATCGAAGTGACGATGGTCGATGCAACTTCCGCCGAGAACGTCGCGAACGCGATCAAGCCGAATACGCGCATGGTGTTCGTCGAGACCATCGCTAACCCCGGCACGCAGATTCCCGATCTCGAAGGCATCGGCGCGTTGTGCCGCGAGCGCGGCCTCGCGTATGTCGTCGACAACACGATCACGTCGCCGGCGCTGTTCCGGCCCAAGGCGGTCGGCGCGAGCCTCGTCGTCAATTCGCTGACGAAGACCATCGCGGGTCATGGCGCGGCGCTCGGCGGTGCGGTGACGGACACGGGTCTCTTCGACTGGAGCGCCTATCCGAACATCGCCGATGATTACCGCAAGTCGCCGTCCAAAGAGCAGGGCTTGCTGCAAGTCCGCAAGAAAGGGCTGCGCGACATGGGCGCGTCGCTGTCGTCTGAGCAGGCGCATTCCATCGCGATGGGCGCGGAAACGCTCGCCCTGCGCGTCGCGAAGTGCAGCGAGAACGCGCTCGCGCTCGCCCAGTATCTGGAGAAGCACGAGGCCATCGGGCGCGTGTTTTATCCGGGATTGAAGAGTCATCCGCAATGCGAGATCGCTCAGGCGCTGTTCAAGGGTGCGTCGTGGCTGCTGTCGTTCGAGTTGCGCCGCGCAGACCGCATGATCGATGTCGTCAACGCGCTGCAGTTGCCGGTCAAGGCGACGGGCCTCGGCGACACGCGCACGCTCATCATTCCCGTTGCGCCGACGATCTTCTTCGAAGCCGGCCCCGAAGTGCGCAAGTCGATGGGCATTTCCGACGGCATGCTGCGGCTTTCGGCGGGCATCGAAGATATCGACGATCTGATCGCCGATTTCGAGCAGGCGCTCAAGCTCGCGGCATGACCTTGGTGCGCGCCTCGCGCACTACGAGGCGCGCGCGTAGTAAATGTTCTGCGGATGGCGCGCTTCGGCGAAGAAGAACCATCGCTCGGCGACGAGCCCGAGATACTGCGTGACGCACGCGAGGCAGAAGAGCGCGACCGATTGCGCACCGATCCCGAGCAGCATCAGCACGAAGGGCACGGCGAACGCGCCGACGAGAAACGTCCACTTGATGCGCGCGATCGCCTGCGCCGAGCGTCCGTGAAAGAACTCGCGCAGATTGAACGCGCCCGCCGTGAAGCCCCGCGACTTCTGCACGACGTTCGGCCCCTTGATGCCGGTCGCGCTCTGCACGGTCGATTTTGGCCGCAGCTTCGCATTGCGCTTGAGCGCGGCGACGCGCGTCGCGCAGCCCGCGAGCGTCAACGTGCACGCACAAGCGGCGAGACCCGCCGCCAGTGACGGCGCGAGCCACGCGGCGCACGCGGTCGCCAGCGTGAATCCCGATGCGCAGCCGAGCAGCACGAAGTTGACCATCGTGAGCGGCGTCGCCCATTCCTGCAGGAAGCGCAGGCATGCGTAGATCATCGCGGTACAGACGAAAAGCGCCGCCGACGCGATCACGCCGATCACGCCGACGGCAAGCGACCACGGCGCGCCGAGCCAGTGCGCGAAGCCGTACAACGCGGCGCATCCGAGGAACGCGGGCAGGCACAGGCATTCGCGCGACAGCCACGACGTACGCCACATCGCGATGGCGCGCCACGCCCGCTCGGGATGCCCGAGATGGAAAAACGATGCGACGAGGCCCAGCCCGCCGAGCACGACCGACAACGCCGCGCCGAGGATGAAGAACAGTTGCGAAGGCGCGTCGATCAGACCGAGCTTCGCGCACGCTTCGGCACCGACGAGCGCAATCAGCAAGCCTTGCGCGGCGCCGCTCAATGTCGTGAGAAACACGACGGAAAACGCGGGTTTCATGTTCGAGCTCCGATGAAAGTCAGACGCGCACGGCCATCGACGCGAGATTGAGTTCGCCGTGCGCTCCGGGTGCGTCCGGCGCTTCGGCGTCTTGAGACTGACAGCCGCACGAGCCGCCGCCGCTGCTGCACGCATTCACGGGACGACGCGGCAAATAATGATTCGCGGGCTTCGTGTCCCATTCGGGCATCAACTGATAGCCGCCGCGCTCCTCGATCGCCTTCGACACGACCGACTCGGGATCGTGGATATCGCCGAAGAGCCGCGCCGACGTCGGACACGCGAGCACGCACGCCGGCTTGCGATCGCGTTCGGGCAGCGCCTCGTTGTAGATGCGATCGGCGCACAGCGTGCACTTCGTCATCTCCTTGCGCGCTTCGTCGAGCTCGCGCGCGCCGTACGGACACGCCCACGCGCAGTACTTGCAGCCGATGCACTTGTCGAAGTCCACGAGCACGAGTCCGTCTTCCTTGCGCTTGTAGCTCGCGCCGGTCGGACAGACGGGCACGCACGGCGGATCCTCGCAGTGCAGGCACGACTTCGGAAAGTGGATCGTATCGGCGAGCGGAAATTCGCCGGCTTCATACGTCTGCACGCGGTTGAAGAAGGTGCCGGACGGATCGGCGTCGTACGGGCGCTGATCCGCGAGACTGCCAGCTTCGCCGGACGTGTTCCATTCCTTGCAGCTCGTCACGCAGGCGTGGCAGCCGACGCAGACGTTCAGATCGATCACCAGGGCCATTTGAGTCATGCCGGTCTCCTTCAGTTTTTTACGTCGCGCTTGATGGCGTTGCGCAAGCGCGCCGCGAACTCGCCGCGTCCGGCGAAGTACGTCTGCACGACGCGTTGAACCGATCCCGTCATGCCGGGCGATGGACGCATCGGCGCGAATTGCGGCAGCGTGTGATCGGCATCGCTTTCGGCGGGATAGACGCGCACGCGCACGTCGTACCACGCGGCTTGTCCGGTGATCGGATCGGAGTTCGAAAAGCGCAGGCCTTCGCGCGCGGACGCAGGAAGCTCATCCGTGATGAGGTGATTGAGCAAAAAGCCCCGCTGCGATTCGTTCGCGTCGGGACCGAGGCTCCACGCGCCCGATGCCTTGCCGATCGCGTTCCACGTCCACACCGTTCCGGGCTCGACGGCTTCGCTATAGCGCGCCATGCAGCGCACCTTGCCCCATTGCGATTCGACGTAAATCCAGCCGCCGTCCTCGATGCCGTTCGCCTTCGCCATGCGCGGATTCATGTACAACAGGTTCTCGCCGTGAATCTGCCGCAGCCACGCGTTCTGCGAGTCCCACGAGTGATACATCGCCATCGGGCGCTGCGTGACGGCCGCGAGCGGATACTGCGCGAGATCGGTCGTATCGAGTTCCAGCGGCGCGTACCAAAAGGGCAGCGGATCGAAATATTCCTCGATGCGCGCGCGCAAGTGTTCCGGCGGCTGCCGGCCTTTCGTGCGACCCTGCGCGGCGAGGCGGAACTTCTGCATCACGTCGGAATAGAGCTGGATCAGGATCGGCTCGTTGAACTTGCGAAAACCTTTATCGACGGCGAATTGCAGGTACGGCCCGTTCTGGCCGCGCATGTATTGCAGCTCTTGGGCCAGCGTGTAGTGGTAGACGCAATCGTGGTTTGCGTACTCTTCCCATTGATTCGGATTCGGCTCGCCGACGAGCGCGTCCTTGCCGTCCTTGCCGCGCCAGCCGATCAGAAAGCCCACGCCCGACCCCGGCGCCGTCTGATGATTGACGATGAAATCCGGATAGTCGCGATACTTGCGCGTGCCTTCGGGAGTCGTGAACGCGGGCAGCTTCAGGCGGCTGCCGAGCTCGACGAGCACTTCCTGGAACGGACGGCAATCGCCGGTGCGCGGCACGACCGGCACGCGCACCGAATCGACGGGACCGTCGAACTCGGAGATCGGGCGGTCCAGCATCGACATTGCGTCGTGTCGTTCGAGGTAGGTCGTGTCGGGCAGGATGAGATCGGCGAATGCGGTCATCTCCGACTGGAACGCATCGCACACGACGATGAACGGAATTTTGTATTCGCCGTTGTCGTGCTTGTCGGCGAGCATGTTGCGCACTTCCATCGTGTTCATCGACGAGTTCCATGCCATGTTGGCCATGAAGATCATCAGCGTGTCGATGGGGTACGGATCGCCGCGCCATGCGTTCGTGATGACGCTGTGCATCACGCCGTGCACCGCGAGCGGATATTCCCACGAGAACGCCTTGTCGATGCGAACCGGCGTGCCGTCGTCGTGGATGAAGAGGTCCTCCGGCGCGGCGGGCCAGCCGAGCGGCCCGCTCGCGAGCGGCGTGTTCGGCTTCACCTGATCGGGGTGATTCGGCGGTTTCGCCGATGGCGGCACCGCGCGCGGAAACGGCGACTTGTGACGGAAGCCGCCCGGACGGTCGATCGTGCCGAGCAGCGACATCAGCACGGCGAGCGCGCGGATCGACTGGAAGCCGTTCGAGTGCGCGGCGAGACCGCGCATCGCGTGAAAGGCGATCGGGTTGCCCGTCACGGTGTCGTGCTTCCTGCCCCAACAATCGGTCCATTGAATCGGCAGCGTGATCTTGTGATCGCGGCTCGTCTGGATCATTTCGGCGGCGAGGCGTTCGATCGTCGCGGCGGGAATACCGGTGATGTCCGCGGCCCATTCCGGCGTGCACGTTGCGACCTGCTCGCGCAGCAACGCGAAGGAGGGCGCGACGCTCGTGCCGTCGTCGAGCGTGTAGCGGCCATCGAGCGCGGGCGCGGCATCGTCGGCGTGATGCGCGACCGCGCGATTCGTCTTCGTGTCCCACCAAAGATGATTCTGCGGAAAGAGCGGATTCGATTCGGCCGCGCTTTCGTCCTTCACGAAAAGGCCGAACGTGTCGCTCGCTTCGTTCATATCGAGCAGTTCGGCCGCGTTCGTATAGCGCGTGACGAATTCGTGATCGTAGGCGTCGGCGGCGATCAGTTCGTGGATCAGCGCCATGAAAAGCGCGCCGTCTGTGCCGGGGCGGATCGGCACCCATTCGTCGGCGATGGCCGCGTAGCCCGTGCGGACCGGATTGATCGCGATGAAGCGTCCGCCCGCGCGCTTGAATTTCGATATCGCGATCTTGAGCGGATTCGAGTGATGATCCTCCGCCGTGCCAATCATGAAGAAGAGCTTCGCGCGGTCGAGATCCGGGCCGCCGAATTCCCAGAACGAGCCGCCGATCGTATAGATCATGCCCGCGGCCATGTTCGCCGAGCAGAAGCCGCCGTGGGCCGCGTAGTTGGGCGTGCCGAAGTTCTTCGCGAAGAGGCCGGTCAGCGCCTGCATCTGATCGCGTCCGGTGAAGAGCGCGAATTTTTTCGGATCGGTGGCGCGCAGGTGTGCGAGACGCTTTTCGAGCGTATCGAGCGCGAGCTCCCACGAGACCGGCTCGAACTGCGCTTCGCCGCGCAGTGCGCCGGGTTTTCGCATCAGCGGCTGCGTGAGGCGTGCGGGCGAATACTGCTTCATGATGCCCGACGCGCCTTTCGCGCAGATCACGCCTTGATTGAGCGGATGGTTCGGATTGCCGTCGATGTATCTGACTTCGCCGTCGCGCAGATGCACGCGGATGCCGCAACGGCACGCGCACATGTAGCACGTCGTGGTCTTGACATCGAGCTTCTCGTTCTGGGTACGAGCGCCGTGTTCCATGAGTGCTCCTTCTAAAGCGTTATCGCGCGACGGGGACGTTCGCGCGATTCGGTACTTCACTGCATCGGCGATCGATCAGCCGAAGAGGCGTTCGACGCCGAGCGTGATCGCGAGGCCGCCGCCGACCAGCCACGCATACAGGATCGCGCCGGTTGCAAGCGCACGCGGGCCGGCCTGACGGATCTGCGCGATGCGCGTCTCCATGCCGAGCGCGGTCATGGCCATCGTGAGCGCGAAGGTGTCGAGCGTGTTGATCGTGCTCGTGGCGGCATCGGGCAGAACGTGCAGCGAATTCACGACGACGAGCGCGAGAAAGCCGAGCGCGAACCAGGGCATCGCGATCTTGCCGTTGCCTTGCGCCGCGCCGTCCGCCGTGTTGCGCGAGCGGCTGATCCAGAAACCGATGACGAGCAGCACGGGCACGAGCAGCATCACGCGCGTCATCTTGACGATGGTCGCGATATGCGTCGCTTCCGGGCTGACGTTGCTCGCCGCACCGACGACCTGCGCCACTTCGTGAATCGTGCCGCCGAAAAAGAGGCCCGCGCCGAGCGTATCGAGATGCAGCCAGCCGGCGTTCAACGCGAGCGGGTAGAGGAACATCGAGAGCGTGCCGAACAGCACGACGCTGCCCACCGCCATCGCGCTCTTGTGCGGCTTCGATTGCAACGTCGATTCGAACGCGAGCACCGCGGCCGCGCCGCAAATCGCGCTGCCGGCTGCCGTGAGGAGTGCGGTATCGCGATCGAGCTTCATCAGCTTCATGCCGGCCCACGTACCGATGACGAGCGTGCTGACCACGACCAGCACCGACACCGTGAAACCCGACACGCCGACTTGCGCGATTTCCTGAAGGCTGATGCGCAGCCCGAAGAACGCGACCGCGATGCGCAGCAGCTTGCGCGCGGAGAAGTTGACGCCGGCCGCCCAGCTTTCCGGCATGCCGTGACGCAGCGCATTGCCGTAGATCGCGCCCGCGACGATGCCGACGATCAGCGGGCTGATGCCGAGCCCGGCGATAGCGGGCAGCGAAGCGAGGCGCGTGACGGCGGCGGCGAACAAGGCGACGAAGAGAATGCCGTTGAGTTGCCCGCGTCTGGATGATGCGGCCGGCGCGAGCGTTTGGGCGGACTGAACCGTGGACATGGATGAACCCGTTTGACGATGATGACTCGATGGGCTAATCCTATTCTCGATATATGAATATGAAAAATCGTGATTTAGAATGGCAAGTATCGGACCAACTTATATTTTGCACAGATGACCCCGGAACAACTGATAACGTTCGCAACGGTCGCAGAGCACGGCAACATCAGCCGGGCGGCGGTGGCCTTGCATTTGTCGCAGCCCGCCGTGTCGGGGCAGTTGCGCCTGCTCCAGGAGGAATTCGGCGAGCCGCTTTATCAGCGTGATGGCCGCGGCGTGCGCCTGACCGCAGCCGGCGAGCAGTTGCTCGGCCATGCGGAACGCCTGCGCGAGACATTTCGCGCGGCGCACGCGCTGCGCGACGCATTGCGCGGGCTGGAGCGCGGCACGCTGCGCATCGGCGCGAGCACGACGCCCGCGAGTTATTTGCTGCCGTATCTGATCGCTGCGTTTCACAAGCGCTTTCCGGAAGTCGTCGTGACGACCATCGACGGCAATACCGCCGATATCGTCGCTGCGCTCGGCTCGCTCGATATCGCGCTCGTCGAAGGCGCGCCGGGACACGATCTGCCGCTCGGCACCACCGTCACACCATGGCGCGAGGACGAAATCGTCGCGATCCTGCCGAATGGTCATCCGCTTGCCGACGGGCGCGATGCCGCCACGCTCGATCAGTTGAGCGAGCATCCGCTCGTGCTGCGCGAGCCCGGCTCGGGCGTGCGGCAGATCATCGAGCGCGCGTTCGCCGATTGCGATGCGCCCATGCGCGTCGCGCTGGAAATCGCGGGCGTCGAGGGCGTGAAGGAGGCGGTGCGCGCGGGCATGGGCATCGGCTTCGTATCGGCGATGTCGATCCGCCACGAGGACAGCGCGTTGCGTCGCGTGCGTATCGCGCCGCGACCGCTCACGCGGCGTTTTTCGATTCTGCTGCCGCACGCGGCAACGCCGTCACGCGTCGCGGCGCGTTTCCTGGAGTTGTGCGAGGAACCGGGTCTCATCGGCTAGGGAATTCCACTATGGCGCGTCGATGGCGGTCTGACGCACCATTCGTTCTCAACAGGGGCGCTGCGGCGTCCTTTTCGAAAATCGTTTATGGAACCGGTTCCACCGAGGAATTTCGAGGCCAAAACCCATAGTGAGAAGCGAGTGAATCAAAAATCCCGCATCGATGAAAAGCGCGCAGAAGTCGTGATCGTAGCGAGCGCGTTCGGCGCCGATGCGATCCGTCGCGATGGCCACGCCGCGTGGGCGGCGGTCGCGGCGCGCGCGGGTGCGGATGGCTTCGAAGTGCGCCGCGAGCTGTTCGCCGATGACGCCGATTCGCAGCCCGATGCTCTCGCGCAGCTCGGCGTACGGATTCGCGCGCACGGATTGTGGGCCGTCCATTCGACGCCCGCGACGCTGTTCCGCGACGACGGCGCGCTCGATCTCGATTCGCTGCGGCTCGCCATCGACGAGGCAGCGGCGATGGACGCGCGCATCGTCAAGCTGCAACTGGGCGGCACGGAGCGTGGTGTCGCGACCGATCCGGCCACGCTCGATCGCCTGATGTCGGCGATCGCCGCGTCGAAAGCGCGCGTGGTCGTCGAAAACGGACAACTGAAGGCAGGCGGCACGATCGGCGCGTTCGATGCGCTCTTCGCCGCGCTGCCCGCGCGAAGCGGCCTCGCGATGACTTTCGACACCGGAAACTGGCACTGGGCGGAGCAGGATCCGCTCGACGCGGCGCAGCGCCTCGCGCCGCACGTCGCGTATGTGCACTGCAAGGCGGTGATGGGCGAGGGCGCGCGCCGTTTTGCCGCCGCGCCCGCGAACGGCGACGCGCGTTTCGCGACGCTGCTCGCGCAGTTGCCGGGCGATGTGCCGCGCGGCATCGAATATCCGTTCATTCCGGGCGCGGACGGTTCGCTCGACGCCGACGCGGCGCGCCAGGTCGCACGAATCGCGGCATTTTGAATGCCACTTTGAATTACGCATTTTGCATTCAGCATTCATCTGCAAAGGAACCCGACATGCAAGCCAAGCCTGAAGTCCTCGACGTCGTCACTTACGGCGAAGCGATGACGATGTTCGTCGCCGCCGTTACCGGCGATCTCGCGAAGGCCGGTCAATTCACGAAGCGCGTCGCGGGCGCGGATCTGAACGTCGCGATCGGTTTGTCGCGCCTTGGTTTCAAGGTGGGCTGGATGAGCCGCGTCGGCAACGATTCGTTCGGGCGCTATGTGCTCGACGTACTCGCATCCGAAGGCATCGACGCGCGCCGTGTGACGATCGACGAGCGTTATCCGACGGGCTTTCAGCTCAAAGGCAAGTGCGACGACGGCAGCGATCCGGCCGTCGAGTATTTCCGCAAGGGTTCGGCCGCGAGCCATTTGTCGCTCGACGACTACGCCGCCGATTACGTGCTCGGCGCGCGTCATCTGCATCTGACGGGCGTGGCGCCCGCGATCTCGGCGACCTCGCGTGAGCTTGCGTTCCACATGGCCCGCGAAATGCGGGCAGCGGGCAAGACGATCTCGTTCGATCCGAATCTGCGTCCGACGCTGTGGCCGTCGCGCGAGGCGATGGCCGAATCGCTCAATGCGCTCGCCGCGCTCGCCGACTGGGTGCTGCCGGGGGTGTCCGAAGGATTGACGCTGACGGGCTATGCGAAGCCCGAGGACATCGCCGCGTTTTATCTCGATCGGGGAGCGAAGGGCGTCGTCGTCAAGCTGGGCGCGCACGGCGCGTATTTCCGCACGGCGGACGGCGAGCAGGGCATCGTGCCGGGCGTGCCGGTCGAGAAGGTCGTCGATACGGTCGGCGCGGGCGATGGCTTCGCGGTCGGCGTCGTGAGCGCGCTGCTCGAGGGACGCGATGTGCGTCACGCGATCGCGCGCGGCAATCGCATCGGCGCGCTGGCGATTCAGGTGATCGGCGACAGCGAAGGACTGCCGACGCGCGCCGCGCTCGATCTGCTCGAAGCACAGGATTCCAACGACAAGACGGCCAAAGCCGCGTTCGATCTGGCTTGAAAGCCACCAACCGAGACTCAACCGAATTGCGTTCGGAGACAACCATGCAAAGTTCTTCCAATCCCACGCTGGCCGTGCGCCGCTGGTGGGCGATCATGCCGATCGTCTTCATCACGTACAGCCTCGCGTATCTCGACCGCGCCAACTACGGTTTCGCGGCGGCGGCGGGCATCAATCAGGATTTGGGCATCAGCAAGGGACTGTCCTCGCTGATCGGCGCGCTGTTTTTTCTCGGCTATTTCTTCTTCCAGATTCCGGGCGCGATCTATGCCGAACGGCGCAGCGTGAAGAAGCTCGTGTTCTGGAGTCTCGTGCTGTGGGGCGGCTGCGCGACGCTCACGGGCATGGTGAGCAATATCCCTTCGTTGATGGCGATCCGCTTCGTGCTCGGCGTCGTCGAGGCTGCGGTGATGCCGGCGATGCTCGTCTTCATCGCGAACTGGTTCACGAAGTCGGAGCGCTCGCGTGCGAATACGTTTCTGATTCTCGGCAATCCGGTGACGGTGCTGTGGATGTCGGTCGTATCCGGTTATCTCGTGAACTCGTTCGGCTGGCGCCACATGTTCATCGCGGAAGGTTTGCCGGCGGTGGTGTGGGCGGTGATCTGGTGGTTCATCGTGAAGGACAAGCCCGCACAGGTGAGCTGGCTCACGGATCAGGAAAAGAACGATCTCGATGCGACCTTGCGCGCCGAGCAGGCCGCGATCAAGCCGGTGAAGAACTATCGCGAGGCGTTCAAGTCGCCGGCGGTGATCAAGCTGTGTGCGCAGTATTTCTGCTGGAGCATCGGCGTGTATGGGTTCGTGCTGTGGCTGCCTTCGATTCTCAAGAGCGGATCGACGCTCGGGATGGTCGAGACGGGCTGGCTGTCGGCGGTGCCGTATCTTGCGGCGACCATCGCGATGCTGCTGGCTTCGTGGGCCTCAGACAAGCTTCAGGCACGCAAGGCTTTTGTGTGGCCGTTTCTGCTGATCGGCGCGGTGGCGTTTGCAGGTTCCTACCTTCTCGGGTCGACGAACTTCTGGGCTTCTTATGCGTTGCTCGTGATCGCAGGGGCTGCGATGTATGCGCCCTATGGGCCGTTCTTTGCGATCGTGCCGGAGTTGCTGCCGAAGAATGTCGCCGGGGGGGCGATGGCGCTCATCAATAGCATGGGGGCGTTGGGGTCGTTCGTCGGGTCGTATTTTGTGGGGTATTTGAATGGGGCTACTGGATCGCCCTCTGCCTCTTACGTTTTCATGAGCGCCGCGTTGTTGATGGCTGTTTGGCTTACGCTGGCGGTTAAGCCGCAGGCGGCGGTTCGGGCTGGGGTTGTTGTGAGGCCTTGAGGTTTTTGCTTTCGCTTTTCGCTTTTGCTTTCGGTTTCGCCGGATCCCGTTGTCGTGTCGGTCTATTGGCACTGCCCCTGTGCGGGGCGGCAGTCACTTTCTTTGCCGTCGACCAGAGTTAGCGCTTTAGCGCTTACTCTGGTCCTGTGCAAAGAAAGCAACTGTATTGAGCGTCAAGGGTTGAGTTGGTAAGGATCATGGTTTTGGGGGATTCCAAGTTGTGCCGTCGCGCATCATGGCGTTGAG
>NZ_JARUXK010000001.1:1493076-1508012 GCF_031451435.1 Caballeronia sp. LZ008 | reverse complement strand
CGCTACGCGCTGCCGCCGGGTATGCAAGGGAAACCAACGTGCGGCACTTGCGGTGAGATGGAGACGTTAGTAGCGGAGCACATGCATCCCCGATTGACCGGTCGGCCGCGAAGCGGGCTGGAGCTATATGGTGCTGAACCAGTTTGGTGTGTGGTGCGATGTGAAGACCGTGCGCGAGCCAAGCCCGATTAGGTGTCTGAGGGCACTCTTTAGGCAGCCCACGATGGACGAGAGGACTACCCAAATTGCGTGTGACCGCGGGCGTATCGGAAGCTGCTTTCTTTGGTTGCTTTCTTTGCACAGGACCAAAGTAAGCGCTAAAGCGCTAACTCTGGTCGACGGCAAAGAAAGTGACTGCCGCCCCGCACAGGGGCAGTGCCAATAGACCGACACGAAAACGGGATTCCACAGAAGCCAGAGCCAACCAACCCAGACAAAGCAAACCATGACCAAAAAAATCGTAGCCTACAAGGCGTTGCCAAGCGACGTAGAAGCCTATCTCCGCGCCCACGCGGAAGTGGTGAACATCGATCCGAAAAACCACGCCGCATTCGTGCAAGCGCTAACAACCGCCGACGGCGCCATCGGTGCGAGCATAAAGATCTCCCCCGACATGATCGAAGGCGCCCACCGCCTGAAAGCACTGTCGACGATCTCCGTAGGCTTCGACCAGTTCGACGTGCAAGACCTCACCCGCCGCGGCATCGTGCTTACGCACACGCCGGACGTGCTCACCGAATCCACCGCCGACACGGTCTTCGCGCTGATCCTCGCAAGCGCGCGCCGCGTCGTCGAACTCGCCGAATGGGTCAAGCAAGGCAACTGGAAGGCAAGCATCGGTGAAGCGTGTTTCGGCGTCGACGTGCAAGGCAAGACACTGGGCATCGTCGGCCTGGGACGCATCGGCGGGGCCGTCGCACGGCGCGCGGCGCTCGGCTTTCGCATGAACGTGCTCTACACGAATCGCAGCGCGAACGAGCAGGCCGAAAAGGAATACGGCGCAAAGCGTGTCGAGCTCGACGAACTGCTCGCGCAATCCGATTTCGTCTGCCTGCAAGTGCCGCTCACGCCGGAAACGCGCGGTCTCATCGGGGCGAACGAATTGCAGAAAATGAAACGGAGCGCGATTCTGATCAACGCCTCGCGCGGACCGACCGTCGATGAAAACGCGCTCGTCGATGCGCTAAAAAACGGCACGATCCGCGGTGCAGGCCTCGACGTGTTCGAGCAGGAACCGCTTCCCGCCGACTCGCCGCTGCTCGCGATGAAAAACGTCGTCGCACTGCCGCATATCGGCTCGGCCACGCACGAAACGCGTCACGCGATGGCGCGAAACGCCGCGGAAAATCTCATCGGCGCACTGAACGGCACGCTCACGCAGAACATCGTCAATCCCGACGTGCTCGCGCGCTGAAACCGTGGGTCGCCCGGTCATGCGCTAACATGCGCGATGCGAGGAGAACGATAATGACGGCATCGCGACTCGCTTCACGGCGAAGCGCGCGCCCACGACCACTATGTCCGACGACCCCACATTGACGAACCGCCCGCCTGCATTCGGCGCGCGCCGCGCGACCATCACCGATGTCGCCCGCGAAGCAGGCACCGGCAAGACCAGCATCTCGCGCTATCTGAACGGCGAGCTCGGCGTGCTGTCGCCCGATCTGCGCGAGCGCATCGAGGCGGCCATCGCCAAGCTCGACTATCGGCCGAATCAGATGGCGCGCGGCCTGAAGCGCGGCCGCAATCGTCTGATCGGCATGCTGCTCGCCGACCTCACGAACCCGTATTCCGTCGAAGTGCTGCAAGGCGTCGAAGCAGCGTGCCACGCGCTCGGCTATATGCCGCTCATCTGTCACGCAGCCAACGAGATCGACATGGAGCGGCGCTATCTGCAATTGCTGACGACGTATCGCGTCGAAGGCGTCATCGTCAACGCGCTCGGCGTGAAGGAAGAACTGCTGCAAGGCTTTGCGCGCGGCGGCATTCCGGTCGTGCTCGTCGATCGCTCGGTCGAAGGTTTCATCACCGACATGGTCGGGCTCGACAATCCCGCCGCCGTGCAGATCGCGACGCGTCATCTCGTCGACGAAGGTTTCGACGAGCTGCTGTTCGTCGTGCAGCCGGTCACGCATGTCAGCTCGCGGCGTCTGCGCGAAGCCGCGTTTCGCGAAACCGTCGCGGCGCTCCATGCAAGCGGCTCGACGCTCGTGATCGATCTCGCCGATGCGGCGCCCGCGCTCACGGAACTCGACACGCGCGTCACGGCGGCGAAAGCCGCGGGCAAGCGCGTCGCGCTCTTCGCGGCGAACGGGCCGGTCGCGCTGCGCGTCGCGGTGCATCTGAAGGAACGCCACGGCGCGGACTGGCAGGCGAGCGTCGCGCTGATGTCGATCGACGATTCCGAATGGGCGCAGCTCGCCGGCATGACGGCGGTCCGCCAGCCGACGTACGATATCGGCCGGCGCGCGGTCGAATTTCTGCATGAGCGTCTCGGCGGCGCCGCGATGCCCGCGCGCGAATGTCTGCTGCCGGGCGAACTCGTCGTGCGCGCATCGACGACACGCGCGAATCACAACGACGAGCAACAAGCTTCACAAGGAATCTGAATGATCAGTGTTACGACGTTGCTGAGCCTCGCGCTCGCGACGCTCATCATCGCGGCCATGCCCATCGTGCTGTACAGGAAGCTGCGGCCGCGCTTCGCGATCGTGCCGCGCTACGCGATTCTCGGCATCGCCGTGTTCGCGCTCTTCGCGATGGTCATCGAACGCGCGCTGCACGGCTTCATGCTGAGCAATCCCGTCACGTCGGCGTGGCTCGTCAGTCCGGCCGTGTTCGTCGTTTATGGCGCGCTCGCGGCGGGGCTGTGCGAGGAAGTCGGACGCTTTCTCGCGATGAAATGGCTCATCTCGCGCGAGCCTGACGCGCTCGACCGGCACGGTCCGGCGCTCGGCTACGGCATCGGGCACGGCGGGGCGGAGGCGTGGATCGTCGGCGTGCTCGTGCAGGTGCAATGGATCGTCTATGCGGTGCTCGCGAATCGCGGCACGCTCGACGCGCATTTCGCGACCGCGCCGCTCGAAGCGATCGCGCGCATTCATCTCGTGCTGATGAGTCTGTCGCCGGTGTCGGCGGGCATCTTCCTCGTTGAGCGTGCGAGTGCGTTCGTGCTGCAACTCGGCTTTTCCGCGCTGATGTGGCAAATGCTGCGCGAGCGTTCGCGCCACGCGCTCGCAGTCCTCGTTGCCGCGCATGCGCTCGTCGGCTTGCCAGCCGCGCTTTTTCAGGCGCGGCTCGTGCCGCTCATCGCCGCCGATGCGGTGTATCTCGTGCTCGGCGCGATCGTCGCGGTGGCGCTCGTGCGCTACTACCGGCGAGCCGCCGCCCGCGGCGGTTGAGCGCATCCGCGCCTGCCTGAATCAAATATCGACATCGAATGGACGACTATCAATACGACTGCCCGAGCGCGGATATCGACATGCTCGCGCATGTGATCTGCGATCTCTTTCCCGAGCAGACGCAGTTCGCCGAACGCAAGGACGATGAAGGCCGCACATCGCTCGTGATTCATTACGTGGCGATGCGCTTCGGTTCGAGCGCGCGGCGCATCACGATCGACGTGCGTTTCGATCCGGCCGCGCTCGCGCGTTATCGCGCATTGCCGCCACGCATGCACGCGCGCAGTTACGCGGTGCTGCGTGCCTATGTGGAAGCGACGCTCGGATCGCTCGAAGAGATGTACGCGGACGGCCAGACCGTGCCGCGCGAAGTGGACATCGAGATGGGCGAGGACTTCGCGTGAGCGCGCTCAGGCTTCGCGATAGACCTTCGCGAAGCGCGCTGCCTTCACGACGCCGAAATCGCCCGGCGCGTATTGCATGACCCAGTCGCCGGCAGCGCCGGTGAGGATGTCGCCTGCCGCGGATCGCGCGATCGAGAAGGGTTCGTGCATCTGCTTCGCGAGCACGACGCTCGGACGGTTGCGATAGATGCCCGCCTCGCCGTGCGCGATGCCGCCTTCCGGCACGTACTTCGGATCGAAGCGTTCGCGCGACACGACCCAGCGCTCGCCGCTGGAAGCGGTGACGATCGCATCGCCGCTTGCATAGCGGTTCGGCCCTTCGAGGCTCATGAGTTCGCCCGCGGCAGCCGCGAATTCGACGGTGACGGCTTCGTCCTTCACGACGCGGCGTGCGGCGGGATCGGTGGCGAGATCGAGTTGCGAAAGATGGAGCATGGTGCGATCGGCGAAGATGGTGAGGGAGCGGATCGTAACGGCATTCGCGTCATTTTGCACTCGACGGACGCAAAAAAGCCCGCATCATGCGATGCGGGCTTTCGGATCCGGCGCTCGTTCAGGGCTTCGTCGTCGATGCCGCATCCGCGCCCGCCGCGCGCGAACGATGGTGCGCGCCGCCGCG
This sequence comes from Caballeronia sp. LZ008, assembly GCF_031451435.1. Classification (NCBI taxonomy): domain Bacteria; kingdom Pseudomonadati; phylum Pseudomonadota; class Betaproteobacteria; order Burkholderiales; family Burkholderiaceae; genus Caballeronia; species Caballeronia sp. LZ008. The sequence continues at coordinate 1,503,588 of NZ_JARUXK010000001.1, read as the reverse complement.
GCGCGCCTTGCCGTGCTCCGAGCGGAAGCTCGTATCGGCGAGTTTCTTCTGCTCGGGCGAAAGGCTCGCGTAAAGCGGCTCGAAAGCTTCGACGAGCCGCTTCGTGCCGTCCGCGTTGGCTTGCGTGATCTGCTCGTATTGCTTCATGTCGTCGAGCGCGGACATCGTGTCGCGCTGGGCGATGCGCTGGCGGTACAGATCGGCCATGGTGCGGCCGTTGTCGCGCATTACATCGGCGAACTTCGACCACTGCGCTTCCTGCTGCGGCGTGATCTTGAGGCTCGAATGCAGTTCCGCGATACGCTCCTCGACGCGCGCCTCGCGCTTGCTGGCGGCCGGTGCGGACGCAGCGTCCTGCGCGGCGGGCGCCGATGCGGCCGTGGGCGCCGAACTCTGCGCGAAAACCGGGCTCAGTGCGCAGAAAGCGGCCAATGCAACGAGTGTTCTTTTCATTCAAAGTACCTTCGATCGATATAGGAAGCGGCGTGCTTCGTAAGCTGCATGCAAAGCAGCGAAGATCACGCCATCGGCGGATATTAGTATCACGATTGCATGCGGATTCGCCCGCATTGCCACAACTGCTTACATTCGAAACGTCTCTGGAAAAAACGCAGTGGATACCTTGTTGAGCATGCGGGTCTTTGTCGCGATCGTCGAGGCGGGCAGTCTGAGCGCCGCGGCCGAGCGCTTTTCGATCTCAGCGCCGATGGCGGGCAAGCACTTGCAGGCGCTGGAGGCGCGGCTCGATGCGCGTCTCATCGTCCGCACGACGCGTCGTCAGAGCCTGACCGAGATCGGCCGTGAATATTACGAACGCTGCCGCCGCATTCTCGCGGAAGTCGATTCTGCCGACACCCTCGCCGAATCGATGAGCGCGACGCCGCGCGGCGTATTGCGCGTCACCGTGCCGCTGACTTACGGCGTGCAGTTCGTCACGCCCGCCGTGACCGAGTTTCTCGCGGCGTTCGCGCAGATCAGCGTCGAGCTCGATCTGACCAACCGCATGGTCGATATCGTCGAGGAAGGATTCGACGCCGCCGTGCGTATCGGCACGCTCGCCGATTCGAGCTTCGTCGCGCGGCCGCTCAAGCCGTATGCGATGACGGTATGCGCGTCGCCTTCCTATCTTGCGCGCGCGGGCACGCCCGCGACCCCCGCCGATCTCGCGAGCCACGAGTGCCTCGGCTTCTTGCATCTCGGCCGCGAGGCGAGCTGGCGGCTCGAAGGCGAGGACGAGGCGATGCATGCGCGCCGCACGCAGTCCGCGCGCTTTCGCACGAATAACGGGCAGGCGCTCAGGAAGGCCGCGCTCGCCGGCTTCGGCCTCGTGCTTCAACCGCATGCGCTCGTCGAAGACGAACTGAAGAGCGGCGCGCTCGTCGCGGTGCTCCAGGACTTTCTGCCGAAGCCTTCGCCCGTTCATCTCGTCTATCCGCGCGATACGCGCGCGACGCCTAAGCTCGCGAGTTTCGTCGATTTCATGGTGACGAAGCTCGGTGTCTGACCGGCGTTCGTATCGCAGCGTCTCGGCGATAATGCAAACACAAAATGCCGGATGCCAGATGGCATTCAAAACGCATAAACCAAAACACAAAACGCCAAGGACGACGCCCACATGAGACCGCCGCGCCTCGATCAGCTCGACGACATCGATCGCAATCTCGTCGCGCTTCTGCAGATGAACGCGCGCGAGAGCGTCGCGAATCTCGCGCGGCAACTGGGCGTTGCGCGCACGACGGTGATCGCCCGCATGGCGCGGCTCGAAAAGAACAACGTGATCGCGGGCTACGGCGTGCGGCTCGGCCAGGATGTGCTCGACGCGAGCATTCAGGCGTACGTCGGCATCAAGCTCACGCCGAAATACGGCCGCGACCTGCAGAAGCGCTTCGCACGCATGCCGGAGATTCAGTTGCTCTGCGCGGTGAGCGGCGAATTCGATTACGTCGCATGGCTGCGCGCCGATTCGCCGGACCGCCTGAACGACCTGCTGGACGAGATCGGCGTGCTGGAAGGCGTCGAACGGACGACGACGTCGATCATCCTCGCGCGCAAGATCGATCGCGCCGGTTGAGACTCGACGATACAAATGAGATCGATCGATCGTCGAAACGACGAAAACCGTCGTCGAAGCGCATCATTTTGCGTCTAGGATCAATATTCGCGCGCTCCTAAACTGTGTGAACAGGTGTATCGGCTAACTCGCACATACAGGAGACGAATATGAAAGTGGCCCTCGTCGGCGCCGGACTGATCGGTCAAAGCATTGCGCATTTGCTGCGTGAAACGGGGGATTTCGACGTCGTCGCCTTCGATCGCGACGAACACGCGCTCGCGCTCATCGATGCGCAAGGCATCCCGACGCGCCGCGTCGATTCCGCCGATACGCCCGCGCTTCGTCAGGCGCTGATCGGTTTCGACGCGCTGATCAATGCGCTGCCGTATTACCTCGCGATCAACGTCGCATCGGCGGCGAAAGCGGCGGGCGTGCATTACTTCGACCTCACCGAAGACGTGCGCGCGACGCACGCGATCCGCGCGATCGCCGACGACTCCGAGCTCGCGTTCATGCCGCAATGCGGTCTTGCGCCGGGCTTCATCGGCATCGTCGCGCACGATCTGGCGAAGCGTCTCGACGACGTGCGCGAAGTAAAGATGCGCGTCGGCGCGCTGCCCGAGTTTCCGACCAATGCGCTGAAGTACAACCTTACATGGAGCATCGACGGGCTCATCAACGAGTATTGCCAGCCGTGCGAGGCGATCCGCGAAGGCCGCACGCAATGGGTGCAGCCGCTCGAAGGCGTCGAGCATTTTTCGCTCGATGGCATCGAGTACGAGGCGTTCAATACATCGGGCGGGCTCGGCACGCTCTGCGAAACGCTTGCCGGCAAGGTCGAGACGCTCGACTACAAATCGGTGCGCTATCCGGGGCATCGCGATCTGATGAAGTTCCTGCTCGACGATCTGCGTATGTCCACCGATCGCGACGGTCTCAAGACGATGCTCAAGCGCGCGGTGCCTTCGACGGCACAGGACGTCGTATTGATCTTCGTCACGGTGACGGGCATGCGGCGCGGGCAACTCGTGCAGGACGTGTTCACGCGCAAGATCTTCGCGAAGGATGTGTGCGGCGTGCCGATGAGCGCGATCCAGATCACGACCGCCGGCGCGATCTGCGCGGAACTGGATCTCTTCCGCGCAGGCGTGCTGCCGCAGAGCGGCTTCGTGCGTCAGGAGCAGGTGCCGCTCGACGCGTTCCTCAACAACCGCTTCGGCAAGCTGTACGAAGGCGCCAACGCGGTCGCGACGGCACGCCAGCTCGCGGCGGCTTAAGCGACGAGGCGCGCGACCAGTTCGCCGCCGGCTTCACCGGATGGCGTCGTGTTGTCGAACATCACGAGCGTCCGCGCGAGCGCTTCATCGGGGACGAAGAGGCGCTTGCGATATTCCTCCCAATGCGCGAGCTTGTACGCATCGTTCGGATCGCCGCGCGCGACGATCCGTTCGCGCGCCACATCTTCATCGACATGCACCCAGACGACGCTTATGGCGACATCGTCATCGATGCCGAGCCACGCGCGATCGAAAAGGCGTCCATTGCGCACCTCGCGCGTCAGCGGCGCGACGATCACGACGCTCACGCCGAGCGCGAGATTTTCGGCGGCGGTATCGATGAGACAGCGATACTCCGGATCGCGAAAATGTTCTATGAAAAGCGGGCTGTCGCGATCGTGCGGATCGCCGGTGAGCGCGCCGATCGCCGCGGCGCTGTATGCACCGTAGAGCGTGTCCTTGTCGAGCAGGCAGAAGGGCTCGCCAGTCGCATGCATGAGCGGCGCGAAGAGTTGCTTCGCGAGCGTCGTCTTGCCGGTGCCGGCATGACCGCAGAAGAAAATCAGATGCTTCACGCCGGGTCGGTCCTGGGTGATAGTTGCATCGCTAAATATCGGTTCGCGCGCGCTGATATCGCTTCATGAGCGGCGTCGCGGTGATGCCGTGCACGATGACAGACGCAGCGATCGTCGCGATGACGAGCGGCACGAGCGGCGCGGCCACGTCATGCGGCGCTTGCTCGAGTGCAAAGAGCAAATAATAGAACGAGCCGACGCCGCGTATGCCGAACCAGCTCATGAGACGTCTTTGCGCGCCCGTCGCCTGCGAGCCGATGAGCGACGCCTCGACCGCCGCCGGCCGCAGCACAAGAAAGAGCGCGACGATGAGCGCGCAGGTCCGCCACGAGAGCAGTTCGCGCCACATCGTCGCGAGCACGGCGCCGACCATCAGCATGATCGCCACTTCGGCGATGCGCTCCAGTTCGATCGTGAAGCCGTGCACGCGCTCGGCCATGAAGGCGTGCGCGCGTTCGGGATCGGCTGCGGCGGCGCCGACGTCGTCCGCATCGATCTTGCCGACCGCCTGGCGCGGGGACTTGTCGCCGCTTTCTTTTTGCTCGACGCGGCGCATGGAGAGACCGGCTGCGAAGACCGCGAGAAACGCGTACGTGTGCAGCAATTCGGCGACGCCGTACGACAGCGCGATGAGGCCGAGCGCAAAGAAACCTTCCGGTCCGAGCGCCTGCCCGTGGCGCGTGCGCAGATACGCGACAAGCCGCACCGACAGCGCGCCGAGCAGCCAGCCGCTCACGAGCGCGCCCGCGATGCCCCATATCGCCTGCAATGCGAAGTTCCAGTGCAACGCTTCGCTTGGCGACGCCTCGAAGCGGCACACCGCGATGCCGAGCAGCGCGAAGGGCAGCGCGATGCCATCGTTGAGTCCGCCTTCGCCCGTCAGCGAAAAGCGCAGCAGGTCGACGTCGCCGGGCGTCTCGACCTGAACGTCATGCGCGAGCACGGGATCGGTCGGCGCGAGCATCGCGGCGAGCAGCAGCGACGGTCCCCAGCTGAGACCGAGCACATAGACGCCGAAGAGCGTGAGCGCGGCGACGGTGAGGATCATGGCGACGAAGCCCAGGCGTACCGGGAGAAGCCAGATGCGATCGGTGGGCGGCACGCGCAGCCGCAGGCCGATCGCGAATAGCGACACGAGCATCGCCACTTCGGTGATGCGCCGGAGGACCGTTGCTTCGGTCGCGAGGTCGAGTGTCAGCAGATTGGCGAGCGCGGGACCCATCGCGAAGCCGATCGCCAGGTAGCACATCGCGGTGCTGACCGGCAGGTGCTTGAACGTCGAACTGGCGAGGCCCATGAAAATGAGCACGCCGCCGACGACGAGAAACCACATCGTCTCGATCATGAATGCCTTCGGACTTCATATGCTGATGGTTGAGCGGACCGCGCCGCGATGCGCGGGACGTTCTGTTCGGACGCAGCACGCGCCGTGCCCGTATCCGAATCACGCGCTTCGGGCAGCGCGCCTGCCTGTTCGCCGACTTGCGCGTAAGATGCATTCGGTTCCCGCATGGGCATTCTTCATCCGCTTCATTCGCACGGTCTTTTGCGTTACGAATGCAAAAAACCAGGGGAGAGCGAGCATGTCACAGCACTTCGACGCAGTCGTGATCGGTACGGGGCAGGGCGGTTCGCCGCTTGCCGTGCGGCTCGCGGAAAGCGGCAAGCGCACGGCCATCATCGAGCGGCATCTTTTTGGCGGCACCTGCGTGAACGTCGGTTGCACGCCGACCAAGACTTATGTCGCGAGCGCGCGGGCCGCGCATGTCGCGCGCACGGCGGCGCAGTACGGCGTGATGATCGGCGGCGACATCCGCATCGACATGGCGCGTGTGAAGGCGCGCAAGGACGAGGTGATCGGCGGCTCCCGCACGGGCATCGAGAAATGGCTGCGCGGCACGCACAATCTCACGGTCTTCAAGGGACACGGGCGCTTTACAGGGCCGCGAGCGCTGTCCATCGAGGCGGCCGACGGTTCCACGCAGGAGATCGACGCCGATCTCATCATCATCAACACGGGAACGCGCGCGGTGGTGCCGAAGGTCGATGGGCTCGAACGCGTCCCGTATCTGACCAACTCGACGATTCTCGAACTGACCGAAGTGCCGGAGCATCTGGTGATTGTCGGGGCGAGTTATATCGCGCTCGAATTCGGGCAGATGTTCCGGCGCTTCGGCAGCCGCGTGACCTTGCTCGTGCGCGGCGAGCGGATCCTCACACGCGAGGACGAGGACGTCGCCCGCGCGATGCAGGACGTGTTCGTGCGTGAGGGCATCGACTTTCGCTTCGGCGCGGAGATGTCGCGCGTGGAGCCGATGGCAGGTGGCGTGCGTATCGTCAGTGGCGATGAGGTCATCGATGCATCGCATCTGCTGTTCGCGACGGGCCGCACGCCGAACACGGACGATCTCGGTCTGGAGCATGCGGGCATTGCGGTGAACCGGCACGGCATGATCGATGTCGACGGCCAGTTGCGCACCAAAGTCGATGGCGTGTATGCGCTCGGCGATGTGAACGGGCGCGGCGCGTTCACGCATACGTCGTGGAACGATTACGAGATCATCGCTTCGAATCTGCTCGACGGCGAATCGCGCAGCGTCGATACGCGCATCATGGCTTATGCGGTTTTCGTCGATCCGCCGTTCGCGCGTGTGGGGATGAGCGAGGAAGACGTGCGCAGGGACGGACGCGAGGCGCTTATCGCGACGATGCCGATGTCGCGGGTGGGGCGCGCTCGGGAGCGCGGTGAGACGGATGGCTTCATGAAGGCGCTCGTGGATGCGCGGACGAAGCGGTTCTTAGGGGCGGCGATTTATGGCATCGAAGGGGATGAGGCCATTCATGCCTTCATCGACATCATGAATGCGGATGCGCCCTATACGACGTTGCAGCGGGCGATGCATATTCATCCGACGGTGAGTGAGTTGATTCCTACTTTGCTTGAGGGGTTGACGCCTTTTGAGTGAGTTTTTCTTTGTTTTCGCCGGATCCCGTGTTCTTAGTGGTCTAGTGGCGTTGCCCCTGTGCGGGGCAACGCTAATAAACCGACACGAACGCAGGATTTCACCGAAGCATGAGCAAGAGACAATAGAAACGAAGCCCTCAAACCTTCACCGACGGCTCAACCTCATCCTCCTTCACCGCATTCGCGATACGCGTCTCCGGCATAGCAAGCCACACCATCAACACCGCAAGCGCCCCGGCCCCGGCGAGCCCAAAAAAGCTCATCGCAGTGCCGAAGCGATCCGCGGCAAAACCGGCCGCCGCCGTCGAAAGCGTCGCCCCGACGCCCGCAGCCAGCCCAAAAAACCCGATCGTCAGGTTGTAATGCCCGCGCCCGCCGGCGACATCCGCCGCAATCAGCGGAAGCATCACACCGAACACGGCTGCGCTGATGCCATCGAGCATCTGCACCGGCACGAGCAGATACGGGCTGCTCACGCCCGCGAACAGAATCGCGCGTATAGGCAACGCGCAGAACCCGAGAATCAGCACCGGCCGGCGTCCCCACTTCTGCGCCTGCCGTCCGACCCACGGCGACAACGCCGCGACGATGAACTGCGGCACGATGATGCACGCCGCAATCACGAGTTGAACGTTGTCGCCCATGTGCGCCGTGACTTCGCCGGCGGCGAGATTCAGCATCGCCGCGTTCGACAGGTGAAAGAGCACCACGCACGCCGCGAAAATCAAAAGACGCCTGTCCTTCAGCAACTCGCGCAACGATTCGCGTTCCTCGCCTTCAGGCGTGAGCTTGGGTTTGCCCGGCGGTGCGCGCGGCACGACGGGCGGCGCATCGTAGTGAATCATGCGCAGCGCGACGATCGCCGGCAACGCGAGCGCGGCCGTCAGGAAGAACACCGAGCGCAGCGACAGATACTCGCCGAACGCGCCCATCAACGCCGCTGTCAGCGCACTGCCGATCGACGCCCAGCGCGCATTGCGGCCGAGCCGGTCGCCGAGATCGGCGCGTGAGACGAGGGCGAGCGAGATCGCCGCCATCGCCGGGACGAGCATGCAGCTCGCGAAACCGTGCAGCACTTCGGCCGCAAAAACCGGCACGAACGTCGGGCTCGCAGCGAGCAACAGCGCACTCACGATGATCGCGATGATCGCCGAGAGAGCAGCGAACTTCTTGTTGCGCATCGCATCGACGAGCGCGCCTGCCGGCAACTGGCTCGCCATCGCGCTGATCGTGCCGACGGAAAGCATCAGGCCGATCTCGCCCTGCGTCCACTTGTTGGCCGCAAGATACGAAGCAATGAAAGGGCCGAAGCCGGTCTGCACGTTGGCGACGAAGAAGTTCAGCCAGTCGAGCGCGCGCAGACTGCGTGCAATTACCATGTTGTGATTCTGTTATCGATGTCGTTATCCGCTATCTCGTCAGGCGCGCGCCGGAAGCGGGCGCTTGCGCCGGCGTCGCGCCTGAAGCCGTCGCGCTCGCCGCGCCAGTCGATGCCGATGCCGCGCTCGCAGCCGTCGCCGGCGCGGGCACCACAGGCGACACGATCTTGATCGGCTGCTCGGGCGAGTAGGTGGGCGCGGCCTTCAGTTGCGCGTCGTTGAAATCCATCTGCAGCAGCCACTGCTTGTTGCGCGAAAACACATGCAGGTCGCCCCAGTTGGCCGCGACATGCCGCTTGTCGCCCGCGAGCGAACTCGATAGATCGAGCACCAGCGCCTGAGGCTGCGCCTGAGCGTCGACGAGCACGTCGACCACGCGTCCGATGCGCGCGCCGCTTCTTTGCGTCACCGTCGAATCGACGAGCTGCATGAAGTTCGCGGGCGCCTCCGCAACGGGCTGCGGCTTCGGCACCGGTTCGGCCGGCTTGCCCTTGGCGGGCGGTGGCGGCGGCACGAAGGTGATCGGCGCGGTCTTCGAATTCGGCGTGAAGCGGAAGGCCGTCCACGGGAAGTTGACCTTGCGGTCGCCGACGCCGAGGAAGCCCGCGAGATTGACCATCAGAAGCTTCGGCTTCGCGGATGCATCGACGTACATGTCCACCGCACGGCCGACGACCTTGCCGTCCGGACGCTGCACTTCGGCGTCGAGCAGGCCGTGCAGCTGATCGTGCTGCATGATGCGCGTCGAGATGATCTGCGGCGGAGGCGGCGGCTCGGGCGGTTCAGGCGGTGGCGTGACGGCCGGCTCCGGCGGCTTCGGCTTGACGATGCGGCGCTTCGGTTTCGGCGCCGGCGCGGGTTTCACGGCAGACGCGGGCTCCGGCGCCTGCACGGCGGGCAAAGGTTCTTCGGGCTCGGCAGAGCCGGCTTCTTCCGGCGCCGGAATATAAGAGTGTTCGACGATCGGCGCGGGCACCTGTTGCTGCATCAGCCCGCATGCGGAGAGCGCGAAGGCGGCGATGACCGGAAGGCTCGCGGTGACGCGCAGCGCGCGCAACGTTCTCGCGATGGCGACGATGAACGCGGCCACGCACAGCGACAGACGTGCGGCTGCATTGAAGACGCGGCCCGCCCGGCATGCGCGCCCAAGCGCGTGAAGGTCTGTCGGCGACGCATCACCCCGATGCGAGATACCGCCTGTCATCGCAAAAGCTCCATGGTTCCGAGTCACCTGCTTGTCTGGTTCGTTGTTGGATCGGTGCTTGTCAGATCGATTCGACGCGCGCGAGGCGTCGTTCGTTCGCGGATTGAATCATGCATGCGAAGTGCATTGTGCCAATCGACGCTTCACGCTTCGGATGGCCGCGCATGGCCGTTCGATGCGTTCGCGAGCCGTGCCGCGGTGTCGGGCGCGCCCATCTTCTCGGCGGCATCGCGTGCGCTGAAGCTGCCGGCATCGCGCGCATCCGGGTTCGCGCCGCGCGCGATCAGCAAGTCGACGATCTCCACGCGATTGAACATCGCCGCGATCATGAGCGCGGTGCGCCCGTCGGGCGATGCGCCTTCCACATCCGCGCCATGTTCGAGCAGCGTTTCGATCACCTCGCGAAAGCCCTTGAACGCGGCGCCCGCAATCGGCGTCTGGCCATTGTCGTTGCGCAGGTTGGCATCGGCGTTGTGCCGAAGCAGGACGCGCACGGCGTCGGCGTGACCGTGATAGCTCGCGAGCATCACGAGGCTGTCGCCCTTGTCGTTGCGCAGATTCGGCGGCAGGCCCTTGGTCAGGAGCGCGTCGAGCATCGCGGCGTCGCCGCGGCGAGCGACATCGAAGACCTCGCTCGCGAACGCGATCATGTCGTCATCGGGGCCATCGCTGGATTGCTTCGTCGGGGGCTCTTTCGGATCGTGCTGCATGGTTCACTCCAATTCGATCGCGCCGCGTGCGCGGGCCAGAGTTTGTCGGGATGCATCGGCGCGCTCGATGTCATGCTGCGCCGGCGGTTTGCACGCGTTCGAAATGCATTCCATCTGGCATTCAGAATGCACGGCGCATGCATGCAAAATGCGAAAGCGGACGCGGGATCAACCGGGAGCATACACAGGTTTGCTTGCAATCCGCGCTTTCCGCGCGCTTCGGGACAGCACGAATCGCGCCATGCCGGTCTGTCAAAGCAAAATTGAAATGTCGTACCACCGGCTAAATACAGATGTCGTGTTTTTGATGTGTGATTGGCTCTGTTTTCAACGGTTTGAATCCACGTAG
>NZ_JARUXK010000001.1:1481590-1492605 GCF_031451435.1 Caballeronia sp. LZ008 | reverse complement strand
CTCCTGCAGTGGTGCAGTCAGTCGCCAGCTTGCCAGTGGTCGCAAAAACACGACATTTGTATCTTGCTAGAACACGACATTCTCATGTTGCTCCTACACCGGTCAGCATTGGCGGTTCTCCGTTATGTCGCTTGACGCGTCTTCGTGCGTCCCATTAGGCTCGTCGCGAATCGACCGTTAAGCGCCCGCACGCGCTCTCGCAATGAATCCGACACCATCCGCCTCCGGCGATACGCCGCCTCCCGACATTGCCGTGCGCCGCCGCGCGCCCGCCGCCGAACGTAATCGCGATGCGATTCTATCGGTCCTCACGCGCGTCCTGCCGCAGAGCGGCGTCGTGCTGGAGATCGCAAGCGGCACCGGTCAGCACGCCGTGCACTGCGCGGCTGCACTGCCGGGCCTCGTCTGGCAGCCTAGCGATGCCGATGCCGAAGCACGCGAATCCATCGCCGCATGGCGCGCTCACTCGGGGCTCGCCAACCTGAATGCGCCGCTCGTGCTCGATGTGCGCAACGACGACTGGGGCATCGCGAACGTGGCGGCCATCGTGTGCATCAACATGATCCACATCGCGCCGTGGGAAGCGGCCGAGGCGCTCTTTCGCGGCGCGGGCGCGCGTCTCGATGCGGGGGGCGTACTGTACCTCTACGGGCCGTATCGGCGCAATGGAGCGCATACCGCCCCGAGCAACGAAGCCTTCGATCAGCAACTACGCGCACGCGATCCGCGCTGGGGCGTGCGTGACATGGAAGCAGTCGAGGCGCTTGGCGAGAAGGCCGGCCTCGCGTTCGTCGAGACGGTCGCGATGCCGGCCAATAACTTCAGCGTGGTATTCAAAAAACCCGCGTAACGACGTCCGCGTTCACGCTTCGCCCGGACGCGCTGCGAGCATGCCGCGCCAGGACACGGTCGCCATCAGCGAGGCCGCGACGATCATCCCGCCGCCGATCCAGCCCGCCATCGACACACGTTCGCCGAGCCACGCGCTCGCGAAGAGCGCGCCGAACGCGGGCTCGCTGCCCATCAGGAGCGAGACGCGCGTCGGGCTGCTGCGGCCGATCGCGTAGTTCTGCGCGAAGAAGGCGAAAAGGGTGCACGCGCACACGAGATACAGCACCGATCCCCAGAACATGCCGTGACCGGCGAGAGCGGGCAGCGACTGCCATTGCGATGGCGCGAAAACCAACGCGATGACCGCGCTGCCCGATGCGACCACGCCCGCCTGCACCGCCGTCACCGTAAGCGCGGGCAGGGGAGCCGCGCGCAACACGCGCTTCGTCACGCAAACGGACAGCGCGCGCAGCACGGCGGCGGCGAGGATCAGCCCATCGCCGGCATTGAAGTCGAAGGACAGCGCGCCGTCGCTCGCGAGCAGCCACGCGCCCGCGAACGACACGCCGACCGCCAGCCACTCGGCCGCGCCGGGGCGTCGCCTGAGCAGCGCCCATTCGACGAGCGGCGTCAGCACGACGCACAAGCTGATCAGAAACGCGGCGTTCGCGGCGCGCGTATGGAGCACGCCGAATGTCTCCGCTAGAAAAATCGAAAGCAGCAGCAAGCCGAGAACGAGCACGCCGCGAAGGGTCGCCGCGCTCGCGTGCCGCAGATGCCGCAGGTTGACGGCGAGCAGACAGAACGTGATGCCGAAGCGCAGCGCGAGCAGCCCCAGCACCGGATAGAACGCGAGCGCGCTCTTGACGATGCCGTAGCTGCTGCCCCACACCATCGCGACGGCGAAGAGCAGGAGATCGGAAAGAGGAAGCAGGCGTCGGACGGTCATGGAGCGGCTCCGTGAGAAAGTAGCCGTCATTGTCGAATGATGCGTTCAGCGCGATAATCGGCTTCAGTCGCACAGCTTTCTTGTCACGAATGCACAAATGAATCCCGCCGATCTTTTCGACCTGATGCCGGACATGGCCGTATTCGCGCGCGTTGTCGATGCGGGCAACTTCTCGGTCGCGGCGCGGCAACTGGGCAGCACGCCGTCGACGGTCAGCCGCCAGATCAAGCGTCTTGAAGAGGCGCTCGCCACGCGGCTGCTCGAGCGCTCGACGCGCAAGATCCGCGTTACCGAGTCGGGGCTTCAGGTGTATCGGCATTGCCGCGACATGGCCGCGGCGGCGTCCGGCGCGGTCGATGCGGCGGGGCAGGTGTCGGGCAAGCCGCAGGGCCGCGTCGCGCTGTCGGCTCCGACGGCTTACGCGAAGTCCGTGATTCATCCGCTCGTGCCGGCGTTTCTCGCGGCGTATCCGGATGTCGATCTTCAGCTCGTCTTCAGCGATCACGATATCGATCCGCTCGACAGCGACGTCGATCTCGTCATCCGCGCGACGAGCCATCCGCCGCAAGGGCTCGCCGCGCGCCCGCTCGGACGCGTGCGCTGGCTGCTGTGCGCGTCGGCGGGCTATCTGCGAGAGCGTGGCGCGCCGGCGCATCCGCGCGAGCTGGCGCTGCACGATTGCATCCATCTGGGCGAAACCGCCGACGACAACCGCTGGCGCTTCAGCAACAACGGCGAAACGGTGACAGTTGCGGTGCGCGGGCGCTATATCGCGAATCACGCGGGCGCGCGGCTGGACGCGGCCGAAGACGGGCTCGGCATCGCGGCGCTGCCGGAATTCGCCGCCCGCGATGCGCTCGCGTCGGGCAGCGTGCAGGCCGTGCTCGCGGACTGGGACATGCAGGCGCGGGCGTATCAGGGACCGGTGTGGCTGCTTTATCCGCCGAATCGCTTTCTGCCGCCGAAGGTGCGCGCGTTGATCGATCATCTGCACGCGCATCTCGGGCAGCAAGCGTGAGCGCGAGAATCCGGCGCGCGCCGAAATGAGCGACGCCGTGTAGACTGCGAATGGTCGTTCATTGCGCCGCGCGGCTCGCGGCGTTCAAACCGATCTCCCTTCACCGGAGGCGTCGTACATGCACGCAGCGTTGCCGCAAGGCGAGCAGGAAGCCGGATCAACCGATACACCCGCCAAGCCGCCGCGGGATCTGCGCCGCGTCGACATTCATCCCGATCACTGGTATCCGCTCGCGTGGTCGCGCGAGGTGAAAGCGGGGCGTGCGCACGGCGTGCGTTTCGCGGGCGATCCGATCGTGCTCGTACGCACCGCCTCGGGCAAGGTCTTCGCGCTGGAAGACCGCTGCGCGCATCGGCAGGTGCCGTTGTCGGCGGGTGTCGTCGACGGGGAATCGATCCGTTGCTGCTATCACGGCTGGACCTACGACTGCACCGGCCGCTGCACCGACATCCCTTATCTCGGACGCGAACGCCTGCCTAACGGCGTGCGCGCGTATCCGTGCCGCGAGGCGGGCGGGCTGGTTTTCGTGTTCACGGGCGACCCGGCGCTCGCCGATGCCGCGAAGTTTCCCGATCTCGGCTCCGCCACCGATCGCGCATACAAGACGCGCCGCTTCGGCCGCGCGGTGAAGTGCCACTACTCGTTCATGCACGAAAATCTGATGGACATGAACCATCAGTTCCTGCATCGGCGGCAGATGGGCAGCATGCGCGCGCGCTCGCTCGGCAGACGGCGCGGCGAGGACTGGATCGAAGTCGATTACACGTTCGCGCGCGAAGCGGGCAAGCAGCCGATCGGCGAAGCGCTCGTCTTCGGGCAAAAGCGCGGCTCGAAGCCCGACGACGGCCAGAAGGACGTGATGACGATCCGCACCGAGTACCCGTATCAGACGCTCAAGATCCGCACCAAGGACGACACGATGGTGATGGACCTGTGGATCGCCTACGTGCCGCTCGACGCCGAGCAGCGCACGAACCGCACGTTCGGCCTGTTGTCGATTCGCCGCCCGAAAATCCCCGGCCTGCTCGATGCCGCGTGGCCCTTGCTCGTGTGGTTCACCGAGCGCATCTTCGAGGAGGATCGCTGGATCGTCGAGCGCGAGCAGGAGGCGCACGACCGGCAGGGCGCGGACCACAATCACGAGGTGTTCCCGGTCATCGTCGAGCTGCGCGCGCTTTTGATGGAGCGCGGCGTGCCTCACGGCGCAGGCAGGGGCCCGCGGGACGCCCGGCGCGTGCACGTCATCCAGCCGGTGCAGGAACTGCCCGCATCCTGAGGCGTGCGGCGCTGTGCCTCGCTCGCACCCGATTGCACGCTTCGCGCCGCGGCGCTATACAGAGAGCAGAGAGCGGAAACCACACACGGAGGACCATCATCATGAACAGCGACCCGACCAAGCCGCGCGACGACGCATCGGGTATCGGCGAGGCGCATCCGGACGTCGAGCATTTCGATGCGGCCATCTCGCACGTCGACGAGTCCTACGCCGCGGGCAAGATGGCGGCGGGCGCGGCGAAGGGCATTCTGTACAGCATCATCGAGACGCTCGGCACGCTCGTCGGCGATCCCGATCTGCCCTCGCATGCGCGTTCGGGCTACGAAGGCCTGCTTGAAACGGCGCGCGAACTGCGCTCGAAGATCGAGCACTAGCCGACCCGGTCGGGCGACGCAAGCTTGCAGCGCGTTCGCCCGATGTCAATTTCGCGTCTGCGCATCGTCGGGTAACTGTCAGATCTATTCCGATGCAGCGCCGTCGACCGTCGCCTGCACGACGCACGCGAATTTTCCGCGAGCCTGTTCGGGCTATCGCGTTTCCCGTCCCCAAAGAATGGCAATTGGCTTGTATCTCCGAAAGCGGACAAGCCTTGTCCCGTCAAGCCGCGTCCTTTCTGACTGCGGTCGAATCCCTCGTTATCTCTAGCCGCCGCGCCGTCGATTCGGCCCCGCTCGGACCGTCATCGCGCCACATTGCTGTCAGCTTTCTGTCAGTTTCGTGACCGTTTGCCCAATATCTGCGAACCAGAAAATACTGGTTAACCAGACAGTGAAAAAAAACGACACAAAACCGCGTCTTTCTTTCGGATTCGGACTGTAAGCCATACACTTGCCAGCGATAAAAGTTACGAGTTGAAACATAAGAAGTCGCTACGGCGGCACCGGTTCCAAGACTCGCATGCAAGTAAATTGCCCACCGCTTGAGGAGAAAAAATGAAGGGTTTCACGATGACCAAGGCAGCAATCGTCGCAGCCACGGCGTTCGCCGCCGCGGCACCGGCGTTCGCGCAAAGCAGCGTCACGCTGTACGGTATCGTCGACGATTCGATCGTCTATCAAAGCAGCCAGACCAACCTGGCCAAGACGAATCCGGGCCGCTCGAACATCAAGACCGGATCGGGCATTTGGGCCGGTAGCCGCTTCGGTTTGAAGGGCGCCGAAGATCTGGGCGGCGGCAACAAGGCCATCTTCCAGTTGGAATCGGGCTTCGACATCAACAGCGGACAAGCGCAGTTCACCAACGCGCTGTTCGGCCGCCAGGCATGGGTCGGTCTGACGAACCCGGCATACGGTACGTTGACTGCGGGTCGCCAGTACACCTCGTACTACACGCTGCTCTCGCCGTACAGCCCGACGAACTGGCTGACCGGCTACTTCGGCGCGCACCCGGGCGATCTGGACGGTTTGGACACGATCTACCGCGCAAACAACTCGATCGTCTACACGTCGCCGAAGTTCTACGGCCTGACGGTGAGCGGCTCGTACTCCTTCGCTGGCGTGCCTGACAGCGTGTACCAAGGCTCGACCTGGACGGCTGCGCTGCAATATCAGCAAGGCCCGATCGGCGGCACGGTGGCGTTCTCGCGCATCAACAACGCGGCGGAAGGCGGCGGCATCTACAGCAGCAGCTCGACGACGATCAACAGCACGGCAGCGACCGATGGTTCGGGTCAGCCGGGCGTGTCGGCGGTGACGGCTGGCTACCAGCGCGCACAAGCGCAGCAGCGCTTCGCGGTTGCAGGCGGCTACCAGTTCAACAGCGCGTGGGACATCTCCGTCACGTACACGAACGTTCAGTACATTCCGGGCGTGAACTCGCGCTTCACCGACGAAGCCGTGTTCAACACGGCCGGCACGGTGCTGCACTGGAAGGCGACGTCGGCATGGGATTTCGCAGCGGGCTACAGCTACACGTGGGCCAGCAAGGCGAACGGCATCAACGACGCAGCGTCGTACCACCAGTTCAACCTCTCGCAGTACTACTCGCTGTCGAAGCGCACGGGCCTGTACGCACTGGAAGCATTCCAGCGCGCGAACGGCAACACGCTGGCTGTTCCGTCGAACACGTCGACGAACCGTCAGACGGCCGCCAACGCGACAATCGGCGATGGCTTCCAAAGCGCGCCGTCGGCATCGCGCAGCATGTTCGCAGCGGGCGTGGGTATCATCCACCGCTTCTAAGCGATGCTTCGCGGCGTGATGCATTAGGCATTACGCATGTGGCATGCAAAAAACCGGACGCCTCGGCGTCCGGTTTTTTTTGTCCGCGCGCGGCGCATTTCCTCGTGTCAGATGAACATCCCGCCCGATACCTCGACGCGCTGCGCCGTCATCCAGCGATTGCCGTCCGAGAGCATCGCCACGATCGCGCCGCCGATATCGTCCGGCACACCCGCGCGCCCGAGCGCCGTGTTGTCCGCGACGAACCGGTTGGTGTCGTGATCGTCGCGCACGACGCCGCCCCCGAAATCCGTCTCGATCGCGCCCGGCGCGATGGTGTTCACCGTGATGCCGTGCGGCCCGAGTTCCTTCGCGAGATAGCGCGTGAGCACCTCGATCCCGCCTTTCATCACGGCATAGGCCGCGAATCCCGGCAACGCGAAACGCGTGAGTCCGCTCGACACATTGAGAATCGCGCCTTCCTCATGCAGATAGGGCAGGAGCGTCTGCGTCAGAAAGAACGGTCCCTTCAGCTGGATATTGACGAGTTCGTCGAACTGCGCGGGCGTCGTCTCCGCGAAGAGCGCATGAATGCCGATGCCCGCGTTGTTCACGAGAAAGTCGAAGTTCTCGCGCTCGAACGTATCTTCGAGCGTCTTGCACAGCGCGTCGCCGAAAGCGGCAAAGGTGTCGCAATGCGCGACGTCGAGCGGCAGCATGGCCGCCTTGCCGCCGGATTTCGCGACCTCATCGACGAGCGAGCGCGCCGCGTCCGCGTTGCGGTTGTAGGTGCCGATCACGCCGGCGCCTGCCTGCGCGAGCTTCAATGCGGCATTGCGTCCGAGTCCGCGGCTCGCGCCGGTGATGACCGCGATTTTGCCGCTCATGGTTCCATTCACGGTGACAGCTCCTTCGATTGCGTGGCCGATGGTTCATCGTAGGACGGCGCGACGTGCGCAGAAAGGCGCGTCGATGCTGCAATGCACAGATGGCGGGCGCGGCCTTTGCTGCACCGTCTCGATCAATGTGCATACCGGAGAACGCACCATGGCCGATCGTGAAAGCAGGGAAACCCCTTCGGAGCCGCCCGCAAGTCTCGAACGCCCGTTCAGACTCTTTGCGGTGGAGCAGCGCGTGCTCGCGCAGAACGTCGACGGCAAGGTGATCGACATCGGCGGAATGGATTCGAAGAACGGCCAGTTCTGCGCCTGCATGGATTCGGGCGATATCGCCACGGAGCCGAAGCGCAGCGCCGAACTTGCGTTGAAGGCGCTCGTCGGCAAGCTGACGTTCGATTATCTCGACGGGCTGTTCACGAGCGAACGCGAAGCGGAGGTGAGCGGCCGTCTGCAGGATTATCCGAGTGTGGAGTTCGAGCTCGACGAGACCTTGCCGCGCGACATGACCGACCGCACGCCGCCGCATCTTTTCTAATGATCACATGCGCGCGAATGAAAGCGGCTTATTGATACGGGTTGCTAAATAATTCCGAGACCATGCCGTCCAGCGTTTGTACGACAAAAGCGCCGCGCCGCGCAGCATTTCCCTCGATGTGCGATGCTAGTCGAGCGGCGACGCCCGGGGCTTGCCGCGCTCAATCGCGGGGTGAATCATGAAAAGAACGCCTTTCGCCACGGTCATCGTCCTTGCGGCGGCGACGCTCGCCGCACCAGCTTTCGCGCGCGACGACGGTCCGCGCTTCGCGCAGGACCGGCTCGATGCGCTCGTCGCGCAACACAAGGAAGCGAGCCGGCACATCGCTCAGCCATCCGCACCGGCTGAGCACGCGCAGTCGAACACGCAGCGGCACGGCGCTTCGTGATCTGACGTTGCTCGGGGCCTGACGAAGGCGTCGAGTCGCAACGTCGTTGATGAGACGGCGCGCAACGCGCCGGATGGAATCGTTCGTGTCCAAAGGTATGAAATTTGCGGACGCCGCCCGGGTGTTCCGCGGCTGCGTGCCGACGATCCTCCTCATCACCCTCATATAAAGCCATGACAAGGAAAGCCGTATCGATCGCAATTCTCTCCGTCGCCTTTCTCGCAGCGGGATGCGCTGGCATCGGCCCGGGTCGCCTGAAGGCCGATCAGGTCGATTACGCCCGGGCGCTCGGCGATGCGAAGAAGCGTGAAATTCTTGCCGCGATTGTCGGCTTGCGCTTCGCCGATGCGCCGTCGTTTCTCACGGTGAGCAGCATCATCGCCGCGTACACGTTCGATACGACGGGCGGCGTCGTGCTCAACGCCGGCTCCGGCGCGCAGCCGAACTACGCGCAGGCAACGGGCAGCGTCTCCTACTCGAATCATCCGACCTTCACGTTCACGCCGACCACGGGCGACGCCTACGCCAGCGCTTATATCCGGCCGCTTTCGCCGACACTCGTCTTGCCGCTCGCCGAAAGCGGCATTCCGATCGATCTGCTGTTGCGCATCACCGCGCAGTCGATCAGTGGCTTGCAGAACGGCACGGCGTTGGGCGGGCCGAACGCATCCGGGTCGCCCGAGTTCTTCCTGCTTCTGCAGGCGCTTCGCAGGCTGCAGCTAGCGGGCGAATTGAACATCGAGACGCGCAACGCGGATGACGACAAGAGCGGCAAGCCCGACAAGGCCGCGAAGGGCAACAGCGCCGACAAGGGCGGCGTATTCATCACGCTCGGCGCGACGCGCAGCGGTTCGAACAAGGCTGTCGTCGACGATCTCACGCTCGTCAGAAAACTGCTGCACCTCTCGCCAAAGATGAAGACTTACGAAATCGTCTATGGGCAGTCGTCGGACCACAACCGCATCCCGATGGTCACGCGCTCGGTGCTCGGCATCCTCACCGATCTCGGCGCGCAGATCGCCGTTCCTGACGAGCAGGTGGGCAGCGGCGCGACCAAGCCGGGCATCGGGTTGATCGGCGGAGAAACGCGGCCGACGATCATCGTGAGAGTCGGCGAGAAGGCGCCGCAGGATGCGTACGTGAGCGTGCTCTACGACAAGGCCAACTACTGGATCGATCGCAGCGACTTCGATTCGAAATACGCGTTCACGGTCGTGCAGAATCTGATGGCGCTTGCGGAAGTCACGGACACGGCGAAGTCGCCGGTCGTGACTATTCCGGCGAACTGACATTGAGCGTCTGAGCAGGCAAGGTCGGTAGCGATAATGCAAAGTGCAAAACGCCATCATGCATGATGTATTTAGCACGCAAAACGCATAGGGCGACATCGATACGATGTCGCCCTATGCATTGCTGCTTATGCGATGCGTCTGTCGACGCTATCTGAACTTACTGGCCGAAGTATGTACCGAGCGCCCGCGGCTGAACGCCGGTGATGCGGCCTGATTGCGACGAACCATTGGCGACCGAACCGTAGGCGCTCGATTGGGGTGTCACTTGCGCAAGCTGCTCCGAGCTCACGCGGGCTTGCGCTGCCTGGATGTTCGACGGATAAGACGGGTCGCTGATGTTCGGGTTGTAGCCTGCCTTTTCGAGTTGGACCAGTTCGGCGCGTACCTGAGCGCGGCTCAGCGGCGCATCCGATTGCTGCGCGAACGACAGAGCGGGAACGGCGAGGGCAGCGGCGACGGCGACTGCGGAAATGAACGTCTTCATGATGACTACCTCCGATTCGGATTTCTGATCGTGCTGCCCGTTTCGTCTTAAGCAGCTTGTGAACGGAGTGTAAAGACGCGCTTGCCGAAGATCATTCTCGTTTCCGTTGAATGATCTTTGTCGATATCGGAATAATTGCGCGAGTCTTCATTGCATTGCGCGAAACTGACCGCGCGATGACGGTGACGGCTGGCTTGGTCGACGGTCTTTTCGCTCCACTGCATCGTTGGCGCCACCACGCGCCGATCGATCCTTACCAGTTCCGTAAAGATGCTTCTTCGTCACGACGAATGATTGCTTGCAGCTGTGCACTCACACTCTGCGTCGTCCATTCGGCATGGCTCGAACCGCGAGTCGGCCGATTTATCGAAAACGGGGAGAGCCGGATCATGAAATCGTGGGTCAACGCAGTCGTCGCAGTCCTGGTGATGTCCGCACCGCTCGCATCGTTCGCCCAGTTCAGCGCGGCAGTGGGCCGTGCAGAACTTAGTGGTGAACTCGTTCAACTTCAGAAGGCAGGTTATTCGCCGGTCGCGGAAGACGCGTCGTACCCGGCGAAACTGCAGGCGGCCGAAATGCGCGTTGGCGATATGCGTGCGGCGCAGGCGCGGGCAGAAGGATACGGATCTTCGACAGGTGCGGCGGCGCAATCGGGCCGTGCGACCATGCGGGTCGATACGCAAGGCGTGTTCTTCGGGCAGTGAGCGTCAGGAAGCGGCGGTGAGCCCCCGCAATGCGAGCGGTTCTGGTCGATTGCATACAAAACTCGAAATGCGCTTTCGCACGATTTGCGCGAACGTGAAAGCGACCTCTGCCACCCAATCACCGGTGGTTTTGCCCAGTCCGGCTTTCGGCTGGGCTTTTTTGCGTGCGGATGACTTCATGGGTCAGACTCGGTTCCGGGTTAACGCGACGCTATCTATATGGACATAGTTGCATGCAAAATTAATCAACCGGACGGTCGGTTAATGGATATACTCGCTCCATCGCATCTCAAAAAGACGGCGGAGCCCCGCATGTACACGCAATCCCTCGACCTCCCCAGCGCGACGTCCGCAGCCGAAAGCCACGAAGCCGCAGCCTCCGCCGCCCAAACCCGCTTCGACGCGGTGATGCAGGCCGACGGCAAGATCGAGCCGCAGGACTGGATGCCCGAGGCGTATCGCAAGACGCTGGTGCGTCAG
>NZ_JARUXK010000001.1:1431002-1472336 GCF_031451435.1 Caballeronia sp. LZ008 | reverse complement strand
ACAACACGAGATCGATGAGGGTTTCGTGCTGACCTGCCAGTGCCATCCGGTGAGCGAGCGCGTGGTTGTGAGCTTCGACGAGCGGTAAGCGACGTCCCGATTCATTAGAAAGTCGCGCATCGCAACGGTGCGCGTGAAGCCGAAGCGATTCCAAATCTATTCAAGCGCCGAAGTCGTTAGCAATGCAACTATTGCGCGGCTTCGCTGCGATCGATCATTCTCCACATCGAGACTTGTCATGACTGAAGCCTTCATTTGCGACGCGATTCGTACTCCATTCGGCCGCTACGGCGGCGTTTTCAAGGACGTCCGCGCCGACGATCTCGGCGCCGTGCCCATCACCGCGCTCATGAAGCGCAACGCGTCGGTGGACTGGACGCAGATCGACGATGTGATCTACGGCTGCGCGAATCAGGCTGGCGAAGATAACCGCAACGTCGCGCGCATGTCGAGCTTGCTCGCGGGTTTGCCTATCGACGTGCCGGGCTCGACGATCAACCGTCTGTGCGGCTCGGGCATGGACGCGGTCGGCAGTGCCGCGCGCGCGATCAAGGCCGGCGACGGTTCGCTGTATGTTGCGGGTGGCGTCGAGAGCATGACGCGTGCGCCTTTCGTGATGGGTAAAGCATCGAGCGCATTCTCGCGTTCGGCTGATATCTTCGATACGACCATCGGCTGGCGTTTCATCAATCGCGCGATGCGTGTGCGATATGGCGTCGACTCGATGCCGGAGACCGCGGAGAACGTCGCGGTCGATTTCAACATTTCGCGCGATGCGCAAGATCGCTTCGCGCTGCGCAGCCAGCAGCGTGCGGCACGCGCACAGGCCGATGGCACGCTCGCACAGGAAATCGTCGCGGTGAATGTGCCGCAAAAGAAGGGCGAAGCGATTGCGATCGATCGCGACGAGCATCCGCGCGAGACCTCGCTCGAATCGCTCGCGAAGCTGAAGGGCGTCGTGCGTCCCGACGGCAGCGTGACCGCGGGCAACGCATCGGGCGTGAACGATGGCGCATGCGCGCTCATCATCTCGAACGAGGATGCTGCGAGGCGTCATGGACTCACGCCGCGAGCGCGCATCATCGGCATGGCGACGGCGGGTGTCGAGCCGCGCATCATGGGCATCGGTCCCGCGCCCGCGACGAAGAAGCTGCTTGCACGTACAGGCCTCACGCTCGATCAGTTCGACGTCATCGAACTCAACGAGGCCTTCGCATCGCAAGGCATCGCGGTGCTTCGTCAACTGGGCCTTGCCGAGGACGATCCGCGCGTGAATCCGAATGGCGGCGCCATCGCGCTCGGTCATCCGCTCGGCGCATCGGGTGCGCGCCTCGTCACCACCGCAATGTACGAACTCGAGCGCCGCAACGGGCGCCATGCGCTATGCACGATGTGCATCGGCGTGGGTCAGGGCATCGCGATCGCAATCGAGCGCGTCTGAGGGACCTGGCGACATGACACAGGCCATTCAGACATCGGCGATCGTCGGCGTGATCGGCGCCGGCGCGATGGGCGCGGGCATTGCCCAGGTCGCAGCGCTCGCGGGGCACACCGTGCTGCTTTACGATCTCGATGCGAAAGCGCTCGACAAGGCGCGCAATGCAATCGCGGCGAACGTGCAGCGCCTGATCGACAAGAAGAAGCTCGAAGAGTCCGCAGGACAGCAAGCCATCGATCGCGTGCGCGTCGTTACGAGTCTCGCTGACTTGCGCACGGCATCGCTTGTCATCGAAGCCATTGCGGAACGTCTCGAGCTCAAGCGCGCGCTGTTCATCGAGCTCGAAAGCATCGTGACGCACGAGTGCATGCTCGCGACCAACACGTCATCCATTTCGATCACGGCGATCGCGGCGCCCTTGAAGCATCCGTCGCGCGTGGTCGGGATGCACTTCTTCAATCCGGCACCGCTGATGGCCCTCGTCGAAGTCGTGCACGGACTCGCAACATCCGATGCGGTCGCACAAACCGTGTATGCCACAGCCGCGGCATGGGGCAAGACGCCGGTACATGCAAAATCGACGCCGGGATTCATCGTCAATCGCGTGGCTCGGCCGTTCTATGCGGAAGGCTTGCGCGTGCTCAACGAGCAGGGCGCTGACGCCGCTTCCATCGATGCCGTCATGCGCGATTCGGGCGGCTTCAGAATGGGTCCATTCGAGTTGATGGACTTGATCGGCCACGACGTGAATTTCGCCGTGACGCAATCGGTGTTCAACGCGTACTTCAACGATCCGCGCTTCACGCCTTCGCTGATTCAACAGGAATTGGTGAACGCGGGCTTTCTTGGTCGCAAGACCGGCCGTGGCTTTTATGACTATGGCGCTGATGCCGCGAAGCCTGTCGCGCGCATCGAAACGAATGCTCATACGCCTTCGAAGATCGTGCCCGGAGAAAGCGTGCCTTTATACGAACGCCTGCAAGCGCGCATCGCGCCGGCGAGCGTCGCTGGAAACGACATGCCCGGGCTGATCGCACAAATCGATGATGCGTATCTTTTCCTTACCGATGGACGCACGGCGACGGAACGCGCGCATGCGCTCGGCATCGACAACATCGTGTTGATCGATCTCGCGCTCGACTATGCGAACGCGCAAAGCGTGGCGCTCACGCACGCGCGTCAATGCTCCGGCGAAGCCTACGCTGCGGCAGCCGGCGCATTGGCGCAAGCCGGTTATGCAGTCGTGCCATTGAACGATGTCGCCGGCATGACCGTGATGCGAACCGTCGCGATGCTCGTCAACGAAGCGGCCGACGCCGTGAATCAAGGCGTTTGCACGAGCGCCGATCTCGACCTCGCGATGGAGAAGGGCGTGAACTATCCGCTCGGACCGCTCGCGTGGGGCGAACGCATCGGCATCGGCCGCGTTCACGACGTGCTGCTTCATCTCGCTGCGCATTACGGCGAAGACCGTTATCGCGCATCGCCGCTCATCGCGGCATTGCGTTATTCGGGCCAGCGCTTTCACTGAAGCGAAGACGCATCATTCATTCATCGAGCATTCATGCAGGAGACAACCGTGGTTCAATCCATTGCACAGCAAAGCGAACTGGAACCGATCGAGCGCGCGAGCCGGGACGAGCTTCAGGCACTGCAACTCGAACGCCTGAAGTGGACGTTGCGTCACGCCTATGAAAACGTCGCACACTATCGCCGTGCTTTCGACGCTGAGGGCGTGCATCCAGACGACCTGCGCGAGCTATCCGATCTCGCGCGTTTTCCGACCACGACGAAAACCGACCTACGCGACAACTATCCCTTCGGGCTCTTCGCCGTGCCGCGCGATCAGGTCGTGCGCGTGCATGCATCGAGCGGCACGACGGGCAAGCCGACGGTGGTCGGCTATACCGCGAAAGACATCGACACGTGGGCCAACGTCACGGCGCGTTCAATCAGAGCTGCTGGTGGGCGCAGAGGCGACACGCTGCACAATGCGTTCGGCTATGGTCTCTTCACCGGCGGTCTCGGCATTCACTACGGCGCCGAACGTCTGGGCTGCATGGTGGTGCCGATGTCAGGCGGTCAGACCGAAAAGCAGGTTCAACTGATCCGCGATTTCGCGCCGAAGATCATTCTCGTCACGCCGTCGTACATGCTGAATCTGCTCGATGAAATGACACGGCAGGGCATGGACCCGGCGAACACGTCGCTCAAGATCGGCATCTTCGGCGCCGAGCCCTGGAGCCAGGGATTGCGCAGCGAGATCGAAACGCGTGCGGGCATACAGGCACTCGACATCTACGGCCTCTCGGAAATCATGGGTCCGGGCGTTGCGTGTGAATGCATCGAGACGAAGGATGGCCCGACGATCTGGGAAGATCATTTCTATCCCGAGATTATCGATCCCGTGACGGGCGAAGTGCTTCCGGAAGGCAGCACGGGCGAACTGGTCTTCACTTCGCTCACGAAGGAAGCGATGCCGATGATCCGTTACCGCACGCGCGATCTCACTTCGTTGCTGCCGCCGAGCGCGCGCTCGATGCGTCGCCTCGCGAAGATCACGGGCCGCTCGGATGACATGCTCATCATTCGCGGCGTCAATGTGTTCCCGAGCCAGATCGAAGAGTTGATCCTTGCGATTCCGCGCCTGAGCGGCCAGTATCAGTTGTGCGTGTCGCGCGACGGCCACATGGATTCGCTGTCCGTCTCAGTCGAAGCACGCCCGGAAGTCTGCGCAACGCTGAACGAGAGCGACCGCGCCGGTCTCTCGCGCGAACTTCAGCATCGCGTCAAGACGATGGTCGGCGTATCGACGCAAGTGCGCGTGCTCGATTCCGGCGAACTGCCGACGACGGCAACCGGCAAGGCCAAGCGCGTACTCGATCTTCGTCCCGTAGCGGCATAACTTTCCGCATCGCCAAGCGCCTCGCGCTCTGCGAGGCGCAATTCATTTCCAACAATTGGAACGCGCGTTCCGTTTTCGGTGCGGCCCCGCATTCTTCTGCAGAAATCATTCCGCAAAAACCCTCGCAACCGTTTGCGCAAATTGTTTTGTAAGCTTCAGTTGTGTCATCGTATCGAGTGCATTTGCGTTTTCGGGCGCAGTGTCGTCGCATAGCATTCGAATAACGAACAACGAACGGGGCAGGCGAAACCTAGATGTGGATTGTCAGACTCGCGCTGAAGCGCCCGTACACATTCATCGTCCTGTCGTTGCTCTTGCTGATCATCGGTCCGCTCGTCATCGTGCGGACGCCGACCGATATCTTTCCGAATATCGATATTCCCGTTGTCAGCGTCATCTGGTCTTATACGGGCCTGCCGCCCGATCAAATGGAGCGCCGCATCACGCTCAATTACGAGCGCGGGTTGTCGGTGGCGGTCAACGACATCGAGCACATCGAGTCGGAATCGCTGCCGGGCATTGCGGTCATTCGCATCTACTTTCAGCCTAATGCGAATGTCGATGAAGCTATCGCCGAGATTACCGCGCTCTCGCAAACGCAATTGCGCTCGCTGCCGCCCGGCATCACGCCGCCGAATATCTTGCGCTTCAATGCATCGACGGTGCCGATTCTGCGGCTCGCGTTGTCGTCGTCGGAACTCAGCGAACAGCAGCTCTACGACTTCGGCAATAGCTTTCTGAAGACGCAGCTCGCGACCGTGCAAGGCGCTTCGGTGCCATTGCCTTATGGCGGCAAGCAGCGGCAGATCATGGTCGATATCGATTCGCGCAAGCTGCAGGCGAAGAACCTCGCGCCGACCGACGTGGTCAATGCAATCAGCGCGCAGAATCTGATTCTGCCGACGGGCACGACGAAGATCGGCGCAACGGAATACTCGGTCGGCCTGAACGCGAGTCCGGGCTCGATCGAAGGACTCAACGACATACCGATCCGCACCGGTCCTGGCGGCACGATCTATATCAAGGACGTCGCGCATGTGCGCGACGGCTTCCAGCCGCAAACCAATATCGTGCGGGTGGACGGCACCCGCGCTTCCTTACTCACGATCAACAAGAGCGGCAATGCATCGACGCTCGATATCGTCGCGCGCGTGAAGAACCTGTTGCCGACCTTGCGCGGCATGGTGCCCGAGTCGCTGAAGATCGAGCCCGTTGCGGATCAATCGCTCTTCGTGCGCGCGTCGGTGTCGGGCGTGCTGCGTGAAGCGGTGATCGCAGCGGGCCTGACTGCGCTGATGGTGCTGCTGTTTCTGGGAAGCTGGCGTGCGACGCTCATCATCGCGATCTCGATACCGCTTTCGATGCTGACGTCGATCGTCGCGCTCTCCGCGATCGGGCAGACGATCAACATCATGACGCTCGGCGGCCTCGCGCTCGCGGTCGGTATCCTCGTCGACGACGCGACAGTTGCAATCGAAAACATCAGCCAGAACTTGGAGCAGGGCAAGGAACTGGAGCATGCGATTCTCGATGGCGCGCAGCAGATCGCCGTGCCGACGCTCGTGTCGACGCTCTCTATCTGCATCGTGTTCATTCCGATGTTCCTGCTGACGGGCGTCGCGCATTACCTGTTCGTGCCAATGGCCGAAGCCGTCGTGTTCGCGATGCTCGCGTCGTACTTCTTCTCGCGCACGCTGATCCCGACGCTTGCGAAGTATCTGTTGCGTCATCACGAGCACATGGGCGGCGATGTCGAATCGATGAAAGGCTCGCGCAATCCGTTCGTGCGGATTCATCTCGCATTCGAGCGTCATTTCGAGTCCGTGCGCCATCGCTATCGACGCGTTCTCGAAGCGCAGCTCGCGCAACCGGGCCGCTTCGCTTCGTTGTTTTTGCTGTGCTGCCTGCTGTCGCTCGGGCTTGCGCCGTTCCTCGGGCGCGACTTCTTTCCGTCGATCGATTCAGGCGTGATCGCGCTGCATATGCGCGCGAAGACGGGCACGCGCATCGAGGAAACGGCGGCGCTGACGGATCGCGTCGATGCACGCATCAGGCAACTGATTCCGCGCGGCGAGATTCGCTCGATCATCGACAACATGGGCTTGCCGGTATCGGGTATCAATCTCTCGTACAACAACACGGGCACGGTCAGTTCCGCCGATGCCGACGTGCTCATCAGCCTCAACGAAGATCACGCGCCGACAGAAGGCTATATCCACGAGTTGCGAAAGCGCCTGCCGCAGGAGTTTCCCGGCGTGACGTTTTCATTCCTGCCCGCCGATATCGTGAGTCAGATTCTCAACTTCGGCGTGCCCGCGCCGATCGATATAGCGATCACCGGCCGCGATGTGCGCGGCAATCGCGCGCTGGCGAATCGCATGCTGGAAAAGATTCGCCGCGTGCCGGGTCTCGTCGATGCGCGCATCCAGCAGCCATCCGATCTGCCTGCGATCAACGTCGAGGTCGATCGCACGAAGGCGTTGCAAGCGGGCTTCACGCAGCGCGATGTCGCGAACAACTTGCTCATCACGCTGTCGGGCAGTCAGCAGACGACGCCCACGTTCTGGCTCAATCCGGTGAATGGCGTGAGCTATAACGTCATCACGACGGCGCCGCAATACGACATGAACTCGCTGCAATCGGTGGCGAACATTCCGGTGACATCGTCGAGCGGCAAGACCAATATTCTCGGCGCGCTCGCAACGCTTTCGCGCAGCGCGCGCGATGCGGTCGTCTATCACTACAACGCGCAGACCACCATCAATCTCTATGCGACCACCGAGCGGCGCGATCTCGGCGCAGTGGCGGACGACGTGCAACGCATCATCGACGAAGCGCGCGGCGAATTGCCCAAAGGCTCGACGATCGAAATGCGCGGCCAGGTCGAGACGATGAACGGATCGTTTTCGGGTCTCGCATTCGGCCTCATTCTCGCGGTCGTGCTGGTGTACTTGCTGATCGTCGTGAACTTCCAGTCGTGGCTCGATCCGTTCATCATCATCACCGCATTGCCGGGCGCGCTCGCGGGCATCGTGTGGATGTTGTTCCTGACGCATACGACGTTGTCGATTCCAGCATTGACCGGCGCGATCATGTGCATAGGCATCGCGACGGCAAACAGCATTCTCGTGGTGAGCTTCGCGCGCGCCGCGCTCGCCGAACATGGCGACGCAGTGCGCTCCGCGCTGGAAGCGGGCTATACGCGTTTCAGGCCGGTGCTGATGACCGCGCTCGCGATGATGATCGGCATGGTGCCGATGGCGATCGGGCTCGGTGAAGGCGGCGAGCAGAATGCGCCGCTCGGGCGGGCGGTGATCGGCGGCCTGATGGTCGGCACCATCGCAACGCTGTTCTTCGTGCCGGTCGTGTTTTCGATCGTCTATCGGCGCATGGAAGCACGCGGCAAGGGACCGGGCGCGGCGGCACGGAAAGCGGCGCAATAAAACAATCGAACAGCAGGCGGAGCAAGAATGGAAGAGCAGTTGTCGCAACGATCGGGCAACAGGCGGCGAGGGCGCTTATGGCTCGTGATCGCGCTCGTGGTCGTCGTCGCGCTCATCGCGCAGGGAATCCTGTCGCGCCGCGCTGCGCACGCGGAACTCGAACGCGATGCGAACGAGCACGGCTTGCAGACGGTCGAGGTCATCAAGCCGACGCGCATGAAGGCCTCGCAGGATCTCGTGCTCGCAGGCGATATCCGCGCGTTCTCGGATGCGCCGATCTTCGCGCGCACCAATGGGTATCTGAAGCGCTGGACCGTCGATATCGGCACGAAGGTGAAGAAGGGCCAGTTGCTCGCGGAGATCGATGCGCCCGAAATCAACGATCAGCTTCGTCAGGCGCGCGCCGATGCGCAAACGGCGCGCGCGAACTATCTGCTTGCGAAGACGACTGCGGAGCGCTGGGCGCAGATGCTGAAGAACAACTCGGTGTCGCGCCAGGAGACCGATGAAAAGAACGGCGACATGCTCGCGAAGGAAGCGGCGCTGAACGCGGCGCAGGCGAACGTGTCGCGGCTCGAACAACTCGTGTCGTTCCAGAAGATCTATGCACCCTTCGATGGCGTCGTCACCGCGCGCAACACCGATGTCGGTCAGTTGATCGACGCCGGCAGCGGCGCCGCCGGCCGCGAGCTCTTCCACATTCAGGATGCGTCGACGTTGCGTGTGTTCGTCGATGTGCCGCAAGCGTATGCGCGGATGATCACGGTGGGTTTGCCCGCGGAGTTGCTGCTCAACGAAGAGCGCAATCGCAAGTTCGACGGCGTCACGGTGCGTACCGCGGGCGCGGTCGATCCCGTCGCGCGCACGATGCGCGTCGAAGTCGATGTGAAGAATCCGGCGGGCGAATTGCTTGCGGGCGCGTATGCGCAAGTGCGCTTTCGTCTCACGAGCGCGAGTCCTTCATACACGCTGCCCGGCAATGCGCTGTTATTCCGTCCGGATGGCGTGCATGCCGCGAGCGTCGATGCGAACAACCGCGTGAAGCTTCTGCCGATCACGCTCGGCACCGACTACGGCACGCGTGTGTCGATCGTCTCCGGATTGAATGGCGATGAGCGCGTGATCGTCAATCCGCCCGATTCGATCATCGATGGCGCGGCGGTGCGTATCGGCCGCGCGGGTTCGAGCGACGCCGCGAGCGGTGGTGCAGCGAAGGCTGAAGGAAGCGAGTCGTGATGAGGCGCGCATCGCTCGAATTAGTTGCATACCTAACTATCGCGGCATTGGGCGGCTGCGCCGTCGGGCCGGATTACGTGCGGCCCGAAACTTCTACGCCTGCTGCGTACAAGTCGCAGATGCCGCTCGATGCGCCTGCGTCGGCATCGCAAGACTGGAAGCCTGCGCAACCCGCCGATGCGAAGCCGCGCGCGCCGTGGTGGGAAGTCTATGGCGATCCGCAATTGAACGCGCTCGAAGAACGTGTCGCGACAGCGAATCAGACCGTGGCCGCGGCCGCCGCGCGTTTTCGTGGAGCGCGTGCGGCGGCCGCGCAGGCGCGTTCGGCGTACTTTCCGACCATCACGGCGAATGCCGCATTCAATCAGTCGCGAGTATCGTCGAACGTCCTGTACAAATCGAGCGCGGGCGTGACCGTGCCCGACTATCTGATCGACGCACAGATCTCGTGGGAGCCGGATCTCTGGGGCCGCATCTCGCGTGCTGTCGAAGGTGGCCGCGCAGAAGCGCAGGCGAGCGCCGCGGATCTGCACAGCGCGATTCTGTCGATGCAGGCCGAACTCGCGACCGACTACTTCGATTTGCGCGGCATCGTCGAAGAAGAACGGCTGTTGCAGGCGACGCTGCAAGCCTATGAGAAGGCGCTCGCGCTCACACGCGATCGTTTTGCGGGCGGCGTTGCGGCGGAATCGGATGTCGCGCAGGCCGAAGAGCAACTGCGCGCGACGCAGGCACAATTCATCGATCTGGAGACCACGCGAACGAGCCTCGTCAATGCGATCGCGATTCTCGTCGGCGAGAGTCCGTCGAGTTTTACGCTCGATGTCGCGCCGCTCAACGAAGCGCATTCGCCGCATCCGTCGGCGGCGCTCGCGGTGCTGCCGCCCGGCGTGCCGTCCGCGTTGCTCGAGCGCAGGCCGGATATCGCGGCGGCGGAGCGGCGCGTGGCCGAGGCGAATGCGCGCGTCGGCGTGGCGACGGCGGCGTTCTTTCCGAACATTCTGCTCGCCGCGACGGGCGGTCTCGAGGCGACGCGCTTCAGTTCATGGCTCGAAGCGCCGAGCCGATTCTGGTCGCTCGGGCCACAGCTCGCATTCACGGTGCTGGACTTCGGCGGTCGCGCGGCGGCTCGCGATGCGGCGCGCGCTGACTACGACGAGAAGGTCGCCGATTATCGGCAAACCGTGCTGACCGCGTTCGGGCAAGTGGAAGACAACCTGAATGCGCTGGAAGTGCTGCGCCGCGAAAGCGAAGCACAACGCGATGCCGTCGATGCCGCCCAGCGCGCGCTCGGCAAGGTCAGCAATCGCTACGAGAACGGCGCGATCACGTATCTGAGCGTGGTGGTGACGCAGGCAATCGTGCTGTCGGATCAACGCACGGCGGTGCGTATCGAGCGGCGCCGCATGGCGGCGAGCGTCGCTCTCGTGAAGGCGCTGGGCGGAGGGTGGACC
Source organism: Caballeronia sp. LZ008 (assembly GCF_031451435.1). Classification (NCBI taxonomy): domain Bacteria; kingdom Pseudomonadati; phylum Pseudomonadota; class Betaproteobacteria; order Burkholderiales; family Burkholderiaceae; genus Caballeronia; species Caballeronia sp. LZ008. The sequence continues at coordinate 1,461,860 of NZ_JARUXK010000001.1, read as the reverse complement.
ACCGCCGAATTGCCGAGTCCGGAGGAAGTGTCGCGGCGCGATTGAATTCTGTGTTATGCGCGATGCATGCAAAATGCCATCGTGCATAACGTATGCAAAATGCAATTCGGCGCGCAGGACTCCGCGTCAGACGAACAGAAATAAGCCGCACGCGATCAATGCCGCGCTCCAGATCCAGTCGACGTTGATCCATCCGCTGCGTAGAAAGCCGAGTCCGCCGCGTTCCTGAAGGGACATGGCGAACATGGCGATCGTCGCGATGACGGCGAGCATCGCGCCGGTATGCACGGTCAACGCGAGTGCGCTGGCTTCGAAAGCCGTCTTTGGCATCGCGCTCGTGCACAACGGCAAGAGCGCCGGCACCAGCATCAAACCTGCGCCGTGCGCGCTCGACATCATGAAGGACCATAACGCGAGACCGGCCAGCCCGGTACGCATGCCGACGGTCGGGCGTCCGCGATGCCCGCGCCACGCGCTCCACACGCCCCAGCCGATCAGCAGCGCCCCGCAGCCGCGTGCGAGCAGGTCATGGCCGACCGCCGCGCCGAGCGTGAGCGCGCCCGCGAGCACGAGCGCGACCGACGCCGCGTGGCCGAGCGCGATCGGCACGAGCGATACGAGCGCGACGCGGCGGCTTCGCGCATACAGGCCGAGCGCGACGGCGAAGAGCCATCCCATCGCGGGATTGAGACCGTGAAACGCGCCGAGGCCCGCGGCGGTGAGGAGGAGCGCGGGCGATGCGGCGTCCATGCGAAGTGTCTCGCGGCGGATCAGGGATAGCAGTACGAATCCGACGAGCAATCGCCCCCTTGCAGCCGGATCTGATGCGGCCGATGTCCCTTGGGCCAGTCGATGAAAAACTTGTCGTCGACGGCGAGGCCGCCGTTGGGATCGGCATCGAGCTTCACCATCCAGCCGTCGATGCCTTCGGGATAGAACTGTGCATCGACCGCGCCGTACAGCGAATTCGTGAAGTAGACGCGGCGGCCGTCGCGGCTCACTTCGACCATCTGCGGGCCGCCATTCAGCGCGCCGTTCTTCGCGCCCGGATGCGTCGCGCGCGCGACCACGCCGCCGATACGCACCTTGCCCGTCAGTTTCGGCGCGAAGGGATCGGAGACGTCGTATTGCAGCATGTCGCCGGTGCCCCAGCACGACACGTACAGAAAGCGGTCGTCCATCGACAGATCGATATCGGAGACGAGCGGCGGCACCGCATTGAAGCCCTTCAATAACGGCGGCAGCTTGTCGGCATCGGCGGGTTCGGCGGGAATGTCGATGATCTTTTTCACCGCCCACTTGTCCTTGTCGCGATACCAGGTCCAGATCGACGACGACAGATCCTTCAGACTGATCACGCAGTTCACGAAACCATATGCCTTGGTCGGATCGTGCGCGGGACGCAGTTCGAAGACGAGCTGATATTCGTCGCCGAAATCGATCTCCTGAATGTGCTTGCGCTTCGTGAAGTCCCAGAAATGCAGCTTGCGCCCGTACTTCGCGCCGAGCAGCAGATCGGGCACGAGGCCTTCCTCGAAGGTGTCGGGCGTGCCCCATTCGCTCGTGACCATCGTGTCGTAGCCGAGATGCCACCAGCCGTCGTACGCGAGCTGTTGCGGTCCGCGATCGACTTCCCATCGGCCGAGCGGATCGAAGCTCTGCTGATCGAGCATCAGCACGCCGCCGGGCGCCTTGCCTTCGGCGTTGCCGAGCGCGGTGATATAGATGCCGCCCGGCCCGCAATGCACGGTATGCGGCCGCGTATAGCCGGTCTTTTCCGCGAGTTCCGCGGGCTCGATCGTCTTCACGATCACCGGCTTCTTCGGATCGGGCTTCGTGTCGATGATATGCACGCGCGACGAACGCAGCCCCGGCACGACGAGATAGCGCCGCTCCATGTGCGGATGCGGCGCATTCGGGCACAGGCACGACGAGCATGCGTTCCAACCGAAGTGATGCAACTCGTCGCCGACATCGGGCATCGCGATTTCGCCGACGATCTTCGTATAGTCCGGCGAATCCGGATCGACATCGACGACGGCGATCTTGTCCGGCGACTTGCGCTCGGGATCGAACGTCGCGACATAAGCCAGCGTTTCGCGCGGCGCTTTCGCTGCGAGCCGCGGGGAAGGATAGAAGCTCGGATCGGGTTTCCACGTCGCCATCTGCGTCTCCCGGTTGATTTCGTGGATCTTCAAACCAAACGTGCTAAAGCACTATAGGACATGGGAACACGTCATGCTTTCGATGACTTAGCTGCTTTCATGCGAAGCATGTGCGCGCGGGGCGTGATTCGTCGCGCGAAACAGCGCCTAAAATACAGGCATCGCCTGTCGAAGAAAGGAGGTAGCGATGGCCGAGCCAATGATCAGCCTGATGGCGGGACTCGTCCTGGTGCTATGCGTCGCGGTGGTTATCGTGATGCATCACCGGCATCCGCATATCCATACTCCGAAAGCGCGTTGGCTGGATACGCATCCGCCGCGCGACTGGCGGCACAGGCATTGAACGTGCAGTGAGATGCGAAGTGTGAAGCGCGAAGTGTGAAGCGCGAAGTGGAGGGATGAAGCGCCGGCATCGACCGGCGCTTTCTTTTTTGCGCGGCGCGAGAAACGCGTTAGCGTCGTGGCCCTTTCATCGCTTCGGCTTCCATCGCGGCGTGCCATTCCTCGCTGTTCTCGATCGGGTCCATGCCTTCGTCGATGAACGCGGACGCGCGCTCTGCCGCCGAACGCGTTTCCTCGTCGGTTTCGTCGTCGGCGGGGCCGTCTTCGTCGCCTGGCGGCTCCAGCATGTCCTGCAGCATCGCCTCGAGTTCCGGCGTGTCCCACGGCTCGTCGCGCTGCTTTTTCTTCTTGATGTAATGCCGCACTTCGGCATCTTGCTCGGGTGTCAGCGGAAGTCCGCGGAAGGTGCGGTTGGCGTCGAAGTCACTCATGTTCGCTCCTCGCGCGCATAGCTGTGATGCGGTTTCAGGCGACTCAAGTGTAACCCCGTTCTTCTGCAGGTAAAAACGCGCAGCGATCAGCCGAGCGGCGGCAGGCGTCTTTCGATCGGCGTTGCCTTGATGATGGCCGTGCTTGTCGCGGCGCGCTCGGTGACGCGCGAAAGGATGTCGTCGAGATGCTCGATCGAGCGCAGATAGAGGCGGCATACGAAGCAATCGTCGCCCGTCACCTTGTCGCATTCGACGAACTCGGGAATGCGCCTTATCGCTTCTTCGACGAGATGCAATTGCCCCGGCAGCGGCTGCACGCGCACGATCGCCTGCAGCGTGTAGCCGAGCGCGCGCGGATCGATATCGACGGTGAAGCCGCGAATCACGCCTTGCGTCTCGAGCCGCCGCATGCGCTCGGCGGTGCTCGGCGCCGACAGGCCGACGCGCTTCGCAAGCTCGCTCACGGCGATGCGTCCATCGCTCGCAAGCACGGCGATGAGTTCGCGATCGATTGCGTCGATGCCCGCTTGCGGCGGGTTGCTCAGGTGTTTTCCCATGATGGCCTTCGATTCAAAGGTCGAAAGATGCGTGAGCCTAATTTTAGGCATGGTTTCGAGCGATGCGCATCGATAGACTTGAAGCCATCGAAACTTGCATGACGGGCGCGAAATGAATAGCGAAAGAATCGATGCGCGGCTTGGCGGCGCATCGCGTGCGAATGAACTGCGTCGCGGCGCGATCGAGATGTCGCTCGCGATGCTGATGTCGGGCACGATCGGCTGGCTCGTGGTGTCGTCGGGGCAGACGCCCTGGAACGTGGTGTTCTTCCGCTGCGTGTTCGGAGGCGCGACGCTCATCGCCGTGTGCGCGGCGCTCGGCTTCTTGAAGAGGCGCTATTTCTCGTGGCGCATGATCGGCCTCGTCGCGCTCGGCAGCGTGGCGATCGTCGGCAACTGGCTGTTGCTTTTCGCCGCGTATTCGCGCGCGTCGATCTCGATGGCGACGACCGTTTACAACACGCAGCCCTTCATGCTGGTCGCGTTGGGCGCGCTCGTGTTGCACGAGCGCGTGTCGGTATCGACGATCGCGTGGCTCGGCGTCGCGTTCATCGGCCTTGTGATGGTGGTGCGGGTCGAGCCGTCCGTGCTCGCGATGCCGGGGCAGTATCTCGAAGGCATTGCGTATGCGCTCGGCGCGGCTTTTCTGTACGCGATATCGTCGATCGTCACGAAGCGCCTCGCGGGCACGCCGCCGCATCTGATCGCGATGCTGCATGTGTTATTCGGCATCGCGATGCTCGCGCCGTTCGCGCGCTTCGATGCGACGCCCGCGACGATCGGCGGCTGGACCGATCTCGTCGTGCTCGGCGTCGTCAACACGGGACTGATGTACGTGTTGCTGTACGGCGCGATCCAGAAGCTGCCGACCGCGACGACGGGCGCGCTGTCGTTCATCTATCCGGTGGTGGCGATCGTCGTCGACTGGCTCGCGTTCGGGCAACGGCTCGCGTGGCTGCAAGTGGCCGGCGCGGCGCTGATCCTGCTCGCCGCGGCGGGCGTGAATCTGCAATGGCGGATCGTGCCGCAAAAATGGCGCGCGAACGACTGACGCGCACTCGTATAGAATGGCGCCCCTTTCCGACTACATCGAAATCCCGCGCCATGTGGTTCAAGAATCTTCAGCTTCACCGTCTTCCCGCACACTGGTCCGTCACGCCGCAGCAGATGCAGCAATGGCTCGCGCCGCTCGCGTTCACCGTGGCGTCGAGCATCGAGAACGAACGGCGCGGCTGGGTCTCGCCGCGCGGCGACGATGATCTCGTCTACACGGCGAACCGTCAGATGCTCATCGTCTATCGCGCGGAAAAGAAGCTGCTGCCCGCATCCGTCGTCACGCAGTTCGTGAAGGAACGCGCCGCCGAGCTCGAAGAGCAGCAGGGCTTCAAACCCGGCCGCAAGCAGATGAAAGAGCTCAAGGAACAGATCACCGACGAACTCCTGCCGCGCGCCTTCAGCATCCGCCGCGATACGCGCGTGTGGATCGATCCGGTGAACGGCTGGCTCGCGATCGATTCGTCGTCGGCGACGCTGTGCGACGACATCATCGGCTTGCTGGTGAAGTCCGTCACCGATCTGCCGCTCGCGAGCGTCCGCACGGCGCGCTCGCCCGTTTCGGCGATGACCGAATGGCTGCTTTCCGGCGACGCGCCCGCGGGCTTCACGCTCGATCGCGATACGGAACTGCGCTCGACCGGCGAAGGCAACGCGACCGTCCGCTACGTCGGTCACGCGCTCGAAACGGAAGACATGCGCCGCCATATCGAAGCGGGCAAGCAGTGCATGCGTCTCGCGATGACGTGGGACGACCGCGTGTCGTACGTGCTGACGCCATCGCTCACATTGAAGCGCGTGAGCGCGCTCGACGTCATCAAGGAAGCCGCCGATCCGACCGCGTCGAACGACGACGAGCGCTTCGAATCCGACTTCATCCTGATGACAGGCGAACTCGCGCGCATGCTGTCGGCGCTGACCGAGGCGCTGGGCGGCGAAGAAGACCTGCGCGCCGCCGCGTAGGAACGAGCGTCAGGCGGACGGCGCCGACGCGAACGCGTAGCCGTTCTTGCCGTTGCGCTTGACGGTGTACATCGTGTCGTCGGCAGCGGCGACGAGCCGCCAGTAATCGTCGACACGATCCGGAAAACTCGCGATGCCGACGCTCGCGCGCACAATCGACAAGCCCATCTGCGCGTCGGTTTCCGCGACGCACGCGATGATTCTCTGCGCGATCACCGCGAGCTCGCCATCGCTCGAAAACTCGCGCACGAGCAACGCGAATTCGTCGCCGCCGATACGCGCGACCAGATCGCCGCCGCGCACCGCCTGACGAAAACGCCGCGACACCGCAATCAGAAACTCATCGCCGATGCGGTGGCCGTGCGTGTCGTTGACGCGCTTGAAGCCATCGAGATCGATATACAGCACCGCGATGCGCGACGCCCCGCGCGCGCCGCTCGCGAGCGCATTCGCCGCTTCTTCCAGCGCCGCGAAGAGCTTGCGCCGGTTGGGCAGGCCCGTCATCGGATCGTGCAGCGACGCCTGCTCGAATTCATTCGAAATCCCGAGAAGCTGCCGATTGCGTTTTGCATACATGCCGAGCGCGGTGATGAGCACGCCGAATACGATCGCCGACAACGCGATCAGCGTATGCGACACGCTCAGGATGCGCTCGCGCACGTCCGCGCTCGTGCGATCGCGCTCCGCGCGCCACCAGGCGTAGGCCGAATCGAGCGCGGAGCTGGCCTCGCCGAGCGCGGCGGAAGGCGAGAGCACGGCGGAAGGCAGCGACGGCGCCGACATCGGACTCGACGACACCAGAGCATGCAGCGCCGCGAGCCGCCCGGCCAATTCGATGCGCGCCTCGCGATACGCGGCCTGGCGCTGCGTATCGCTCGCGGGCGTGTGCTGCAGGGAAAGCGCGGTCGCGCGGGCGGTATCGGCGCGCTCGACCGCTTCGAGCACGAGCCCGACGTACTCCTGCTGCAGTTGCGCCGAAAAGATCGCGCGCACCTGCAACGCCAGGAACAGCAGCCCGATCAGCAGACACAGCAAGGCCGCGCCAGCGAGCGGCGCGGGGCCGGGCACGCGCAGGCGCAAGCGCATGATCGCGTGCCGCGCACGGCTCGCCAGCGTCTCCTCAGGGACGTGAATACTCCTCTCGCTGACGGGTCGGAACATTGTGTCGATAGCTCACTCGATGGAAGAACGCGCCCACGCGCGCGAACAGTCCGCCTTCGGACTGCTGCCTTGCGTTCGCGCGCGCCTGATGCCTGCGTGCCTGCGCGTACTGATCGGCGCGATTGCTCCGATCGACGGCCGCACGCTGCGTCGCGGACGGCGTGCCGCGGCGTTGCGCCTGTTGCGCCAAAGGTTGCGCGGAAGCCGTCGCGAGCGCCGCGGCGGCGGCCGCGCCCGAGCCGTCAGCGCCAGCGTTGGCGACGGTGGTTTCGTCGGCGGGATCGGCGGTGGGATCGGCGGTGGGTGCGTTGTCCGCGAGCGATGCCGTGTCGATGGGCGCGGCCGTCGGACCGTCGTTCGACGAGTACGGAATCGCGCTGCCGGGCGCGGCGGTCAAGGGCGTTTCGACGGCGCCGCCCGATTGCGTCTGCGCGGTAATCACCGGCTGATCGATGCCGAGCGTGCGGCGCGCGCTCGCCATCGCCTCGGCATAGACGCGCTGATCGTGGTTGAACCACATGCCGTACGCGACCGTGCCGAGCACGCCGATGCCAAGCGCGCTCGCCGACGCCATCCACAGCGCGAGACGCCCGAAGCGCAGCGGCGCGCGCATGGGGCCGGGTTCGTCGTCGTAATCGATTGCAGTCTCGGGCAAGTGAGTGACAGTGGGATCATTCGCAGGACTTGCGCGTTCCGCGATGCTCTCTTCGGGTAGCTTTGCGTGCTGAGGCATGACAGCGCTCTCCAGAACCTATTCGTCAGACAGCGGACCAGCGCGGACTTACAGCGCGCGTCCGGCCCGATGCTTCACCTCGCGCGTCCCATCATATGAACAATCAAACGCGATGCGGCTTCGTCGGACGTAACAGCCGGTTGCCGGTTCAGCATCTGCCGCCGGCCCTTTTTTGCCAAACAATGTAACTCGCGCCACATATCGCCACAATCAGGGGCGGCGAGGAGGCGTTGGAACGACGCTGCGGATCATTGCGCCCGATGCGCGGCGCGCCTGCCGTGGCACGGTCCGGCGCACCGTTGCACGGCGATTTCACCTCATTGCGCGTCGCGACGGCGAAGCAACTTCGGCCAGTACCTCAGCATTTGCCGTTCCTGCCCCGATTTGAAGTGCGGTGCATGCATCATTCTTCAGAGGAAGTTCCCGCGCGTATGTGAGGTGCCGCACATACGCGCATGGCAGCCGTTTGCGTGTGGAACGCGCGCCACAGTTCGTCATCGGGGCTTCGACGACACGACGAGCGCGATGCCGCCGAGAATCGCGACCGCGCTGGCCGCGAGCCGCATCGTCAGCGTTTCGCCGAGCAGCAGCACGCCGCCCGCCGCCGTGATGAGCGGCACGCTCAGTTGCACCGTGGCCGCCGTCGCGGGCTTCAATCCTTTCAACGCCGCGTACCAGACGACATAGCCGAGCCCCGAGGTCAACGCACCCGAGGTCATCGCGTAGGCCAGGCCCGAGACATCCGCGTCCGTACCCGCAAACGCGAGCGCGAGCGCCGACACCGCGATCGCGAACGGCAGCGCGCGCAGGAAATTGCCGGCCGTCGCGGCGACGGGATCGGACTGGCCCCGTCCGCGCAATGAATAGACGCCCCAACCGATGCCCGCCGCGATCATCAGTGCGGACGACGCCGGATCGGGCGCGGCGAGTCCTGGCAGCACGAGCCACACGAGACCGGCGAGCGCGAGCAGCAGGCCGAGCCATTGCGCCGCGGCGAGACGCTCGCCGGTCGCGATGCCGTAGCCGATCATCGTCGCCTGCACCGCGCCGAAGAGCAGCAGCGCGCCGGTGCCCGCCGCGAGCCGAACGTACGCGAAGGAGAACGCCGCCGCATACACGATCAGCGCGAATGCCGATACCCAGCTTCCGGCGCGTCGCGTGTCGTCGCCGGGCGCGCCGCGCGCGAGCAGGATGATCCACAGCACGAGCGCCGCCGACGCGACGCGTACGAGCGTGAAACTCGCCGCGTCGATGCGCGCGCCCCTGAGCGCGAGGCGGCACAGCAGCGAGTTGCCGGCGAACGCGATCATCGCGACGACGGTGAAGAGCGCGATGCGCGTGCCGTGCGAGCGTGTGGGTGTCGACATCGGCGGCGCTGGAATGAGGGCGCATCACTGTAGCGCACGCGCGTCGCGAAGACATGCTGCGGCGCGTTCAACCGGTGGTGAAGGGCTGCGGCGGCGCATCGGCCTCGGAGCCGAAGCGCTCGAATTCGGAGATTACTTGCGCGCCGAATAGAAGCAGCGTCGCGAGCGCTTCGAGGCTGAAGAGCACGACGATCGACGTCGTCAGCGATCCGTAAACGACGCTCACCTGCGAGAGCGTCGCGAAGTACCAGACGAGCACATGCCGCGTGATTTCCCAGAGCACGGCGGCCGTCACGCTGCCGAGCAGCGCGAGCCGCAGCGAAGGCCGGCCGACAGGCATCACGAGATAGATCGACGTCAGCACGAAGATCTCGCCCGCGACGCCGAGCAGATACAGCAAAAGCCGCGACACGCCCCTGAGCGACACCTCGACGCCGAGCAGGTCGACGCTGTTGCTGCCCATCGCCTGAAGGCCGTTCGACACGAGCGTGACGATCAGCATGCCGACGCCGAGAAACAGGATGTAGCAGTAAGGCAGGAGCGCCGAGAGCAGAAAATGCCGCCGCCTGACCGCGACGCGATGCACGAAGATCACCGACATCGCGTTCTCGAGCACCGTGAAGGCAAGCGAACTGAAGAAGATCATCGTGACGAGCAGCAGCCAGCCGAGCACCGCGCGATGCGCAAGAAAATTCGCGAGCTCGCCCACGACGGCGTGCGCCTGGCCCGGCACGAGCCATTCGAGCAGATGCGCGAGCGTGTCGAGCAATTGCTGTTGCCCGACGAATTTCGACAGCACGATCACGATCAGGATCAGCAGCGGGACGATGGAAAGCAGCGCGTAATACGCGACCGCGCCCGCGAGCAGCAGGCCCTGATTGGCGCGAAAAGCCTTGAACGTGCGCATCGCAAAGCCGAACGGATGACGCGCGACGCTTCTCACCTGCGGGCCCAGCACAGGGCCGAGAATCTTCGACATGGAACCTCCGCGGCGCGATCGCTGGCCATCCTTTGTGGACGAGCAAGATCCGCACCCGTAGCGAAGGTCCGCACGCTTCAGCCTGTCCGGCGCGCCTCGATGCGTGCGGCTGCTTGCTGCGCGGCTTCCTCGAATGCGAGATTGAGGAAGACATCGACTTCGCACGCGCTCAGGTCGGCGGCATCGACGTTACGCAGCCGGCAGAAGAGCGCGAGCGCCTCGGCTGCGGCGGCGAAGGCGTTGTTCATATCCCGGGAGTGAAGGCGTTTTTTTCTCATGGCCAGCATAACGGCAGGCGCACGGACGGACTTTAATGCGTCGCAAGGCAACGCGCACGCCGTTTCATTTTCGCTTTTTGATGCATTAATCTAGGTTCATAACTCGAGCCCGCCGAAGGCACTGGAGGACATGATGGCCGCATCCCACGCAACCTCCGCCGCCGACGCCGCCGCGCTCGGTGCCGATGCCGAAATCGTCAACGCCGACGAGCGCCTCTACAACCACGACCTCGCGCCCGTGCCGCGCGCGAAGCGCACCTGGAACGGCTACAGCATCTTCGCGATGTGGATGTCGGACGTGCACAGCGTCGGCGGCTACACCTTCGCCGCGAGTCTCTTTCTGCTCGGCATCTCGGGCTGGCAGGTGCTGCTCGCGCTGACCATCGGCATTCTCATCGTGTATGTGCTGATGAACTGGGTCGGCAAGCCGAGCTTGAGACACGGCATTCCTTTCCCGGTGATGGCGCGCGTCTCGATGGGCGTGATGGGCGCGAATCTCGCCGCGCTGATTCGCGGCGTGGTCGGCATCGTGTGGTACGGCGTGCAGACGTATTTCGCGTCGAAGGCCGTCGCGACCTTGCTGCTGCTCTTCGTGCCGTCTGTCGCCGCGTGGCGCGATACGAGCTTTCTCAGGCTCGACATGCTCGGCTGGGTCAGCTTCCTCTTCATGTGGCTGCTGCAGCTCGTCATCTTTCAGCGCGGCATGGAGATCATCCGCAAGTTCATCGACTTTTGCGGGCCGGCCGTGTATGTCGTGATGTTCGTGCTGATGGGATGGATTCTCTATCGCGCGGGTCTCGGCAGCCTGAATCTCACGCTCTCGGGCAAGGTGCTGACCGGCGACGAGCAACTTCACGCGATGATCAACGCGATCCTGCTCGTCGTGAGCTATTTCGCCGCGCTGCTGCTGAATTTCGGCGACTTCTCGCGCTTCGCGAAAAGCGAGCGGCAGATGAAGATCGGCAACTTCCTCGGGCTGCCGTTCAACTTCGTTGCGTTTGCAATCATCACGGTGATCGTCACGGCGGGCAGCGAGAAAGTGTTCGGCACGATGATCATGGACCCGGTCGAAATCGTCTCGCGCATCGAGAACAAGGTGTGGGTGGCGATCGGCAGCGTCACGTTCGTCATCGCGACGATGGGCATCAATATCGTCGCGAACTTCGTGTCGCCCGCGTACGACATCGCCAATCTGTTTCCGAAGCATGTGGACTTCAAGAAGGGCGGCCTGATCGCGTCGATACTCGCGGTGCTCGTGTGTCCGTGGATCTTCGTCGACAGCCCGAAGGCGATCACGATCTTCGTGTCCGTGTTCGGCGCCGTGCTCGCGCCGATGTACGGCGTGATGATGTCCGACTATTACCTCGTGAAGCGCCAGCAGGTGAGGACCGCCGAACTGTATTCGATGCAGCCCGGCGGACGCTTCTATTACGACGGCGGATGGAACAAGGTCGGGCTCGCGGCGCTGATCGTATCGGGCGTGATCTCGGTCGGCTGGGAACTGTCGACGCAGTTCTTCAAGCTCCTGCCGCCGAACAATCTCGGCTGGCTGATCGGCGCGGTGGCGGGCGCGCTCCTGTACGTGCTCTTCATGCGCATGGCAAACCGAAAATAGCGCTTTATTCGAGCCACTTTCGTACGTCCTTTTCCCAATCGGGCTGGCCGCAGTTCGGCGGATTCTCCGGCCCGAGCACGGTGATGTAGCCCTTGTCCTTCATGCACGCCTCGTAGGCGCGCACCTGCGTGCAACGGCCCGCGCCGGCTCTTTTCGCGGCGCCCTTGCATGCGGACATCGCGTTGTCCATGCCGCTGAAATCGGCATCGCCGTCGTTATTCCATGAAGGCGGATTCGCGCTCGCTGAAAACTCGACAGGCGTGCTGCACGCGACGAGCGCGAATGCAGCGGCGGGAAGAAGGCACAAGCGGAAGAATCGATTCATCTGCTTTAACTCCTTGTTCTTAAGCTCTTGTTGAACGCGCGCAATTCGCCGCCTATTATTCCCCGCTGCCGTTGGCGCGTCGCGTTTTCTTTTCTCGCGGGCGCGAACGACGATGTGCTTGCCGATACCAACGCGCGCCATCTCGAACAGATGATTCCGCGCGCGACGCTCGATGTGGTCAGCGACGCGGGACACGCGCTGATGTTCCAGTATCCGAGCGAGCTCGCGCGGCATATCGATGCGTTCGTCGCGAAGTGAGCGACGCCGAACACGTCTATCGCTTCATAGCGCACAGAACGCACGCGTTTTAGCTTGTCGGCGCATTTCCCGGCCCTTCATACTGTCGCGCAACCGCGATGCGAAAGCGCGCGCCGATAACAAGAAGAGCCGGGGAAACCACCATGAAGTCACGCTTCACTGCCGTTCACCTGCGTCCCGTCGAACTTGCCGATCCGCATCTCGCGCATCTCTACATGGAATGCGCCGATGCCGAGGCGCGTCTGTCGGGCGCGAGCAGAGTCGCGGCGGTCGCCGTGTACGAAGCCCGTGAGAAGACGCTCGATCGTCTGTGGTCGCGTCTCGATGCGCTCGATCCGAGACTGTGCCGCGAGCTGAAACACGCGGTAGAGGACTGGCACGAAATCGCGGTGAAGCTGCGCGGCGGCGACTGATTGAGACGCGCGCGCAGCGCAATGAGACGCTGCGGCATACGCGCGGAAGGCCGTCGCCACTAACCTTTCTCCAACGACGCAAATCAAGGAGAAGGGCAATGAACAGCAACAATGGTACGAACAATCGCGCGCCGATGCCGGCTGCGTTCTTCGGCATCGCGGTCGGCGGGCTCGCGCTCGCGGGCGCATGGCGCGCGGCGGCTCGCGTGTGGGCGATTCCCGATGCGGTGCCCGCATGGCTGACGGCGGGCGCGCTCGTCGTCTGGATCGCGGTGCTCGTCGCATACGGGCGCAAGTGGCTCGTCCAGCGCGATGCGGCCATCGCGGAAATGCGTCATCCGGTGCAGTCTTCGTTCGCGGCGCTCGTGCCGGTATCGGCGATGCTCGTCGCACAAGCCGTGCAGCCTTATTCGCGGCCGCTCGCGATCGCGCTCTTCGCGATCGGCGTCGCGAGTTCGCTCGCGCTCGGCGCGTATCTGCATGGCCGGTTCTGGCAGGGCGGCCGCAAGCCCGAGCTGACGACGCCCGCCATCTACCTTCCGACGGTCGCGCCCAGCTTCGTCGCGGCGACGGCGGCGGCCGGGCTCGGTTTCACGCAAATCGGCATGTTGCTGTTCGGCGCGGGCGTGTTCTCGTGGCTCGCGATCGAATCGATCGTGTTGCATCGCGCCGCCGTGCATGAACCGCTGCCCGAAGCATTGCGCCCTACGCTCGGCATCCAGCTTGCGCCGCCGGTCGTCGGAGGCGTGTCGTATCTCGCGATCACGCACGGCGTACCCGATACGTTCGCCTACATGCTGCTCGGCTACGGTCTCTATCAGGCGCTGATGCTCGCGCGCCTCGTGCCCTGGATTCGCCAACGCGCGTTCACGCCTTCGTACTGGGCCTTCAGCTTCGGTGCCGCCGCATTGCCGACGATGGCTATTCGCATGCTCGAACGCGGCGCCACCGGCCCGATGACGTGGATCGCACCGGCTGCGTTCGTCGTGGCCAACGTGGTGATCGGTCTCATGATCGCGGGAACGGTGCGGGCGATCGTGCGAGGCGAGTTGCTGCCGGCCGCGGTTACATCGGCGCCGGCGAACGTCACGCCGATCAGCATCGAGCGTCGTGCGGCAGCGGGTTCGCGTTGAACATCACAACGTCAGCACTTCGCCCGCGCGCAACGCACGCAGCGACACATCGGGCAACGCGGCGCGCAGTTCTTCCAGAATCTGCGCGCCGTGCGGCGGTTTCAGATGCGAAATCAGCAATTCGGCTTTCATCGCGCGGCCACGCAGATCATCGGCGATGAGCTTCGGGCAATAGTGCTGCGCCGCACGCGCCAACGCGATCTGCGCATCCGGATACGCGGTCTCGACGATCACATGGCGCAGTCCCGGCAACGCGCACACGGCGGCCCAGAACTCGGGATTGCTCGTCGTATCGCCGCTGAACGCGATGCACGCCGTTGCGTTCGACACCGCCAGCCCCATCGACGGCACCGTATGCCGCGCGGGCAATGCCGTCACGGTGCGCCCGTTCAGCATGAAGCATTCGCCGACCTCCAGCGCTTCGAAGCGCACGCCCGGCGCATCGGGCGAAGGAATGCGCGTGAAGTCCGGCCAGATCAGATTGTTGAAGATGTGCGCCTGAAGTATGTCGAGCGTCGCGCGGCTCGCGTGAACGACGAGCGGCCTATCGCGCGCGTCGCTCGTGGCATCGATCATGAGCGGCAGATACGCAATGTGATCCAGATGCGAGTGCGTGAGAAACACATGATCGATACGCGCGAGTTCGTCGTCGGTGAGCACGGCGACGCCCGTGCCGGCATCGATCATGATGTCGCCGTCGACGAGCAGCGCCGTCGTGCCGCCGCGATCGCCCGCATCGTCGCCGCCGCTCCTGATCGCGCCGCTACAGCCGAGTACCCGAACGTTCATGATGATTCATTTCGTGTCGAATTCGCTTACGCAATCCCAGTCCTCGGGCAACGCAATGCCGCGCAGCGCATCGATGCGCCTGCGATACATCGCGTACACCTGTCGCTCAGGATACTGCGCCGCGAGCGTCGCGAGTAGCGTTTGCGCTTCGTCCCACTCGCGCGCGCGATAGTGCGCGAGCGCCGCGTGCCAGCGCGTGAGCGCATCGCCGTGTTCGTGCGCGGGCTGCGGCTCGAACACCGCAATCGGCGCGACGCGTCCTTTCACGCGCACGCGATCGATCTCGCGGAACGCGATATCCGTCACCCGTTCGCGCGTCGCTTCGCCCACGATGATGTCGATGTCGAAGCGCCGCGTGAGGCCTTCGAGCCGCGCCGCGACATTCACGGCATCGCCCATCACGGTGTAGGCGCGGCGCACGTGCGAGCCCATGTCGCCGACGGTCATCGGCCCCGTATTGATGCCGATGCCGATCCACAGCGTCGGCCAGCCGCGCGCCGTGAGCGTGCGGTTCAGCTCGACGAGCGCCGCGCGCATGCCGAGCGCCGCCGCGACGGCGTTGCGCGCGTGATCCGGATCGTCGACGGGCGCACCCCAGAAACCCATGATCGCATCGCCGATGTACTTGTCGAGCGTGCCGCGATGCGCGCGGATCACTTCCGTCATCGTGCCGAGATACTCGTTCATCAGACGCGCGAGCGCTTCCGGCTCCAGCGTCTCCGCGATGGCCGTGAAGCCGAGCACGTCGCAGAACAGCACGGTCAGCTCGGCGCGCCGCCCGGCCATGCTGTAGTCCTCCGGATGACGGCTCATTTCCTCGACGAGCTCGGGCGGCACGTATTGCCCGAACAGCGCGGTGAAATGGCGTTTCGCGCGCGCCTCGACGAAGTAGCCGTACGACATGTTGAGCACGTAGAGCGCGAGCGCGGCGAGCAGCGGCGACGCCACCGGGATCGACCAGCGAAGCCGCGCGAACGCGAAGAGATCCGCCGCGACGACGAGCGCGAGCAACATCGCGGTGAAGATCGTCGCGCGCGCGGGCATGTGCCACGGCCAGAGGAAGATCATCGCGAGTCCGATGAGCGCGAGCATCGACGCCTGCAACGCCGACGCGAACGGGGGTTCGAAGCGGATCGTATCGTCGAGCATGCCGCCGATCAGATTCGCGTTCACCTCGACGCCCGGATAAACCTCGCCGACGGGCGTCGTGCGCTGATCCATCAGGCCCGGCGCCGTCGTGCCGACGAGCGCGATCTTGCCCGCGAGCGCGTTGGCGGGAATGCGCTCTCCGAGCACGTCGGCGATGGAGTAATACGGGACGCTGCCGGTCGGGCCGCGATAGGGCACGAGCGCCGCGCCGTTTTCATCGACGGGAATCGTGCGCGTGCCGCGCGGCGTCGTGAGCGCGAGTCCCGCGAGCGGCGCGGCGGGATCGGTTGCGTCGTCGAAGACCGGTGTCACCGCGGCGTCGCCGAACAGCGCGCGGATCACTTCGAGCGACAGCGCGCCGTACACGCCGTCGCGATAGGCCGCGATGAGCGGCACGCGGCGCACGGAGCCGTCGAAATCGATCACGGGATTGAAGTATCCGGCGCGCTTCGCCGCCTGTTGCAGCGCGGGCAGATTGCCGCCGTAGCTCGTCCAGTCGAAGAGCATGAGCGGATGCGTGCCGAACGCGCGCGCGCTCATCAAGGGCGATGGAATCGCGCCGCTCGATGCATCGCGATTCGAAAAGTAAAAGCCGAGCACCACGGGATGACCGGCAAGGGCATCGGCGAAACGGCGGTCGTAATCGAGGCGCGGAGCAAGCGCATCGAGCGTCTTGCGGTACGCGGCGTCCTCGGCGAGCGGGCCGCGCGCGAGTTCGTCGAGCACGGCAAGGCCCGAACTCGCGTCGGCTTCCGCGAACACCATGTCGAAGCCGAGCACCGCGATGCGCTCGCGCGAAAACAGCGTATCGACGAGCGCCGCCATGCGCGCGCGATCCCACGGCCAGCGGCCCAGTTCGGCGAGGCTTTTCTCGTCGATATCGAGAATCGCGATGCGCGCGTCCGTCGTGCGCGGCATGAAGAGACGCACTTTCGCGTCGTAGATCATCGCGTCGAGCGAATCGATGAAGCGGATGTCATAGCGCGACAGCGCATGTCCCGCGAGCGCGACGACGATCGCGAGCCCGAGCGCCCAGCGCGCGCCCGAGCGTTTGAACGTGAACGCGAGCGGTTCTCGCACCCTCATTGCGCGGCCCGGTTCTGCTCGTTCGCGACGACGAGCCGCGCCGCCAGCACGCGCGCGTGCGCATCGACGCCGAAAGACATGAGCGCCGCGTGCAACTGCGCTGCGCGCATGACGTCCGTATCGCGGCTCGTGTTTTCGCTCATCGTGGGCTCGCTAACGGCACGCCGCCGACGGCACCACCGGCGTCACGCGCGATGCCGGCAGCACGCCGAACGGCAGCCGCGGACTCACGACGATCGCGCCTTCGCCCGCGCGCACGATCTGCCTGTCGACCTGATTGATGACGACGATCTGACCGTCGTAGACGACGATCTGATCGCCCTTGCAATCCGCGTTCGCGCCCGGTTCGAGATTCGCGCAATCGGTGACGGAATATTCGGTGCCGCGTATGCCGATGGTCGACGTCGGCGTCTTCACGCGATAGTTCTCCGGCTTGCCTTCCTTCGCGACGAGCCCGTCGAGCGCGCGCAATCCGCCTTTCACGAGCGACAGAAAGCTGCGGTCTTCCTGCGGCGCGTTCGCCGCGTAATGAAAATCGTCGACGCGAAACACCGAGCCGGGCTTCAGATACACACGCTGCTTGTCGGTGAAGATCATCACGATTTCCGAGCCGACGCCGGTCTGCACGGTGTCGCCGTTGTCGATGTCGCCGCCGACCGCCGCCACGCGTTGCGCGCCGCCCGCCGATTGAATCGCGACATTGCCGACGAGCGCGGTGATCGTCGCGACCGCTTCGGCGCACGCCGCGCGCGCGGTCATCGCCAGGAAGAGGAAGAGAAGAAGGTGTCGGGCGCGCGTCATGTTCGGTCTCAGAAGGACTTCGTGAGCGCGATCCAGAAGCGGTTCGCGTGTCCGGTGCCGAGCGTCGAAGGCACGTAGCCGAGCGTGTGCGCGTACGACATCGACAGCAGAAAGTCGTGCGGCGCGGCGAACGTCGCGCCGACGCCCAGCCCGGAAAGCCGGACGTGATCGCTGCCCGGCGCGACCGGATGCGCGACGATCTTCCCGTCGGCGGTATCGATGAAGCCCGATAGCGTCACGAGCACCGGCACGAGCGATTGCCTGATCGTCTGCCGTAGTTCGATGGTCGCGATATACGCTTCGTCGACGGGCGCGTCGCCGGTCGCATAGGCGCGCACGGCATACGGGCCGCCGAGCGAGATCTGCTCGGACGAATCGAGATTGCGCGAAGTCGCCTGGCCGTTGAGCGAAAGGTAGAGCTGCGTGCCGTTGGCCTGATCGCCGATCACCTGCGTGTGCGTCACGGCGAACACGAACTTCGTGAACGCACCGGCGATCTGCGCGGCGATCTGTTCCGGCTGCGGCGTCTTATAGCGCAGGTTGCCTTGCTGGATAGCCGTGTCGAACGTCGTGATGCTCTTTTCGAGCGTCAGATTGCCCGAGAGCCCGAGCCGGCCGACATCGCTCGTCTTGTCGCTGACGGAATCGAACGCGCCGAGGTGATCCGACAGCAGCTTGTGGTCGTAGCCGAGCGTCGCGAATACGTTCGCCGACGGCGAGCGCAGCAGCGCGTAGCTCAGGAACGTCGAGAAGACATTGGCGCTGCCGTAGGCGTCGAGTTCGTCGAACTGACCGCCGACCGAATACGTCGAGCGCGTGTAGCCGACGCCCCACGCGAACCCGCTGCCGCCGACCGGCACCGTGTAGCCGATGTTGCCGTAGAACTGCCCGGTGATCGAGCCGAGCAGCCGCGCGCCCAACTGATCGCCGATGCCGAGCGGATTGTTCCATTGCAGCGCGCCGATGAGACGCGCGGTGCCGGTCGTCGTCTGGCCGTAGTTGTCGGCCTGCACGCTGCCGGAGACGGGCCGCGCGGTCGGCACGGCGAGCGTCATGTCGGAGGTGCCGGGAAGAAGGCCCGGCGAGATCGTCGCGTTCGCGCCCGTCGTGCCGGCCGCGTCCTGCGCGAGCAACGTGGCGCGGGTGAGGGCGCGCTCGTCGATCACATCGCCCGGTTTGAGCACGCTGAAAAATCGCGCGATGACGGGGTCGCGCGTGCGCGACTTGTTGTCGATGTCGATGCGACCGTAACGTCCCTCGCTCACCGCGATACGCACGATGCCGTCATCGATCTGCTGCGGCGGCACATAGGCGCGCGCGACCAGATAGCCGTGCCGCCGATAGAACGCGCTCACGCGATCGGCGGCGCTTTCGAGATCGTCGAGCGAACGCCCCGCACCGATGAACGGCCGCACGGCGTCGAGCAGTTCCGGCGTCGGGAAAAGCGTGTTGCCGGTGAACGCGAAACCTTTCACTTCGAAGCGGATGCCTCCTGTTTCGCCGGAGACGGGCGGCGGTTCGGGCGCGGGCGTCACGTTCAGACGCAGATCGGAAGGCGGGACGGGCGCGGGCGCTTGCTGCTGCTGTTCGCGCAGGATGCTGCCCGCGTTCGGCAGCGTCTGGGCGTGCGTTTCGCGCATGTCGCGCGCCGTCGCCGCGACGAGCGTCGCGATGAGCACGGCGAGCCGGCGCGACGCGACGCTGTGGCGTCGTTCGCGGGGCCCGAAGCGTCGCACGCGCCTGGGCCTCACATGCGGCATACGTGACCGGGCCATGCGTCGTCCGGCAGACGGCCGCCGTCGCTCGTCGAATCGGTGCGCTGCTGCACGAGCGGCGCGGACTCCGGCTGACGGCCCGGCGTCGCGTTGTAGAGCGGCGCGGGATTGGCCGCGTCGGTACGCACGGAATCGAGAATGCCGGGCAGCGCCGCGACGGTCGTGACGGGCGTTTCCGGTTCTTGCGGCATCACCGGCTGTACGGGGACGGACGGCGGCGCAGGCGGCGGCGTGCCCGCGATGCGCAGCGTGCCGCCTTGCGTCGTGATCGTGTAGCCGGTCGGGCCGCCCGTCGCCGTGACCGTGATCGCGTACGTGCCGATCGCCGCGCCCGGCGTCGCGCCGGTGCTCGTCACCGTGAAGACGAACGGCTCGTGGTTCGCCGGGCTGTCGGCGAATGCGTTGCCGTAGTTCGCGCCGTTGTAGCGCAGCGCGATCGTCACGTCGTTCGGACCGAGCGTGCGCGGCGTCTCGAACGGCACGTCGATGTTGATCGCCGTCAACGTGACCTGCTGCCGCGCATTGAACGCGAACCGGTTGCCCGATGCCGATGCCGCGCGCGCATCGGCGCCGCCGGTGTAGGCATCGCCCCAGAGCGCGAGATTGCCGCTTTGCAGTCCGCCGAAGGCGTCGGCCTCGGGTGCGTCGGAGTAGACGAGCCAGCGGCCGTTCGGCGCGGAAAGCGCGTTCGCTCCCGCGCGGTTCACGAAGGTCGCCGCGGCGAGCGTGATCGCCGTGCCGCTCGCGCGGCTCGCAATGGGCGCGGCGAGCGTGAGCGCGGGCGCCGTGAGCGTGACCGCGCCGCTCGCCGAAACGCCCGACAAACCCGCGACGCGGCCGATCGTGAGCGGCGCGCTATCGGCGATGTCGACGGAACCGGCGTTCGCCGCCAGCGTGCCGATGCGATTGCCCGCGTTCGTCAGCCGGTACGCGCCCGCGCCGCCTTGCAGGGCGACATTGGCCGCCTGGATGGGCGCCTGTTGTGTCGCGGTGCCGGCGGTCGTCATCGCGAGCGTGCCGCGCGGCGCGCTGATCGACGCGTCGACGTGGATGCCGCTCTGCGCCGCGAGCGAAAGCGTGTTGACGCCGCTCCACGCGACCGGGCCGTCGATCAGCACGAGGCCGAACGGCGCGAAACCCGTCGGTGATGCGGCGCTGATCGACACATTGGTCGATTCGAGCACGCGCGAAAGCGTCGCGCCCTGAATCGTGCCGAAGCGCTGTCCGAATGCATCGCCGCCGCCGACGAGCGCGGCGAAGTCGCTCGCAATGCGCCACGTTCCGGTTTGTCCCGATGCCGCCGCCGTCGTGACCTGCGCGTCCGGCGCGACGCGCACCTGCGTGCCCGCCGTTTCGATGGCGCCGCCGTTGCCGCCATCCGGCGCGGATGCGTCGAGCGTGCCGCCGGCCTGCACGACGCCTTTGTCCGCGACGAGGCGGATCACGCCGTTCTGGTTCACGGCGCTTCTCGCGCGGATGACGCCCGTGTTGTTCACGACATTGGCGAGGAGCGCGTCCTCGGCGCTCGCGACGAGCCAGGCCTGACCGCCATCGGCCTGAATCAGACCGTGATTGGCGGCGAGCGCACGCAACGCGCCGCGCTCCACCGACAAGCCGATCATGCTGTGATCGCCGAGCGTGACCGCGATGCGCTCGCCCGCCGCGAGCGCCGCGAAACCGCCGGGCGAGTCGATCGTGCCGGCGTTGATCGCGCGCGCGCCGATCAGCGCGACATAACCGCCGGGCGCGCTCGTGAGCGTGCCGAGATTGACGACCGCCGCGCCGTCCTCGTGATGATGATGCCGATGCCAGCGCCCGTCGCCCGAAAAGGTGTAGTGGCCGCTCATGAAATCGCTTGTCGACAGATTGAGCGTCGATGCCAGCAATCCACCGACGTTCACCTGCGCGCCCGGCCCGAAGATCACGCCGTTCGGATTGACGATGAACACTTGGCCGTTCGCGTCGAGCTTGCCGAAGAAGGCCGTCGGGCGCGGTCCGACGACGCGGTTCAGCGCGATCGAATTCGCGCCCGGCTGATTGAACGTGACCGCTTCGCCAGGGCGCGTGCTGAACGAATTCCAGTCGATGGCGAGGCGGCCGCTATTCTGCTGAATGATCGTGCTGGCGCCCGCGCTCGTCACCGAGCCGGAACCGGCGACGACGCGCGCGCCGCTCGGTTCCGCGCGCGCGGACATGCACGCCATGACGATGAGCGTGGCGATGCAGAGCCATCGCGCGGGGAACGCGGTGCTCGCGCGCAGAGTCTTGTTCATGTCGGCCGACTCCTTTCTGTTGCGGCGCATCGTCGTGACGAGATGCAGGCGCACCATCAAGCAGTTTAGTGTTCCGAAGCATGCTTGCAACTACGCGTTTAGAGAACCTTCGCATACGCGCTGTTCTTCGCCATTCGTATTAGGAACGCGGCGTTTTATCCGACGATCACGCGGCCTGGCTCGCGAGCGTCTCTTCGACGAACTCGCGCAGGAACGTGACCCACGTGCGGATCTTCGCATCGAGATACTGGCGGGACGCGTACATCGCGTAGATGGTCATTGTCTGAAGTTCGCACTCGGGCAGCACGCGCACGAGCGCGCCGCTGTCGAGCCACGGCAGCGCGGCGAGCATCGGCAGCGGCGCGATGCCGAGACCGTTCGACAGCGCGACCGCGAGCGCATCGGCGGAATTGACGCGCAGGCGGCCCGGGTCGAGCTCCACTTCGACGTGGCCGCGCGGGCCTTCGAAGACCCATCGGTCGACGGGGAAAAACGTCGTCACGAGTTGCAGGCACGCATGGTTCTTCAGATCGTCGATGCGCTGGGGCGTGCCCGCCCGTTTGAGATAGCCCGGCGACGCGCACAGCACGCTCGGCATCGAGCAGATTTTCGTGGAGACGAGCGCGGAGTCGGGCAGTGCGGACGTGGTGACTTGCAGGAAGACGTCGAAGCCTTCGTCGAGCATGTCGGGGATATGTTGCGAAAGCGTAAGCTCGACGCGCACCTGCGGATGCTGCTCGAGATAGCGCGTGAGCGCGGGCACCACGTAGTGCTGGCCGAAGGTGATCGGGGCATGCATGCGCAGCACGCCCGTCGGCGAAACCTGGGCGTTGCTCGCCTCCGCCTCGGAGAGATCGACGAGTTCGAGCACTTCCTTGCAGCGCGTGAGATAACGGTTGCCGGCATCGGTGAGGGCGACGCGGCGCGTCGTGCGATTCAGAAGCCGCGTGCGCAGATGCGTTTCGAGTTCGGTGACCGCGCGCGAGGCCTGCGCCGTCGTGATGTCCATCTGCTGCGCCGCGACGGTGAAGCTGGCCGCTTCAGCCACGCGCGCAAAGATTCTCATGCTCCGCAACAAGTCCATCGTCCAGGCATCCGTTTGACGAAGCCGGAACTATCCCACGTCGGCGCAACAGCGCGCAACCTGCGCGGGCGAAGCGGCGTCGCATCGGCTTTTCGCACATTCGTTTCAGGATTCACATCTGTTACAGGCGTTGTAACGCAGCCCGCACGCGGCGCGGCTACGATGGATTCACGGCTGCATATGAATCCAGGATCGCATCGCGGTCTGCTTGTCGGCCTTCTCAGACGAGGACGAAATGAACATCAAGGGCTTGGTCGGGATCGGTATCGCGTTGTCGGCGGGACTCGCTTGCGAAGCCGCCGTGGCGGGCGTGAGCCTGGGCATCAATCTCGGGGTTCCGGTTGCGCCGGTTTATGCGGCGCCGGTGTACGTCGCGCCCGCGCCCGTCTATGCGCCGCCTCCGCCGCCCATGTACGCGCCGCCGCCTCCGCCCGTCGCCTATCAGCCCGCGCCGGTCATGGTTGCGCCCGCGCCGGCGATCGTCGTCGGCTGGCACGGCGACCGCTATTGGGATGGCTATCGCTACTGGGGACGCCGCGACTGGTACGCGCATCACGGCGGCTATTACGGCTATCGGCACTGGTAAGCCGGAAGCCGGCGGCAACGGGGCATCATCATGAAAAATTCAACTCGAACTCGAACCCGGTCGCGCCTCGCGCGCTCGCTGATCGTGCCCGTCGCCCTCGTGGCGGCGGCGGGGCTCGGCGGCTGCGTTTATGCGCCGCCCTATGGCTATGCGCCCGCGCCCGCTTATGGCTACGCGCCTGCCTATGGCTATGCGTATGGACCGGGCTACTACGCGGCGCCATCGGTGTCGCTCGGCATCGGCTTCTCGAGCGGCGGCGGCGGTCACTGGCACGGCCGCTGACGCGCGGTCCATTCCGACTGGAACGTGCGTTGCTGCGATTTCTCTGACTCTTTCGGAGAAAGCGCAACATGACCGAGCAAACTGCAAGCTTGCTGTCGCAACACGCCCGCTGCGAGCATTTCATGCTGCCGCCGAACGGCTGGGTGCCAAATAACACGCGGCTGCCCGTCCTGGTGTGGCGCGGCGCGATCGACCCGAAAGCCACCGATTGCGCCGAGCGCTTCGAAGCGCTTTTCGCGCAGAACGGCTGGCCGCCGCAGTGGCGCGACAGTGTCTTCGACTATCACCACTTCCATTCGACCGCGCATGAGGCGCTCGGCGTCGCATCGGGCGACGCCGAACTGATTCTCGGCGGCCCGCATGGCCGCGTGATCGCGGTCAGCGCCGGCGACGCGCTCGTCCTGCCTGCCGGCACCGGCCATTGCCTGCTGACGGCCGGACGGCGCTTTCAGGTCGTCGGGGCTTATCCGCCGGGGCAGCAATGGGATATCCGCCGCGAAGCGATCAGCGAGCAGGAACGCATCGCGATGGAAGAACTGCCGTTCCCGCGAAGCGATCCCGTCGCCGGAGAGGACGGGCCGCTCGCGCGTCACTGGCATTAGCCGATCACGCTTTGCTTTCCTTCACGCATTGAGACCGGCGCGCGCCGACGAGCGGCACGCGCTTGATCACGCCCGTCGCGAGCGCCGTGCCGACCAGCACGATCGCGCAGGCGGCCGCCATGCCCATCGACACGCGCTCGGCGAGAAAGAGCGCGCCCCACAGAATCCCGAAGATCGGAATCAGGAACGTGACGGTGATCGCGCGTGCGGGCCCGGCGACCGCGATCAGATGGAAGAACATCATGTAGGCGAGGCCCGTGCACGCGACGCCCAGCCCGAGCACCGCGCCCCACGCGTGCAACGATACGGCGCCGGCCGGCCAGAAAAAGAGCGCGAAGGGCAGAAGCACGATCGTCGCCGCGCTCATCGTGCCGGCGGCGACCGTCAGCGAATCGACGCCCATCAGATGCTTTTTCGTGTAACTCGCGGCGACGCCGTAAGAAGCCGATGCGGCGAGCGCGGCGAGTGCGGCCAGCGCGGTCGCCATCGGGGAGGCGGCGGCGCTCGCGTCGTGCGCGAACATCTGATCCCAGACGAGCGCGAGCACGCCCGCGAAGCCGATCGCAAGTCCCGCCACGCGCATGCGCGTCAGCCGGTCGCTCAACCACAGATACGCGACGATCGCGCCCCAGAGCGGCGTCGTCGCGTTGATGACCGACGTGACGCCCGCCGACAGCGTCAGCTCGGCATACGCGAAGAGACAAAACGGCGCGGCGGAATTGAGGACGCCGACGACGAGGAGCGGCCACGCGCGTTCGCGCATCGTCGAGAAGGCTGGCCGCGCCTTGCCGCGCAGCGCGAGCATCAGAAGCAGAAACAGCGCGCCGATGCCCACGCGCAACGCCATCAGCGGCGCGACGCCGAGATCGGTCACGCCGACGCGGATGAACAGGAACGAGCCGCCCCAGAGCGCGGCGAGAACGAACAGTTGAGCGAGATTGACGGGATTCATGGCGGCTTGGCGATAGAAGTTGGGAGCGAAACCATCGTATCGGCGTGCGTCGTGCCGACGTTTCGGCGCGGCGTGAAACGAAAGATGCGGCGCGATGCACCCGCTCGCCCAGCTCCCGGAATCCCGCATCGTAGGCGCGCGCCGATGCCGCCGCAAACGAGCATTTCTCACCGTTATGTGAGAAAAATTGCCAAGCGCCGCGCGGCTCGACCGGCCGCGGACGCCGAGGTTGCTGGCAGGCCCGATCGGTGCGACTCTTGCATGATCGAAAGATGGACGATGGTTCTTGCAGCGCGATGGACGCAGTCAACGGGAGAGAAGCCATGGACAATGCGAACGGCAACGCATCCACGATTCAGTCGATGCAAAACAGCGACCGGGGCGATCCGGCCGATCCGCCGCTCTCGCGCCGCACGGTCGCGAGCGCGATGGACGCGGCGCTCGCGCCCGGCATGGCACACGGACAGGCCGCGAGCGTGACGCCGCTCACGCCGGGCGAGGCGCACAAGCCCGCAAGGTATTCGCCGTATCACGTGCACGGCGATGTGCTCGAAGGCGGCGACAGTCCGACGGTGCTCGCGCAGCCCGCCGCGACGCACGCCGCGGGACAGGGCAGTCAGTACCATCCGTCGCGACCGATGCCGCGGCGCGCGCGCGACGTGCTGGCGGGCGCGCAGGACGTCATCGCGACGCAGTACAGGCAGGCGAAGGAGGGCACGGACGATTACGTGCACGACAATCCGTGGAAATCGATTGCGCTGGCGGCGGTCGGCGGGCTCATCGTCGGTCTGCTGGCCGCACGCTGAAGCGCGGCGGGCCTCAACCTTGCTGGGTTGCTGATATCGGCAGAGGCTTATCGCCGTGCCGGACCGACATGGAAGAACGATCGTACGACCTCTGCACCGACCGGTGCGAAATCTGGAATCCGCTGACGATGGCGCTCGCCAGTCCGCGGCGCGTCTTGATCGTGCATTCGGAATCGAACGTCGGCGACTCGTTCGCGCTGCTCCTCGCGATGCGCGGTTTCGAGGCCGTGCAGATCGGCGATGCGGCGGCCGCGTCGCAATTCATCCGCAACTGGCGGCCGCAGGTGTTGTTCGTGGATACGCTCATCGGCGACGCGCACGACCACGCGCCGGCGCGCACGCTGCGCGAAGCGCTGACCGTCGATCGGACGGAGGGCGAAGTGGAGTTGCTGATTGCGCTCGCCGCCGATGCCAAGCAGGATCCGCGCGATGCATTGCACGCCGCGGGCTACGACGGCTTTTGCAGAACGCCGTGCCCGGTCTGGTGGATGTTCGACGTATTGAAGTGTTTCTACGTCCACTGATGCGGGCGGTGCACTGCGCCGCCGCCCGCCGCTTGAGGCCTAAACCGCTCGCGATGCCTTGAAATCGTTGGTTTCCAGTTCGACCGACTGGCCGCCGTTGCGCTCGAGCGCGCGCCGGGCGGCGTCTTCGATTTGCACGCGTCCGCCTTCGAACGCGGAGAGGAGATCGTGCGACGACGTCCCGCTATTGCCGAAGTGATCGTTGAGTGCATCGAGGGAAATGCTGCACCACACCTCGCGGCCGTCCACCTTCGCCTCGAACGCGACACGCGCTGCCGCCACGACATGACGGCGCCCGCTGAACTCTATCGTCATCCTTATCACCTCCTGTTTTTCGTTCGGAACACGGTTGAGCGCGATCATCGCGAGACTTGCAACGACGCGCTCGCGATGTCGATGCCTACGACTGCGTGCGGCCTTGCGCGCCGCGCACGTCGTCTTGCATGATACGCCCGCGCTGCGCGGGGCGTACGGGAGGTGACTTTGCAATGACCGTGCCCGCGCGGTACAAAGCGCGCTATCCGCAGCAGAGGCAGCCGCCGCGATGCCTCATGCCGTAACTGCCGGCTTCTTCGGCGGCGCCGGCGGATGCGCTCGAACCGCCCACGCTCGGCGCGCCGATCGTCACGCGCGCAGCGGTCGCGCCGCATTGTGGACAGGCCGCGGGATCGTCGCGCTCGGCGATGCGGCGGACGGCTTCGAACGCGCCGCAATCCGCGCATTCGTAATCGTAGACAGGCATGACGTTTTCACTCGGAGAAAGAGGGCATCGATCACGGTAGCAAGCGCTATGCAACGCCTCGCCGCGAAGCCGGGCGTGCCGATGTCAACGCCCGTCCTTGCGCAACAGGCGCAGACGCGCTTCTTCGAGCGACTCGAACTTGCTGTCGGCCTCGTCGTAGATCGACACCTTGCCGCGCCCGATGTCGTACACCCAGCCCTGCACCTGCAGCTTGCCGAGCGCGAGCCGGCCCGCGACCGCCGGATGCGTGCGCAGATGCGTCAGTTGCAGGCGGATGTTCTCCTCGACCATCGCCTGGACGATGCGTTCTTCTTCCAGCTTGCGCGCCATCACGACGCTGCGCGCGGCTTCGGCGTTGCGCAGCCATGCGTGAACCGTCGGCATTTCATCGGCGATGGCCGCGCCTGACGCGAGACCTTTCATCGCGCCGCAATCCGAGTGGCCGCAAATCACGATCTGCCGGACGTTGAGCGCGAGCACCGCGAATTCCACCACCGCCGACACGCCGCCGAGCATCTCGCCATAAGCCGGCACGATGTTGCCGATGTTGCGGCACACGAAAAGCTCGCCGGGGCGCGTCTGCGTGATCATTTCCGGCGATACGCGCGAATCCGCGCAGGTAATGAAGAGCGTATGCGGCGCCTGCTGGCGCGCGAGGCTCTTGAACAGCGCTTCGCTGTCGGGGAACACGAAACGGCTGAAGTCGTCGGCGCCTTGCAGCAGGTACAGCAGGTCGCCGGTTTCGGCGCCGTGGCGTTCTTCGCTCATCGATTTGTCGGACATGGTGTCGCCTTTGTTGTGCGGTTCCGACGCGCGTGCGTGCGCGTCACGTCAAGGCGAAAGCTTGCGGGGTTTTGAGATGGATCGCAAGTCGCTCCGATTCAAGACCTTCACGGGCGCACCAATTCGGTGCGAGGGCATCATCCGGTTCGGTTTTCCCGAAGTGACGCGCTCAAAATCTCCTATTTTTCGACGCGTACCATTCCGCTAGATTGTTTTCATTGAAAGCAATCAGAAAGGAACCGACATGAAATGCCCGGTATGTCCCGCGACCGAACTACTGATGACCGTGCGCGAGGGCATCGAAATCGACTATTGCCCGCACTGTCGCGGCGTGTGGCTCGACCGCGGCGAGCTCGATCAGATCATCCGGCGCGCGGCGCAGGCGTCGGTCGCGGAAGCGCAAGCGTCCGGGCGCGACGAATGGGACGAGCGCGGACACGATCGCGAGCGCCGCACGCATCGGCAGGACGGTTACCACTACGGCGATTCGCGCGGCAAGCGCGAACATGCGCGGCGCAAAAAATCCTTTCTCGGCGATCTGTTCGACTTCGACTGATCGGCGAGCGTCACGCGCATCGGCAGTAATTCGGCGGCAAAACAGCAAGGAGAACGGCAAATGTCAACGGTGAAGCAAGTCCTGAAGGCAAAGCGCGACACGACGGTTCACACCATCGACGCGGAGGCGAGCGTGTACGAAGCGATCGCGCTGATGTCGCGGGCGGAAGTGGGCGCGCTCGTCGTCGTGGTGGGCGACGCGGTGTGCGGCATCGTCACCGAACGCGACTATGCGCGCAAGGTGATCCTGCAGGACAAAGTCTCGCGGACGACCACCGTATGCGAGATCATGACCGCGCCGGTGATGTCGGTCAGCCTCGGAACGAGCGCCGACGAATGCATGACGCTAATGACGCGGCAGCGGATTCGCCATCTGCCGGTGATCGAGGGCGGCCGGCTCGTCGGGATGATTTCGATCGGCGATATGGTGCGGCATCTGATCGAGGAGCAGCAGTTCGCCATCGACCAGCTCGAAAGCTATGTGCGCGGCCCGCGCCACGATGCACCGACGTGCGCGCTCACGCGGCGTAGCGAGATTCCGCAGACACTCGCACTGCGTATCGTGTAGCGCGTCAGCGCGCTTGCGCCGTCAGAAGCGCCTGCAGGTTGCGCACGACATCGTTCCAGTCGCCGAGGCCGCGGGCGCGAACCAGGCGCATCGAGGCATACCAGGGCGTGACATGCGGATCGCGCTCGTAACGCCATTCCGCGACCTGATTGAGAAACAAGTAGCACGGCTTGCCGAGCGCCCCCGCGATGTGCGACAGCGCGCCATCATTGCCGACGAACGCATCGAGCCTGTCGATGATGCTCACGCTTTGCGTCAGCGTGACGTCGGAGGCGAGGGTGGTGA
The DNA here is from genome assembly GCF_031451435.1 of Caballeronia sp. LZ008. Taxonomy (NCBI): domain Bacteria; kingdom Pseudomonadati; phylum Pseudomonadota; class Betaproteobacteria; order Burkholderiales; family Burkholderiaceae; genus Caballeronia; species Caballeronia sp. LZ008. The sequence goes on along the minus strand of NZ_JARUXK010000001.1, from coordinate 1,432,445 downwards.
AGCGGTCGAGGTCATTCGAACGCGGGGCGTTCAGCCAGCGCTTGCGCTCGAAGCCGCGCTGCATGACGACCCAGTGGATGTCGGGCGTGCTGTCGAAAAGCGGGACGAGATCAGGCAGGGCGAGGCTGCGGCTGGCGAAATTGTTCGCCGATTCGCACGACGACCAGAAAATGCCGACGCAGCGCCGGCCCTGCGCGCGCTGGCGGATCTCATCGACGATTGCATCGGCGGCGCAAGGATCGGCGGGCTCGATATAGCGTGCCGACGACGCATAACCGAGCACCGGGAAAAGCGCGGTAAAGAGCGCGAAAGGATCGGTCCACAGCGCGCCGTCCGTTGCGACGGCGAAGCCGGCCGCGCGCATGGCTTCGGCGTCTCGGGCGGATTCGGCATCGGGCATCGCGAAGCGATAGTTCCGGTCCGAGCCGTCGGCGTAGGCGATCTGCACGCCCAGCGCCTGAAGCGCGCCGGCGTAGCGCACCCAGTTGACTTGATCGCCGTGGCCCGACGCGATCGACGTCATTGTCAGATGCGCCGGCAGGACCCGCTGTCCGCACCAGTAATGCTCGATATCGACATCGGGAAACAGCACGCGGCGCGCTTCGTGCGATGACCAATAGCGATGCAACAGTTCGACGCCGCTCGCGATGCCGTTCAGGCGCATCGCGCTGCGTCCCTGATGATGTCCGAGCACATAGGCGGAATGTTCGTCGACGTCTTGCGCGCTCAGTTCCAGAACCCGGTCGTCGCAGCCGAGATAATGCCAGCCGTAGACGCGCCACAGGAATGCGAAGATCGGTGCGACATCGGGCTTGCATCCCACGTACTCGATCATGCTGAGCGCGACTTCCTTCAATCCGAGATGCGCGCACGCGTCGCACAGGCTGTGAAGCTGGAAGCCGAAGGTGTTCGATCGGCGCGTGAGCTCGCAGGCGATATCGACGGCGCGCAGAAATTCGCCCCCTCGCAGATGCGCGAGCGCGCGCGCGTGCAGGTACTCCGAGGTGTGTCCGTCGGCGGCGAAGCGACCATCGAGAAAACGGAAACATGCCTCGATTTCGCCTGCATACAGGCTGGAATGGAACTGCTGGTAACTGTCGATCATGGGAGCTTGCCGAGTCAGGTGGCGGCATTATTGCGTGCGCCGAAGCGTCGGGCGCGCAGGCGGCAAGCCTTTTCACAAAAATTTCGGATTCTTGATTAATGCGTTGATAATCCGACAATTTTTGAAAAATAGCGGCGCGTCTCGTTCGATTATAGGTGGCGTGCCAGCGGGGAAACTCGCTCGAGTCGGTCCCGGCGCGATGACCAAAACACGACATTCCAATTCGGCGTAACATCAAATGTCAAAGCAAAATTGAAATGTCGTACCACCGGCTAAATACAGATGTCGTGTTTTTGATGTGTGATTGGCTCTGTTTTCAACGGTTTGAATCCACGTAG
>NZ_JARUXK010000001.1:1328242-1421225 GCF_031451435.1 Caballeronia sp. LZ008 | reverse complement strand
CTGCAGTGGTGCAGTCAGTCGCCAGCTTGCCAGTGGTCGCAAAAACACGACATTTGTATCTTGCTAGAACACGACATTCTCATGTTGCTCCTACATCAAAAATGCCGATAATTTGTCTTATGTTAAATCAATGATGCGATCGGACGAAGCCCATCTCTCACGGTCTCATCCCATCTCGCCAGCCCGCTCCAGCAGAAACGCGCGTTCCCGCCCGTTCTTCGTCAGCGAAGCCGCGCGCTCGAATTCCGCGCGCGCCTCGTTCTTGCGCCCGAGCTTCGCGAGCAGATCCGCCCGCACGCTCGGCAGCCAGTGATAGCTCTTGAGCGCGGGTGCGTCGGCGAGCGTGTCGACGATCGGCAGCGCGGCTTCCGGCCCGTACGCCATGCTCACGGCGACCGCGCGATTCAGTTCGACGACAGGCGTCGGCGCAGTCTGCATCAGCGCGTCGTAGAGCGCGACGATCATCGGCCAGTCGGTGTCGGCGGCGCTCGGCGCGCGCGCATGGCACGCCGCGAGCGCCGCCTGCAACGCATACACGCCGCGCGCACCGCCCAGCGCTTCGGATCGCTCCAGCGCGGCAAGCCCGCGCCGGATCAGAAGCGGATCCCAGCGGCTGCGGTCCTGATCCGGCAACAGCACCGGACGGCCTTCCCGGTCGACGCGCGCCTTGGTCCGCGACGCCTGAATCTCCATCAGCGCGACGAGCCCGTGAACCTCGCTCTCATCCGGCGTCAGCTCCGCGAGGATGCGCCCGAGCCTGAGCGCGTCTTCGCACAACGCCGGTCGCATCCAGTCGTCGCCGGCGGTCGCCGAATAGCCTTCGTTGAAAATCAGATAGATGACTTCGAGCACCGATCCGAGCCGCGCGGCGCGCGCATCGGCTTTCGGTACCTCGAACGGCACGCGGGCCGCCGACAGCGTGCGCTTCGCGCGCACGATACGTTGCGCGATCGTCGGCTCCGGCACGAGAAACGCACGCGCGATTTCATCCGTCGTGAGTCCGCCGATCAGGCGCAGCGTCAGCGCGGCGCGGGCATCGACGGACAGCACCGGATGACACGCCGTGAAGATGAGCCGCAGCAGATCGTCGCCGATGTCGTCCTCGCGCGCGGCATCGAGCGCATCGACGAAATCGGGCGTGATATGCGCTTCCCGCGCGTCGAGATCGCGTCCGTATTCTTCGTGCTTGCGCGCGTGCAGCGCGTGTTGCCGCAGACGGTCGAGCGCCTTGTTCTTCGCTGTCGTCATGAGCCACGCTCCCGGCTTCTCGGGCACGCCCACGCCCGGTTGGCTCCAGTGTTCCAGCGCGGCGACGAACGCGTCCTGCGCCAGTTCCTCGGCAAGCGCGACGTCGCGCACGACGCGCGCCACGCTCGCGATCACCTTCGCGGACTCGATGCGCCACACCGCGTCGATGGCGCGCCGGGCGGCATCGTCCGGCGTGCTGTCCCGTTTCGCGCGCCCGCTCACGCCGCTTCCGGATCCATGTGCACGAGCTCCCAGATATGGCCGTCGAGATCTTCGAATCCGTGGCCGTACATGAAGCCGTGATCCTGCGGCGCGCGCGGCGCACGTCCGCCCGCGGCGATGGCTTTCGCAACCAGATCGTCGACTTCCGCCCTGCTCTCGCACGACAGGCACACGAGCGCTTCGGTGCTCGCGTGGGCATCGACGATCGGTTTTTCGGTGAAAGTCTGGAAGAACGTTTCGACGAGCAGCATCGCGTAAATGTTTTCGCCGATGACGAGGCACGCGGCGTCGTCATTCGTGAACGCCGGATCGAAGCTCAGGCCCAGTGCCTTGAAAAACGTCATCGAACGCTTGAGATCGCGAACGGGAAGGTTCACGAAAATTTGTTTGTGCATGGCGGCGGTCTCCGGGTTGATCGCTGTTTTCAATACCACGACGAACGGCGCGCAGGAAAATCGACACGAAGCGCGTGTCAGGTATAGCAAGGGCCGACTTTTCGGACTTCGACGGTGCACCATTTCGCTGCCGGACATTCGGCCGCGATCGCGACCGCTTCGGCGCGCGTTTCGCAATCGATCAGAAAAAAGCCGCCAATCATCTCCTTCGCTTCGGCGAACGGTCCGTCGATGACGCGCGCATCGCCCTTCGTTGCGCTGACGCGCGCCGCATCCCTGAGCGATGTCAGCGATTCGACCGCGCGCAGCACGCCGCGCGCCTTCAGTCCTTCCGCGAATTCGCCCATCTGGCGATACGCCTCGCGCCCCTCTTCTTCCGTGCGCTGGCCACGCTGTTCGACCGGTTCCACGACGAGTAGCAGATAAGCCACGACGAGCCTCCGAATGTTTTTTGATGCGTTCAAGTCTATCTCGATATTGACAAACACGAACATGCCCATCGATACTGCGACACATGCACGCAGCCATCCTTTTCTCCATCGCCGCGATTAAAAACCGCATGAACGCCATCCGTGGCGGGTCATCGGGACAGCGTGTGCGCTAGCAGAAAAGCAAGCAGACAGATTCCGAAGGCCCCGCCGCAAGACGGGGCCTTCTTGTTTTTGCGTGCAAGGTTCCGTCTTCGGCTCACATCATGGAGAGCAGAGATGGAAAAGGTATCGCAAGTTTTCGCGCGTCATGGCGTCGGCCACGGCGTCGCTTCCGGGCGCCTTGCTGCATCGGGCGCGCGCGTCGTGGTCTTTGTCGAAGTGCATCCGCATCAGATGGTGTCGTGGCGGCTCACGCGCGACGCCGAACTGCGCATCGGCGATGCGGCGGCGCCGTCGATCTGGCTGACGCGTCATCGCGATCCGTACGATTACTGGATGAAGCCCGGCGATGTCGTGCGTCTCGCGCGCGGCGAGCGTGTGTGGCTCACGTCCGAGAGCGATCAGCCGATCGAGGTGTCGCTCACGTCGTATCGCGTCGCGAAGCGCGGACTCGTGTCGCGCTGGCTGGCGAGATACTGGCCGCGCATGTCGGACCGGCACGCCAACGCATTCTGACGATGCCGATGCTCACGGCTCGACGCAACGGAAGCTCGCCGCGACGTTGATGCTGCCCTTGCCCATATAGCGCGGATAGTTCGGATAACGGCACATCGGCCGCGTGCGTCCGTTGGTGGCGGGCGCGATGTCGCTGCCAATGAGCGTCTCCGGCGCGATGCCGTTGCTCACCCAGTCGTCGAGCGCGCCGAGCTCGTCCCACGCGGGGATGAACACGCCGTTGCCGTGCTGGAATCCCGGCACCATGTAGAGCCGCATGAACGCATCGACGCTGTCCTTTCCGTAACGATCGACGAGCCCGCGATAAAACGCGATCGTCTGATTCGGGCTGATGACTTCGTCGGCGAGGCCGTGCATCGCGATGAGCTTGCCGCCATGCGCGATGAACGCGGTGAAATCCGGGTTCATCGCGCCGACGGTGTACGCGAGCGTGACGAGGCGCTGCTTGAAGCGCCCGGGCGTGTCGACGTCGAACGTGAGCGAGCTGAACGCGAGATCGCGCGTGACGAAGTGGCGGATATAGGCATCGCCTTGGGCGAACAGATAGCCGTTCGCGGCGAACGTCGGCGGATTGAGCAGCGTCGGCGAATCGCCGAGGCCGAGCGCGCCGGAGAAGTCCACGCCCTGAAACACGTTGTAGCCCGGATAGGCGCTGACGTCATACGCGAGCGGATACGGCAAGGTGACGCCGTCGCGCAGGGTCTCGAGCGTGTCGATCTGCGCGTCCGACAGACAACTGTCGCGCAAGGAAGGCCGCTGTCCGTTCTCGCAACGCAGCGACGCGATGATCTGCGGCTCCAGTTTCCTGCACGCCTCGACATTGCTGACGATCCCGTCCGCCGCGCCGTCGAGCCGGTCGCAATCGTGCACGACGGTCTCGAAGACGCGCCGCTGCTGCGCAAGGCCGACGAAGCCGCCCGGCTTCGCATACGACGCCTGGCCGACCTTCACGCCCATCAGCCGCACGCCGGAAAAGTTGATGGCGGGCGCGTTGGCGATGACGCCGTCGTAGTCGTTCGGAAACCGCTCGATCACCGTGAAGCCCTCGCGGCCGCCGGTCGAGCCGCCCGCGAAATAGGTCTTTTCGGGCGCCCGCCCGTAGCCCATCTGGATCAGCGCGAGCGCGACGTCGCGGGTTTTCTTCAGATGGCCGAAGCCGAAGTTCACGATGGCTTCGTCGTTGCCGGCGAAGTCCGCGCGCCCCGAATTGCCGACGTGGCCCGAATCGGAGCCGAAGGTCGCGTAGCCGCGCGCGAGCGGCGTCGAATCGGGGGCGAAGGACATCGGCTCGGTGCCGGAAACGATGGTGCCGTTGTAGCCGCCGCCGCCCATCTGCAGGGCGCGGCCGTTCCAGCGGCTCGGCAGATTCACTTCGAAGCGGATATCGGGCGTCGTGTCCTGCAGCGCCCTGATGAAGCCGGTAATGCGGCAGTATTCGCCGTTGCGGTTGCCGAGCGCCGCCGCCTTGACGACCGATGCCGAAACGATCGTCGCGCCGCGCGTCGGCAAGCCGATGATAGACGCGGGCACGGTTTTCCCTTCGAGATCGGCGCAGTGTTTCGTCAGATAGGTCGCCGCGTGGGCGTTCGAGCACGCGGCGAACGCGATCGCCGCGAGAAGCGCACGGATGCCGGGCAAACCGGAAGTGAAGAAAAGGAAGAACCGAAACACGTCTTTTAAGGTGGCTACTTCAAACGCCGCACAATATATAAGAACAGTTTGCAGATAGCCATTCGGGTCTGCCGGTCGTTGCAGGGCCGCGTCCGGTGCGCTGCCCGCGCATGTCATTCGCCGTCCCATTCGCCGCGCAGATCGCTATTTTCCAGAAGCTGTAGCAAGGTTTCGGCCGGACGGCTCAGATGTTTGGCGCCGAACGCGATGAATTCCACTTCGGGCAATTCGGGCAAGTCGGCGCGATTCACCGGCGGCGCGAGTCCGCGCGCCGCCAGGAAATGCGAGCGCACCGTCAGCCCGAGACCGCCGCGCGCCGCGGCGATGCAGCCCGCGTGGCTGCTGCTCGTGCAGACCATCTGCCAGCTTGCGCCGGACATCGCGAGCGAATCGAGCACGACGCCGCGCGTGACGCTCGGCTCCGAGACCAGAATGAGCGGCAGAGGCTCTTTCGTATCGACGACCGTTCCCGGCTTCGCGAGCCATTCGAGCCGGCCGGAAAAAAGCCGCATGCCGCGCGCATCGCCCAGACGCCGCTTGCCGACCGCGAGATCGAGCTCGCCCGCATCGACCATCTGATAGAGCCGTCCCGTCATGCCGATCGTAATCTCCAGCTCGACATCGGGATGCGTGTCGCGAAAGGCCGCGAGCACGCTCGGCAGCGGCCCGAGCGCGATATCGTCCGATGAGCCGAGCCGCACGCGTCCGCGCAGCCGCGGCGAGCTGAACTGCGACTGCGCGTGCGCCATCGCTTCCAGAATCACGCGGGCGTGGACCAGCATCGCTTCGCCGTCGGCGGTGAGCGCGAGCGAATGCGTATCGCGCACGAAAAGCCGCCGCCCGACGCTCTCCTCCAGGCGACGAATATGCTCGGACACGCTCGACTGCCGCAGCCCGAGCTGGCGCCCGGCGTCGGTGAAGCTGTGCGACGCGGCCACCGTCGCGAATGTCGTCAGCCAGACTGGATTGAGCATGCGATATTGTCATCGCATATTCCGATGACAGTCAATGCGGCTAGCGGTCTTCCCGATGACGTGCGGAGTCATTAAGATTTCACATATCGCGCAAACGACCTTGTTTTCAAAAGGCTTTCGTGGGCGCGCGGCCCTCCGCAACTCCGCTTCCACATGACCAAAGGTTCCTCCCACACGGCACTGCTCTGGATCGTCGCCGTGGGCTTTTTCATGCAGGCGCTCGACACGACCATCGTCAACACGGCGCTGCCTTCCATCGCGCGCAGTCTGAACGCCGCGCCGCTCGCGATGCAGTCGATCGTCGTCGCCTACACGCTCACGATGGCGCTGCTCACACCCGCATCGGGCTGGCTCGCCGACCGCTTCGGCACGCGCCGCGTCTATCAGGTGTCCATTTCGCTGTTCGTAATCGGCTCGCTCGCCTGCGCGAACGCGCACTCGGTGAACCAACTGGTGCTCGCGCGCGTGCTGCAGGGCGTCGGCGGCTCGATGCTGCTGCCGATCGGGCGTCTCGCCATATTGCGCGCCGTGTCGGGCGAAGCCTACGTTTCCGCGCTCGCGATGATCTCCGTCGCCGGCCAGGTCGGCCCGATTCTCGGCCCGACGCTTGGCGGCTGGTTCGTCGAGTCGTTCTCGTGGCACTGGATCTTCCTGATCAACGTGCCGATCGGCGCGGTCGGCCTGTACGCGGTGCAGCGCTTCCTGCCGAACGACACGGTGCATGACGCCCCGCCCTTCGACTTCGTCGGCTGCGGCTTGCTCTCGATGTGCATGGTGTCGTTCTCGCTCGCGCTCGATTGCCCGGTCGAGACGCATCGCGGCGCGGTATCGGCGGCGCTGTTCGCGCTCGCGGCCGTGTCGGCGTTCGCTTATGTTCCGTACGCGCGCAAGAAGCGCAATCCGCTCTTTCAGCTCGCGCTCTTTCGCGAGCCGAACTTCAGCGTCGGGCTGATCGGCAATCTGCTATGCCGGATCGGATCGAGCGCCGTGCCGTTTCTGCTGCCGCTTCTGATGCAGCTCGAACTCGGCTACAGCCCGCTGCATTCGGGTCTGATGATGCTGCCGATCGCCGTCGCCGGCACGATCAGCAAGCGCTGGATCGCGCAGCTCGTGAAGCGTTACGGCTACGACATGTTCCTGCTCGTGAACACGGCGCTCGTGGGCGCGTCGATCGTCGCGTTCGCGCTGTTTTCGCCGACGCTGCCGCTCGCCGTCGAAATCGCGATTCTCGCCGTGTTCGGCGCGTGCAACTCGATGCAGTTCGCCGCGATGAACAGCGTCACGTTGAAAGGCCTGTCGAGCAAGGACGCGGGCAGCGGCAACAGCCTCTTCTCGATGGTGCAGATGCTCGCGATCGGTTTGGGCGTGTCGATCGGCGGCTCGCTCGTGCAGCTCTTCCAGGGGTCGTTCTCGACTGCGACCGGCTTCAAGCTGAGTTTCGTGTGCATGGGCGTCGTCACGTTGCTGTCGGGTGTCGTGTTCCGCTATCTCGATGACGCGCCGGGCCGCTCCGCGCCTGCCACAGCGGGCAAGCGCGCGGCATAGCAAGTATTCTGTCCGTCGAACCGATCTTTGGAGCGCAACCGTGCAATACCGCAAATTCGGCAATACCGGTCTCACCGTTTCGCGTCTCACCCTCGGCACGATGACCTTCGGCCTGCAGACCGAGGAAGACGTGTCGCGCAGCATCATGGACCGGGCGGCGGACGCGGGCGTCAATTTCATCGACACGGCGAACGTCTATCCGCTCGGCAGCGGGCACGATCTCGCGGGCCGCACCGAGGAAATCGTCGGCCGCTGGCTGAAAGGCCGTCGCGACCATTACATTCTCGCGACCAAGGCCGTGCATGAAATGGGGCCGCTCGCGTGGCACAAGGGCGCATCGCGCAAGCATCTGCTCGACGCGATCGATGCATCGCTCAAACGGCTCGATACCGATTACGTCGATCTCTATCAGCTTCACAACGACGATCACGACACGCCGCTCGACGAGATGCTCGAAGCGCTCGATACCATCGTGCGGCAAGGCAAGGCGCGCTATATCGGCGTATCGAATTTTCTGGCGTACCGGCTGGCGCGCGCGCTCGGCCGCTCGGATGTGCTGCGCGCCGCGCGTTTCGTCTCCGTGCAGCCGCGCTACAACCTGCTCTTTCGCCAGATCGAGCGCGAATTGCTGCCGCTCGCGACCGAGGAAGGACTCGCCGTCATTCCCTACAACCCGCTCGCCGGCGGACTGCTGACGGGCAAGCACCGCTACGACGCCGCCCCGAGCGACGGACGCTTCACCGGCGCGGTCGGCAAGGCGGGCGCGATGTATACGCAGCGGTACTGGCACGAGCGCGAATTTCACACCATCGAAGCGATCAACGGAATCGTTGCGCCGACCGGACGCTCGCTCGCGAGCACGGCGCTCGCGTGGGTGCTGGCGAATCCGGCGGTGACGTCGGCGATCATCGGCGCGAGCCGGCCCGATCAGCTGAACGAGACGCTCGCGGCCGTCGATCAGCCGATCGATCCCGACATCAAGGCGAAGCTCGATGAAGCGACGGTCGAATACCGCTTCGGCGACGCGTTGCGCTGATCGTTCAGACGCGGGCCGCGCGGGCGCGAACCACGCCTTCGAGCGAGTAGATCGCGAGCGCGGTCCAGATGGCGCCATAGCCGATCACCTGATCGTGCCCGAAGAACTCGTGATAGATCACGACGCCGATCAGCAATTGCAGCGACGGCGTGATGTACTGGATGAGCCCGAGCATCGATAGCGGAATGCGCCGCGCGCCTGCCGCGAACAGCAGCAGCGGCACCGCGGTCACGGGCCCCGCCGCCGCAAGCAGCAGTTTCACGCTGAGCGAGGCATGTTCGAAGCCGCTGCCGCCGTGCGAATTCAGAAAAAAGAGATACAGCAGCGCGACGGGACACAACAGCATCGTTTCGAGCGTGAGTCCTTCGAGCGCGCCGAGCGATGCGGTCTTGCGCAACAGCCCGTAGCCGCCGAAGGTCAGCGCGAGCGCGAGACTGATCCACGGCGGCGCGCCGTTCACCCACGTCAGCCACGCGACGCCTGCCGCGGCGATCGTTACCGCGAGCCACTGCACCGGCCGCAGCCGCTCGTGCAGGAACGCCATCCCGAACAGCACGTTGACGAGCGGGTTGATGAAGTAGCCGAGACTCGCCTCGACGATGCGCCCGTCGTTCACCGCCCAGATATAGATGCCCCAGTTCGCCGACAGCAGCACGGCGCTCGCGGCGAAACGCGCAAGCAGACGCTTGTCGCGCAGGACGGGGCCGAGCCACTTCCATTGACGCCGCACGGTCATGACGATCAGCAAGAATGCCATCGACCACGCCATGCGATGCGCGAGCATCTCGACCGCGCCGATCGAATGCAAGGCCTTGAAGTAAATCGGAAAAAGGCCCCAGATGGCAAAGGCCGCGAATGCGTAGACGACGCCTGGATTCATTGTTCGATGCGTTGAGCGGATAAACGCCGCGTACGAACGATCGGCTCGTTCGCGCGCGCCTGCTCGCCGTGTTCCCGGAAAGCGATCCGCAAGGATTGGAAGCCGGATTTTAGTCGACGCGAGCGGTTCGGCTCCAGCAGTGACCGAACAATCGGCCGGTTCGCGGCGAACCCTTGGACGAATTCTTGCTCGAACCCTAGCGCGAACGCCCCGCTCTTCGCCCTTTTGTTTGTTTCCTGGCCGCTAATGAATAACCACAACGTCAATCAGAATTTCTTCCATATCCTGCTGTGCGTCGTGACGCTCGCGCTCGCCTGGGTGCTGCTGCCGTTTTTTGGCGCCATCTTCTGGGGTGCGATTCTCGCGATCCTGTTTCAGCCGATGCAGCGTTACCTCGCCGCGCGCTTCGGCAAGCGTCGAAACCTCGCCGCGCTGACGACGCTGGCCGCCGCGATTCTCATCGTCATCATTCCGCTCGCGATCGTCGCGGTGACGCTCGTGCAGGAAATCGCCCTCGTCTACGCGCGGATCAAGAGCGGCGAGCTGAATTTCGGGCTTTACTTCCAGCATGTGCTGCACGCGTTGCCGGCGTCGGTGCAGCAACTGCTCGGCCGTTATGGACTCGACGACATTCCCGGCGTGCAGCGCAAGCTGATGGAAGGCGCGTCGCAGATCAGCCAGTTCGCCGCGACGCAGGCGCTGTCGATCGGGCAGAACACGTTCCAGTTCGTGGTGAGCTTCGGCGTGATGCTTTATCTGGTGTTTTTTCTACTGCGCGATGGCGGCGAAATCGGACGGCGCATCCGGCGCGCGATTCCGCTCGATCCCGAGCCGAAGCAGCATCTGATCGCGAAGTTCACGACCGTGGTGCGCGCGACGGTCAAGGGGAACATCGCGGTTGCGGCCGTGCAGGGTCTTCTCGGCGGGCTGATTTTCTGGATTCTCGGCATCGGCGGTTCGCTTTTGTGGGGCGTGCTGATGGCGTTTTTGTCGCTGCTGCCCGCGGTCGGCGCGGCAATCGTGTGGGCGCCCGCCGCGCTCTACTTTTTCATGACGGGGCAAATCGTCAAGGGGCTGATTCTGGTCGCGTTCTGCGTCGTGGTGATCGGGCTCGTCGATAACGTGCTGCGACCGATTCTCGTCGGCAAGGATACGAAAATGCCGGACTGGGTCGTGCTCATTTCGACGCTCGGCGGGATGGCGCTTTTCGGCATCAACGGGTTCGTGATCGGGCCGCTCGTCGCGGCGCTGTTCATGGCGAGCTGGGATTTGTTTTCGCAGGATGGGGTGAGTGGCCGGGGCGAGTGACGCGCGTTGGTCTGCCTGGTGTCGTGGCCTGCTCGTCTGTAACGAATCATCAAGAAGATGTGTCTTGGCGTGCAGGCTGTCTGTATGTGGTGGTTTCGAACCACCATCCGGCAGTACCGCATGACAACCGATCCCAGACTCGCAAAACTCCGAGCAACGGCAACTGGCTTTTTACTTTGCGCGGTGCTCGCCGGTTGCAACGGCAGGCACGACGACATGCCCGCCGCGGCCGACGACGTTCCGGTGCTTTCGGTTCCCCTCAAGCGTGACGGCCACTGGCTCCTCGAGGCGCGCAGCGCGGACGGCAAATCAGTGCGGGTCCTTCTGGATACAGGTGCGACCCTGAACCTACTCGATAGGCGCGGTCGGCTGGCCGCCGTCCCGATGACGCCGGCCGCCGAAGCGGTTTTCCTCAGGAACGGCCTGCTATCGGAGCCCGTTGGCGACCGCGCCGTCACGAGCGGAACGGCGAGCGACACGATGCGCATGGAGCTTGGCACGAGTCCGGCGATCCGTCTCGACGGTTGGTCGATGGCGGCGGGCGGACCGGTGCTCATCGGTGACATGGCGCGCCTTTCTTCCGTCGATGAGAGGCCTTTCGACGGCATCATCGGGATGGAGTCGATGCGCAATCTGACATGGCGAGCCGATTATGTTGCCGGGCGGCTCTCCGCGTATGCCGGCGAAGCACCTGCGCATGCATGGCAGCAGTGCGCGTTCATGACGCTGGATGCCGCGCAGCGAACGCCGCTCATCGAACTGCGTCTCAGGGACGAATCTTTGCCGTTCCTGCTCGATACGGGCGACAACGGGGATGTCGCGCTGCCACAGGAAACGTTCGATGCGATCGCGGAAGCGCAATGGTTCGAGCGCATCAATACGACCTTTTCCTACGATGCGACCGATCGATTCACGCCGAATCAGCAGGGTTTGATCGCCGGATTCGCCATCGGTCAGAAGGCGCTACCGAAACTCACGGTGCTGGCAGGCTCACCAACGCCTCGTATCGGCCAGGGCTTGCTGGAAAAGATGGACCGCTTCGAAATGGATTTCCGTCACTACCGGTTCTGCTTCGATCTTCCCGATACGCCCAAAGACAGCACGCCCTCTATTATCGGCGCTGGCCTGCAGCGCGCTGGCGATCGCTACAGGGTCGCCGCACTCGCACCGGACGGCAGATTGGCCGCAAGCGGCATCGAGATTGGCGATCGGGTCGTCATGGTTGAGCGGACGTCGGTTGCGACGCTTAAGTTCGTCCGTCTGCTCGAACTGTTGAACGCGGCCGCGACCGGCGAGGTGACTATCGAACGAGGGAAACGCACGCTGGTTATCAAGTTGAAGGCGATCTGAATTGCGGCGCGTAGTGGTGGTCTCGCAGCATTGGCGCGCTGCCATGCCACTCACCCCGGTTACTTCGAAGGTAGTTCCGACGCTGCGCTGCGCAGTTGTTCTGCGCGTCTGCTGTTGAGTTCTGCGATGCACGCGAGTCGCCTGATCTCGTGAGAATTCCCTGCGGCCCCACCATTGAGTGACGCTGAGAATTTGCATTGAGCCTCACGATACTGAGTGAACGACTTATTCGACGTTGAGAGACTCGCTCGGGCCGCGCGGCTGAATCTGTCGTCTTCATCCCACTGCGCGAGCGCGCTGATAGCATTCTGTTCGGCCTGTTTCAAATCGCGTTCGCTCTGATTTGCTTTTTCCTCCAGGCACGCGCGCACGTGCACCTGCGAAAAGTGGAGTGAACTGCATTGTGCGCGTAGTTCCTTTTCGCTCAACACTGAATTTGCATGACCGAAAAATGGAAAGCAGGCTATTAGACTCACGCCGACGCGCCTTAACGTACTCATGGCCTTCTCATTCTTCATCGCGCAATAATGGTCCAGACGTAGTCGAATTTTTTTGCGTACTCGCTGTCCCCACCGCCGTTATAGCGATTCGCAATCATGGCTGAGTTTATCGGTCGCCAGCCAGTGATGACTTGTCCGATCGATGCCTTTCGGCACTTTAAGATTTGACCCGAGCGCAGGATATTCGCTGCCGGATTCAGGCTTTTGAGCACATCGACCGTACTCCCCCTGCGCCTTTGCGACCTTTTCGAGGCTATCGCCAGCCTTGACGGTTACATCGAACGTTCTGGAATCGCCGTCCAGCACACTTCGGTACTCGAATCTTGCCGAACGCATGAGCAGATAACCCACTCCCGCCCGAATGTTATGAAGGCGGTCTGCTCTGACCGACGCGACCGTGAGGCGGGACTTCCATGCTGGCGGCAGAATCAAGTCTCCAGCTTCCTTGGCAGAGAGCAGCGCTGACAGCCCCGGATCTCCTGCTACACCTATTTGCATCGGCTTCTTTTTCCATTCGGAACTGTTGGCGCCGGATTCGACCCATGTCATTGCCTTGATGATCCGCCAATCGAGCGGTCGATATCCCGCGTTTCCGATCAGGTGATGATTGAATTCGCTGACCGCCAGTTGAACTTCATTGTCCCAACTGTTCCATCTATCGTCCCCAACCGCTGCACTTATTCCGTCGCGCCATTTATCAGAACTGGGTGCTGAATTGTCCGCCATGGTTCGATCCTCCTGCGGACAATTCTCAGTCATGTAGCGCAGATTGTTTAGACGAATCCTCTTAATTCGTGGCTGACTGCGATCCATGCGAAGCGACGTCTGAGCAAAAAAAACGCGCCGTCCTTTCAAGACGGCGCGCGTTGTTCAGATAACTGTCGGAGGTGATGTCAGCGCGTACTCGGCGCCGTATACCGGCATTCGAACCGCTTCCTCACCGTTCCGTTTTCATCGACGCTTTCCAGATAAACGTCGAATTGCCACAAGCGCGCCATGTGCTTGAGCACTTCGTCGCTATCGTTCGCGAGATGGCGGTTATCCGTCATGAAATGCCGCAGCGTCAGGCTGCGATCCCCACGCGTGTTCACCGAATAAACCTGAATGTTCGGCTCCCGATGATGAATATCGTATTGCCGCGACAGCGCCTGACGCACGTAACGATATCCGCTATCGTCATGAATGGCCGACACTTCCAGCGCATCGCGCATATCGTCATCGAGAATCGAGAACAGACGCATTTCCCGGATCAGATGCGGCGACAAATACTGCGCGATAAAGCTCTCGTCCTTGAAATTGCGCATCGCATAATGCAGCGATTCCAGCCAGTCGCTTCCCGCGAGTTCCGGGAACCATTCGCGATCCTCGTCCGTCGGGTTTTCGCAGATGCGGCGAATGTCGCTCATCATCGAAAAGCCGAGCGCGTACGGATTGATGCCGCTGTAATACGGCTTCGTCACCGGCGGCTGATACACCACATTCGAATGCGAATGCAGAAACTCCATCATGAAGCTGTCTTCGAGACGGCCTTCGTTATAAAGCGTGTTCAGCAATGTGTAATGCCAGAACGTGGCCCAGCCTTCGTTCATGACTTGCGTCTGCCGCTGCGGATAAAAATATTGCCCGATCTTGCGCACGATGCGGATCACTTCCCGCTCCCACGGCTCAAGCAACGGCGCATTCTTCTCCGCGAAATACAGCAAATTCTCCTGCGGCTCCGGCGGATACCGGCTTTCGGTTTCCTCGGGCGACGGCTCCTTGCCCTTGGGCAGCGTGCGCCACAGTTCGTTGACCTGCGATTGCAGATACGCTTCGCGCTCGCGGCGCATCGCCGCTTCCTTCGCCAGCGACAGTTTCTGCGGCCGCTTGTAGCGATCGACGCCGTAATTCATCAGCGCGTGGCACGAATCGAGCAGTTCCTCGACGCGATCCAGCCCGTAACGCTCCTCGCACTCCGCGATGTAATTCTTCGCATAGACGAGGTAATCGATGATCGCGTGCGCGTCCGTCCACAGGCGGAAAAGATAATTGCCCTTGAAAAAGGAGTTATGCCCGTACGCGGCGTGCGCAATCACGAGTGCCTGCATCGTCATGGTGTTCTCTTCCATGAGATACGCGATGCAGGGATTCGAGTTGATAACGATCTCATACGCGAGGCCCATCTGCCCGCGCCGATAGCCTTTCTCGGTCGCAAGAAAGTGCTTGCCGAACGACCAGTGGCGATAATTCACCGGCATGCCGACGGACGCATACGCATCCATCATCTGCTCGGAGCTGATGATTTCCAGTTGGATCGGATAGGTGTCGAGACCATAACGGTTCGCGACGCGCGATATCTCGGCGTCGTACTCCTCGATCAGTTCGACGCTCCAGTCCGACGGGCACGGCAGCGGTCGCCGCTTCTCCGATACATTCATTCTGCCTTCCTCGTGCGCGCCGTCTGCTTTCGCGGACGCCTTGCGTTGCCTGGCCTCTGATTCGAGCTGGGAATCCACACGATCGTCCGTGCCTTCCAGCTGATACCCACGCGTCTCGTTGTGCAAATGCCGCGTCGTCATGCGGCCGCCTGCTGCTTTTCGAACAGTTCGCGGAACACCGGATAGATGTCCGCCGCCGAATCGACCTTCTTCATGGCGAGTTCAGGCGCGCCCATCGCAAGCTGAGCATACTCCAACCAGAGATTCTGCTCCTCCGGCGCAACTTGAATATAGGCAAAATACCGGACCTTCGGCAGGATGTCTTCCGCGAGCAGCTTGCGGCACTTGGGCGAGTCGTCCGTCCAGTTGTCGCCGTCCGATGCCTGCGCGCCGTAAATGTTCCATTCAGTCGGCGAATAACGCTCGTCCATGATCTTCTTCATGAGTTCGAGCGCGCTCGACACAACCGTGCCGCCGCTTTCCGTCGAATGGAAGAACGTGTCTTCGTCCACTTCTTCCGCGCGCGTATGGTGCCGGATGAACACGACTTCGATCTTCTCGTAGTTCCGCTGCAGGAACAGATACAAAAGGATGAAGAAGCGCTTGGACAAATCCTTGCGTTGCTCGTCCATCGAACCGGAGACGTCCATCAGGCAGAACATCACGGCCTTGCTCGACGGCGTCGGCTGCTTCACGCGATTGATATAGCGCAGGTCGAACGGATCGATGAACGGAATGCGCGTGATCCGGCCCTGCATGATGACAATATCCGCTTCGAGCCGGGCGATGTCTTCCGGATCGCCGTTCTCTTCCTTCAGCTGTTCGAGCTGGCGCTCCATCTCACGCAGTTGCGATGCAAGCGGCCAGCCGAGCGCGATGCGCCGTCCGAGCGCGGAGCGCAGCGATCTCACCACGTCGATATTGTTCGGCGTGCCTTCCGCCGCCCAGCCCGCGCGCACATTCTTCCACGTCGGCACGGCGAGCAGTTGCGTCTTGACGAGGCGCGGCAGTTCGAGATCGTCGAAGAAGTACTGCATGAACTCTTCGCGCGAGAGCTCGAAAACGAAGTCGTCCTGCCCTTCGCCTTCGTTGCTCGCGCTCTTGCCGCCGCCGCCCGCGCCGCCCGGCGGGCGCGGAATCTTGTCACCGCGAATGTAATCCGCATAGCGCGGATGAACGTACTCGCGCTACCCGCCCGGACCGTTACGGAAAGAGGGCTCGGAGATGTCCTTCTTGGGAATGGTGATGCTCTGAGTGCTTTGAATGTCTTTGATGCTGCGATCGCGCACCGCGTCGGAAACGGCGCGGCGAATGTAACTCTTGACGCGTCGCAGGAAGCGCTCGCGATTGGCGATGCTCTTGTTCTTGCCGGCTAACCTGCGGTCGATGATTTGGTGCAGCACATCCAGTCTCCCGCGTTATTGGCGAGGTTGTGAGGCGCTGCGCGGAGCTTCGACTGATCGCAGCGTCTTTCGTCTCGCAAACTGTCCACTGTGCGGTCCGGTTGCAATCCACGCGCCCGGGCCGCCGGGACTTCCTGACTATCGCTTTGCGCGGGACCGGAGCCAGGCGCTTCGAGCGCCGGCTCCCGTCTTGCCTTGCTTACATCACGACGACTTGCGCACGCGCAGATACCAGTCGCACAGGAGCCGGACCTGCTTCGGCGTATAACCCTTGGCGACCATGCGATTGACGAAGTCTTCGTGCTTGCGTTGCTCTTCGGCCGATCCTTTCGCGTTGAACGAAATCACCGGCAGAAGTTCTTCGGTGTTGGAGAACATCTTCTTCTCGATCACCACACGCAGCTTCTCATAGCTGATCCACGCGGGGTTCTTGCCGCCATTGGCCGCACGAGCGCGCAACACGAAGTTCACGATCTCGTTGCGGAAGTCCTTCGGGTTGCTGATGCCCGCGGGCTTCTCGATCTTCTCCAGCTCGGCGTTCAATGCCGCGCGGTCGAAACTCTCGCCGGTGTCGTGATCGCGGAACTCCTGATCCTGAATCCAGAAGTCCGCATACGTCACATAGCGGTCGAAGATGTTTTGTCCATACTCCGAATACGACTCCAGATAAGCGGTCTGAATCTCCTTGCCGATGAACTCGGCATAGCGCGAAGCGAGCACGTCCTTGATGAACGACAGATACTTCTGCTCCGTTTCCGGCGGGAACTGCTCGCGCTCGATCTGCTGTTCGAGCACGTACATGAGATGCACCGGATTCGCCGCGACCTCGCTCGAATCGAAGTTGAAGACACGCGACAGGATCTTGAACGCGAAACGCGTGGACACACCCGTCATGCCTTCATCGACACCCGCGTAATCGCGATACTCCTGATACGACTTCGCTTTCGGGTCCGTGTCCTTCAGGTTCTCACCGTCGTAGACCTGCATCTTCGAGAAGAGGCTCGAGTTCTCCGGTTCGTGCAGACGCGTGAGCACGGCCATCTGCGCCATCATCTTGAGCGTGCCCGGTGCGCAGACCGCCTCGGCGAGGGACGAATTGCGCAGCAGCTTCTCGTAGATCTTGATCTCTTCGCCGTAGCGCAGGCAGTACGGCACCTTCACGACGAAGATACGATCGAGCAGTGCTTCGTTGTTCTTGTTGTTGCGGAACGCCTTCCACTCAGACTCGTTCGAGTGCGCGAGGATGACGCCGTCGAACGGAATCGCGCCGAAGCCTTCCGTGCCCTTGAAGTTGCCTTCCTGGGTCGCGGTCAGCAGCGGGTGCAGCACCTTGATCGGCGCCTTGAACATCTCGACGAATTCCAGCAAGCCCTGATTGGCGAGGCACAGGCCGCCGGAATAGCTGTAGGCATCGGCGTCGTCCTGCGAATACGTTTCGAGCTTGCGGATGTCCACCTTGCCGACGAGCGACGAGATGTCCTGATTGTTCTCATCACCAGGCTCGGTCTTCGCAATGCCGATCTGACGAAGAATCGACGGATAGCGGCGCACGACGCGGAACTTGCGGATGTCGCCGTTGTACTCGTGCAGGCGCTTCACCGCCCACGGCGAGAGAATGCTCTTGAGATAGCGGCGCGGAATGCCGTATTGCTCTTCGAGCACCGGACCGTCTTCGTCGTAATCGAAAAGGCCGAGTGGCGATTCGTTGACGGGCGAGCCCTTCAGCGAATAGAACGGCACCCGCTCCATGAGCTGCTTGAGTCGTTCGGCGATCGACGACTTGCCGCCGCCCACCGGACCCAGCAGATAAAGGATCTGCTTCTTCTCTTCGAGACCCTGCGCCGCGTGCCGGAAGTAGGACACGACGTTCTCGATCACTTCCTCCATTCCGTAGAACTCGCGGAATGCCGGATACACCTTGATGACCTTGTTTGCAAACACACGCGATAAACGCGGGTCGAGCCGAGTGTCGACCATCTCCGGTTCCCCGATGGCCGTCAACATGCGTTCGCCCGCTGTTGCATATGTGGCAGGATCTTCTTTGCAGAGCGCGAGATACTCTTCGAGCGAGAATTCCTCCTCGCGAGTTTTTTCGAAGCGCGTCGCGAAACTGCTGTAGATATCCATGCTACCTCCTCGCCGAAGTCAGAAAGCTATGCCGTGCGCAACGCGCGTAATCGAAACGACATCGCTTGAAATCATCCTAAACCCTTTCGAATTTTTTTTCACGCACTTGCGTTGTTCATTTGCTTCGAAGAATTCCTAGCTTGGTGCGCTATTTTCGTTCACCTACAATGTTCATCCCAATGTCGCTATCCTCTTGCGCGACATGGTCCCTGCCTGTTCGCTTCCCCGCGCTCTTCGCTACTTATCTACTGCTTCCGTCCGCCAATGCGACGTGCGCCTCACATCCTTGGTTACGTGGACAAGCGCTCAAGAGATGCACGCATCCGATAAAGACGATGCGCGTGCGACATCATCAATAATCGTTCCCGGTGCGGCGCATCCGAACATCATGCGAGCACCAATTCCAGTTCGCCGATGCGATCGATCGCACCATGCAGCATGCCCGGTCCATCGACGCGATACGCGCCCGTATAGGAACCTGTTGTAATGGTCCAGAACGGCTCGACCGTCAAACCCATGCGAGAACAATGGTTGACGAGCCACGGCAGCAATTCGCGCGGATCGCCCGCGGGATTGCCGAGCGCGGCCGGTGCGATCGACACGCCGTCGAGGGTGAATTCCAGTCGCGGCGTCAGAAAGTCGAAGCCCGGCGCGACGACGTCGTAAGGTTCCATGCCCGATACGACGAGCGCGCCGTTGTTCTGCGAATCCGCGAGCTGGGCCAGCGGATCGAGATTGGGCCATTGAGCGAAACGGCTGTCGACGACTTCGAGCGCGACCGCGATGCCGCCGATCGCGTCGAACACTTCCTCGCGTGTGTAAGGGTCGGGTCGCGCGGGCAGCGCATAGGAAAAGCGGAACGCGACTTCGAGTTCCACGAGCACGCGGAAAAACGATTGAAAAGGTAGGCGCGCGGGCGAAACATGGACGAGCGCGGCGTCGATGGGCGCGCCCGTGGCGAGCGCGTCGGGGGCGCGCGCGCCGATCTTCCAGGCGCCGATGCGCGCATCCGCCTCCCTCAGCATCTCGTGCTGGATCGCGTAGGCGGTGGGCGCATCCGCAGGTATGTCGGCCGGCGCCAGCGTGTCGATCAGCTGATGCCGGCGGCGGGCGTCCGCGAGCTTCGCGGCGAGTGTCGATCCGGTCATGTCGATATCCTCGTGTGAGCGGTGAGGCACCCACCAGTGTACGGGTTACCGGATCGACGTTGGTCGCGCGCGTGTGCACTCGCGCGCATTCGGGCCTTAAGCGCCGTCTGTCGCGCTCAGAACGTCTCCCAGTCGCCGCTTGCCTCCGTCGTGGCGGACGCCTTCGGCGCGGGCGACGGCGCGGCCGGTGCGCGCTTCGCCGGCTTCAAGGCAACGCGCGCAGGCATCGTTGCGCGCGGTGCAATTTTCGCCGCCATCGTGGATGCTGCCGGAACAGCAGCAAGCGCCGCGCCGTCCGCGACCTGGAACACCGCCACCGCCTGCCGCAGCCGCCCGGCCTGATCTTCGAGCGACTGCGCGGCGGCCGCCGCTTCCTCGACGAGCGCCGCGTTCTGCTGCGTGACTTCGTCCATCTGCGTGACGGCGCGCGACACCTGCTCGATGCCGCTCGACTGTTCCTCCGACGCCGCCGCGATCTCGCCCATGATGTCGGTCACGCGCTGCACCGCGCCGATGATCTCGCTCATCGTGCGGCCGGCTTCGTCGACGAGCGTCGTGCCCGTCTGCACGCGCGCGACGGACGTGTCGATGAGTTCCTTGATTTCCTTCGCCGCCGCCGACGAGCGTTGCGCCAGACTGCGCACTTCGCCCGCGACGACCGCGAAGCCGCGCCCTTCTTCGCCCGCGCGCGCCGCTTCGACGGCCGCGTTGAGCGCCAGAATGTTGGTCTGGAACGCAATGCCCTCGATGATCGTGATGATGTCCGCGATCTTCGACGAACTGCCGTTGATCTCGCGCATCGTGTCGACGACCTGCGTGACGACCGCGCTGCCCTTGCCGGCGATTTCCGACGCGTTCGCCGCGAGTGCGCTCGCCTGCCGCGCGTTGTCGGCGTTCTGGCGGACGGTGCCGGTCAGCTCTTCCATGCTCGACGCGGTTTCCTGCAGCGCCGATGCCTGTTCTTCCGTGCGCGACGACAGATCGGTATTGCCCGCGGCGATCTGCTGCGTCGCCGACGCGATCGATTCGCTGCCCGAGCGCACCGTGCGGACGGTCGTCAGCAGGCTCGTGCGCATCTTGGCGAGACCTTCGAGCAACTGGCCCATTTCGTCGCGCGACGTGATGGCGACCTCGCGGCGCAGATCGCCCGCGGCGATCGATTCGAAATGACCGAGCGCCGCTTCGAGCGGCCGCGCGATGGCGCGCCTGAGCGACAGCCACGCGAACGCGGCCGCGGCGATGCCGAGCGCGATCGCGCCGAAGCTCAGCGCGCGGAACCATCCGAAGCGGTCCTGCGTCTCCTCATAGCTTCTCGCGGATGCTTCGGTCAGATGCTTGCGCAGCGCGTCGTTGGCGTTGGCGAGCTCGTTGTACGTCGCCTGCATCGCCTTGGCGTTCGCGATGATGGCGTCGTGATCGTTCGCCAAGACCGCCGCGACGCCCTTGTCGACGATGCCCTGCAGCGCGAGGCGCCGGTCCTGAGCGGCGTCGGCGAGGCGCTTTTCTTCCGGCGCTTGCGGCAGCGCCAGGTATTGCTTCCAGTAGCCGTCCGCGCGTTCGCGCATCATGCGCGCGCGCTCGACCGTGGCCGCCACCTCCGGCGTGCCGGCGAGCAGCGCCGCGCGATCGAACACGAGACGCTCGCGCGCCGCATACATTTCCGCGTTGCCGACGGCGATCGCCGCGGGCATCTGCACCGAATAGGTGTCTTGAAACGCGCGATTCGAATGGCTCATGCCGGTGAGCCCCAACGCGCCGATCGCGATGAGCAGTGCCCCCAGAAACGCCATCGAGATGCCGAGGCGCGCCTTGATCGTCAAAGCTGTTTTCATTGAATTTTTTCCCTGATGTCGCTCGCGAGCGGAGTCGTCGTTGCGTGGCAGCGTGCGCGCGGGACATCGCGCGACCGCTATCGATGTAAACGGCGCGAATGTGTCGGCACTTGAGGAATTTGTTTCGTATGAAAAGAAAACGGCGCGTCAGACGCGCCGTGTTTTCAATGAATATTGAAAAGTTATGCTGAAATTTCGCTGCGGTGCGGAATCGATGGTTGCGCGCCCTCGCGCGTCACCGCGATTGCCGCCGCGCGCTGGCCGAACGCGATTGCGTCTATTGCCGCCGCGCCGCGTGCGAGTTCCGCCGAGAAGCCGCCGATGAACGTGTCGCCGGCGGCGGTCGTATCGACCGCTTCGACGCGCGGCGACGGCAGATGAACGCCTTCGTCGTCCGCGCCGTCGAGCAAAGCCAGCACCCCTTGCGCGCCGAGCGTCACGATGACGTTGCGCGCGCCTTTCGCCTTGAGCGCCTGCGCGGCGCGGCGCGCGTCGTCGGGCGTTTCGATGGCGACCCCGGAGAGCGTCGCGGCTTCGAGTTCGTTCGGAATCAGATAGTCGATCAGCGGGAACCAGTCCGGCGGCAACTTGCGCGCCGCGGGCGCGGGATTCAGGATCGTCGTGCGCTTCAGGCGACGGCCGGTGGCGAGCGCGGCGCGCACGGCGTCCGGCGGCGTTTCGAGCTGGCACACGATGACGTCGGCGCGCGCGATGAGCGCCTCCTGCGCTTCGATGCGCGCGGGCGTGACTTCGGCGTTGCTGCCCGCGACGATGACGATCGCGTTCTGGCTCGCATCGTCGACGACGATGAGCGCGACGCCCGTCGGCGCGCTGGCGCTGGTCGCGAGCGCCGTGCAGTCGATGCCTTCCGCTTCGAGGCTGCCTCTGAGCGTGGCGCCGTTCGTATCGTCGCCGACGCAGCCGATCATCGCGACATGCGCGCCCAGGCGCGCCGCGGCGACCGCCTGATTGCTGCCCTTGCCGCCCGGCATCTGCGCGAACGCGTGTCCGGCGAGCGTTTCCCCCGGTCGCGGCAGGCGCGGCGCGCGCGCGACGAGATCCATGTTGAGGCTGCCGACCACGGTCACGCGGCCGGTTTTGGCACTGTCGCCCATCTCGTTTCCTTTGGTTCCTTTACTGCACCGCGGTCGTTACGCCTTCGCGCCGCGCGACTCGGGCACCACCGCGGTCGATTCGCGGCGCACGAGGCGCGGCGGCACCACGCGGCGGCGCGTCGTGCCCGTCAGCTTGCCGGTGATGCGCTCGATCAGCGTCTGCGCGGCCATTTCGCCGAGCGCGCGCACCGATTGCCCCACCGTCGACAAGGCCGGATAGGTGTAGCGCGACAGCTCGACATCGTCGAAACCGATGATCGAGCAGTCCGTCGGCACGTTGATGTGACGCTCCGCCGCCGCACGCAGCGCGCCGATGCCCATCATGTCGTTGCACGCGAAGATCGCCGTCGGCTTCATGTTGTCGAGCAGGAGCGAGGCCGCCGCGTAACCGCCCGTCGCGGAAAAGTCGCTCTGCTGGATCGCGTTCGGCGCGATTTCCATGCCGCGCTCGGCCATCGCGCGGATGAAGCCGTGCAGGCGCATCGCGGAAACGGCGGTCGCGACGGGGCCTGTGATGCAGCCGATCTTCGAATGCCCGAGCTGCAGCAGATGCCGCGTCGCGAGATACGCGCCCTTTTCGTGGTCGATCTGCACGAGGTCCGATTGCAGCCCCTCGATATTGCGGTCGACGATCACGAGCGGCTCGCGCGCGCCCGCGAGGCATTGCGCGAGCACCGAGTCCTCGCCCGCCGATGCAATCACGAGCCCGT
The DNA here is from genome assembly GCF_031451435.1 of Caballeronia sp. LZ008. Classification (NCBI taxonomy): domain Bacteria; kingdom Pseudomonadati; phylum Pseudomonadota; class Betaproteobacteria; order Burkholderiales; family Burkholderiaceae; genus Caballeronia; species Caballeronia sp. LZ008. Next base: position 1,398,238 of record NZ_JARUXK010000001.1, on the reverse strand, counting down.
CGATGCGCTTTTCCTGCAGCACGCGCAGATAGTTGCGCTGCTTCGCGGGATCGTCGTCGGAGTTGCAGAAGAACACGCAATAGCCGTTCTTCGCGCAGCCGTCCTCGACGCCGCGCGCGAGCTCGGCGAAATACGGATTCGTCGCGTTCGGCACGAGCAGGCCGATGGTCGCCGTCGAGCGCGCCTTCAGCGAGCGCGCGACCGCCGACGGCACGTAGTCGAGCTCACGGATCGCCCGCTCGACTTTCGCCCGCACGTCGGCCGAAACCGGCCGCGAATTGTTCACTACGTGGGATACCGTCGTAAACGACACCCCGGCAATGGCTGCCACGTCTTTGATCGTCGCCATACATCGTCCTTCGCTATGCTTTGGTCCAACTGCTCTTATTGGTCGTAAGGCGTCCGGCGCGACCACTTTTCATGCGCCGCTCTGCTTTCCCCGCGCCCTGCCTGCTTCATTGTGTGCGGCGGCGATGAATCCCCGTTCGCCGCTGCCGCCCGCTGCCTTCTCTCGTCGCCGGCCGTTGCTCCACCCCGTTCGGAGCGCCCGCCTGCGCCGCCCTTCGATCAAATCCGCTTTCTCCTGCTGCGGTATGTATCCAGCACCACCGCCACCACGATCACCGCGCCGGTAATGATGCGCTTGGTCGGCTCGTTCGCGCCGATCTGCGCCAGTCCCGCCGCCAGCACGGAGATGATCAACACGCCGAAAAACGTGCTGATGACCGAGCCGCGCCCGCCCATCAGGCTCGTTCCGCCGATCACGACCGCCGCGATCACCTGCAGTTCCAACCCCGCGCCGGCGTTCGGATCGGCGGCTTCGAGCCGCGAGATCTGAAAGAGCGCCGCGAGTCCGGACAAGGCGCCCATCAGCGCGAAAACGATCACCTTGTACGGCCGCGGATTCACGCCCGCGAGACGCACGGCTTCCTCGTTCGTGCCGATCCCTACGAGATATCGGCCGAAAACCGTCCGGGTCAAGACCAGATGGGCAATTATCATCACCGCGACCGCGATCAGGAACGCGGGCGAGATGCCGAACGCGATCGGATTCGACAGAAAATCGAACGCATCGCCGATGTACGCCGTGCGCGAATTCGTCATCTGATACGCAAGCCCGCGCGCGCCTTCCAGCACCCCGAGCGAGACGATGAACGACGGAATCCGCCACGCTACCGTCACGAGGCCGGTCACGGCGCCCGTCAGCGCGGCGGCCGCGAGCCCGATCAGCGCCGCCGGAAACGCCGGCCAGTGCCACTTCAGCGCGGCCACGCTCACCACCGACGCGCCCAGCGCCAGCACCGAGCCGACCGACAGATCGATGCTCGCGATGATGAGCACGAACGTCATGCCGACCGACATCACGACGAGATCCGGAATCTGGTTCGCGATCGTGCTGAACGTGTCGTACGTCAGAAAGTGCGTGCTCAGCACCGAAAACAGCGCGATCATCGCGGCGAGCGCGCCCGCGAGACCCAGGTAATTCGAAATGCCCAGACGCGTGCCGACGCCTTTCGTGCTCTTCGGCGCATCGGCGGGCAGATTCGCTTCGCTCATTCAATGCTCCACGTTGTCTTCGGGCGCTTTCGCGTCCGGGGCGATGGGCTCGTGCAGGATCGCCTCGCGCTTCGCGTAACCCGAGAACGCCGCCGCGAGCAGCGCGTCCTGCGTCCAGTTCGCGCGCTCGAACACGCCCGTCATGCGCCCCGCCGACATCACGCCGATACGGTCGCAGATCAGCATCAGCTCGCGCAGGTCGCTCGACACGACGACGAGCGCGCGTCCTTCGCGAGCGAGCGCGCCCATCAGCCCGTAGATGTCGAACTTCGCGCCGACGTCGATGCCGCGCGTCGGCTCGTCGAACAGCAGCACCGAGCAGTCGCGCGCGAGCCACCGGCCGATCACGACCTTCTGCTGGTTGCCGCCCGACAGTTCCGACACGGCCTGCGCCGGCCCCGACGTGCGAATCCGCATCGCGTCGGTCTGCCGTTGCGCGAGCGCCGCTTCCCGGCGCGCGTCGACCACGCCGTGCCGCGCCACCGCGCCGACGTTGCCCAGTGAAACGTTCGCGGCGATCGGCAGGCTGAGCAGCAGGCCCTCGCCCTTGCGATCCTCCGTGATGAGCGCGATGCCTTCTTCGACCGCATCCGACGGCGATTGCACCGTCACGCGCCGCAGCGCCTGCCCTTTGCGCGCGACGGACACCGTGCCCGCGTCCGCGCGATCCGCGCCGTAGATGAGCCGCATCAGCTCGGTGCGGCCCGCGCCGATCAGCCCGCTCACGCCGAAAATCTCGCCCGCGCGCACCTCGAACGACACGTCGCGCACGGCCGGCAGCCGCGTCATGCCTTCCACTTTCAGCGCGACATCGCCGATCCGCCGTTCGCCCAGATCGATGCGCTCGCCGATCTCGCGTCCGACCATCAGCGTGACGAGCCGGTCGCTCGTGAGCGCGTCCATCGGACCGATATGCACGAGGCGTCCGTCGCGCAGCACTGCCGCGCGCTCGGCGATGCGCCGCAATTCCTCCAGCCGGTGCGAGATGTACACGAGCGCGACGCCGCGCGCCTTCAGCCTTTCGACCTGCTCGAACAGCAGATCGACTTCCCGCGCGGTGAGCATCGCGGTCGGCTCGTCGAGAATCAGCACGCGGCAATCGCCGATCAGATTGCGCGCGATTTCCACCATCTGCTGATGCCCGATGCCGAGACCGCCGACGAGCGTATCCGGATCGATCGCGTCGAGCCCGACTTGCGCCATCGCGTGACGCGCGTCTTCTGCGAGGCGCTTGCGGTCGATCCAGCCGAAGCCCTTGCACGGCAAGCGGTTCAGAAAGAGATTCTCCGCCACCGATAACGTCGGCAGCAGGTTCAGCTCCTGCATCACCATGCGCACGCCGAGCGATTCGGCCTCCGAGCGGCTCTTCGGCGCGTAGGGCTGGCCCGCGAGCGTCATCGCGCCGGTCGACGGATCGGTCAGCCCGCCGATGATCTTCGACAGCGTGCTCTTGCCCGCGCCGTTCTCGCCGGTCAGCGCGAGCACCTCGCCCGCGACGAGATCGAGCGATACGTCCGTCAGCACCGGCTCGACATAGGTCTTGCCGATGCCCGTCACCGTCAGCACGTTCGCATCGTTCGGTCCGGTCATGGGGCGCTTCAAGGCTCGGTTGTGCATCCTCGGAATGATCCAGCACGGCTGGGCGAAGCCCGCGCGAAAGGCCGCGGAGCGTGCCCGCGCCGTCTGCCTTTCGCGCTCGTCAGTGTGTTATCGGCACGCCCGCCGCGAACTTGAGGCTTCGCGCCGGCTCACTTCGTCACGAGATCGACCGGCGTTTCCACGACCTGCGAAAGCTCCGACTGCTTCTTGTGGCCGGCAATCGCCTTCAACGCCACGTCGATGCCGAACACCGCCTGCTTTGCCGCGTACTGGTCGGCCGTGGCGAGCACGCGGCCGTCCTTGAGCATCGGCTTGATCGCGCCGATGTTGTCGAAACCGACGACCTGCACCTTGCCCGCCTTGCCCGCCGCGCGAATCGCCGACACGGCGCCGATCGCCATGTTGTCGTTGTCGCACAGGAGCGCCTTCACGTTCGGATTGGCGTTCAGGATCTGCGACGCGACCGCGTTGCCCTTGTCGATTTCCCATTCGCCCGACTGCAGCGCGACCACCTTCATGCCGGCGGCGTCCATCGCTTCCTTGAAGCCCGCGCTGCGCGCCTGCGAATTCGTCGTGGTCGTCACGCCTTCGATGATCGCGACTTCATCGCCCTTCTTCAGTTTCGGCGCGAGATAGTCGCCGACCTTACGCGCGCCCTTCTTGTTGTCCGGTCCGACGAACGGCACGTTCAGATCCTTCGACTTGAGCACGTCCGGATCGAGCCGGTTGTCGATGTTCACGACGATGATCCCCGCGTCCGCCGCCTTCTTGATGACCGGCACGAGCGCCTTCGAATCAGCCGGCGCGATCACAAGCGCATCGACCTTCGAGACGATCATCTGTTCGACGATGCGGATTTGCGCCGCCGTGTCGGTCTCGTCCTTGATGCCGTTGGTGATCAGGTCGAACTGGCCGGCGTTGTGCGCCTGATAGTCTTTCGCGCCGGTTTCCATCGTCAGGAAGAACTCGTTGGCGAGCGATTTCATGACGAGCGCCACCTTGGGCTTGCCCGCCGGCTGCGCGAACGCCGATGACGACGCGAACGGCAATGCGGTGCAGGCGGCGAGCGCGACGGCAGCCGTGAGGACGCGTCGGCGGATGATTCGGTTCATGCGGATCTCCAATGCTTATTCTGGTTTGTTGGTCTTGCGAGATGCAGCGAACGCGAGCAACGCCAATCGAAACGCGCCGGACGCTCGCGCGCCAATGCCTTCGACGCCCTTTCGCGCACGTTTGAACGTTTGCTCGCCGTCGATTCTCGTTGGACAGGCGCCGGAGGTCAATCGGGCTAACGTGTAGTGCAGCACATACGACAACGCCGTCGAACGGGTGCTCGACGGCGTTTTTAGTTGCCTGCGGACAAGACTCAGAGATCTTCGACCGACTGCCCTTCGACCTTGTTGTCGATGATGTCGCGCGCGTAGTCGATGCCCGCGCGCGTCGCGTCGATCGGACTGTCGAACGGTTCCTGATCGGGCACGCCGAACATCACCGAGCGGCCGCTTTGGCCGTGCGCGCTCTTCGCGATCGTCACGACTATGTCGAAGTGTCGCGGGCTGTCGTCCGGCTCGTCGCGATCCTTCGCGCGCCTCAATGCCTGAACCTTGATCTCGAAGCCTTTGTAATGATCCGACAGCGGCGTGGACATGGACGATCTCCTTTCGCATTGACATGCATCGCACGATCATACGTCGGCTGCATCGGTCGTGCGGATCGCCGGCGACGAAAGGCGTTTGCAAGCCTCGTTCCCGCGACTCCCGATTTCACCCTATCCCGCACACCGTTCATATTGTGTTTGCCATAATGCGCGGGCGACATGCCGATGCAGACACGCGCCGTCGAACAACAACCGTCACTCAAATCAGGGAGCGTCACATGACCATTCGAGCCACCGCCCTCATCGCCGTGCTGAGCCTGACGCTCGGCGCGAACGTCGCCTTCGCCGCCAACAGTCAGCAAAGCAAGATGACCGATTGCAACAAGCAGGCGGGCGACAAGAAAGGCGACGACCGCAAGGCCTTCATGAAGAGCTGTCTGTCCGCCGCGCCGGCTGCCGCATCCGCGCCGATGACGCAGCAGCAGAAGATGACGGCGTGCAACAGCCAGGCAGGCGACAAGAAAGGCGACGACCGCAAGAGTTTCATGAAAAGCTGCCTCAGCAACAAGGGCTGATCTCGCCTGCGTTCGCGTTCTGCACGCCGCGCCGTTCGCGCGCGGCGCCCCTTGCGTATTTACGCTCCCTACCGGCCGATATTGCACTGCACCCAAGCTAGTGATTCGCACCGTCGTCTTTTTCTCATAAGATGGCGCGAAGGCGGCCCCTTACGAAATACAAGAAAGACGCCATCGGCCGCCGCCGTTTCGAGCGAGGCGAAAAGCCGCGCATGGAGGCATCGGATGGCATGGAGACACAAGAACCGCTGGTTCAGGCGGTGGCTCGTGGCGATCACGTTCTGGTTCGTGCCGGTGCTGATCGTCGCGGTGAACGAAGTGCGCGAGGAGATGGCGTACAACAACGTCGATCTCCAGAAGTCGCTTGCCAGCTGGGAGTTGACCGATGCCCAACGCGCGGCCGGCGCCGCGGCGCGCTGCCACGGCACGTCCGAAGAAGCGCGCGCAGCCGGTTGTCCCGAAGATGCCATCGCCGCCACCGAGGTGAAGCATCAGGAAGCGCTCAACGAATACGCGCATCGCAAGGCGACGCTCGCCGATTATCTCTGGCATGCGTTCGTCGGCTACTGGATCGTGCCCGCAGCGTTCCTGCTCGTGCTCGGCGTGCTGATCGGCGGCATCCGGCGCGCGCTGCGCCGTCCGCAACACACGCCCGCGCCGCCCTCCGCCGAAGTAAAAACGACGACCCATCCGTGACCAAGCCTCGGGTACGGTCGTTGCTACTTCCTTCAGCGGTTTTCTCGTACGACCTAAAGGCAGCGTCACGAAAATTCTGCTCGCCTTGGGCCGCACTTCGGGCGAAAACGCCGTTTCCATTTCGGTTTGGTCAAAGCTTCGTCTAACCTTGTATCAGACGATGTGTGCTTCGAAAGATTTGTGTAATTTAACGACGCGCCTGACGCTTATGGGGACGGATTCGGAGTAAGCTAGGTCCGGCTTGTTCGCCCGAATGTTGCGGAGCCTGAAGACCCAAGCCTGACAAGGCTTTCGGCGCATGGGCCGAGGCTCGCGGTTTCACCTTGCTGTGCTATAACTTGGCGTGCCTCACCCTCCCGCTCTTATGGGGTTTCCTAAATTCCACGATGGAGAACAATGATGCAAAGACGAAACTTCATGCTCAAGTCGACGGCCGTGCTGGCAATGGGTGGCCTCGCGCTTGCCGGCTGCACGGCAAACCGGAACGCCGGCAGCGAAGCGGCCGCGGGCGCCGCCGATGACCGCCGCGCCATCGACGCAGATGTCGACAGCACGATCCAGCGTCTCTATGCCACCGTCGGCGGCTCGCGCGAGCTGGTCGCGAAAGCGCGCGGCGTGCTGGTGTTCCCGTCGGTGCTTCAGGCCGGCTTCATCGTCGGCGCACAATACGGCAAGGGTGCGCTGCGTGTGGGCGGCAGCAGCGTCGGGTACTACAGCACGACGTCCGGCTCGTTCGGCCTGCAGGCAGGCGCGCAGTCGAAGGCGCTGATCTTCCTGTTCATGACGCAGGATGCGCTCGACAAATTCCGCAACTCCGACGGCTGGTCGGCGGGCGCGGATGCATCGGTGGCGTTGGTGAAGATGGGCGCGAACGGCGTGATCGACACGACCACCGCCACGAAACCGGTCGAGGCCATCGTCCTGACCAACGCCGGCCTGATGGCCGACGTGTCGCTGCAAGGCACGAAGGTGTCGCGCATCAAGTACTGAGCGCGTCGCGCTTTACCTCGCGGCGAATGCAAAACCGCCGTGTGGTGCGACCTTCCGGGTCGCGCCACACGGCGGTTTTTTGTTTTTTCCCGCGTCGTGTCGGGTCGCGCGTCAGGTCGTCGTCGCGCGATCGATCACTTTGAAGCGCGCACGCTTCTGCGCGCGCACGACCGACTGATACGCCTCGAGATATTGCCGAGCCATGCGATGCGACGTGAAGCGCTCCTCGAAGCGATTGCGCACGCGCTCGCGCGACAGCGTATGCAGACGATTCACCGCGGCCACCGCACCGATTTCATCCTCGACGATGAAGCCAGACACGCCCTCGTCCACCACTTCCGGCACCGAGCCGCGATTGAACGCGATGACCGGCGTGCCGCACGCCATCGCCTCGATCATCACGAGGCCGAACGGCTCGGGCCAGTCGATCGGAAACACGAGCGCGTGCGCGCCCGACAGGAATTCGGCTTTCTGACTGTCGTTGATCTCGCCGACGTACTCGACATACGGCAGCTCCAGCAGCGGCGCAATCTCGCGCTCGAAATACTCGTGGTCGGCGAAATCGACCTTGGCGGCAATCTTGATCGGCAAGCCGCATCGGCCCGCGATGCGAATGGCCGTATCGACGCGCTTTTCCGGCGAAATGCGTCCGAGGAACGCCAGATACTTCTGCTCCACCGGCTGCGGCACGTAGAGCTTCTCCGGCAAGCCGTGATAAACGGTGCTGACCCATTTCGCCTGCGGCAGCGGATGCCGCTGCGCGTCGGAAATGGAGATTACGGGCGCGGTGTTGAACGTATCGAATACGGGCTGCTGCTCGGGCAGATCGAGCCGGCCGTGCATTGTCGTCACGAACGGCGTGTCCTGGCGCTTGAACAGCGAGAACGAGTAATAGTCCATGTGAAAGTGCAGGACATCGAACTCTTCGGCGCGGCGGCGCACGAGTTCCATCAGCAGCATGTGCGGCGCGATGCGGTCGCGGATCGCCGGGTCGAGCCGCAACGCGCGCGGCCACACGGGTTCCAGGTTGGCGCTGGTCTGCGAATCGCCGGTGGCGAAGAGCGTCACCTCGTGACCGAGCTCGACGAGCGCCTCGGTCAGGTACGACACCACACGCTCGGTCCCGCCATAGAGCTTCGGCGGCACCGATTCGGTCAGCGGAGCAATCTGGGCAATTCTCATCGTTCTCGTCTCCATGCGGATATCGACGTGCGGCTGATCGCTTGCCAGCCGCGGCGCGCATCGAGTATGACAGCGGATCGTAAGGCCGGACAACGAGGTTTGCCCTTACGAATCGTTCCGCCATCCGCTGCGATGAAGCCCATTATCGAGTGCGGATGCGCCCGTTCCGGACGTCTCTTGCACTTTCATCGCTCTGTTACAGCACGGAAACATTCGTTTCCGGCGACGGTTACCGTTCGGCGTCGCCGCGCAGATCGGCGAGGAAGTTGTCGCGCCACACGCCCAGATCGTGCTTGCGCAGCGCCGCCATGTTGGTCTCGTAGCGCTGCTTGCGCTCGGCGAGCGGCATCGCCAGCGCGCGGCCGATCGCTTCGCTCGTGCCGACGATATCATGCGGATTGACCATCACCGCGCCGGTCATTTCATCGGCCGCGCCGGCGAACTGGGAAAGCACGAGCACGCCGGGATCGTCGGGGTTCTGCGCCGCGACGTATTCCTTCGCGACGAGATTCATGCCGTCGCGCAGCGGCGTGACGAGCCCGATCTGCGATTCGCGAAACAGCGACATCAGCTTCCAGCGGTCGTATCGCTGATTGAGATAGCGGATCGGCGTGTAATCGAGCCCGGAGTAACGTCCGTTGATGCGCCCCGCTTCGTACTCCAGGTTCTGGCGAATCTGCTGATAGGTTTCGACGTCCGAGCGCGTCGGCGGCGCGATCTGCACGAGCGTGACATTGCCACGCCACTCGGGCGACTTTTCCAGAAAATGCTCGAACGCGCGGAAGCGCTCGACCAGTCCTTTCGAGTAATCGAGCCGATCCACGCTCATGATGAGCTTACGGCCTTCGAGGCTCTGCTTCAGGTCCATCACGTCCTGACGCGCCTCGCCGCGTTCGGCCTGCTCGGCGATTTCATCGGGAAACACGCCGATGCGATAAACGTTCGTCCGCAGCTTGCGTCCGAAAGCCTCGACGTGGCCGTCGGGGGTCGCGGTGCCGTGCGCGTGCCGGACGATGTAGTCGTGAAACGCGACGCGATCGCTTTCCGTCTGAAACCCGACGACGTCATAGCAGCACAGCGACTTCACCAGTTCCTCGTGCGGCGGAATGTTCAACAGGATCTGCGGCGACGGAAACGGAATGTGCAAAAAGAAGCCGATGCGATTCGTGATGCCCGCCGAGCGCAGCGCCTCGGCGAACGGGATCATGTGATAGTCGTGGACCCAGATGATGTCGCCGGGTTCGAGCAGCTTGATGAGCTTGTGCGCGAGCCACGCGTTCACGCGCCGGTAGCCCGCGTACTCGTCCCGGTCGTAGACGGCGAGATCGTTGCGATAGTGGAAAACCGGCCACAGCATCGCGTTCGAGAAACCGCGGTAGTACTGGTCGTAGTCCTTTTTCGGCAGGCCGACGGTCGCAAAGGTCACCGCGCCGTCCTGTTCGAGTTTCGGTCCCTGATTCGCGACGGTTTCGCTCACGACGTCGCCGCTCCAGCCGAACCAGACGCCGCCGCTGTCCTTCAGCGCGCCGAAGACGCCGACGGCGAGCCCGCCCGCGGAGCCCTTGGTTTCGGTCGGCGTGGCGACCCGGTTGGATACGACGACGAGACGGCTCATAGACTTTCCTTTTCCTCTTCGAACGTGATCAACGTGACTTAACGTGACTTTCTCAGCATCAACCCGAAATTTTCGACCCGGAAACGCCGCGCGGGTTTCCGTCAGGTCTTTTCTGCCGGCGCCGGCGCGGTGGACGCCGCCGCGTGCGCCTTCGGATCCGGCCCGGTCGGCTCGCCGCGGCTCGCGACCGGATCGGCGGCCGTATTCGCCGTGCTTGCCGCGTGTGCCGTGCCCGCCCTTTCGAGCGGCGGCGCGAAATCGACGTGACTTTCCTTGTCGGTCGACAGATCCGCCCGCGCGCGCGGCAGATAGTGCGGATAAGTCGCCTGCACGAAGTTCACGAGCCCTTCGCGGACGCGGCAGCGCAAATCCCAATTCAGCGCCGAGTCGAACGAACTGACGAGCACGCGCAGTTGCATCGCGCGATCGGTGGCGTCGGTGACCTGCAGCACCTGCACACGGCCATCCCATTCCGGCGCGTGCTCGAGGATGCGCTCCAGCTCCTCGCGCAGCGGCGCGAGCGGCATCCGGTAATCGACATACAGAAACACCGTGCCGATGATCTGCGAACTGTTGCGCGTCCAGTTCGTGAACGGATTTTCGATAAACCACTGCAACGGCACGATAAGCCGCCGCTGATCCCAGATGCGGATCGACACGTACGTGCCCGTGATTTCCTCGACGCGTCCCCATTCGCCCTGAATCACGACGACATCGTCGAGGCGAATCGGCTGCGACAGCGCGATCTGCAAGCCCGCAATCAGATTGCCGAGCACCGGCCGCGCGGCGATACCGGCGACGAGCCCGGCGACGCCCGCCGACGCCAGCAGGCTCGCGCCGATCTGCCGCACGCTCGGAAACGCCATCAGCGCCGCGCCGAAACCGATGATTACGATCACCACCATCACCGAGCGCGCGAGCACGCGCGCCTGCGTGTGGATGCGGCGGGCGTTGAGATTGTCGTCGGTGTCGAGCGGATGCGCCTGCACGATCGCCTCGCCCACCGCGCCCGCCGAGCGCGCCGCGAGAAACGTGAGCGCGACGATCAGCGCGACGGTCTCGACATCGCGCAGCACGCCGATGAACGGCAGCGTATCGGGCGCCTCGAAGATCATGAAACCGAGCCCGAGGATGATGAGCAGGATGAGCGCGGGCGTGTCGATATAGCGCAGCACGACGCTCATCAGCGGATAAGGACGCGCGATGCGCACGAGAATGCGCGCGCCGATGCGATGCGCGGCAATCGCAAACGCCACCGCGATGACGGCCACGACGAGCGCGCCGGGCCAGGTGCCGAGCGGACGTTCCGCAAGATTCAGGAAATGGTCGAGTGAGAGCATGAGCGTCGCGGGATCAGCCTCGAGAAAGTGAAAGCGGCGAGGAGGATACGGCGGTCGCATCGCACGGATGCGTGGTGCTGCGCGATATTGCGCCAGGTTGCAGACAGCAGCGGCGATGGCCGTCCGGGCGCGGCCGTCGCCTCTTGGTTCAGCAAGCGTGACGCCAGTGCTCCGGCGTCACCAGATGTTCAGCGTTCCGCCTTGCAGGGAAACGCCTTGCCGAGTCCGAGCGAAACCATCGTGGTCGCGTTGAAATCGGCCTTGTCGGGATTGTTGGCGATGTACTTGCGCACCGCGTCCGTAAGCTGCTGCGGCTTCACGTCCGCCGGCAGGCAGAAGTACTGGCCGACCTGCGGCCCGGAGGTTCCGCCGATCGCCTCGATCGTGTTGTAGATGCCGTCCGCCGCGCCTTCGATATAGGCCGCGCAGGCGGTCCGTGAGTTGGGATCCGTTTTGGTGCAGAGCTTGTTCAGATCGTTGCCGGTAAACGCGAACGCACAGACGGGCGTCGCGAGAGCACAGGCGAGGACGAATTCCCGCAGCATGGTCTTCCTTTTATGTTGAGCGGCGGCTTGGTCGGAGCAACGGGTTCGGAGCGATGCGCGGCCGCGCCTGACCGCGCTCGCCCCGTGACTTGATGTCGCGCCGTTATTTTGCACCGTTTGAGCCGCTTTGCGCAGCGCCGCCGCCTTGTTGCATCGAGTCCAGACGCGCCTTCAGACCTTCGGCGACATCTTTCTCGTTGTACTTCTGCGCGAAATCCACCGCCGTCAGGCCGAGCTGATTCTTCACGCGCAGGTCGGCGCCCGAGTCGAGCAGCAGCTTGACCGTCGAAAGATGACCGCCGCGCGCCGCCATCATGAGCGGCGTCGTGCCGTTGGGCGAGCCGGCGTCGATATAGGCCGAATGGTCGACCAGAATCTTCACGATGTCGTCATGGCCGTTGGTCGCAGCGTAGTGCAGCGGCGTCCAGCCTTTCTTGTTCACTTCGGCGTCCTTGGCGATCAGCAGATTCACGAAGGTCGCGTCGCCATTGAGCGCGGCAAGCATCATCGCGTTTTCGCCGGCGGGATCGAGCTTCTCGAGATCGGTCTTTGGGTTGTCGGCGAGCAACTGGCCGACCTTGTCGGACTTCTCGCGCGCGGCGATCACGAGGATCGGCGTGCCCGTGTTGTCGACGGTGTTCGGGTCCGCGCCCTGCGCGAGCTGCTTCTTGACCGCCGATACGTCGTCGAACTTGACCGCCTTGATGAGCGAGTCCACGGACGCGGCCCAGACCGGCTGAGCGATCGCGCAGGCCGCCAGCAGCGCGCCGGCGACGAGTCCGCGCACGGCCGTGCCCTTGCGCGCACCGCGCGTCGTGTTCAGAGTGGAAACCATCGGGGAAGTGTTCATAAGTGACCTTCGAATTGCCTTGGAACAGTTTTTTTGCGCGCGGGCCGGCCGCCCTCAGACTGGCCGCGCGATCTTGAAGAGCCGGAAGAAGTTGTCGGTGGTCGCCTGCGCGACGGCCTCTTCCGGCTGCTCGCGCAACTGCGCGATGAAACGTCCGACATAACTCACGTACGCAGGTTCATTCGGCTTGCCGCGATACGGCACCGGCGCGAGGTACGGCGAATCGGTTTCGATGAGCAGGCGCTCGATCGGCACGCGCCGCGCGACGTCCTGCACATCGGTTGCCTTCTTGAACGTGACGATGCCCGACAGCGAGATATGGAAATTCTGCGCGAGCGCCCGTTCGGCGATCTCCCACGGTTCGGTGAAGCAATGCATGACGCCGCCCGGCACGTCCGCGCGCTCTTCCTGCATGATGCGCAAGGTGTCGTCCGACGACGACCGCGTGTGGATGATGAGCGGCTTGCCCGTCGCGTGCGCGGCGCGGATATGCGTGCGAAAGCGTTCGCGCTGCCATTCCATGTCGGCGATGCTGCGCCCTTCCAGCCGATAGTAGTCGAGCCCGGTTTCGCCGATCGCGCAAACTTTCGGATGCTTCGCCAGCTCGACGAGTTCCGCGACGCTCGGTTCGCGCATATCCTCGTGGTCGGGATGCACTCCGACCGACGCATAGACGTTTTCGTGCTGCTCGGCGATCGCGAGCACCGAAGGCAGCGTCTCGAGATCCACCGACACGCACAGCGCATGTGTCACGGAATGCGCGCGCATCTTGTCGAGGACGTCGGGCAATCGGTCCGCGAGCCCTTCGAAGTTGATATGACAGTGTGAATCGACAAACATCGGGTGCTCCTTGATGCATTCCTTGCGGCGCGGCTCGACGGTCTCTGGCCGCTCTGGCCGCTCAGGCCGTATAGATCCCGCGATAGCCCATGAACAGTTCCTCGAACACGAGGCGCGCGTTCAGCGGATGATTTTCTACCGCGCGCTGCCGCGTGACGGTCTTCATGTAGCGCGCGAGCGCGGCCGGATCGGCGCTTTGCGCGCAACGTGCGAGCGCCTTCGCCGCGGCGGGGAAATAGCGCGGACGGCTAGCCGTGCGTTGCGCGAGCAGATCGTAAAGCCAGCGCTGCAACCAGCCGAGCACGAGCGGCACCGGCAGCTTCTGCAGGTTTTCGCCGCACGCGAAGGCATCGCAATTCGGTCCGGCGGCAAGTTGCGCGAGCGTGAAGTCGCGCAAGGCGCGGTTCTCGTCGTTCGCCAGCGCGAGCGCAGCGAGCGGCGCGCCGCCCGCCTGCGCGAGGAGCGCCGCCGGATCGTCGACGCCTTGCGACGCGAGCCACGCACTCGCTTCGTTCGCCGGCGGCACACTCATCGGCCACTGACGGCAGCGGCTGATGATCGTCGGCAACAGCCGGTCGACGCGCGCCGACACCAGCAGGAACACGACGCCCGACGGCGGTTCTTCGAGCGTCTTCAAGAGCGCGTTCGCCGCTGCGACGTTGAGCGCCTCGGCCGGATACAGCACGACGACGCGCAAGCCGCCCCGATGCGAGCCCACGCCACAGAAATCCAGCAGCCCGCGCACCTGCTCGATCTTGATTTCCTTGCTCGGCGTGCGGGTCTTCTTGCCTTCTTCGCCATCGGCTTTGTCGGCGGGAGCGTCGGCTGCGTCGCCGGTTGCGGCAAGGCCCGCGAGCGCTTCGGGCAGCACCGCGCGGTAATCGGGATGATTGCCTTGCGAGAACCAGTGACACGCCGGACAAGTCCCGCACGGCTCGCCATTCGCGGCGGGCGTCTCACACAGCAAACCCTGCGCGAGATGCTGGGCGAACTGCAGCTTGCCGATGCCCGCTTCTCCGTGCAGCAGGAGCGCGTGCGGCCAGTGCGCGCGCAATTGCTGCAGACGCTGCCAGTCGTCGGTTTGCCAGGGATAGATCATCGATAGATTCTTTTGAATTCAAACGCTTGCGATAACTTCTTCGAGCTTTCTGCGAATCTCGTCGATGGAGCGCGTCGAATCGACGATGAAAAAGCGCTGCGGCGATTCATCCGCGCGGCGCAGATACTCGCTGCGCGTGCGCTCGAAAAACGCCTCCGATTCGCTTTCGAACTTGTCGGGCGCGCGCGCGGCCGAGCGGCGCTCGCTCGCGGTGTCGGTCGGCACGTCGAAAAGCACGGTCAGATCGGGCTGGAAACCGCCCTGCACCCAGCGTTCGAGCGCTTCGAGCTTGTCGCGCGGCAGACCGCGGCCGCCGCCCTGATACGCGAACGTGGCGTCGGTGAAACGGTCCGACAGCACCCAGTCGCCGCGCGACAGCGCCGGTTCGATCACCTGCGCCAGATGCTCGCGGCGCGCGGCGAACATGAGCAGCGCTTCGGTTTCGAGGTCCATCGGCTGATTCAGCAGGATGCCGCGCAGGGTTTCACCGAGCGGCGTGCCGCCCGGCTCGCGCGTCATGACGACACGATGCCCGCCCGGTTCCACTTTGGCTTCGAGCCGTTCGCGGAACCAGTCCAGATGCGTGGTCTTGCCCGCGCCGTCGATGCCTTCGAACGTGATGAACTTGCCGCGCGCCATTCATTGACCCCGGATGTATTTGTCGACGGCCTTGTTGTGGTCGCCGAGATTGTCGGAAAAGATGCTGCTGCCGTCGCCGCGCGACACGAAATACAGCGCGTTGCTCGAGGCGGGATTGAGCGTGGCGTTCAGTGCGGCCACGCCGGGCAGCGCGATCGGCGTCGGCGGCAGGCCCATGCGCGTGTAGGTATTGTACGGAGTGTCCGTCTGCAGGTCCTTTTTCTTCAGCTTGCCGCCGTAGGCCGGGCCTAAGCCGTAGATCACGCTCGGGTCCGTCTGTAGCGGCATGCCGATGCGCAGCCGGTTCGCGAACACCGCCGCGACGAGCGGCCGGTCCGCAGCGCGCCCCGTCTCCTTCTCGACGATGGACGCCATCACGAGCGCTTCATAAGGCGTCTTGTAAGGCAGATTCGGTGCGCGCGTGTTCCACGCTTCCGTGAGGCGCGCCTGCATCAGCCGATACGCGCGTTTGTAGACGGCGAGATCGCTCGTGCCTTTGTCGAACAGATAGGTGTCGGGGAAGAACAGGCCCTCGGCGGACGCCTTGTCGACTTCGGCCGCGCCAATCGCGCGCAGCAGGTCGGTGTCGGTCATGCCGACGGTGTCGTGCTTGAGCGCGGGATTGCTGTCGAGCTCGCCGCGCATTTTCTGCAGCGTCCAGCCTTCGATGACGG
Organism: Caballeronia sp. LZ008; assembly: GCF_031451435.1. NCBI lineage: Bacteria > Pseudomonadati > Pseudomonadota > Betaproteobacteria > Burkholderiales > Burkholderiaceae > Caballeronia > Caballeronia sp. LZ008. Next base: position 1,382,440 of record NZ_JARUXK010000001.1, on the reverse strand, counting down.
TCGCGACATATTCGTTGACGTCGCCGCGCGCGATCTTCTCCAGCACCTCATAAGGCGTGATGCCGGTCTTGAACGCGTAATTGCCCGATTTCAGTTGCGCGGACAGGCCGAGCACGCGCGTCATCAGCACGAAAAGCTCGGGTTCGACGGGCACACCCCCGCGGTTCAACTGGGCGCTCACGCTGCGCAGGCTGCTGTGGGGCTTGATGGTGACGTCGAGTTCGGGCGTCGGCAATTCCATGGGCCGGTTGGCCCACCAGTACACGCCGCCCGCGACGGCTGCCGCGAGCACGGCGGCGAGCACCGCTGCCACGACGCATTTCTTCAGAAAGGACATGCGAAACACGCTTGAGATAAGACCAATATAATAACTTGCCGCCTGCGCCAGAGCCGCATTCCCGGGCCCGCGCCCAAACGATAGGATTGACAGCCCGCCGACTCATGAATTCCCAGACCATCGCTCTCGCCGCTTCAGACTTCGATTCCGTCAAGACCGCCGGCGCATACATGCCGCTCACCCAGTTCGGCGTGATCGACGTCAAGGGCGAGGACGCCGCCTCGTTCCTGCACAGTCAGCTTACGAACGACGTCCAGCATCTCGACGCGTCGACCGCGCGTCTCGCGGGCTACTGCTCGGCCAAGGGCCGGCTCCTCGGCTCGTTCCTGATGTGGCGCACCGCCGACGCCGTGCGTCTCCTGATCGCACACGACGTGCAGGCGGCCGTGCAGAAACGCCTGTCGATGTTCGTGCTGCGCGCGAAGGCGAAACTCACCGACGCGACGCCCGAAGTGGCCGCCGTCGGCTTCGCGGGCGACGTGCGCGCGGCGCTCTCCGGCATTTTCGATGCGCTGCCCGACGGCGTGCATGTCAAGGTCGAAGGCCCGCACGGTTCGCTGATCCGCGTGCCGGACGCGGCGCATCGGCCGCGCTTCCTGTGGGTCGGCCCGAAAGCCGATGTCGAGGCGCAACTCGCGAAACTCGATGAAAAACTCAAGCGCGTGCCCGAGCAGATGTGGGACTGGCTCGACATCCACGCGGGCGAGCCGCGCATCACGCACGCGACGGTCGAGCAGTTCGTCCCGCAAATGGTCAACTTCGACGTGCTCGGCGCGGTGAACTTCAAGAAGGGCTGCTATCCCGGGCAGGAGATCGTCGCGCGCAGCCAGTATCGCGGCACGATCAAGCGGCGCACGGCGCTCGCGCACGTCGAGAGCGCGACGCCCGGCGCGGAGCTCTTTCATTCGGACGATCCCGGCCAGCCGTGCGGACTCGTCGTCAACGTCGCGCCCGCGGAGCATGGCGGCGTCGATTGTCTCGTCGAGATCAAGCTCGCGGCGCTTGACAATGGCTCGGTGCATGTCGGTTCCGCCGATGGTCCCGCGCTCACTTTCGTGCCGCTGCCCTACGCGTTTCCGGCCGACGCCTGAGGTCGAGCGCGCATGTGTCTGATCGTCTTCGACTGGCAACCCGCGGCGTCGCAGGAAAACGGCCGCGCATTGCTGACGCTTTCCGCCAATCGCGATGAATTCTTTCGCCGCGACGCCGAACCGATGCACTGGTGGCAAGACGCGCCAGACGTGCTCGCCGGCCGCGATCTGACGGGCGGCGGGACGTGGCTCGGCGTATCGCGCGACGGGCGCTTCGCGGCGCTGACCAACTATCGCGCGCCGGGCGACATGCAGCCGAATGCGCCGACGCGCGGCACGCTCGTGAGCGCTTTTCTCGCGGGCGAGCGCATGGCGCCGCTCGACTATCTGCAGGGCGTGGCGCGCGAAGGGCATCGGTATAACGGGTTCAATCTGCTTTGCGGCGACTTCTTGCGGCGCGAACTCGGCTGGTACGGCAATCGTGCCGACGCGCCGCCCGCTTTGCTCGATGCAGGCGTGCACGGTTTGTCGAACAGCCTGTTGAATACGCCGTGGCCGAAGCTCGTCGCGCAGCGGGAGGCGCTGTGCGATCTGATTCACGCCGATGAACGCCCGTCGCTCGATGTGCTCATCGAGACGTTGCGCGACCCGCGCATCGCGAACGACGAACATCTGCCATCGACGGGGATTTCGATCGAGCGGGAGCGCGTGCTGTCGGCGGCGTTCATCGAAACGGCCGATTACGGCACGCGCAGCACGACGGCCTTGCGCGTGAATCCGGCGGCGCTCGGGTTAGCGCTGGAAATCAAGGAACGCAGCGACGATGACGGCTCGCATCGCGTCGTGAGGCCGGGGGCGTTTGAGCGGGCTTTTTCGTTTGAGATCGGTTGATCAGCGTTTCCTTCGCGTGAGATACAGAGGATCGCAGCGATCAGCACGACGGCAATGGCATCGACCGCAACGAGCGCGGGAAGAGGATCGGTCCACTTGTCCATGTTCGTCGTGCGCGCGTAGTACGGCGGACCGTCGCCGTATGCTTCATTGAGGTTGTACACATTCAATGTGGCGACGAGAAGCAAGATGAACAGCGCGCCGAGATAGATGAAGGAGCGAGGCGTTTTCCTGGTCATGGGCCGATAATTCGGATTCTAATCATGGGTGAGCCAGCTTCTACAGCGTCCCGAACGCCTCCCGCAACGCCCTCACCGCATCCGCATGCGCCGCCGCTACTTCCGGTACGAAACCGCCCATCTTGAAGAATTCGTGAATCATGCCTTCGTAGCGCTTGAGCGTGACCGGCACACGCGCGTCTTCGAGTTTCGCCGCGAACGCAGTGTCTTCGTCGTGTAGCGGGTCGTAGTCCGCCGCCGCGATCCACGCCGGCGCGACGCCCGCGAAATCCGGCGTACCGCGCGCCGCATCGAGCGGCGCGAAACGCCAGTCGTCGCGATCGCGATCATCACGCAGATACTGCGCGAAAAACCACTGAATCGTTCCGCCTGAGAGCAGATACCCGTCCGCGAGGCGCGCATGGGAATCGCTCTTCTGCCACGCGCTCGTGCCCGGATAGATCAGCAATTGCAGTTTCAGGTCGATGCCCGCATCGCGCGCGAGCACCGCGCACACGATCGCGAGCGTGCCGCCCGCGCTGTCGCCGCCAACCGCGAGCCGCGCCGGATCGATGCCGAGCGTCGGAGCCTCCCGCGCCAGCCATTGCAGCGCATCGAAGGCATCGGTCACGGCGACGGGAAACTTGTGCTCCGGCGCAAGCCGGTAATCGACCGATACGACCGCGCATTGCGCATCGTGCGCGAGCTTGCGGCACAGCGCGTCGTGCGTCGCCACGCTGCCGACGGTGAAGCCGCCGCCGTGAAAATAAAGAAGCCCCGGAGAAGGCTGCGCCCAGCTCGGCTCGATCGGATGATAGACGCGCACGCCGATCGTTGCGCCATCGCGCACGGGAATCCGCAGATCCTCGATGGCGTGCACCGGCAATGGCGCGATATCGAGAATCTGGGCGCTCATCGCGTAGGCTGCGCGCGCCTCTTTCGGCGTGAGCGTGTGATACGGCGGTCGATTCGCGCGCGCGACCATCTCCAGAATTTGCGCGATCTTTGGATTGAGCGGCATCGGCGGAAAGAGCGTCAAAGGGACACGATCATGCCACGAACCGTGCACATCAACGCGGACGTTTCAGGGACATCGGATCGGTCGGGTTGCGCAGTTGCGCGATATCGTCGAGCCGCAGTTGCACCGACGGCATGATGGCCGGATGCGTGATGACATAGAAGCGCCCTTCGCGCACCGCATCGAACGTCAAATCGGCGATGTCGCGCGCCGACAGCTTCCCGCCCTCTACCGCCCGCGTGAGTTGCCGCGCCGCGAGCTTTTGCGAGGCGGTGTACGGCGCGTCGTTGGCGAGCGCGTCGGGGCGCGAGCGCTCGGCATCCGCGATGCCAGTCGGCACGAACGCCGGACACAGCAGCGACACGCCGATCATCGACGCGCCCGCCAGCCGCAAATCGTGATGCAGCGTCTCGGTCAGCGCGACGACCGCGTGCTTCGATGCGTTGTAGACGCCCATCGCGGGCGCGGCGAGCAGGCCCGCCACCGACGCCGTATTGACGATATGCGCCGGCTCGTTCTGTTCGAGCATGATCGGCACGAACGCGCGCAGGCCGTTCGCGACGCCCATCACGTTCACGCCGAAGACCCATTGCCAGTCGTTCGCGCTGTTCTCCCACACGAAGCCGCCCGCGCCGACGCCCGCGTTGTTGAAGAGCATGTGCACGCCGCCGTAAGTGTCGAGCGATGCCTGCGCGAGCGCGTGCACCTGAGCGGCGTCGGATACGTCCGTCGTGATGCCGATCGCGTCGCCGCCCGCCGCGCGTAGCGCATCGACGGTCGCGGCGAGCCCGGCGGTGTCGAGATCGGCGAGCACGAGCTTCATGCCGAGCGCCGCGCCCTTCTTCGCGAACTCGCGCCCGAATCCGCTGCCCGCGCCCGTGATGACGGCGACCTTGCCTTCGAAGCGATCCATCACACCAGTTTCACCAGTTGCTTGCCGAAGTTCTTGCCGCGCAGGAGGCCGAGAAATGCCTCAGGCGCATTCTCGAGCCCTTCGGCGATGCTCTCGCGAAAATGCAGCTTCTTCGTCGCGACACGCTCGCCGAGTTCGTTCAGCGCCTGCGGCCAGACATCGAGATGTTCGGAGACGATGAAGCCCTGCAGCTTCAACCGCTGCGTGAGGATCAGCCGCGGCGCGTCCAATTGCGTCGGCTTGCCGTCGTAACCGGAGATCATCCCGCATACGGCGATGCGCCCGAACGCGTTCATGCGCGCGAGCACGGCATTGAGCACGTCGCCGCCGACGTTCTCGAAGTAGCCGTCGATGCCATCGGGCGTCGCGGCTTTCAGATCTTCGTGCAGCTTGCCGGCCTTGTAATCGACGCACGCATCGAAGCCGAGCGTCTCGACGACATAGCGGCACTTGTCCGCGCCGCCCGCGATGCCGACCACGCGGCAGCCCGCCGCCTTCGCCAGTTGCCCGACGACGCTGCCCACCGCGCCGCTCGCCGCCGACACGACGACCGTCTCGCCCGCCTTCGGCTCGATGATGCGGTTCAGTCCGTACCACGCCGTGACGCCCGGCATGCCGACCGCGCCGAGATACGCGGAAAGCGGCACGCGCGAGGCATCGACCTTGTTCAGGCCGGTGCCGTCGGATGTGCCGTATTCCTGCCAGCCGAACATGCCGACGACGCTATCGCCCGCCTTGAACGCCGGATTGCGCGATTCGCTCACGACGCCCACGGTGCCGCCGATCATCACTTCCTCGAGCGGTTGCGGCGCGGCGTACGACTTCGCGTCGTCCATGCGGCCGCGCATGTACGGATCGAGCGACAGATAGTGATTGCGCACGCGCACTTCGCCGTCCTTCAGCGGCGCAAGCGGCGTCTCGACGAGCCTGAAATTCGACACCGACGCCTCGCCTTGCGGACGCGACACGAGCAGAATTTGTCGGTTGATCTGTGCGTCTGCCATGCTGAACCTCCTTCGCTCGAATGGTGTTCAGGCGTCGCTCGGACCGGGCGTCGCCTTCGGATCGGACCGCATCTTCTGCCGGACGATGTCGCGCCCGACCGCGAGCCGCTTCATGTACTTGAACGTGCCGAGCGCCTTCGCGACGAAGTGGCCTTCGCTGTCGCGAATCTCGCCTTCGCAATAAGCCATCGTCGTCGAGCGATGCAACACGCGGCCGTAACCGCGCAATTCGCCGCGCCCCGGCTGCATGAAATTGACCTTCATCTCGACGGTGACGACGCCGATGCCATCGCCCGCGACGCTGCGTGCGGCGAGCGCCAGCGATGCGTCGAGCATCGTCATCGTGACGCCGCCGTGCGCGATGCCCCAGGTGTTCAGGTGTTCGTCGCGAAGCGGCAGCCGCACTTCGCTTTCGCCGTCCTGCGCCTTGACGAGCTCGACGCCGAGCGTATCGATGAACGGGCTCTCGAGCGCGACGCCGTTGCTTGCAGGTTGATCGGAAGAGGACATCGCGCTCACACTTCGTAGTCGACGCATTGACGCGCTTCGCGGATCGCCGCGACGAAGTCCTTCAGCGCCTGATGTTTCGGATGCACCTGATACGCTTCGAGCGCCGCCTTGTCGTCGAAGTCGGACACGAGCACCACGTCATAGGTGCAATCGAAACCCGGCTGCGCGGTGCCGACTTCGAAATGCCCTTGCCCTTTCACGATGCTGCGGCAGGTTTCGAGCTTCGCCTTCAGCTTCTGCGCGTTTTCGGCGCGGCTCGCGCCCTCGGCGTTTTCCTTCAGCTTCCACATGACGATGTGACGTAGCACGGCGACTCCTGTTATCGAACGAATCTCGAAGCGTAGCAAAAATCGCCGGGCCGCAAATGCTCACACGATTTCGAAAAGGCCCGCCGCGCCCTGTCCGCCGCCGATGCACATCGTGACCACGACGAACTTCGCGCCACGCCGCTTGCCTTCGATGAGCGCGTGACCCGTCAGGCGCGCGCCCGACACGCCGTACGGATGCCCGACCGCGATTGCGCCGCCGTTCACGTTCAGGCGCTCGTCGGGAATGCCGAGCCGGTCGCGGCAATAGAGCACTTGCACGGCGAACGCTTCGTTCAGCTCCCACAAGCCGATATCGTCGACGGACAGGCCCGCGCGCTTCAAAAGCTTCGGCACGGCGAACACCGGACCGATGCCCATTTCGTCCGGCTCGCAGCCCGCGACCGCGAAGCCGCGAAAAATGCCGAGCGGCGCGAGACCTTCCTTCTCGGCGAGCGTCGCGCTCATCACGACGCACGCCGACGCGCCATCCGAGAACTGGCTCGCATTGCCCGCCGTGATGACGCCGCCAGGCAGCGCGGTGCGAATCTTCGACACGCCTTCGAGCGTCGTATCGGCGCGGATGCCTTCGTCGGCGGCGAGCGTCACTTCTTGCGTGAACATGCGCCCCGTCGCTTGATCGGCGATGCCGGCAAGCACGGTGATCGGCACGATTTCATCGTCGAACTTGCCCGCCGCCCGCGCCGCCGCCGCGCGCTGCTGCGAGCGCACGCCGTATTCGTCCTGCCGCTCTTTCGCTATCTCGTAGCGCTTCGCGACGTTCTCGGCGGTCTGCAACATCGACCAGTAGATTTCGGGCTTGTGTTGCCTGAGCCAGCCTTCGGTCAGCATGTGACGGTTCAGCTCGTTCTGCACGCACGAGATCGATTCGACGCCGCCCGCGACGAACACATCGCCCTCGCCCGTCATCACGCGCTGCGCGGCAAGCGCGATCGTCTGCAAGCCCGACGAGCAGAAGCGGTTCACCGTCATGCCGGGGACGGAAACCGGCAAGCCCGCGCGCAACGCGATCTGCCGCGCGATGTTCGCGCCCGTCGCGCCTTCCGGATTCGCGCAGCCCATGATGACGTCCTCGACGCGCGCCGGATCGATGCCCGCGCGTTCGACGACCGCCTTCGTCACATGGCCGCCGAGCGTCGCGCCGTGCGTCATGTTGAGCGCGCCGCGCCACGATTTGGCGAGCGCGGTGCGCGCCGTCGATACGATGACTGCATCGGTCATGTCGTTGCCCCCGCTTTGAGAATTTCGTCCGAGCTCACGCGTTGCACGCCCGCATCGCGCATGTCGTTCCATGCTCGGTCGAGCGAGCCGTTCAGATCGATCGCGCGGCACGCGTCCTCGATCACGATGACGTCGAAGCCCGCCGCACGCGCATCGAGCGCGGACCACGCGACGCAATAGTCCGTCGCCAGTCCGGCGAGCCACACGCGTCTTGCGCCGACGTTGCGCAGATAGCCTTCGAGACCGGTCGGTGTCGAACGGTCGGCTTCGAGAAACGCCGAATAGCTGTCGACGTGTTCGTGATGCCCCTTGCGAATCACGAGCCGCGCGTGCGGCACATGCAGATCGCGATGCAGCGCCGCGCCTCGCGTGTCCTGCACGCAATGCACCGGCCACAGCACCTGTTCGCCGTAAGGCAAGGTCATCGTCTCGAATGGCGCGCGGCCCTCGTGATTCGCCGCGAACGACACATGCGAGCGCGGATGCCAGTCCTGCGTCAGCACGACATGCGAGAACGCGCGCGCAAGCCGATTGATGACCGGCACGACTTCATCGCCGTGTGCGACGGCAAGCGCGCCGCCCGGCATGAAGTCGTACTGCACGTCCACGGCGAGGAACACGTCTTCGACAGGTTTGATATCAGCCATTGAAGCGTCCATTCGATTGCGCGAGTTCGGTGACGCGCGCGGCGGGTTGCCACGCGTAGCCGTTGGCCTGCTTCGCGTATTTGCGCATCGCGCGTTCCACGTTGTAGAGGCCGATGGTGTCCGCATACAGCATCGGGCCGCCGCGCCAGAGCGGAAAGCCGTAGCCCGTCAGATAAACCATGTCGATGTCCGACGCCTTGCCCGCGATGCCTTCCTCGAGAATCTTCGCGCCTTCGTTCACGAGCGAAAGCACGAGACGCTCGACGATCTCTTCATCGCGGATCTTGCGCCGCTCGACGCCGCGTTCCTTCGAATACGCGACGATCATGTCATCGACCACGTTCGACGGCAGCGCGTCGCGCTTGCCCGGCTGATAGTCGTACCAGCCCGCGCCGGTCTTCTGGCCGAAGCGGCCCATCTCGCACAGACGATCCGCGACGCGCGAATAATGCAGCTCCGGCTGCTCCCGATAACGCCGCTTTCTGATCGCCCAGCCGATGTCGTTGCCCGCGAGATCGCTCATGCGAAACGGCCCCATCGCGAAGCCGAAGTTTTCGATCGCGCGATCGATCTGCTCCGGCAGCGCGCCTTCCTCCAGCATGAAGAGCGCTTGGCGGATGTACTGCTCGATCATCCGGTTGCCGATGAAGCCGTCGCATACGCCCGACACCACCGCCGTCTTCCTGATTTTCTTCGCGAGCTGCATGACCGTTGCGAGCACGTCCTTTTCGGTCTTCGCGCCGCGCACGACTTCGAGCAGCTTCATCACGTTCGCGGGGCTGAAGAAGTGCATGCCGATCACGTCGCCGGGACGCTTCGTGAACGAGGCGATCGTGTCGAGATTCAACGTCGATGTATTCGATGCGAGGATCGCGCCGGACTTTGCGATTTCGTCGAGCTGACGGAAGACCTGTTCCTTCACGCTCAAGTCTTCGAACACGGCTTCGACGATCAGATCGGCCTGGGCCAGATCGCCAAACGCAAGCGTCGGCGCGATGAGCGCCATGCGCTCTTCGACCTTTTCCTGCGTGAGCTTGCCCTTCTCGACCTGCGCCTCGTAGTTGCGCCGGATCGTCGCGATGCCGCGATCGAGCGCGTCCTGCTTCGTTTCGAGCAGCACGACGGGCAGGCCGGCGTTGAGAAAGTTCATCGCGATGCCGCCGCCCATCGTGCCCGCGCCGATCACGCCGATGCGCTCGATCTTCCTCACGGGCGTGTTCGACGGGACATCGGCGATCTTGGCAGCCGCGCGTTCGCCGAAGAACGCATGCCGCAACGCGCGGCTTTCGGGCGTCTGCACGAGCGCGAGAAAGCATTCGCGCTCGAAGGCGAGACCGCGCTCGAAACCTTCCTTCACGCCTTTTTCGATTGCATCGATGCACTTGTGCGGCGCCGGGAAATGCTTCGCGACTCCCGCGACACTGTTGCGCGCGAACTGGATGAAACCCTCGGCGTTCGGATGCTCGATCTGGCGATCGCGGACTTTCGGATGCGGACCGCCGCGATCGGCGGCCCGCCGTGCGAACGACAACGCGCTTTCCAGCAGATCGCCGTCGGCGAGTTCATCGAAAAGCGCGGTTTGCGCGAGCTTTTCTGAGGGCACCGGCGCGCCCGACACGATCATGTTCAGCGCCGTTTCCAGCCCGACCACGCGCGGCAGACGCTGCGTGCCGCCCGCGCCCGGCAAAAGCCCGAGCTTCACTTCCGGCAGCGCGATCTGAGCACCGGGCACGGCGACGCGGTAATGCGCGCCGAGCGCGAGTTCCAGACCGCCGCCCATCGCGACGGCGTGAATCGCCGCGACGACGGGCTTCGCGCTCGCTTCGAGCGTCGCGATGACGGTCATGAGCGTCGGTTCCTGCGTGGCTTTCGGCGTGTTGAATTCGGTGATGTCCGCGCCGCCCGAGAACGCCTTGCTCGCGCCGATGATGACGATGGCGCGCACGTCGGCATCGTCGTTCGCGCGCTCGACACCTTCGACGATGCCGAGCCGCGTCGAATGCCCGAGACCGTTGACCGGCGGATTGTCGAGCGAAACGACGGCGACGCCGTCGCGGATCGTGTAGTCCACTGCCATGAACGTGTCTCCTGTCGACCGGATATGAAATCGATTGTGGGCGATCGGGGCAGAATACACAAAAAAGCACGATCGTTCAAACGACGCGTTTCGCGCCAATCGATCGCCAGAAATGCACGAAGCCCCGGCGCGCGCACCGCGAGCCGGGGCTTTCGATGACGCAAGAAAAAGCTAGACCGGATTCTCCGCGGCGTTGGGCAACACGTAATCGCGAAACTGCTCGCGCAGGCGCACTTTCTGCAGCTTGCCCGTCGCGGTGTGCGGCAGTTCCTCGGCGAACACGACATCGTCCGGAATCCACCACTTCGCGACCTTGCCCTCGAAATGCGCGAGCAGTTCCTCGCGCGTGACGGTCGCGCCCGGCTTCAGCACCGCGACGATCAGCGGCCGCTCGGTCCACTTCGGATGCGAGCACGCGATGCACGCCGCTTCCGCCACCTGCGGATGCGACACCGCGATGTTCTCCAGATCGATGGAACTGATCCATTCGCCGCCGGACTTGATCACGTCCTTGCTGCGATCGGTGATCTGCATGAACCCGTCTTCATCGATGGTCGCGACATCGCCGGTCGGGAACCAGCCGTCGACGAGCGGAGAATCGTCCCGGCGAAAATACCGGTCGATGACCCACGGCCCGCGCACATGGAGATCGCCGAACGATTTGCCGTCCCACGGCAGTTCGGTGCCGTCGTCGCCGACGACTTTCATGTCCACGCCAAAGAGCGCGTGGCCCTGCTTTTCCAGCGAGCGGCGCTGCTCGTCGAGCGGACGCTGCTTCTGCCTGAAACTGAGGCGCGACAAGGTGCCGAGCGGCGACATCTCCGTCATGCCCCACGCGTGGATCACTTGCACGCCGTACTCTTCCTCGAAGATGCGCAGCATCGCGGGCGGACACGCCGAGCCGCCGATCACGGTGCGCTTCAACGTCGAGAAACGCACGTTCTGCTGCTTCATGTACGTGAGCAGGCTCATCCACACCGTCGGCACGCCGGCGGAATACGTGACGCCTTCGGCTTCCATCAATTCGTAGAGCGACTTGCCGTCCAGATCCTTGCCGGGAAAGACGAGCTTCGCGCCGACGAGCGGCCCCGCGTGCGGAATGCCCCACGCGTTGACGTGGAACATCGGCACGACGGGAAGGATCGCATCGCTCGACGATGCGCCCATCGCGTCCGGCAACGCCGCGCCGTACGCGTGCAGCACCGTCGAGCGATGCGAATACAGCGCGCCTTTCGGATTGCCCGTCGTGCCCGACGTGTAGCAGAGAAACGATGCCTGACGCTCATCGAGCATCGGCCATGCGTAGTCGCCGTCGTGCTCGCCGATGAGGCTTTCGTAGCTCATCACCGGCACGCTCATGTTCGACAGATGTTCGGCGATGCACGCGGCATCGCCGAGCGCGATCCAGCCCTTCACGTTCGGGCACTGCGGCGCGATCAGTTCGACGAGCGGACCGAAAGTCATGTCGAAGCAGACATACGAATCGTCCGCATGATCGATGATGAACGCGATCTGATCGGGAAAGAGACGCGGGTTGATCGTGTGGCACACGGCGCCCATGCCGCTGATGCCGTAATAGCATTCGAGATGTCTGTAGCCGTTCCACGCGAGCGTGCCGATGCGCTCGCCCTGCTCGACGCCGAGCGCGGTCAGCGCCTGCGCCAGTTGTTTCGCGCGCTTCTCGCAATCGCGGTAGGTGTAGCGGTGGATATCGCCTTCGATGCGCCGCGACACGATCTCGTTGTCGCCGAAGTGGCGTGAGGCATGAGACAGCAGGGACGACGCGAGCAGCGGTATGTCCATCATCTGCCCGTAGAGCGGCGACGTCATAGGCGAAGTCCTCGAATCTGGCGAATGCTGATCGGATGGCCGGGCCGCGCTCTGCAGGCCCGCGGGCGCGGAATTACAATATCGTTTAACTCAGAGGCGCTCAACATGTCGTTTTCCCCAAGCAATGCCGTGCGCGCGGCGCGCGACGAGACGCCCGCCGACGCGCGTTCCGTGAACGAAATCGCCAGCGCGATCCGGGTCGGCGAGCCGGGCTCCTTCGCCGCGCTCGGCACCGCTTTTCTCACCCGTCTTCCTGCCGCGCCCGTTCCCGATCCGTATCTCGTCGGGATGTCGCGCGAGATGGCCGAAACGCTCGGATTCGATCCGCAAGTCGCCACCGGCCCTGAGAAAGACGCGTTCGCCGCCTTCTTCGCCGGCAATCCGACGCGCGACTGGCCCGCCGATGCCCTGCCCTATGCCGCCGTCTATTCGGGGCATCAGTTCGGCGTGTGGGCGGGACAACTGGGCGATGGCCGCGCGCTCACGCTAGGCGAAGCGGAGCACGACGGCGCGCGTCTCGAAGTGCAACTGAAGGGCGCGGGCCGCACGCCCTATTCGCGCATGGGCGATGGCCGCGCGGTGCTGCGGTCGTCGATCCGCGAGTTTCTGTGCTCGGAAGCGATGCATCATCTCGGCATCCCGACGACGCGCGCGCTCACCGTCATCGGCTCGGACTTGCCGGTGCGGCGCGAGATCGTCGAAACGGCGGCGATCGTCACGCGCGTGTCGCCGAGCTTCGTGCGCTTCGGCCACTTCGAGCATTTCTATTCGAACGATCGCATCGACGAGCTGAAGACGCTCGCCGATCACGTCATCGACCGGTTCTATCCGCATTGCAGGGATGCCGACGATCCGTATCTCGCGCTGCTCGACGAAGCCGTGCGCTCCACCGCCGATCTGATGGCGGAGTGGCAAGGCGTCGGCTTCTGCCACGGCGTGATGAATACCGACAACATGTCGATCCTCGGCCTCACGATCGATTACGGTCCGTTCGGCTTCATGGATGCCTTCAACGCGCATCACGTCTGCAATCATTCGGATACGCAAGGACGCTATTCGTATGGGCGCCAGCCGCAGGTCGCGTACTGGAATCTCTTCTGTCTCGCGCAGGCGCTCGTGCCGCTCTTCGGCGCGAATCTGCCCGAGGAGGGCCGCGCCGAGCGCGTGGTCGAAGAGGCGCAAAAGGTGATGGAGCGCTACAAGGATCGCTTCGGGCCCGCGCTCGTCGCGAAGATGCGCGCGAAGCTCGGCCTCGATATCGAGCGCGAAGGCGACGACAAGCTCGCCAACGGTCTCTTCGAAATCATGCATGCGAATCGCGCGGACTTCACGCTGACGTTCCGGAACCTGTCGAAGCTCTCGAAATCCGACGCGAGCCGCGACGCGCCCGTGCGCGATCTGTTCCTCGATCGCGCCGCATTCGATGCGTGGGCCGCGCAGTATCGCGAGCGCCTCGCCCACGAGCCGCGCGACGACGCCGAGCGCGCCGCGGCGATGAATCGCGTGAATCCGAAGTACGTGCTGCGCAATCATCTGGCGGAAAACGCCATTCGGCGCGCGGCGGAAAAGGATTTTTCGGAAGTGGCGCGTCTTCTGGACGTGCTGCGCCATCCATACGACGAACAGCCCGAATACGAAGCCTACGCGGGCCTGCCGCCCGATTGGGCGAGCGATCTCGAAGTCAGTTGTTCTTCGTAGGATCGCCCTCATATACCAGGCCTTCCGGGCCAGATCAAAGGAACGACAGATGAGCCACGACGCCACCCCGACGAGCTATCCGCTGCAAAAGGACGACGCCGAGTATCGCCGCGAACTCGACGACATGCAGTACCAGGTCACGCGCCACGCCGCGACCGAGCGCCCCTTCACGGGCAAATACTGGGATCACAAGGAGCGCGGCGTCTATGACTGCGTGTGCTGCGGCACGCCGCTGTTCGAATCGGACACGAAGTTCGACGCCGGCTGCGGGTGGCCGAGCTACTTCAAGCCGATCAACGGCGAAGTGATCCAGGAGAAGACCGACCGCTCACACGGCATGCTTCGCATCGAAGTCGTGTGCAAGAACTGCGGCGCGCATCTCGGCCACGTCTTCGAGGACGGCCCCGCGCCGACCGGCCTGCGGTATTGCATCAACTCGGCTGCGCTACAATTCGAACCCAAGTAAGCGCGAGCCCGTCCATTTCGTCGTACCGGCGCCCGCCGCTTCTCGCGGGCGCTTTTTTCTCGCGCGCCTCGCATCCATCCGATGCCCATCACGTCCGCACGCCAATGAAATTTCTGTTCGATCTGTTTCCGATCATTCTCTTTTTCGTCGCATTCAAGGTCTGGGGCATCTATACCGCGACGGCGGTCGCGATCGCGGCGACGCTCGTGCAGATCGCCTGGGTCGCGTTTCGGCATCGCAAGGTCGATCCGATGCTGTGGGTCAGTCTCGGCGTGGTCGTCGTGTTCGGCGGCGCGACGCTCGTGCTGCACAACGATACCTTCATCAAATGGAAGCCGACGGCGCTCTACTGGCTCTTCGCGTTCGCGCTGATCGTCGCGCAGATCGGCTTCAGAAAGAATCTCATCGAAGCGATGATGGGCAAGCAGATCGTGCTGCCGCATCGCGTATGGGGCCAGTTGAATGTCGCGTGGGCGGTGTTTTTCGCGCTGCTCGGCATCGTCAATCTTTTCGTCGCGTATAACTTCACGACGGATCAGTGGGTGAACTTCAAGCTCTTCGGCGCGACGGGCTGTCTCGTCCTGTTCATCGTCGCGCAAAGCTTCTGGCTTGCGAAATACATGAAGGAGGACGGGCAATGAGCGCATCGTTCGATTTCACGAGCGCATCGGCGGCGGACAAGATCGCGCATCTCGAAGCGCGTTTGAATGCCACGCTGCAGCCTCAGTCGGTGCATATCGACGACGACAGCGCCGCGCACGCGGGCCATGCGGGCGCGGCCGCCGGCAGCCATTACACGGTGACGATCGTCGCGGAATGCTTCGCGGGCAAGGCACGCGTGGCGCGACATCGACTGGTGTATGATGCGCTGGCCGAGGAGATGCGGCGCGGCGTGCACGCGCTCGCGATCCGGGCCTACACGCCGCAAGAGTTCGCAGAACAATTCGAATAAACCCGCGCGCGGTTCGACCCTAAGCCTTGCCTCTTAAATCTCGCCTTTGAAGGCGTCTGTTTGTTCAGTTAGGAACCTCCGATGACTTTGAAAAAAACCCGCGTCTGGGTGTTGCTGGCTGCATTCGCGGCTGCTCCTGCGTTTGCGCAAAACATCGCCGTCGTCAACGGCACGCCGATTCCCACGTCGCGCGCCAATGCGCTCGTGAAGCAACTCGTGGCGCAAGGTCAGCAGGATTCGCCGCAGCTTCAGCAGGCGGTGCGCGAGGAACTCATCAACCGCGAAATCCTGATGCAGGAAGCCGCGCGCGAAGGCATCGCGACGCGTCCCGACGTGAAGGCGCAGGTCGCCGTCGCACAGCAGACCGTGGTGTTGCGCGCGCTGATCGAAGATTTCGTGAAGAAGAACACGCCGAACGACGCCGAGATCAAGGCGCGCTATGACGAGCTCGTCAAGCAGAACGGCGGCGGCAAGGAACTGCATCTGCATCACATTCTCGTCGAGGACGAAGCGCAGGCGAAGGATCTGATCGCGAAGATCAAGGCCGGTGCGAGCTTCGAAGATCTCGCGAAGCAATATTCGAAGGACCCGGGATCGGGCAAGAACGGCGGCGATCTGGACTGGTCCTCGCCTTCGGCTTACGTGCCTGAATTCGGCGCGGCCGCGGAGAAGCTGAAGAAGGGCGAAATGACGTCCGAGCCGGTGAAGACGCAGTTCGGCTGGCACATCATCCGTCTGGACGATGCGCGTGATGTCGCCCCGCCGCCGTTCGATCAGGTGAAGGCGCAGATCGCGCAGCAAATGCAGCAGGAAAAGCTGCAAGCGTTCGAGGAAGGCTTGCGGAACAAGGCGGTGGTGAAGTAAGCGCGCTTGCTTGTTCGTTGGTAACAAAGCCGCCCTTCGGGCGGCTTTGCCGTTTCATGCGCCGTCAACCGCCCAGCTTCGTCCTGACCACCGCGCCCGAGCGCGTCAGCTTCGCCATTTCGCGGTTCTGCACCACGCTCATGAAGCCCGCCCAGTCCGCTGCGAGCGCGGCCTTGTCGACCTTGTCGGTGTCGCCGAGCTTGTAGCGCTCGCCCTGCACGTAAGGACGTTCCCACGCGGCCCGATGCCACGCGCGTTCCGCAAGCGCAAGCAAGCGCGGATACGCCATGTACTCGAACTGCTGATCCGTACGCATCACTTCCGCCCAGGCTTGTCCCTGAATGCCTTCGATACGCGGCGCCGGTCCAGCGCTCGTCACTTCGAACGGTTTGCCGTCGCGATCGGGCATGATCTCCGCGTTCTGCGGCAGATTGTCAGGCGCGAGCGAGAACGTCTTGAAGCTGTCCGTCGCGTGCGAGCCCCAGTAATACCCGCGCTCGCGCTGATCGAAGGCATAGGGGAAGTCGAAGTACAGATAATCCGGCAGCGCGAGCACCGTCTTGTAGCCCTGACTGCCGAGCGTCTGCACGGTGTCGGACGCGCCCCAGAAGATCGTGTCCCACATCGTCACCATCACGTTCGACGTCGCGAAATCCTGCGGACCGTTCGCGTGCTTGATGCCGTCCTGCCACGCGGCCATCGTGCCGATGCCGTTCGCGCGCACGATCTGGCTGACCTGGCGCGCGAAGATCGACGGCAGTTCGTCGACGGATGCAACCTTGCCCGACGCGATCATCGCCGCGCACTGCGGCGAGCGTCCCCACGGCTTGTCCTGCAACGCGAGGTTCACGCGGCCCTTGCCGGGATCGGTGCCGTCGAGCGGCTGGAAACCGCCGCCGAGAAGGATGTTCTTCGCCTCGTCGCCGCCGAAGTGCCACACGGAAAGCGGTGCGCCCGCTTCGCGATGCATCGACGCGACTTCGCCGATCACCTTCGATGCGAAACGCTGCGCACCGTCCGAGCACGGATTCAGGAAGCTGCGGCGGTCGTAGAACTGGACGGTCGTCGTGTTCGATGTATCGGCCGGATCGAGCAGACGGTACGCGTTCGCGGCCGCCTTGTTGCCGAGCGCCGCAAGACGCTGGTAACGCGCTTCCATCGACACGACCGCGGCGCGCGCGTGGCCCGGCATGTCGATTTCCGGAATGATCTCGACGAAGCGATCCGCCGCATAACGAAGCAGCGCGACATATTCGGCGCGGCTCAGATAGCCGCCGCCCGAGCGATTGTCGGGACCGGAGCCGAGCTGCGGCAACAGGCACTGCGTTTCCGTGAGATCGTGGCAACGCTTCGCGCCGATTTCGGTCAGCTCCGGCAGACCGGGGATTTCGATGCGCCAGCCTTCATCGTCGGTGAGATGCAGGTGTAGCCGGTTGAGCTTGTATGCGCTCATCTGGTCGATCAGACGGCGCAACGTGGCGGGCTGACGGAAGTTGCGCGCGACGTCGACGTGCATGCCGCGATGCGTGTATCGCGGCGCGTCTTCGATGGTTATCGCCGGCACGCTGCCGCCGCCCGCGGGCGTAAGCGAGAGCAAGGTCTGCACGCCGTAGAACAGCCCGCCCGCATCGAAGGCGTCGATCTTCACGCCGTCTTGCGCGATCGTCAGCCGATAACCGCCCGCGCGCGCGATATCGGCCGGCAATGCGCCTCCGGCGATCTGCCCGCTCACGCGCACGGCCGCGCCGGTCAGACCGAGCGTCGCCGCGCGCGACGTGAGCGCCGCCACTTGCGACGATGTCAAACCGGACGCCGACAAATCGATTCCGCCGACCTGCGCCGCGCCCTCACCCGCCGTCGAACGCAGCACCGCCGGCACCGCGCGCGCGGCGGTCTGCTGCGCCGATGGCAACGCGGCTTCGGCGCGTGCGCGTTGCACTTGCGCGGGCGTTGCGGCGAATGCCGCTGCGTCGTCCGCGATCGGCGGAATGCGATCGACGTAGCGGGTTTCATCGTCGGTATCGTTGTGCTTGAGGATGGCAGGCGCCGCATTGCCGTCCGCCACGACATACGCGCGCGGCAACAGATCGCTGTAGCGCTGATACCAGTACTCCCCGACGAACGGCACTTCGATGCGCTCGCCCGCGCCGAGCGTGAAAGCGCCCGCGCGCGGCGTCAGCGCGTAGAGATCGCCGGTGACGTGCTTCCACGCGAACGCCGGATGTTCCACCATCAAAATGCGCCGGATGCTGTGCACGTACAGCGTCCAGCCGCCTGCCGGGAGACTGCGGCTGCCGGTGTTTTCGAGAATCAGCTCGCCGCGCGCGCAACTGGCCCAGTCGGCGCCGAGATCGGCGCAGTTCGTGCCGGACTTCGCGGCATCGTTGCCGTCGATGTCCACGCGCACCATCAGGTTCTCGCCGAGCGCCGCCGCGCGCGCCGTCGGCGAGAGATTGGCCGAACCCGAATCCGAGCTGTCGCCGCACGCCGCGACGAGACACGACGACGCGATGATCGTCATCGCCAATAAATTCCGTATACCTAAATATTTTGATGGCAACTGCCTCATTTCTCCTCCGTGGTCAAACGCGCCTCGCGACGCGCCGAAGCACTATACCCGCAACTTACGCGTTGATTATTTTGGGATATTTGCCGGAAGGCAGTGTTATGGAACGGGCTCAAAAATAAAAACACCCCGAAGCGTCAGCTTCGGGGTGTTCGGTCCAGCCATGCGACGATGCGCGATTAGCCGAGGAAGCGTCGCGCGTTCTGGAACACGCGCAGCCACGGGCTGCCGTCGGTGGTCCAGTCGTCGGGCGTCCAGCTCATCTGCACGTTGCGATGCACGCGTTCCATGTGCGGCATCAGCACGGTGAAGCGGCCATCGGGCGTCGTCACGGACGTAATGCCCTGCGGCGATCCGTTCGGATTGAACGGATACTGCTCCGTCGCATTGCCGCGATGATCGACGTATCGCATCGCGACGAGCGCCTGCGCCGGATCGCCTTGCTGCGAAAAGTCAGCGAAACCTTCGCCGTGCGCGACCGCCACCGGAATGCGCGAGCCTTCCATGCCCGCGAAGAAGATCGACGGCGAATTCTGCACTTCGACGAGCGAGAAACGCGCCTCGAACTGCTCCGACTTGTTGCGCGTGAACTTCGGCCAGCTTTCCGCGCCCGGGATGATCGACGCGAGGCTCGACATCATCTGGCAGCCGTTGCAGATGCCGAGCGCGAAGGTATCCGGACGCGCGAAGAACGCCGCGAACATGTCGGCGAGCTTCGCGTTGAAGCGGATCGTCTTCGCCCAGCCCTCGCCCGCGCCGAGCACGTCGCCGTACGAGAAGCCGCCGCACGCGACCGCGCCCGCGAAATCGGCGAGCGTGGCGCGCCCTTCGAGCAGGTCGCTCATGTGGACGTCGTGTGCATCGAAGCCGGCGCGATCGAACGCGTATGCCGTTTCCAGATGCGAGTTCACGCCCTGTTCACGCAGGATCGCGACACGCGGACGCTTGCCCGTCGCGATGAACGGCGCAGCGACGTCTTCCGCCGGATCGAAGGTGAGCACCGGCGCGATGCCAGGATCGGCGGCGTCGAGCAGCGCGTCGTATTCGGCGTCGGCGCAGGCCGGGTTGTCGCGCAGACGCGCGATGCGCCAGCTCACTTCGCTCCACGCGCGATGCAACTCGACGCGCGGCGCATCGAAAATCTTCTTCGCGTCGCGATAGATTTCGACCGCGCCGCTCCGGTTCGGCTTGCCGATCACATGCGAGCACGCCGACAAACCGTGTTCGCGCAGCGCGCCGAGCACCGCGTCGCGATCCGATGCGCGCACCTGCACGACCGCGCCGAGCTCTTCCGAGAACAGCGCGCGGATCGTGCGGTCGTCGCGGCGGCCGCTCGTCTGCTTGGCCCAGTCTTTCGCGTCGCCGTAATCGGATTCGTGATCGGCGTCGAGCGTCAGCATGTCGATGTTCAGCGACACGCCCACATGCCCCGCGAACGCCATTTCGCAGACCGTCGCCCACAGGCCGCCGTCCGAGCGGTCGTGATAGGCAAGCAGCTTGCCATCGGCATTCAAAGCCTGGATCGCCGCGAAGAAGCGCTTGAGGTCTTCGGGATCGTCGACATCGGGCACTGCGTCGCCGACCTGCTGCGTGACCTGCGCGAGAATGCTGCCGCCCATGCGGTTGCGGCCACGCCCGAGATCGATCGAGATCAGCACCGTGTCGGTATCGTCGACGAGTTGCGGCGTGAGATGCCGGCGCACGTCCTCGACCGGCGCGAACGCCGAGATGATGAGCGACACCGGCGACACCACTTCGCGCGCGCCGCCGCGTGCGTCCTGCCACTTGGTGCGCATGGACAGCGAATCCTTGCCGACGGGAATGCTGATGCCGAGCGCCGGGCACAGTTCCATGCCGATCGCCTTAACGGTGTCGTAGAGCGCGGCGTCTTCGCCGGCGCTGCCGCACGCGGCCATCCAGTTCGCGGAGAGCTTCAGCTTGTTGAGCGATTCGATCGGCGCGGACGCGATGTTCGTCACCGCCTCGCCCACTGCCATGCGGCCGGACGCGGGCGCGTCGATGACGGCGAGCGGCGTGCGCTCGGCCATCGTCATCGCTTCGCCGCGAAAGCCCGCGTAATCCATCGTCGTGATCGCGCAATCGGCGACGGGCACCTGCCACGGACCGACGAACTGGTCGCGCGCGGTCGTGCCGCCGACCGAACGGTCGCCGATCGTGATGAGGAACGACTTGCTCGCGACCGTCGGATGCTTGAGCACGTCGACAGCGACTTCGGACAGCGACAGACCCGTCACGTCGACGGGCGTGAATTGCGCATTCTCACGCTTCACATCGCGATGCATCTTGGGCGGCTTGCCGAGCAGCACGTCCATCGGCATGTCGACGGGTTCCTGGCCTTCGTTGGCGTCGTCGATCAGCTTCAGCTGACGTTCGTCCGTCGCCACGCCGACGACCGCCACCGGGCAGCGTTCGCGCTCGCAAATCGCCTGGAACGCGGGCAGATCGGCGGGCGAAATCGCCAGCACGTAACGCTCTTGCGCCTCGTTCGACCAGATTTCGCGCGGCGACAGACCGCTTTCCTCGAGCTGAACCTTGCGCAACTCGAAGCGCGCGCCCTTGCCCGCGCCATCGACGAGCTCCGGGAACGCGTTCGAGATGCCGCCCGCGCCGACGTCGTGGATCGACAGGATCGGATTGCCCTCGCCCAACTGCCAGCACGTATTGATGACTTCCTGCGCGCGCCGCTGGATTTCCGGATTGCCGCGCTGGACCGAGTCGAAATCGAGTTCGGCGGTGTTCGCGCCCGTCGCCATCGACGATGCCGCGCCACCGCCCATGCCGATACGCATGCCCGGCCCGCCGATCTGGATCAAGAGCGTGCCGGCCGGCAGGTCGAGCTTGTGCGTGTGCTGATCCGAAATATTGCCGATGCCGCCCGCGATCATGATCGGCTTGTGATAGCCGCGCACGCGGCCCGCGACGTTCTGCTCGTAGGTGCGGAAATAGCCGCCGAGGTTCGGGCGGCCGAATTCGTTGTTGAACGCGGCAGCGCCGATCGGGCCGTCGATCATGATCTGCAGCGGCGACGCGATGCGGTCCGGGCGGCCATACGGCGCGTGCTCGTCGGACGGATTGCGTTGCGTGAGCGGCACGGCGGCGTCGCGGTCGTTTTCCCACTTTTCGCGCGCGTCGGGCAGATCGAGGTTCGACACGGTGAAGCCCGCGAGACCGGCCTTCGGACGCGCGCCGCGGCCCGTCGCGCCTTCATCGCGGATTTCGCCGCCCGAGCCCGTCGCCGCGCCCGCGAACGGGGAAATCGCGGTCGGGTGATTGTGCGTTTCGACCTTCATCAGCGTGTGGGTCAATTCCACGTTGCGCCGGTACTGCTCGTCGGCGCCGCGCGGGAACCAGCGTTCCGCGACGCCGCCCTCCATGATCGCCGAATTGTCCGAATACGCGACGATCGTGCCCGCGTGATTCAGCTTTTCCGTGTTGCGGATCATCTGGAACAGCGACATGTCCTGCTTTTCGCCGTCGATGGTCCATTCGCCATTGAAGATCTTGTGGCGGCAATGCTCGCTGTTGGCCTGCGCGAACATCATCAGTTCGACGTCGGTCGGATTGCGCTTCAGGCTCTCGAACGCGTTCACGAGATAGTCGATCTCGTCTTCCGCGAGCGCGAGGCCGAGCTCGGCGTTCGCGGCCTCGAGCGCACGGCGGCCCGTGCCGATGATGTCGACGGTCTGCAAAGGCTTCGCGGGCAGCTCGTCGAAGAGATGCAGCGCCTGGTCGCGCGATGCCGCGACGCTTTCCGTCATGCGGTCGTGCAGCGCATCCGCGACGGCCGCGCGCGCTTCGTCCGACAGCGCCTTCTTGCCGCCGAGGAAGCCGCTTTTCATGACGACCGAGAATTCGACGCCGCGCTCGATGCGACGCACTTTCTCGAGGCCGCAGTGATGCGCGATGTCGGTCGCCTTGCTCGCCCACGGCGAGACCGTGCCGAAGCGCGGCACGACCATGAACGTCTCGACATGACCGCGCTCTTTCGAGTCCGCGAACGGCGCGCCGTAGTGCATCAGCGCGGCGATGCGGCTGTTGTCATCGTCGGTGAGCGGCTCGGACGCGTTGACGAAATGCAGGAACTGGCCGCGCACGCCGACGATGTTCGCGTCGATGCGGGCGAGCGTTTCGAGAAGGCGGGTCTGACGGAAATCGGAGAGGGCCGAAGCGCCGGGGAAACACGAGAAGTGGGCCATTGTGACGGTGCGTCGATGACGTCTGTGTGCCGCTCGCGCGACGCTCGATCGCTTTTTGCAAACCGGATATTCGCAAATTCGGACTCGAGCACGCTAAACGGCGTGAGGCGAAAGGAAGACCGCGATTATAACCCGGAAGCGTCTCGAAATCGGCCGGGGCGGTCCGTCCGCGTGGCGCGCCACGGTGCAGCGGCGACGCGAAACGGATCGTCGCGCATCCCGAAATTGTCCGCGCCGGGCCGGCCATCGGGGATCGAGCGTGCCGCGGGCCACATGAGCGCCCGGCTCGCCGTCCCCCGCAAACGATTTTGGCGCTATCATGGCGCGCTTTCTTCGGGTACGGCGCGTGCCGAATCACGCCGCCAGCCTGTCGTTTCACCGTCAACGCAGCAGCCGGGCGTCCGTGCCCGAGCGTCACGCCGCACTGCAATCTCGCGCCTTCGGGCACAAAAAGTCATGGATGTCATCGTCATCGGCGGAGGAATCGCCGGCATCGCCACCGCCTGTCAATTACATGCGGCCGGTCATCGCGTGTGCGTGGTCGAGCGCCACGCGACCGTCGCGCAAGGCGCCACCTACGGCCAGGGCGGCGCGCTGCTGCCCTCGCCGCTCGATGTCTGGTTCGGGCCGACGTTCATGGCGTCGAGCCGCTCGAAGCAAAGCGGCATGGTGGTCAAGACCGGCTTCGACTCGGCCGCGCGCGATTTTCTGAAGCAGCTCGCGACGCTGCGCGATCCCGAGGCGTTCGCGGCGCAGTACGCGCATCTGCAGCCGCTCGTCGATGTGTCGCGGCGCGTGCTCGCGGACATCGAAAGCCGGCTGGAACTCGATTTCGAGCAGCGCCGCGGCGTGCTGCACGTCTTCAGGCAGCCGCGCGAGCTCGAAGACGCGCAGCCGGCCATCGATCTGCTCAGAAGTTGCGGCGTTGCGCATCAACTGCTGACGCCCGAGGAATGCGTCGCCATCGAGCCTTCCGTGCCGGATTTCCCGGAATTCGCGGGCGGCGTGCTGCTGCCCGACGAGCGCACCGCGAACTGCCCGCTCTTCACCAAGCAACTGAAGCAGGTGCTCGAAGACGGCGGCGTGCAGTTCCGCATGCATCGCGCGGTGGCGTCGCTGCGTCTGGACGATGGCCGCGCGGCCGTCCAGCTCGCCGGTCCCCACGAAGGCAAAAAGCGCAGCGCCGATGTCGAGCTCATCACGGCGGACGCCATCGTCGTCGCGGCGGGCACGGGCACGCCGGGGCTCATCGGCGGCTCCAAGTCGGCGTCGTCGCTCTTTCCGCTGCGCGTGCATACGCTCACCGCGCCCGTCGCGTACGAGGAGCGCGCGCCGCATCTGACGGTCGTCGATTCGATCAAGCGCATCACGATGACGCGCATCAACCAGCGGCTGCGCGTGGGCGGCGCGGGCGTGTTCCAGAGCGCGTCCAAGGCCGACAAGCCGCTCGACGCCTCGCTCTCGCGCCGCGCGCTCGATCTGCTCGGCCAAGGCACGCACGACTGGATTCCGGGCGCGGCGCGCGTCTCCGCTGCGCGCGCGTGGGAAGGGCTGCGCCTCGTCACCGCCGACGGCCTGCCGCTCGTCGGCGCGACGCGCCATCCGCGGCTTTTCGTGAACGCCGCGCACGGCCCGGCGGGCTGGGGCCTCGCGTGCGGGTCTGCTAAAGTGATCGCGGATCTCGTTTCCGGCGTTACGCCCGATGTTCCCGCCGATACCCTTGCCGCGCTGAGCCCCGAACGCTTCTAGCAGCGCGCTGCGACGGGCACGAATGCTGCGGACGCCGGGTTTCCAAAGCGCTTTCCCGCCCGCCGCCATGACCGCTGCCCGCTCGCCCTATTTCACTCCCAAAGACGATCCGCTCACGCTTCTGACGCTCGCCGAGCTGCGCACGCTCGAAGCGCGCGCAGCCGCCGCGCTGCCGCCGCATACGCTGATGGCGCGCGCGGGCGCGGCCGCCGCGCAATGCGTCATCGATGCGCTGGAGCACGATCCGGATTCGCGTGCGTTGCCGGTGTGGCTCGCGGCCGGCCCCGGCAACAACGGAGGCGACGCGCTGGTGATGGCCGAGCGCCTGCATCGCGCGGGCATTCCGGTGCGCGTGTGCATGCCGGTCGAAGTGAAGCCCGACGACGCGCGCTGGGCGCTCGACGCGGCGCGCGCGGCCGGCGTCTCGATCGACGACAAGCCGCCCGCCTCGTTCGACGGCGTCGGCTGGCTCGTCGACGGCATGTTCGGCATCGGTCTCACGCGGCCGCTCGAAGGCGTGTTCGCGGAAATCGCCGCGCGCATGACGCGCCGCGCGCGCGCGTCGGGGCGCGTGCTCGCGCTCGACGTCCCGAGCGGCCTGAACAGCGACACCGGCGCGCCCGTGAACGGCGGCGAAGCCGTGCGCGCAACGGACACGATCACCTTCATCGGCGCGAAGCCGGGGCATTTCACGTCGCTGGGCCGCGATCTGACGGGACGCCTTTTCGTTTCGACGCTGGAAGTCGATGCGAGCGCGGCGCCGTCGATCGTGCTCAACGCGCCCGCGCTATTCGGCGCATGCATGCCGCCACGCGACAACGCGACCCACAAAGGCACGTTCGGCTCGCTCGCGGTGGTCGGCGGCGATACCGGCATGTGCGGCGCGCCGGTTCTCGCCGCGCGCATGGCGCTCAACGGCGGCGCGGGCAAGGTGCACGTCGCGTTTCTTGGCGAAGGCTTTCCGCCTTACGATCCGCCGCATCCCGAGCTGATGCTGCATCACGTCGATGACCTCGCGCTCGACAGGATGGACGCGCTCGCCATCGGCTGCGGCATGGGCCCGAGCGAGCGCGCCAAAACGGTACTGACCGACGCGCTGAAGCTCGATGTCCCGAAATTGCTCGATGCCGACGCGCTCAATCTCGTCGCGAAAGACGACGCGCTCGCCTCCGCCGTCGCGGCGCGCGGCGCGCAGGGCGATCCGTGCATCCTCACGCCGCATCCGCTGGAAGCCGCGCGTCTGTTGCAAACCGACGCGAAAACGGTTCAGGCCGATCGCATCGCGGCCGCGCGCCAGCTCGCCGCGCGCTATGCGGCCATTGCGGTGCTCAAGGGCTCCGGCACCGTGATCGCCTCGCCCGATGGCCGCGTCGCCGTCAATCCGACCGGCAACGCGGGACTCGCCACGGGCGGCACCGGCGACGTGCTCGGCGGATTGATCGGAGCATTGCTCGCGCAGAAGCTCCCTGCATACGAAGCGGCGCTCGCGGGCGTCTGGCTGCACGGCCTCGCCGCGCAGACGCTCAGCGACGGCGGCATCGGCCCGGCCGGATTGACTGCCGGAGAACTCGCGCCCGTCGTGCGAAGTCTCATCAACCGCCGCTTTTACGCGGAGCACGCGCGCAACTGACGGTTTTCGCGCGTCCCATTGCAAGGCCGCCGTGACGCTTTGCAAGCATCCGTTCATGCATCGTCGCTATACTCTTTTTTGATTCGGGCAACCGCGGCCGCTCACATCTGCTTCAGTCGCGTTCACCAGACACGACGCACAGGCAGGCGAGCCGCAATCGCACGAACGTATTCCTCTGTCACCTTCAGACTAACGGACCGCTCATGACCCAAAACTCGATGCTCAACTCGCTTCCTGCCTGGTCGGCGCTCCAGACGCATTACGATGCCATCTCCGGCGAGCGCCTGCGCGACTGGTTCGCGCCGCAGAACGACACCACGCCGACGCGCGCCGAGCGCCTCACTTTCGCGGGCGGCGGCCTCGCCATCGACTTTTCGAAGAACCGCGTGAAGGACGAAACGCTCAAGCTGCTCGTCGAAGTCGCGCGGCAGGCGAAAGTCACCGAACGCCGCGACGCGATGTTCCGTGGCGATATCGTCAACATCACCGAACATCGCGCCGTGCTGCATACCGCGCTGCGCGCGCAGTCGCCGGATGCGCCCTTCCACGAACAGGTGCAGAAGGAAAAGGCCAAGATGGCCGCCTTCGCCGACAAGGTTCGCGACGGCTCGTGGACGGGCTATACGGGCAAGCGCATTCGCCATGTTGTGAATATCGGCATCGGCGGATCGGATCTCGGGCCGAAGATGGTCGTGCACGCGCTGCATCATCTGGCGTTGAAGGATCTGGACACGCATTTCGTATCGAATGTCGACGGCGCGGATCTCTGGAACGTCCTTCAGCAAGTCGACGCCGAAGAAACGCTCGCGATCGTCGTCTCAAAGACCTTCACGACGCTCGAAACGATGACGAACGCGCATTCGATGCGCGACTGGTTCCTGAAGTCCGGCTGCCCCGAAGATCAGCTCGCGAAGCATTTCGTCGGCGTGTCGGCGAATCCGGCTGAAGTGGTCAAGTTCGGCATCGCGAAGGAAAACGTCTTCGAGATGTGGGACTGGGTCGGCGGACGCTACTCGCTGTGGTCGGCGGTGGGGCTGTCGATCATGCTGTCGGTGGGTCCGCAGAATTTCGACGCGCTGCTGCAAGGCGCGGCCGCGATGGACGAGCACTTCCGCACCGCGCCGCTCGACAAGAACCTGCCGGTGCTGATGGGCATGATCGGCATCTGGTATCGCAATTTCTTCGGTTCGCAGAGCGATCTCGTCGCGCCGTATTCGCAGGCGCTGCACTATCTGCCTTCGTATCTCCAGCAGCTCGAAATGGAGAGCAACGGCAAGTCGGCGCGTCTCGACGGCAAGATGGTCGATTACCCGACCGCCGCCGTGATCTGGGGCGAGCCTGGCACGAACGGCCAGCACGCGTTCTTCCAGATGCTGCATCAAGGACCGACGATCATTCCGATCGACTTCATCGCCGTGCTGACGCCGGAGCATCCGCTCGTCGATCATCACGCGAAGCTGCTCGCCAACTGCTTCGCGCAGAGCGAGGCGCTCATGCTCGGCCGCACGCTCGAAGAAGCGAAGAAGGTCGCGGGTCCGGGCAAGGAGGAACTGGCGACGCATCTGAGCTTCCCCGGCAACCGTCCGACGACGACCATCATGCTCGACGCGCTCACGCCCCAGTCGCTCGGCGCGCTCATCGCGCTCTACGAGCACAAGGTGCTGGTGCAGGGCACGGTGTGGGACATCAACTCGTTCGATCAGTGGGGCGTGGAGCTCGGCAAGATTCTCGGCAAGGTCGTCGAGGCCGATATCACCGCCGCGAGCGCCGATCCGGCCAAGCACGATTCGTCGACATCCGCGTTGATCGCGCGTGCGCGCGAGGCTTTGAAGCGCTGAAGCGCGCGTTGAAGAAGGTGGCCCGCGGCGCTTCGGCGTCGCGGGTTTTTTTATACGCCGATGCCGTTGACGAGCCGCCCCGCTTCGATCGTCACCGTCGCGTCGCAGCGCTCGGCGAGTTCGGCGTCGTGCGTGACGAGCACGAGCGTCGCGCCGTTGCGGCGGTTCATCTCGAACATCAGGTCGATGATCGCGTAGCCCGTGGCGGCATCGAGGCTGCCCGTGGGTTCGTCGGCGAAGAGCACGGCCGGATGCGTGACGAAGGCACGCGCGAGCGCGACGCGCTGCTGTTCGCCGCCGGAAAGCAGCTTCGGATAGTGGCCCGTGCGCTGCGCGAGACCGACCTGATCGAGAAGCGAGCGGGCGCGCGCCGCGATCTCGCCGTGCGGCATCTCGGCGCGCAGTTCGAGCGGCAGCATCACGTTTTCGAGCGCGGTCAGATGCGGCATCAACTGGAACGACTGAAACACGAAGCCGACCGCGCCGCTTCTGAGCGCGGCCCGTTCGTCTTCGTTCAGGTTCGACAGCTCCTTGCCGAGCAGACGAACCGAGCCCTCGCTCGCGCTGTCCAATCCGGCGAGCAGGCCGAGCAATGTCGACTTGCCCGAGCCCGATGCACCGACGATCGCGACGCTGCTGCCCTTCGCGATCGACAGATCGATCTGATCGAGAATCGTAAGCTCGCCCGTTGCGTCCTTCACTCGCTTGCTTAACCCCCGAACTTCGATGACCGGCTCGATATTGTTTTGCATGGAAACTCTGAAAATTAACTTGCGCGGCCTCGTGCCGGCGATCCTGTTGATGGCGGCATGTTCGGCCACAGCGCATGCCGCCGATGCGCAAGCCGCAGCGCAACCGAAGCCCGCGATCGTCGTGCTGGGCGACAGCCTGTCGGCCGAATACGGCCTGCCGCGCGACACCGGCTGGGTCAACCTCTTGCGCGACAAGCTTGCGAAGGAGCGTTTCGATTATAGCGTCGCCAATTCGAGCATCAGCGGGGACACCACGAGCGGCGGGCGCGCACGATTGACCGCGGTGCTTTCTCGCCTGAAGCCCGCGGTCGTGATCGTCGAACTCGGCGCGAACGATGCGCTGCGCGGCGTGCCGCTCGCGACGACGGAGACGAATCTGCGCAGCATCGTCGATGCCTCGCAGGCGGCGCATGCGAAGGTTTTACTCATCGGCATGTACGTCCCGCCCAATTACGGCCCGGACTATACGCAAAAGTTCCACGCCGTCTATGAGCGCATCGCGAAGGAGAAGAACGTGCCGCTCGTGCCGTTCCTGCTTGCCGGCATCGCTGACAAGCCCGCCATGTTCCAGGCGGACCAGATTCATCCGACGGTGCAGGCCCAGCCTTTGCTGTTGGAAAACGTCTGGCCAACCTTGAAACCCTTGCTGGGCGCCAGTGCGTCGCATTAGGACGACGCTGGCCGCGACAGCTCTTGCAGAACCAACGCGGAACACGGCCACGATTCAGATATCTGAGACTTTCGCGTAACTCTTATAACCCGCTCGTCTCGTGAGCGACTCTACAAGGAGGTCACGTGAAACTTATCCCTCTCCTCGGCCTGGCCGTCGCGCTCTCGGCTTGTGCAGCACAGCCGCCCGCCAACGTGCAACAAGTCGGCATGAGCAAGCAGGCGCCCAATGTCGTCGCGCAGTGCATCGCGCAAAAGTGGGCCGAAAAGTCACAGCAGCAGGTCGTGTCGCAGAACACGCTCGCCAACAATCAGGGCGTCGACGTCTATGTGCCCGGCCAGCAGCCGCCGAATGGCGCCGCCGCGGTGGTGCAGCCAGCGCGCTCGGGCTCCGGTACGTGGGTCGGTTTCCGCGCCTCGGGCGCTGCCGGCAGTCAGGCAACCGGCGATATTCAGGCTTGCCTGTAAGCATCCTGCTGCCGTCTCGTAGCGGCGTAGCAAAGCAAAAAAGCCCCGCTTTCTTTCGGAAGCGGGGCTTTTCGATGATGTCAGCGCCGATCAGTTCGACGATGGTGCCGGCGCCTGGCTCAGCTTGACCTTCGAGCGAGCCTTCAGCGAGTTGAGGTACGCCTCCATGTCGGCCTGCGCGTAGACCTGCGCGACTTGCTGCTGTGCGCCGGCGAGACGATCGGCGGCGACCGGCGCGGCCTTCTCGATGCCGTTCACACGATAAATCGCGTAGCCTTCCGCACCGAGATCGACGCCGACATACGACGGCAGCTTCGATCCATCCGCCTTGAAGATCGCGCTCAACGCGACGGGCGGCAAGCCTTGCGCGTCATTGCGCGAGACGGTGATAGGCGACGTGAAGCCGTCGGTCGACTTCGACTTCTGCAGATCCGCGAGCTTCGCCTCGCCTTCCTTCTTCGCCATCGCCGCAGCCATTTCCGCGACGACCTTCTTGCGCACGTCGTCCTTCACGACGTCGAACGCGGGAACGGTCGAGGCCTTGTAGTCGGTGACGCGCGCGGCGATCAGCGTGTTGTTGCCGACGTCGATTGCCTGCGTGTTGTTGCGGTCCTTCACGGCATCCGGCGCGAACACGGCCGCGAGGAACTTCGGATTGTTGAGCGGATTGTCTTGCGGCAATTGCGGATTCGGCTTCGGACCGACCGTTGCGCTCTGCACAGTCAGCTTGTACTTGTCCGCGGCCGGCTGCAGCGACTTGGCCTTCTCGTAGACGAGATCGGTGAAGCCTTGCGCGTCGTCGGCGAAACCCTTCGTGCCCTGTTGAGCCGCGTAATCCTTCGCGATCGAGTCCTTCACTTCGTCGAACGGCTTCGTGACGGAAGGCTTCACGTCGGTCGACTGAATGATGTGATAGCCAAAATCCGACTCGACGATATTGCTGACTTCGCCCTTCTTCAGGCCGAATGCGGCGTCGTCGAAAGCCTTGCCGCCCGCGATCTGACCGCGCGCGAAGTAGCCGAGATCGCCGCCCTTGCCTGCAGAGCCGGGATCGTCGGAGTTCTTCTGCGCGATTTGCGCGAACTGATCCGGATGCGCCTTGACTTGCGCGAGCAGGTCTTCGGCCTTCTGCTTGGCCTTCGCCTTGTCGGCCGCGCTCGCGTCCTTCGGTGCGTTCACGAGAATGTGGCTCGCGCGCACTTGCGCTTCGGTGCGATAGCGCTGGATGTTGTCGTCGTAGTACTTCTTGAGATCGGCGTCGCTCGGCTTCGATGCGGCCGCGATCGTCGATGGCGACAGCAGCAGATACTGGATCGTGGCGGTTTCGGGCGTCGCGAAATCGTTGCGATGCGCTTCGTAGTAGGCGGTGAGTTGCGCGTCGGTCGGCTGGACCTTCGCGGTGTAGTCGGCCGCGCGCAGCGACAGACCCTGCACCGAGCGCTTCTGTTCCGCGAGTTCGGTCAGGCTTTGCGCGAGCGACTTCGACGTGAACGCCGTGCCTTGAATGCTGCCCGGAATCTGTCCGGTCGCGATCGTGTAGCGCATGCGCTCGTCGTACTGCGCGGGCGTCATGCCCTGCATCGCGAGCAGTTGCTTGTAGCGATCGAGGTCGATGCTGCCGTCGGGCTTCTTAAGCGACGAGATCACCGGATCGTTGAGCAGCGCCCGGCGCACGGCGTCGTCGGAGGCGGTCAGATGCAGACGCTGCGTTTCGTCGGCCATCGCGCGTTGCTGCACGAGACTATCGACCATCGCGGCGCGCGCTTCGGGCGTGTCGAACATCTTGGCGTCGAATTGGGAACCGAGCATCGAGCGGGCGCGGTCCACCTGCTGGCGGAAAGCGCTGTCGAATTCGGCGCGCGTGATCTTGTGGCCATTCACGCTGGCGACGTAGGAACTTTCGTCGAAATAGTTGCTGAAGCCCTGAATCCCGACCATGCCCAGACCGGGCACGATGATCAGGATCAGCAGAGCCATCATCAGGCGCTGGTGATTACGGAAGAAGTCGAGCATGCGTAGCGCTGCGTGGTTATAACAAAACGCTCGATATTACAACAGTGGACGAGGAAAAGGCGAAAGGCGGGCGGGATTTGCACCGCCCGATGTGAAATTCTCGCGTCCCCTTTTCGTAACGGGCGATGTTTCAGTTGAAAGTTTGCGTCCAGCAAGCATTCAATGATGCGAAGCAATGATTAGCATTCTTAACGAGCACGCGCCAAAAGAAAAATCCCGCAAGCCGCGAAGCTTACGGGATTTCTTGTCGAATCTGGCGGAGCGGACGGGACTCGAACCCGCGACCCCCGGCGTGACAGGCCGGTATTCTAACCGACTGAACTACCGCTCCGGGTAGCGCGCAATGAACTGTGACCTGGTGGGTGCTGAGAGGCTCGAACTCCCGACCTACGCCTTGTAAGGGCGCCGCTCTACCAACTGAGCTAAGCACCCGGTCCGCAATTCACTCGGTTTGCGCTGCTGCTGGATTCAGACTTCGTTTTACGAAGGTCCGTATCCAGCGAGTCCGCTAGTTTAGCGCATCCTTCAGCGCTTTGCCAGGGCGAAATTTCGGCACTTTCGCGGCCTTGATCTTGATCTCATCGCCCGTGCGCGGATTGCGCCCCGTGCGCGCGGTGCGCTTGCCGACGGCAAACGTGCCGAAGCCGACGAGCGTCACGGTGCCGCCCTTCTTCAGCGTCGCGCTTACGCCGCCGATGACCGCATCGAGCGCGCGGCCGGCGGCGGCCTTGGAGATATCGGCTTGCTGCGCGATATGGTCGATCAATTCCGTCTTGTTCATTGTGATCCCCGAATCAGTATTGGCACGTTTTAATCGATGTGGTCCGGCATCGAAGCGGATGGCATCTCGATAAGATTGGATGCGGCGCTCATTTAACTTAGCCGAAAGACACGTGTCAACCGGGGTTGAGCCTTATTCGGCGCGGCCTTCGGGCGTTTTAGAAGTTCTCTTCGAAAAGCCGCGCGCAAAAAGAAAACCCGCGGGTGGGTTGCCCGCGGGTTTTTAGCCTCGTTCACGCAACACGGCGTTAAAACCGTGCCGCGACAAGCGTTCAGTGCTTTACGACTTCGCCCGTTGCTGGCGTGTCCTTCTGCTGTTCGGCTGCGACGGGCGTTGCCTTCGCTTCGTCTTCGGGCAACGACTCCGGCGCACGTTCGAGCGCCAGTTCCAGCACCCGATCGATCCAGCGAACCGGCACGATCTCGATGGCGTTCTTCACGTTGTCGGGGATGTCGGCCAGATCCTTCGTGTTTTCTTCAGGAATCAGCACGAGCTTGATGCCGCCGCGATGCGCTGCCAGCAGCTTCTCCTTCAATCCGCCGATCGGCAGCACTTCGCCGCGCAGCGTGATTTCGCCCGTCATCGCGACATCCGCGCGAACCGGAATGCCGGTCAGCACCGACACCAGCGCCGTGGTCATCGCGATACCGGCGGACGGACCGTCCTTCGGCGTCGCGCCTTCCGGCACGTGGATGTGGATGTCCTTCTTCTCGAACGACTCATCCGTGATGCCAAGCCGGCGCGAACGTGAACGCACGACCGAGCGCGCCGCTTCGACGGATTCCTTCATCACGTCGCCGAGCGAACCCGTGCGGATCACGCCGCCCTTGCCGGGCATCACCGCTGCTTCGATCGTCAGCAGATCGCCGCCCACTTCCGTCCACGCAAGACCCGTCACCTGACCGATCTGGTTTTCCTTCGCGGCCAGACCGAAGTCGTACTTGCGCACGCCGAGGAAGGTGTCGAGGTTGGAGCCGTCGACCTTCACGGCGCCTTCCGCCTTCTTGAGCAGCAGCATCTTCACGACCTTGCGGCAGATCTTCGACACTTCACGCTCGAGCGAACGCACGCCCGCTTCACGCGTGTAGTAGCGAATGATGTCGCGGATCGCTTGTTCCGTGACGTCGATCTCGCCGTCCTTCAGGCCGTTGTTGCGCTTCTGCTTCGGCAACAGGTAACGCGTCGCGATGCTGACCTTCTCGTCTTCCGTGTAACCCGACAGGCGGATGACTTCCATCCGGTCGAGCAGCGGCGGCGGAATGTTCAGCGAGTTCGACGTCGCCACGAACATCACGTCGGACAGGTCGAAGTCCACTTCGATGTAGTGGTCCGCGAACGTATGGTTCTGTTCCGGATCGAGCACTTCGAGCAGCGCGGATGCCGGATCGCCGCGGAAATCCATGCCCATCTTGTCGACTTCGTCGAGCAGGAAAAGCGGATTGCGCACGCCGACCTTCGTGAGGCTCTGCAAAATCTTGCCGGGCATCGAACCGATATACGTGCGACGGTGGCCGCGAATTTCGGATTCGTCATGCACGCCGCCGAGCGCCATACGCACGAACTTGCGGTTCGTCGCGCGAGCGATGGACTGCCCGAGCGAGGTCTTGCCGACGCCCGGAGGCCCGACCAGGCACAGAATCGGTGCCTTCACCTTCTCGACGCGTTGTTGCACCGCGAGGTACTCGAGAATGCGTTCCTTGACCTTTTCGAGACCGAAATGGTCTTCGTCGAGCACGCGCTCGGCATTCGAAAGGTCGTTGTTGACCTTGCTCTTCTTGCGCCATGGCAAGCCGATCAGCGTGTCGATGTAGTTGCGCACGACAGTCGCTTCCGCGGACATCGGCGACATCAGCTTGAGCTTTTTCAGCTCGGCGTCGGCCTTCTTCTTGGCTTCCTTCGGCATGCGCGCGGCGGCGATGCGCTTCTCGAGCTCTTCGAGATCCGCGCCCTCTTCACCTTCGCCCAGTTCCTTCTGGATCGCCTTGACCTGCTCGTTCAGGTAGTACTCGCGCTGGCTCTTTTCCATCTGACGCTTCACGCGGCCACGGATGCGCTTCTCGACCTGAAGAATGTCGATTTCGGCTTCGAGCTGGGCGAGCAGATGCTCCAGACGCTCGATCACAGGGAACATCTCGAGGATGTGCTGCTTTTGATCCAGCTTGAGCGGCAGATGCGCGGCGATAGTGTCGGCAAGACGACCCGCCTCGTCGATGCCCGACAGCGACGTCAGGATCTCCGGCGGAATCTTCTTGTTGAGCTTCACGTACTGATCGAACTGCGACACGATCGCGCGGCGCAGCGCTTCGGTTTCGGCGCTATCGGCGTGATCCGGCTCGAGCGGCATCACATCGCAGGAAAATTGCGTTTCCTGCTCTTCGATCGACAGCGTTTTCGCGCGCTGCAGGCCTTCGACGAGCACTTTCACCGTGCCGTCGGGCAGTTTCAGCATTTGCAGGATGTTGGCGACACACCCTACTTCGTACATGTCCTTTTCGGTCGGCTCGTCCTTCGCCGCCGTTTTCTGGGCGACGAGCATGATGTGCTTGCCGCCTTCCATCGCGGCTTCGAGTGCCTTGATCGACTTGGGCCGCCCGACGAAGAGCGGAATCACCATATGCGGGAAAACGACTACGTCGCGCAGCGGGAGCAGCGGCAGCGTAATGCGTTCCTGCGGGAGGAGTTGGGTTCCTGACATTTCATTTCCCCATTAGTGGAATCAGTTCAGTCGTAAATAAGGCCGGTCAGAGCTATTGCAAGCCTTTATCGGAAGGGAAAAGTCGTTAGTCAAAGATCGCGTCAGTAACGTCCACAAGATAAACCGACAAAAATAAAAGGCCGTTCACGTCGCCATGAACGGCCTTTCGCCGACACACAGCCTGCTTCAGTTCGATCCTGCTACTTTCGGTGCGTCTTCGTAGATGAGCAGCGGCTTGCCGTCTCCGTCGATCGTGTTGTCGTCGACGATCACCTTCGAAACGCCCTTCATGGTCGGCAGTTCGTACATTACGTCGAGCAACGCCTGTTCCAGAATCGAACGCAGCCCGCGCGCGCCGGTCTTGCGGCGAATGGCCTTCTGCGCGATGGCCTGAAGCGCCGCCGGACGGATTTCCAGTTCGACGCGCTCCATTGCGAAGAGCTTGTGATACTGCTTCACGAGCGCGTTCTTCGGCTCGATCAGGATCTTCACCAGCGCGGCTTCATCGAGCTTGCCGAGCGTCGCCACGACGGGCAGACGGCCGATCAGCTCCGGAATCAGGCCGAACTTGATCAGGTCTTCCGGCTCGACTTCGCGCAGCACTTCGCCCGCGTCGCGATCCTGCTTGCTCTTCACGCTCGCGCCGAAACCGATGCCGGTCTTCTCGGTGCGATCCGTGATGACCTTTTCCAGTCCGTCGAACGCGCCGCCGCAGACGAACAGGATGTTGGTCGTATCGACCTGGATGAAATCCTGATTCGGATGCTTGCGTCCGCCTTGCGGCGGCACCGACGCCATCGTGCCTTCGATCAGCTTCAGCAACGCCTGCTGCACGCCCTCGCCCGACACGTCGCGCGTAATGGACGGGTTGTCCGACTTGCGGCTGATCTTGTCGATCTCGTCGATGTACACGATTCCGCGCTGCGCCTTGTCGACTTCGTAATTGCAATTCTGCAGCAGCTTCTGAATGATGTTCTCGACGTCCTCGCCGACATAGCCGGCTTCGGTCAGCGTCGTTGCATCGGCGATCACGAACGGCACATTCAGCATGCGCGCCAATGTCTGCGCGAGCAGCGTCTTGCCCGAGCCGGTCGGCCCGATCAAGAGAATGTTGCTCTTCGACAGCTCGATGTCGTCCTTCTTGTCGAGATGCTTGAGCCGCTTGTAATGGTTGTACACGGCCACCGCGAGAATTTTCTTCGCGCGTTCCTGGCCGATCACGTACTGATTGAGGATATCGCTGATTTCCTGCGGGCTCGGCAGGTCGGACTTGGTCAGCCCGGCCTCCTCCGCCGCACCGGCTGCCTCGTCGCGAATGATCTCGTTGCACAGGTCGATGCATTCATCGCAGATGAACACCGACGGCCCAGCGATGAGCTTCTTCACCTCATGCTGGCTCTTGCCGCAGAACGAGCAATACAGCAGCTTTTCGCTACTGGAACCTTTTTTGTCCGCCATAAATGTGTAAGCCTCCGGACACTCTTGTTACATGATACGCGCTTCGATTCCGCGACGCAGATTCGCACCCGCGAGGA
Source organism: Caballeronia sp. LZ008 (assembly GCF_031451435.1). Taxonomy (NCBI): domain Bacteria; kingdom Pseudomonadati; phylum Pseudomonadota; class Betaproteobacteria; order Burkholderiales; family Burkholderiaceae; genus Caballeronia; species Caballeronia sp. LZ008. The sequence continues at coordinate 1,345,524 of NZ_JARUXK010000001.1, read as the reverse complement.
CCGCCGGAGCGCGTTTTGGCGTGGCGCCCAATGCGCGACTTCGCACGCTTCGCCGGCTTCGTCTCCGAGCGCCGGCGCGGCGCCGCTCCGGACGCCTCAGGGACGCTTGTGAAGCACCTGGTCGACGAGGCCGTAAGCCTGCGCATCGTCGCCCGACATGAAGTTGTCGCGATCCGTGTCGCGCGCGATGCGCTCGACCGGCTGACCCGTGTGATGCGACAGCAACTGATTCAAACGTTCCTTCAGATACAGGATTTCCCGTGCCTGGATCTCGATGTCCGACGCCTGGCCGCGTGCGCCGCCGAGCGGCTGGTGGATCATCACGCGCGCGTTCGGCAGCGCGACGCGCTTGCCCTTCGCGCCGGCCGCCAGCAGGAATGCGCCCATGCTTGCGGCGAGGCCCATGCACAGCGTCGAAACGTCCGGCTTCACGAACTGCATGGTGTCGTAAATCGCCATGCCGGCCGAGACCGAGCCGCCAGGACTGTTGATGTACAGGCTGATGTCCTTGTCCGGGTTCTCGCTTTCGAGGAACAACAACTGTGCGACGACGAGATTCGCCGACTGGTCGTTCACTTCACCGACGAGAAACACCACGCGCTCCTTGAGGAGACGCGAGTAAATGTCATAGGCACGCTCGCCGCGGCCGCTCGTTTCCACGACCATCGGAACGAGGCCGAGCGCCTGGGCTTCGAAATCCCGCGGTGCGTGGGACGCCAACGTGTCGAGCAATTCAGCGCGAAAGGTCATGCAATTTCCTTGTTCGGAATAAGGGTACTGAACGACAAAGGAACATCCACTAGAACGGCATGCAAACGCCCAACTTTAATGCAAAAAAGGCGTGCGAGCCGTCAGTCCGACGACTCCGCACGCCCCTTGCCTAACGCGTCAGGCTTGCGCCGTTGCGCTGGCCAGTTCCTCGAAGCTGACTTCCTTGTCGGTCACCTTGGCCTTGCCCAGGACGAAATCGACGACGTTGCTTTCGACGACGTACGCTTCCATCTCGGCGAGGCGCTGCTGGTTCGAATAATACCAGCGGACGACTTCCTTCGGGTCTTCGTAGCTCTTGGCGAATTCGTCCACTTCAGCGCGGATCTGCTCGGGCTTCGCCTGCAGTTCGTTGGCCTTCACGAGTTCGGCCAGCACGAGGCCCAGCTTCACGCGACGCTCGGCCTGCTCGGCGAACATTTCGGCCGGGATCGGCGCGTCGGCTGCATTCGGCACGCCGCGTTGTTGCAGGTCCTGGCGAGCCATTTCGACGAGGCGCTGCTGATCCTGTTCGATCAGCGCCTTCGGCACGTCGAGTTCGGAGATCTTCAGGAGCGCGTCCATGACCTGATTCTTCACGATCTGCTGCGTGCGGCGCTTCGCTTCACGCTCCAGATTGTCCTTGATCTCGGCGCGCATCTTCGTGAGGTCGCCGTCTTCGATGCCGAGCGACTTCGCGAAATCGGCGTTGATTTCCGGCAGATGCGGCCATTCGATCTTCTTCACGGTGATCGTGAATTGCGCCGTCTTGCCCGCCACGTCCTTGCCGTGGTAGTCATCCGGGAACTTGAGGTCGAACGTGCGCTCTTCGCCGACCTTCAGGCCCGTCGCGGCTTGCTCGAACTCGGGCAGCATGCGGCCTTCGCCCAGCACGAATGCGAAGTCCTGTGCGCTACCGCCTTCGAACGCGACATCGTCGATCTTGCCGACGAAATCCAGCGTTACGCGGTCGCCTTCCTTGGCTGCCGTGTCCGCGCCGCCGTCGCCGTGCTCGCCGGCTTCGCCGCGGGCGTGGAAATGCACGCGCTGCTTGCGCAGGATGTCCAGCGTGCGATCGACTTCGGCTTCGGAGATGGTCGTGACCGTGCGTTCGATTTCAGCGGTCGCCACGTCGCCGAGGCGCACTTCGGGATAGACCTCGAAGGTCGCGTCGAAGGCGTAGGCGTCCGTTGCGGCTTCCGACTTCGGCGCGAAGCTCGGCTGGCCCGCGACACGCAGGTTCTCGGCGCGCGTGACATCGAAGAATTCCTTGCCGACCTTGTCGCTCAGCACTTCGGCTTCGACCTGGCCGCCATACTGTTGCGTCACCATCTTGAGCGGCACCTTGCCCGGGCGGAAACCCGGCATGCGCACATTCTTGGCCAACTGGCGGATGCGCGAATCCACTTCCTTCTGCACCGTGTCCTTCGGCAGGGAAATCGTCACGCGGCGTTCGAGCTTGCCGAGGTTCTCAACTACGTTAGCCATGGCTGAAATCGTCCTAGAGTAAATCGTAAATTCGGTGTTCGGTTCTTCCGCGGTTCTAAAGGCGCGGGTCCGGATGCGGCCTCTGCCTGAGCCGGCCGAAATCGACGCCTGGCGCCGGAAGACGCCCAGAATAAGCGTCTCGCGGGAGTGCCGGAACGTCGCCCGACACGGTGTCAGTCAACAGAGCCAAGCATTTTAGCAAACTATTCCGCGCGGTCCGTCCGACGATCCTGCAAACACTGCGTTTCGGTCCGATTTGACTCGAAAAGTGCCAGTTTTCGACGCTCATTTCGGCGTAAATCCGCGTTTTGCTGACCGGCTCTCCCGCGCAGAATTCCCGCTATCGGCACGCCGCTATTTTGCGTCGCGCGCCGCGCTGATAAGCTTGCCGGCGCATGATTCGAGCGGCGAAGCGCTCCGGCGCGCAATCCATTGCCGCAAGGCATGAAGCGCATGCGACATTCGCATAGATGGAGCCTCGCCGCGGCTTTTCAATCCTTGCTTCCACATCAGAACATTCGAGACACCATGCCTAACGCCACGTCCGCTGCTCCCGTAGTTGTCATCGCTCCCGATTCGTTCAAGGGCTCGCTCTCCGCGGAAGGCGTCGCGAACGCCGTCGCGGAAGGCATCAGGCGCGCGCGGCCGGACGCCGATATCCGTATCCGTCCGATGGCCGACGGCGGCGAAGGCACGCTCGACGCGATGCTCTCGGCAGGCGGCGAGCGGCGCATGCTCAACGTGCGGGGCGCGGCCGCCGCACGCCGCGACGCCGCCACGGGCCTGCTCGACGACGGCAGCGCAATTATCGAGACGGCGGAAGTCGTGGGCATCACGGATGCGGACGGCATGGCCGTGCCCGTCACCGAGCGCAGCACGCTCGGCATGGGCGAGGCGATCCGCGCGCTGCTGGATTCCGGCGCGCGCAGATTCTATGTGGCGCTCGGCGGCAGCAGCACCAACGACGGCGGCGCGGGCCTGCTCGTCGGCCTCGGGCTGAAACTCTTCGACGCAGACGGCAAGGAGCTCCATCCGGTGCCATCGGCGCTCGGGGGAGTCGCGCGCATCGACGCTTCCGGGCTCGATCCGCGCGTGAAGGACGCGGAGTTCGTCGGCATGTCCGATGTCGACAATCCGCTCACCGGCGATCACGGCGCGACGGCGGTCTTCGGGCCGCAGAAAGGCGTGACGCCGGAGCAAGTGCCCACCATCGACGCCGCCCTCGCCCATTTCGCCGATCTGCTCGAACCCGCGATGGGCGTCGCGAAACGCAGCGAACCCGGCGCGGGCGCGGCGGGCGGGCTCGGGTTCGCGCTGCACATGCTCGGCGCGCGTTTCGAGACCGGCGCGGAGGTGGTGGCGCGCGAAATCGGGCTCGACGCCGCGCTCGAAGGCGCGAACTGGCTCATCACGGGCGAAGGCCGTTCAGACGTGCAGACGCTGCATGGCAAGGCGCCGTTCATCGCCTGCAAGCATGCGCGCGATCACGGCGTGCCGGCGTCGTTGCTGTCGGGCGCCGTCGATTCGGCCGCGCTGCCGCGGCTCTCCGAATTTTTCAGCGGCTGCTTCTCGCCGGCGCCCGGCCCGATCACGCTCGAAACGGCGATCCGCGATGCGGCGCGGCTGCTCGCCAACGAAGCCGAGCAGCTCACGCGCCTCAGATTCGGTTCCAAATAAGTCCGAACGAGGCGCGCGGGTTCGTCAGGCAGCCGCGCGCTTGGCCCCGAACGCAAGCCGGTCGAAGCACCAGACGGCGAGCATGGTCGCGCCCATCAAAGGGAAAATCACGCCGAGCAACGTCAGGCTGCCGCGCCAGGCGCGCATCGGCGGGCGCTTCGTGGGCCGCGCCGGCGCGCCGAGTTCGCGCGCGGGCCGGCGTTTCATCCACATGATGAAGCCCGTCACGGACAACGCCGCGAGCCCGAGCGATATCGCCGAGCAGACGATCTGGTTCAGAAGCCCGAAGTAGCGCCCCATATGCAGCGACGTGCCGTACGAGATCACTTTCGCCACGCCGCCGTAGCTTGCGTAATCGATGTCGGACAGCACGCGGCCGCTGTATTGATCGATGTGCAGCGTGCGTTCGGCGCGCGGATCGGCGGGGAAATACGAGACCGTGTAGACGCCCGTCGGCTTGGACGGAAGCGCGATGCCGTAGTCATCCGCGACACCGTTTTTCGCGGCGAGCGCGACCACGTCGTCGATCGACATGCGCGCAGCCGAAGCCGACGCATTCGCGCCTTCCGGCACCGTTGTCGCGCCGACGGCCCACGGCGTCTGATGCAGCGGCAGATCGTCCATCTTCATCTGCATGCCGTGCATCGCGTGTTCGTTGTTCGAGGTCGCTGGGGCCGTCGAATGCACATGCGCCTCGCCCCACGCGCCCTTCGGATATCCGAGCGATGCGGTCGTCGCAAGCGCCTTGAATTGCTTGCCCCACGATCCCGACCACGGCAATCCCGAGAGAACGAAAAAGAGCGCGCCGACCGCGAGCCACACGCCGCCGACCGCATGCAGATCGCGCCACCACGCGCGCCCTTTGAGCGATAGCCGGGGCAGCCACACCCCGCCCTGTCTCGCGTTCGACCGGCTGGGCCACCACAGCGCGATACCCGTGCCGATCATCAGGAGCGTCCAGCATCCGGCGAGTTCCATCAGCAGCTCGCCGGTCTTGCCGAGCATCAGGCCGCGATGCAGGTTGCGCACCTGTTTCATCAATCGATGTTCGACGGAAAGCGTGCCGAGCACGGTGCCGTCGTACGGGTTCACGTAGACGCTTTCGCTTTCGCCCGATGGCAGGCGAAAGACGAATTCGGCGCTGCGCGTGCGATCGGTTTCGATTTGCGCGAGCGTCGGTACGGCGCCGCGCGGTTCGCTCGCGGCAGCCTTGGCGAGCAGGATATCGCGGGACAGTTGCGGGGCGTGCGTGTCCGCGACGATCATCCGGTCGCGATACAGCAGCGGCTCGATCTGCGGCTGAAAACAGTAGATCGTGCCGGTGATCGCGAGCACGATGAGAAGCGGCATCACGAAGAGTGCCGCATAGAAATGCCAGCGCCACAGCGTGCGGCGATGCGCGATGACTTCCGCGCTCGGCGTCGCTGGCGCCGCGTTCAGGTCGGGTGCAAGCATGGCGAATCTCGTTGAGTATTTTTGCGATGAGCGCGCATCTGAAGTACCGTCAGTGCCGTGACGATATTCCCGACGAGCGGTCGTACGTTCATCGCGCTCATGTGCGCGACGAACATCGATGCGGTCAGACGAAGGAAGGCTTCAGGAGAGGACGGGCGGCGCGCGCGGGCTCGCGGCGTTGAAGGATTTCGAGGTGACGTCTTCGACGTTCGCGAAGGCAGGCACGCGCGTGACGCGTTCGATCAGCGCGACGTCATGCACGACGCCCGTGACGATCGGCAGATTCTGCGCGAGCAGTCCGCAGTAGGAGCAGGCGTCGACATGACTCGCGGCGTCGTGATGGCCGGCGTGCGAGTCCGTTGCAGGCGCATCGACCGTGCAAAGCACCGCTTGCGGATTGGCGGCCTGGCGCGCGGCGAGCGTCTGACTGATGACCGGCGCGACGATGGCAAGCCACATGGCGGCGATGCCGAGCCATGCGACGAAGCGATTGCGCGCGTTGCGGTTCATGAGCGGGAATGTCGATGCCGAAGCGGAAGTGTGACGAGATTGTAGGCAGCCGATCTGCGAGCCGCAATCTTCGGGCGCGTATGGCCGGAATCGACGGCCATGCCGACGATTCTCGCGCCTCGCTTAAGCTCAGGACCGTCGACGCATTTTCGCAGACATCGCCAGATGAATGCGTTAGAATGTCGGGCTTGGCACAGTGGACCGGTGCCGGACACGGCGGCATCGCCGGGCGCGGGTCATCATCCGCAAGAGCCCAGAGCGCCTGCCGTGCTGCGAGGATGGCGAAATTGGTAGACGCACCAGGTTTAGGTCCTGACGCCCGCAAGGGTGTGCGGGTTCGAGTCCCGCTCCTCGCACCACACGAAAACCCCTTTCATCGGCAAAGGGGTTTTTTGTTTTTGCGGCCGGCTGATGCTGCCGCCGCTGCGCAGCGAAGCCGCGCCTCGCCGGATAAAATGAACGCCGCGCGGCCAACCGCACGACCAGAACCGACCCCGCCTCCCCTCGAACTCCCACAAGCTCCGTTCGTGAATTTCGACGATTACTGCCAGCAAAAAGCCGCGCCTGAAGGTTCGGGCACGTACTACGCGCTGCGCCGCGCGCCGGCTGCGAGCCAGCCGCTTCTGACCGCGCTATATGCGCTTTATCGCGAGCTCGAAGAGACCGTGAAGGAGACGAGCGATCCGACCATCGGCCGCACCAAGCACGCATGGTGGCAAAGCGAACTCGGGCGGCTCGATGGCGGCGAGCCCACGCATCCGGTCACGAAAGCGTTGCAGGCGCACGCGGGCGATGCCGCGCATCCGGTTCTCGACGATGCCGGACGCGCATCGCTTGCCGCGATCGTCGACGGCTTCGGCATGGATCTCGATCAGGCGCGCTACCTCGACTGGCCCGGCTTGCGGCGTTACCTCGATCAGACGGGCGGCGCATTCGCGACGGCCGTTGCACGCGCGAGCGCGCGCAATCCGCAGCAGGCCGCGTCGTGGGCCGCGCCGCTCGGATCCGCGTTGCTGCTGGCCGAGCGCGTTCAGGACATCGGCGGCGATGCGCGCAATGGCCGCATCTATATTCCCATCGACGAGTTGCAGCGATTCAACGTGACGGCCGCGGACATCATCAATCGCAAGTACGGCGATACGTTCACGGACCTCATGCGCTTTCAGACCAGCCGCGCCCGCCAGGCGCTAGACGACGCGCTGGCCGCGATTCCCGCTTCGGAGCGCGCGACGCAACGCGTGCTGCGCGCGCAGGCAGCGCTGTCCTTCGCGCTTTTCGACGAGATCGAACGGGAGAACTTTCGGGTGCTGCATCAACGCATCGCACTCACGCCGATCCGCAAGCTGTGGATCACATGGAAGACGCGTTAGACGCGAAGGATCGGCAATGGCGCGAAGCGCGCGCCGAGAATCGATGACGAATCGATCTGCCCGCATGCGTCGAGCACCGTGGCATAGAGCGTTCTGAAGTCGACGCCGACGGACAAGCCGCCGTCCGCATCGAGTCGATCGAGTCGCGGTGGCATGCCGAAGAGTCCGCCGCGCACGCCTCCGCCCATCATGAAATGCGCCGCGGCCGCGCCGTGGTCGGTGCCGCCCGCGGCGTTCTCGCGCGCGGCGCGTCCGAACTCCGAGCGCGTCATCACGAGCGTGCGGCTCCATGCGCCGGACGCGATCAGCGACGCCCGCAGCGACGCGAGCCGCTCTGCCAGCGTGGCCAGCAGCGCCGCATGCCGGTGCGACTGACGCTCGTGCGTGTCGAAGCCGTGCAAGGTGATGTGCGTCACCTTCAGGTTCACGCGATCGAGCCAGCCGCCGGCGCGATATTCATCGGCATGCGATGCCGTGTCCCAGATCTGTCGCGAGCGGAAATGCGAGCGATTGGGAGCGTCATAGCCGACGCCCTGCACGATCGCCATTTCGTTGGCGCGCCACGCGCTCATCAACGGCAACAGCGACGGATGCAAGGCGGTGCGTTCATCGAGCATCAATGCGCGGTCTTTCGATATCGCGAGTTTCGGCCGCAACACGCGATAGCGCGCATCGGCGATCGGGATGACTGTGTTGAGCGCATCGTTGCCGCCGTCGAGGTCGACGATCACGAGGGAGCGAATCGAAGCAGAGGAAGTGTCGGAATGTGCGATGGCGCACGCATCGCCGATGCTGCCGAGACCTCCCGCGAACGCACCGGCAATCGAGAGAAATTCACGTCGGTCCATCGCGGGCACGCGCCGCTTACCGCTTGTAGAGATCGCGCACCGCTTCTTCGATATGCTGCCGCAAGAGACGGCGCTCGTCGGCGGTCATCACGGTGTGGCGCGGCGGGCGCGCGGGCGGCGGCTGATCTACTTGCTGAATGGGTTGCATGGCCGCGGTCTTCGGATCGTGGCTCGACGACCCCGAACCTTTGCCCACGCGCTGCTGCGCGCGAATCATCCTGCCATCGAAACGATTCGGGGAACTCGCGATGCCGCGATCGAAGCCTGCCGGTTGTGCATAGGCGTGAGGCGTGCTCAGTACTGCGTAGAGCGCACTGGCAAGAAGTGTCTTTCTGAGAATGCGCTCGTTGCGCACGGGTCCGCGCTGCCGCGCTCCCTTCATGTTGTTCCCTTCGTTGCTCGACAACCGGACAGCCTCAGTCTTTTCGCGCACGTCTCGAAGCGGCTTGGTCGTGCCGCGCGACGCACTGGTCTAATGGAGTATCTACCGAATGGCGGGCTTAGGTAAAGCAGTGTACGCAGCAAACCCCTAGGCCGTGCCACAGGCCCCGTAAATTTTGTAACGAACTGTTACACTCGCTTTTGTTACAAACTCGGCGTTTGAACAAACGCGCTAAGATGCCGCCATGGAAACCAAGAACCCTTCAAAAATTCTCGTCGTCGACGACGATCCGCGCCTGCGCGATCTGTTGCGCCGATACCTCGGTGAACAGGGCTTCAACGTGTACGTTGCGGAAAACGCCCCGTCGATGAACAAGTTGTGGGTGCGCGAGCGTTTCGATCTGCTCGTCCTCGATCTGATGCTTCCCGGCGAAGACGGTCTTTCCATCTGCCGGCGTCTGCGCGGCAGCAACGATCGCACGCCGATCATCATGCTCACCGCGAAGGGTGAAGATGTCGATCGCATCGTCGGCCTCGAAATGGGCGCGGACGACTATCTGCCGAAGCCTTTCAATCCGCGCGAACTCGTCGCGCGCATTCATGCGGTGCTGCGGCGTCAGACGCCGTCCGAATTGCCGGGCGCGCCGTCAGAAACCACCGAAGTGTTCGAGTTCGGCGAATTTGCACTGAATCTCGCGACGCGCACGCTCACGAAGAACGGCCAGGAAATCCCGCTGACCACCGGCGAATTTTCGGTACTCAAAGTGTTCGCGCGCCATCCGCGCCAGCCGCTTTCGCGCGAAAAGCTGATGGAGCTCGCACGCGGCCGTGAGTACGAAGTGTTCGACCGCAGCCTCGACGTGCAGATATCGCGTCTGCGCAAGCTGATCGAGCCCGATCCCAGCAGTCCGCGTTTCATCCAGACCGTGTGGGGCCTCGGCTACGTGTTCATTCCCGACGGCGCAGCCTGATCGATCCTAAGCGAGTTTCGTCACGCTCTCTCCCCTTCACCGAGCCGAACCCGACAGACTCATGCGAATCGACAGGCGGCTACTGGCGCTCGCGTTCGGCGGCCTGTTCTGGCGAACCTTCGCGCTGATCGCGCTGCTCATCGCAGTCAGTCTCACGGCGTGGTTCCAGAGCTTTCGCGTCATCGAGCGCGAGCCGCGTGCGCAGCGCGTGGCGCTTCAGCTCGTCGCCGTGGTCAAGCTCACGCGCACCGCCCTGCTCTATTCCGACCCCGATCTGCGCCGCGCGCTGCTTCAGGATCTGGAGAGCAACGAAGGCGTGCGCGTGTATCCGCGCGAGACCACCGACAAATACAAGCTCCAGCCCGATGAATCGCTCAACCGGCTGATCGAACGCGACGTGCGCGGGCGGCTCGGCAACGAGACGATCATCGCGCAGTCGGTGAACGACATTCCGGGCGTATGGATCAGCTTCAAGATCGACGACGACGATTATTGGGTCGCCCTCGATCGCGATCAGCTCGACACCGTGACCGGCCTGCAATGGGCCGGTTGGGGCGTGTTCGCGCTCGCGCTGTCGCTGTTCGGCGCGGCGTTCATCACAAGTCTCGTGAATCGGCCATTCGCGCGTCTCGCGCTCGCCGCGCGCAAGGTCGGTTCGGGGCAATCGCCCGAACCCTTGCCCGAACGCGGCATGGGCGTTGCTGCCGAAACCAATCGAAGCTTCAACCAGATGGTGCAGGATCTCGAGCAGCTCGAGGCCGACCGTGCGCTGATGCTCGCGGGCATCTCGCACGATCTGCGCACGCCGCTTGCGCGCCTGCGGCTGGAGACGGAGATGAGCCCGTCGGACGAAGCGACCAAGCTCGCGATGATCGACGACATCGAGCAGATGGACATGATCATCGGGCGCTTTCTCGACTATGCGCGGCCGATGCAGCGCATGCCCGAGGCCGTCGACCTGTCGATGATCGCGAGCGAACTCGCCGCCCGCTTCCAGGCCGACGACGGCGTCGTCATGCGGACGGATCTCGCGCAGGGCGCGGTCATCGAAGGCGATCCGACGGATGCGCGGCGCGTGGTCGGCAACCTGCTGGAAAACGCGCGCAAGTACGGCCGCAGCGAACACGACGACATCGCTCGCATTACGCTGCAGACGCGCGTCGCGCACGGCAGGGTCGAGCTCTCCGTGATGGACGAGGGCCGCGGCATCCCCGACGATCAGGTCGCGCTCATCACGCGTCCGTTCTATCGCGTCGATACGGCGCGCACGCAGGCGAACGGCACCGGTCTCGGCATGGCGATCGTGCAGCGCCTCGTCACGCGACAGCGCGGCACGCTGCGTCTGCGCAACCGCACGCCTTTGCCCGGCTTCGAAGTCACCATCGACTTCCCGCCGATGAAAGGCGGCGTGCGCTTCGAAGGCTAGAGCGCGCCCGTTTCGGAAGCCGGAAACGGCCGAAGCACTCTTTTAATTCTGGTTAAGATGAAGCGGTTCAACGCTCGGCGCGGCCTGGCATGAACGTGTCACGCGAGCGTTACGGCGATACGGTAGTTTGGCTGGAGTTTGTCCTTTCAACGATTTCACAGGAGTTTTCCGCATGAAGACCGTTGGCGATAAAGTCGAAGCATTCACTGTCACCGCTGCGAAGCCGGGTTTCAACCATCACGAAGAGAACGGCCAGTCGGCGTTCGAGGAAATCACCGAGCAGTCTTTCCCCGGCAAGTGGAAGATCATCTATTTCTATCCGAAAGATTTCACGTTTGTCTGCCCGACGGAGATCGTCGAATTCGCGAAGCTGGCGGCCGATTTCGAGGACCGCGACGCGGTTCTGCTCGGCGGCAGCGTAGACAACGAGTTCGTCAAGCTGGCATGGCGCCGCGAGCACAAAGACCTGAACAAGCTGAACCATTACTCGTTCGGCGACGTGAAAGGCGAACTGATCGATCAACTCGGCGTGCGCGACAAGGAAGCCGGCGTGGCGTTGCGCGCGACCTTCATCGTCGATCCGGACAACGTCATTCAGCACGTCTCGGTCAATAACCTGAACGTCGGCCGCAGCCCGGAAGAAATCTTGCGCATTCTCGACGGCTTGCAAACGGACGAACTCTGCCCGTGCAACCGTGCCGTCGGCGGCGCGACGCTGTAAGCGTTTCCGGATGCCGCAAAGCCCGCCATCGAGCCGAGTGTATTCGGCCGATCGGCGGGCTTTTTAATGCCATCGAACAGGAGAAAACAATGGAATTTCTGTCTGCGATCAAGGAACTGGTGCCCGACTACGCGAAGGACATTCGCCTTAACGTCGACGGCACGATCGCGCGTTCATCGCTCGAAGGCAGCGATGCGGCTGGCGTCGCGCTCGCCGCCGCGTTTGCCGCGAAAGCGACGAAGCTCGTCGCCATCATTCGCAACTCGGGCGCGCTGTCGCCCGAAGAGACGAACGCCGTGCTCACCGCGGCCGCGCTGATGGGCATGAACAACGTCTGGTATCCGTACCTGGAAATGGCCGACAACGCCGATCTCAAGACGCAGCCCGCGAACTTGCGCATGAACGCGTATGCGTCGCACGGCGGCGTCGACAAGCGGCGCTTCGAGATGTACGCGCTCGCGGCGTCGATCGTCGGCAAGTGCCATTTCTGCGTGAAATCGCACTACGAGAATCTCGTGGCCGAAGGCATGTCGACGATGCAACTGCGCGACGTCGGCCGCATCGCCGCGGTGATCAACGCCGTCGCGCTGACGATCGAAGCCGAAGGGAAATAGCGCTTCCCGCCGCGCTTTAGCCGTCGATTGACGTCCGGCGCAAAAGCACCGCGGCCTGCGCTTCGATGCCTTCCTTGCGCCCGAGATAGCCGAGCTTCTCGTTCGTCTTGGCCTTGACGTTCACGCGATCCATTGAAAGATCGAGATCGGCGGCGATGTTTTCGCGCATGGCATCGATATGGGAGCTGAGTTTCGGCGCCTGCGCGATGATCGTGCTGTCGACGTTCGCGATCGCGAAACCCGCCTCCGACACGCGCCGGAACGCCTCGCGCAGCAGCACGCGGCTGTCCGCGCCGGCGAATTCGGTCGCCGTGTCCGGGAAATGCCTGCCGATGTCGCCGAGCGACGCCGCGCCGAACAGCGCATCGGTGATCGCGTGCAGCAGCACGTCGGCGTCCGAGTGGCCGAGCAGACCGCGCTCGTAGGGAATCGTCACGCCGCCGATGATGAGCGGGCGGCCTTCGACGAGCTGGTGGACGTCGTACCCTTGTCCGATTCTGAAATCCATCGATCCAAACCTTTGTTGAGTGTGAGTCAGGCGCCGGCCGAAAGCATCGCGCCCGCGAGCGCGAAATCCTCCGGATACGTCACCTTGAAGTTGCGCAGACTGCCCTGAACCAGTTTCGGCGAATGACCGAGCCATTCGATCGCGCTCGCTTCGTCCGTCAGGTCGTGGCCGTCGTGACGCGCACGCTCGATCGCTTCGCGCAGCATGCCGAGCCGGAACATTTGCGGCGTCTGCGCCTGCCAGAGCCCGTCGCGCGATTCGGTGCGCGCGACGCGCACGTCGTCCGTGGGGACATCGGGCATGTTCGGTGCGACGCGTTTCAGCGTGTCCGCGACCGGCAGCGCGAGAATGCCGCCGACCGCATCGTCGCGCAGTTCCGCGACAAGCTTGCGAATCAGCTCCGGCGTGATGCCGGGGCGCGCGGCGTCGTGCACGAGGACCCAGTCGTCTTCGCGCGCGCCGAATTTCGCGAGCGCGACGAGCCCGTTGTACACCGACGCTTGCCGCGAGGCGCCGCCGCAGCGCTCGACCGCGAAGCGCAATCCGGCGAAGCGGCGCGCGTCGAAGTGGTTGTCGTCCGGTGCGAGCACGACGAGCGTCTGCGAGAATTCGGAGCACGCGTCGAACGCCGCGAGCGTGTACGCGAGCATTGGGCGGCCCGCGATCGTCTGGTATTGCTTCGGCATCGGCGCGCCGGAGCGGCTGCCGGTGCCGGCGCAGGGAATCAGTGAGAACAGGCGCGAAGTCACGGGCGAATAGTCGAGCAGATGAGGTGAACAAGTCAAAGTTGAAGCCCGGATTTTATAATAGGTCTTTCGCGACCACGTCCCGCGCACGCCGGTTCGACTCTCCGAACCCGCGTTTGCCGGACGGCTCCATGCACACCTTATGCCTTCCAAAGCCGTCAACGCGCAGTCCAGTTCTCCCATCGCGCTCGTGAAACCGGGTCAGCGCTTCGTTTTCGATGGCGCTTCCGGCTCGTCCGATGCGCTCGCCATCGCGCGTTACTACGCCGCGTATCGCGAGAGCGTGCCGCTCCTGACGGTCGTCACCGCGAGCGCAGTCGATGCGCAGCGTCTCGCCGCCGAAATCCCCTACTTCGCGCCCGATGCGCGCGTGCGCCTTCTGCCCGACTGGGAGACGCTGCCGTACGACACGTTTTCGCCGCACCAGGATCTCGTCTCGGAACGTCTCGCGACGCTGCACGATCTCGGCGAAGGCCGCTGCGACATCCTCATCGTCCCGGCGACGACCGCGCTCTATCGCATGCCGCCCGCGTCGTTTCTCGCGGCTTACACGTTCTCGTTCACGCAGGGCGAGCGGCTCGACGAAGCGAAGCTCAAGGCGCAATTGACGCTCGCGGGTTACGAGCACGTGAGCCAGGTCGTGCGGCCGGGCGAGTATTGCGTGCGCGGCTCGCTCATCGATCTCTATCCGATGGGCTCGGCGCTGCCGTATCGCATCGATCTGTTCGACGACCAGGTGGACTCCATCCGCGCGTTCGATCCGGACACGCAGCGCAGCCTTTATCCGGTGCGCGACGTGCGCCTGCTGCCGGGCCGCGAGTTCCCGTTCGACGAAGCCGCGCGCACCGCCTTTCGCAGCCGCTGGCGAGAGGTCTTCGAGGGCGATCCGAGCCGCTCGCAGATTTACAAGGACATGGGCAATGGCGTGCCCTCGGCGGGCATCGAATACTATCTGCCGCTCTTCTTCGATGAAACCGCGACGCTCTTTCATTACTTGCCGCAAGGCTCGCAGCTCGCGTTTGTCGGCGATATGGACGCCGCGATCAAACGCTTCACGCACGACACGAAGCAGCGCTACGACTTCCTTTCGCACGATCGCGAGCGGCCCTTGCTCGAACCGCGCCGGCTCTTTCTGACAGACGACGATTTCTTCACGTTCGCGAAGCCCTTCGCGCAGTTGAAGTTTCCCGCGACGCCCGAAGGCGGCTGGGCCGTGCCGCTGCCGGGCCTCGCGATCGACCGTCACGCCGACGAGCCTTTGCTCGCGCTGCGTCACTATCTGGAGCAGACGGACAATCGCGTGATGCTCGTCGCGGAATCGGCGGGACGTCGCGAGACGATCCAGCAATTGCTCGCCGACAACGGCCTGCGCGGCGAATTGCGCGACACGTTCCACGAATGGCTGACCGCCGACGGCAAGTTCACGCTCGGCATCGCGCCGCTCGCCAACGGTTTCGCGCTGCCGTTGGAGAAGCTGTCGATCGTCACCGAGACGGAGCTTTACGGACCGCTCGCGCGCCGCGCCGGACGGCGTCGTCAGGAGCAGGCGAGCAACGTCGATTCGATGGTGCGCGATCTCGCCGAGCTGAAGGTCGGCGATCCCGTCGTGCATGCGCAGCATGGCATCGGCCGATACATGGGCCTCGTGTCGATGGACCTCGGCGAAGGTGAAACCGAATTCCTGCATCTCGAGTATCAGAACGAGGCGAAGCTGTATGTGCCGGTCGCGCAATTGCATGTGATCTCGCGCTACAGCGGCGCGGACCCGGAAAGCGCGCCGCTGCATACGCTCGGCTCCGGCCAGTGGGAAAAAGCCAAACGCAAGGCCGCGCAGCAGATTCGCGATACGGCCGCCGAGCTGCTCAACCTCTACGCGCGCCGCGCGGCGCGCGAAGGTTATGCGTTCAAGCTCGAGCCGCGCGACTACACCAAGTTCGCGGAGAGCTTCGGCTTCGAGGAAACGCCCGACCAGGCGGCGGCGATCGCAGCCGTCATCGGCGACATGACGAGCGGCAAACCGATGGACCGTCTCGTGTGCGGCGACGTCGGCTTCGGCAAAACGGAAGTCGCGCTGCGCGCCGCGTTCATCGCGGTGATGGCGGGCAAGCAGGTCGCGATTCTTTCGCCGACGACGCTGCTTGCGGAACAGCACACGCAGACCTTCACCGACCGTTTCGCCGACTGGCCGGTGCGCATCGCGGAACTGTCGCGCTTCAAGACCGGCAAGGAAGTTTCGACGGCCGTGCAGCAGATCAACGAAGGCTCGGTCGATATCGTCATTGGCACACACAAGCTCTTGTCGAGCGATGTGAAGTTCAAGCGGCTCGGGCTCGTGATCATCGACGAGGAGCATCGCTTCGGCGTGCGGCAGAAGGAGGCGCTCAAGGCATTGCGCGCCGAGGTCGACGTGCTCACGCTCACCGCGACGCCGATTCCGCGCACGCTCGGCATGGCGCTCGAAGGCCTGCGTGATTTCTCGGTGATCGCGACCGCGCCGCAGAAGCGGCTCGCGATCAAGACCTTCGTGCGGCGCGAGGAAGACGGCGTGATCCGCGAGGCGATGCTGCGCGAACTGAAGCGCGGCGGCCAGGTTTACTTCCTGCACAACGAAGTCGAGACGATCGAGAATCGGCGCGCGATGCTCGAAGCGCTGGTGCCCGAGGCGCGCATCGCGGTTGCGCACGGACAGATGCACGAGCGCGAGCTCGAACGCGTGATGCGCGATTTCGTCGGCCAGCGCGCGAACGTGCTGTTGTGCACGACGATCATCGAGACCGGCATCGACGTGCCGAGCGCGAACACGATCCTCATGCATCGTGCGGACAAGTTCGGTCTTGCGCAGTTGCATCAGTTGCGCGGACGTGTCGGGCGTTCGCATCACCAGGCGTATGCGTATTTGCTGGTGCACGATCCGCAATCGCTGACGAAGCAGGCGCAGCGGCGGCTCGAAGCCATTCAGCAGATGGAGGAACTCGGCTCGGGTTTTTATCTCGCGATGCACGACCTGGAGATTCGCGGTACGGGCGAGGTGCTCGGCGACAAGCAATCGGGCGAGATTCACGAGATCGGCTTCCAGCTTTACACCGACATGCTGAACGACGCCGTGCGCGCGCTGCGCGAAGGCCGCGAGCCGGATCTGAACGCCCCGCTTGCGGCAACGACCGAGATCAATCTGCACGCGCCCGCGATTCTGCCCGCCGATTACTGCGCCGATGTGCAGGAGCGTTTGTCGTTGTACAAGCGGCTCGCGAACTGCGAATCGAGCGATGCGATCGATGGCATTCTCGAAGAGCTCGTCGATCGATTTGGGAAGCTGCCGCCGCAGGCGCATGCGCTCGTGGAGACGCATCGGCTGCGTCTTGCTGCGAAACCGCTCGGCATCTCGAAGATCGACGCGGGCGAGCAGTCGATCTCGCTGCAGTTCGTTCCGAACCCGCCCGTCGATGGCATGAAGATCATCGAGATGGTGCAGAAGCATAAGCACATCAAGCTCGCGGGTCAGGACAAGTTGCGCATCGAGTCGCGGAGTCCCGATCTCTCGGTGCGGATCTCTACTGTCAAGGAGACGTTGCGGGCGTTGGGGGGGCCGGTTCGGAAACCGGCCGCTGTTGTTCGGTGATTTTTTTGTTTTCGCCGGATCCCGATTTGCTTTCGGTCTGTCAGCGTTGCCTCCTGTGCGGGGTGGGGCTCACTTTGCTTACTGTAGTCGCCGGATCCCGGTTTCGTGTCGGTCTATTAGCGTTGCCCCTGTGCGGGGCGGCACTCACTTTCTTTGCTGCTGCAAAGAAAGTAAGCAAAGAAAGCAGCTTTTCAGGCCCGC
>NZ_JARUXK010000001.1:1254831-1328142 GCF_031451435.1 Caballeronia sp. LZ008 | reverse complement strand
AACTCAACCCTTGACGCTCAATACAGTTGCTTTCTTTGCAGCAGCAAAGAAAGTGACTGCCGCCCCGCACAGGGGCAGTGCTAATAGACCGACGCGAAAACGGGATCCGGCGACAACCCCAAAGCGCCAAAGCTCAAAAGCCCCAAAACTCAAAAACCAAAAAGCCCCCTGCGGCCAGCATCATTCTTTTGGGCTATGATCAAACCCTACCCGCAGGAGCAAAAATATGTCACAGATCGCTGACACGGCGAATCTCGAAGCTCAATCCAGAACCGAAACGCCCATTTGCCTGCCGTGGATCGAACGGCTCGTATCCATCGATACCGTTAGCCGCAATCCGAATCTCGGCCTGATCGAAACGGTACGCGACGAACTGCGAAAAGCGGGCATCGAAGCGACCATCACCAACGATCCGCGCGGCCAGTGGGCGAATCTCTTCGCCACGGTCCCGGCGCACGACGGCCAAATCGACGGCGGCATCGTGCTGTCGGGTCACACCGATGTCGTTCCGGTCGACGGTCAGGACTGGCAGAGCGATCCGTTCAAGCCCGAAGTGCGCGACGGCCTCCTCTACGGCCGCGGCTCGTGTGACATGAAAGGCTTCATCGGCGCCGCGCTCGCCATGCTGCCGAAGATGCAGGCGACGAAGCTCGCGAAACCCATCCACTTCGCGCTTTCCTACGACGAAGAAGTCGGCTGCGCCGGCGCGCCGCTGATGATCGCCGACCTGAAAAAGCGCGGCCTCAAACCCGATGGCTGCATCGTCGGCGAACCGACATCGATGCGCCCGATCATCGCGCACAAAGGCATCAACACCTATCACTGCTGCGTGCGCGGCTTCGCGGCGCATTCGTCGCTGACGCCGAAGGGCCTGAATGCGATCGAGTACGCAGCGCGGCTCATCTGCCACATCCGCGATCTCGTCGACGAGTTTCGCGCGCAAGGTCCGTTCGACGAACTCTACGACGTGCCCTTCACCACCGGTCAGACGAGCACGATAAAAGGCGGCAACGCGATCAACACCGTGCCCGCCGAATGCAACTTCGAGTTCGAATTCCGCAATTTGCCGACGATCGATCCCGATCAGATCTTCAAACGCATCCAGTCGTACGCGCATGACACGCTGCTGCCGAAGATGCTGAAGGAACACGGCAACGCGGCGATCGAATTCACGAAGCTCGCGTCCGCGCCCGGCCTCGACGCCACCGAGCAGGCCGCGATCACGCAACTCGTGCGCGCGCTCACGCAAAATCAGGACAAGCACAAGGTCGCCTACGGCACCGAAGCGGGCTTGTTCGCGAACGCGGGCGTGCCGAGCATCGTCTGCGGGCCGGGCAACATCGAACAGGCGCACAAGGCGAACGAGTATGTGTCGCTCGAACAGCTCGTCCAGTGCGAGGCGTTCCTGGGCAAGTTCATCCACAGCATGTCCGTCGAAGCACAGCCCCGTTGAGCTCTCCAGATCGACAACACGTCATGTCCACTGCCATGCAGCATTCCGACAATACGATCGACGGCACACCGATTCCGACGCTCGACGAAATCGCCGAGCAGCATATGGCGCTCACGCCGTGGGTGACGCGCACCCCGACCTTCGAGCGCCACGACTTTCCGACGCTCGAAGGCACGCCGGTCACGTTCAAGTTCGAACTCTTGCAGGCAAGCGGCACGTTCAAGGCGCGCGGCGCGTTTTCGAATATCCTCGCGCTCACCGACAGCGAACGTTCGGCGGGCGTCACGTGCGTATCGGCGGGCAATCACGCGGTGGCGGTCGCGTACGCGGCGCAGCGCATGGAAGTGGGCGCGAAGGTCGTCATCATCAAGAGCGCGAGCCCGGCGCGCGTGGCGCTGTGCCGGCGCTACGGCGCGGAAGTCGTGTTCGCGGAGAACGTCGCCGAGGCGTTCGATGTCGTGCGGCGCGTCGAAGCGGAAGAAGGACGCGTGTTCATCCATCCGTTCAACGGCTATCGCACGGTGCTCGGCACGGCGACGCTCGGCTACGAGTGGACGTCGCAGGCGCCCGATCTCGACGCCGTGATCCTGCCGATCGGCGGCGGCGGCCTGGCCGCGGGCGTATCGACGGCGATGCGCCTCGCAAATCCGTCGCTGCATGTCTTCGGCGTGGAACCGGAAGGCTCGGATGCGATGAAACGCAGCTTCGAGGCGAATCACACGGTCAAGATGGGCGCGATGCACGGCATCGCCGATTCTCTGATGGCGCCGCATACCGAGCAGTACAGCTACGAGCTATGCCGGCGGCATATCGACGAGATCGTCACCGTGTCGGACAACGAGCTGCGTCACGGCATGCTGCAGTTGTTCGGTGAACTCAAACTGGCGGTCGAGCCGGCATGCGCCGCCGCTACCGCCGCCCTGCTCGGACCGTTGCGCGAGCGGCTGGAAGGCAAGCGTGTCGGCGTGCTGCTGTGCGGCACCAATACCGACCCGACGACCTTCGCGAAGCATCTCGCGCTCGCGCGGGAAGCGTCGGGCGACTGAAGCTTTCGCAAGCAGGCGTTTGCATGTCTTTTCTCGGGGCGCATCGTGCGCCCCGAACTCGTTTTGCGCAAACTTCACGCTGAGATTTTCTCAAAGCGTATTAATGAAAAAAATAATTGATCTTTGTGCATATCTTTGTCATTCCGGCGGCAAAGCTTGTCTGCGCACGTGCGCGCTGATAGTGTCGCCAACCAAATGCAGTCGGAAGATCTGTTTCTAAACCTGAGCACTGTTTAATCTTTTTCAATCGCCATTAGCGCCCGTTTCAAAGTTCGCGGAGCTGATTCGGCACGAACAAGAACTCTCTCCGGCAAGTACAGGCAGCAACGATCCATCGTTGCGGGAACACGCACACCTACGAATAGCGATTAAATTCAATTAATGTCTACCGCGATATTTACAAAGCGGATAGATAGACGGATCCATTTATTACGGCGCTTTTGGACGCACCAATTTTTCAAACAATGAGCAAAATAAATCGAATCCCAGAAACGGGAATAATGCAATGCGTTTTATCTGAATTCGGCACGCGTCGCGGACTTACCGCGCGCCGATCAGTTCTGGCGCTGATGCTGGCGGCCTCATCGGCCTGCATTCCCGTTGCTCATGCAACCGAAAGCGCGCTCGGCCGGCCTGTCGCGGGCATGAGCGTCGGCCCGAGCGCGGGCATCGTGCCGCCCGAGCCGATGACCATCGTGAACTTCGAGAACATCTATCTCGACGGCTCGATCGGCGCGAACCGCTCCGTGCCGATCGCCGGCACGGCGACTGCCGGCGTCGACGCGAAGATCGACTTCACGCTCGCTACCCTGATGCGCTCGTGGGGCAGCACGGGCGGATGGAGTTTCGCGTCCGCCATCACGCTGCCCTACGTCTGGACCGACGTGAAAGCAGGCGCGTCCGTCGGACGCCTGAACGGCGCGCGCAGCGACAGCGCCGCGAACTTGTTTGACCTCTACTTCACGCCGATCGTCGCGGGATACCACTTCTCGCGCACCGATCACATCGCGCTCAGCTTCAACGTCTGGGCGCCGACCGGCCGTTACGACCCGAACGCGCTCGCCAACACGAGCCTGAACAACTGGACCTTCGTGCCTCAAGTGGCGTACACGAAGCTCGTTCCGCAGTACGGCCTGGAATTCGACGCCGTCGCGGGACTGCAGTTCTACACGCGCAATCAAGCCACCGATTATCAAAACGCCCCGCTCTTCACGCTCGATCTAATGGGCCTGAAGAAATTCGCCAATGGCGTCGGCGTAGGCCTCGTGATGGGCACCGTTCAGCAGCTCGGCAAGGACTCCGGCCCAGTCGCCGATCGGCTCGACGGCTTCGTCGGACATGACTTCTCGCTCGGTCCCATCGTCACTTACGACACCAAGGTGGGCGGCAAACATCCCGTTTCGGCGAGCTTGCGCTGGGTGCCGAGCATCGCGAGCACGAACCGGCTCAAGAGCACCAACAGTTTCATGGCAAGCGCGACGCTGGCGTTCTGATGCCTGCCCGCATCGCGATATGAATTCAACCCGAAGAAGGAGCAACGCATGAAAAAAACCTCTATCAGCACGATAACCGCGCTGCTGTTCGCTGCCGGCACCGCGCACGCGCTGGAAGCGAAGCAGCCGCCGCGCAACCCGTTCCTCGCCGCCGAGAAATATTCGATCACGCACTTCGATTCGTCGCAGAGCGATGCGTTTCCGTATGCGGTCAAGCCCGGCTTCTTCAACGTCGATATCAGCAAGGCGCCGCGCGTCGTCGCCGGTCCGGTGAACATCATGACGCTCGCGTCGACGTCGCCGAACTACATGTGGGGCGTGTCCAGCGAAGGCGTGACGTATATCGACGTGTCGAACGGCGGCTTCAAGGAAGTCGCACGCGCCCCGGCGCCCGGCAACAAGGTCATTCCGGCCGCGCTGCACGACAAGGTGCTCGGCGAGCGCTACACGAACATCAAGCAGGCCGAAGACGCAGTGTTCAAGACCTACGGCCTCGACTGGACGCGCGTCGTCAACGGCGTGTACTCGGTGGTGGACAAGGATAATCATGTCTACTACAACGATTCGGACGGCAACATCAGCATGTTCGGTCTCGTGGACGAAAAGAATCCGGCCGCCGGCATCAAGGTCATTAAGACGATCGACATGAAACCGATCGTCGGCAAGGCGCATCTCGTCGGCACGGGTGTCACGTACGACGGCAAGTTCGTCGTGGCATCGAACGTGTCGATCAGCGTGTTCGACCGTTCGCTCGAAGGCCAGCCGCAGACGATCCGCTTTGCGCCGGGCGAATTCGTGAGCAACTCGTTCGCGATCGATCAGAAAGGCGGCATCTACATTGCGTCGAATCGCGTGATGCATAAGGTCGTTTGGACCGGCACGAAGCTCTCGGAAGACGAAGCAGACGGCGCATGGAAGGCCGAATACGAGCACGGCGATCAGCCGCCCGCAGTCAAGTTCGGCGACGGCACCGGCTCCACGCCCACGCTCATGGGCTTCGGCGACGACCAGGACAAGCTCGTGGTCATCACGGACGGCGCGAACCGCATGCACCTCGTCGCGTTCTGGCGCGACCAGATGCCCGCGGGCTGGAAGCAGATTCCGGGTACGAAGTCGCCGCGCATCGCCGGTCAGATCGGCATCACGGCCGGACTCAAGCATCCGCCGAAGTTCGTTCAGAGCGAACAGTCGGTGGTCGTGAACGGCTACGGCGCGTTCGTCGTCAACAACGTTGCCGAGAAGGGCCATCCGGACAAGCTCGTCGACGTGCTGTCGCTCGGTCCGGTCAACAAGCCGGCCTCGGGTGCCGAGCGTCTCGAATGGGATCCGAAGAAGCACGCATGGCGCTCGGTCTGGACGCGTGACGACGTCGTTTCCATCAGCATGGTGCCGAGCACGAGTTCGGCGTCGAACATGGTGTTCGTGAACGGCTACTATCCGAAGACGGGTTGGGAAATCACCGGCATGGACTGGAACACCGGCAAGACCGTGCATCGCGTGTCGTTCGGGCAGAGCAATCTGGGCAACGGCGCTTACGCCATCATCCAGTACATGTCCAACGGAGACCTGCTCATGAATAGCATCGGCGGTCCGACGCGCGTCGTTCTGAAGGACGCAGCAGCGAAGTAAGCGGCGCGTCTTGATGCAAGAAGGGCCATCGCGACTGAACATCGCGATGGCCCTTCGGCGTTTACAGCGTCGTGCCGGACGCGCTTTTTGCGTCCGGCCACTTGACGTCACATCACCGTTGCGAGCTTTCTCCGTTCGCTGCGCAGCATGAAGACGTTCGCCGCGATCACGCCGACCGTCACGAGCGCGATGAACAAAGTCGCGAGCGCGTTCATCTCCGGATTCAGGCCAAGACGCACGCGCGAGAACACGACGAGCGGCAATGTCGTCGAACCGGGACCGGACAGGAACGCCGACAGCACGAGATCGTCGATCGAAAGCGTGAACGACAGCAGCCAACCGGCGACGAGCGCCTGCGAGATCAGCGGCAGCGTGATCGAGAAGAACACGCGCAGCGGCGTCGCGCCGAGATCGAGCGCGGCCTCCTCCAGCGAAGGATTCAGCTCCCGCACCCGCGATTCCACGATGATCGCCACATATGAGATGCACAACATGACGTGTCCGATCCAGATCGTGAAGAATCCGCGATCCGGCCATCCGATGAGCTTCGCCATTTCGACGAACAACAGCAGCAGCGAAATGCCCTGAATGACTTCGGGAATCACGAGCGGCGCGTTGATCATGCCCGCGTAGAGCGTGAAGCCCTTGAAGCGCCCCATGCGCGCGAGCACGAAGCCCGCCCACGTGCCGATGACGACCGACGCGCACGCCGTGAAAAACGCGATGCGCAACGACAGCCACGCCGCGTTGATCAGTTCGTCGTCGGTGACGAGCGCGCGATACCACTTGAGCGACGGCTCGGTCCAGACGGTGACGAGCGGCGAATCGTTGAACGAATAGACGATGAGACTCAGGATCGGTATATAGAGGAACGCGAACCCGAGTCCGAGCGCGGTGATTTGCAACGGACGGCTGACCTTGATCATCGCTTTTCCTCCAGTTGCTTCGCCTGGAAGTGCTGGAAAAGCGCCATCGGCACGAGCAGCAAGAGGACCATCGCGCAAGTGACGGCGGAAGCCATCGGCCAGTCGGCGTTGTTGAAGAACTCGTTCCACATGACGCGGCCGATCATCAGCGTGTCCGCGCCGCCGAGCAGTTCGGGAATCACGTACTCGCCCACCGCCGGAATGAACACGAGCAGGCAGCCCGCGATGATGCCGTTCTTCGACAGCGGCAACGTGATCTGCACGAACGCCTTCCACGGCTTCGCGCCGAGATCGTAGGCCGCTTCGAGCAAAGTCAGATCCATCTTCACGAGATGCGCGTAAAGCGGCATCACGAGAAACGGCAAATACGAATACACCATGCCGATATATACCGCGATGTTCGTGTGATACAGCTCGATCGGCGAGTGCAGCAGGCCGATCGAAATCAGGAAGTTATTGAGCAGGCCGTTGTTCTTCAGAATGCCGATCCACGCGTACACGCGAATGAGGAACGACGTCCAGAACGGCAGCATCACGGCCATCATCAGGATGTTGCGCGTGGCCGGATTCGAACGGGCGATGTAATACGCCATCGGATAGCCGATCAGGAGGCACAGCACCGTCGATACCGCCGCGACCAGCAGCGAGTTCATGTAGGTCGCGAAGTACAGGCTGTCCTTGACGAGGAACGCGTAGTGCGCGAAGTCGAGCGCGATATGCATCACGCCCTCTTCCATCGTCACGAGATCCGTGTACGGCGGAATGCCGAGCTGGCTGTCCGCGAAGCTGATCTTCACGACGAGCAGGAACGGCACGAAGAACAGCAGCAGGAGCCACAGATAAGGACCGCCGATGACGAGCGTGCGTCCGGAAACGCCGATGCGCTTGAGCCAGTTCGTCATCATGCGGTCAGCACCACGCCCGCCGACGCGCTCCAGCGCACGTAGACTTCGTCGTCGAACGTGGGCGAATCGATCTCGCCGATCGCGAGGCTCGACAGGTTCGCGACCACGACCTTGCCGGAATCGAGCGTCACGTGATAGAGCGTGTAGCCGCCCATGTACGCGATGTTCGTCACCTTGCCGCGGCCCCAGTTGTAGGTGCCTTCGGGCGGCTTGCGCGTGAGCGCGATGCGTTCGGGACGCACGGATATCGTCACCGGCATGCCGAGCGGCCCGGTGATGCCGTGGCTCACATAGAGCCGCACCGGAAGGTCCGGCGATTCGACGAAGATGTGATCCGGCTCGTCCTCGACGACATTGCCGTCGAACAGATTGGTCGAGCCGATGAACTGCGCGGAGAAGCGGCTATTCGGATACTCATAGACTTCGTGCGGCGTGCCGAGCTGCACGATCTGCCCTTCGCTCATCACGGCGATGCGATTGGCCATCGTCATCGCTTCTTCCTGATCGTGCGTCACCATGATGCAGGTGACGCCCACCGTATCGAGAATATTGACGAGCTCGATCTGCGTGCGCTGGCGAATCTGTTTGTCGAGCGCGGACATCGGCTCGTCGAGCAGAAGCAGCTTAGGTCGCTTGACGAGGCTGCGCGCGAGCGCGACGCGCTGCTGCTGACCACCCGACAACTGGTGCGGCTTGCGCTTGGCGAACTTCGCCATCTGCACGAGTTCGAGCGCGTTGTGGACGCGGTCCTTCAGCTCGCCGCCCTTTACGCCTTCCTGCTTCAGCCCGAACGCGACGTTCGATTCCACGCTCATGTGCGGAAAGAGCGCGTAGGACTGGAACATCATGTTGACCGGCCGGTTGTACGGCGGCATCTTGGCGAGGTCTTCCCCGTCGATCAGAATCTGCCCTTCGGTCACCGATTCGAGTCCGGCGAGCATGCGCAAAAGAGTCGACTTGCCGCAGCCCGAGCTGCCCAGCAGCGCGAACAGCTCGCCCTTCTTCACCGACAGGTTGACGCCCCGCACGGCCGTCGTCTCGCCGAACTTCTTCACGACATCGACGATCTGCACGAAGCTGTCGTCCATGCTCGAGACCGATGGGAAACTGCCCGGCTCGCGCCGGCCGGAATTAGGCGCTGCCTTCAACGCGCTCGACTGCTCACTCATGATTGCCTGTTCGACTCCTTGCTTCCATGCGTCTTTCGTGACTCGCCCCGCCACGCGATGCGATCACGAACAAAGCCCCCGGAGGTCCAGGGGCTTCGTCGTTTCAAAAGAATAACCGGCTTATCGGATTCATCGGCCGGACTTGAATTCCGTCCAGAGCCGCGTCTGCAGGCGCTGGATTTCCGGCGGCAGCGGCTTCAGCAGGAACAGCGTCTTGATGACATCCTGCGGCGGAAACACGGCCGGATCGTTCGCGACGTCCTTGTCCACGTACTTGCGCGCTTCGAGATTTGCGCTCGGGTAGTACACGGCGTTGGTGATCGCGGCGTGAACCTGCGGCGTCTCGATGTAGTTGATCCACTCGTGCGCCGCGTCCTTGTTCTTGGCGTCCTTCGGAATCGCCATCACGTCGAACCACACGGGCGCGCCGCCCTTCGGAATGTAGTACTCGATCTTGAACGGCTTCTTCGCATCGACGGCGCGATGCTTCGCGATCACGACGTCGCCCGACCAGCCGTAGGTGAAGCAGATATCGCCGCCGACCATGTCGTTGATGTAGCCCGACGAGTTGAACTGCGTGATGTACGGACGGATTTTCTTCATCATCGCGAGCGCTTCGCGATAATCGGCCGGGTTCGTGCTCATCGGATCCTTGCCGATGTAATGCAGCGCGGCCGCGAACATCTGGTCCGGCGCGTCGAGCACCGAGACGCCGCACGCCTTCAGCTTCGAGATGTTCTCGGGCTTGAAAAGGATGTCCCAGTTGTTCAGTTCGGCGTTGGCGCCGAGGATCTGCTTCGCCTTGTCGACGTTGTAGCCGAGGCCCGTCGTGCCGTACGCCCAGGGCACCGTGTATTTATTGCCCGGATCCGCGCCCTCGACGAGCTTCATCAGGTCGGGATCGAGATATTTGAGGTTCGGCAGCTTCGACTTGTCGAGCGGCGCGAAGATGTTCGCGGCGATCTGCTTGCCGGCGTAATTGCTGGTCGGCACGACGATGTCATAGCCGGAACGGCCGGTCAGGAGCTTGGCCTGCAGGGTGTCGTCGCTGTCGTAGTTGTCGTACTTCACCTTGATGCCGGTCTGCTTGGTGAAGTTGGGAATCGTGTCCTTCGCGATATAGTCCGACCAGTTGTACACGTTCAACTGCGTGTCTTTCGCGAAGGCCGCGAGCGGAGTCAACATCGCGGCGCATGCCAGGGCGCCCGCCAGCTTGGCCGTGCGGCTCGCCAGTTTCTCGTTCATTTCGATTCTCCCTTGTTCCGACTTGTCACGACGTCGTGCCGCCCGGACCCGGCGCATTTTCGCATCGCCGAGCGACCCGCGACTCCCCTAAAACCCCGAAAACTACCATTAAACGCGGACGCGACAAAAAATAATCCGCCGCTTGTCGCGCAAAATGTACACGCCCTTGCGCCACGCGGCGACGGTCTTGCCGCGCGGGGCTCTGCCCGGCTTAGCGCCGCGCGCCGACAGCCGGAAAGAGCGCGCATTTTAGCCCCTAATCCGCTGCCGCGGCACGTGATAAACCCACACTCGTCAAAGTGACACGCAGGCGTAAGCCCGATGCAATGTCATTATTCGTGGTCGGTCGCCTGCGTCCCCTTGCGCCCGCCGTTTTGCGAGTCGTTTCTTCGTCGTTTCGTTGACTCGCACGAGCGCGGCCGACACGGGACAAGCCTGACGAATAGCCAGCGGAACAGTTGTTGCGAGCCAATTCGACGTGCGCCGCGAAAAGCGGCGTCTTCTGAACCGGCAACGCGCACCGTTGCAACGCTATTCGAGGCCGCCTCCCGCATGAATACCAATCCCTCCGCGCTCGCCCGGCCGTCAGCCGCGAAATCCGACGCGCAGTCGCCCGTGGCGACCCGTGAAGATCGGGAGCGCGCGCCGCGCCCGCGCAGACACTGGTATTCGTTCGCCGGCGCGGGCGCGCTCGTCGCTGTCGGCTACATGGATCCCGGCAACTGGGCGACGGCGCTCGCGAGCGGCGCGCGCTACGGTTACTCGCTGCTTTTCGTCGTCCTGCTCGCGAGCCTGATGGGGATGCTGCTGCAATGGGTCGCGTCGCGCGTGGGCGTCGTGACCGGGCGCGACCTCGCGCAACTGTGCCGCGAACGCTACAGCCGCCGTACGACGCTCGTTCTGTGGATCGCGTGCGAAATCGCGATCATCGCGTGCGACGTCGCGGAAGTCGTCGGCAGCGCGGTTGCGCTGCAAATGCTCTTCGGCCTCTCGCTCACGGCCGGTGTGCTGGTTTCGGCGGTCGGAACCTTCGCGATGCTCGCGCTGCAAAACCGCGGCAAGCGGACCCTGCAGCGGGCGGTATCGACGCTCATCTTTCTCGTGAGTTTGTGCTTCGTCATCGAACTCGCGCTGGCGCATCCGGTCTGGGGCGATGCGCTGCGCGGGCTCGCGCCGTCGCGCGAACTCGTCCGCGATGCCGGCATGCTCTGGCTCGCCGCCGGCGTGCTCGGCGCGACCGTGATGCCGCACAACCTTTACCTGCACTCCGCGCTCGTCAAGGAGCACGCGAGCGCGCGCGACGACGCGACCATGGGGCGCGCGCTTCGTGGCGTGAACATCGATACGTTCGGCTCGCTCGGGCTTGCGTTCATCGTCAACGCGTCGTTACTGATCGTCGCGGCCGCCGTCTTCCACGCGAACGGCCACACCGGTGTGAACGATCTCGCCGACGCCCACCGTCTCATTGCGCCGCTCGTCGGCAGTCATTGGGCGGGCGTCGTGTTCGCCGCCGCGCTGCTCGCGTGCGGCCTGAACGCGACGGTCACGGGCACGCTCGCCGGCCAGGCGGTGATGGAAGGCTTCCTGCGCCTCAAGATGGCGCGCTGGGCGCGGGCGCTCCTGACGCGCGGGCTCGCGATCGGTCCGGCGCTCGTCGCGGTCGGAAGTTTCGGCCAGCATGGTTCGAACGCGCTCCTCGTCGCGACGCAAGTCGTCTTGAGCCTGCAATTGCCGCTCGCCGTGATTCCACTCGTGCGCTTCGCCTCCGATGCC
The DNA here is from genome assembly GCF_031451435.1 of Caballeronia sp. LZ008. Classification (NCBI taxonomy): domain Bacteria; kingdom Pseudomonadati; phylum Pseudomonadota; class Betaproteobacteria; order Burkholderiales; family Burkholderiaceae; genus Caballeronia; species Caballeronia sp. LZ008. Next base: position 1,316,503 of record NZ_JARUXK010000001.1, on the reverse strand, counting down.
GCGCTGATGGGCCGCTGGCGCGTCGCGCGCGTGCCGCTGGCGCTGGCGTGGATGTGCGCGGGCGTGATCGTCGCGCTGAACGGCGCGATGCTCTGGCAGGCGGTGTTTTCGGCCTGACGCACCGGTTTCGATGCCATTTCGTCTGGAATGTCGGGATCGCGGCGCGGCTCGCGCTGTCAGACTGTCCTGATGCCCGCCCCGCCCCAACAGGACACGAACTACATGGCCCACGGCCCACGATCGATTTCGCTGAAAAATTCCCGCCGCTCTGCCGGCCGCGCACGCATGTTCGCGCTTCTTCTTGCCGGCCTTTGCACAAGCGGCGCTACGCACGCGACCGTCGCGGTGCTGCAACCCGCGCGCGAAGCCGCCGCCTCGCAACCGCTCGAACTGACGCTCCTCTATACCGACGATGACGCGAAATCCCTGACCGTCGATGTCCCGAAGCAACTGACCGTGAATCTGACCAATGGCGATTTGCCGCCGGCGCCGCTCACGCTCGAGCGCGATCCGACAGTGCCGGACCGTCTGCGCCTTGCGCCCGGCCAGTATCGCCGCGTGCGTTTTTCGGCGCCGTGGCCCGATTCGGCGCGCGGCGCGGTGAAGATCGATCCGGTCGGCTTCGATGCTTCGCCGATGCTCGTCACGCTCAATCGCAGCGATACGCAGACCGAGGTCGCCGCCGCGGAGAAGGCCGAGTCGCAAGCGACGACGCCCGGCCAACTCGCCGTCGCGACGGCCGCGGCGAATACCGCCGTCCAACCGGCGTCCAGCACGGACACGTTGCTCTCGGGCCGCTTCTCGACGTTCGAGCCGATCTATTTCGCGGATGGCAAAAACGGCGACAATCTCGCGAAATTCCAGTTCAGCTTCAAATATCGCCTGCATCTGCCTGACGATCCCCGCTCGCGCGGCTTCCTCGACAACCTCTATTTCGGCTACACGCAGACGGCCATATGGAATCTCTCGGCCGAATCGGTGCCGTTTCGCGACATCAGCTTTCAGCCGCAACTGTTCTATTACGTGGAGGACACCGGCTGGAAAAGCGCGCTCTTCACGCGCATGGGCGTCGCGGCGGGCATCGGGCATGAATCGAACGGCAAGAGCGGCGACGAATCGCGCTCGATCAACATCGCGTTCGTGCGCCCGACATGGGATTTCGGCGATCTGAACGGCAATCACCTGACGCTCTCGCCGAAGTTCTATTACTACCTGTCGAAGGCGGGCAACGAGGACATCGCGGATTATCGCGGCTACGTCGATTTCCTCGTGAAATACGGCAGCCCGGACGGCTGGCAACTCGCGACGACATTACGCAAAGGCTCGAAGCACTGGTACGGCAGCGTGGAATCGCAGTTGACCTATCCGCTCGCGAAGCTGATCGGCAGCGCGTGGGGCGGCTATCTGTTCGTGAGCTACTTCAACGGGTACGGCGAGGACATCCTCGATTACAACCAGCGGCATCACTGGATCGCGCGGATAGGCTACAGTATCGCGCGTTGAGTTTTTTTACGATTTTGAATGCCGCGTTGCCGCCCTTTTTGTTCGGCGCCGATGCGGTCACGAGCTAGCCCAATGTCTTCGAATCTTCACGATCTGCCTGATAGCCCCTGCATCGGCGTGTGCTCCACGCTCTTCGACGACGTCTGCAAAGGCTGCGGCCGCACGGCCGGCGAAGTGTCCAACTGGGTGTTTCTGAACGACGACGAAAAACGCGCGATCTGGGAGCGCATTACGCGCGAAGGAACGGCGATGCGGTTTCGCAACGACAGGCTTTGACCGGCATGTAAAAACGGCCCGCTCTTTCGAGGCGGGCCGCTTGTTTCAGCGCGAGCGCGAAGCCGGTGATTACTGAATCCCCTGGCTCGCCAGAAAATCTTCGTAATTCCCGCCGAAGTCGCGCAGCGTGCCATCCGTCTTCACTTCGATGATGCGATTCGCCAGCCCGCTCACGAACTCGCGGTCGTGCGACACGAAGATCAGCGTGCCTTCGAACTTCTCCAGCGCGATCTGCAGCGACTCGATCGACTCCATGTCCATGTGGTTGGTCGGCTCGTCCATCAGCAGAACGTTGTGGCGGCCGAGCATCAGCTTGCCCCAGATCATGCGGCCCTTTTCGCCGCCCGACAGCACCTTCACGTTCTTCTTGATATCGTCCGCGTTGAAGAGCAGACGGCCGAGCGTGCCGCGCATCATCTGCTCGTCGTCGCCCTCCTTGCGATACTGGTCGATCCACTCGGTCAGCGTCTCGTCCTTCGGAAACTCTTCGTACGTGTCCTGCGGCATATAGCCGACGTTGGCGTTTTCCGCCCACTTCACCGTGCCGTGATCGAGTTCGAGCGCGCCCTTGAGCGACTTGAGCAGCGTGGTCTTACCCGCGCCGTTCTCGCCGATGATCGCGATACGCTCGCCCGGCTGCACCGAGAGCGAAAAGTTCTGGAAGATCGTGCGGTCGTACTTCTTCGTGATTTCCTCCGCGACCACCGCGATGTTGTGCAGCTTCTTCTCGTACTCGAAGCGGATGAACGGATTCTGACGCGACGACGGCTTGAATTCCTCGATCTTGATCTTGTCGATCATCTTCAGACGGCTGGTCGCCTGACGCGCCTTCGACTTGTTCGCCGAGAAGCGGCGCACGAAGTCCTGCAGGTCGGCCACGCGCTCCTTCGCCTTCTGGTTCGCGGCCTGCTGACGCTCGCGCGCCTGCGTCGACGCCAGCATGTAGTCGTCGTAATTGCCCGGCCAGACCTTCAGCGTGCCGTAGTCCATGTCCGCCATGTGCGTGCAGACCTGGTTCAGAAAGTGACGATCGTGGGAGATGATGATCATCGTCGAGTTGTACTGGTTCAGCACGTCTTCCAGCCAACGGATCGAGTTGATGTCGAGGTTGTTGGTCGGCTCGTCGAGCAGCAGCACGTCGGGCTTCGAGAACAGCGCCTGCGCGAGCAGCACGCGCAGCTTCCAGCCCGGCGCGACGTTGCTCATCGGGCCATTGTGATCGTTGATGTTGATGCCGATGCCGAGCAGCAGTTCGCCCGCGCGCGCTTCGGCCGTGTAGCCGTCGTATTCGGCGAACTTGGCTTCGAGGTCGGCGGCGCGCATGTAGTCGTCGTCGGTGGCGTCGGGGTTGGCGTAGATCGCGTCGCGCTCGGTCATCGCGGCCCACATTTCGGTGTGGCCCATCATGACGACGTCGAGTACGCGCATGTCTTCGTACGCGAACTGGTCCTGGCGCAATTTGCCGAGACGCACGTTCGGCTCCAGCATGACGTTGCCCGAGGACGGCTCGAGATCGCCGCCCAGGATCTTCATGAAGGTCGACTTGCCGCAGCCGTTGGCGCCGATCAAGCCATAGCGGTTGCCTTCGCCGAACTTGACCGAGATGTTCTCGAAGAGGGGCTTGGGCCCGAATTGCATGGTGATATTGGCGGTAGACAGCACGGCGCGTCCTTTTGAATGGGGTACGACGAAAAACCTGAGATTTTAACAGCTTTTGGCGGGCTTCTGCCCGCGAGCGGCGATTCTGCGAAGCTGGCTCCGGCGGCGGATTTCGTGCCGCATCATGAAAAACGGGGCGCGGCCGTGCAGCCGCGCCCCGTTCATCCCGATGACGATCCTGTTACGTGCGCTCGGCGATGAACGCCTTCACGACGCCAGCATCGGCAGGAACGATATCGAACCTTTGTGGCAGTTTTTCAAGTCCGACGAACGCAGCCGGCCGCTCGGGCTCGCGATTGAGCGCCTCGCGGATCGTCTCGCCGAATTTGATCGGCTGCGCGGTTTCGAGGACGATCATCGGCACGCCGGGCTTCAGATTTTCGCGCGCGACCTTCACGCCGTCGGCGGTGTGCGTGTCGATCATCGTGTGATAGCGCTCGAATACGTCGCGGATCGTCTTCACGCGGTCGTCGTGGCCACTCTTGCCCGACACGAAGCCGAATTCCTTCACGCGCGCGAAATCGCCGCTCACCGCGAGGTCGAAGCCGCCCTTCTCTTCGACGTCGCGGAACAGTTGCAGCACGCGCGCCGGATCGCGTCCGAGCAGGTCGTACACGAAACGCTCGAAGTTCGACGCCTTCGAGATATCCATGCTCGGGCTCGTCGTGTGATACGTCTCCGCCGCGCCGCGCACGCGATACACGCCGGTCTTGAAGAACTCGTCGAGCACGTCGTTTTCGTTGGTCGCGACGACGAGTTGATCGATCGGCAGGCCCATCATGCGCGCGATGTGCCCCGCGCACACATTGCCGAAATTGCCCGAGGGCACCGTGAACGACACGCGTTCGTCGTTGCTCTTCGTCGCGGCGAAATAGCCTTTGAAGTAGTACACGACCTGCGCGACGACGCGCGCCCAGTTGATCGAATTGACCGTGCCGATCTTGTGCTTCGCCTTGTACGCGTGATCGTTCGACACGGCCTTGACGATGTCCTGGCAATTATCGAAGTTGCCTTCGACCGCCAGATTGAAGATGTTCGGATCCTGCAGCGAAAACATCTGCGCGGTCTGGAACGCGCTCATCTTCTTGTGCGGCGAGAGCATGAACACGCGCACGCCGGTCTTGCCGCGCATCGCGTATTCGGCGGCGCTGCCGGTGTCGCCCGAGGTCGCACCGAGGATGTTCAATTCATCGCCGTGCTTTGCCAGTGCGTACTCGAACAGATTGCCGAGCAGTTGCATCGCCATGTCCTTGAAGGCGAGCGTCGGGCCGTTCGAGAGTTCCAGCAGCGACAGCGTCGTGCCGTTTTCCTCGCCGAGCGTCTTCAAAGGCGTGATCTGAACCGCGCTCTCTTCGTGGCGCACGTTGCTGTACACCTGCGCGGTGTACGTCTTGCGCGTAAGCGAGCGCAGGTCGTCGGCAGGAATGTCGTCGCTGAACTTCGACAGCACTTCGAATGCGAGATCCGCGTACGACAGCGTGCGCCAGCGCGCGAGTTCGTCGGCGCTGACTTTCGGATACTCCGCCGGCAGATACAGGCCGCCGTCTTTGGCGAGGCCGCCCAGCAGAATGTCGGAGAACGTGTGGCGCTCGTCGGTGCCGGCGCCGCGCGTCGAAATGTAGTTCATCGTGCTTGCCTTTAGTTGAGCGCTTCCATGCGCAGCTTCGTCACCTTCGAGACGACCGTGGACAGCGCCTCGATCTGCGCGATCGCCGCGTTCACGTTCTTTTCGAGCGTCTCGTGCGTGATGAGGATGATGTCGGTCTCGCCCTTGTTCGCGCCGTCGACTTCTTCCGATTCCTTCTGCAGGAGCGCGTCGATGGAGATGCCCTTGTCCGCGAGAATGCGCGTGATGTTCGCGAGCACGCCCGTCACGTCCGCGACGCGCAGGCGCAAGTAGTAGCCGCTCGTCACTTCGTCGATCGGCAGGATTGGCGTGTTCGACAGGCTGTCCGGCTGGAACGCCAGATGCGGCACGCGATGCTCGGGATCGGCCGTATGCAGGCGCGTCACGTCGACGAGATCGGCGACCACGGCGGACGCCGTCGGCTCCGCGCCCGCGCCCTTGCCGTAGTAGAGCGTCGTGCCGACCGCGTCGCCGTGCACGACGACCGCGTTCATCGCGCCTTCCACATTGGCGAGCAGGCGCTTGGCCGGAACGAGCGTCGGATGCGTGCGCAGCTCGATGCCCTTCTCCGAGCGCCGCGCGATGCCGAGCAGCTTGATGCGATAGCCGAGATCTTCCGCGTAGCGAATGTCGATCGCGGCCAGCTTGCTGATGCCTTCCACATACGCGCGATCGAACTGCACCGGCACGCCGAACGCGATTGCGCTCATGATCGTGACCTTGTGCGCGGCATCGACGCCTTCGATGTCGAAAGTCGGATCGGCTTCGGCGTAACCCAGTTCCTGCGCGGCCTTCAATGCGGTCGCGAAGTCGAGCCCGCGGTCACGCATTTCCGAAAGAATGTAGTTCGTCGTGCCGTTGATGATGCCCGCGATGTACTCGATGCGGTTCGCCGTCAGCCCTTCGCGCAGCGCCTTGATGATCGGAATGCCGCCCGCCACCGCGGCCTCGAACGCGACCATCACGCCCTTCGCGCGCGCGGCCTCGAAAATTTCCGTGCCGTGCACCGCGAGCAGCGCCTTGTTGGCCGTCACGACATGCTTGCCGTTCGCGATCGCGCGCAGCACCAGTTCGCGCGCGAAGCCCGTGCCGCCGATCATTTCGCACACGATGGCGATGGAAGGATCGTCGACGACCGCGTTGAAGTCGTCCGTCACCGCGATGCCTTCCTGCTTCGCCGCTTCGGCCTTCGCCGTCGTACGCACGGCGACACGCGAAATTTCGATGCCGCGTCCCGCGCGTCGTTTGATTTCTTCCTGGTTACGGCGCAGCACCGTGAAGGTGCCGCTGCCGACCGTGCCGAAGCCCAAGAGTCCTACTTTGATCGGTTCCATGCAGCGCGAGTCTTTAAAAGAGAGATTAAGCGGAATGTCGTTTGCGATAGCCGTCGAGGAAGCGCGCGATGCGGTTGATCGAATCCGCGAGATCGTCGACGTTCGGCAGGAAAACCACGCGGAAGTGATCCGGCGTCGGCCAGTTGAAGCCGGTGCCTTGCACGAGCAGCACGCGCTCCTCGAGCAGCAGATCCGTGATGAACTGCTGGTCGTCCTGGATCGGATACATCTTCGGATCGAGCTTCGGGAACATGTAGAGCGCGGCTTGCGGCTTCACGCACGTGACGCCCGGAATCGCCGTGAGCATGTCGTACGCGAGTTCGCGCTGCTTGAAGAGGCGCCCGCTCGGGACGATCAGGTCGTTGATGCTCTGATAGCCGCCGAGCGCCGTCTGGATCGCATACTGGCCGGGTACGTTCGGGCACAGGCGCATCGACGCGAGAATGCCGAGGCCTTCGAGATAATCCTTCGCGCGGCGGCGGTTCTCTTCGATCAGCCCTGAGATCGCCATCCAGCCCGCGCGATACCCGCACGAGCGGTAACTTTTCGAAAGGCTGTTGAACGTGACCGTGACGACGTCTTCGGAGAGCGCGGCCATCGACGTGTGCGTCTTGCCGTCGTAGACGATCTTGTCGTAGACCTCGTCCGCGAAAATGATGAGGCCGTGCTCGCGCGCGATCGCGATCAGATCGCGCAGCAGTTCGTCGGAGTACAGCGCGCCTGTGGGGTTGTTCGGGTTGATGACGACGAGCGCCTTCGTGTTCGGCGTGATTTTCGCGCGGATGTCGTCGAGATCGGGCATCCAGCCGTTGCTCTCGTCGCACATGTAGTGGCGCGGCGTGCCCGACGACAGGCTCACCGCGGCCGTCCACAGCGGATAGTCCGGCGCCGGAAGGAGCACTTCGTCGCCGTCGTTGAGAAGCGCCTGCATCGCCATGACGATCAGTTCCGACGCGCCATTGCCGATGTAGATATCGTCCAGTTCGACGCCCGTCACACCCTTTTGCTGCGTGTAATGCATGATCGCCTTGCGCGCGGCGAACACGCCCTTCGAATCCGAATAGCCCGACGAACCCGGCAGATTGCGGATCATGTCCTGAATGATCTCGTCCGGCGCCTCGAAGCCGAACGGCGCCAGATTGCCGATATTCAGCTTGATGATGCGATGGCCTTCTTCTTCGAGGCGCTTCGCGTGTTCGAGCACGGGCCCGCGAATGTCGTAGCAGACGTTTTGCAGCTTGTTGGATTTGAGAATCGGTTTCACGGCTGGCGCTCTGGGTCTGATGTGAATGCGGACGGGTTCTGGTGATGTCGGTCGCGTGCGGCTCGGAATTCGGGGCAGCCAGCCTCGCGCGCGGCGGACGGGCGTTGCAATAAATACCGAGGTGAAAGCCGATGGCGGCTCGCCCGGACGGCCCGCTTTTCCCGAGCGCCGAACGATGCATTTTAGACGCCGCGCCAGGTAAGGCATGGGCGATGCGGACCGGATTGCGTGTCGAAGGCGGCTTGTGGCGGCACGCGAGCGCAACGGGTGGCGCACGAGCGAGCCCGGCAGCCAAAAAGTTATAATTTACTGATTATGGCCCAGTTCCGCAATGCACCAATCGAATGCGCCGGAACCGGCGCAAACGGCGCTGCGCGCGCCCGCCGGGCCTCTCTCCTTTTCCTTGCCGGATCATTGTTTTGAAACTGCACCAGGATTCCACCAGCGCGCTCAATACCATCACGAGCTACGGAGACGGTTTCGTGGCGATCAATCTCGAAAGGCACGAAGGCAGCGTGATCGTCATGCCGCAGACGCCCGTCGCGGCGTGGCCGGTGTCGTCGTTCGATGCGCTCAAGCCCGAGGATTTCGATGCGCTCGTCGAGGCCGCGCCGGAAGTCGTCATTTTCGGCAGCGGGTCGCGGCTGCGCTTTCCGCATCCGCGCCTCACCGCGCAACTGGCGAAACACCGCATCGGCGTCGAAACGATGGATTTCGGCGCGGCCTGCCGCACCTACAACATACTGATGTCCGAAGGCCGGCGCGTGGCCGCCGCACTGCTGATCGAAGCCTGAGGGGATCGCTAAGGCGGCGCTAAGGAAGCGTTGGCAGACTCCCGCCGCCCGTCCGATATCGGCAGCAGCCGTCGCTTGCCAGTCGTCAATTTTGACGGATGCCGGTCGGCCGTGCGCTACACTCCCGCCCGGCATCGTCGTTACGCCGGGCGTTTCGACGTCGGACAAGTGCGCAGCGCGCGCTCGAACGTGCGAACTCGCATCGACAATGCGTGCCTGAGCATGCACGAGTTGCATCCTCGCGCGGCGCGCATTCATCGCTCAATTCGTTTCATTAGCGCCGCGCATCGCGGCATCGGACAGGTCGACTTCATGAACGATACGCCTACCCGGCTACCGCTCACGCGTCTTTCGCTCATTCTTCTGGTACTCGCACTCGCGATCATCTGGTTCGCGCCGCTCGGGTATCGTCATCTCGTGCCCAGCGACGAAGGCCGTTACGCCGAAATGGCGCGCGAGATGTTCGTGACCGGCGACTGGATCACGCCGCGCTACAACGGCTACAAGTATTTCGAAAAGCCGCCCCTGCAAACGTGGGCGAATGCCCTTACCTTTGCGTGGTTCGGCATCGGCGAATGGCAGGCGCGCCTTTATACGGCGCTCACGGGCTTTCTGGGCGTGCTGCTCGTCGGCTATACCGGCACGCGCGTATTCAACGCGATGACGGGCTTCGCCGCCGCGGTCATCCTCGCGACGTGCCCGTACTGGAACCTGATGGGCCACTTCAACGCGCTCGACATGGGCCTGTCGTTCTGGATGGAGCTGACCCTCTGCGCGCTCCTGCTCGCCCAGCGCCCCGGACTGCTGACCCGCGAAGTGCGTCTCTGGATGTGGCTCTGCTGGGCCGGCATGGGCGCCGCGGTGCTGTCGAAGGGTCTCGTCGGCGTGATCCTGCCGGGCGCCGTGCTCGTTCTGTATTCACTCGTGTCGCGCGACTGGGCGCTCTGGAAGCGGCTCTATATCGGCAGTGGGCTGATCGTGTTCCTGATCGTGACCGGCCCGTGGTTCGCGCTCGTGCAGATGAAGAACCCGGAGTTCTTCGACTTCTTCTTCATCGTCCAGCAGTTCAAGCGCTATCTGACGCCCGAGCAGAACCGCCCCGGCGCGTTCTATTACTTCGTGCCGGTTCTGATCGTGGGTTTTCTGCCGTGGCTGTCGATCGCCTTTCAGAGTGTGCGCCACGGCTTGAAGACGCCACGCCAGCCCAACGGCTTCGCGCCGGTCACGATGCTGCTGATCTGGTCCGCGTTCATTTTCCTGTTCTTCAGCGCGTCGCATTCGAAGCTCATTTCGTACGTGCTGCCGATCGCGCCGGCGCTCGCGCTCGTCATCGGGCTGTATTTGCCCTCGCTGACGAAATCGCAGTACCGCATGCATCTGATCGGCTATGCGGTATTTCTGATCGCCGCGGCCTTCGGAGCGATTTTCCTCGGCCGCGCGGGCAGCGCCAACACGCCTAACGCGCTTTATCGCGAGTTCCAGATCTGGGTGTACGCGGGCCTCGCCGTCGCTTTCGTCGTGACGATATTCGCGCTCTGGCTGAACCGGCGCAGCGTGCTCGCGGGCGCGACGGGACTAGGCGCGGCCTGGCTGCTGCTGGGCACGATCGCGGGCTCCGGTCACGATGTCTTCGGCACGCAGAGTTCCGGCGTGCGGCTCGTGCCGGCCGTGAAGGCCGCGATGGCCAAGCTCCCGCCCGACACGCCGTTTTACTCGATCGCGAAGCTCGACCACACGATGCCCTTCTACCTCGGCCACACGATGATCATGGTCGGCGAAGCCGACGAGCTGACCTTCGGCGTACAGACCGAGCCGCAAAAATGGGTGCCGAGCGTCGACGAATGGGTCAGGCTGTGGGATTCGGAGCGCTACGCGTTCGCGCTGATGCCGCCCGCACGCTACGACGAGCTCATGGCACGCCACGTGCCCATGCAGGTGATCGCCCGCGACGAGCGCCGCGTGATCGTGGAGAAACCGCAGCCGTGAGCGCGCGTTTTCCTCCCGGTCGCGATGCTGCGCTGCACGATCGTTCGGCATTTCGCGATGAACCGAGTATCCTTGTTCCGCATTTGAAAAACGCGCGATGAACCCGATCTCCTTTATTTGCATCGTCATCGGCGTATCGTTGAACGCATGCGCCCAGCTCCTGCTCAAAGCCGGCGTGAACGCGGTGGGCCATTTCGACATGACGCCCGCCAACATTCTGCCGGTCGGCATCAAGATCGCGACGCAGTGGCCGATCATCGGCGGGCTTGCCTGTTATGTGCTGAGCGTCGTCGTGTGGATCGTCGGGCTGTCGCGCGTGGACGTGTCGATCGCCTATCCGATGCTCTCGCTCGGCTATGTCGTCAACGCGTTCGCCGCGTGGTACCTGTTCGGCGAAGTGCTGTCGATGCAGCGGCTCATCGGCATCGGCATCATTCTGGTCGGCGTCGTGGTGCTCGCGCGCGGCTAGTTGCCGGACCGAAGCGTCCGCCGGATCAATTCATTTTTTAAACGCATAGTCCATGACTCAAACAACGCGGCCGTTCCTGCCCTTCGTGAAGCCCGATATCGACGAAGAAACCATTCAGGGCGTCGTCGAGGTGCTGCGCTCGGGCTGGATCACGACCGGCCCGCAGAATCAGCAGTTCGAGGCGGAGTTGTCGGCGTACGTGGGCGGCCGCCCGGTGCGCGCCTTCAACTCGGGCACCTGCACGATGGAAATCGGCTTGCGCATCGCGGGCGTCGGCCCCGGCGACGAAGTCATCACCACGCCGATGACCTGGGTGTCGACCGCGAACGTGATCCTCGAAGTCGGCGCTACGCCGGTGTTCGTCGATATCGATCCGGTCACGCGCAACATCGACCTGAATCTGCTCGAACGCGCAATCACGCCGCGCACCAAGGCGCTGATGCCCGTCTATCTGGCCGGCCTGCCCGTCGACATGGACAAGCTCTACGAGATCGCGCGCGCCCACAAGCTGCGCGTGATCGAAGACGCCGCGCAGGCGTTCGGTTCGACGTGGAAAGGCCAGCGCATCGGCGCGATCGGCGACATCGTGTCGTTCAGCTTCCACGCGAACAAGAATGTGACGTCGATCGAAGGCGGCGCGCTAGTAATGAATAACGAGGACGAAGCGGAACTGGCGCGCAAGTACCGTCTGCAAGGCATTACGCGCACGGGCTTCGACGGCATGGATTGCGACGTGCTCGGCGGCAAGTACAACCTGACGGACGTGGCGGCGCGCGTCGGCCTCGGCTCGTTGAGGCGCGTCGAGAGCCTCACGCAGCAGCGCCGCGAACTGGCGCGCCTCTATTTCGATGCCTTCAAAGGCGGCGCGGCGGTCGAGCTCGGCGTGGGTCTGCCGGTCGAGAACTTCACGGACCACAACTGGCACATGTTCCAGATCGCGCTGCCGCTCGAAAGGCTCAAGCTCACGCGCGCGGAATTCATGGCGCAACTGAAGGAGCGCAACGTCGGAAGCGGCGTGCATTACCCGGCGCTGCACTTGTTCACGCTGTATCGCGCGCGTGGCTACAAGGAAGGCATGTACCCGCATTCGGAGCATTACGGCGCGTCGAACGTGACGCTGCCGCTCTTCCCGGGCATGACCGCCGACGACTTGACGCATGTCGTCCGGTCCATCGACGAAATCTGCGAGCAGTTCGGACACAACGGGTAACACGGACCATCAAGGACAATCAGCGCAACATGAGTCATTTCGATTTTCCGGCGACGTCCCCCGAGCTTTCGGTGATCATCCCGGTGTACAACGAAGCGGACGGCCTCGCCGCGCTTTTCCAGCGCCTCTATCCGGCGCTCGATGCGCTCGGCACGTCGTACGAGGTGATCTTCATCAACGACGGCAGCCGCGACAAGTCGGCCGCGCTGCTCGCGCAGCAGTTCCACGTGCGGCCCGACACCACGCGCGTCATTCTGCTCAACGGCAATTACGGGCAGCACATGGCGATCCTCGCGGGCTTCGAACAGTCGCGCGGCGAGATCGTCGTCACGCTCGATGCCGACCTGCAGAATCCGCCCGAGGAAATCGGCAAGCTCGTCGCGAAGATGCGCGAGGGCTACGATTACGTCGGCACGATTCGCCAGCAGCGGCAGGACAGCCTGTGGCGCAAGAAGGCGTCGCGCGCGATGAACCGCCTGCGCGAGCGCATCACAAAGATCAAGATGACGGACCAGGGCTGCATGCTGCGCGCGTACAGCCGCCATATCATTGATACGATCAATCGCTGCGGCGAGATCAACACGTTCATTCCGGCGCTCGCGTACACCTTCGCGCAAAACCCGATCGAAGTCGATGTCGCACACGAGGAGCGGTTCGCGGGCGAGTCGAAGTATTCGCTCTATAGCCTCATCCGCCTGAACTTCGATCTCGTTACCGGCTTTTCGGTCGTGCCGCTGCAATGGCTGTCGTTCATCGGCGTGATTCTGTCGGTCGGCTCGGCGGGCCTGTTCCTGCTGCTGTTGATTCGCCGCTTCATGTTCGGCGCGGAAGTCCAGGGTGTGTTCACCCTCTTCGCCATCACGTTCTTCATGCTCGGCGTCATCATCTTCGCGCTCGGGCTGCTCGGCGAGTACATCGGGCGCATCTATCAGCAGGTGCGCGCGCGGCCGCGCTATCTCGTGCAGACGATTCTCGAACAGCGCGACGGCGTATCGGTCGCCGCCAAGCCGTTGCAGGACGCCGTGCAGCAAGTGGTCGCCGTCACGCGCGAGGAAGACGACCGATGAAGCCGCGCGCAGTCGTCTTCGCGTATCACAACGTCGGCGTGCGCTGTCTGCAGGTGCTGCTCGCGCGCGGCGTCGATGTTGCGCTCGTCGTCACGCACGAAGACAGCGCAAGCGAGAACATCTGGTTCGGCAGCGTCGCGCAGGTCGCGGCGGAACACGGCATCGACACGATCACGCCTGCCGATCCAAAGTCGCCCGAGCTTTTCGGCGCGGTGGAGAAAATCGCGCCGGACTTCATCTTCTCGTTCTATTACCGGCACATGCTGCCCGTCTCGCTGCTTTCGCTCGCAAAGCGCGGCGCCTACAACATGCACGGCTCGCTTCTGCCCAAGTATCGCGGCCGCGTGCCGACGAACTGGGCCGTCATCAACGGCGAAACCGAGGCCGGCGCGACGCTGCATGAAATGCTCGCGAAACCCGATGCAGGCGCGATCCTCGCGCAAACGCCGGTGCCCATCCTGCCCGACGACACAGCAGCGCAAGTCTTCGACAAGACCGTCGTTGCCGCCGAGCAGACGCTCTGGCGCGTGCTGCCCGCCTTGCTCGCCGGCGAAGCGCCGCATCTGCCGAACGATCTCGCGGCGGGCAGCTATTACGGCGGACGCAAGCCGGAAGACGGCCGCATCGACTGGTCGCAGCCGGCGCAGCGTGTCTACAACCTGATCCGCGCGGTCGCACCGCCGTATCCGGGCGCGTTCACGGATATCGGCGCCGATCGTTTCATCGTCGCGCGGGCGCGGCTCGTGCCCGAAACGGGCGCGCCGGGCGTTTCACCCGAAAGACTCCGTGAGCTGCGGGGTTTGCCCCCGGGCCTGACCGTGGCGGATAATGCGCTGTTTGGCGTCTGCGGCGATGGCCGCGTCATCGCCATCCACGAATTGCGTCACCGGCCCCTGAACGCCGACGCGCAACCGTCGGGCGAAGAACGCACCGTCGATCCTTCCGAATTCGGCCGAATCATTCAATCCTCTCGTCATTCATGAAAAAAGTTCTGATCCTGGGTGTCAATGGCTTCATCGGCCATCACCTGTCCAAGCGCATCCTCGAAACCACCGACTGGGAAGTCTTCGGGATGGACATGCAAACCGATCGCCTGGGCGACCTCGCGAATCACGAGCGGATGCATTTCTTCGAGGGCGACATCACGATCAACAAGGAGTGGGTCGAGTATCACGTGAAGAAGTGCGACGTGATCCTGCCGCTCGTCGCGATCGCCACGCCCGCCACGTACGTGAAGCAGCCGCTGCGCGTGTTCGAGCTCGACTTCGAGGCGAATCTGCCGATCGTGCGTTCGGCCGTGAAGTACGGCAAGCATCTGGTGTTTCCGTCGACGTCCGAGGTGTACGGCATGTGCACCGACGAGCAGTTCGATCCGGAAAACTCCGTGCTTTCCTACGGCCCGATCAACAAGCCGCGCTGGATCTACGCGTGCTCCAAGCAACTCATGGACCGCGTGATCTGGGGCTACGGCATGGAGGGTCTCAACTTCACCCTCTTCCGTCCGTTCAACTGGATCGGCCCGGGCCTCGACTCGATCTACACGCCGAAGGAAGGTTCGTCGCGCGTCGTGACGCAGTTCCTCGGGCATATCGTGCGCGGCGAGAACATCAGTCTCGTCGACGGCGGCGCGCAAAAACGCGCGTTCACCGACATCGACGACGGCATCGGCGCGCTGATGAAGATCATCGAAAACAAGGGCGGCGTGGCGTCGGGCAAGATCTACAACATCGGCAATCCGACGAACAACTTCTCGGTCCGCGAACTCGCGAACAAGATGCTCGCGCTCGCAAACGAATTCCCCGAGTACTCGGACAGCGCGAAGCAGGTGCAACTGGTCGAGACGTCGTCGGGCGCGTACTACGGCAACGGCTATCAGGACGTGCAAAACCGCGTGCCGAAGATCGACAACACGATGCAGGAACTCGGCTGGGCGCCGCAAGCGTCGATGGACGACGCGCTGCGCAAGATCTTCGAAGCGTACCGCGGCCACGTGGGCGAGGCCCGCAAGCTGGTGGAACAGGCGTAAGGCGCGCGCGTGGCTCGCATCGTTCTGAAAATCGACGTCGATACGCTGCGCGGCACGCGCGAAGGCGTGCCGAACCTCGGGCGGCTCCTCGACAAGTACAGCGCCCGCGCGACGTTCCTCTTCAGTCTCGGCCCGGATCACACCGGCTGGGCGCTGCGGCGGGTCTTCCGGCCCGGCTTTCTGAAGAAGGTGTCGCGCACGTCGGTGGTCGAGCATTACGGCGTGAAGACGCTCATGTACGGCGTGCTGCTGCCGGGGCCGGATATCGGCCGCGAAGCGGTGTCGGAAATGCGTGCGATCCACGAGGCCGGCTTCGAATGCGGCATCCATACGTGGGATCACGTCTACTGGCAGGACAACGTGCGCGGGCGTGATCGCGACTGGACCGTCGCGCAGATGCAGCAGAGCCACGCGCGCTTCATCGAGATTTTCGGCGGACCGCCCGTCACGCACGGCGCCGCCGGCTGGCAGATGAACGGCTACGCGTTCGAGCAGATCGACGCGTGGGGCATGCGCTACGCATCCGACGGGCGCGGCCACACGCCGTATATTCCCGTGCTCGACGGCCGCACGCTGAATCACATCCAGATGCCGACCACGCTGCCGACGCTCGACGAAGTGCTCGGCGTCGACGGCGTCGACGAAAGCAATGTCGCGGCGCACGTGCTGCGTCATACGGCGAACAATCCGCACGATCAGGTGTTCACGCTGCACGCCGAACTCGAAGGCCAGAAGCTCGCGCCGGTGTTCGAGCAACTGCTCGCCGGCTGGCGCGCGCAGGGACACAGCTTTGCCACGATGGGCGATTACCATGCGGCGCTGGACCGCGCGTCGCTGCCCACGTACCCTGTGACGTGGGGCGAGATTCCGGGCCGCGCGGGCGAACTGATCGTCCAGCCGGGCTGAAGCGGCGCGTGGCCGCTTTCTCCCCGCCTCGCTTTTCTCACCGATAAACCAGAACGACCGGAGAAACCTACGTGTCAGTTGCAGTCGACCAGCCCGTTCCCGACTTCACCGCACCCGCGACGGGTGGCGAGTTCACCCTGTCCTCCTTGCGCGGCAGAAAGGTCGTGCTCTTCTTTTATCCGAAGGACAACACGCCCGGCTGCACCACCGAAAGCCTGCAATTTCGCGACCACTACGATCAGTTCAAGGCGGCCGGCGCGGAAGTGATCGGCATCTCGCGCGACAGCGTGAAATCGCACGACAACTTCAAGGCGAAGCTCGAGCTGCCTTACACGCTGGTTTCGGACGCTGACGAAGCGATCTGCACGCTCTTCGATGTCATCAAAATGAAGAAGATGTATGGCAAGGAAGTGCGCGGCGTGGAGCGCTCGACCTTCCTCGTCGACGCAAACGGCGTGCTGCGACGCGAGTTTCGCGGTGTCAAGGTGCCGGGCCACGTAGAGGCGATCGTCGAGGCTGTACAAGCGATTTGAGGCACGTTATATTGGTTCGCAATGAGCGCCTGCCTTCCCCATTTCCTTCGTTCCAGTGCAAGCCGCCGTGTGCCTGTGGGTACGGTGGGCATGGACCCGGGCTATGTGGATCCGGCAAGGGAAAGGCGCTCTGAAGCTGAAGTCAGCCGCTGGTTCCGGTAGTCGGAACGGCGGCTTTTTCATTTGGCGTCGCACGAAAGCCACGCTTCATCGGCTCGGGCGCGGCGTGTTGCACGCAACCTCCAAGGAGCAGATCGAAACTTAGGCGAACCGGCGATTTCGACAACGAAGCGCGCCTCCGGGCGCAAACTGCAGGATTCGTATCGCTTCGAGGGCGTACGAGCAGGATGCGACAGGCGGCGCACGATACACGACCCGATTCCTTTCGAGGGAACATCATGCCTTTGCCTACCGCCCCGGCCAAGCTCGGCCATCTCCTTCCGGCTGAAGAATACAAGGCCAAAGCCCGGCCTTCGAAGCAGTCGAAAAAACAAGCCGCGGCGAGCGATGACGACGCCTATGGCGCGGTCGAGACCGTCGCCGCCGAGCGTCCCGCCACGAATGCCGCGCACACGCTGCGCTCGATCGCGAACGAAGTGCTGACCCAGATTCCGGCCGAGCCGCACGTCGAAGCCGTCGTGCCGCCGCCCGCACCGGGCACCGTCCCTACGCGCGCCCGAAAATCGAAGCAGACCGCCGCGCTCCTGCAGCCGACGCCCGGCGCCCGCGCCACGCCGGATGCAGTCGAAGCGCGCACGGAGCGCGCCGAAACGCCCGTCGCGACCGAAGCACCTGTCTCGGCCACGACGCGCGATACGCGCGCGCAGAACAAACGTCGCAAGGGCACGGCTGCCGAAGCCGAATTGCGCAAGCTCTTCGTGCTCGACACCAACGTGCTGATGCACGACCCGAGTTCGCTCTTCCGCTTCGAGGAACACGACGTCTATCTGCCGATGATGACGTTGGAAGAACTCGACAACCACAAGAAGGGCATGTCGGAAGTGGCGCGCAACGCGCGTCAGGTGAGCCGGACGCTCGATGCGCTCGTCGCGCACGCGGGCAACGCCAGCAAGATGGCCGAAGGGCTTCCGCTCGCTGCGCAAGGCAATCGCGACGCGCTCGGCCGCCTCTACTTCCAGACGACGCTCACGGACATCGAGCCGGTCGAAGGCCTGCCCGTCGGCAAGGCGGACAACCAGATTCTGGGCGTCGTGCGCGCGCTGCAGAAGGAGCGGCCGGATCGCCAGGTCGTGCTGGTGTCGAAAGACATCAACATGCGCATCAAGGCGCACGCGCTCGGTCTGCCTGCCGAAGACTACTTCAACGATCAGGTTCTCGAAGACAAGGATCTGCTCTACTCCGGCGTGCGCGCACTGCCGCAGGATTTCTGGACCAAGCACGCGAAGGGCATGGAGAGCTGGCAGGACACCAAGACCGGCACCACGTATTACCGCGTGACCGGGCCGCTGTGCCCTTCGATGCTCGTCAACGAGTTCGTCTATCTCGAGCCGCAGAACGGCGAGCCGTCGTTCCATGCGGTCGTGCGCGAGCTCAACGGCAAGACCGCGCTCCTGCAGACCCTGCGCGACTACGGTCATCACAAGAACAACGTGTGGGGCATCACTGCGCGCAACCGCGAGCAGAACTTCGCGCTGAATCTGCTGATGAACCCGGAAGTCGATTTCGTCACGCTGCTGGGTCAGGCCGGCACCGGCAAGACGCTGATGGCGCTCGCCGCGGGCCTTGCGCAAGTGCTCGACGACAAGCGCTACAACGAGATCATCGTGACGCGTGCGACGGTTCCGGTCGGCGAGGACATCGGCTTTCTGCCCGGCACCGAGGAAGAGAAGATGCAGCCGTGGATGGGCGCATTCGACGACAACCTCGAAGTCCTCCAGAAGACCGATGACGCCGCCGGCGAATGGGGCCGCGCCGCGACGCAGGAGCTCATCCGTTCGCGTCTCAAGGTGAAGAGCATGAACTTCATGCGCGGACGCACGTTCGTCGACAAGTACGTGATCATCGACGAGGCGCAGAATCTCACGCCGAAGCAGATGAAAACGCTCGTCACGCGCGCGGGCCCCGGCACGAAGATCGTGTGCCTCGGCAACATCGCGCAGATCGACACGCCGTACCTGACCGAAGGCAGTTCGGGTCTCACGTATGTCGTCGATCGCTTCAAAGGCTGGACGCACAGCGGTCACGTGACCCTCGCGCGCGGCGAGCGTTCGCGCCTCGCCGATTACGCGTCCGACATTCTGTAAGCGCGCGGCTTTCAACGCGATGAAACGGCCCGGCGGAGCGATCCTGCCGGGCCGTTTCCTTTCGTCCTAACGTTCCGCACTTGCAACACTTACGGCACAGAGTTCATGTGAATCCTCAAGACATCTTGCCGCACGGCCGTGCGGCGGATTAGTATCGGCACACTGTCCTTCCTGGCGGGTTGCCGCTCGCCTTTTGCAATGCGTCGAATCTGCCTGCCGCTACTTGTTACCGTCATGCTCGCCGCGTGTGGATCCGCGCCGCAGCAGACGGCACGCAAGCCTGCGGCCAGCACGAGCGCCAACCGCACTTATAGCCCGCCGCCTGGTTTTCCGAAGTTCGTCGATCACAGTGTCGGGCGCGAGGAAATCTCCATTCAGGCGATGTCGCTCGTCGGCGTGCCGTATCGCTGGGGCGGCAACACGCCCGATGCGGGCTTCGATTGCAGCGGGCTCGTGCGGTATGTCGTCGACCGCGCGGCGTCCGTGAATCTGCCGCGTACGACCGCCGACATGAGTTCGCGCGGCGAATCGGTCGAACCGGACGAGATCGCGCCGGGCGATCTGATCTTCTTCAACACGACCGGACGGCCGCATTCGCACGTGGGCATCTATGTCGGCAAGCTGCGCTTCGTGAATGCGCCATCGACGGGCGGCACGGTGCGCCTCGACTATCTGACGAACCCGTACTGGGCGAAACGATTCGACGGCATTCGCCGCGTCGCGCCGCCGAAGACCGCGCCTACCCCGTTCGATGCGCCGACTTACATCGCGTCGCCTGCGCCCGTGCAAGCGCCTGCTCCGTCATCCGCCGACGCTTTCGAGCCACCGCCCTCGACGCTCAACGCGGCGCAACGCCAGGCTCGCGCCGCGAGCGCTACGACGCCTGGCGTCGCGACGATCAACGCTTCATCGGATCCGATTCAGGCCGCCGCCGACGCCTTCGAACCGCCGCCGCCGACATCGACCGCCGCGCGTCAGCAGGCGCGCTCCGCACAAGCCGCTGCCGATCCCTACGATTCCGCCGAGCCGCCCGTGCGCGTGATGCGCGCCTCCACCGGCTCGCTCGCCGCACCCCGCCCCGCACAGAACGACGATCCCATCGCCCGCTTCGCCACCGGCACGAACTGACGCGCGCTGCGCGTCTCTGCTATCGTGTTCCGATCATTCGTCGACGGAGCGCAACACCATGGACCTGGGACTCGCGGGCAAGGTTGTCCTGATTACGGGCGGCAGCAAGGGGATCGGATTTGCATGCGCCAGAGCGTTCGCGAGCGAAGGCGCGAAGGTCGCGATTGTTTCGCGCGACGCTGCGAATCTGGCCCGCGCCCGGGAGCAACTCGCGAGCGACGGGTATCACGTGCATCTCGCGCGCGCCGACCTGCACGAGGCCCACAGCGCCGAGGATGTCGTCGAGGAAGCGAGCACGGCGCTCGGGCCGATCGACATTCTTATCAACAGCGCCGGCGCCGCGCGCCGCTACGATCCGGACACGCTCGACGCCGCGGCCTACAGAGCGGCGATGGACGCCAAATACTTCTCCTATGTTTATCCGCAGCAGGTCGTTCTCAAGCGCATGGCGGAGCGCCTGCGTAACGATCCGAAAGCCGAGCCTGGCGCGATCGTCAACATCGTGGGAATGGGCGGCAAGATCGCGACGGACATCCACATCGCAGGCGGCGCGGCCAATGCGGCGCTGATGCTCAACACCGTCGGGCTCGCGCATCACTACGCGAAGCTCGGCATCCGCATCAACGCGATCAATCCGGGCGCGACGCTCACGGAACGCGTCGAGGAAGCGCTCGATCTGGAGGCGAAGCGGCAAGGCGTGACGCGCGATCAGGTGCTCGCCGACAGTCAGGCGAAAGTGCCGCTCGGACGCTATGCGAAGCCGGAGGAAATCGCCGACGTTGCGCTCTTTCTGGCGAGCCGCCGCGCGAGTTACGTGTCGGGCGCGATCATTCCGATGGACGGAGTGTCGTCGCCGATCATCTGACGCGCTGCGGGCCCGATGAGAGCCCGCAGGCGGAACGAATCAAAGGAAGCGGTGGCCGATCCACCAGCCGGCCGCCGCGAGCGCGGCGGACGCGGGAATGGTCAGAATCCACGCCCACACGATATTGCCCGCGACGCCCCAGCGCACGGCGCTGAATTTCTGCGTCGCGCCGACGCCGACGATCGCGCCGGTGATCGTATGGGTCGTCGATACGGGAATGCCGAGGAACGACGCGACGAAGAGCGTGATCGCCCCGCCCGTCTCCGCGCAGAATCCGCCGACCGGCTTCAGCTTCGTGATCTTCTGACCCATGGTCCGCACGATGCGCCAGCCGCCGAAGAGCGTGCCGAGACCCATCGACAGGTAGCACAGGCCGATTACCCAGACGGGCGGCGCTTCGGCTGTTGCGGAGGCGTAGCCGGTCGCGATCAGCAACATCCAGATGATGCCGATGGTTTTTTGCGCATCGTTGCCACCATGGCCGAGCGAATACAGGCCAGCCGAGACGAGCTGCATGCGGCGGAAGCGCCGGTCGACCTTGGAAGGCGGCGTGCGGAAATACAGCCACGACACGAGCAGCATGAAGAACGAGCCGAGCACGAAGCCGAGCAGCGGCGAGATGAAGATGAATGCGACGGTCTTGAGCAGCCCGTCCCAGTTGAGCGACCCCCAGCCGGATTTGGCGAGCGCCGCGCCGACGAGGCCGCCGATCAGTGCGTGCGACGAACTCGATGGAATGCCGTAGATCCAGGTGACGATGTTCCAGCCTATCGCGCCGACGAGCGCGCCGAAAATGACGTAATGATCGACGATTTCGGGATCGATCGTGCCCTTTCCGACGGTTGCGGCGACCTTGAGGTGAAAGATGAAATACGCGATGACGTTGAACGCCGCGGCGAAAGCGACCGCCTGCTGCGGCTTCAATACGCCGGTCGAAACGACCGTGGCGATGGAGTTGGCGGCGTCGTGAAAGCCGTTCATGAAGTCGAACGCGAGTGCGACTATTACGAGCAAGGCGACTGCCCAGATGGCGAGTTGAATCGAATGCATCGGTTGGTGTTGTTTTTACCGGCGCTCGAAGACGGCGCGGGATTGTGTCGTCGTTGCCCGCGTTGCGTGATGCGCCGCGGGCTCGGGCGGCATGATCAGGCGTTTTCCAGCACGATGCCTTCGATGATGTTCGCGACGTCTTCGCACTTGTCGGTAATCGTCTCGAGCAGTTCGTAGATCGCCTTCAGCTTGATGAGCGTCTTGACGTCGTCTTCCTCGCGGAAGAGCTTCGACATCGCCGAGCGCAACACGCGGTCCGCGTCCGACTCGAGCCGGTCGATTTCCTCGCAGATCTTCAGGATTTCGCTCGCGCGCTTCATGTCCGCCAGCAATTCGACGGCCTGCTGCACGCGCGTGACCGTGCTCGTGCAGATATGCGCGAGCTGGCTCGCCTCCGACGTCACGAAACGCACGTCGTACAGGGAAATAGCGGTGGCCACGTCCTCCATCAGGTCGAGGATGTCGTCCATCGTCGTGATGAGCTTGTGGATTTCGTCGCGGTCGAGCGGCGTGATGAACGTCTTGTGCAACAGGTCGATGGTTTCGTGCGTGAGCTTGTCGGCGCGCTTCTCGTTCGCCTGCACGTTCTGCTTGTGAACCTCGGCTTCGTCGAGGTTGTCGATCAGCAGTTCGAGCTCGCGGCTCGCGTCGACCATGCACTTCGCATGCGCGTTGAAAATCTCGAAAAATTTGCCCTCGGTGGGCATGAAACGACCGAACATGAAAATCCCGATAAATGGGTCAATCTGAGTCAGACATCAAACTGACATATTGTACCTGTGTGCACTACCCGACGCACCGCGCGCATCTGACGCGCGGCCGCTATTGCCCCGGACTTGACAGCGGTTGCGGTAACTGGCCTATTCGCCGCCGTAGAAGTTTTGTGCGCCCGCGAAGTTGTCGAACTTCGTGTATTGGCCGTGGAAGGTCAGGCGAACCGGCCCGATCGGACCGTTACGCTGCTTGCCGATGATGATTTCCGCCGTGCCCTTGTCGGGGCTGTCGGGATTGTAGACTTCGTCACGATAGATGAAGAGGATCACGTCCGCGTCCTGTTCGATAGCGCCCGATTCGCGCAGGTCCGACATGATCGGCCGCTTGTTCGGACGCTGCTCGAGACCGCGATTCAGCTGCGACAGCGCGATGACCGGCACGTCGAGTTCCTTCGCGAGGCTCTTCAGCGAACGCGATATCTCGGAGATTTCGGTCGCGCGGTTTTCGCCGCCGCCCGAGCCGGACATGAGCTGCAAGTAATCGACGATGATGAGGCCGAGCTTGCCGCACTGCCGCGACAAACGCCGCGCGCGCGAGCGCAGTTCCATCGGATTCAGGCCGCCGGTTTCGTCGATGAAAAGTTGCGCCTCGCTCATTTTCTGGACGGCGTGCGTGAGCTTCGGCCAGTCTTCGTCGGTGAGACGCCCGGTGCGCATGCGATGCTGGTCCAGCCGGCCGACCGAGCCGAGCATACGCATGGTGAGCTGCGTGCCCGGCATTTCCATCGAGAACACGGCGACGGGCAAGCCGTATTCCACGGCCACGTATTCGCCGATATTCATCGAAAAGGCCGTCTTACCCATCGACGGGCGGCCCGCCACGATGATCAGCTCGCCGCCGTGCATGCCCGACGTCATGCGGTCGAGGTCGACGAAGCCTGTCGGCGTGCCGGTCACATCGCTTGGATTGGCTGTGTGATAGAGCGTGTCGATGCGCTCGACGACTTGCGTCAAGAGCGGTCCGATTTCCAGAAAACCCTGCGTGCCGCGCGCGCCCTCTTCGGCGATCGAGAACACGCGCGCTTCGGCTTCGTCGAGAATCTGGCGGACTTCCTTGCCTTGCGGATTGAACGCATCGGCGGAGATTTCATCGGCGACGGAAACCAGACGGCGCAGCACCGCACGATCGCGCACGATCTCCGCGTAGCGGCGGATATTCGCCGCGCTCGGCGTGTTCTGCGCGAGCGCGTTCAGATACGCGAGCCCGCCCACTTCCTCGGCCTTGCCGGCCATCGTGAGCGCTTCGTAGACGGTGATGACGTCGGCCGGACGCGTCGAAGCAATCAGCTTGCCGATATGCTCATAAATGATGCGATGGTCGTAGCGATAGAAATCGCCCTGATGCATCACATCGGCGATGCGGTCCCATGCGGCGTTGTCCAGCAGCAGGCCGCCGATCACGGATTGCTCGGCTTCGATCGAGTGCGGCGGGACCTTCAGCGCGTCGAGTTGCGGGTCTTTGGACGGTGCGTTCATGGGGTGGAATTATCGATGAATTCAGCGCGTAGGAACAACGCTCAGACAAATAAAAAAGGCAGGAACCTCGACGGTTCCTGCCTTTCTTTCGTGCGTTGCGAGACGCGAGGCCTCGCCTGAAACTTACGCGTGCTCGCCGAGCACCGACACGTTGACGTCGACGAGGACGTCCGTGTGCAGCGCCACTTGAACCGGATGGTCGCCGACCATCTTGATCGGGCCTTGCGGCAGACGCACTTGCGCCTTTTCCACTTCCGCGAAGCCTTGCTTCTTCAGCGCGTCAGCGATGTCCGCATTCGTGACCGAACCGAACAGACGGCCGTCGACGCCAGCCTTCTGGGCGATCTGAACCGTGAAGCCGTTCAGCTTTTCGCCCTGAGCTTGTGCGGCTGCCAGCTTTTCAGCGGCGACCTTTTCGAGGTCCGCGCGGCGAACTTCGAATTCGGCGATTGCGTCCTTGGTCGCGCGGCGTGCCTTCTTGCCGGGGATCAGGAAGTTACGTGCGTAGCCGTCCTTGACCTTGACGATATCGCCGAGGTTGCCCAGGTTGACGACCTTTTCCAAAAGAATGATTTGCATTTTTGGCTTTCCTTAGTGCGTCGTCTGATTTAGGCCTTGTGCAGGTCGGTGTACGGCAGGAGCGCGAGGAAACGCGCGCGCTTGATTGCCGTGTCGAGCTGGCGCTGATAGTGCGCCTTCGTGCCAGTCAGACGAGCCGGCGTGATCTTGCCGTTTTCGCCAATGAAGTCCTTCAGCGTTTCCGTGTCCTTGTAGTCGATGTACTCGACACCGGCTGCCGTGAAACGGCAGAACTTCTTGCGCTTGAAGAGCGGGTTTTGTTGCTGACGACGCTTGTCGAATTTCTTACCAGTCGGGCGGGGCATGATTAGTCCTTTCCAATGTCCTGCAATTCTGTGATGTGAAACACCAAGGTTCGCGCGTTACGGCTTCTCTTCGCCAGAAAGCCCGTGAAGCGTGTTTCGACGCCCATCGGACAGCTTTCCAGTTTGCCGCTCGCTTCGCCGGCCGCGACCGCCTGCAGAGTCAGTTCGACTTTCCGGGCGATGCCCGCCTCGACGACTTCTGCCGCGTGTTGCAACGTGCAGCTCGCGATCGGGATGCCGGCGGGCGTGTACCGCACCGGTTCGCGTTCCACGACGCTCGCTGTCAGTTGCAGCCGGTTCACTTAAACCTTGGTGGCTGTGGCGAAAGATTCGCCTTAAGCCTGCGCTTCGGACGGCTGGCTGGCCGCCTTCTTGGCTTCTTCGCGCTGCACTTCCTTCATCATCGGCGACGGGCTGGTTTCAGCCTTCTTCATCTTGACGATAAGGTGACGCAGAACGGCGTCGTTGAACTTGAATGCGTGCTCCAGCTCTTCGAGCGTAGCCTGATCGCATTCGATGTTCATGCAGACGTAGTGAGCCTTCGCGAGTTTCTCGATCATGTAGGCCAGTTGGCGACGGCCCCAGTCCTCGATGCGGTGGATCTGACCACCGTGCGACGTGATCGTGCTCTTGTAGCGCTCGATCATCGCGGGCACCTGCTCGCTTTGATCGGGGTGCACGATAAAGACGATTTCGTAATGACGCATATTCACTCCTTGTGCTGACTTTTGGATGAAAGCCACCCGGGCGTCGGACCGGTGCGGCAAGTGAGAAGCCAAAGATTATAGCTTTTCGTGCGCGCTCGCGCAAATGCAAATTCGAACGCCTTTTCAAGCAGTTAGCGGCCGCGCGCGTGCTCGCGCTGCGGTTCGCCGGGAAGCGTCAGCCGACGGCTCCAATATCCGGGTTGCGCGTAGATTTCCTTAAGATAATCAATAAAGTAGCGCACGCGCGCAGGCACGTAGCGCTGCTGCGGATAGACCGCGAGGATGTCGTAATCGGGGAGTTCGAAGTCGTCGAGCACGGTTTCGAGTTCGCCCGATTCCAGTTGCCGCTGGATTTCCCACGTCGAGCGCCAGCCGAGCCCGAGCCCTTCCGAAGCCCAGCGATGCAGCAATTCGCCGTCGTTGCAGTCGAGATTGCCGGTCACGCGCACGGTCACGACCTTGCCATTGCGGCGGAAATACCAGCCGCGGTTCTGCCCGCCCTGCAGATTGAACGCGAGGCAATTGTGATTCGGCAGGTCTTCGAGCGTTTTCGGCCTGCCATGCTTCTTGAAGTACGCGGGCGTGCCGCAGACGACGCGCCGGTTGCTCGCGAGCTTGACCGCGACGAAATTCGGATCGACCGCGCCGCCGATGCGAATCGACAGGTCATAGCCCTCGCGCACCAGATCGACGACGCGATCGGTCAGATTGAACGACATCTGCAATTCCGGTTTGTCGCGCAGAAACGGCGGCGCGTGCGGCGCGACGTGCATGCGCCCGAAGGCCGCCGGCGCCGACACGATCAGATGCCCGCCCACCGCGCGCCGTCCCGCCGCCAGTTCGTTCTCAGCCTGATCCCAGTCCGCGAGCAGGTTCTTGCAGCGGTCGAGGAACGCCGCGCCCTCTTCGCTCACGACGAGCCGTCGCGTCGAGCGATACATCAGCTTCACGCCGAGGCGCTTTTCGAGCGCGTCGATGCGGCGTCCCAGAATCACGGGCGACACGCCCTCTTCCAGCGCCGCCGCCGCGAGACTGCCCGCCTCGGCCACGCGCACGAACGTTTCTATCTGCTTGAAGCGGTCCATCTGCGTCTCCCGCCGATGCCTCATCACTCGGGCATTCGATACTTTTTGTTTGGAAAAAAGCGACTGACGCTGATCTTATCAAACCTTTTTCACAGACTTAAAGTGCAACGGAACCCTGCTTGAATGCAGACAGCGATTTCGGATAGAGACCCCAGGAAGGAGACAACCATGCCCAAAATGAGAGCCGTCGACGCAGCCGTCCTCGTGCTGGAAAAGGAAGGAATCGATACCGCGTTCGGTGTGCCGGGCGCGGCCATCAACCCGTTTTACTCCGCGATGAAAAAGTCGGGCGGCATCAGCCACGTGCTGGCGCGTCACGTCGAAGGCGCATCGCACATGGCCGAAGGTTATACCCGCGCGGCGCCGGGCAACATCGGCGTGTGCATCGGCACGTCGGGCCCGGCGGGCACGGACATGATCACCGGCCTCTACTCCGCCCAGGCCGATTCGATTCCGATTCTCGCGATCACCGGCCAGGCGCCGCGCGCGCGTCTGTACAAGGAAGATTTCCAGGCCGTCGATATCGAATCGATCGCCAAGCCCGTCACGAAGTGGGCTGTCACCGTGCGCGAGCCGGCGCTCGTGCCGCGCGTGTTCCAGCAGGCTTTCCATCTGATGCGCTCGGGCCGTCCGGGTCCGGTGCTCGTCGATTTGCCGATCGACGTGCAGCTCGCCGAAATCGAATTCGACATCGACACGTACGAGCCGCTGCCGGTCTACAAGCCGAAAGCGACGCGCGCGCAGATCGAAAAAGCGCTGACGATGCTCAACGACGCCGAAAAGCCGTTGATCGTCTCGGGCGGCGGCGTGCTGAACGCGGCGGCGGAAGATCTGCTCGTGCAGTTCGCGGAAACGCTCGGCGTGCCGGTCATTCCGACGCTCATGTCGTGGGGCGCGATTCCCGACGATCATCCGCTGATGGCCGGCATGGTCGGCTTGCAGACGTCGCACCGCTACGGCAACGCGACGATGCTCGCCTCCGATTTCGTGCTCGGCATCGGCAATCGCTGGGCGAATCGCCACACGGGCAGCGTCGAGGTTTACACCAAGGGCCGTAAGTTCGTGCACGTGGATATCGAGCCGACGCAGATCGGCCGCGTGTTCGGACCGGATCTCGGCATCGTCTCGGATGCGAAGGCGGCGCTCGAACTGTTCGTCGAAGTGGCGAAGGAATGGAAGGCCGCGGGCAAGCTGAAGGACCGCGGCGCGTGGGTCGCGGACTGCCAGCAGCGCAAGCGCACGATGCAGCGCAAGACGCACTTCGACAATGTGCCGATGAAGCCGCAGCGCGTCTACGAAGAGATGAACCTCGCGTTCGACCGCGACACCTGCTTCGTCACGACGATCGGTCTGTCGCAGATCGCCGGCGCGCAGTTCCTGCACGTGTTCAAGGCGCGCAACTGGATCAACTGCGGCCAGGCCGGCCCGCTCGGCTGGACGATCCCGGCCGCGCTCGGCGTGCGTGCCGCGGACCCGCAACGCAAGATCGTCGCGCTCTCGGGCGACTACGATTTCCAGTTCATGATCGAAGAGCTCGCCGTCGGCGCGCAATTCAAGCTGCCGTACGTGCACGTCGTCGTGAACAACTCGTATCTCGGCCTGATCCGTCAGGCGCAGCGCGGCTTCGACATGGACTACTGCGTGCAGCTCGCGTTCGACAACATCAACGCACCTGAGCTCGAAGGCTATGGGGTCGATCACGTCGCGGTCGCCGAGGGTCTCGGCTGCAAGGCGCTGCGCGTGTTCAAGCCGGAAGACATCGCGGGCGCGCTGAAGCAGGCGCAAGCGTTGGCGGTGGAGCATCAGGTGCCGGTCGTCGTCGAGATGATTCTCGAACGCGTGACCAACATCGCGATGGGCACCGAGATCGACGCGATCAACGAGTTCGAAGAGCTCGCCGAAACGAAGGCAGATGCACCGACCGCCGTTACGCCGCTCGACTAAAGCATCGCCGCCGCGCGTTCATGCAGGAACGCGCGGCGTGCATCCACTGACCGACCATCAGGAAAGAACAATGCCGAAATTTGCCGCGAATTTGACCATGCTGTTCAACGAAGTCCCGTTTCTCGACCGCTTCGCCGCGGCCGCGAACGCGGGTTTCAAAGCGGTCGAGTTCCTGTTCCCCTATGCCTTCTCGATCAGCGACATCCAGACGCGCCTGAAGGACAACGACCTGCAGATCGTGCTGCACAACCTGCCTGCCGGCAACTGGGAAGCGGGCGAGCGCGGCATCGCGTGTTTGCCGGATCGTGTCGCGGAATTCCGCGACGGCGTGCCGCGCGCGATCGAATACGCGAAGGCGCTGAACGTGCCGCAACTGAACTGTCTCGTCGGGATTCCGACGGCGGGCGTATCGGCGGATCAGGCGCGCGCGACCATCGTCGAAAACTTGCGCTTCGCAGCGGAAGCGCTGAAGAAGGAAGGCATCCGCTTGCTCGTCGAGCCGTGCAACGCGTACGACATTCCGGGCTTCGCGCTGAATCGCTCGAAGGAAGGACTGGACGTGATCCAGGCCGTCGGCTCGGACAATCTGTTCTTGCAGTACGACATCTATCACATGCAGCGGATGGAAGGCGAACTCGCCGCGACGATCAGGAAGAACCTGCCGAAGATCGCGCATATCCAGCTCGCCGATAACCCCGGCCGCAACGAACCCGGCACGGGCGAGATCAACTACCCGTTCCTGTTCGGGCTGCTCGACGAGATCGGCTATCAAGGCTGGATCGGCTGCGAGTACAAGCCGCTCAACGGCACGGAAGCGGGCCTCGGCTGGCTGCAGAACATCGGCGGCGTGAAGCAGCACGCGACCGCTTAAACCAGACACATAGGAGGAGCTAGAAGTATGGCAACGATCGGTTTCATCGGCCTCGGCATCATGGGCGCGCACATGGCGCGCAATCTCATCAAGGGCGGCCACAAGCTCGTCGTGAACGGCAAGTTTCCGGTGCCGGACGATATCCGCGCGCAGACGCAGGTCGTCGCGGACTCGACCGAAGTCGCACAGGCGAGCGAAATCGTCATCACGATGGTGCCCGACACGCCCGATGTCGCCGCCGTGCTGTTCGCCGATGACGGCGTCGCGAAGGGTCTCACGAAGGGCAAGCTCGTGATCGACATGAGCTCGATCGCCCCGCTCGAAACGCAGGAGTTCGCGAAGAAGATCAACGCGCTCGGCTGCGACTATCTCGACGCGCCGGTGTCCGGCGGCGAAGTCGGCGCACGCGAAGCGACGCTCACGATCATGGTCGGCGGCCCGGAGAAGTCGTTCAATGTCGCGAAGCCGCTGTTCGAACTGATGGGCAAGAACATTTCGCTCATTGGCGACAACGGCGCGGGTCAGACTTGCAAGGTCGCGAATCAGATCATCGTCGCGCTGAACATCGAGGCGGTCGGCGAGGCGCTGCTCTTCGCGGCACGCTCGGGCGCCGACCCGGAGCGCGTGCGTAAAGCGCTGATGGGCGGCTTCGCGTCGTCGCGCATTCTCGAAGTGCACGGCGAGCGCATGACGAAGCGCACATTCAATCCGGGCTTCCGTATCGAACTGCATCAGAAGGACCTAAACCTTGCGCTCGACGGCGCGCGCAAGATGGGCCTTGCCCTGCCCCACACCGCGAGTGCGCAGCAGCTTTTCAGCGTATGCGCGGCGAACGGCGGCAAGGCGTGGGATCACTCGGCGCTTGTGCGTGCGCTCGAAATCATGTCGAACTTCCAGGTGGCCGACGAGCCGCAGCAGGCCAAAGCCGCTGCGTGATTCGCGTCACCTGAACCGTGGGGCGTCCCGCG
Source organism: Caballeronia sp. LZ008 (assembly GCF_031451435.1). Taxonomy (NCBI): domain Bacteria; kingdom Pseudomonadati; phylum Pseudomonadota; class Betaproteobacteria; order Burkholderiales; family Burkholderiaceae; genus Caballeronia; species Caballeronia sp. LZ008. The sequence goes on along the minus strand of NZ_JARUXK010000001.1, from coordinate 1,285,834 downwards.
TATGGGCACGCGGGACAAATGCCGCTCTGGGCTGAGGGCGGCAAAGTGGGGTCCGAGAAGCGGCACCCGGCGGTGCGCCGGGTAAGCCTTGGTCGGTCAGACGGTTTGTCGTCGGGTGTCCGCGTCGGATTGTTGCAAACTGCGTCCTAACGCCGATGCATAGGCGGTGCTACAAATCCTTTTGTTGAAACTCAGAACTATCCGGTGGTCATCGCGACTAATCTGCCTAGACTTCGCGGGCCGTAACACCACCGTCAACCAAGGAGTGAACAATGGGAATCCTCAGCTTTATCAAGGAAGCAGGCGAGAAACTCTTCGGCGCAGCCACGCCGAGCGCGCAGGCGGCGCCCGCTGCGGCACCCGTGGATGTCGCCGCGCTAAATCAGAAGGCAGGCGAAGCCATCGCGACGTACATTCGTTCGCAGGGTCTCAATGCGGACAATCTCGATGTGAAATACGACGGCGCTTCGCATACGGTGACCGTTTCGGGTCAGGCGCCGGATCAGGCCACGAAGGAAAAGATTCTCGTCGCCGCGGGCAATGTGCAGCATGTCGATAAGGTCGACGATAAGCTGACCGTGCCGAGTAGCGAGCCTGAATCGCAGTATTACACCGTCGTGTCGGGGGACAATCTTTGGAAGATCGCCGAGAAGTATTACGGCAATGGGTCCAAGAACGATGTGATCTTCGAAGCGAATAAGCCGATGTTGAAGAGTCCGGATAAGATCTATCCGGGGCAAGTGTTGCGGATTCCTGCTGTTAACTGATTGTCTCTGTTCTACTCGAGAACGCGGACTTCGGTTCGCGTTTTTGCTTTCTGCTGAGGTGGATCTTGGTTTGCCTGCGCTTCTCGGCAATCCTGTGATCGTGTCGGTCTATTAGCGTTGCCCCTGTGCGGGGCGGCACTCACTTTCTTTGCTGCTGCAAAGAAAGTAAGCAAAGAAAGCAGCTCCTGATACGCCCGCGGTCACACGCAATTTGGGTAGTCCTCTCGTCCTCGATGGCACTCGCCTAAAGAGTGCCCTCAAACACCTAATCGGGCTTGGCTCGCGCACGGTCTGCCACATCGCACCACACAATAAACTGGTTCAGCACCAAATAGCTCCAGCCCGCTTCGCGGCCGACCGGTCAATCGGGAATGCGCGTGCTTCTCTACTAACGTCTTCATCTCGCCGCCTTTGCCGTACGTTGGTTTCCCTTGCATACCCGGCGGCAGCGCGTAGCGCTGTGCCGAAGCTCTTTCGTGCTGAACCAGCGTTCACAACGGTTTCGGGCGGCGGACCGTGCGCGATCCAAGCCCGGTTATTGTGATGAGGGCACTCTTTAGGCGAGTGCCATCGAGGACGAGAGAACTACCCAAATTGCGTGTGACCGCGGGCCTGAAAAGCTGCTTTCTTTGCTTACTTTCTTTGCAGCAGCAAAGAAAGTGAGTGCCGCCCCGCACAGGGGCAACGCTAATAGACCGACACGAATACAGGATTCCACGACCGACCGCCAGACCAACCGGCAGCCCGCCGCCGCCCGCCCGCCCCACACCCCAGACACCCACCTCAATAAACATCAAAAACGCGCTGCACGTCCTGCACATTCGAAGCCACTGCAAGCATAAGCAGCACCCGCGCCTTATAAGGATTCAGCGTCCCCGCGCTGACTGTCCCGAGCGCATCATCGTTAGCGGCGCCGTTGCGCATCACATGTCCCGAACCCACGCGCGAAGCGCGCACCACGGCAACGCCCTGCTTCACCGCATCAGCGAGCGCCTGCGTGAGCACCGCATGCATCGAGCCGTTGCCCGTGCCCGCGACGACGATACCCCTCACGCCCGCAGCAACAAGCGCATCGACCGTCACACGAGACACATCCGCGTAGCTCGCGACGATCTCGACCATCGGCCATCGATCGGCGACAGCGAACTCGCTCGCGACGGTATGCGCCCGCACGACCGTGCGCTGAAACTCGACGCGTCCGTCCTGCACGAACCCGAGCACACCGGTCTCGGGCGAGCGAAACGCATCGACGGCATAAGTGCTCGTCTTGGTGACATCGCGCGCGCTGTGAATCTGATTGTTGAAAGCGACGAGCACGCCCTTGCCCGCGGCATCCTTCGACGCCGCGACCGTCACCGCATTGAGCAAATTCAACGGACCATCGGCGGAAAGCGCGGTCGATGGGCGCATCGCCGCCGTCAGCACGACGGGCTTCGCGCTCTTCACCGTGAGATGCAGCAGATACGCGGTTTCTTCGAGCGTATCGGTGCCGTGCGTGACGACGACGCCATCGATATCGTCCTGCGCAAGCAGCTCATCGATACGCCGCGCGAGTTGCGTCCACAGCGCGGCGCTCATGTCCTTGCTGTCGATGCTCGCGATCTGTTCCGCGTGGATTCGCGCAACCGAGCCGAGCGCGGGCACGGCATCGAGCAGCTTGTCGACGCCGACGACGCCCGCCTTGTAGCCCGCGGTCTTGGAGGAATCGCCGGCCTGACCGGCAATCGTGCCGCCCGTGGCAAGCACGGCGACACGAGGAAGCGAGGAAGTATTCATGCCGGCGATTGTAAAACAGCCGGCACGACTCTAAGCGGCTTCGCGAAGCTGCGCGGCGATCTGCGCTTCATCGAGTTGCGGCGCGAACATTTCGATCAGCCGATACGCATACGCGCGCAAGAACGCGCCCTTTCGCAAGCCGACACGCGTCGTGCTCGCCTCGAACAGATGCTGCGTATCGAGCGCGACGAGCTCGGTGTCGCGCTTCGCGTCATACGCCATCGCCGCGACGATGCCGATGCCCATGCCCAGTTCGACATACGTCTTGATGACGTCGGCATCGATCGCGGTCAGCACGATATCGGGCATCGCGCCCGCGCTCGCGAACGCCTGATCGACGTGCGAACGCCCGGTGAAATCGTTGTCGTACGTGACGATCGGATATTCGGCGATCTGCTCGAGCGTGATGTTCTCGCGCCCGACGAGCGGATGATCCTTCGGCACAACGACCGTGTGATGCCACGAATAGCACGCAAACGTGACGATGTCCGGATAACGGTCGAGCGCTTCGGTCGAGATGCCGATATCCGCTTCGCCGTTGATGATCATCTGCGCGATCTGCTGCGGGCTGCCCTGACGCAGCGCGAGATGCACCTTCGGAAACACCTCGGTGAACTGGCGGATGACCTTCGGCAACGCGTAACGCGCCTGCGTGTGCGTCGTCGCGACGACGAGATGGCCGTTGTCCTGATCCGCGAACTGGCGCGCGACGCGCCGCAGATTCTCGGCATCGAGCAGCATGCGCTCGATCAGCTGATGTACTTCCTTGCCCGGCTCGGTCAGTCCCGTCAGACGCTTGCCGCGGCGGATGAAGATATCGACGCCGAGTTCGTCCTCGAGATCCTTGATCTGCTTCGACACGCCCGACTGCGACGTGTAAAGGACGTTGGCGACCTCCGTCAGATTCATGTTCTGACGCACGGCCTCGCGCACGAAGCGCAACTGCTGAAAGTTCATGTCAGCCTCTTTGATTTTTATGATGTCACTGCGCGGGAAACACTCGCAACGCGCGTGGAACGGCGGTCACGCCATCGCCGATATCGAGCCTGAGCGCGCGCCACGCCTCGCGATCCAGTTCTGCCTCGATCACGCCGCCCGCGTTGCCTTCGAGCTCGACGCGCACCGAGCCGCCCAGCGTCACGACGCGCCGCACGCCCACCACGATGCCGTCGCGATGCGTGCCGTCGGCGGGATACAGCGCGAGATCATGCGGACGCACGTACGCGAGCGCCCGCCCGCTGAAATGCGCCTGAGCCGCGATCGGGCTCGCGGCGCCATCGGCGATGAAGCCGTTCGCGTTCACTTCGCCCTGCAGCCGGTTCGCGGCGCCGAGAAACTCGTAGACGAAGGACGTCTGCGGATGATCGTACACGTCTTGCGGACTGCCCACCTGCTCCACGCGGCCATGATTCATCACGACGATGCGATCCGCCACTTCGAGCGCCTCTTCCTGGTCGTGCGTGACGAAGAGCGTCGAGATATGCAGATCGTCGTGCAGCCGGCGCAGCCAACTGCGCAGTTCCTTGCGCACTTTGGCGTCGAGCGCGCCGAACGGCTCGTCGAGCAGCAGCACTTTCGGCTCGACGGCAAGCGCCCGCGCCAGCGCAATACGCTGCCGCTGTCCGCCTGACAGTTCCGACGGAAAACGCTCCGCGAGCCAGTCGAGTTGCACGAGCTTCAGCAGCTCATGCACTTTCTCGCGAATTTTCGCTTCGCTCGGACGCTCGCGGCGCGGCTTCACGCGCAAGCCGAACGCGACGTTCTCGAACACGGTCATGTGCCGGAACAGCGCGTAATGCTGGAACACGAAGCCGACCTGACGCTCGCGCGCGCCGACCGCCGCGACGTCTTCGCCGTGCAGCACGACCTGTCCCGCATCGGCGAATTCGAGACCCGCGATCACGCGCAAGAGCGTGGTCTTGCCGCAGCCCGAAGGCCCGAGCAGCGCGACCAGTTCGCCCGCCGGAAAGTCGAGCGACACGTTGTCGAGCGCGGTGAAATCGCCGAAGCGCTTTTGCAGATTGCGAACGATGATGCTCATGATGTTTATCGGCCTCTCAATTCTGTGCGGTGGCTTTTGCGGCGGTCAATGCTTGCGTCATGCGGCGCTCCGCGAGAAGTTTCAGCGCGAGCGTCACGAGCGCGAGCAGCGCCAGCAGCGACGCCACCGCGAACGCAGCCGAGAAGTTGTATTCGTTGTAGAGAATTTCGACGTGCAGCGGCATCGTGTCTGTCTGCCCGCGGATGTGCCCGGACACCACCGACACCGCGCCGAACTCGCCCATCGCGCGCGCGTTGCAGAGAATCACGCCGTAGAGCAGGCCCCACTTCACGTTGGGCAGCGTCACGCGCCGGAAGATCTGCCATCCCGATGCGCCGAGCACGTGCGCCGCTTCCTCTTCGTCGTTGCCTTGCGCCTGCATCAGCGGAATCAGTTCGCGCGCGACGAACGGAAACGTGACGAAGATCGTCGCGAGCACGATGCCGGGCACCGCGAAGATGATCTGCACGTCGTGCGCGGCGAGCCACGGGCCGAACCATCCTTGCGCGCCGAACATCAGCACGTAGACGAGACCCGAGATGACCGGCGACACCGAGAACGGCAAGTCGATGAGCGTCGTCAGGAGCGCCTTGCCGCGAAACTCGAACTTCGCGATCGCCCACGACGCCGCCAGTCCGAAGACGACATTCAGCGGCACGGCGATCGCGGCGGTGATCAGCGTGAGCTTGATCGCGGACCACGCGTCGGGATCCTTCAGCGACTCGAAGTAATAGTCGATGCCCTTGGCGAACGCCTGCACGAACACCGCGACGAGCGGCACGACGAGAAAGAACGCGAGAAACGCGAGTGCGATACCGGTCAGGAGCCATCGCACGGCGCGCGGCTCGGTGACGGGATTGAGGCCGTGCGCGTCGCGCTGTGTCGTCGTCTGCAATGGAAGCACCTTGCTCATGCCGTTTCTCCCGCTGCCAGGGAGACGTGGACCGGCGCCGCGCCCGTCTTGCTCGTGCGGCGCTGCAGCCACCATTGCAGCGTGTTGATCAACAGAAGCATCAGGAACGACACGCACAGCATCACGACGGCGAGCGCGGTCGCGCCGGCATAGTCGTACTGTTCGAGCTTCGTGATGATGAGCAGCGACGTGATCTCCGACTTCATCGGCACGTTGCCCGCGATGAAAATCACCGAGCCGTATTCGCCCAACGCGCGCGCGAACGCGAGTGCGAAGCCCGTCAGCAGCGCCGGAAAGAGCGACGGCAGCACGACGCGCCGGAACGTGAGCCAGCGCGTCGCGCCGAGGCACGCGGCGGCTTCTTCCTGCTCGCGCTCGAAGTCTTCGAGCACGGGCTGCACGGTACGCACGACGAACGGCAGGCCGATGAACGTCAGCGCGACGAGCACGCCGAGCGGCGTGAACGCGACCTTGATGCCGAGCGGCGCGAGATATTGCCCGATCCAGCCATTGCCCGCGTAGACCGCGGCGAGCGAAATGCCGGCGACCGACGTCGGCAGCGCGAACGGCAGATCGACCATCGCATCGACGATGCGCTTGAACGGGAACGTGTAGCGCACGAGCACCCACGCGACGAGAAAACCGAACACCGCGTTGATGAGCGCGCCGCCGAGCGCCGCGCCGAACGTCAGCCGATACGATGCGAGCACGCGCGGCGACGTCACCGCGCGCACGAACTGCGCCCAGTCGAGCGTCGCCGTCTTAGCGAAGGTGGCGGCAAGCGGAATCAGCACCACGAGGCTCAGATAAGCCACCGTGATGCCGAGTGTCAGGCCGAAACCGGGTAGCGCGCTCGGTTTCCTGAATGTGAGAGTCGTCATCCTTGAATCATCCTTTTTGCGCGCGGGGTGGGCGCGCGTTGCTGCTTCGGGCGCGCGGCGTCTTGAACGCGCCGCGTCGCCGGTTGACGCTTATTGCGGCTGATAGATCGAATCGAACACGCCGCCATCCGCGAAATGCGTCTTCTGCGCCTTGGTCCAGCCGCCGAAGGTGTCGTCGATGGTATAGAGCTTCAGCTTCGGAAACTGCTTCGTCAGATCGGCGGGCACCTTGTCCGAACGCGGCCGATAGAAATTGCGCGCGGCGATCTGCTGCCCTTCGTCGCTATACAGATACTTGAGATACGCTTCGGCGAGCTTGCGCGTGCCGTGTTTGTCGACGACCTTGTCGACCACCGCGACCGGCGGCTCCGCCAGAATGCTCACGGACGGCACGACGATCTCGAACTTGTCCGGACCGAATTCCTTCAGCGACAGGAACGCCTCGTTTTCCCACGCGATGAGCACGTCGCCCTGGCCGCGCTGCACGAAGCTCGTCGTCGCGCCGCGCGCGCCGGAATCCAGCACGCCGGCGTTCTTGTAGAGCTTCGTCACGAACTCCTTGGCGGTCTGCTCGTTGCCGCCCGGCTTGTGCTGCGCGTACGCCCACGCCGCGAGATAGTTCCAGCGCGCGCCGCCCGATGTCTTCGGATTCGGCGTGACGATCGACACGCCCGGCTTCGTCAGATCGTCCCAGTCCTTGATGTGCTTCGGATTGCCCTTGCGCACGAGAAACACGATCGTCGACGTGTACGGCGATGCGTTGTCCGGCAGGCGCTTCTGCCAGTCCGCGCCGACGAGTCCCTTGCCCGCGAGCGCGTCGATGTCATAAGCGAGCGCGAGCGTAACGACGTCCGCCTGCAGTCCGTCGATGACCGCGCGCGCCTGGCCGCCCGACCCGCCATGCGACTGCTTGAAGGTTACGGTCTCGCCCGTCTCCGCCTTCCACTTTTTCGCGAAAGCCTGATTGAAGTCCTGATACAGCTCGCGGGTCGGGTCGTAGGAAACGTTCAGAAACGACGTATCCGCCTGCGCCGGCGCCGTCATGATCAAACCCGCCGCGCCGAGCGTCGCCGCAGCAAGAAGCCGTCGCAATCCCGTGTTGATGCTTTGCATTCCCCGTTCTCCGTCTTATCGAATTGACGGAATCAGTCTAACGAGGCCTCTATATGATTGAAAATAATCGTTATTCACTTTTTTATACGTAAAACTGCTAAGAACGATATTCCTGGATGGAAGAAGCGCCGGCGGGCGCGATCCGACGGTGCGGAGGCTTCGTGGCCGCGAACTTAAAGTAAAGCTTGAAAAGCGCCAAATACTGTATAAAAATACAGTCACCTGTCCATTCATACAGTGCATCAGGGGCTCGAGCCAGTGACCAAAACATCAAAACTTACCGCGCGGCAGCAGCAGGTGTTCGAACTCATCCAGCGCGCGATCGACCGCACGGGCTTTCCGCCCACGCGCGCCGAGATCGCGGCGGAGCTCGGCTTCAGTTCGGCCAATTCCGCCGAGGAGCACCTCAGGGCGCTGGCCCGCAAGGGCGTCATCGAGCTGGCGGCGGGTTCGTCGCGCGGCATCCGGCTGCTCGGCGATGCATCTCGCATCGATCGGTCCGAGGAGCTGCCGCATCAGTTCACGCTGCCGCATCAGAGCATCATGCAATTGTCTCTGCCGCTCGTCGGCCGGGTCGCGGCGGGGAGTCCTATCCTCGCGCAAGAGCACATCTCGCAGCACTATGCGTGCGACCCCGCGCTCTTTTCCAGCAAGCCGGACTATCTGTTGAAGGTGCGCGGCCTCTCGATGCGCGACGCAGGCATTCTCGACGGCGATCTTCTCGCCGTGCAAAAGCGCAACGAAGCGAAAGACGGACAGATCGTCGTCGCGCGTCTTGGCGACGACGTCACGGTCAAGCGCTGGAAACGGCGCGCGGACGGCGTCGAACTCATCGCCGAAAACCCCGAGTATGAAAACATCTTCGTGCGCGCCGGCAGCGGCGATTTCGCGCTTGAAGGCATTGCCGTCGGGCTGATCCGCTCCGGCGAGTTCTGATGTTGGCCCGCGAACGGGCAAGGCACGAAAGTCGAAGCACATTACTTTCGCACCGAGACACGAAATGTCTCATTGACATCGCAAGATAGCCTCACCAACCGCTTTCGACACCTGATTCAGGCGTCTCACAACACAACAAGCATGACGGCCACCGCGCGCGGTGCGCCGCGGTGCGTCCTATCGTCTGGAGAGTCATCATGGAACGTTTTGCCCGTCTGCTGCCCTTCCGTCAATTCGGCCGCCTGCGCCATCTGCGCACGCTGATCGCCTGCGGCATGCCGCGCGCCGAAGCCACGCCCGATCTCTTCAACGAAATGCCCGCGTTGCCGTCCCGTCAGCCGGCCTTCGCTCGCGTTTCCCTCAACAGCACGGTGCACGCCGAGGCCGAGCAGCGCGCGCCAGTGCGCGTGTATCGCGGGCAATCGCGCGTGATTCTGGTGGGCAAGATCGACGAGGTTTCGCGCATGATCGACCGCTGCATCGCCGAGGAAAATGCCGGGCTGGCCGGCGGAATCCTCGCCTGAATGGAACGCCATCGCACGCACGACGTGAATTCACGGGATTTAACCGGCGCCCGCGCGGTCAATCGGTAATTCACGTTTTGCAAGAGGCTTGGCCCAAGCATGTCCCGCACTACCCGTTCTATTGTCGTTACGCTCGTCGTCCTGGTTATCGTCGCGGCGCTCGGTTTCGTTTACGCATCGCCTTACATCGCACTCGATCGCGTGAAGCGCGCGGCCGATGCGCGCGACGCGCAAACCGTCAACGAATACGTCGATTTTCCGGCGCTGCGCGCGAGCCTCAAGGACCAGATCGCGGCGCTGCTCACGCGTCGCGTGGATATTCAAAAGAGCGGGAATCCGCTTGCGATCATCGGTGCAATGATCGGCGCGGCGCTCGTCGGTCCGCTGGTGGATTCGTATGCCACACCGGACGGCGTCGCGGCGATTCTGAACGGCATCCCGCCGCGCGGCGATCCGGGCGAGCGTCCGCCGCAAGCTGGCGACGGCGCACCAGCGAATGCGGGGAATGCGCCCGCGTCCGGCGTCACGGCCGCACGGCAGCCGCCGAAAGAACCACCGCAGACGACGGCGGGTTATCGAAGCCTGAACACGTTCGTCGTCACGTATCAACACGGCGCCGGCGATGCGCGATACTCCGCGATCTTCCACCGCAACGGGCTCGTGTCGTGGAAGCTCGTCGCGGTCGATCTCAACGGTTGACGCGTCAAGCGTCGCGGTTCACGCTTCGCACCGCATCACGCCCCGGCTTCGGCCTTGACGGGCTTCGCCGCGTACGCCGCTTCGTCTTCCGCTTCGGCCGATTCACCGGCCTGACAGACGGCAACCAGGATGCTGCACTTCACGCGATCCAGCAGCGGCGTGTTGCCCGCGCCCATCCACCAGCGCGCGAGGCCGCTGCGGCAGCGATGCCCGACGACGACGAGATCGACCTGAAGGCTGTCGGCGAGCGCCGCGATTTCGTCGATCGGATGGCCGAACGCGAAATGTCCCTGTGCCTGAAGGCCACGCTCGCGCAGCCATTCGACGCCCTCTTGCAGGATGTCGCGCGCGGCCTCTTCGAAGCGTCCGCAGGCCATGTCGGTTAGCAGTCCGGCGCTCTGCGCGATGCTCGAGCGCATATCCACCACCGCGAGCACATGCGTCTCCGCATTCAGGTCGAGCGCGAGATTGGCGCCCTGACGCAGTGCCTTGCGGCCTTCTCTGGAGCCGTCGTAGCACAGCAGGATTTTTCGGTAGCTCTCCATCTTGACCTCCCTGGCCAACGTGCCGTTGAGCGCGACTTGCCCGCGGCGTTGATTCATCATCGTGCGTCGTCCCATGGGAGACAACGCTGGAAAACGCTTACCGGCGCGAACACGCTAGCTCGCACCGTGCCAGAACCACAAAAACGTCGACGGACAAGCCTCTGGCACTTTCGGCCGGAACCGGTTCGACGCGCCCCGCACGGGTTTGACACGCCCGCGCAGCATGCGGTTGCACGCCAAGCGCCGCCTTGGTGCAATGGATTACACTAGCCCGCTGGATTTCCCTCATCCGGCTTTCCCTGCGCACAGATGCATGACTGATCAAACTTTGCAACAAAGCGCTACACGCGACGCCGATGGAAACCGCGCACCCGCCATCGAATTCAGCGAAGTAAGGAAGCACTACGGCGAGCGCACGGTCGTCGACGGCCTGTCGTTCGATGTGCGGCCCGGCGAATGCTTCGGACTGCTCGGACCGAACGGCGCGGGCAAGACGACGACGCTCAAGATGCTGCTCGGCATCACTTCGCCCGATAGCGGCGCGATCCGTCTCGTCGGCGAGCCGGTGCCCGCGCGCGCCCGATTCGCCCGCGAGCGCGTGGGCGTCGTGCCGCAGTTCGACAATCTCGATCCCGATTTCACTGTCCGCGAAAATCTGACGGTGTTCGGCCGCTACTTCGGCCTGACGGGCGCGCGCATGGATGCGCTCGTACCGTCGCTCCTGGAGTTCGCGCGGCTGGAGAGCAAGGCCGATGCGCGCGTCGGCGAGTTGTCGGGCGGCATGAAGCGGCGTCTCACGCTCGCGCGCGCGCTCGTCAACGATCCCGATGTGCTCGTGATGGACGAACCGACCACCGGGCTCGATCCGCAAGCGCGGCATCTGATCTGGGAGCGTCTGCGCTCGCTGCTTGCGCGCGGCAAGACCATCCTGCTGACGACGCATTTCATGGAAGAAGCCGAGCGTCTCTGCGACCGCCTGTGCGTGATCGAGGAGGGCCGCAAGATCGCCGAAGGACGGCCGCGCGAGCTGATCGAATCGGTGATCGGCTCGGACGTGATCGAAATCTACGGACCCGATCCGCAAGCGCTCGCCGCCGAGCTTGCGCCGCTCGTCGCGCGCATGGAAGTGAGCGGCGAGACGCTCTTTTGCTACGTCGACGATCCGCAGCCCGTGCATGCGCGCGTGAAGGGCCGCGCGGACGTGCGCTATCTGCATCGTCCGGCGAATCTCGAAGATGTTTTCCTGCGTCTCACCGGACGTGAGATGGTGGACTGAGCCAATGGATACGCTCGAACGATCCCGCATCGACAAACAGCGCGAGCCGAAGCGCGCACAAAACCTCACGCCGCTTTCCAGCGCGTTGCCCGCGAACGCCACGCACTGGATGTCCGTGTGGCGGCGCAACTATCTCGTCTGGAAGAAACTCGCGATCGCCTCGATGATCGGCAATCTCGCCGATCCGATGATCTACCTCTTCGGCCTCGGCCTCGGTCTGGGCCTGATGGTCGGGCACGTCGACGGCGTGTCGTATATCGCGTTCCTCGCGGCGGGCACGGCGGCGTCGAGCGTGATGATGTCCGCGAGCTTCGAATCGATGTACTCCGGCTTCTCGCGCATGCACGTTCAGCGCACCTGGGAAGCGATCATGCACACGCCGCTCACGCTCGGCGATATCGTGCTTGGCGAGATCGTCTGGGCCGCGAGCAAGTCGGTGCTGTCGGGCGTGGCGATCATGATCGTCGCGGGCGCGCTCGGCTATGCGAGCTTTCCGTCGATGCTGATCGCGTTGCCGGTCATCGTGCTGACAGGACTCGCGTTCGCCAGCACGGCGATGGTCGTCACCGCGCTCGCGCCGAGCTACGACTTCTTCATGTTCTATCAGACGCTCGCGCTCACGCCGATGCTCCTGCTCTCCGGCGTCTTCTTTCCCATCGCGCAACTGCCCGCGATCGCGCAACACGTCACGCAGGTCTTGCCGCTGTATCACGCGGTGGAGCTGATCCGTCCGGCGATGCTCGGCCGCCCGTTCGACGGCTTCGCGCTGCATGCGCTCGTGCTCTGCGCGTATGCGGTCGTGCCGTTCTTCCTGTGCGCGTGGCTTTTCAGGCGGCGCATGATGAAATGAAAAACGGCGATGGACTTCGAAAGCCGATCGCCGTTTTGACATCGCCGAAAAGGAAAGCGCGCTACTTCACCGGAAACTCGTGATGCCCGCCGAAGCCGAAGCGCATCGCGGACAACATGCGTTCCGGGAACGATTCGGCATCGCGCGAACGGAACCGCGTGTACAGCGCCGCCGACAGCACTTGCGCCGGCACCGCTTCCTCGATTGCCGCTTCGATCGTCCATCGTCCTTCGCCGCTGTCCGCGACTTCGGTGGAATAGCGATCGAGCGAGCCGTCGCCCGCGAGCGCGCCCGCGGTCAGATCGAGCAGCCACGACGACACCACGCTGCCGCGACGCCACACTTCCGCGATATCGGCGAGATCGAGCGAGTAACGCTCGTTCTCCGGCAGTTCCGTCGAGTCCTTGCGCTCGAGCACGTGAAAGCCTTCGGCATAGGCCTGCATCAGTCCGTATTCGATGCCGTTGTGCACCATCTTGACGAAATGCCCCGACCCGACCGGCCCGCAGTGCATGTAGCCGTTCTCGACGCGCGCATCGCGTCCTTCGCGGCCCGGCGTCGCGGGAATGTCGCCGCGTCCCGGCGCGAGCGTCGCGAGAATCGGATCGATGCGGCGCACGACCGGCTCGTCGCCGCCGATCATCATGCAGTAGCCGCGCGTCAGGCCCCACACGCCGCCCGACGTGCCGACATCGACGTAATGGATGCCCTGCTCGCGCAACTGCGCGGCGCGGCGGATATCGTCCTTGTAGAAGCTGTTGCCGCCGTCGATGATCACGTCGTCCGCGCCGAGGATCTTGTGCAGATCGTTGAGCGTGTCTTCGGTGATTTTCCCCGCCGGCAGCATCAGCCAGACGACGCGCGGCGCGGTCAGTTTCGCGACGAGATCGCCGAGATCCTTCGCGCCCGTCGCGCCTTCGCTCGCGAGCGCTTCGGTGGCCTCCGGATTGTGGTCGTACACGACGCACGTATGTCCGCCGCGCATGAGCCGCCGCCCGATGTTGCCGCCCATGCGCCCCAGTCCCACGATGCCGATCTGCATGATGGTCACTCCTTCCCGTTGGATTTCACGCGTTCGATCTGCTTCTTCGCGGCGTCGTAGACCGCTTCGGGCGTGAAGCCGAACTTCGTCTTCAGCGCCTTCAATGGCGCGGATGCGCCGAACGTGTGCATGACGATCTGCGATCCGAGGCGGCCGACGTAGCGGTCCCAGCCGAGCGTCGCGGCTTGCTCGACGCACACGCGCGCATGCACGTCCGGCGGCAGCACCGATTCCTTGTACGCGAGATCCTGCTTCTCGAAGATGTCCCACGACGGCATCGACACGACGCGCGCCGCGACGCCTTCGCTTGTCAGCTTCTCGTACGCCTCGACGCAAAGCGACACTTCGCTGCCCGTCGCGAGCAGCAGCACCTCGGGCTTCTTGCCGCCTTCGGTATCGGCGAGCACGTAGGCGCCGCGCTTCACGCCTTCGGCGGACGCGTATTTCTTGCGGTCGAACGTCGGCAGCGGCTGGCGCGTCAGCACGATGCACGACGGCTCCTTCCGATGCGTCAGCGCGACGCGCCACGCTTCTGCGACTTCGTTCGCGTCGGCGGGACGCAGCGTGCACAGGCCCGGCACGCCGCGCAGCGAGGCGAGCTGCTCGATCGGCTGATGCGTCGGACCGTCTTCGCCGACGCCGATCGAATCGTGCGTGAACACGTAGATCACCGGCACTTCCATGATCGCGGACAGGCGGATCGGCGGCTTCATGTAGTCGCTGAAAATCAGGAACGTCGATCCGTACGGACGCAAGCCCGACAGCGCGAGGCCGTTGCAGACTGCGCCCATGCCGTGCTCGCGAATGCCGAAGTGCAGATTGCGTCCGCCGTAGCTGTCGTGCTCGAAGCTGCCCGCGCCTTCGAACTTCAGATTCGTCTTCGTCGATGGTGACAGGTCTGCCGCGCCGCCGATCAGCCAAGGCACGCGCGGCGCAATCGCATTCAGCACCTTGCCGGACGAATCGCGCGTCGCGAGGCCCTTGGCGTCCGCCTCGAAGGTCGGGATGTCCGCGTCCCAGTTGTCGGGAAGCTTGCCTTCGAGCATCTGCCACGCTTCTTTCGCGAGTTCCGGATTGGCCTTCTCGTAGGCGTCGAAGCGCTGCTTCCACTCGGCGTGCAGCTTCTTGCCGCGCGCGCCCATGCCGTCGGCGAAGTGCTGCATGACGCCGTCGGGCACGTAGAACTGCTTGTCCTCCGGCCAGCCGTAGAACTTCTTCGCGAGCTTGACCTCTTCCTCCCCGAGCGCCTCGCCGTGCGCGCTCGCGGTGTTCTGCTTGTTCGGCGCGCCCCAGCCGATGATGCTTTTCACGACGATCAGCGTCGGCTTGTCGGTGTGCGACTTCGCCTTGTTGATGGCCGCTTCGAGCGCGTCCGCGTCGTTGGCGTCGTCGACGTGCAGCGTGTGCCAGTTGTAGCCGTGAAAGCGCGCTTCCACGTCGTCGCTGTAGGCGAGCTCCGTATGGCCTTCGATGGTGATGGTGTTGCTGTCGTAGATCCAGATGAGATTCGACAGCCGCAGATGCCCCGCGAGCGACGCCGCTTCGTGCGACACGCCTTCCATCATGTCGCCGTCGCCGCACAGTGCATAGACGCGGTAATCGAAGAGCTTGTCGTCGCCCTTGTTGAAGCGGCTCTCCTTCCAGCGCGCGGCCATCGCCATGCCCACGCTGTTGCCGAGGCCCTGCCCGAGCGGTCCGGTCGTCGTCTCGACGCCGGTCGTCATGCGGTATTCCGGATGGCCCGGCGTCTTGCTGTCGAGCTGGCGGAACTGCTTGATATCGTCGATCGACACGGCGGGCTTGCCGGTCGGCTTGCCGTCGCCGTCGAACTCCTTCACGCCGGCAAGATGCAACAGCGAGTACAGCAGCATCGACGCATGC
Organism: Caballeronia sp. LZ008; assembly: GCF_031451435.1. Classification (NCBI taxonomy): domain Bacteria; kingdom Pseudomonadati; phylum Pseudomonadota; class Betaproteobacteria; order Burkholderiales; family Burkholderiaceae; genus Caballeronia; species Caballeronia sp. LZ008. Next base: position 1,270,590 of record NZ_JARUXK010000001.1, on the reverse strand, counting down.
CCGACCGACAGCACGAAGCGGTCGCGATTCGGCCATAGCGGCGCGTCGGGATCGTAACGAAGATGGTTCTGCCACAGATGGAATGCGACCGGCGCGAGCGCCATCGGCGTGCCGGGGTGGCCGGAATTGGCCTTCTGCACGGCGTCCATCGAGAGCGTGCGGATGGTGTCGATCGTGAGGCGATCGAGATCTTTGGCCTGAGGTGTTGCTTGAGACATGAGCGACGACTCCTTTGCGAAGAGCGCGCTGTGGCGAGGGGCGCCGCAGCGGGCAACCAGGACCATCGAGCAAGTGCAGTGCCTTACGAAAAGCACCGCACCGCGAATGACACGGGAGCGCGCCGCGAATCCTCGGGTGCGGGATTCGGGCGGCGTTACGGCAGAGTACGGGCCAAAAATTAGGCCGGTATTACAGAGCGATAAACGACGGGCACGCGAACGTCAATGCTGACACATTCGCGGCAAAGGCATGCAATTCTTCGCCAAATGCTTGAGCCGGCGAAGGAAATCAGGGCGCCGGATTCGGCTGACGCTCGTGCAGCGCTTCGATTTCGGCCAGGATTTCGTCCGACAGTTCGATGTTCACGCTACCGATGTTCTCCTTCAACTGCGGCATCGACGTCGCGCCGATCAGCGTGCTCGTCGTGAACGGGCGCGTGTTGACGAACGCGAGCGCGAGTTGCGTCGGCGTGAGTCCGTGGCGTTTCGCCAGTTCGACGTACGACGTGATCGCGGCGATCGCCTGCGGCTTGCTGTAGCGCTGGAAACGCTCGAATAGCGTGATGCGCGCGCCCGCCGGACGCGCCCCGCCCTCGTACTTGCCCGACAGCCAGCCGAACGCGAGCGGCGAATACGCGAGCAGCCCGACGCCTTCCTTGTGCGTGAACTCCGACAGCCCGAGCTCGTAAGTGCGATTCACGAGGCTGTACGGATTCTGAATGCTGACGATTTTCGGCAGCCCCGCCTTTTCGGCCGCGCGCAGGAATTGCGCGACACCCCACGGCGTTTCGTTCGACACGCCCACATGACGGATCTTGCCCGCCTTCACGAGATCGGCGAGCGCCGCGAGCGTTTCCTCGATCGGCACCGTGTATTCATCGTCGATATAGGGATAGCTGGATCGGCCGAACGTCATCGTGCTGCGATCGGGCCAATGCAGCTGATACAGATCGACGTAATCCGTTTGCAGGCGCTTCAGGCTGCCGTCGATGGCTTCGTTCAGATTCTTGCGATCGAACTGGTTGCCCGCGCCGCGGATATGCCGCGGATTGTGCGGCTGGCGCGCGGGCCCGGCGATTTTCGTCGCGAGGACGATATCGGCGCGCTTCGCCGGATGCTTCGCGAGCCACGTACCGATGTATTCCTCCGTGCGGCCCTGCGTCTCGGGGCGCGGCGGCACCGGATACATCTCGGCGGCGTCGATGAGATTCACGCCTTGGGCGAGCGCGTAATCGATCTGCTCGTGCGCTTCGCTTTCGGTGTTCTGCTCGCCCCAGGTCATGGTGCCGAGCCCGATCAGGCTGACGTCGATACCCGAATCGCCGAGTTTCCGAAACTTCATTGCTCATTCCTCTTGTTGACGAGTTGTTTGCGCGCTGTGGGGAGACCGCAGGCGCTTTGTCGGACAGGCTGCCTGGCTGATTTTCCGGCAATCGCAAAACCTACCATAGGCGCGAAAGCTCTGCTCTCGCGGCTAGAATGGCAAGCTTCCAACCCGTCAGGCAGGAGCACGCAACCGATGCCGTTAGCACGCGATCGCAAGACAAAAGGCTCGTCGCTCATCGTCATGCTCGTCGCGGCGACCTTCTTCATGGAGAACCTCGACGGCACGATCATCGCCACCGCCTTGCCGCAGATGGCGCGCTCGTTCAACGTGCATCCCGCCGACATGAGCCTCGGCATCACGGCGTATCTGCTAACGCTCGCCGTGTTCATCCCGATTTCCGGCTGGGCCGCCGACCGCTTCGGCCTGCGCACCGTGTTCGCGAGCGCGATCGCGGTGTTCACGGCCGCGTCCGTGCTGTGCGCGACGACCTCGACCTTGCCCGCGTTCGCCGCCGCGCGCGTGTTGCAGGGCATCGGCGGCGCGATGATGGTGCCCGTCGGGCGCCTGGCCGTCTTGCGCGCGACGCCCAAGGAGGGCCTGATGCGCGCCATCGCGATCATCACGTGGCCGGGTCTCGTCGCGCCGGTGATCGGCCCGCCGCTCGGCGGCTTCATCACGACGTATTCTTCGTGGCGCTGGATCTTCTATCTCAACGTGCCCCTCGGGCTGATCGGCTTGCTGCTGACGCTGCGCTACATCGGCAACGAACGCGAGGATGCGACGCGGCGCTTCGACTTGCCGGGCTTCGCGCTGTGCGGCATCGCGTGCACGACGCTGCTCTACGCGATGGAACTGATCGGACGCAGCGACGTGGACTGGCGCTTCGTCGGCGCGCTGGTGGCGGTAGGCGTCGTCGCGGGCATCGCGTCGTGGCGGCATCTGCGGCGCGCGGCGCATCCGGTCGTGGATCTGTCGGCGCTGAAGGTGAAGACCTTCGCCGTGGCGATGGGCGGCGGCTCGCTCTTTCGGATCGCGATCAGCGCCGCGCCGTTCCTGCTGCCGCTGATGTTCCAGGTCGGCTTCGGCATGAACGCGTTCGATTCGGGCCTGCTCACGCTCGCGGTGTTCGCGGGCAATCTGTCGATGAAGCTCGTCACGACGCCCGTGATGCGTCGGTTCGGCTTCCGGCCGGTGCTGATCGTAAACGGCGTGCTCGCCGCGCTCTCGCTTGCCGCGATGAGCCTGCTCACGCCCTCGACGCCCACGTTCGTGATCGTCGCCGTGCTGTTCGCGAGCGGCCTGTCGCGTTCGCTGCAGTTCACGGCGCTCAACACGCTTTCCTTCGCCGACGTGCCGAAAGCGCAGATGAGCGGCGCGTCGGCGCTATCGAGCACGCTCTTCCAGATGACGATGGGCATCGGCGTGGCGGCCGGCGCAATCGCGCTGCGCATCGGCGAATGGATCCACGGCCACGATGCCCATTCCATCGGACCGGAGGATTTCAGCGTCGCGTTTCTGATCGTCGGGTTCGTGGGGCTCGTCGGCGTCGTCGATCTGTTCGGGCTCGCGAAGGACGCCGGCGCGCTCGTTTCCGGGCATCGCAAGCCGAAGGCGTGAAGGTTTTATGACGGAAAGGCTCAAGCCTTCGCCGCGCCTGCCGTAATCCGCGGTATGAACTCGCACACGCTCGACGCCCTCTCCGCCCTGACCGAAACGGTTGCCGTCCTCCGCCACGCGCGCGGCCTGAAGAATCCGCACGATTTCCCCGACGGCACGCCCGAGCGGCAACTCACCGCCGACGCCTTCGCCGAAGATTTTCTCCGCGCCCTCGATGCCGAGCCGAGCATCGGCGCGTGGTGGCGCATCTGATCGAAGCGTCACCACGGCAAGGTCGCGGCATCTATTACCGACGTCCGCGCGATCCGATTCCCCGAATCGGCAAATTCTGAGTCAAGTCTTCCTATTTGGCGAAACGTTTGCGCGCGGCTATCAAGTCGCGCCCGTGCGCGCCGACAACTCGCATATCGCCATGACCCAATCAGGAGATGCCAGTGAAGTGGGCAGCGTCACTTTTTGCCATCGCCGTCGCGCTCGCCGTGACCGGCTGCGCGCCGATGCCGGCCGCCAATACGGCTCAGATCGAAAAACCGGCGGCTTCCGCCGAGATCATCCGCTTCGAGATTCCCGCTGACGCGCTCGGCGCCCGCGACCCGCAACTCACCGCGATCCTCGCCAAAGCGGGCGCGCTCGCAGCCGCTCAAAAGCAGCCGACGACCATTCTCGTCACCGCGCTCGCGCAGGACTTTCCCTATCTCAATCAGGCGATCTGGAAAGGCATTCCCGCGCGACATGCGGTCAAGCTCAGTCTCGAAAACCTGACCGCCGGCGCGCGCCAGCCGTACAGCGTGTCCATCAAGCCGACGCAGGGAGGCTGACGCGATGCGCCCATTTCTCATCCTCGCGACTGCGCTGTTTTCGATGCACGCCGCCGCCGGTCCGTTCGACGTGAGCGCGCCCGCGTCCGTGCAAACGCTCGCGGCGCTCGGACCTGCCGCGCAGAAGGTCTATCCGCCGCTGCCGACGCTCGCGATGCTTCCGCCTTCCAGCGGCGAAGAAGACGATGCGCCTGCCAGATCCGCGAGCAAGAAAGCGAAGAAAACGCGCCGCGTCGCCGATTGCAAATGCAACGGACCCGAGCCGCGTCTCGTGGTGTCCGACGAGTCGCGCACGTATATGAAAGACGTCGAGCGCCGCATCGACATCGCGCTCGCGCCGTAATCGAAGGAGCCACGTTCCATGTTCCGTCCGTTTTGCGCGGCGCTGGCCGCCTGCGCGCTGCTCGCCGCGTCGCTCGCGCCGCGCGCCGCTCACGCCGACGATTGCTTCGAACAGGCCGGCGCCTATCAGGGCGTCAATCCGCTTGTGCTGCGCGCGGTCGCCTGGCGCGAATCGAAAGGCGACGCGGCCGCGCTCAACCGCAACGCCAACGGCTCGATCGATATCGGCCAACTGCAGATCAACTCGATCCATTTTCCCGATCTCGCGCGTCAGGGCATTCCGCATCGCGCGCTCGCCGATCCGTGCGTCAACGTGTTCGTCGCCGCCTGGCTGCTCAAGCAGAAGATGGTGAAGCACGGCAACACATGGCGCGCGATCGGCGCGTATCACTCCGAATCGCCGAAACATCGCGACGCCTACGCGCGCAGCATCCAGCAGATTCTCGTCAACTGGGGCGAGTTGCAGCCCCAGATGCGTTGAGGGTGCAACTCGGCCATCGGCTCAAAGCTGGCTCATGCCGCCGTCGATGATGATCTCCGTGCCGACGATGAAACCCGATTCCGGCGACGCCAAATGCAGCACCGTCGCCGCCACTTCGCTCGACTTGCCGAAGCGGCCGAGCGGAATTTGGCTTTGAAGCTGCGCGGCGGCTTCATCGATGAGGCCGAGCTTGTCGTGGAGCGGCGTCGAGACCGGACCGGGACTCACGACGTTCACGCGCGCGCCGCGCGGCAGCAATTCCGCCGACAGCGTCTTTGCGAGCGACACGAGCGCCGCCTTGCTCGACGCATAGACCGATGACATCGGCATGCCGATATGCGCGTTGATCGAACCGTTCAGCACGATCGACGCGCGTTCGTTCAGCAAGGGCACGAGCGACTGGATCTGGAAGTACGGTCCTTTCACGTTGATCGCGAAGGTTTCGTCCCACGCTTTTTCGTCGATGTCCGTGAACGGCCCGAAGGTGGCGACGCCCGCGTTCACGAAGATCGCATCGAGCCGGATGTTCGCGTCGGTCAATGCTTGCGCCAGTTCGCGCGCAGCGCTTACCGTGCCCGCCACGTTGCGGATCGCGATGGCGTTCGCGCCGAGCGACTCGCGTGCCGTCGCGAGCGCGCTTTCATCGCGGCCGGTGATGACGACGCGCGCGCCTTCCGCAGCAAACGCCTGCGCTGCCGCGAGACCGATGCCGCTGTTGCCGCCAGTGATCAGAACTGTCTTGCCTTCGAAGCGTTTCATGACGTTCTCCTTGTGAACGTTGCAGGGTGTGAAGGCATTATGGTCGGGCATGCGCCCTTTTCCGTACGACGCGGCCGGCGCACTCGTTCGATATCGTCGAACGAGTTTTTGTCTGAGTGAGGCGCCCCACAGATGCGCCTTGAAGCGAACGCGATCGCCTCCTAGAGTTACGCAGTTCCTTCCCGACAGGAGGCGCATCATGCAAGACGCGCAACGCGGCGCACAGCCCAATCCCGAGCGGCTGCTGCAAATGGGGATGGCGTTCTGGGCGTCGAAGACGCTGCTTTCGGCGGTCGAACTCGGCGTGTTCACGCAACTGGCGACCGGCCCGCGAACGGCCGACGATCTCGTGCAGGCGCTGGCACTGCATCCGCGGGGCGCGCTGGATTTCCTCGATACGCTCGTCGCGCTCAACCTGCTCTCGCGCGAGGGCGGCTTCTACGCGAACGCCGACGACGCCGATTTCTTCCTGGATCGCAACAAGCCTTCATATGTCGGCGGATTGCTGGAAATGGCGAACGCGCGCCTCTATCCGTTCTGGGGTTCGCTCACGGAGGCGCTGCGCACCGGCCTGCCGCAGAACGAATCGAAGCACGGCGGCAACGTCTTCGAGACGCTCTATAGCGACCCGGCACGTCTGCGCGGCTTTCTCCAGGCGATGAGCGGCGTCAGCATGGGCGCGGCGCACGCGATCGCGCGACAGTTCCCGTGGAGCGAGTACCGCACGTTCATCGATATCGGCGCGGCGCAGGGCGCGTTGCCGGTGCAGGTGGCGCTTGCGCATCCGCATCTGACGGGCGGCGGCTTCGATCTGCCGGTGGTGGGTCCGGTCTTCGACGCGTACGTCGCCGCGCACGGACTCCAAGACCGGCTGCGCTTTTATCCCGGCGATTTCTTCAAGGAGCCGTGCCCGTCGGCGGATGTGCTCGTGATGGGGCACATCCTGCACGACTGGGATCTGCCGCAGAAGCTCGAACTGCTCGCGAAGTGTCATGCGGCGTTGCCGGCGGGCGGCGCGTTGATCGTGTACGACGCGATCATCGACGATGAGCGCCGTCAGAATGCCTTCGGGCTTCTGATGAGCCTCAACATGCTGATCGAAACGCCCGGCGGCTTCGACTACACCGGCGCGCAATGCTGCGCGTGGATGCGGCAAGCGGGATTCGCGACGGCGCGCGTCGAACCGCTCGTCGGCGCGGAGTCGATGGTGATCGCGACGAAGTGAGCGGGCCGCGCGCCTGAACGCTTCGTCAGCGGTCGTTCGACATGCCTTTCAGGCGATCGTTGCCGGCGTCGCGGGCGGCGTCGGCGGTGGAGAAATTCTCTTCGGAAACCAGCGCGCGCTTGACCTCGCGCGCCGCGAAATCGACGAGCGTGATGACCCAGACGAAACCGCCCGCCTGCTCCGCGGTCTGCACGAATGCGCGCAGATCGCCTTCATTCGACGATGCCATACCGACCTCCTCGTTCAAGTTGATGCGCCCTGCCGGCCGCGCGAGACGCGTATCGACCGGCGATGCGATGCGTCGGCTGAACGGGCGCTAACGGGCGGCAGCCGGCCGCCTTCAGGCTTCGAAATCGAGACCGCCGAAGAGCACCGACGGTTCCGCCTGCGAGCGCGTCGCGAGATCGACCTCGCGCGCGCCCTGCCACGCGTCGAGCTTCGCGCCGATGGCGTCGAGATAACGCAGGAATCGAGCCTCGCCGCCCGCGCCCATCAGCCGTTCGATCTCGTCGTCGTCCCAGGTCAGAAATACGTTCAGCGGATACGGATAAACGCGCCGATGTTCATCGCCCTGTCGCGGTGCACGTTCGGCGCTGACATGCAGACGTGTCGGCACGGCCGGGCTTTCGTAGCCGAGGATGTCGACGCGCACGCCGTGATCGACGACGCGCGTCACACGTTCCACGATGCGCGGCATGAATTCGGTTTCGAACCGGAGCGCCTGTTGCCGGTTCAACGGGCTTCTCCGCGAGCGCTCGACTGCATCAACGGCATCGTCAGACGGCGGGCAAGTCTTCGAGCGATTTCTCGATCTGACCGTCCTGCACGCGCGCTTCGATGCCGATGTGTCCGTTCGTGTAAGGCAGCGCGCTGACTTTCGGGCCGAGGAAGGCGCGGCCGCCGAGCTTGAAGAGCGTGCGGACTTCCTTGCCGCTCTTGATGGCGTCCACGACCTGCTGGACATCCACGATGGTGGTGGGCGCGGCCCAGTCGTTCGTGGCCGGATCGAAACTGCCCCAGCGCACGCTGGTCACGCGGTCGTTGACCCAGCGCACACCGTCGATCGCCAAAGTAGCCATGTCTGCCTCCGATGCCGTCGTTGGGTTGATCTCGAAATCCTAGCATTGTTGGACGAAGGCGGCTGACGTTTGCGCGGGCGAAACGGTCAGCCGGCGCGAACAAACTGCCGCGCTGCGGTAAAATCGCGGATTCCCCTTGAAATTCAAGCGGTTCGCATGAAGGTGCGGCCGCCGTCGCCCATGTCAGCCGTATCGAAGATCAGTCCCCGCCGCGTCTCCGTCGCTCCTATGATGGATTGGACCGACCGCCATTGCCGGTCCCTGCATCGGCTGGTATCGCGTCATACGTGGCTCTACACGGAGATGGTGACGACGGGCGCGCTGCTCTACGGCGATGTCGCGCGGCATCTCGCGTTCACACCCGCCGAAGCGCCCGTTGCGCTGCAGCTCGGCGGCAGCGAGCCGGCCGATCTCGCGAAAAGCGCGAAGCTCGGCGAGCAATGGGGCTACGACGAGATCAACCTGAATTGCGGCTGCCCTTCCGAGCGCGTGCAGCGCGGCGCGTTCGGCGCTTGTCTGATGAAGGAGCCGCAGCTCGTCGCGGATTGCGTGAAAGCGATGCGCGACGCGGTGTCGATTCCGGTAACGGTCAAGCATCGCATCGGCGTCGACACCGTCGAGGAATATGAGTTCGTGCGCGATTTCGTCGGCACGATCGCCGATGCCGGCTGCGAAGTGTTCATCGTGCACGCGCGCAACGCGATCCTCAAAGGCTTGAGCCCGAAGGAGAATCGCGAGATTCCGCCGCTCAAGTACGAATATGCGTATCGGTTGAAGCGCGACTTTCCGCAACTTGAGATTTCGATCAACGGCGGCATCAAGACGCTCGATGAAGTCGAGGAGCATCTCAAGCACGTCGACGGCGTGATGCTCGGGCGCGAGGCTTATCACAATCCGTACGTGCTCGCCGGCGTCGACACACGCTTTTACGGCGCGGATACGCCGGTTCCGTCGCGCGAAGAAATCGAGGCGGGACTCATCGACTATGCACGCGGCGAACTGACGCGCGGCACGTATCTCGGCGCGGTGACGCGGCATGCGCTCGGGCTGTATCGCGGCGTGGCCGGCGCGCGCGGATGGCGTCGCGTACTGTCCGACAATCGCCGTCTCGCGAAGGGCGATCTGACGATTTTCGATGAAGCGCGGGCTCACCTACGCGAGGCGGTGGAAGCGCTCGATGCATGATGCGTGGCCGTCGGAAAAAGATGCTAAAAGGGACTAGGCAAGCGCAATCATTGTTCGTATAATCTCGCTTCTTGATTGCTGCAGCGGTTTTGAAGCAGTCGAGATCGCGGTAACAGTGGTGGCTGTAGCTCAGTTGGTAGAGTCCAGGATTGTGATTCCTGTCGTCGTGGGTTCGAGTCCCATCAGCCACCCCACCGAGAATTCATGCAAAAAGCCCAGTCGAATGACTGGGCTTTTTGCTTTGCGGCTTCTGATTCGGACGGCCCTCGGGCACGCGCCGTGCACATCGAAAGTCTCCCCTTGGCGGAGACTCATCATGTCCCGACATCACCTCGCAACAGCCGCCCTTCTCCTCGCCACGACCTTCGCGACCCAAGCCCAGACCGCGCGCCCCGACGAGAGTGCCTCAATGGTCAAGCCGCCGGGCGCACCCGGCGCGCCGTCCGCGAGCGCCACCCGCCCCGACAATCCCGACAACATGCCGGTGAAGCGCCCGAATCCACCGCAGAACAGCGATCGCATGCTGCATCACAGCCCCGCGAGCGACGCGATCGCGAAATAACCCGCAACGGCCCCGAACCCGCGCTGGAAGCACGCGCGACGCCACTATAATGGCGCTCGTCACGATAATCGGAGCCTACCGCGTGCTCATGCTCCAAGCGGTCTAGCCAATGCAAAAAGTCATTCTGCCGTTCGTTTCCGGTTTTCTCGCCGCACTCTTTTTTCGCGAATCGACCCTGGCGCTGTTGCACGCAGCGGGTCTCGTCGATCCGGCCGGCTTTTCCACCGCACCGTTTGTTCCGCTCGGCATCCCGGAATTCATCGCGAATGCGCTGTGGAGTTCGATCTTCGGCGTGCTGATGGCGTGGCTGCTGCGCGTCGCGCCCGAGCGCAGCGCGCCCTGGATCGGCGCACTCGTGTTCGGCGGCATCGTGCTGACGGCCGTCGGCGTATTCGTCATCGATCCGGCCCGCGGCATCTGGCCGAGCGGCAACATGCTGCCGCGTCTCGCGCCGAACTTCATCGCCAATGCGATCTGGGGCTGGGGCGCGCTCGTCTTCATGCGCGCGTTCATGGCGGGTCACGAGCCGCACTGACCCGCCGCCGGAAACGAAAGCGGCCCGCGCGGGCCGCTTTTCACAGCGTCAGTCCTTCAACAGCCGCAGCGGATGCGCCGCGGGCGTCCACGCGCTTTCGAACATGCGATCGACATCGGCGGCGTTCACATCCTCGGCGCGCGCGATCTTCCAGCGCGGCTCGTTGTCCTTGTCCACGATGCGCGCGCGGATGCCTTCCAGCACATCGCCGCGCTCGAACATCGTGCGCGTCAGATCGAGATCGCGGCGCAGCGTCTCGGCCATCGTCGAGAATTTCGCGCGATCGACCTGCTGCAACGCTACATCGACGGACAGCGGCGAGCGCTCGCGCAGCTCGGCGGCCGTGCGTTTCGCCCAGTCGTTGCCGATGTCCGCCTCGCGTTCGAGCGACGCGAGGATCGACGCGCCGTTGCCCGCCGCGAAGTGCTTGTCGATCATCGTGCGCGCGGCGGCCAGCTCGCCCTTTTCGGGAATCGGCGCGACCTTGTACTTCGTCGTTTCGTTCTGCACGAAGCGCACGATCTCGACGCCATCGAGAAAGCGCTGATGCCTGAGCGATTCGATGAGGCCCGGCAGCGCGCCGTCGTCGAGATAAGCGTCCGCCATGCGGGCGTACAGCGCGTCCGCGGCGGAAAGGCTCGCGCCCGTCGCCGCGAGATAACGGCCGATCGCGCCCGGCGTGCGCGCGAGGAACCAGCTCACGCCGACATCGGGAAAGAGACCGATGCGCGTCTCGGGCATCGCCATCTTCGTCGATTGCGTGACGACGCGCAGGCCGCCCGTGTGATGCGCGCCCTGCGAGATGCCCATGCCGCCGCCCATCACGACGCCGTTCACGACCGCGACATACGGCTTCGGGAACGTGAAGATCGCGTGATTGAGCTTGTATTCGTCGGTGAAGAACGCGTCGATCGCCGCCCGGTCGCCCGCCTGCGCGGACTCGTACAGAAAGCGGATATCGCCGCCCGCGCAAAACGCGCGCACGTGCGGGCTATAGACGATGACGGCGCGGATCGCCTGATCGTGGCGCCACGCGCGCAAAGCCTCGCTGATCGCGCGCAGCATCGGCGGGGTCAACGCGTTGAGTGCCTTCGGACGATCGAGCGCAATGAAGCCGATGCCGTTGGCGGTGTCGATACGGATGTCTTCGGTGGTCATCGTGTTGAAGTGTCGGGTCGATTCGCTGAGATGAATCGAGGTTCGGTTCGGTTGGCCGGCGCGAACCACGCGTCGAGCGACAACTCGACGAGCGTCGTGGCCGGCGTCTCGGGCAGCGCCGCGCCGGTCAGCTTCAGCGCGACGATGCCATGCAGATTCGCCCACAGGCCTTCCGCGCACGCGAGCGGCGCGGCGTGCGCGGGCAGCCGGTCGGCGGCACGCAATTCGGCGAACGCGTCCGCGATCAGCGAAAGCGTCGCCGCGCCTTGCTCCGTCGCGTGATCGTCGCCTTTACGCTGGGCCTCGGCGACTGCCTGCGCGGAATCCGTGTGCTCCATGAACATCAGCCGATACGTCTCGGGCTCGGCCAGCCCGAATTCGACATACGCGCGGCCCATCGCGTTCAGGCGCGCGGCCGGATCTGCAATCGATGTATGGGCGAGGAACGCGTCGCGCAGACTCGCGTGCCCTTCCACGCGCAACGCCCGCGCGATATCGCCACGGCTCTTGAAGTGAAGATAGAGCGCGGCGGGCGAATAATCGATCGCCTCGGCCAGCTTTCTCATCGATAGCGATGCAAAGCCTTCGCGCTTCACGATCTCGCGCGAGACCTCGAGTATGCGCTCGCGCAGCGCCTCGCGCTGCTCGCGTCTTTGCTCCGTGCGGCGCTCTTGCGAACCCATGCGAGGCATTGTCGGCACCGCCTCTTTCGAAGTCAAATTGCGACGCGCGGGCGCGCGCTCAGACGGTCATCTTGCCGTCGTCGTCCCGTCGCGAAGCCGCGCGATAAAGCGGCTCGTCCGAGTCGCGCAGCACGACCGACGCGAACACGATGCACAGCGCAAGAATCAGCACACCAACGGCTGCCCAGATGAGCCATAGCGCATTGGACTCGACAAGTGAGTGAAGAAAGGATTGAAGCATGACGACCCCGCGCGATTTTTATATTTGACCGCCCAAGCGCATGGCGTTGAGCAAGTAATGTGCCGAGCGAATCGCATCGCGTGCGGCGAATAGATGGATGGTACTCCGTTGCGCGATCACGCGGAAGGAGGCGCGGCGTGTCCCGCGCGAATAAAGAGGCGGCGCGATGCAGGTCTTACATCGCGCCGTGTAAGAGATGAACGAAGGTGCGTCAGACGGTGACGCGCCCCGGCGGAAAGTGTCCGCTTTTCAGGAGCACGGGCATGCCGTTGGTCACGCGCAGATGCTCCCGCGCGACCGCTTCGATGCGCGTGCGGCCCGCATCGAATGCGTCGATCCAGCCGGCGCTGTCATAGGTCTGCGCGCCGAAGTGATCTTCGAGCGCTTCGACCGAAATGGCGCACGGCACGCGCCGGCCATCTACGATCGCGGCGAACTCGACGGTCAGGTTGGAATCGCGGTAATCGGGCGCGTCCGGAAGGAATCGGATATTCATGATTGTCTCGTTGCTGAAGACGTTCAAGCGCTGAATTCACTTCTATCGCTGCGTTCGATGCGGGTCCGCTCGCGGCGCCGCGAACGATCGCACGAATCGATTCGGCGACTATGGTACTCGCGCTCGCGCCGCGCGGTCCAGCGCCGCGCCGCTCATGCCGCAAGCACGGATTCGTCGACATCGACGACGAGCAGCGAGCTTGCAAGCGGATCGGCATAGTTGAAGTCGAGCAGCCGGCTCATTTCGCGCACGCGGTCGCACACGCGTTGACGCGCATCCAGCGACAGATGCGGATAGTCGCGCAACACTTGCGCGTCGAATCGGTAATGCACGCCCCACGCGACATTGCCCGGATGATTCGCCACGCCGCCCGTGCGCCAGCTCACGAAAAGCGCCGGCGTCGGCTCCGCGCCGATTTCCGCGACGTCCGCGCCGCTCGGAAACAGATCGATCAGGCTGTTCGCGACGTCGTACAGCACGGTATGTCGAAGATGAACGGGGCGCATTACGTCGATTGCAGCAAGCGGTCGATGTATTCGCGCGCGGCCTGCTCGACGTGTGCGAGCGCCTCGTCTTCGGTTGCGAAGCGCCGCTCGGGACCGAGATCGACGAGCGCTTCGAAACGATGGACATCGTCCGGGCCGCCGCGCGCGAGGCTCACCGAGCCGACATAGATCGGCGCTTCACCGTCGTTTTCGCCGTGCGACTGCACGAGCCGCGCCGAAGCGCTGATGTAATACCCACGATATGGCCCCGTGACTCGTTCTGCCATGGTTTTGCCTCCGTTCAATTGGCCGCGCATGCGCCGGTTTTCGCCGATATCGGCGGCAATTTCAACCGAAACGCCAGATGAATAAGGCGCGCGATCCGGAAAATAGTTCATCGGGCGGCTTGACGCGCATACGGGCGCTCTCACGGTTTGATCGCAAGCATCGCGCCCGCGCGGGTTGCGCTAACAACCGCTTACGTGTCGCGTAAGGCGCGTATGGGACAATGCGTCTCTCAAAAAACGCGCCCTCGCCGCGAAGCTCGAGGCACTGCGGCGCGCATCGCAATTCGCTCTCACGAGGTAAAGATGAAGGAATCCGGTCGGCGCTTGCGCCGTATCTCCGCACGCGTCGCGACGCTCGGCGCTGTCGTCGCGATCTCGGCTCTCGGCGCGTGCGCGTCGTCGAACGAAGCATCGCTCATCAATCTGCCCGATGGACAGACCGGCTACGCGGTCAACTGCAGCGGCGCCGACGCCGGATCGAGCTGGGCGAGCTGCTACGTGCTCGCCGGCAAGAAATGCGGCGCGACCGGTTACGACATCGTGTCGAAGGACAACGAGGAAGGCGGCCCGACCGGCGGCGGCATCAGCAACGTGGTCTCCGCGAACGTCAAGAACCGTTCGATGATCGTGCGTTGCAAGTAGAGCGCATCAATGCGCGCTCATCTTCGAGAAGGCGTTGAGCACGACCACGCCGGCGACGATGAGACCCATGCCGAGCATCGCGGGCAGATCGGGCGTCTGTTTGAAGAGCAGCGCCGCGACGAGCGTGATGAGCACGATGCCCGCGCCCGACCACACCGCATACACGATGCCGACCGGCAACGCGCGCAGCGTCAGCGACAGCAGATAGAACGACAACCCGTATCCGGCCACGACGATCGCGGCGGGCAGCGCGCGCGTGAAGCCATCGGAGGCGCGCAGCGCGGAAGTCGCGATGACTTCGGCGACGATCGCGATGGCGAGAAGCACATAAGCGGTTGAGCGCATCGGCGTCGGGGCTCTCTTTTAGTCGCGTCCGAGAGACAGGTCGCCGAAGTTCTGGCCGAGCACGGCGCATAGTGCTTCGACCACAAGCTGATGGTCGTCGCGCTGCGGAAGTCCCGACACCGCGACGGAACCGATCACGCCCGCGCCCTGCACGCGCAGCGGGAATGCGCCGCCGTGCGTCGCGAACGCTTTGGGATCGAGCGTGTACTTGTCCGCGAGCGTCGTGCCGGCCTGTTGCAGCGTGAGGCCGATCGCATACGAACTGCGGCGGAAATGCTCGACCGTGCGCGACTTGCGCTCGACCCAGCGCGCGTTGTCGGGTGTGGTGTTGTCGAGCGCTGCGTAGAAAAGCTGGCGCCCGAAGGTACGCACATCGATGACGATGGCCGCATCGCGCGCCAGCGCCATCTCGCGCAATTGCGAACCGATTTGCCACGCGTGTTCCGAGTGAAATTGCGGGAACACGAGCGTGTGCTCCTGATGCGCGATGGCTTGCAGAACGTGGGGAATGTCCATGGACGGGTCCTTTGGCGTGCTTGAAGCGAAGATGGTGGGTGTGGAGGAGATTTTCGCACGCGTGGGGGAAGGCGCGATGTCTGCGTTGGTCGTGAAGGAGTGGAAATGCGACTTGGGGTTTGGAAGTCGAGGACGACGTTGATGCGAAAAGCCTGACTGACCAGGCTGATTGCGCCCCCAGAAACCGAACACGACGGACGCTGCCTGCGCGACAGCGAATGTGTCGTCTGCGAGCATTGCGGACACAGCGGGTTTCTCAGCCACCTACGACCGACGCCTTGTTTGTCTCGCGCAGCATCGTGACCATCAGTTCTTCCGTGAATCGGCTCTGCTTCATGACTTCCATATCTCGGTTGGAAGCCATTTCTCAGTTTCGGTTGGCCCAAACTCACCAGGCAAGGCAACGAAATCAGGTTATACGGTAATGCGATCAGGCTCACGTTTCGACAGCGGCTCGACATCGCTGTGAATCAGCGCCGGCATCGCTCACTTCATGAAGTTGCAATGCTCGCGCGTAGCGGGCTACAGCGGGCCAGCCGAATTCGTCTGCCTGAGCATGCAGTTGGCGAGTTAAGGATCACTCTTCCGAGGGGCGCTCCGAAAATTGTCATTTGGAAAGCAACCCGCCGGCGCTCGTCGAGAGCGAACTTGCGCTCGCTTTGGCGCTTGTGAGCGCGTCGGTCGCCGTGTTGACGCTCTGCGCCGCCGCTTTGCTCGCGGCGGCGGCTCCCGAGACACTCGACGCCGCCGACGCGGCA